>JAWKHJ010000104.1:0-1890 GCA_041394905.1 Bryobacterales bacterium | reverse complement strand
GACTCTTTAGCTGGTGAACCTTACGGGACTAGAGTGGAACACATTGATAGATTCTACAATGGACCTAGATATCAAATTACAGAAACTTGGAGTTGATGCACCCTAAAAAATAAATACCATACTCATTAAACGGGTTGAACAGTTTAAATTACTACCTTTTCGGAATCTTGAATGGTAGTTTTCTGACATGCCAATCTTCCATTGAATCACGTTCTTCATAAAAATTAGACATGACATCTCTCATTCTAGTTTCGAACTCTATATCTTCAGGCTTAACACCAACGACTATATTTGGTGTACCGAAATAGCTTCCATGTGCACCTTCTGGTTTAGCTGTATAGAAAAGACTTCTTGTAGCCCGATATTCATCATCTTCGGGTGTTTCATCCCAGGATTTCTCTGACATATATTGTGAAGCTTCAATAACAAAGCCTGCTGACTTTAGCTCTCGTTCGATGTATTCCGCATCTCGAGGCGTGTTTTCTTCCGAAACTACCATTTTTCCATTTGGTTTAAGAATACGCATACATTCATATATACCGGTGCGTACTGCTGAAACTATAGAAGGCTGTGAATTAAATTGGCCGAATACACTTCGCATGAGCACATAATCAAATGCTTCGTCACGAAAAGGCATCATATCCATACTGCCCGTTACATGCGTAAAATCACGAGGATCTGAAGCCCACACAAAAGAACCATCAAAGCTAGTCGGTAATTCTAGGCCGATATAATTTACGGAATCATCACGAAAAAGAGTACCCTCTTTAAAAGCTGGCTTACTACCGTAACCGATCTCCAAAACCTCAGTAGACATGTAGTATATTGTACAATATTTCATTTATAATGTCCATTTTTTCGTATAATCTCAGTACTATTGTAAAATAAATGGTATTACGGCGACACGAAGTATAATTTTATTATTAGCACTCGTCGTGAACCTCTTGACATAAGCATAATAATTTGATATATTGCCAATGGATCGGGGTGTCCTCGGTCGGCACTAGGCTTCCAATAAGGAGGCTTTTTGTTTTTTTATTGAGGAAATATTTTTATTCCGTAACCCATAAATCCCCGAGCGCCACTCCGGATTTTTGACTTAATTACGTCGAACGCAGGGTTTGGCTCATTACTATTCATAACGTGTCTTGCGATAGGATAGGCACATAAATCAGCAAGCTGTAGGCCGCAATCATTGTCGCTTTTCTTGCGCACAATAAGCCCTTCTTCGTATGTTCTTCTAAGCCTATCCGAAGTTACTTGTCCGGTGCCCCTATAAAGAATTTCGTTATATCTTTTGGCGAGAGAGGCATCTTCTTTATCACCACGACCTTCAATCATTACCCTGAGAGATGTCTGTCCATGATTAGCATCTGTTTCGAATAGAACACGCTCGAGAACAAATGTTAGGGCTATTTCATAGGGATCATCCGCTAATTTACCGTAGCGTTCAATATGCTTTTCTTTATTAATGGCCGATGCGACTATTTTGTAATTTGCAGTACTTAAAATCTTTTCCAAGTCATTATAAAACTTCCGTTTTATATTTAGGTCAAATAGGATTTGGAATGCGCCATTACATTTACGAATGTCTCGATTATGTAAAACTACCTCATTTGTATTAAAATACTTCTTCTTAAAAGCTTCAATCTGGTTACACATTCTTAAATATTCACTATCTTCAATGAGTAACCCAACAAGCACAAACACAGGAAAACTACTGTCAACAGACTTGAGGCTATGATCACCCGATTCGTCCATGAATAAATGATAGGTACCCATATCTTTATTATAAATCTTTTGATTCTAAATGCGTTATGGTGTTCCACAAATAAAATTAGGCTGGAAAAATCAGCCTAATTTCAATCTGTTATATAACTTGGTGACCTC
>JAWKHJ010000103.1:0-7519 GCA_041394905.1 Bryobacterales bacterium | reverse complement strand
GGCGCTTTTCCGCCTGTGCGCTTCAGCTTTTCTAGCAATCGTCGCGCGCCTGCGGACTTCCGGTGCGTCAGCTCTTCAATGAGGTCAGGAATATCTTCCGGGTTCGATTGCGCCCTCGCCTCGATGTCTTTGGCGCCGAATCCGATAAACCTGCGCGTCATGTCTCCCCCTGGCGAAATAGGCAGTTATTCTGAATGGTATTCGATGTGTACTACTCTGGCCTAATACGGCGATTGAGCCCTTCTCCTATACGATAAAAAGTCAAACCTGCCTCACCTTCGAGACTCTTTATATTTGATCAGGCTACTTCATCTCCTGACCGGGGCTCCCGTTCCAGAGCTCACACAATCCTCCACACTTCCTTGCTCGCCTCATCCCGGATGAGATCGATGCGTTCGCCGTCATAGTGATAGGCGAGCGCCCGCCCCAAGATCGGGATTGAGACGACATCCGGCCAGAAGGCGGCGACGCATTGGCCTTCGCCATCGCGCACGCTCGGATAGACGACGCCATTGGAGCCGCCGGCGCGAAGCTCGCGCGCCAGCGCCTGCGAGGCGGCATAGCTGTCCGCCGCAAGGCACGCTTCGAATTCCCTTCGCCCCCTGATGTCATGAACGCGGGCGTCGACCGATCCGACGAGTTCGCGGAACTGGCTGAACCAGCCCGGGCGTTCGTCGGTGTCGGCGTAGATGCGCGCGCGATGAAAGGTCGTCTCGGCAACGGCGGTCTCGAACCTGTTCGCGGCGTAATAGGCGCCGAAACTTCCGTCATGAAACCGCCCCTGAAAGCGCGGGCTGATATGAACGAAGGGCGCCATGACATAGCTTGAACCGGCGCCGCCGACGCGCCGCTCGGGCGGCACGAGTTCCAGCCGTCCGATGCTCGCCGCGACACGCGCGTTTGATTTCGATTCGCCGGAGGCGATCGCATCCCATTTCGCGGGGTCGGCGATGTCCTCGAAGAGATCGATCGGCGGATGACGCGTTGAAATAATCCGGTGCGTCTTGCGCCAGCGAAGGCGCGTTATCGGCGGCGCCATCAGCCGCGCGCCGCATCGAGATAGAAGCGGACGTCAAAGAGATCCATGATCTGGCCCTGCAGCATGATCTCGAGCGCCGAGCGCCCGCCAAAGGCCTTGTTCGGTTTTTTGACCCAGGCGTAGACGCGCTCATTCTCGGTGAAGAGAATGCGCAAGGCCTTGTGTATGCCCATCAGGATGGAAAGCCGCGTCTTCTGGTCGACATTGAGGCGGCTGATCTCGCCGCGCTTCCAGCGATTATAGGTCGCCGTCGAAATCCCACCGAGAAGCGTGCAGGCTTCCGCGTCGGTGAGGCCCCAGAGGCGGAAGAGATTGACCGCGGCCTCCGCCATGGCGAGGCCTTCCGCGTCGGTGATCCCGTAATCGCCCGCCGCCAGCGGAAAGGGCGCCGACGCTTCCTTGGGCGGCAAACGGTCTATGGCTTCGAGTTTCATCAGGGTCATCCTCCAGCCTCCATATAGGGCGTATTCATGCATTTGGCAAGCTTTCTGATAATACGATCAATTGATAATTTCCCCTAAGTCCGCCGTTTCCGGCCCTAAAGCGCCGGCCCGCCGCGGGTCCTGCCGAACTCCCAGGTGATCCCGCCCTGCTTGACGACCCCGGAAATCTCGAGCCCGCGCCGCGCCTCCAGCGCATCCCGCCAAGGGACGAGCGAGAATTCCTTGGACCGCTCGACCACGGCGAATCGTCCTACCGGCAGATCGACGGATTGCCGATAAATCCCGGTCAAGCGTTCGCCCACAACCGGCTGGTCGAAAGCCTTGCCCAATTGCTTCGACAGCCGCGCGCCGGCCGCGGCGACGGCCTCATGCTCCATCAGCGCCAGCCGCTTCCGGTCGATGACGAGCCGCGCGCCCTCTTCCGTCGCTAGGCCTTGCTCGATCAGCCAGCGCCGGCGCGCGACGAGCGCGCCGCGCAATTCGCCGCCGAAACCGGCAGGTACAGTTTCGAGCTTCGCGTGACTTTCCAGCGCATCATCGAGCAGGGTGCGCGCGCGGGCTTGCGGCAGCTCTTCGAGCGACACAAAGGCCAGCACGCGGATATTCGCCGCGGCCCGTCCGCGTTCGAACTCGGCGGCGCGTTTCAGATAGTCCTCCGGCACGCGCCAGCTTCCGTCAGCCTCGCGCTCGACAACGCGCGCGCGCCGCAGCGCCTCAAGGCGGCGCTTGTGCGTCAGGCGATAGTCGGCGGTCGAGCGCGGATCGGCGATCTCGTGCAGCTCGTTCGAATAGACTCCGGCATTCTTCTCAGCGATCGCCGCGATGGTGAGATCGGATTTGCGAGGGCTCCCCACGCCTCTGGAAACCTCAATGATCGCGCCTTCCGGCGGCATGGCGCCGGGCTTCAGATCGATCTCGACATGCCACTGGTTCCCATCGGCGCCGTCGACCGCAAGGAAACGCCGCTCATGCGCGTCATCGGCGGCGCCCGATCCGATGACCCGCCCGATGAGCCTCAAAGGCGCCGTCTCGGCGGCGAAGTCGTGCAAATGATGAAGCGAGAGCCGGTCGCCGACGGCATGCTCCATCGAGCGGATGATGTCGCCGCGCCGGCCCATGCCGCGGAGCGTCTCCTCAATCGCGGGCGACAATCGCCAGCCGTCGCGCTCCCGGCGCGCAAGCTGCATCGCTTCGAGAGTTCGGAGGCGCGCCATGAAGAGCTTCGACCGGAAGCGGTCATAAACCGTCTTCGGCTCGCTCAAGGTGACGACGCCGCCTGAGTTCAATTCCTGGAGTTCGCGGTCGATCGAGGTGAAGCGCTCCTGCGTCGCCTCGCGCATGCGGCTCCTCGCGATCTCGAGATCGCGTCGCTCGCCCAATTCGAGCGTCGCGCGTTCCTCGGCGCGGCCCCGGAACCCGTGGGTGATGTAATTGCGCGCAATGACAAGGTCCCTGCCGTCATCGGCGCGGCCGCGAAGGACCACATGCACATGGGGATGATCGGTGTCGTAATGATTGACCGCGACCCAGTCGAGCGTCGTTCCGAGATCGCGTTCCGCCGCCGCCATGACGTCGCGCGTGAAACTGTTGAGATCCTTGAGCTCGCCCGCCTCTTCCGGCGACAGGATGATCCGGAACTGGTGGCGGTCGGTCTTGCCCTCTTCGAGGAACGCCGCGCCGTCGACCGCGTCCCGCGCCGGCCCATAGAGCTTGCCAGGCGTTCCGTCCCTATGGGCGCCGTCGCGCTGGATATAGCGAAGATGCGCCCGCGCCTTGGCGAGGCCGTTCTTCCCCAGCCGCACCGAGCGGATCTTGACCGCAACCCGGCGCGCGCGGAACTTCGCGAAAGGGTGCGCGCGATGCGCAAAGCTTGCGGCGACGCCGGCGCCGCGCCCGATCCGTGCGCCGGAGAACCTCGCGCCCGAGCGCTTCGCAAAGACGCCGGGCCGCGCCTTCTCCATGCGGGCGTAGAGCCTGGCCGTAAAGCGCTTCGCCGCGCGCCCGCCGATAGACCGGATGCGGCCCAATCTCGGACGGAACTCGTCGTCGTCGTTCATGGGATCGCCTGGCGCCCTTCGCAGCCGGATTGGCGAGGCCAAGGAAATTGATCCGGCGGATGAATTCGAGGTGAAGAAGGCCCCGGCCGGGGCTGGCGCCATTTGGCGCTAGTGAATTCGCGGGTGACTCCACCAGAAGCGACGTGCAGACTGGCTTTGCGCGCCCAGTGGCGCCAAAGCTTTAATCTTGCCCTCTTAATTGGCTTACGGATCTTCTCTTGCTTCGACATGATCCGCGCCTCCTTTCTCTCATATTCGACTTCGTTTTTCCATCACAAATCTTCCTCGAGAATCCGCGTCGAAACTTCATCAATCAGACGGTCCATACACTCTTCCGAACTCGCCGCATCTGGATGCGCCGGTTCATTTTCCGATCGGATGCGGCGGGGCTTCAAATCACATGCATTTCCGCGTGATCGCTCCTCGATTGAGGGCGTCACAGGCAAGATTGCGAGCTTCCCGCTGGTCACAGCATCCCGTCCAATCGATCCGCTTTTGGGGCGGATTCCTCTCAAAACCTGTCGTCGTTTTCCTTCCCTTTCAGCGCCGTTTCAGGCGGCGATCTGCAACAAATGCGGCGGCCTTTTCGGCGCGCCATAGGGGGTTCCGTCACGCCACATGGCGTGCAGAATGATCGCGATCTTGCGCGCGACCGCGCAGCAGGCGGCCTTGTGACCGCGCTTTTTCGCGATCTTCTGCCCCCATGATTTGAGCGGGTCTTTCCCGCGTTTCAGCGTCAGCAGGACGTTCGCCGCTTCATAGAGCGAGGCCCGCACTTCCTGGTCGCCAAGCTTGGAGATACGGCCGCCATAATCGATGCTGGTTCCCGACTGATATCGCCGCGGCGTCAAACCAAAATGGGCGCCGACAATGCGCGATTTCAAGAACCTTCCCGGATCGTCGACCGCCGCCCGGAAGCTCATCGCGGTGATTGGACCGACGCCTGGAACCGATGTAAATCGCCGCATCAACTCGTCCCGGCCGACGACGCGCACGACGAGACCGTTGAGCTTCACATATTCCTTCCAGAGTACGGCGCGCGCGATCAAAAGCCCGTCAACCATGCCCGCCATGACCGGGTCATCAGCCAGGTTTTCGCGGACCTTTCGCTCAAAATCCTTGCGCGCAACATGTCCGAGCTTGATGCCGAAGGCTTTCAGCGAGTGCCTTACCGCGTTCTCCAGATCAAGGAATTTGCGCTTCAGATTGCGCCGCGCGGTGAGCAACAGCCGCATGCGATAGGCGTCATCGCTCTTGATATAGACCGGCCGAAACCATCCCGTGCGAAGGATCTGCGCGAGCCCCCTTGCATCATTCTTGTCCGTCTTGTTGCGCATGGATTTGAGCGCTGCGCGCGTATGGCCCGCCTCCATGCACACAATGGGCAGGCCATGCGCGCGAAGGTGCTTGTGGATCCATGGCGACAGCGCGCCTGTCTCCTGGCCGACCCGTTTCAGCGTCGCCTCATAAGGCGACAACGCATCGGCGATGACGTCCGGATGGGTGTCCACCACCGTCTCCAGGACGATTTCGCCCTTTCCGTCGATCACGCACAGGCTTGATTGTTCCATCGACACGTCGATCCCGGCATAATGCTCCATGGCTGCTCCTCCTCGTTTCCGTCGCTTGGGGCGCACACGCGACCCCGTTTCCACGACGCTAGAGTGAGGGGCAGCCGCCCCTTTCGCAAATATAGCCAAGTCCTCGCCAATTACCGGCGCATTCCTCCGCCTACCCCCTATCCGCCCCTTCGCCGCACCAATCATCGCGATCATCTCCGCACCCAGACGGGTCGCGCGACGCCGATCACGTCCGTCACTTCCGTCGCCCCGAAATACCGCCCGTCAAGCGAGTTTTCGGGATCGTTGAGGAGGAAACTCTCATCGCTTTCGAGCGTGAAACACCCGCTCCAGGACGGCATAATTCGGCCCAAAGAATCGAAAATCAGCGCATCCGCGACGCGCACATTGTTGATGAATATCGCTTGCGATTCGCGGCAGATTTCATCGCCGGGAAGCGCCGAGACGCGCTTCAGGAGCGGGATATTTTCCGGCAAATAGCTGCGCTCGGCGATGAGTTTCGCGAGCTCTTCTTCGGGCCTGACGAGCACGAAGTCGCCGACTTCGAGCCGCTCGTTCCGCTCAATCCGATAGAGCCCGATGGGGGCGCTCGCCGAGGCGTTCCAGACGAGGGTCGGCGGAAATGTGACGACGCTGGCGATCGAAACCACCGCGATCGCCGCGCCGGAAGCCGCGATGATTGTCGCAGCCCCGCGTCTCATGGTTCGGCCTTTTTCGAGGTCGAGGAGAAGCGGCGAAGGGACGACCAGCTGTCGAGATCATGGATATGATAGACGATCGAGCCGCCATGTTTCCGGTAGGCGGGCCCGCCGCCCTCGCCCCTGAAATGCTCCAGCGCGCGGGCGCTGACGCGGAGATAGAGCGCGGCCTCATCGATGCTCAAAAAGGGGCTTTTGTCGGCGCGCGCCTTCGCCCGCGCCTTGACGGATTTCTGCGCCCCATTGGGCTTTGACCGCTCGCGTTTTGAGTTATTGTTCCTCGCCATTGATCGCGACCTCCATTGCGCCATCGCAAAGGATTTTGACGCGCATGGACGCAATTGAGGAACTCCTCCCTATTCTAAATTCGGGGGCGCTATTCTTTTTTCGAGGGGTCTTATTCTGCCGGCGAATAACTTATTCGCCGGCAGAATAAACTGCGAAATTCGCGTTATTGGGGTGCGGATTATTTCATATGATGTCTTGCCACTTTCCGACATGAGGCGCAGTATCTGGGCGCAGTCCGGAGTGTTTTTCCGTGCTCGAATTCGGCTCGCTGTTGCGCGTGTTGCGGTCTGATCTTCATCTCACCCAGACCGAAATGGCCGAGCTTTTGTTCATCAGCCAGCCAGTCTATTCGCGCATGGAAGCAGGCGTGCGGCCGATTCCGGTCAAGGCGCTCGAGCGTCTCGCCGACCGGCGGCATATTTCGGTACAGGCGCTCTTTCTTGCCTATCTCTTCCTCGACGAAAACCTCGCGGTGATCGAAGGCGGGGTACGCGACGAGGCCTCGTTGGCGCTTTTGGAATTGGCCGCCAAATATCGCCAGCGTTTTCCGCAAGGGTTCAAACACGCCGCCGCACTTGGCCTTCTTTATGAGGCCGCAGGCCAATGAGTTGCTCAGGGGTATCGCGCACACGGGAGTGGACGTGACACGAGATTATTCAGAGTTTATTGACTTAGCCGCGCTGCACGACGGCGATGGCGAGCTTATGAAACTTGATCTTTTCGATGGCGCCGTGTGGCGCCAGCAATTGTCCGGATCGGCGGCGGACGGAACCGTCACCGTGACCTTGTCGACTGGCAGAAAAGTGACCGTGAATTCGCGACTGCTGGCGATTTTGCGCCTGCTCGCCGATGAACTCGCCCGGGAAGAAACGAAATTCCATTGACGGGCGCATCGCCTGAGAAAAAGCCGGACCAAGACTGCCCCGGCCATAGTCGATGGTCGCAAAGTACCTTCGAAATTGGCCGGGTCTGAACGCCGCTCAAGACGGCGTTTCCTGCGGCGGCGGCGATCGGAAGCAAGAAAGCTTTGCCGCGCTTTTTGCACGGCCAGCAGCTTTTAGCCGCAATGACGCGCGCGGCCTTTCCCGGCTACCCGACGACGAACCTGACGCGCCAGTCGGTGATAGGCTCCTTTAATTTCTTCTGCAGGCGCATGATGCGAATGCGGAAGAATGAGCAGCCGATCAGGTATAGCAGCGTCAGCTCAAAGAGGCGGTTCAGGACGAACATGGTCCAGAAGGTCGAGAAACCGACCGCCTGCGTGAAGGTGACGAACGCGATCTCGAAGAGGAAAATAAGGCAGAGCGGCGCCGCGAACAGTTGGGCCTTCGCCATGCGCCAGAAATGATAGGCGAGGATCGTGTCGAGCATGACCGCCACGAGAAAATAACTTGGTCCATTCAGATAGAAGAAG
>JAWKHJ010000102.1:0-30828 GCA_041394905.1 Bryobacterales bacterium | reverse complement strand
ACTCCGGCGCTTCCTTTTCGATCCATTCTTCCTTGTCATTGACGCGCGGGATTCGGCGCAGCGTATCCGGCTCTTTATCTTCACGCACCCGGTTCCAGACTATGCGCCCACTATAAAGCGGATTGCACAAGATGCCGTAGCCGCGCTCAATTCGCCCATGAATAGTGCTCGGGTTCCATTTGCCGCCGCGCGGGGCTGCAATGCCGTCTTTATTCAGGCCAATGGCGATGGCGCGGGGAGATTTTCCCGCATCGTATTCCTGGAAAATCCGATGGATAATCGCGGCGTGCTCCGCATTGATCTTGCGCTCGCCGCGCACCAGCTCTCCCTTGGCGTCGAACTTCCGCACGACCTCATAGCCGTAGGATAAACCGGCAGCAATCTTGCCGCTCTCAACATTGCCGCGCTGGCCGCGCCGCACCTTATGTTTGAGATCATCGAGAAAGAGCTGGTTCATAAGCCCCTTCAGGCCGACCTCCATCGGGCCAACCCAGTTCTCAGAGAGCGTGAGAATTTTAATGCCGTGAAACGTAAGCCGCTTGTAGAGCGTGGCCGTGTCAGCCTGATCACGGCTAACGCGGTCGAGGGCTTCTGACACTACAAGATCAAAGTAACCGGACGCAGCATCGCGCATTAGCGATTGCAGCCCTGCGCGCTTGGCCATTCCTGCGCCGGAAAGCGCATGATCGGAATAAACTTCGATTACGCGCCAGCCATTTTCTTTAGAAATGCGCTCGCGGCAAATCCTGACCTGATCCTCCACCGAGCGGTCATTCTGAATATCCCGTGAAAATCTGGCGTAGATCGCAACGCGCATTTCTCAAATTCCTTTCCTAATATCAGTCAGTATAATCCTTCTGCCGCTTCGCCTCGACCTCTTTGAAGTCATTGTCCGCAAGTTGTCTGCCGACTGCGGCAGCATATTCGAGCATACTAGGATGGACATGAAAGCTTGGCGCATTCTCCACTGGCGCGCTTTCCAGAAGTCTGCGCCGCATTGTCGAAAGCCGAATTTTGAATTCCTGGTCCATCCTTTTACCGCCCAATAGGCTGCTCCTTGTTTTGCCGTTAAGAACGAAACAGGAACATATAGACTCAACATCATCCGTACAAGGATAAATTGGCTATCCATAATCCGGAATAAGGCGAACTTATCGCGTTTGTTCCGATGTGCCGGGCAGTTTGCGGGAAAATTGAGGGCGAATATTTTTTGGCGTACATCCGATTGCATGAAGAACATCATGTTATAGCTCCATCTCGTAGAGCGCGCAGATTTCATCCGGCTCGATGCCGAGATAATCGAGCGTTTGTTTTTCCGAAGAGTGGCCAAAAGCCGTCATGAGCAATGCGACAGGGCGTTCCTTAAAAACGCGCTGCTGATAACCCCAGGTTTTGCGCAGCGTGTGACTGCCAAAGTTTCCTTTTAGTCCCGCGTCCCGGCACCAGGTCTTGAGCATATTGTTGAGCGTGGAAACGCTTAAGGCGTCACCACTCTTTTGCGAGGGAAATAACGGCGCTTTGGCGCGCGGGTCAGGATGCTGTTCTAGCCAGCCTCGTACAGCCCGGATCACCGTCTCATTGAGGATTGTTCCTCGATATTTACGGTTCTTAGATTGCTTGAGATCGAGCCGGTCGCCAGGTTTCAAATGCGCCACTTGCCCAACATTGAGGGATAGCAATTCATTCGCACGGTAGGCCGTGTTGATGCCAAAGGTGAACAGGCACAGATCGCGCGGCTTATCCGCAAGCTGCTTTTTTATCGTGTTGATCGCAGCAAGATCACGAATTGGCTCGACTTTGATAGACGAGCCGCGCTTGGGGTGATTGGCATTTTTGGGTCTGGATTGCGCCATGCGCACGAGCATAACGCATGCAAGAAAGAAATCCCAACTAATTTATGAAAGTTGGTATATTACGGAAAACCTACGCCCGTCAATACCGGTTGGCGAAACGAAATGTGCAGGATATTTGGTCAGACCCGCGCAAACCCGTTTGTATACGTATCAATACCAACTTTCATAAAGAAGTTAGCCTAAATTCGGGCAGTTTCGCGCATTTCGCGCCGGTAAATGGGGAATGGTTGTGTCTAAATCTCTTCACGCTTCAGCGGCGGCGATTGCGTTGGCCGCTGTTTTTTCTATTGCTCCTTTGGAGGCGAACGCCGCCACAATCCGGGCATTAACTATCGCCACGGATACCACGACCACGCAGCCGCCCGAGCGCTGCGATCAGTTCTCCACCGCGCCGACCGTCTCCTGCTCGGTATCCGACAGCACGGCAGGGGCGACAACGAATGCTTCCGCCTATGCGAACGCCACGACCGGCGAAATGGGCGTATATGTCGAGAATAGCGGCTATGATTTCTCGACGCAGGCCACGGCCAGTATCCTTGAGGGCTTTACAGTAACGACCGGCGGCACGTTCACATTCTCAGTGCTGCTGGAAGGCATGGCAGACATATTCGACAATGATCCAGTGTTTGAACCTGCCGAAAGCTTTCAAGTTTCCACGACACTCGTCGTTCAACAAGACGACATCTTCGGACCTGTAAAGGGAACGACTGGTTACAGAGCGCCGGACATATTGCAGCAGAGCGTCGATCAAACCCGGTCCATGAGCCTGCTTCTTGACCCAGGCCATTACGTTTTCCAGGCCGACTTGCTAGCCTTTATCGGCGCAGGAACGCGGGGCACGCTCGATTTTATCCATACGGCCTCCATCTTCATGGAAACGCTTGATGGCGCGTTCACTTTCGACACAGCAGGCTTTCTGAGCAATCCCGCCTTTCTCGATGAGCCTTCCGAGGTGCCCCTGCCTGCCGCTTTTCCATTGATGCTGGCGGGGCTGGCCGGACTTTCCCTCGCGGGCCGGAGGCGGCGAATAAGCCAAATAGCAGTTTGACGCGCCGCAGCTTTTGAGGGCCGCACATGAAACACATGGCAATCATAGCGGCGATGGCGAGTTTCACGGCCCTCGTTTCACCTGCACAGGCGCAGGTTTACTTCTCCCGCGTCAATGTTTGCAATGAAGGCAACACGAACCTCGCGGTCGGGACGCTTACCGTCATCGAATACCTGTTCTCAACCAAGGCGCTCATGGACGGCTGGTATCTAGTCGAGCCGGGGCAATGCCGCAACGTCGTGCAGGAATCCGAAAGCGTCACAGCGAATATTGGCTTCGCCTATCAGGGCAGGGATAAGCGCTGGGTGCCTTATGCCCCGGATTTTGGGTTGCCGGAACGCAGGACGCGCTACGGCGTCAAAATGCTCTGCGCCCCCATGGCTGTCCGGGAGCGCGGTGCGACCGATGTTTTGTTCTTGAAATACGCAGACCGCAGCGATTGTCCCGCTGGTTACTTCCACACCAAGGTCAGTGCGATCATTAAGGCCGATCCGCCAGCGACACAGACCCTCGAACTTAGCCCGACCATTCGTTAAACTCGCCTGATTGGTAAATAACACGTATTTTCAGAGTGTTAACTCCCCTGAAATCTTGCGGTGTTCTGTGTTAAAACCTATACGGACGTGCTGGTTATAAGATTTTGGTGGTGATAGGCGCTATCAGCAATTCAGGCCAATTTTGGATATATCACTTTGGAATGTGATCACAGGGTAAAGCCGCGAGGATGTGGGTGCAGTGAGCAAAGCTCAAAGAAATACAACGGCGAAAGTTGACGAGTATGACGGCTGGCCGCCGGACGCATACTTTATTCCGCGACTAGATATACCGCGAACTCCTGCGGTTATTGAAGCGACGCTTAAGATCAACAATGCCCTTAATGACTTTGAACGCCAGTGGCTTCGAGATGGAGAGAGAGTCGAAATTGCAGCGGTTGGCGATCAAATTTTGAACTGTGTTCTCGAACAAATATCGGAAGACGCAACTATCAATGATCTCTCCATGGTCATCAATGACTATTATCACGATGTTATGAGCGTAGCGTACGGACGGGGAAATAATCTCAGAGTTGTGGCTCACCCCGGCCCTCCAAGTATACAGGTAAACAAGGAATTTGAGCGAATAAATCGCGAGTATCAAAAAGCTCGCATCGCACTGGAAAAGAATGGTACACTGACGATTATTGAAGGAAATAATAGTGTTTCGGCGCGTACAGCCGCAGAGAATTTGAGTGAGAATATTGAAGACGGCATCCGCCAAAAACCGTTACCAGATATGCGGGCGGATCATGAAAAGAACAGACTCGATGGGCGGATACAGGTGCGCACATCGAAGGAGCTTGCCGCGAAATTCGACCGTGCTGCCGATGAACTAGGAATGACAAAGAAAGACGCGATAGAACAAGCCATTAGCGATTGGTTGATCAAAAAAGGACTCGATTAGACTCTTTTTTGCTTGCATGGTCTACCATGGTAGACCATTATATTTTTGAGGCATTAGTTGGTGGTGCTTCCAGGCAAGCGTGGAGGGACCTATGAATTTGGATAATCGCAGCGTTTCAGTCGCAGTCCCATCCCCGGAAGGAGGCAAACCACCCAATAATCCCAATGGAGAGTCTGCCTTGAGCGCCGCCGACAATAGAAGATTGATCGTTATGGCGGACTGGCAACTGTCAAAGACCCCAATTTACAATTTGGTTTGGTGTCGTATTTTGCAGGAATACAAAATTTTTGGCAGTCGGCGAGAGTTTCTTAAGGCATTAGATTCTTTGCATGATTTTACAGTAGATATTTTTTGGCCGGACGGTTCTGTGTTCACTGTTCCCGACTTGATTAAACTTTTTCCTGACGACGACCACCGTTGGTTATCGGATTATCTTGAAACCGATAGTTCTGGCCTGAGCCCGCTCCGGAAAGTTTACCGCAAAGACCGCGTGCGCATTCATTATCTCTATTGTCAGGTCGCTGATCTAAAAGACGCCTAAGAGTTTCCCGGAATCAACCCGCTAACCGCCCCAAAACTCCTTTCTCTCGTGCTCCTTTTAAGTCGGACAATTCCGTCCGTAAAAGGAGCACTTTTATGTCAGAACCAGATATCCTCCCTTTTCCATCGGCGGGAGGTGGCGGCTTACGCGGTGGCTCTAAAATCCCCCGCGTCGATCATGGGTTTTTACAGCAGGTTAAATCATCACCCGATGCAGAAAGCCGCAACCGTGAATTTCATTACCATGTTTTTGATGAAGCGACCGGCGGTGCCTTCCAGGTGGCGCAGCGCGAAGAGGAGGACGCGGCTGAGGGCTATCAGGAGGCGAATAAATTGCGCAAGGAGTTGGAAAAGCGCCTGCGCAATGAGCCTCAATATATGGACTCTCCAGCCTCACTCGGCGGCGGAGAAAACCGCGATGTACCGTTTCCGGATTGGGGACTGACCGACAAAATCACTACGGGTCTCGCGCTCGGCGTATGCACTATCTTACTCATAATGGGGGTGGTCAATGTTTCGGCCAACCTCATTAACAGCGGCAGCCCTGTGTTTGTTGAAAGCCCGTGGATGGCGGTTGTCTTGGCCATGATTGTACCAGCGATGGCGGTGGCGATGGAAGCTGTCCATCATTTTATGAGCCATTCGACAACGCGGCGCATCTACAAGTTCGCCGTATTCGGTATCGGGATCATCAGTGCGCTTGCCTGGACGATTGTTTTTTCGATCCAATTTGGCGGTCTGAACGCAGGTATCGACCTTGATGTTCTCCTGACAGCCGGGGGCGATCACGGCAACGCTGTCCTCGTCTGGACGCAAATTGCAGCGGAGACGACTTTAGGTGCGGCCCTTTTTATGGTCGCCGATTCCGTATCCCTGAAATACACGCGTGGCACGCGGGTTCTCACCCCAGGTCACATTGAAGCCAAGGCCGATGTAGAGCGTCACATCCCGGTCTTTGAGGCAACTCGCAAACGCTATGCCGCTGCGCAAAAAGCCTTTGCCGAAATCAACGCCGCCCGTGAGCGCTTCATCGGGCAGGCTTTGGCTGCGCTTGCTGCTCTTAAAAATTCCTGAAAATCCGGAGACAACATGATGAAACGCTTTATCGTATCGCTTATTGGCGCGCTCTCAGCATGGGCCGCGCTTTCGATCCCCGCGCAGGCCGGTGACTTGATTATCGGCCTCACGCCTTTCGCCGCTTCACCCGAACAAGCGAAGCAACGCGTCTTTGATATCTTGCAATTCTTGGCGGGGCACATAGAGCCCGGTGAACGCGCGCAAATCCTCGACGCATATAACGTGAAATCAATCTGCACTTTTTCTGTGCCGGATCGCAAAGCCTACCGGCATGAGAAAAACAAGCTCACAGTAAATGCGCCTTGTGTCCGCGCCCTATTAGGCGCTGCGCAGAACGCGAGCCAGAGCATGCCTGTCCCGGATGCCGTGCGCCTGCCGGATACGTTGCGCTTTATCGGCGAGAATTATCCTGCTGCAACAGCTACCGACATTCTGATAATCGGCTCGCCGCTATACGACGATCCGCGCGAGCCGTCTGTTTCCATGGCTTGTGCCCGGATGGCCATCTAAATGCGCCGCGTGGCATCGCTTCCCGCAAGCGCATCGAATGGGGGTTATATGCCCAATAACGCTGCCGTACATCACTGCCCCGTCGCCTGGACCTTTGCCTGAGCGATAAATCCGGAGCATCGCATTTTGTAAAGCGCCTATGGGCGCTGTATGTAATGAAGCGTCAGGGCAGGTCACTGGTAACATTTACATCAGCGCCAGCGCCACCTTCAACCGGATTGTCTCGCATGCCGAAACCGCTGCATGATTGACTTGCGGCAACCACCGGCTCGAAATGATCCCGATCCGGCTTGATGCGGGCGCGCGTACGCCGATCCATCAGCGTGCGCTGGGTGCAAGTGCCGCCTGCGATCCTGGAACTGCGCGCAACAATATCTCAAATCGGCATCACTGGATTGCGCTCAGTGATCTTGATCTACTGCCCGTCCATGGCGCGGGGCGGAAGTGGTCTTCAATAAAAGCATACGGCTGAAGCCCAGATGTTTAAAGACTATCGATCCAGTCCTGAAATCAATAACGGGCTGGGAACAGTTGGAATTGTCGTACCCTCGACCTCCAAAAGCTGCTGGTCGCGGTCAACCTTGCAGGGGATCACCGCCGGACGGGTGTTCACGGTGAAGTACGCATTTTCGTTGGCGAGCGCACCTGGGCGCGCCGCTTTATCGTGAAGCAAAGGCTGGGACCAGGACCGGAAGCGCCACTCGAAATCTTCGCCGGATCTGCTTCAGAGCCGGGCTGGACTGTTATTGATATCCATCAGCCCCTGAACCTTTCCAGGTAACATTCGGAATTGAATAAAGGCAGGCCATACCACGCTTTCTCCGTCTGAACGAAACTGGCTTGGCCTGCTCATACTGGAATATCTCGCCGCGTGGGGCGCGCACAAACTCGGCATCTCTGGTCCACGGGACCTCATGCTCGCGCCTACCGTCTTGACGCTCTACGCCCATGCTGGCTGGCATCTCTTCTTCACGTTTCTATTCGCAGTCCGCGCATGTCCGTCATGCGCGGGCGCGGCACACGTCACCGGCAGGCGGTACAGCCGGTTGGGCCAGCCCAGAAATGCCAAAGCAGGCTTGCATAAAGCGCGCGGTTTTTGCGGCTTTGACGTTGAGTGGCGTAAAGCCTTCTCCACCTGCGCCTTATCAAGATCTTCGGGCGACTGCTGTCATCCGCTTCAGGAAGGCGATCCGCTTTATCTTCGGCGGCGCATAACTGACATGTGCATGATCGTGGCCGATCCACAAAAATCACGGCAGCAGCGCCGATGACGCCAAAGAAGAGTGCACGGGAAGAAAACGCGGCCTGAACACTGCCTGAATCCGGCAAAGCGACCCTTACCCCAGTCCCGGCGCGCGCCATGACTGCTATAACCTTTGCAGGTCGTCATCGACGGCTTCGTGACCGGACGGGCTCCAGCTCACCATGGGCAGAAGTTCTGCCGTGCAGCTATTGCATTACAGCTCTATCCGCGGGCCTGTAAACCCGACTGAAGTAATCAGCACCACTGCCGGGTTGCTGGCCGATCAATTTTGCGATTCTGTATCCCAAGGTCGTCCCCTTGCGGGCTGGGCACGGCGCTGGCGGGTGTCTTCGCTCCTTCTGATGCGTCGAGCGCTTGCGATGCAGGCCATTAGCGCTTCTCTACAGTCTACCTCAATGGCAGATGCTTGCCGAGCTGTGGCGAATCCCGACAAACTGAGGCCAGTCACGCCGGAGTGGAAAGCTTTTTGAAGGCGCGCTTGGTGAGTTAGAGATTATTCTTCAAGCGGACCGCTGGCGGAAAGCACCAGCCGGTGCGATTTTCGTTTCACTGAACTGCGCAGATGAAAAAGGCTACCGTCTACATCATGTCGGACGACGCTGGCGGAGAATATCCTTTAACCGCTGGACAGGCCTTATCTACTGGTGCGCTAAGACTGGGCTAATGCGCAAGGCCGAAGGGCGAGAAGGTCTGCTTCTTAATTGATGAGGCGACCAATGTGCGCATTGAGGCTCCGTCGCTACTTTACGCTCGCGCACACCAATTTAATATCCGCTATCTGGCTGGTCCTGCAGGAGCTTGGGGAGTGGGCTGCGCACTCTGCGGTCAGCGGTGGTGAAACTCTTTTATCAAACCGAAGCCAAGGAATTTTATTGCATCCGTTCCCAGCGCGCCTGTCAGCTTGTGTCCGACATGCTCGGTGAGCGCTCCATTGTCGGCCAGGGCACAATATCGGCGTCGATATTGCAGTCGGTCTCGCGCTCTCTTTCGGAAGGTTCGCGGCGGCTGATGACGCAGACAGTGCGCCGCACCGATGACGCCATTATTTTTAATGCGGATGCGTCGATCCGGGGAGAACGCATTGGCTACCATCAAGGGTGAAGCGCTTGGTCAATCCGGATTGGATTGCGATCAATCCGCTATCAGCTTAAGCCCTATAAGCAGGGCCGGCTGCACGCCTGCACCCAGGCATATTAAGCGCCGCCTGCCCTTTTTGCAGGTCGGCGGCGAATTTTCTGCGTAGTGTGTTTCTTGCGCTTATGCGGTTCATTGCCCGTTCAACGTTTCTCACGCCCGTTATCTAACCGTCCAATCAGACAGCCGGTGGATCACGAGGAGCAGACCGGCAGGGACGCCTCCCGGCTGTGCATCAACCGACTGCCCGCTCAGTTCACTCGAAGATGCTCGTGTTAATCGATGACGCATCCCTTATCGGCCCGCACCTCACGTCATCGGCTGGATGGTCCGGCCGTTTTAGACAAAAGGAGAAATCACATGTCGGGCGAGCTGCGAAGAAACCGATACGCAAAGCGAAAACAGCAGCCGCCCGGATTGCGTCGCCGCTCCACCAAAGGCTATGGCGCAAAGCGCGATTTGGCGAGCGCATCGGCGTCTTGGGCGACGTCAACGAGAGGGGGCGGGAATTTGCCTGCAGTTGAGTGGCACCCAAATCGTGAACGAGGACATTGCCTCTTCCCGATAGCCATTGATGATAGAGACTACCTCTCCGGTGGAGGCATAAGTGAGCGACGCTCGCAAAACGCAACGGATCGCAAGAGCTGAACGACGCTCTGCGGTCCAATACGGCACCTCTGACGCCGAAAGGCAATGGGAAGTAAAGAGGCTCATTATAATCACGCGCAGCATTGTCGAATTGCCAATCTTGAAACAGGCCGAGATCATGGCCAGCGTGCGTCGCTTCGATGGCTTCAGTGAAGACAACGACCCTTATGGCGAGCATGACTTCGGCGCTTTCGATGTCGAGAGCGTCGGCAAGGTCTTCTGGAAGATCGATTACTACGCCGACGATCAATGCCGCTGGGGCTCGGAAGACCCGTCCGATCCGGAGAAATGCTTTGCGTCACAATGACCGTCATGCTGGCGGAGGAATATTGGTCCGTCATGAAACGACTGAAACGGCGGTACGCCGATCTGCCGTTTTATTGCGCGGCAGATCGCGCTGTCTTTTCTGAATATTGTGGCGCCGCGACAAAGCGCTCGCGCGATCTCTCATCCGCCGCGGACAAATACGAGTATCACGCAGAACAGCGTCAGGGCCGACATGACGCAGGCAGGGATCAGGCAAATCTGTATCCACGCTTCGCGGCCGGTGATGGGGCCCGTAAACGTGTCATGCGGCTCCTCCAGGAATTTCGACCATGAGCTCTTTGTATCGAGCCGCTTCTTTCCGACGCGCGCCATGGCGTAGGGCGTTCCGACATACATGAGGAAGTAGAACGCCGAGATCGCCACCATGAACAGCGCCTCGCCATCGACGCTGAAGGTGAGAAAAAGCGCCGCAAACGCTACGGCGTGAATGGCGATGTAGGATTTGACGACGCCTGGATGAACCAGAGGCTCCTCTGCCGGCGCAGCCTTCGACTCCCCATACGGCGCGGACGGCGAAAAACTTTGAGAATCCGGCGGTTTTGTCTTGTCCTGCGGGCGGATAAGCGTTTCTGACATGACGATTCCTAAAACATGCATAACAGATACATGTTTTATATTGCGGGATGCGGGAAAAAGCAATATATTATGTGCATCTTATAGGAGGGCCCATGCGCCTGAATGTGCAGACCGATTATGCGCTGCGGCTGTTGATGCATCTCGCCGTCAACAAGGATGCGCTCGTAACTATTGCGGAAACGGCCGACCGTTACCGGATTTCCCGCAATCACCTGATGAAAGTCGCCTACATCCTCGGGCGGGAGGGATTCGTTGAAACAGTGCGAGGCCGATCAGGCGGCCTGCGGCTCGCAAGGCCGGCGCGGGAAATCGGCGTCGGCGATGTCGTCCGGCGCATGGAAGGCGATTTCGCGCTTGTCGAATGTTTTCAGGACGGCAAGGGCGAATGCCTGATCACCCGGGCTTGCAAGCTTAAGGGTGTATTGCACGAAGCGATGGCTGCCTTCATCGCGACGCTTGATCAATACAGCATTCATGATCTGACGGCGCGCAATCCCGGCCTCAAAACCCTGCTTGCTTCCGAGGCCGCCTGATGGAGCGGCAATATTACGCCAGCGCTGAGGAACGCCGCGCCGAAATCCAGGCGCACGCCCATGCCATGGGGATCACTGAAGATTATATCTCAACGCTCGTCGATACGTTTTACGAGCGCATCCGCGCTCATGAGCTGATCGGGCCCATATTCGAAGAGGCGATTGGCGACGACTGGCCCCCGCATCTCGCCAAGATGAAGCAGTTCTGGAGTTCCGTCGCCCTCAATACCGGCGCTTATTCCGGAAAGCCCGTACCCGCGCACCAGAAGCTCTCCCGCGCGCAGCCCTGGCACTTCAATATCTGGCTCGCACTCTTCCGCCAGACCCTCGATGACACCGCGCCGAGCCGCGAAGCCGCCGCCTATTTCATGGAGCGCGCCGAACGCATCGCGCAGAGCCTGCAGCTAGCGATGTTCGGCGTGCCCGGCATTCCGCCGAGGCGCGAATGAGCGGGCCGGTGATCGCTCCGGCGCTGGCGCTTTTGTGGGCGGGGCTTGTGCTCGGCGGCTCGCTGATCGCCGCGCCCGCGAAGTTTCAGGCGCCGACCTTGAGTCTCACTGTTGCCCTTGATGTCGGGCGCGCGCAGTTCCTGTGGATCGGAATCGCCGAAGGCGCCCTCTGCGCAGCGTTTCTTCTGGCGCAGATTTTCGCGGGCGGCGTCAACTGGAAGCTCGCCGCGGTCCCGTTTTTCCTGCTTCTCGTGCAGCGCTTCATTATCATGCCGCCCCTCGATGCGCGAACGCTGCAGATCATCGCCGGGGAAAGCGCTGGCGAAAGCCATCTTCATATCGTCTTTATCGTCATGGAGGTCATCAAGGTGATCGTACTATTCGTCATTGCCTGGGCAGGCCTGTCCGCTGCTGCGCGGAGCTGAGCGATGCCGATCCGCAAGGACTTTCCCGCCATCCTCTCAAAATATTCCGAAACGCCGGTTTTCACACAGGACACCGTGCCGGCGAAGCTTACTTCCGTGCACGACACAAAGCCGGGCGTCTGGGGCAAGCTCGTCGTACTCGAAGGCGAACTCGATTACGTCGTGCCCGGGCCGCCGCCAGCCCGCCAGCGCATCACGCCATCTAGTTACGGCGTCATCGAACCCGCCGTGCCGCACCGCGTCGAACTGAATGGCCCGGTGCGCTTCAAGGTTGAGTTTTACCGCGATAAAGCCGGAGAATTGTCCGGCCAGTAGTGACTATCCGGCAGAGGCCGAGCGCCGAATATCGCCTGACCGACGCGCACCAGCGTTGCGCCTTCCTCGACAGCAATCTCGAAATCTCCCGACATGCCCATCGAGAGCCCGTCGAAACTCATTCCCTGCGGCGCGCGGTTGCGCAGCATATTCTGCAGAACACTCATCAGCCGGAAACACTGGCGCACGCGCTGTTTATCGGCCGAAAACACGGCGAGCGTCATCAGACCCTTAACGCGCAGTCGGTCGAATGCAGGAAGCTCTCTCACAAAAGGCAGGATATCGGTTGGATCAAGACCGTATTTGTTCGCCTCGCCCGAGCTGTTAACCTGCACATAGACATCAAGCATGCGATCTTCGATCTCCAGGCGGCGCTGCAGCGCTTCGGCGAGTTTCGTACTTCCCAGTGCCTGAAACTCATCGGCAAGCCGCGCGACATGTTTCACCTTGTTGGTCTGCAGACGGCCGATAAGTGACCAGCGCGCTGTCAAATCGGCGAGGCGTTCCGCCTTGCCTTGCAGCTCTTGCACTTTGTTTTCGCCGAATCGTTCGCATCCCGCCGCGCGGGCGAAGCGGATACGCGCATCGTCCACGGTTTTCGTGACGGGCAGCAGTTCGACGCTTTCAGGATTGCGGCCCGCTCTGACGCAAGCGGCGTCTATGCGCGACCGAACGGCGCTGATATTGCGCTCTATGTCGGCGGACGATGCGGCTATCGGGAATGCGGCGTTGTTCATTTGAATGGAAAACGGCGATCATACCGAGCAGCCATGCTCATCGCATGTCTGCCCCGCTTGCGTTTCATCAGCTCCCTTCGGCAGTCCGCCCTCGCTCTCGCGCATCAGCGCCATGATTTCTGCGCCGAGCGTCAGATCCTGCTCCATGCCGAATTTGTGCTTGCGGAGCCTTCCTTCGCGGTCGATCAAGAGCAGGGTCGGCGTTCCCTGCATATTGTATTCCGTCATTGTCTTCGGCAGGCGTCCGCCGTCCGAAGGCGCATCGATCCCGACCGGGAAGGTGATCCTGTATTCATGCAGGAAGGCTTCGAGCGCTTCTTTCGTGCCCTGGCCGGCATGATGCTCAAACACCGTATGCAGCCCGATGACAGCGACATCCTTGTCGCTGAAAGTCGCCGCGACGCGTTGCGCTTGCGGCAGTCCGTGCGAGACGCAGCCCGGACACAGCATCTGGAACGCCTCGATCAGCACCACGCGCCCGCGCAGCGACTGAAGCGTCACGGGCGCTTTCGTATTGAACCAGTGCGTTGTTTGTAATTCAGGGGCTTGTCGCAATTTCATGTCATGCATACCTTTCATTATGTTCGCCAGTAATTATTCGCCGCCGCTACCGTTTGAAAATTGATCGCCACAACCTGGCTCGCCGCCGTCAGGCTGTCGGCGTTATTGGCGTATTTCGCCCGCAGCTTTTTCAGAACCTTCATGTCGGGCTGGGTCTTCTTGACGCCGAGACGTGAAAGCTTGATTGCGAGCTCAAATCCTTCCTCGACGGTCCGCGTCAGCAGCGATGCCGGGAACCCTGTCTGCGGCCGATCATTCATGACGCATCTCCCTTCGTTAAAATCCAAGCTGCCAGCCGAGCGTTATCGACCAGTCCGTTTCCATCTGCGGGCCATTGAGATTTCGATAAAGCGGCGCGCTCACCTCGAAGGCGAGGCGGTTGCCTTTGAGCCAACCTTCATTGAAGCGGTAGTTGACGCCGGCATGCGCCTCGATGACCTCACCGCCGTAATTTCCGGGATCGGCGGTCTGCACCGGACCCACGATCAGCGGATCGCGTCCGTCAATATCGCCTTGCGTCCATCCTGAAACGCGCAACGACGTGCTGAGGCTATGCGACCAGTCATAAGCCGCCCAGACCGTGCCTTCATAACGATCGCCCAGCGTGTAGTCCTCGTCATTCTCGCCGAGCCGGATCGTCGCCCCGGCCTGCGCGCCCCATGAGAAGGCGTCGGCATGGCCGCGATAGGTGACGCCCGGTTTCAAATCGAACGTGCCTGACCCAAGCTGCATCGCATAAGGCAGACGCACCGTCGGCGTCGTTCCCATGGGCGTCAGGATCGTGCCGGATTCGTCCAGCGTACCGGTAGGAAGACTGATCCCCGCGTTGAAATGCACTGCATGGCCGGGAACCGAGAGAAGTCCGATCAGCGCGGTGAGCGTCGTATCCCCGAAGCCTTCCGATTTTGTGGTGAACTCGCCAAGCGGCGTCGTTCCTGCCGGACCGGCGAAGGTCAGGTGATCCATTTCCTTGGCGACATATTGCGCCATCGCCATCAGCGTCACCCGGTCATGCGGAGCGTACATCAGCCCCGCCATGTGCATTTCCATGCTCATCTGCAGAGGAACGACGCGCAATGTCGGGGGTTGCATCGGCATGCCGAAGAACGGATTGGCGTAGCCCGTGACGATTTCCTCAGGTGCAAGACGATCCGCGCCGTCGCGGCTTCCTTCCATGTCCATCCGCATATAGCGGTAGGAAACCATCCATTCGCCTTTTTCGTGAAGGTGATCGCCCATCACGCCGATCGGCGCATGGCCGCTCGCCTGCGCCTTGTGAACATGCGTATCGGCGGCGAGCGCCGCGCCTGGCATCGCCAAGCAGAAGGCGCTGCAAAAAGCCAGCAGTCGCGGAATTTCAAACTCGTACACGTATCGGTTCATCATCATCTCGTTGCCTTGCGATTGCCCCCTGAAACCCCGCGGCCTCGCGCTATTCCTACGCATGCGCTGCAGGCGGCCGCGGGGCCTCCTGGGGGAGAGGCCTATTTGAGGTCGCTGAGATTGGCCCCGAAATTAATGTGATAGGGCTGCCCGCCGATCACGAAGGCCGGCACGGATTTGACGCCGGCTTTTTCTGCTTCCGCGATCCGATTCGGTTTTTCGCCGAGATGCACGATCTCGACATTGTATTTCGAGCGGTCGAGACTTTCTGCGAACTGCTTTTCGGCATCGACGCAGACGGTGCATCCGGCGTGATAGAATGTTGCTGTAGTGCTCATGAAATTTCTCCTTACTTGGGTGGGTTGGGGTTGCGTGGGCCAAACGCTGCGCAGGCGATTCTCGCGCCAGCGCCTCCGATGGGTTGCGTCTGGTAATCATCCGGCGCGGCGTGAATAATCAGCGCCGCCCCGTCTGAATCTGTAAGGTCGCTTAATGCGACCGAAGACGTGAAAAAATCTGCGCGCGCGCTTCCGTCCGCATACGCATATACATTGGGCAGGTCGCCGCCATGGGCGCCGCCCGGGTGCAGGAAGCCATGCGGACCGCCTTCGCCCTCGACATGTCCCCCCGAAGCCTTGAAGACGCCGGTATCGGAACAATCGCCCGTCATATGTAAATGGACGCCGTGCCAGCCGGACGGCAGGTTGTTCGCACGAAGCTGAATCACGACGCCCTGAACCCCTTGCCAGGCCAGGACATCTCCGATGCGTTCGCCTTTCCCTCCGATCAGCTTTGCTTTGGCTCTTGCGCCGTATGCGGACTGCCCCGAATTCGCCGTTACGGCCCGCGCAGCCTCTGGCGCGGCCGCGCTTTCGTCCGCGGCGGGGGCCCGCCCGCAAGCGAGGACGCTTGCAAGGCAGGCCATGCCGGCGAGCAAGAGAGGCGCGCGCGTCATTTCTGCGCCGTCACGCGGCCGGGAAGGGAAAGATCGCCGGAGGCGACGTCATGCACGCCGGTCACGCACAGAAGCGGCGCTTCGCCGTTCTGGTTGACCTGCAATTCCGCCGTCACCGCATCGAAGGACGTTTTCTCGGTCTTGCTGACCGGAACCGTGATCTTCGCGATCTTGCCGTCGAGGATCGGGCTCATGCCCGGGCTGTCAAGCGCAATGGGAAGATAGGGAGCCGTCGCCGGTAGCAGATCGACGCCGGGCGACACGTCGCGGACCTTGAGACCTGCGCCGCAGGCTTTGTCCTCGACCAGCACGACCCAGTGCGAGTGCCAGTCCGCGCCGTCATTGGCCGGATCGCCGTCCTGATCCTCGTCATAAAGCGGCGTATCGTCGAAATCGGGATGCGCCGTGATGGCGAGCGAGAGAATTCCCGATTCCTTGTCGAAGCCGACAACGGACGGATCGAGATTGGTCGGCCAGACATAGGACTCGACTTTTGCGCCCGTAAGCTGACCGACGGGCACGGGCTTCACGCTTCCGGCGACGCCGGCAAGCTCCATCATGAAAGTGGTGAGGCGGCCGTCAGTCGTCGCGCCCGCACGGGTGATATCGAAGGCGGGCGTCTTGTCCGCTTCGGCTTTGCTCTTGATCTCGTGTGCGGCGGCCCCCTGGGCCCCGGCTGCGATCGCAAGAGCGGTCAGTAGTAACCGTTTCATTGCAGTCTCCTAAACGTTTCGACTCGATACCTTAAACATATCGATCCGCCGCAGAACTTGTCAAGAAGGTTTTTTGTCGATACTATTATGGCATGGCTGGCGTTGACGACATTCTGATCCTGCTGGAGCGGATCGGCCGGGTTCTCCAGAACGACGGTCATTCGCACGGGCTGAAACCCACACAGTGGGAAGCCTTGCGCTACCTCGCGCGAGCGAACCGATTCTCGCGTTCGAACTCGGCCGTGACCGTCTATCTCGGCATGACAAAAGGCACCGTTTCCCAGACGGTCAGCGCGCTCGAAAAGAAGGGCCTTGTTGAAAAGGCGACGGGCGACGCCGATCGGAGACAGGTCCAGATCGAGGTGACGGCGAAGGGTCAAAAGCTCCTCAATCGTGACCCTCTTGAAGCACTGGCGTCCTCGCTCTCCAGGTTGCCGGCAAGCCAGCGTCAGGAGCTGAAAGACGATCTGGGCGATTTCCTGCGGGCGACGTTACGTCAAAGAGACGGACGCCCTTTCGGAGCCTGCAAGACCTGCCGCTATTTCCAGAAGAACGCATCAGGCGGCGCACCGCACAAATGCGGTCTGCTCGAAGAACCGCTCTCGGCGACCGACAGCGAGATGATCTGCGTCGAGCATGAAGCGGCGGCGTAATTCCGTTCCGATCCTACCGGTTCATGTAAGATTCGATGGCGCGCCAGCGGCGAGCCACTGATGATGTCAGAAGTCCCGATAAGGATGATCGCAAGCTGTGTACGTAACTCGTACCAGCTTGTTCAAGGGAGGCGCTGGCGCCCTCCCGTTGAAAATCCCTCCCGCCATTGGCGCATCTCAGGCGTCGAGCCTTCGTGCGCCAGCTGACCGTTGCGCCGGTCAATCACGCGTCAGGGTAATGGCCCCCGACACCCGCCATTCAGGGCCTTCGCGCCCCGACACCCTGACCAAGGGCCTTCAGCGCCCTTTGGAAACCTCGACCAACCCTTCGCGGATTGGATGCGCGCCAGCTTCGCCGCAGCTGGATGGCGGCCGGGAGCATTTCGCTCTCCCGGAGCCCATCGGACATAATCGAGACCGACCACCATTGGGCGGCTTGATTGTGGAAATCCCGATGCCCCCCGCTTTTCGTTAGGTCGCCGTGTATCCAACGGGTACACTTCCAGCATGGTGAAAGATTCGGGATTGCGCATCAGGGTCGAACGGGAGCTTCGGGAAAAGTTCCTTGAATTATGCCGCGAACAGGACCGGCCGGCCGCTCAGGTTCTTCGCGAATTCATGCGCCGATATGTCCAGAGACATTCCGCGTCCGGTGATGACCCTTTGCAGAACGACAAACCCCGCGTGAATGAAAAGCGATGACAAAACAAAATAAGAAAACGACACGAACGAAGGCAGAAGCAATGCCGTTTCCTGTTATCGACCTTTTCGCAGGGCCCGGTGGTCTCGGAGAGGGGTTTGCCTCGACCAGCGATGAACGGGGGAGGTCCCTATTCCAGAATGTCCTTTCAATAGAGCAGGATGAATTCTCGCATCGAACGCTCCTGCTGAGGCATTTCTTCAGATCGTTTGAACATGATGAAACGCCTGACGACTACTACGATTATGTTGCAGGCCGCATTTCCATAGAGGAACTATATTCCCGGCACAAAGACAGCCATCACGCAGCCTGTGGCAGCGCGGTCCGGCTTTCGCTGGGGCCGAAGTCGCATCAGCCAGTGCGTCAGCTGATAGACTCCCGCCTGTCAAGGCGAAAAGCCTGGGTGCTTGTGGGCGGCCCTCCCTGCCAGGCCTACTCGCTGGTTGGCCGGTCGCGCATGCGGGGAGACCCGGATTTCGAAAAGGACGAGAGACACTTTCTCTATCGCGAATATCTGAAAATCATCTGCGATCATGCGCCGCCTGTCTTTGTAATGGAAAACGTCAAAGGCCTGCTGTCAGCGACCATCTCGGGCAGATCGGTCATAAGTCAAATCACTGCCGACCTGGCCCAACCCGCGAAAGCGTTTGGAAGGCGATCGGGTGGCCCGGAATACAAACTCTACTCCTTCGTTGAGGGGGCGTCTCACGCGGAGACGGCAGACCCACGCTCGTTTGTCGTCAAAGCCGAGGAATACGGCATTCCGCAGGCCCGCCACCGAATATTTATCCTGGGAATCCGCAGCGATCTGAATGTCACACCATCAACGCTTCAAAGGCAGAAGAGCCCGACGGTACATCAGACAATCGGAAATCTTCCCGCAATCCGCAGCGGGATATCTCGTCAGGCTGACAGTCCCGAGCTCTGGAGAAGCGAACTCACATCCCAGAATCTCGGCGAATTACGTCAACGACTGAACGGCGCCGATTATGCGGCTGATCTTATCTCCGAAATCAAGTTCGTTCTGAAGAAATCGGACCCGTATCCGACAGAGACATATTCCCGGCGCTATCCGGGCCGCTTCCGTTCAAATCATGCTGCGCTTCTCGGCATCTATGATGAACGGCTTCCAGTTCTGACAGAGCATGAGGCGAGAAGCCACATGCCGTCTGATCTGCGGCGTTATCTGTTCGCGGCTACTTTTGCAAAGGTGAATGAATGCAGTCCGAAGCTCGCCGACTTTCCAAGACATCTGCTGCCGAAACATAAAAACGTCAGCCTCGGTCGCTCGGGCAAAATGTTCTCCGACCGTTTCCGCGTGCAACTGCCGGACACGCAGTCTACTACGATCACGTCCCATATCTCAAAGGATGGGCACTATTTCATCCACTACGACCCGCTTCAGTGTAGAAGCCTGACAGTGAGAGAAGCTGCACGACTGCAGACATTTCCCGACAACTACTTCTTCGAGGGCCCGAGAACTTCCCAGTATCATCAGGTCGGCAACGCCGTTCCCCCGTATCTTGCCGGCCAGATCGCGGAGGTCGTCGCTCAGGTGCTGCGTTCCATAAAGGGGGCAGGCAATGGCTGATACGATATCGAAAGAACACCGGAGCTGGAATATGTCCCGCATCCGGGGGAGAGACACGAAGCCCGAGCTTGCCCTTCGCTCGATGCTGCACAGAAACGGATTTCGCTTCCGCCTGCATGACAGGTCTCTGCCGGGTCGGCCGGACATTGTATTGAAGCGATACCGGGCCGCCATTTTTGTGCACGGATGTTTCTGGCATCGTCATAAGGGCTGCGCAAATGCAACCACGCCTTCCACCCGCTCCGATTTCTGGAATGAAAAGTTCCGGCAGACGATTCAACGCGACGCACGCAACGTAAAGGAACTGAAGGAAGCGGGCTGGCGCGTAATCACCGTATGGGAATGCGAACTCAGGAAGCAGCCAGACGTGGTTATTCGGGACATTCAGAAAGTTCTTGCGGGGAGACATTGATGGCGCGTGAGTTTCCTCTGCCTCCCAGCGCCTCCTGTCTTTCCGCTTCGATGCGCGACCTCGGCTATTCTCTTGAATCTGCTGTGGCGGACATCATTGACAACAGCATTTCCGCAAAAGCGGGTACAATAGAAATCTACTGCGATCTCACACGCAGTGAGCCAACACTGGCGATCCTCGATGACGGCGAGGGAATGACTGCGGACGAGTTGCTTGCCGCCATGAGGCACGGCTCGATCAATCCGCGCGAAAAAAGAGCGCCGGGCGATCTCGGACGGTTTGGCCTGGGACTGAAGACTGCATCCTTTTCTCAATGCAGGCGTCTCACTGTCGCAACTTCAAAAGACGGCGTCCGAAGTGCTGCCGAGTGGAACCTTGATACAATCGACGACGCGGACGACTGGATGATTTCCATTCCCGATGATTCTGAGATTCAGGCGCTTCCCTTTACCGACAGACTTTCACGGGATGGCACGCTTGTCCTGTGGCGCAGTCTGGACAGGTTGTTCGAGGATGAAACAGGTGCGCGACGGGATGAAATTGTCAATGAAAAGCTGGATGTTGTCGAAAAACATCTCGCTCTAGTATTTCACAGATTTCTTGCCGGCGAAATCAAAGGAAGAAAGCGGCTGTCGATCAAAATAAACGGCCATCCTGTCGATCTCTTTGATCCGTTCTGCCGCAAAAATCCCGCGACACAGATGCTGCCGGAAGAGATTGTCCATGTCGCCGGCTCTGCTGTGAAGATGCAGCCGTACATCCTCCCGCATCACAGCCGCCTGGCGGGCAAGGATTACGATTACTACCAGAGCAGAAGCGAATTCATTTCAAATCAGGGGGCATACATATATCGCGCCGGCCGCCTGATGGCATGGGGCGACTGGTTCCGCCTTATTCCAAAGGGCGAATCCACCAAGCTCGCGCGCGTACAGATCGATTTTCCGACTGAGATGGATGAGGCGTGGACGATTGACATCAAGAAGTCGCGCGCCCGCCCGCCGCATGCCGTGCGCGAGCGATTGCGACAGATTATCGCCAGGATCACGAACCGAAGCGAAACGGTGCATCGGGGTCGCGGCAGGAAGCTGTTTGAGGAAACGCAGGCGCCGATCTGGGAAAGATACGCCGATCAGGGACGCATACGCTATGCGCTCAACATGTCTCATCCCCTTCTTGAGGCGGCAACGAAGGAACTCGACCAATCCCAGCATGAAAAGCTGGGGCTGTTCCTTCAATCCATCTCTTCGGCGCTTCCGGTGGAAATGATTTATTCCGACTACTCCACGCATCCCCGCGAGATGAGCCAGGCTCAGACGGCAAAAGAACAGGTGATCGAAAAACTTCATGCGCTGAAAACACTGCTTTCCGATATGGCATCTCTTCAGCGTGATGGCTTTCGCGACATCGTGCGCTCAACCAGATTGTTTGAGGAACACATGGATATCGCAGAGCAATTTATTGAAGAGGAATTTTCATGAGCGGCAACAAGGTCGAAAGCGAAAAGAATTTCACGAGTGCGCTGATTTCAGCGCTTTCGCTGCTGCCGGGGACGCCGACCCGGCAGGTTGTAGAACAGAAAGCTGCAAGTCTCGCCGCTGTCTTTGGTTATGAAGGGCCGATCGACAGCGTCGTCCATGAAGCGATGATCGCGATAGACACGCGCATGGGCGCAGGTGTTTCCCTGGTCGACGTTGCGGCCCAGCATGATGAGGACTGGGTTCTCAAACGGGAAATAGACTGGACCTATTCGCAGGCTTACGAGGGCTTTCTCAAACGCGAGCGCTGGCATCCGAATGTCGTTCGCTCTCTCAGCGATGTGGGAACCCGCATTCTCGGTCATCTGCAGGACCCGCTCAGCGAGGGGGCATGGGATCGGCGCGGGCTCGTTATCGGGCATGTGCAGTCTGGAAAAACCGCCAACTACATGGGGCTGATCGCGAAGGCGGCTGACGCGGGCTACAAGTTCATCATCGTCATCGCCGGCATTCACAACAATCTGCGAAAGCAGACTCAGGAAAGGATAGATGAAGGGTTTGTCGGCAGGTCCAGCGACCCTGACAACTGCATCCCCATAGGCGTCGGACTCGACCCGGACTACCCGCACCCGGCCACGCTGACAAACATATACAATGACTTCAATCAGAAGACGGCGGCCCAGAGCGGCTGGAAACTCAACGACTTCAGCAAGCCGATCATCCTGATTATCAAGAAGAACGTCAGAACGCTGGATGCGCTCCATAACTGGTTGAAGAAGATGAATGCGCAGGGCGACGGCCGGATATCCGACGTTCCGATGCTGATGATTGATGACGAGGCTGATAACGCCTCGATCAATACAAACAAGGAAGACCTCGATCCGACCCGCACGAACGCGATGATCCGGAAGATTCTGGGTCTGTTCGCCAAATCCTGCTACGTCGGCTACACCGCAACGCCGTTTGCGAACATCTTCATCAATCCTGAGTCATACGACGATGATGTCCGGGAGGAGCTCTTTCCGCGCGACTTCATATACTGCCTTGACGCCCCGACTACATATTTCGGGCCCGAGCGCGTGTTTCTTGACGATACGGCTGTGCCGAAAATCACGCAGCCGATCAATGACTGTGAGAATTATCTTCCATTCTCGCACAAAAAAGATGATGACGTTCCCGAACTGCCGCCAAGTCTCTACATGGCAGTGGATCAGTTCATTATCGCGCGCACAATCCGGAATCTGCGCGGGCACGAGAACAAACACTGCTCGATGATGGTGAATGTCTCGCGTTTCGTGAATGTTCAGAACACCGTCCGCAATTTCATCAGCGAATATGAGAAGAGACTGCGCGAGGCAGTGAAAGCCAATTATGCAATGCCCGACAGCGTGTCGGAAAAGAACCGCTACATGGCCCGCCTCAAGGAGCGGTTTGAGAAGGATTTCCCCGACAGCGGATTCGAATGGTCTCAGGTGAAAGCTGCACTGTTCAGCACGTTCGAAAATCTGCGGCTTTTTGTGATCAACAGCAAGTCCGACGAAGTTCTCGACTTCCGCAGATATGAACGCGACGGCCACGGTCTTACCGCAATAGCGATAGGCGGACTGAGCCTGTCGCGGGGGCTTACCATTGAAGGTCTGTCCACGAGCTATATGTACCGCAACACCCGAATGTATGACACGCTCATGCAGATGGGTCGATGGTTCGGATACAGACCGGGATATGAGGATCTCTGCCGGGTACACCTCTCACCGGATTCAATAAACTGGTATTCGCACATCGCCGAGGCGGCCGAGGAACTCCGACAGCAGATCAAACGGATGCGGCGCGACAGGTTAAGCCCGAAGCAGTTCGGCCTTTACGTCAAAGCGCACCCAGATCGACTGCTCATTACTGCTGCAAACAAAATGCGGAGCGGCGAAAAAGTCACCGTATCGCAGAATTTCAGCGGCAAGCTGCTCGAAAGCTATATTCTACCGATGGATGCAGAGCTCAATCGTCAGAATGAGGAGCTGATCGCAGAATGCTGGCGCACCGGATTCGGCAAAAATGCCGTTGAAGCCACGGAAAAAGGCTGGTTCCTTCGCGATGTTCCGGTTTCCGTGATTGAAGAATTTCTCACCCGCTTTCGCGCGCACAAGGAATACGCCGCCAACAAATCAGCAGCCGTGGACTATCTGCATGCGCTGTCTGAGGATCATCCACTGGGCGATATTCTTCTCCTTTCTCTGAAAGACAAAGGACAGAACGAGAAGGAATTCAGGCTTGGCGCTCAGGAGCGTGCAAGCTCCCGGATAGACGGGGCATGGCGGACAAGTGGCTACCGTGTTGCAAGCCGCGGCGACGAAAAGCTTGGTCTTAGCGATGGGCAGCGGGTGCAGGCGGCAGAAATCGCCCATGAGAACGGGGCCAAGGCACCTTCGGACGTTCATTACAGAGAGGTCCGCAATAAACCGCTGTTAATGATTCATATAGTAAATCCACTTGAGAAAAACAGTAATGGGTCGCGCGTACCGGCTTTCGGGATCAGTTTTCCGCCGGGCCATTATCAGACTGAAATAGAGGTTGTCGCCAATACCGTCTGGATCGACCGCATGCTTGGTTCCTCCTTTGACAGCCCGGAAGACGAGGAGGATTATGACGAATAGACCAACGCCATGGGATGACATCCAGAAACCTGACGCCGACTACAATGTACGTCGTCTGCCCGCAGCTGACGGCCCGGCGCTTTACTGGGGCAGGGACAGCGAAGGCCGCTGCCTGTTCATCCTGGAACTGAATGGCGATCACGCGGCGCAGTTTCAGCAGAACCGCGTGTCTGTGCACGGCATTCGCATCGAAATGCGTCTGCTTGACGCATCACGGATTCAGGGCCTCGTCCTCACTCTGGAGCAGCAGGTTGATCGCGACCTGTTCCTTGGGCTCTGCCAGACACTTGCCGCCAGTGTCGCCGGCGAGGCTGACCCTTCCGTCGCACTGTCCATTGCCCTTATACATCTGAAGAGATGGAAGGCGTTTATGGCGGGCCGGAAGTCGCGCCTGTTGACGCCTGAAGAACTGCGCGGCCTGTTCGCCGAGCTTCTGTTTCTTCGAGCGATGTATCGAACGAACACGGACCATGCAGCCGCGGTTCAGTCTTGGTGCGGTCCGGAAGGTCTGCATCAGGACTTCGTATTTGCAGACCGCGCAGTTGAGATCAAGGCGGTGTCCGGGCGTGAGCGAAGTGCCGTCCGGATTTCCTCGGAAGACCAGCTGGAGACCGCCTGCGAAAGACTGTTTCTCATGATCTACCGGCTCAGCGAAATGCCGGATTCGGAACAGGCGATCTCGCTGAACCAACTGGTCCAGCTGGTCGAATCTGAAATACAGGACGCCGCCGCGCGCGAAGATCTGTCCGCCAAACTCGCCGCCTGTGGATATGTCGAACTGCGCGAGTACGATACGCCCAGGCTTCTTGTGACAGGGCAGCGGGCATACCGTGTCCTCGATGATTTCCCCCGTCTTGTTCGCTCTGGGCTGCCGCAGGGTATCGCACGGGTCGGATATGAGATTGAATTTGAAAGCATGGCGCGATTTGAGTGTGAACCGGATACTGTATGGAGTGATTAGTGGACACCGCCGCACAGGAATTTTTTCATGATTTTCGACAGGAATTTCTCGCCGGAGCGGAGGCGAACAGCGAATTTCAACTCGCCGAATTCATGGACGCGGTGTCATCCGAGCTTGATGAAACAGGATTTATTGAGGGATTCGAATTCTGTCACTTTCGGGCGCAGCGCGGAATGCGCGTTGACGGCTACTGGTTCAATGATGAGGGCGCGCTCGATCTCTTCATAGCCGACTTTGATTCGCGCACAGAACTCACTTCGCTCCCTCCGTCCGATGTTGATACAATCTTCAAGCGTCTCGTGAATTTCTTCGCGGCCAGCAGAAGCAGGAATCTCTACAGGGAGCTTGAGGAGACCTCGCCTGAATACGGGCTTTCCCGCGAGATTGCGGATCGCAGCAGCCTGATCCGCCAGGTAAACTTCTTTCTGCTCTCCGAAAGATATCTCAGCGAAAGGCTCCAGTCTCTTGATGACGGCGAGGTCGAAGGCATCAGGGCCACCTATCATATCTGGGACATTTCAAGACTGCACCGCCAGAGGAGTTCCCGCGGTCACAAGGAAGCCCTTGATATCGATGTAGTTGATCTTTTCGGCGCCGGCCTTCCGTGCCTTCCTGCGCATACTGGCGAGGAAACATATCCATCCTATCTCGTCGTGATGCCGGGTGACATGCTTGCCTCTCTGTATGAGAGATTCGGAAGCCGACTGCTTGAGCAGAATGTCCGCTCGTTCCTTCAGGCGCGCGGGAAAGTCAACAAGGGTATCAGATCCACAATTCTCAATGAGCCTGCGATGTTTTTTGCCTACAACAACGGCATCACGGCAACGGCTCAGAATGTTACGGTTGAACCGGGCGGCGACGGACTCCAGATCACCCGCATCAGAGACCTGCAGATCGTCAATGGCGGCCAGACGACGGCCTCTCTCTTTCACACACGGCGAAAAGACAAGGCATCACTGAACAGAGTCTTCGTTCAGATGAAGCTCTCGGTGATTACCGATGAGGAGAGCGAGACTGTTGTCCCCCGAATTTCAGAATATGCAAACACTCAGAACAGAGTGAACGCCGCGGATTTCTTTTCAAACCATCCCTTCCACATTCGCATTGAGGAATTCTCGCGTCGAATCTGGGCTCCCGCCCAGCAGGGCGCACAGCGTGAAACAAAATGGTTTTATGAGCGCGCAAGAGGTCAATACGCCGACGCTCAGTCAAAGCTGACGCCCGCGGAACAGCGCCGGTTCAAAGCGGAGTACCCGAAGGCGCAGATGTTCACGAAGACCGATCTCGCGAAGTTCGAGAATGTATGGGATGATCACCCGAAATGGGTGAATCTGGGCGCTCAGAAGAACTTCGCGCGATATGCCGGCCGCATCGGCAAGGAGTGGGCAAAATCTACCGACCATTTCAATGAGTACTACTACCGGAGAGCAATCGCGCGCGCTTTGATTTTCAGACGCACCGAAAAGCTTGTTTCCGAACAACCCTGGTACAATGGGGGGTACAGAGCAAACATCGTCGCTTTCACTATCGCTTCGATAAACGAGTGCGCGAAGGGCAAAGACAGGTCGGTTGATTTTCTACGCATATGGAACGCTCAGGACCTGCATTCTTCACTGGTAGACGCCCTCGCAATCACGGCCAGATTTGTAAATGATGACATCACGCAGCCACCCCAGGGAATTTCAAACATATCTGAATGGTGCAAGAAAGACGCCTGCTGGCATCGTATCCATTCGAGCCTTTCAAAGCTGAGCCCGCAATTTTCAAGAGAATTCTGGAACGATCTGATATCGCTCAATGAGCAGCTTGAAAATGCAAAAGCAGCAAGAAAGACACAGCAGATCGATGACGGGATAGACGCCCAGACGGAAATATTCAAAATACCCGCGGAGAAGTGGGCGGAAATTCTCGCTGAAGGTCAAAGACGAAAGTTACTTACGCCAAAAGAGATCGGCGTTCTCCGAATTGCTCAGCAGATGCCGGCCAGAATTCCGACTGAAAAACAGAGCGCTGTCCTGATCGGCGTGCGCGACAAAGCCATTCAGGAAGGCATTTTCGCGGATGGATAAAACAACCCAGCTTGGCCCTCCGAGCCATGTTGCCATTCATGCCGTGCTCCAGCTTGAAACGATTGCGCGTGTCGGTGTCACAGGCCGAAAGTCCCTTGAGCAGGAACTCCAGGCGCTGCACGACGCGATGGATCGGGATTATGAAACACCTAACTCCGATTTCGATGAGGATACCTACCTCCGCCACATAAACGATGAGTATATCGCTGTATCGGAAGAGATTCCGCTTCTTTTCTGGTATTCACAATTCCTTATCGGCTATGCAAGCCTTGAAGTCTTTCTGAACGCGATTTGCCATTCCTATCAGACACAGAGCAAATCGCCCGTATCGTTGCGCGATATCGCCGGTCAGGGAATCACGCGTGCGCAGATTTACCTTACAAAGGTGGCGGGAATTGGCGCGCCATTTCAGCTTGCTGAATGGCAGACCGTAAAAATGTTTGGCGAAATCCGTAATGCTATCGCTCACCGGAGCGGATATATCGACCGGCTGCCTGACGACCCGAAATCGCTGTTCCAGCGACTCAGAAAGCACGATATCGAGCTGAAAGTCGATCTGCTTGACCAGCCCGATGCACAGATCATAATCGGGGAACAGATCGTCAACGATGCATTCGATGCTTACCGGACCATTCTGCTGGCGGCGGCGGGATTAGGAAGTGACTTTGTTCTGCCAAGGCACGGAACCCCGTCTGGAAGCAATCACGGCAACGCTTGGTAGGCTGACGTTACCTTTTGCATTTCTATTCCCACAAAACCTCGGTGGCGAGGTACTCATGAAGAATTGTACGCACGACAATGCCGTCATCCTGAAACACAGCATAGCGATACACGCCCTCCTGAACGACCACCCAACCATCTTTCAGGTCCTGACCGCCCATCAGGCGCGTCATCATCCTGCTGCCTACTTCCGGCCAGCCCGGTCCGGCGTCAACATGTTCAAACGCAGTGCGCTGTCCGTCTGACAAGACTTGCAGCGGAACCGCTGAGACTGACACGGGCTCCGTCAGCATCGGCTCGCCAAATTCATAAAATGCGTGCCCCCGGCTGTTTTTTATGATCACGCGGCGCACTCGCTCCGAGTCAGGCATCCAGATCAGTTGTTTCTCATCCCCGCGAGGAGGACATTCCTGCCTCGCCCCATCAATGAGGCTTTTGAGGTTTTCATTTCTTCCCAGAATCCGAGATGCCGCTGGAAGTTTCTGCGCGGCGGGATCAGTCGTTCCGGAAAGGACTGCGCCTAGGAAGGCGATCAGATATTCTTCGTCGAGAGAGAATCCTCCGTTGCATGCCCGGCACACCGTCACCGTCGGAAGGTTTCGGGGATAAGGTTCGAGAAGAATTCCTTTGGTTGGAACATGATCGCGGCTGACCGGCACCGAGCACTGGGCGCAGCCGCAATAAATGCAGAACGACTTGTGGCGTTCATCACTGCAATCTTCAATGTAGTCCATGTCAGAGCTCCTTCGCACTTCTACATATATCACGGATTCACCGACTTATTTTTTGCGCGCCCGGCTTTGGCCGGGCCGGGCTGTCGTGAACCGAACCCGCCAGCGCGGTTTCGGCCTTTCGGCATCCATCCCTCGCGCTTAGCGGCCCGTTACCACCGGCCTTCGGCCAGAGGCCGGGCCTATACGGTCCTTGCCACTGCGCTTCACGCAGGGGCGGGCTTCTATCCTTGAAGGCTTAGGGGCCAGCCCCTCAGCGCACTTCAGCAAAAATAGGCGGTCTCCCGAGGCTCGGGCGTAACGCCCTGCGCCCGCCGCCGATTTTTCCTTCCGTTTGCACACCCCGTTTTCGCCAAAGGGCAGGGTTGCATGTGCAACCCATAATTTACGGAAGGGGCAAGCGATGGAGGAAAGAAACACAAGATGCGAACAGCGGATAGAACGACACCTGCAAGGGCGCGTGGAAGATTTGAATCGTCTTTGGATGGCCTATAGCGAAGGCGCAGAAGATTCAGATGCAGAGCGATTGTGGGAGTATGGTCTCGCTTTCGATTACGTTGAGCCCGGTACTTTCGAGGATCAGAAGGAGGGGTATTTTCGCTATCAGCTTTCATGGGGCGGTCCGAGCGATGAGTTCCGGTTCTTCATCAATCCGGATTTGTCCTGTCATCGCATTGAATACTGGTTTCTCGACTGGTTTGATGGAGCGCACCGCGTTCTTTCAGGCGAGTCCGAAACGCTGCTTTCCGGCATCTGGGACTGGCTGTGCGAAGGCATCGATCCGGCAAGGATTGCCTTCGGCAAAGGACGCATGCGATGAGCAGAAAATCGAGCGCACTACAAAACCAGCTGGGGTTTGACGGGTTTCTGGCGGCAGCCGAGGCCGATAACCGCAATTACAAGTTGGAACGCGAAACTGCGCATCTGCCCGGCGCGATGGATGACGCCTTGCCATTCTTCCGCGCTTTGCTGGATCGGCACCACGCCGCCATGCTGGCGGGCGGTGAAGAGCAAGTCATGCGACACCGGGACGAAGCCGAAATGCTGGCCCTTAGGTTGAACGGCTTTGATTCCGGCATTTTGGCTGGCCCTGAAGCGTCGGGCTCCAAGCTGGAGCGCGAAACTGCTGCCGATCCGGGAAATGTTCCTATCTGGGGACAGGCGGGAGAGTTTATGATCGCGCTCGATGGCATGCGCGTTCGGATTGAACTGGACGGCGTATTCGGCATCGGCTGCGGGTTCTCATACTGGCCGGGATTTTCTGCGCACGCCGTAGATTGGGATCGGCCTTTCTTGAGCGAAACCGGCTATCGTAGCTTTCTCGGCGTTCACTGGCCGGTCGAGGAAGGGCTGACGCCCGATGTTTTCATCGGCAAGGTTCTTTCGCACTACATCGCGCATGGTCTCAAAGAAAAACTTGTCTTGCCGCGTCCGCTCTCCGCACGGCGACTTTAAGTCGAACTGCGGGCGTTTACATCTCGGGCGAGATGTCCGGGCTGGCTGCAAATTCCTGCGACAACGTCCTTTGCGAACCTTGATATTGCTTACGCTCTTCCCGCGTGTGCGCATAGCGGGCGATATCGCGGTAGAGGCGCTTAGCCTCCGCCGCGTGCTGCTGGCGGTCCTGCCGCACCTCAATTTGCAGCGCCTGGCGCTCGGCCATCTGGAATTCAACCATGCGGTCACGCTCTGCGCGGTCGCGGCGCATCGCCTCCAGCGCTTCCATCTCATTCTGCCGGGTGACGTTTCGGCTCCGCCCCGTCAGCCGATCCCAGAGGCCGCGCAGACCCTTACTGAGCCGCTCGGCCCTGCGTGTTGTTTCCGCCTGCCAGCGTGCATCCTGACCCTCATACAGCCGCTGGCGTTCGGCTTTATGCTGTTGGGCCATGGCCTGACGTTTTCGGTTTAGCGCTTCCCCGCGCCGGGCCTGCGCCTCCTGCGCTTGCTGGGTGAAGCGTTGCAGCGTTCCCGTCATACGTTTCGCCATCTCGGCCTGCGCCTTTTCAAGCGCGGGAAGCTGTTCCGGGGCGCCGAGCCGTTCGGCGACTTGGCGTTTCTTCACGCCGCAATAGCGCGTGATGGAATAAACTTGCCCGGTATGATCGAGCGCGACATAGCCGCGCCGGTCGCCGCGCGCGAGCAGAAAGCCGCGTTCCTTAAGCGCCTGTTCGAAGGCCTTCTTGCTGTCGCTCACCGCCCAGCATTCGCGGAACATCTCTTTGAGCGCCTTCGGGTGGATGTTGGCTCTGCGCGCCTGATGGTATTCGGCGAGCGAATATGTCGCCGGATCGCGCAGCTTGGAGTTCATCATGCCGCGCGGCATCAGCCAGCCATGCTCCATGAACAGCGCGCGCGAGACATCCATCAGCTTCGATTTGAA
>JAWKHJ010000101.1:0-2201 GCA_041394905.1 Bryobacterales bacterium | reverse complement strand
AGTCTGGTCGAGATCGCGGAGCTGTGGAGGAGACTCGCGTGATCGGCTTGTCGCGTGCTGTCCGGGTGTGGGTTCACCGCGAGCCCGTGGACATGCGCAAGTCGTTCGACACGCTGGCTGCCGTGGTGCGCCTCGCGATGGGCCAAGACGTGCTTCGAGGCGAGCTGTTCGTCTTCGTAGGGAAACGACGCCGGACGGCGAAAGTCCTGTACTGGGACGGCACCGGAATGTGCCTGTTCAGCAAGCGCCTCTCGACGGGGCGATTCGTCGCGCCCTGGCAGTCGCCGTCTTCGCGCACCTGGACGTTGAGCGAGCTGGGACTGTTCCTCGAAGGCAGTGAGTACGTGGGGCGCCTGCCGCTGAGCCCCGAGTCGTGGCGTCCTGACGCCGGGACGCTGTCGTTTTCCTGATCCACAACAGCCCTTTCGTGCGTCCAGAAGGACGTGACGGACATGGACCGAATCGAGCGCGAGCGCGATGTCGAGCAGCTCCGAAAGATGGCGCTCCTGCTCGCAAAGGAGAATCAGCGCCTCATCGAGCGTGTCGTCGAGCTGCAAGGCAAGCTGCTCAAGGCGCAGGGCAAGGACGCGCAGCAATTGATGCTGGAGATCGCTGCGCTCCAGAAGGAGCTGGAAGAGCGGGCCAACAACATCGGTCGCAACACCAGCGAGAAGCGCGGAGAGAAGTCCGGCTCGGACAAGAAGCCGCAGACCGGGCACGGTCCGCGCGAGCAGCCCAAGCTCCCTGTCGTCGACCAGCTCTGGACGCTCGATGTTCCGGACCAGGCCTGTCCGGCCTGCGGTGGCAAGCTCGAAGAGTGGAGCGGGCAGTTCGACGACAGCGAAGAGGTCGACCTCATCGAGCGGCAGTTCGTCATCCGGCGACACCGGCGGCAGAAGTATCGATGCCAGTGCGGCGGCTGTGTCGAGACCGCCCCTGGACCCAGACGCATGCTCGCCGGCGGGCGCTACTCCGCGGTGTTCGCGATCGCCGTCGCTGTGGGCAAATACCTCGATCACCTGCCGCTGGAGCGGCAAGTCCGACAGATGGCGCGACAGGGCCTTGTCTGTGACTCGCAGACGCTCTTCGACCAGTGCTGGGCACTGTGCTCCTTGGTGCGCCCCGCCTACGACCGTCTGCGCGCGTTGCAGCGCGAACAGCCGGTGCTCTTCGCCGACGAGACGAGCTGGCCGCTGTTCGGCGAGAAGGGCAAGACGGCGCGCGCCTCCAAGTGGAAGATCTGGACGGTCACCTCCGAGATTGGAATTTACAACGAGATCCGCGACGGCCGCAGCGCCGCCATCGCGGAGAGCCTGCTGGGTGGCTACAGCGGATATGTGATGTGCGACGGCTACGTGGTGTACGAGTCCATCGCGAAGACGTATCCCGAGCTGCGACTCGTGCACTGCTGGGCGCACGCAAGGCGCAAGTTCATCGAGTGCGAGGCGGCGTTCCCGCTGGAGACCAAGCGCGTGCTCGACCTCATCGGCAAGCTCTACGAGATCGAGGGGCGGAGTCGGGGCGCGCCCAAGGATGAGCGGTTGCGAATTCGACAGGAGGAGTCGAGGGCCGTTGTCGAGGAGATCAAGGCCGCGCTTTTGGAGCCGCGGCCCGTCCCAGGAAGTGGCCTGTACGAAGCCATTCAGTACGTCAGCAAGCGGTGGACGCGACTGACCCGCTTCCTCGACGACCCGGTCGTCCCGCTCGACAACAACGCTGCCGAGCGCGCGCTGCGCTCGCCCGTGCTCGGCCGAAAGAACCACTACGGCTCGCGCTCGCTGCGAGGCACCGAGGTCGCCGCGATCCTCTACTCGCTCATCGAGTCCGCGAAGCTCGTGGAGCTCGACCCCACGCTCTACCTCCAACGCGCCGTCGACGCCGCCCTCGACGGGCTGCCCGTGCCTCTGCCGCACGAGCTCGCCGCAGCTCGCTGAACGCTGCATTCGCAGCCTTCGCCCGGAAGAGCAACGCCGAAGGTGCGCGTGGGCCTCGTGCATCTTCACGCGCAGCTCCGCGCGCCGGTCGGGCAGCGCCTGCCACAAGATCGACCTCCGGTCACGACGGGTCACGGCGAGGAGTTACTCAAAACGAGCACACGGTGCTGAAAGCCCAAGCTAAAGTCATTGATGCGGCACGCGAAAAGAGTTTTGACAAATCCGTTGTATTCTTCGGCGAACGAGCTAAGTGCGGCAATACGGTCG
>JAWKHJ010000100.1:0-2082 GCA_041394905.1 Bryobacterales bacterium | reverse complement strand
CGCTGACGGCTCTGCCCGAAGAAGGCTTCAGCGCCGGCGATGACGCCGCAATCAGTCGTTCAAACCGGCAACATCCCGATCGCGATACGGATGAGTGGCCGAAACGGTAGGCGCCGCCTCGCCTACTCCTTCGACAAATGCGCAAGAGACGCGGCATTCGCCTCCCAGTTCCGGCCGTCAAAGGGCCGGATTTCGATCGACTTGAACTGCGACTTGTCCATGCAATTCAGGTTGAGCGAATAGCCGTCCGGGTTTGAACGCGGGACATAAAACGACTTGACGCCGCATCGCTTGCAGAAATGATGCTTGGCGACGCCCGTGTTGAACGTGTAGGTCGCAATCGCACCCTCTCCCTTCAGCAGCCGGAAACGAGATTGCGGCACGATGACATGGGTGAACCCTGTCATCGAACAGATCGAGCAATTGCAGGCGTCGGCGACGATATCATCGTCCGTTTCCGCCTCCCAGCGGACCGCGCCGCAATGGCAGCCGCCCTGTTTCCAGCTTCTAGTCACGCGCGCTCACCCGACCCAGATGAGGCCGATCACGGCGCCGGTCATCATCGTCGAAAGGGTTCCGGAAATCATCGCTCGCGGCGCGAGCTGGATGACGTCCTGACGCCTGTCCGGCGCAAGCGACGTCAGGCCGCCAATGACGATGCCGAGACTTGCGAAATTGGTGAAGCCGCAAAGAGAATAGATGACGATGAGAAATGTGCGTTCGGTGAATGCGTCGGGTCCGAGCTTTGAAAGTTCGACATAGGCGACGAGTTCGTTGACGGCCGTCTTGACGCCCATCAGCGACCCTGCGCGGAACGCTTCGTCCCAGGGAACGCCGGCGAGCCACATGAAAGGCGCGAACATCCAGCCGAAAACCCGCTCGATCGTCAAAGGCGCGCCGGCGATGTCGCCGGCGCCGCCGAGCATGATGTTGATGAGCGCGGCGAAGGCGGTGAACGCGATCAACGACGCGATGACATTGAGGTAAAGCGCGAGGCCGTCGGAAACGCCGCGTATGAAGGCGTCCATCGAGCTTGCATATTTGAAATCGTCGGCTGCGCCGGCGGGCGTCGGCGTCACGCCCTTGTCTTCCGGCATCATCACCTGCGCCATCAGAATTGCCGCCGGCACGGAAATGATCGATGCGACGATGATGTGGCCGAGCATCGATGGCGCGACATTGGCGAGGATCGTCGCGTAGATCACCATCACCGTGCCTGCGACGGTCGCAAAACCCGCCGTGATAATGATGAAAAGCTCCGAGCGAGAAACCTTCGACAGGAACGGCCGGATGAGGAGCGGCGCCTCGGTCATGCCGAGAAACGTGTTCGCGGCGGACGCGAGCGCCACAGCGCCGCCGACCCGGAAACCGCGCTCCAGAAGAAATGCAAATCCGCGCACGATGATTTTCAGCACCCGCCAGTGCCAGAGCAGCGCGGAAAGGCCGGAGAAGAAGATCATCAGCGGCAGCGCCTGAAAGGCGAAGTTGAACATCGCGCCTTCGTCGGTCACGGCGAAAGGCGCCGCGCCGCCGCCGAGATAACCGAAAACAAAGGACGTTCCGGCAGTCGTCGCCTGTTGCAGCGCGCGAACGACGATCTGCAGGCTGCCGAGCGCTTCACGCGCCGGCGGCAGATAGAGCAGGAGCGCGGCGATCGCGATCTGCGCAGCGATCGTCCAGAGGACTGCGAAGGCCGGGAAGCGGGCTTTGTTCGATGAGAAAACCCAGGCGATGGCGGTGAAGGCGACAAGGCCGAGCGCGCTCTGGCCGCGCGGGCCCAAGGCGCCAAGATCAATCGGCAAATCCATTCCGGTCTTTCACCCCTCGCGACTCGCGCGTCCTGACGCGGCGGCTGACTATGGCGAGGCCCGACCGGAAAGCAACCGGCGGAGGGCGATGGCCCCTATCCGCCCGGCAATGAGCGCTCAACCAAATTCGCAATGCGAAACCTGCCGTTTTTCGCGCAAGAAAATCAAGGCCTTGGTGATTGCGGTCAAAGTTATCCCCCTACTTATCCGACACCTCTCCCGCAGCCCTATGATGATCATGGGCTGATGCCGGGCTCATTCAATCCGGCGAAAC
>JAWKHJ010000099.1:0-4745 GCA_041394905.1 Bryobacterales bacterium | reverse complement strand
ATTTCGTGCCGAATACGCATTCGTCGATATCGCTTCTGGAATTTGGCGCCTTTGCGCAGTCTGGAAAGGTCGAGGTTGTCTGCCCGGCTGCGTACGCTCATTCCGGCAATGTGCGTATCGCCGCCGAACGTTGGGGAGCGCCTGTCTGGCCGGATTTAGAAAGCTGGATTGCGCATGCGCGCGCGACGCTGCCGGCTCGAACGGAACCCTCCCTTTCACGCAAGAACGCTTCCGCCTTGCGAAAGCGTGCGTGAAAGCCCTCCCTTTTCAAGGGAGGGGGCTTGCGGCGGCGTATCCCTCCCTTGCAAAGGGAGGGCTTGAGACCCGAAATCGCAAAGCGATTTCGCCGGTCGAAAGGGAGGGTTCAATCGACCGATGAACGAGAGCCGGTTTTCCGTATCGCGAAAAACGACGGAGCGCGCGCAAAGGCTGCGGCGCGAGGCGACGCCGGCGGAACGAAAGCTCTGGGCGCGCCTCAAATCAAAACAACTAAACGGACTTCAGTTCAGAAGGCAGCACCCGATCGGCCCTTTCATCGTCGACTTTTATTGCTCGGCGTTGAAACTCGCTATCGAGATCGACGGCGACAGCCATGGCGGCGAGGAAGCGCAAAGATGCGACGAAAAGCGAAGCGCGTTCATCGCAACGAAAGGCATCCGCATTATCCGCTTCTGGAATTCGGATATTCACGAAAGACTGGACGGCGTGCTCGCGGATATTCTGGAGGAAGAGCGCATCATACGCACTGAAATCAGCGCGAAGGCCTGAACCCTCCCGGACGGCTTTGCCGTCCGACCTCCCTTTGCAAGGGAGGTTGAAGAGAGAACCCTCTCCCTTTTCATGGGAGGGGAGACATGCTTGCCCCACTCCCCAAACCGCCTCACTTTCGCGCCTGTCAAACAGGGATGTGAATCATGGCGGTCGCGCTTCTTTCGGTCGGGCTTCTGGGTCTTCTGGTCTTCGTTCTGGGGTGGAATGTCAGCCGCGTGCGCGGCTCGGTCATGCATACGCAGGCCGAGCATGAGGCGGACCCGAAAAGCGCGCTGAGGAAGGCCGTGCGCGCGCATGGCAACTGCATCGAATACGCGCCGACGCTGGCGCTGCTGATCCTGGCGCTCGGGCTTCGCATGCCCCTGATGCCCGTCTGGATCGCCGTCGTCATGCTGGTCGCGGTCGCCGCGCGCTATGTCCACGCCGCCGGCGTCCTGACGAGCGAGACCATTCACACCGCGAACGGCCTGAAATTCGTCGGCGCGCTCGGCACCTATGTGACGGGCTCGATCCTTTCGATCCTGCTGGTCATTCACGCCGCCCGGCTTTTCTAGGGCGCGTCCGGCGCCCGGCCTGCAACCCGTCGCATCATCACGCCGATGGCCGCTATTGCCGCGGGCGCCAGCCTTCGGCAATGATCGTTCCCATGCGGAGGGAGCGTGCGGCTGTCGTCATGAAGGTTCTTGCAATTGTTGGAATGCTCGCCTCTGTCGGCGGGGCGCTTGTCAGCGCGGTCTTCGCACTCGCCGCGGCGGCGAACGCGACGCCGGAACAGTTGCGCGCCGTCAACCTGACGATCGGCGTGACGGCCGCTATCGCCGCTTTGGGCGTTATCGCCGCGCTTGTCTTTTTCAAGCGCGGGCATGACGGGGCTGCGGCGATCACCGCGATCGCGCCGCTGCCGCTGATGGCCGCGGCGCTTTTCCTCCTTCTCAAGTAGAGGGCAGCGATGACGGAGCGCTGGCGCGTTTCTTTCGATGAAAAAGGTCGCGACGGCTATGTTCATTACGAGGAAGGCGGCGAGACGCTTTCCTTTTATTGGGCGATCGGCGCCGGCGATGTCGTCGCCAGCATCAGCGTCGGCGATGAGACCGAATGGCGCGCGAATTATCCGGACTTCGTCGGCCGGCGCGATGAAATCGTCGTGCGCATCGCCGAGGCGTCAATCCGCGAGAGAACGCCGACAAGCCGGTGGGCGATCGATGAGACCGGTCGTTTCCTCAACTTCATCGCGGCGCCGGCGGACGCCGCAAGCGGCGCGGGGGCGAAGCCGACGCCGGCGCAGAAACGGACGGACGCCGCAGCGATGGTCTGGCGTCTCAATGAGGTCAAGCGGCGCATGGGCATGATCGTCCTGATACTGATTTTACTGGCGGGCGGCGCGCTCCTCGCCGGACGATCGGCCTTCACGATCAAGACGACGGGAACGCCGGTCGGCGCGTCGGCGCGCGCAGGCGACTTCATCGCAACGCCCATTAGCCGGCTTCAGCCTTATGTTCCCTCGCTCAACCGCGATCATTCGCGCGACAAATACTCCGTCGGACTGTTGATCCATTCGGCTGCCGATCCGAAACGCCGCGATTTCATGACGCTGGCGACTGACCAGAGCGGCGGCGCGTTCGGGCTGATCAAGATCTCGGGCGTTTCCGGCGATCTCATCTGGGTCGACGCGCCCGAGACCGCCGTCGTCAATGCAAAGACCGGGCGGCGCCTGTCGCTTGCGGAGGCAGGCGCCGCGCCGCCGCCCCCGCGCCCCGCCGGCGCCGCCGCGCTCGCGGCCCTCGCGACCGCCGAGCGTCGGCTTGAAGGAATGCTCGCCGCGCCGGGCGAGGCAGGCGCGCCGGCTGGGATCGACGCAGGCGCGGAGATTTTCAACGCCGCATTTCTGCGCGCCGAATCTTACGGCGCCCCTCTGACGTTTCGCGACGGCGACTTCCTTGCTGTCTTCTGGGCGCAGCGTTATCGCGACGGCGCGTTCTTCGTCGCGCGCATCGCCCCGTCCGGCGCGATTGTCTGGCGGACCGAGACGGCGCTCGGCGCGCTAGGCGAAGCGCTGCCCGATGCGACGCGCCCCGCTTTTGTCGGGCGCGCGCCGCGCATCGAGGGGAAGGTCTCCGAACCGCTGCTTGTGGTCATCGATGCGGAAACGGGAAAGGCCGAGACGCATTCGCTTCTCGTCGATTAAAGCGGTGATCCGCCGTTTGACTGACGCGCCCCGCTTTTAAGGCTCCGTCCGAAAGCGCGCCTAAAGATTGGTCGCGATAATCATCGCGCCGAGGAAAACACAAAGTCCGTATACGGCCTTTGAAAGCGTGTCGGCGGAGAAGCGCCGAGCAAGGCGCGCGCCGATGAACGTCGCCGCGATGATCCCCGGCAGGCCGAGCGCGTAAAGCGTCAGCACCTCGCGCGTCCAGAACCCGGCGAAGGCGTGGCCGGCCGCGACCATCGCCGAGATCGGAAAGAAGAACGCCTGCGTCACGGCGAGAAATCGATCGGGCGGCCAGCGGCGCATCGCGCCGTAAAGAACGACCGGCGGGCCCGCCGTGTTGTAGGCGCCGCCGAGCGCGCCGCCGAGAAACCCGGCGAGGAAGCGCCAGCGCCGGTCTTTCAGCTCATGCGGCGTCGGGCGCAGCAGCGAATAAAGGCTGAACGCGGCGACGAGGAGCCCGAGCCCGATGAGGAACGGCCCGCGCGGCGCATGGGCGAGGATGAGAACGCCGACCGGAACGCCCGCCGCCGCCGCGATGATGAGCCCCGCCGCTTCCTCGAAATGCACCGCCTTGCGATTGCGTGCGAGCATCGCGCCGCTGAGGCTGCCGGCGCTCAACGCGACAAGCGCGGCCGCCGATTGCGCGTCCATCATCAGCGCGAGCAGCGGCATCGCGACAAGGCCGAAGCCGAAGCCGACGGCCCCCTGGAGCAGGGCGGCGATAAAGATGACGATGATGATCAAAGCCATCATCGCGATCTAACGGATTTCGCGCGCGAGGAAAGACCGGCCCGCGTCTGCGCGTTAACCATATAGCGCGTTGATTTCGCGCGGCTTTGCAAAGTTATCCCCCTACTTATCCCACACCTTCGCGCCTGCCCTATGCTTCCCCTGAATGAAGTTGGCTTTTCCACCGCTCATTCCGGCGAAAGGAGGATGCGTATGGAAAATTCAGCGGTCGCCAAAACAACGCGCGTTCGCCTTCCGCGCGAATTCGAGCGTTACGGATTGTCCGTGCAAAAACGCTGCAGGCCGCATGGCGGCTCGAAAGGAACCCATGCCGGGCGCGGGCATTATCCGCACAATGCGGACATCTATTCCCGCAACGCGCGAAAAGAAAAACCCCGGCGGTCGCCCGCCGGGGTTTCAACGCTGACGCTCGAAAGCGTTCTAGTCTTTCTTCTGGCCTTTGAGAGCCGCGCCCAGAATATCGCCGAGCGAGGCGCCGGAATCGGCCGAGCCGTATTGTTCGACAGCTTCTTTTTCTTCCGCAACTTCGCGCGCCTTGATGGAGAGCGAAATGCGGCGCGAAACCTTGTCGAAGCCGGTGACGCGCGCGTCGACCTTGTCGCCGACCGCGAAGCGCTCGGGGCGCTGTTCGTTGCGGTCTTTCGAAAGATCGGATTTGCGGATGAAGGCTTTCGGGCCGCCTTCGCCGCCGACCTGAACCTCAACGCCGCCGGTTTCAACCGCCGTCACCGTGCAGGTGACATCGTCGCCGCGATTGATCTCGCCGACCGAATCCATCGGATCGGAACCGACCTGCTTGATGCCGAGCGAGATGCGCTCCTTCTCGGCGTCGACGTCGAGCACTTTCGCTTTGACGACGTCGCCCTTCTTGTAATCCTTGATCGCTTCCTCGCCCGACTTCGACCAGTCGAGATCGGAAAGGTGCACCATGCCGTCCATCTCGTCGGTGAGGCCGACGAAAAGGCCGAATTCGGTGATGTTCTTGACTTCGCCCTCGATGACGGAGCCGATCGGG
>JAWKHJ010000098.1:0-9212 GCA_041394905.1 Bryobacterales bacterium | reverse complement strand
TTGTGCCGGCCTGTCGTCCACTTTCTAGCCTGTCCCGTTTTGTTCATTCAAGTATATAATTGCCCTACTTATCCCACCCCTTCCCGCCTGCCCTATGATCATCGTCGTCCTGGATTGGGCAAAACGGAAAGGAGGATGCGCGTGAATACGACGACGACAAATGCCGAGCATGAAACGCGCATCCCTGCGCGTCATCAAAGAGGCGCCCACATTGCGGGCGCGTGGTGGCGCCGTTTGCGGCTGGACCCCGCGCAAAGACTAAAAAATCGAACAAAAACCGACGCGACGCGGGCGCCGGATTCGCGCGCGACAAAACGCTCCACAAAAGAAACCGGCATGAAAAAACCCCGGCGGGCGCCCGCCGGGGTTTCAAAACTGACGCTTGAAAGCGGTCTAGTCTTTCTTCTGGCCTTTGAGAGCCGCGCCCAGAATATCGCCGAGCGAGGCGCCGGAATCGGCCGAGCCGTATTGTTCGACGGCTTCTTTTTCTTCCGCAACTTCGCGCGCCTTGATGGAGAGCGAGATGCGGCGCGAAACCTTGTCGAAGCCGGTGACGCGCGCGTCGACCTTGTCGCCGACCGCGAAGCGCTCGGGGCGCTGTTCGTTGCGGTCTTTCGAAAGATCGGATTTACGGATGAAGGCTTTCGGGCCGCCTTCGCCGCCGACCTGAACTTCAACGCCGCCGGTTTCAACCGCCGTCACCGTGCAGGTGACATCGTCGCCGCGATTGATCTCGCCGACCGAATCCATCGGATCGGAACCGACCTGCTTGATGCCGAGCGAAATGCGCTCTTTGTCGGCGTCGACGTCGAGCACTTTCGCCTGGACGACGTCGCCTTTCTTGTAGTCCTTGATCGCTTCCTCGCCCGACTTCGCCCAGTCGAGATCGGAAAGGTGCACCATGCCGTCCATCTCGTCGGTGAGGCCGACGAAAAGACCGAACTCGGTGATGTTCTTGACTTCTCCCTCGATGACGGAGCCGATCGGGTGCTCTTCGGCGAAGCGCTCCCACGGATTGTCGAGGCACTGTTTGAGGCCGAGCGAGATGCGCCGCTTGGTTTCATCAACCTCAAGCACCATCACTTCGACTTCCTGGCTGGTCGAGACGACCTTGCCCGGATGGACGTTCTTCTTCACCCAGCTCATTTCCGAGACGTGGACGAGGCCTTCAATGCCTTCTTCAAGCTCAACAAACGCGCCGTAATCGGTGATGTTGGTGACGCGGCCCTTGAACTTGGCGCTGACCGGGTATTTCGCGGCGACGCCCTGCCACGGATCGGGCTGGAGCTGCTTGATGCCGAGCGAAATGCGGTGCGTTTCCGGGTTGATCTTGATGATCTTGACGCGGACCGTGTCGTTGACGCCGAGAACTTCCGACGGATGGTTGACGCGGCTCCACGACATGTCGGTGACGTGCAGGAGGCCGTCGACGCCCGGCGCGAGTTCGACGAACGCGCCGTAATCGGTGATGTTCTTCACGACGCCTTCGCGCTCATCGCCCTCGTTCAGCTCACGGACGACTTCCTGGCGATGCTCGGCGCGATCCTCTTCAAGGATCGAGCGGCGCGAAACGACGATGTTGCCGCGGCGCTTGTCCATTTTCAGGATGCGGAAGGGCTGCGGGATGTTCATCAACGGGCCCGCGTCGCGAACCGGGCGAATGTCGACTTGCGAACCGGGGAGGAACGCGACCGCGCCGCCGAGATCGACGGTGAAGCCGCCCTTGACGCGGTTGAAGATGACGCCGTCGACGCGCGCTTCATCCTTGAACTGTTCTTCAAGACGATCCCAGGCTTCTTCCCGGCGCGCCTTGTCGCGGCTGATGACCGCTTCGCCATTGGCGTTCTCAATGCGCTCGACGAAAACTTCGACCTTGTCGCCGACTTTCAGTTGCGCCGGCTGGCCTGCGGTTGCGAATTCCTTCAGCGGCACGCGGCCTTCGGTCTTAAGGCCGACATCGACGACCGCGACGTCCTTTTCGATCGCCGTAACGATGCCGGTGACGACGTTGTCTTCAAAGCTCTGGCGGTCGAGCAGCGAGGCTTCGAGCATTTCCGCGAAATCGGTGCGGGTCGGATTCATAGACTGGGTTTGAGACACGTTTTCGTAAGTCCTTGTTCAAGTCAGCGTTCAATGCCGACCGGTTCGTCCGGCGGTCTTCCCTCGGCGGTTGGCGCCGCGGGCGGTGAATGCCTGTTCGGGTTTCATAAGACGGCGCGGATCGCGTTTGACGGACACAAAGACCCGTTTTCCGTTTCTCGCCCGGGAGAGCCGATCCTGGATTTGGGCCTTGCTGGAGAAGGCCCCGATCAGTCCTCGCAGCGTCGGAGAACGCCGTCGATCACGCGGCGCGCCGCCGCGAAGGCCGCCTCTATAGTCAAATGGGTGGTGTCTAGCAACTCCGCATCCTCGGCGCGCGCCATCGGAGCGTCGGCGCGCGCAGCGTCCCGCGCATCCCGCTCCACAAGGTCAGCGAGAACGTCGGCCTCCGAAAGGCCGGGCCGGGCGGCTTTGAGCTCCAGAAACCGGCGATGGGCGCGCACTTTGGGGCTCGCCATGACGAAGAATTTCACCGTCGCGCCGGGGCAGACGACGGTGCCGATATCGCGCCCGTCAAGCACCGCGCCCTTCGCGCCATTCGGCGGCCGGCGGGCGAAATCGCGCTGGAAATCCAGCAGCGCCTGGCGGACGGCCGGCTGGGCGGCGACGACGCTCGCCGCCGCGCCGACCTCACGCGTGCGGATGTCGGCCCCTTCGATCGCCTCGAGCGAAAAGGCCCGCGCCGCAGCTTCCGCCGCCGCCCGGTCCTCGGGGTCCGCCCCCTCCCGCAGGAGGAGATATGCAACCCCGCGATAGAGCGATCCCGTGTCGAGATAGGCGAAGCCGTAATGCGTCGCGATCGCCTTGGCGAGCGTTCCCTTGCCGGAGGCGGCCGGACCGTCGAGCGCGATGATGACGGGTTCAGAAATGACGGGCTCTGGCACGACGGGTTCTGGCATGACGCCCCGCATTTGCGGCATTGAACGCGGCGAGACAAGGTCTTCGCGCGCCGGACCCCGCCCTTTGAAATGCCGGGCGAAGCTCACCATATGTTCGCCTTCCGCGGCGCGCGTCGGCTGCGGCAGGCGGTTTTCATGGATCTCACCCCTCTCGGCCTATCGCCCGATTTCGTATCGGCCTTCGTTCAGGTCGTTCTCATCGACCTCACGCTTGCCGGCGACAACGCCGTCGTCATCGGCCTCGCGGCCGCAGGCGTGCCGCGCGAAAAACGCGGGGCCGCCATCGCCGTCGGCATTCTCGCCGCGACCGTCCTGCGGATTATCTTCGCGCTTCTCACGACCACGCTTCTTTCGATCGTCGGCCTCCTGCTCGCCGGCGGCATCCTTCTGTTGTGGGTGTGCTGGAAGATGTGGCGCGAGCTCGCCCGACCGCAGCACATGGATCGCGGCGCGGACGTTCTTGCGGGCGAGAAGCCCTCCGGCGCGGAACCGAAAGCGAAATCGCTAAGCGCGGCGATCGTCCAGATCGTCATCGCCGACATCTCGATGTCGCTCGACAATGTGCTCGCCGTCGCCGGCGCCGCGCATGAACATCCAAGCGTGCTCGTTTTCGGCCTTGCGCTTTCCATCATGCTGATGGGGTTCGCCGCGACATTCATCGCGCGCCTCCTCGAACGTCACCATTGGATCGCCTATATCGGCCTTGCGATCATCTTCCTCGTCGCGGTCGAGATGATCTGGCGCGGCGGGCATGAAGTCTGGAATGCGTCAGGCGCCGAAATCACCGAAAACGGCATCGAATTCGGCGATGCGCCGCCTCACTGAGGCGCGATGTCTGCGCCGAGGCTGCGCATCGTCGCGACGAATGAAGGAAAACTCGTCGCAATCATCGATGCGTCGTCAACGGCGACAGGCTTGTCGGCGGCGAGCCCCATTACGAGAAAGCTCATTGCGATGCGGTGATCGAGGCTTGTTTCCACAGTCGCGCCGCCTTTGACGCCGCCCGAACCGTTTACGACGAGCCAGTCCGTGCCGCTTTCGGTCGCAACGCCGTTCGCATTGAGGCCCGCTTCGATCGCGGCGAGGCGATCGCTTTCCTTGACGCGGAGTTCCTCAATGCCGGTCATGCGCGTTTCGCCAGAAGCGAACGACGCAACGATTGAAAGGATCGGGTATTCATCGATCATCGAAGCCGCGCGCGCGGCCGGAACATCAACGCCCTTTAGCGGCGCCGCCGTCACGCGGATATCCGCAACCGGCTCGCCCGAAACGTCGCGCATCTTTTCGAAACTGACGCCCGCGCCCATTTCCTTCAGCGTTTCGAAGAATCCGGCGCGCAAGGGATTGACGAGAACATTTCGGATAAGAACGTCCGAGCCCGGAACAATCGCCGCCGCGGCCGCGATGAAGGCGGCGGATGAGGGATCGCCTGGAACCTCGACCGGCCGCGCGGCGAGCGCGCCGCCGCCCGCAAGCGTGATCGTCAGCCCTTCCTGTTCCGCCTTGACGGCCATATCGGCGCCGAACGCCGCGAGCATGCGTTCCGTATGATCGCGCGACGGCGTCGGCTCGACAATCGTCGTCTCACCCTTCGCGCCGAGCGCAGCGAGGAGGATCGCCGATTTCACCTGCGCGGATGCGACCGGCATGCGATAGGAAATCGCCTTCAGCGCCGACGGGCGAATTGCGCCCGGCAGCTTGCCGTCCTTTAGGGAAAGATCGGCCCCCATTTGCTCCAGCGGCGCGGCGATGCGGCCCATCGGCCGGCTTCTGAGGCTCTGGTCGCCGTCGAAGGAGGCCGCGACGCCTCGCCCGGCGATCGCGCCGATCACGAGGCGGCATCCCGTGCCTGAATTGCCGAAATAGAGCGGGCGCTCGGGCGCACGCCATTTTGCGCCGTTAATGCGCCAGATCGGCCCTCCGGCGGCGAGATCGCGTTCGACGCGCGCGCCAAGCGCGCGCATCGCTGCTGCCGTCCGCAGCACATCATGGCCCTCAAGCAGGCCGGTTGCGACGGTCTCGCCGTCGGCGAGCGCGCCGACGATCAACGCACGATGGGAGATAGACTTATCGCCCGGCGCGATCGCCTCGCCCGAAAGGGCGTTTCGCTTCCTCGCCCGCAATCCGCCGCCGACCGACATCGCCTGTCCCAAATGCGTCCTTGTGCGCCGCTTTTGACAGGGCCGGTCGGGCGTGGCAACAGACGCCGCCAATCGACTTTCCAAAGCAGGGAACAGCTCTCGTGACCAAACCCGAACTTGGCGTGAAGCGGGATTGCCCGCAATGCGGCGCGCGCTTTTACGATCTCAACAAAGAACCCGCGCATTGCCCGAAATGCGATCATGAATTCATTCCCGAAGCGCTGTTGAAACCGCGAAAGCCGCGGCGCGAGGATGAGCCGGCCGAAGCGGGCGCCGCCGCCAAACCGACAAGCGAGGTTTCCCTCGCCGCCGCCGAAAAGGAACAGAAGGCGCCGGCTTCGAAACGCAAGCCTGGCCTTGATGATGAAGGCGGCGAGGAAGAGGAGGATATCGAGGATCTTGAAGATATCGACCTTGATATCGACGATGATGATGACGACACGCTGCTTGAAGACGAAGACGAAGATGACGACGACATGGGCGGCATCGTCTCCGGCGGCGGCGAGGATGAAAGCTAGGATTTAAGTCGCAGAATTACGGCTTGCGGAACCACCATGCGACGGCTAGGTTCCGCGCGCCCAAAACGGGCCGCCGACGGCCGCCGTCCCAAACGGCCGGTGAATTTCAATCGGGGCTATAGCTCAGTTGGGAGAGCGCTTGAATGGCATTCAAGAGGTCGGCGGTTCGATTCCGCCTAGCTCCACCAATCCCGGCGGCGATGTCTGCTGACGTCGCACAACAATGAAAATTCTTTTGTTCGGCGCAAATGGTCAGGTCGGCCGCGAAGTCATCGCGGCGGCGGCCGATGCTGACGTCAACCTTACGGCGGCGAGCCGCGATGACGCGGATCTCGCAGCGCAAGGCGCCGCCGCCGCGATGGTCTCCCGCATACGGCCAGACCTCATCATCAACGCAGCGGCGTGGACAGCCGTCGACAAGGCGGAAGCGGAAGATCGCGCCGTGCGGCGCATCAACGGCGAGGCTCCGGGAGAACTCGCCGTTAGCGCCCGGCGGCATGGCGCGCGCCTTATTCATCTTTCGACGGACTATGTCTTCTCCGGCGCGCCGGCGGAAAGGCCGCTTGACGAGACTTCCCCTGTCGGCCCGGTCAACGTCTATGGCGAGACGAAACTTCTCGGCGAGCGCCTCGTCCTCAACGCTTGCCCTGACGCGGTCGTTCTTCGCACGTCTTGGGTCTATTCGAGTCACGGGTCGAATTTCGTGCGAACAATGTTGCGTCTCGCAGCGACGAAAGACGGGATCAGCGTTGTCGCCGACCAGATCGGCGGACCGACGCCGGCGCGCGCCATTGCAGGGGCGTGTCTCAAGATCGCGCATTGCGAAAGCGGTCCGGGCGGCGTCTTTCATTTTCAGGGAGCGCCGCCGGCGAGCTGGGCGGATTTCGCAGAAGCTATCTTCGCGGCTGCGGGCGCTGAAACCAGCGTGATGAAAATCGAAACCCGCGCCTATCCGACGCCGGCGCGCCGGCCGCTTTATACGGTTCTTAACTGTTCCAAAATCCTGCGCGACTATGGTGTCGAACAACCGGACTGGCGGTGCGATCTTCCGTCAACGGTCGCGCGGATCCTGAACGTCGATCCGACACAGCTCTGAAAGGCGGCCTTATGAAAGGCATCGTTCTCGCCGGCGGTTCCGGCACGCGGCTTTACCCGATCACGCGCGGCGTCTCGAAGCAGCTGATGCCGATCTACGACAAGCCGATGATCTACTATCCGATCAGCGTGCTGATGCTCGCCGGCATCCGCGAGATATTGATCATCACGACGCCTGACGACCAAACCTCTTTTAAGCGTCTGCTCGGCGACGGGCGCGACTGGGGCCTCCACCTCAGCTACGCGGTCCAGCCGAGCCCGGACGGCCTCGCCCAGGCCTTCGTCATCGGAGAGGATTTCATCGCCGGCGACAAATGCGCGCTCGTGCTCGGCGACAATATCTTTTACGGCCACGGCCTGACGGACGAACTGAAATCGGCGGCCGCGCTCGACGACGGCGCCGTCATTTTCGCCTATCAGGTGACAGATCCCGGCCGATACGGCGTCGTCGCTTTTGATTCCGGCGGCAAAGTGACAAGCATCGAAGAAAAGCCCGCAAAGCCCAAATCCAGCTTCGCCGCGACCGGGCTTTATTTTTACGACGAAACCGTCGCGGATCGCGCCAAGCGCGTGAAGCCTTCAGCGCGCGGCGAACTTGAAATCACGACGCTGAACGAAATGTATTTGAACGAGGGCAAGCTGAAAGCGCGAATGCTCGGACGCGGCTACGCCTGGCTCGACACGGGCACGCACGAATCGCTGCTTGAGGCGGCGCAGTTCGTTCAGACAATCGAGACGCGTCAGGGGCAGAAAATCGCCTGTCCGGAAGAGATCGCTTTCCGGCTCGGGTTTATCGACGCCGACCGCTTGCGCGCGCTCGCCTCGCCGCTCGCGAAGAATCAATACGGCCAGTATCTTTTGCGGCTGATCGGCTGACCGCGATCAGGGGCGTAGCGCGCCGATAAGCGCGAGCGGTAGTGGGGAATAATTCGCGGCGATGATCAATCAGAAAAGAAAACCGGCTCCTTCCCGGGAAGGAGCCGGTTCTTACTCATACTGAAACCGGTTTGATCGGCTTATTGTTCGACAGCCTGTTCGATCGCGCCTTCAGACGCGTCGGCGGCGGCGTCGACAACGCCTTCAGCCGCTTCATCGGCAACGCCGTCCATCGTCGCTTCAGCCGCAGCCGCGATCGGCTGAGCCGCTTCGACCGCCGCGTCGGCGGCGAGTTCGGTCGCCGTTTCGTCCGCCGCTACCGCCTCAGCGATCGCCTCGTCCGCAACCGCTTCGTCAGCTGTTGCTTCTTCGGCCGCAACCGTCGCCGTCGCGTCGAGCGCAGCGGCGTCAGTCGTCGCTTCGGTCGCGCAGGCGGAAAGACCAAGTGCGAAAGCGGCGCCGAGCGCCAGCGTGATTTGTGTTCTCATGGGGTTTGCCCTCCGTTGATGACGGCGCGACATCAATCGCAGTCGCAGCATTCGCACAAGCGCAACGACGACGTTTTACGCAGAATTAATTGAACGGCTGACAATTCTTACAGCGCTGTAACTATTTTGAGTCGGCCGCAAAGGCGCTGAAATAGGAAACCGCGTCGTCTAACGAGCGCGAATCGGCCGTACGCCAATCAAAGACCGTATCCTCATTGAGAAGCCGGCCTTCAGGAGAGAGGACGAGCACTGTCGGCGTCCCGAGAAGTTTTTCAACGCCGAAACGTCTGGCGACATCGAGATTCCTGTCCCTATAGCCGACATCCACCCATACGAGCTCGAAATGGGTGTCGATCAGGCGCTTCAGAGGCTTCGTCTCAAATTTCTTCGCGAGTCCGCGACTGTCGTGACACCAGTTGCCGCCGAGCGCCAGCAGCACGCGCTTGCCGCTTTTACGGGCGCGCAATAGCGCCGAATCAACATCGCTCATCGCATCGGCTTGCGCGTCAAACGGGTGCGGTTCTGCGCGGGCGTCCGCCGCGCGAAGCCCGAGACGCAGCAATCGTTCCTCAAGCCGATTGAAAGTCGGGTGCGCGCCTTTCGCAGGCGATTCGGATACGCCGGTTGCGACAAACGCGATCGTCACATCCTCGTCGTCTCTCGCGCTGCGATCGCGCTTAATCAGCCAGGCGCCGCTATAGAGGCCATAGGCCTCGCCGCCATGCCCGATGAGCCGAGCGTCCGGCAGGAGACGGCGATTTCCTTCAACCGTCTGAACCCCGAGACCGAAAGCGGCGAAATAGCCCTCGTCAGTATCGCCGTTCGGCGTATCGGCGTCATATCGCCAGACAGGCTCGGTCTGCATCTCGCGACCGTCGATCGAATGCGCAAGCTGAGCGAGATCGACGACTGATGCGCGAAGTCCGCCCTGCGGCGAAAAGAGCGTCGGATTTTCGCCGGGCCCGTATCCGTTCAAATAGGCTTCGCGATCAAGCCCCTCCTCGGCCAGGAAAACGGGCGCATCGTCCGCCAACGCCTTCGGGGCGTCGACGACGGGCGACCAGACATCCCCATCCCAATTATAGAGCCCTGCGC
>JAWKHJ010000097.1:0-4161 GCA_041394905.1 Bryobacterales bacterium | reverse complement strand
ATCGACGAGGCGATGCCCGCGCCGACCAACTCAAGCCGCGGAAAACCCCAATGCCCGTAAATGAGCAGCCAGTTGAGAAAAGCGTTCAGGAGCGTCGTGCCGATGACAATATATAATGGCGCGCGCGTCTCGCCGATCGCAGCGAGAAAATTGCGCAAGATGATGACGCCCATCGCGAAAGCCCAGCCGGGGCCGAGCGCCAGCACGTACGGGCCGGCGAGCCTTGCAAGATTTTCCGGTTGTCCAAGCGCGAGGGTGATCGGCTCGGCGAGCGCAAAGCCGATGAACATGACAGGCGTCAGCGCTGCAATCCCCCAGAGCGCCATGCGCACGGAGATGCGCACGTCGTCATGATCGTTTTCATTCGCGCCGAGCGCCTGGCTGACGAGCGGGGAGACCGCCATCGCGGGACCGAACCCGACGAGCCAGGCGGCGAAGAAAATGACGACGCCGAGCGAGGAGGCCGCAAGCGGTTCAGGTCCGAGGCGGCCGATCATCAAGACATCGACCGTCATCACCGAAAACTGGACAAGCTGAGTCGCCGCCATCGGCACGCCGAGCGAAAGCAGCGCGGCAAGCTCTGCTCGCCACGCCGCACGGGACGCTCGTTCTGTCGCAACGTTCGTGTTCACGACCTTGATCCGAATGACAAAAGGGGCCGAGGCGTATGCCGCGCCTGCGCCATAGTCAACAAAAAGAGCCTCGCGCATTGCCCGCAGGCTCTGGACGCCTAATATCGCGGCAAAACAAGAGGGGTATTCCATGAAGCGCATCCTGCTCGCCGGCGCCGCATTGGCGGCTTTCGCAACGCCCGTATTCGCGGACGACGCCAAAGACGAAAAGAAATGGGACGTCGCGGCGCCGCCGGGCGCTGACATGCGCAAGATCAAGATCGACGTCGACGAGGGCACGTGGATGAATATCGATGTCAGCCCGGACGGGCGGATGATCGCATTCGACCTTCTCGGCGACATCTATACGATGCCGATCACGGGCGGCGCGCCGAGGCGTGTCGCGGAAGGCCTCGCCTTCGACATGCAGCCGCGTTTTTCTCCGAACGGGAAAAAGATCGCCTTCACCTCCGATCGCGGCGGCGGCGACAATCTTTGGATCATGAATGCAGACGGGTCCGACAAGCGTCAGGTGACGAAAGAAACATTCCGGCTCGTCACCGCGCCTGACTGGTCGCCGGACGGTCAATACCTAATCGGCCGCAAACATTTCACGACGTCGCGTTCGCTCGGCACAGGCGAGATTTGGATGTATCACCTTGGCGGCGGTGATGGCGTCAAGCTCGTCAAGCGGCCGAACGAATCCTATCAGAAGGAACTCGGCGAACCTGTCTTCGCTCCGGGCGGAAAATCGATTTACTACGCGCACAACACGACGCCGGGCGACACCTTCATTTACGCGCAGGACGCGAACGGCGAAGTCTTCGCCATTGAGCGGTTTGACATTGCAACGGGCGAAACTACGCGCATCGCCGGCGGCGCCGGCGGCGCCGTGCGCCCGACGCCTTCGCCCGACGGCAAATGGCTCGCTTTCGTCAAGCGCGAGCGCGAGAAGTCGAAGCTCTATCTGATGAATCTCGCGACCGGCGCGCAGACGAAAATCTATGACTCGCTTGATCTCGACATGCAGGAGGCCTGGGCCGTTCATGGCGTCTATCCGGCGATGGACTGGACGCCTGATTCCAAATCCGTCGTCTTTTGGGCCGGCGGCAAAATCCGTCGGGCGACGATCGACGGCGCAGCGGCGGAGATCCCGTTCCGCGTCGCCGATGATCGCGATGTCATCGACGCGCCGCGTCCGGCTGTCGATGTCGCGCCGGACACTTTCAAGACGACGATGCCGCGCTTTGCGACTGTTTCGTCCGACGGGCGTACGGCCGTATTTGAATCGCTCGGCAAGCTTTGGGTGAAATCGCTGCCCAATGGAACGCCGCGCCGCCTCACCGGAGCGAGCGCCGGGCGCGAGTTATTTCCCTCATTCTCCCATGACGGAAAGCGCATCGTCTATGTCGCCTGGACGGATGACGGCCTTGGAACGATCCGCGTCACGTCGGCTGGAGGCGGCGCCGGCAAGGCGATCACCGCGGCGCCCGGCATTTATCGCCGGCCGCGCTTTTCGCCCGACGGCAAGACGGTCGTTTTTGAAAAGAGCGCAAGCGGATTTCTGCTCTCCAACCGCTATGCCCAAGCGCCCGGCGTCTATCGCGTCTCCGCTTCCGGCGGTGCAATGACGAAAGTGACGGACGGCGGCGCCAATCCGCATTTCGGCGCGGACAATGACCGCATCTTCATGCAGGTGCGGGAAGACAATCAGACGAAACTCATCAGCGTCGATCTGAACGGCGAAGCAAGGCGCGTTCACGCCTCGGGCGATCTTCTCACCGACTATCAGGTGTCGCCTGACGGCAAACACCTCGCCTTCCGCGAGAACTGGGCCGTCTATGCGATGCCGATGACGGCCGGCCCGCAGGAAATAGGCGCCGGCAAATCAGCGTCCGCTGTTCCGGTCGCACGCGCGAGCGAGGGCGGCTCCGCCTATCCTACGTGGTCCGGCCCCGGCGAAATCCGCTGGACATTGGGACCGACGCTCTATTCGGCGCGCATCGCCGACATGATACCGACAGCGCCCGCCAATCCCGATGAGAAAGCACCGAAAAAGTATACGCCGCCGACATCCGGCGCGGATCTTTCCGTGACGGCGCGCGCCGAAAAGCCATCCGGCGTCACCGTCATCCGCAATGCGCGCATCATCACCATGACGGGAGATGAAGGCGGCGTCATTGAAAACGGTCATATCGTTATCAACGGCAACCGGATTTCATCGGTCGGCGAAGGCGAAGGGACGTATCCAGGCGGCGCGCGCATCATCGACGCGGAAGGCAAAACAATTACGCCCGGCTTTATCGACGCCCATGCGCACGGGCCGCAGGGCGAGGATGACATCATCCCGGAGCGGAACTGGTCCGCGATCGCGCATCTCGCGCTCGGCGTCACCACGGTTCACGATCCGTCAAACGGCGCGTCCGAAGTGTTTCCCGCAGCGGAAATGCAGCGTACGGGCGATCTTCTCGGCCCGCGCACTTTTTCAACCGGCGATGTCGTTTACGGCGCGAAGGCGCCCGGATTCTTCGCTGAGATTGAAAACTACGACGATGCGCTGGCGCATGTTCGACGCCTGAAAGCGGAAGGCGCAAAATCGATCAAGAACTACAATCAGCCGCGCCGCGACCAGCGCCAGCAGGTCGCCGCCGCCGCTCGCGCTGAAAACATGACGGTCGTCGCCGAAGGCGCCTCGCTTTTCACGCAGGACATGACGCTCATCGCCGACGGCAATTCGACGCTTGAGCACAACATCCCGCAGAATGTTCTTTATGAGGATGTTCTGTCATTCTTCTCGCAGACGAATGTCGCCTATACGCCGACGCTTGTCGTCACCTATAGCGGCATGGCGGCCGATCCTTATTGGCGCATGGCGACTGATGTCTGGTTGCATCCGATCCTGTCGAAACACGTCCCGGCGCATATTCTCCAGCCGAGCTCAGTGCGCCGCACCAAAGCGCCGGAAGAGGATTTCGTCGATCAATACAGCGCGCGCGAAGCGAAGAAACTTTCCGATCGCGGCGTCATGGTATCGATCGGCGCGCACGGCCAAGAGGAAGGCCTCGGCTCGCACTGGGAAATGTGGTCATTCGTCAGAGGCGGCATGTCGCCGCTCGAAGCCATGAAAGCCGCGACGTCAACGCCGGCCAGAGCCTTGGGATACGACAAGGACATCGGAACGATCGAGGAAGGAAAGCTCGCGGACCTCGTCATCTTGGACGCCAATCCGCTCGACGATATCCGCAACACGGACAAGATCGACGGCGTCATGCTGAACGGCCGCCTCTACGACCCCGAGACGATGAATGAAACCGTCACGGGCGCCAAAAAGCGCGGGAAATATTACTGGGAGTGATGAGCGGCCGCGCTTTCGAAGCCACTTTTTCCGTCATCCCGAGCCAGCGCATTCGGGATGACGGAATTCACCGGCATGATGTCAGCGCGTCTTCGAGCGCCGCGCCGTAATAGCACGCCTCGCCGAGCGACGCGTCAAGCGCTGGCTTGTGAATCATCAAATGGCTCGCGCCGAAGACGACGAGGAGCGAGCCGC
>JAWKHJ010000096.1:0-1911 GCA_041394905.1 Bryobacterales bacterium | reverse complement strand
TTCGGCCTCATTGATACCCAGCGTGGAGCCCTGGACCGCCAACTGGGCCAGATAGGCCGTTACATAATCGCCGGGCGGCAACTGGATGATCACAAATGAGATAATCGAAACCGCCCACAAAGTCAGAATGGCGTAAAAAAGCCGTCGTACGAGATAGGCAAACATGCTTGTTCCTTGAAAAGATGACAAGGTGAAAGGGGGAAAGGGGGAAGGGGCGATCGTGGCCGTGAATGTCACCCTTTCACCTTGTCACCCCTTCACCCTTTCACTTTGTCAATCCTCTACGCGCGCTCCGCCCAATATTGGTCCACAAGCGTCTGGATGTCGGTTTGTGCAATCTTGAGCGCTTCTTCGGCGGTTTCGGTCTGGCCCAGCAGTTTATCCCACAGGGTGGTGATGGGGCCGCCGCTGTAGGCGCCCAGCTCGGTTCCCTGGCCAAAGATAACCGAAATCGAGCTGTTGCGCATGGTGTCGGCAAAGGCCGCGGTGTTGCTAAAGCCGTAGGTCGATGAGGCTATGTCGCCCCAGATGCCGGCGATATTGTCCGGTCGACCGCACATGCGGCCACCCTCGGCAATAATGGTCTGCCCGGCGTCGCTCAGAATAAACTTAATCAGATCCCAGGATTGATCCTTGTATTCGGAAGGCGCGGTAATCACGTGGCCGTGGACGTGGCCAAAGGTGAAGTTGCTGTCGGCCTCGCCGGTGGGCGCTTCGATGACATCGAAGTTGATGCCTTCCGGCGTGGTGGCCAGCTCGCCGCGCAGGCGCGGCATCACCCACGGCCCTTCCAGATACATGGCCACGCGGCCTGTATCCAGCCCCACGCCGCCGCCTTCGACCACCTCTGGGCCGGGGCTCCAGTCGTTGGCAATGGCGTCGTAGATCAAGAATTGCAGCGCCGACGCAATGTCCGGGTGATCCCAATAGGCCTCTTTGGGCTCGGTAATGCGGTCCCACTCCACGTGGCCGTTGCGGCGCATAAAGGTGGTGCAGCGCCCGTAGCCGCCATTCCAGCCCTGCGCCTGCCCCCAGCCGTAATATTTGGCGCCATCCTCTTCATAGGAGAGGTCCTGGATCATCTGCTGGAACTCTTCCCATTTCCAGCCGGCCTGCGGATAGGCAACCCCCTTTTTGTCAAAGAGGTCTTTGTTATAATAGATGACCAGTGAGCCGGTGTCGGTGGGCGTCATGTAGCGGTCGCCCTGCCACAGCGTCTGGTTGTCATAATTTTCGCCGCCGGGGAAAAATTCTTCGGCGGCATCGGCGGAAATATAGTCGTTGAGCGGCGACAGCACGCTGTTTTCAGCATAGGCCTGCCACATCCAGCCTTGAATATAGAGCACATCCGCCGCATCATCGGCGGCAAAGTTGGCCTGAATTTTTTCGTAATAGCCGCCCGGATATTGCTCTACCGAGACGTTGACGCCCTCGGTTTGCTCCTGATACGCATTGACCATGTTCTCGTAGACCACGGCGTCCTGCACATCGGCCCAGGCCGAAAGACGCAGGGCAACACCCTCGGCGCTGGCCGCGCCGCCGCCGTCAGCCGCCGGCGCGGCGCCTTGCGGTGCGCAGGCTGCCAGCATCATGCCGCCAATGGTAAAGGCAGAGGCCTTCAAAAAATTACGACGACTTAAATGGGAGTTCGCTCGGAAATCGTGCCTTGGCATAGTTCCTCCTTGATTAGGAAAAGATGTGGGATATTGATGAAACTGGGGGAGAATAACCAGCAGATCAGGAGATCACTTCGTGCGGGCGGTCTCACAGTTGCTGATTGCTAAAACTGCGCAAAGTTCAATTCAAGCCTGGGAGCTTCTTATTTCATTATACCTTATAGGAAGCGCAAATAAAAGTGGCGTGATAGCAGTACGGGCATGAGTGGCGGCGGCAGAAGGTGGGCCAGTCAGA
>JAWKHJ010000095.1:0-1633 GCA_041394905.1 Bryobacterales bacterium | reverse complement strand
CTGTTCCTCAGCAAGCAGCGCCGCCACCTTGGCGAAGATACCAGGCGCGTTGGCCAGCTCTAACCGGACCGTCAGTCGGTAATTAGAATAGGGGCCGATCTCTGTCATAGGACCCTCACGTTGGCTTCAGCGTATCACAACCAATTATCACGGCAAGGAGCGATTGAGGTCGCGCACGATGCGCTTCAGCGTTGGGAGTTGCCTTTAGATCCAGTTTTCCAATCGTAGCCTTGGAACGCGTCGGAACTCTCTTAGGTTGTTACTGACGAGCCGGACTCCAAGACTCAACGCATGAGCAGCGATGAGCATATCCATCGAGCCGATGGGAGTTCCTTTTGCCTCAAGTTGTTCTCGTACGTGGCCATAGGTCCAGGCTGCGACGTGATCAAAAGCGACCACCTCAAGGGGAGCGATAAACTGCTCAAGAGCATGCCGATTCTTCGTCGCATGACGACTCTTACTGACCCCGTAGGCCAATTCAGCAACTGTAATACTGGAAATACCGATGTCTCCGACCGGATAAGAGAGGAAACGTTCAAGGATAGCTGGAGGTTGTTGTTTGATGAGGTAGATACAGATGTTGGTATCCAGCATCACCTTCATGTGAAGGAAGACTTCCGCTTCTGGGCCGGAGGTTGTTGCCTGCCCCCGTCCATAAAGTCTTCTGTAAACAGGGCAAGGCTATCCACAAGCGGCTGCCATGTCTGCTTCTTCGGACGAATAACGAGCGTATTACCACGACGCTGAATTTCAACTTCGTCACCCTCCAGCTGAAATTCTCGTGGAATCCGGACCGCCTGGCTGTTACCACTCATGAAGAGTTTTGTTTTCTTTCGGGTGGCCACTGCAAGCCTCTTTCGATAGGGCAATGTATATACGTCATGATATACACTGATACGATCTCTGTCAACGGAACCGCCATCCGACAGTGACTTATGCAGCTTGCCTTATTTGCCCAACGATGGGTCCATCAACAGCCGGCGGCATGAGGCTGCAATTCATGGCGTCCACTATTGACGACCCGGGTCAGTCCAGATGCCCCCCGCTCCCTCCGCTGCATAATCGAATTGTGTGGGTATGCCCATGCCGCATCCTCCCGGGGTACCGCCCAGACGCCCACGCGCTGCGCGTTCACCCGTAACCGTCAGCAGGAGGCTCCATGCTCACTGGCTGCCTTCGACACGGTGCTCCGCACCTGCTCAGGGCTAGCGGATGAGCGGGGATTGTTCGGTTGCTTTCCACTTTGCTCCACCTCCGTTGACGCTCTTCTCTTCCCGATGCTAGGGTGAGTGGATGTCATCACCTACTTCTTCAGAAAAACGAAATCCTAACCGGCTCATCCACGAAACGAGCCCGTATCTGCTCCAACATGCCTACAACCCAGTGAATTGGTACCCCTGGGGGCCCGAGGCCCTGCAGCTGGCCAAGGAACAGAATCGACCCATCTTGCTCTCGATCGGCTATTCCGCTTGCCACTGGTGCCATGTCATGGAACGGGAGTCGTTCGAGAACGAGGCGATCGCCGAGCTCATGAATAAGCATTTCATCTGCGTAAAGGTCGATCGTGAGGAGCGGCCTGATCTGGACGACATCTATATGGCCGCCACCGTCTCCATGAATCATGGGCAGGGAG
>JAWKHJ010000094.1:0-1576 GCA_041394905.1 Bryobacterales bacterium | reverse complement strand
GAAACATTGCGCAAGCCCTGAAGACGCCGTCGAGCGGCTGATCGCGCTTTATGACGAGGCGCTCGGCGCGGTTGAAAAGCGCTTTGCCGATTACGCGGCGGGCAAGCTGAAAGTCGGCGCCTACGCCGCGCCGACTTATCCCTATCTCTGCGCCGAAGTGCCGGCCGAACGCTCGATCCAGACGGGAAGCCTCGCGCTCGGCCAGATCGCGTCGACAAGCCTTCACGGCGCGGCGATCACGGCGCCCAAACTCTTCGCCGGCTATCTTCTCGAACAACTGTCGCGGATCACCGAAAGCTTTGAGGCGAAGCTGTTCGTCGGCCGGTCAAGGACGCCGATCCCCCTCACATTCGCGCTTGAACAGGCGACGGCCAATCTGACGCCGAGACAGCGGGAGGAATTGCAGCATTTCTTCCATATGCCGAACCTCATCTCGACGAATGACGTCATCGTCGACGGCGGCATGATCCTCGAACGCGGCGGGCCGCTGCCCCTTTCGCTCTTCACCGCGGAGCGGACCGATTATTCGCTTCACCGCATTCAGCATTACACGGCGACAAAGCCCGAACACTTCCAGAATTTCATTCTGTTTACGAACTATCAGCGCTATGTCGACGAATTCATCGAGCGCGGACGCGCGCTCGTCGAAGCGGGGGAGATCGACGCGCTTATCGAACCCGGCGACCGCATCACGCTGAAGGGAACAGGCCCGTCAAAACCGCCGCTGCTGAAACAGCCGCAAATGCCCGCCTATCATTATGTGAAAGGCCGTCACGCCGGCGTCACACTCGTCAATATCGGCGTCGGTCCGTCGAACGCGAAAACGATCACCGATCATCTCGCGGTGCTGCGGCCGCATGTCTGGCTGATGATCGGCCATTGCGGCGGCCTTCGCCGCACGCAGCGTTTGGGCGACTATGTTCTCGCGCATGCTTATCTCCGCGAAGACAATGTTCTCGACGAGGCGCTTCCCGCCTCGATCCCGCTGCCGACGATCGCCGAGGTGCAGCTTGCGATGACCGCGGCGGTTGAACAGGTGACGGACATTTCCAAAGGCCAGCTAAAAGACCTGTTGCGGACCGGCACGGTCGTCACGACCGGCGACCGGAACTGGGAATTGAATTTCGAAAAGATCGCGGTGCGCCTCAACCAGTCGCGCGCCATCGCCATCGACATGGAATCGGCGACCATCGCGGCGAACGGTTTTCGTTACCGCGTTCCCTACGGCACGCTTTTATGCGTCTCCGACAGGCCTCTGCATGGCGAGATCAAACTCCCCGGCATGGCCGACGCCTTCTATCAGGCGCGCGTCTCGCAGCATCTCGAAATCGGCCTCAAAGCGATTGAGTTATTGCGGGCGGAAGCGGATGCGGGAACGCTGCATTCGCGGAAACTGCGCAGTTTTGATGAGCCGTTTTTGCGATAATCAAAAACAGCTATTTTCGTGATTTTATTACAAGACTTAGTACATAATTAATTTTGTATCTGAGAGACTCTGCAGTTTGTAGCCGACGAGGTTATGGGTATGCTTTGGATGCGAGAGCTCCCTTTATTAATACGCGCGTCCCAACGGATT
>JAWKHJ010000093.1:0-3171 GCA_041394905.1 Bryobacterales bacterium | reverse complement strand
AATTTTTATTAACAGCAGACCTAAAAAAACAACGCGAAGAAGAAATTGTAAAAACAGAAGATGATTTAAAAGAAATGCAAAAATCTCGTTTCGGCTTCAATGGCGATTTATTTAAAAAACGTCAAGAACTCATTCAACCAATACAAGATAAAGTATTTGATGCTGTACAAAAAATTGCTCAAACCAGAAATTATGACTTTATTTTTGATAAAGCATCAGGAAGCTCAGCCATGCTGTTTACCAATCCGCAATATGATGTAAGCGAAGAGGTATTGAAAAAACTCGGCATGTAATTTGAATATTATTTTAAACCAAAAGAAATTTATATCTTAAAAACAACAACAAACATGAAAAAAATTAGTACAATCGTAGTGGTAATGTTTACATTTTTTGCATCAGCATATGCAGAAAAAATAAACAAATTCGGATACTTAAGTTCAATGGAATTAATTGGCTTAATGCCTGAATCATTAAAAGCAGACTCTGCTTTACAAAAATATGCTGCAGAATTAGACGCTTTAGGTCAACAAATGTATGTAGAATACCAAAAGAAAGCAACCGATGCACAAGCAAAAATTGACAAAGGACAAATGACCGAAGATCAGAAAGAAATAGTGGCTAAAGAATTAGCTGATTTAGAAAAAAGAATTACTGATTTCCAACAGTCTGCAAATGATAAAATAGACCAAAAACGAGAAAAATTATACGCACCTATTTTACAAAAAGCAAATGATGGCATTAAGGCTGTAGCTAAAGCGAACGGATACACTTACATCTTCGATTCAAGTGCAGGTTCTATCTTGTATGCAGAAGAAACAGACGATATCATGCCTTTAGTAAAATCATATTTAAAATTGCCAGATCCAAAACCGGCTGCTAATACACCAAAATAACATTCATTCATAACATATAAAAAGGCTGCCACTATGTGGCAGCCTTTTCTTTTAAAAACTATGTATCGTCCTAAAATAAGTTGACACAAAAGTTGACTTATACAATGAATACAAAAGACAGAGATTTTAGTAAAAGGACTCAAAAAGATTACAGTTTAGCTTTTAAACTACAAGTAATCGATGAGATTGAAAAAGGGCTATTGACCTATAAGCAATCACAAAAGAAATATGGCATCCAAGGCAGAAGCACAGTTTTGGTTTGGTTACGAAAACATGGTAAATTAGATTGGCAAAGTAAATTACCTATGAAAAAGAAAGCACCTCCCAAAACTTATATTTCCCAATTAGAGGCGAAGATAAAACGTTTAGAAGCAGAGAAAGAGATATTAAATACAGCGATAGATATTGCAGATGATGTTTTAAAGACAGACATTAGAAAAAAGTATTTACCCTTGTTGTCGAATGGTACAAGCCAACAAGGGTCAAACGAAGCACCAGCCAAGTAGCAAGTACACTAGGTTATACTCGGCAATATTATTATAAATTATGCAAGGATAGAATCAATCAAGCATCCACTAAAAAACAAATAATTGCAATGGTGCAATCACACAGAAAACTACTCTTTAGAATAGGCACACGCAAGTTGCATCACTTACTACAAGCTGAGTTGGAAAGCAAAGCACTAAAATGTGGTAGAGATAAATTGTTTGATTACCTACGACAGGAAAATATGCTAATAAAACCTAGCAGACGATATGTTCAAACCACCAACTCCAAACATTGGTTACGAAGATATCCTAATCTAACAAAAGATATTATAGTAACTCAACCAGAACAATTATGGGTAAGTGACATTACTTACATAAAGACAGAGCAAGGTAATAGTTACCTTAATCTAGTTACAGATGCTTTTAGCAGAAAGATAGTAGGCTACTCTATAGCAGATAATATGGAAACTGCCAGTATGATACCAGCCTATAAAATGGCATTAAACAATAAAAAAAATAAGCATATACAGACAGTGCACCACTCAGATAGAGGTTTGCAATATTGCAGTAAAGAATATGTAGAACTATCGCACGACAATAATTGCCTAATTAGCATGACAGAAAATGGAGATCCTTATGAGAATGCTTTGGCTGAAAGAATGAACAGAACGATAAAAGAAGAATTTGGATTGGGTAAATCATTGAAAAGCAAACAAATAGCAGAACAGATGGTAAAGGAAGCTGTACAACTATACAATAATTACAGACCTCATTTAGCTTTAAACTATAAAACGCCAGAACAAGTACATAAAAAAATCTCTGATAACATACAATGCTATCAGAGATAAAATATTATTTTTAATCCGTCAACTTATTTTAGGACGATACATCTAATCTATATTATGGATTAAATTGTCTTACTTTTTCGCCTTTTGCTTTATAAAAATTAGGTGCATAGCCAACACTAATGCCAATAATATCTCTAAACTGTACTTGTGGTTTGTTTACCACTGGATTAGAATCTTTAACAGGTGTTTTGGTGTCATGATCCCATACTAAGTGTGTAAATACACTTGCTGTTAAATATTTATTTACGTTAAAACCAATAGTAGTTTGCCAATCAATATCTATGTTTTTTCTATAACTGCTATTCGATTCTCTTGTAAGAGATGCATCAATAGGGTCTATTTTAGCATGTAAATAATTTTTGTAGGCTCTAAACACACTCATTAAGGTAATTCTATCTTTCCAGAAATTTTGTTTATATGTAGCTATTAATACTGCACCAAATTCAGATTTTACTTTACTTGGAAATGCATTTCCATAAATTTCTTTACTAGCTAATCCATCATGACCAACATAGGTAACTTTTGCTGCTAATGGAGAGAAAAATAGAGAAAATTTATCATTAGGTATATAATCTAAACCAATAGCACCTTCAAAAATTAAAGGAGCACCAATAGTAGATATTAATGAATCTCTTTTGCCAGTTGTTATACCGTTTCTGAAAATATAGGTATTGGAAAACTGTGATCTTAAATCGCCATAAGCTGCTATATATAATGGCTTATATACTTTATAACCGTATTTAGCAAAAAACTCCCATCTATCTGCATTTTTGTTGGCATTGAATTTTCCATTTTCTTTTAAGAATTGAATACCATATTCAGTATTCAACCAAGTTTGAAATAAGTGTTTGCCTTTTTTATAATCAGCATAAAAATTAAGCTTAAATAAAAGTGCGATAGAATTTACCCCACCTGGTGCCCAGTTTACGAATGCCGCTTGAC
>JAWKHJ010000092.1:0-2104 GCA_041394905.1 Bryobacterales bacterium | reverse complement strand
AACTAAGGGGGGACGCAGGGGGGTAGGTGCCGCCGGGTTCCTGGAATACCCGGTCCAAACATGTAGGTGGGGTCTGTAGGTAAATCCGCGGGCCTATTAACACTGAGATGTGATGGGGAGGCCGTAAGGCCATAAACGGGCTGATCCCGTACTGCCGAGAAAATCCTCGTAGTGAGTTGTTGTGGTGTCCGTACCGCAAACCGACACAGGTAGGTAGGTGTAATACACTAAGGGGCGTGAGAGAACTCTCCCTAAGGAACTATGCAATTTAGCCCCGTAACTTCGGGAAAAGGGGTGCCTCGACTAGGTGAGATGATTTACTTATTAAGCCGAACGAGGTCGCAGTAAAATGGCTCTAGCGACTGTTTACCAAAAACACAGGACTCTGCTAACTCGTAAGAGGAAGTATAGGGTCTGATGCCTGCCCGGTGCTGGAAGGTTAACTGGAGGGGTTAGCCGCAAGGCGAAGCTCCGAATGGAAGCCCCAGTAAACGGCGGCCGTAACTATAACGGTCCTAAGGTAGCGAAATTCCTTGTCGGGTAAGTTCCGACCTGCATGAATGGCATAACGACTGGAGCGCTGTCTCGGGGAGAGACTCAGCGAACTTGTTGTTCCGGTGAAGAAGCCGGGTGCCCGCAACTAGACGGAAAGACCCTGTGCACCTTCACTACAACTTGACATTGGGTGTTGGGCGAGTATGTGTAGGATAGGTGGGAGGCTTTGAAGCGGGAGCGCTAGCTTTCGTGGAGCCAACCTTGAAATACCACCCTTGCTTTTCTGACATTCTAACTTGGCCCTGTCATCCAGGGTGAGGACATTGTCTGGTGGGTAGTTTGACTGGGGCGGTCGCCTCCCAAAAGGTAACGGAGGCGCCCAAAGGTTCCCTCAGGCTGGTCGGCAATCAGCCATCGAGTGTAAAGGCAAAAGGGAGCTTGACTGTGAGAGCGACAGCTCAAGCAGGGACGAAAGTCGGGCTTAGTGATCCGGTGGTTCTGCGTGGAAGGGCCATCGCTCAACGGATAAAAGGTACGCCGGGGATAACAGGCTGATTTCCCCCAAGAGTTCACATCGACGGGGAAGTTTGGCACCTCGATGTCGACTCATCGCATCCTGGGGCTGAAGCCGGTCCCAAGGGTCGGGCTGTTCGCCCGTTAAAGCGGTACGAGAGTTGGGTTCAGAACGTCGTGAGACAGTTCGGTCCCTATCTGTTGTGGGCGGAGGTGATTTGAGAGGGCCTGTCTCTAGTACGAGAGGACTGAGATGGACGGACCGCTAGTGTGCCGGTTGTCGCGCCAGCGGCAGTGCCGGGTAGCTATGTCCGGTTTAGATAACCGCTGAAAGCATCTAAGCGGGAAGCTAGCCTCAAGATTAGATCACACGGAGGGTAACCTCCCTAAAGGCCACTTGTAGACTACGAGTTTGATAGGCTGGGTGTGGAAGGGCTGTAAGGTCTGAAGCTAACCAGTACTAATCGGCCGTGCGACTTAACAACATTTGTTCTTGATAGACATGGTCTAAGTGAATGGTTGAGTAGTGTTTAAAAATGACGAGATTTGATTTTTAAATTAATATTTACTGTTCACAAGCATTTTCTCGGTGACCTTACCGGAGGGGTACCACCCGTTCCCATTTCGAACACGGAAGTTAAGCCCTCCAGGGCCGATGATACTGCAGCCGTGAGGCTGTGGGAAAGTAGGTCGTTGCCGAGATTTAATTAAGAAAAGCCCAGGGATTTGATATCCCTGGGCTTTTCTGTTTAAAAAAGTTTATATTAAACTTAACAGCCTTGGTAGGCACAGTGTGGGCGATGCATCGCGTCATACATGTTTTCAAAGGTGGGTATGATATTAGGAATTTTCCCTCGGAAAAGTTCATCCCTCACGGAACTAAGTGGGCTTATTAATGAAAATGTCCCTGAATGGGTTTGAAGAAATTCGTGACCAAAAAAAAGGAGATTCACTACTTTAGGGTCCAAATAGTATAAATGGGACAGATTTAATATTAAATGTTGATTGCCCTGGTTTTGTAATTGTTCAAGCAGCTGAATAAATTGATTTGTGTCAACCTCATCAAATCTTCCAAAACAATCGATAATCGTTATTC
>JAWKHJ010000091.1:0-1644 GCA_041394905.1 Bryobacterales bacterium | reverse complement strand
TGGAAGACCGCAAAGAAAGAACAAGACTCGAATTCGATCGTCGAACTGGACGTTCGAACGCCGGCTCGTCCGAGGCCGACTGGAACCGGTTGCTCGGCATCGGCGACGTGCACGCCGGGGCGGACAACACGGTTTCCGCACTCGAGTACTACGAACGGGCGCTGGCGCAAATCCAACGTGCCGGAGCGCCGGAATCGGTCACGATCGCGGTTGAGATCAAGATCGCGGACTGTCTCCGTCGCCGCGGCCGCCATGGCGAGGCGCGGACCCGCCTGCACGCGATGCTTCCGCGAGCCGAAGCCACCGGGGACGAAGTCCTGGCCGCGCGCGTCCGATCGAGGATCGGACAGGTGCACAACACGCTCTCCGACTACGAGACCGCACGCGAGTACGGATTGGAAGCCTACCGCGTGCTTCGAACCACGGATGCTCACGAGGAAGTCGGCAATCTCGAGGTCACGCTCGGTTCGATGTTCCATCTCCTGGGGGACGTCGCCCAGGCTCGCGAGTACTACGAGAATGCGCTTGCGACTTTCCGCCGGATCGATGACAGCGAAGGGATCGCCCGGACGCTCAACAACCTCGGTGTACTTCTGATCAAGACGCCGCGTTGGGGGGAGGCGCGAGAGTACTTCACGCGGGCCATCGCCGTCGCCGAAGAAGCCGGCAACTACGCGCGCCTCGCGCAGATCTGCCTGAACCTCGGGATTCTGTGCTACACGTGCGGACAGTGGGACCTGTCCGCCAAGCACCTCACGCGCGCGCTCGTGATTTCGAAGGAGACGCAGCCCACCTTGCGGGTTGTTCGGACGAACATCGCCCTCGGGATCCTCAAGCTGCGTCGGCGTGAGTTCGCGGCGGCCGGGGCGCACTTCCACCAGATTCTGGAAATCGCCCGGCGGAGTGGGTATCGGCGTGAAGAGGCACTGGCTTTGGAGTTCCTGGGCGAACGGGAACTGCGCCAGGGCGATCTCGCCGCGGCGGATGACTATCTCCAGCAGGCGTTGAAGATTTGCGGAGAGTCGCTCGCCGAAGGCGATGTCCTCTTCGAGGTCAAGACGCGTCTTGGTGAGATCGCGCTGTTGAGGAACGAGTCGGCCCGTGCCGCGGAGCTCGCCCAAAGTGCGCTCGAGCTCGCGCGCCGCTTCGATGATGGAGTGGAGGCCGGGCGCGCCCTTCGCATTCTTGGAGAAGCCGCGGCGGCCGAGCAACGGTTCGCTGATGCCGAGTCGTTTTTTGGTCAGTCGATCCAGACCCTGGTGGCGACTCCGGACGTGCTCTCGCTGGGGCTGGCTCGATTCGCCCAAGCGAAGTTCTGGGTGTTGCGGGGGGCGGAACGCGCCGCGGACGGCGTCCAACGGGATGACGAGCGCGAGGCGGTGGCTACGTTTGAAGAGCTGGTTGCCCGTTTCCTGGAGCTCCAACTTCCGGATCTTGCGGTGCGTGCGATCATCGAGCTGGCGCGGGCTCGCGCCACTTTCGGCGCTCTCGACGAAGCGCTCGCAGCGATCAGTCGTGGGCTTGCTCTGGCCGAGACCCACTCGGTGCCACAAGTCGTTCACCTGCTGGAAGGGCTACGGGCCGAGGTCGAAGAGCGGTGCGCGGACGAGAGCCTGACGCAATGGGAAGAGTTCCGGCTTCTGC
>JAWKHJ010000090.1:0-1500 GCA_041394905.1 Bryobacterales bacterium | reverse complement strand
CATGTCCGCGCTTAAAACAGCGCTGTGCCCTCCTCCACCCGCGCAGTACACTAAGTCCGCCCATGGCTACCTCGAATCGACGCACGTTTCTGCGGCAAAGCGGCCTCGCGCTGGCCGCCTCCGCCCTACCGGCCCAACGCCGCAAGCGGCCCAACATCCTGTTCTCGATTTCCGACGACCAGTCCTACCCGCACGCCTCGATCTACGGCGCGGAGTGGGTCCGCACGCCGGCATTCGACCGCGTGGCGCGCGAGGGCGCATTGTTCCAAAACTGCTTCGTCTCGACGCCTTCGTGCGGCCCATCGCGCGGAAGCGTACTCTCCGGCCAAGACTTCTACCGCCTGCGCGAAGCGTCGATGAACCACACGGTGTGGCCGCCCGAGAATGACATCGCGCTCTACACCGACCTGCTCGGCGAGGCCGGATACCGCGTCGGCTACACCGGCAAGCCCTGGGGACCGGGCAACTGGAAAGGATCGGGGAGACAAGACAACCCCGCAGGTCCGGTGTTCAACCAGATCAAGCTCACGCCGCCGGGTGAAGGCATCAGCAACGTCGACTACGCGGCGAACTTCGAGGCCTTCCTCGACGGACGCTCGGGCGATCAGCCGTTCTGCTTCTGGGCGGGCTTCATGGAGCCGCACCGCATCTTCGAGGACGGCATTGGCGTGCGCCACGGCAAGACGCTGGACGACATTACGACGCCCGGGTTCTTCCCCGACGTGAATGAAGTCCGCAGCGACCTTGCGGACTACGCGTTCGAAATCGAACATTACGACAAGCACCTGGGGCGCATGCTCGACCTGCTCGAGCAACGCGGCGAGCTCGACAACACGATCGTCGTCTGCACGGCGGACAACGGCATGGCTTTCCCACGGGCCAAGGCCACCATTTACGACTACGGCGCGCACGTGCCCTTAGCGATCCGCTGGGGCGATCGCGTGGAAGCCGGCCGCAAGATCGACGATTTCGTGAGCTTCCCGGACTTCGCCCCGACTTTCCTCGAAGCCGCTGGAACGCCCGTGCCACGCCAGATGACCGGCCGCAGCCTGCTCCCCGTGCTCCAAGCGGCGCAGTCAGGACAAATCGACCCGGACCGCAATGCGGCGGTCTTCGGCATCGAACGCCACTTCCCCGGCAGCCGCCCAAATGGGGCCGGCTATCCAATGCGCGGCATCCGCACGGCGGACTACCTCTACATTCACAATCTGGAGCCGCAGAACACCCCCGTTGGCGACCACCCCGGCTTGGTCTGGCCCTCGGACGATCCCACCGGAGGCTACGGAGACACAGACGGCGGCCCGACCAAGACCTTCCTCTGGGAGCATCGCGACGAATATTCGACGCTCGCCAAGGCCGCCTTCGACAAACGCCCTGAAGAAGAGCTGTACGCCATCGCTGACGATCCGTTCAACCAGAACAACCTGGCCGGCGATCCGGCCTTCGCCTCCGTCAAGCAACTGTTGCGCCGCAAGCTCGACGCACATCTTCGCCGCACCG
>JAWKHJ010000089.1:0-1506 GCA_041394905.1 Bryobacterales bacterium | reverse complement strand
CATGCGGTGGCGGGACAGGAAAACCGTCGCCATGCCGCCGGCCCCGATCGGGTCGAACACTTCGTAGCGTTCGCCGATGGCGGCCGTCAACCTCTGCCGGACTGTCGCCACGGAATCCATAAAACCCAGAACAACCTGACGCTATTATAGAGCGACATTTTTGTGGCGTAACCCTCACCCAGCCCCGCCTTTCATCGCGAAGTCCGGCGCCGATGCCGACGCTAGCTAGCGCCAATCCTTCTTGGATCACACCGCGATGAACGATTGGCTTCCACCCACCGCGCGGAAGCGTGGATTGGAGAGGCCCTGCAACCCGCCCACGTCCGAGCCAGGGCCGGAAGGCCGCGGTTGTGCTGCTCAACTGAATGTCCGAATCTGTCAGGCGAACCGCCCTCCAGACACAACTCGTCCAGCCTACCGCTTCAGCATCGCCCAGGTGAAACCCGGCCCACGGCCCTGCACCCGAGCCATTTCGATCCACAGCATCGTCATGGGTTCCAGGTACCGGGCCATCTTGATCGGCCCTGTCGCCACGGGCTCCCAGCCCAGATCGCGGGCGAGCTCTCCCACTTCTGCGACGGCCTCCGGGTCGTTTCCACACATCAACATGGCCGGCCGCAGGTCGCCGTAGCCGGGGTAGGCGGCGTCCTCGAAGTTCTCGTAGCCGTAAATTGTGAACGACTTGACGACCCGCGCCTCGGGCCGCAGCCGCTGAACGGTCTCGCCGCCGGAATCCGAGCCTCCGACGGAGAGTTGCATACCGGGGCCGACCGGGTTGGTACAGTCGACGAGGATCTTGCCTGCGAGGTCGCCTGCGGAGTCCAAGGCGGAGATGTTCGCCGAGTACGGTGTCGCCAGAAAGACCGCTTCGGCCTCGGCGACGGCCTCGGGGATCGATTTGGCCCGCAAACGCTCGTTTCGCGCGAGGCCTTCCTTTATCCCGGCGGACTCAGGGTCCCGCGCCGCGAGCACGACATCGTGGCCGGCATTGGCCAATCCGGACGCAAGCGCGCCGCCGACCTTACCGTGACCGAGAAATGCGATCTTCATCGCGCATGACCTCCCAACATCTCCAAGACCAGGCGGGCCGTCTCGCCGCCAGAGTTCTGTTGCTGACCTGTCACGAGGTTGCCGTCGCGCACGGCATGGGGCTCAAAAGCCGGCTTGGCTACAAACTCCGCTCCCAACCTGCGCGCCTCGTCTTCGATGCGAAACGGCATCACCTTGGATCCCACGGCGTGATCGGCATAGTCCTCTTCGCTATTGGCAAAGCCGGTCATGCGCTTGCCCTTCACGAAGGCTTCTTCGTTCTCGCCTTTTAGATGAAGGAGCAAGGCGGTTCCATGGCAGAGCGCAGCCGCGGGCTTCCCCGCGCGGAAGAAGTCGAGGAAAATCCGCTGCAACCCGTCCGCCTTGTCGAAGGTGAACATCGGCGCTTGGCCGCCGGCGACGACGATGGCGTCAAAATCCTCCGCCCTCAGATCTCCAACTCTCAACGTGTTGTCG
>JAWKHJ010000088.1:0-1547 GCA_041394905.1 Bryobacterales bacterium | reverse complement strand
CCTCGGCGAGGACTAGCCGAATGCCGTTTTTCCGCAGAAATCCTGCGATCACGAGCAGCGTTTCCGCCGCTGTGAAATCTACATCGTCGATTGCGCCCGCATCGATACAGAACCAGGAGAGCGGCGGCTGCGCTTTGTCTACGAGGCTGCGTATCTGGTCCGAGAGAAATTCGGCGTTGGCGTAGTACATGCTGTGGGTGAACCGGTAGACAAGCAGTCCCGGAACGAGCTGGGCGGCCTCCGATACTGGAACCCCTCGCCACCGTCCATCTTTGGCGCCCGCCAGTACCAGGTTCTTTGGGCGGTATCCATGGCGGGTATGCGCAAGCAGAGAGAGAACGATGGCGGTGGGCATGCCTTCCTCGACGCCGCGGAAAGCGACGACGGCCGCTGCGATCGAGGCGACCCCGAACTCCCACGGACGTTGCTTGTAGATCGTGCGCATTCCCTTGAAGTCAATGAGCTCCGCTCCGATCAGGAAGACAACCGACGACAGCGCGGCCTCAGGCAGATACGCCAAAGCTCCCGTGAGGAACAACAAGATCACGAGAACGACGACGGCCGCTGCCAGTTGCGCGATCTGGGTGCGTCCGCCGGCGCTGTCGACCATTTGGGTCTTGGTCGGGCTGCCGTTGACTACGAAGCCGCCGGTGAGAGCTGCACCGACGTTGGCCATGCCTAGGCCTACGAGATCGACGTTCTCGTCAAACCGCTCTTCGTAACGGTCGGCATAAGCACGCGAAGTGGCGGCGCTTTGCGCCAAGATGACCACGAACATCGAGAACGCAGTAGGGATGAGCTCTTCGATCAAGGCCCAGCTCCAGTCGACCTGAGGCAGCCCGAGCGGCGGGAGTCCGCTTGGAACCGCGCCGAGCACTTGAATGCCATGCGACTGCGCGTCCAGCGCCCAGCTTGCGGCGATGGCGGCGGCGACGGCAATCAGCGCGCCGGGTAGCCGCTTCGAGGCGCGCTTCGCAACCATCGCAATGACGAGGACGGAGATGGAAATCGCCAGGACTTCGGGACGGGTCTCGCCGAGCTGTCGCCAGTCATAGAGAATTTCGGGGATTGCGCCGTTCCCCGCGCCGGCGAAACCCAACATTCCCGGGATCTGACCGAGCGCGACTTGGACGCCTACGCCAGTCAGGAACCCGACGAGCACTGTACGGGACAGGAAGTCTGCCAGAAAGCCGAGCCGAAGGATGCGGGCTGCGAACAGGAAGCCCGCCGCCATGAGCGCTAGCCCGCCCGCGAGCGAGACGTATTCGGCGGAGCCCATGGAGGCGAGCCCTGCCAGGCCCGCGGCGAGAATGGCCGCCGTGGCCGAATCGGCGCCGACGACGAGGTGGCGTGACGAGCCAAAGAGCCCGAACAAGACCATCGGGACGAGGATGGTGTACAGGCCGGTGATCGCAGGCAGGCCGGCAATCTTCGCGTAGCCCATGACCTCGGGTACAGCCAGGGCGGCCAACGTGATTCCAGCAAGAATCTCAGCAGGGAGTTGCGCAGCCGTCACTGGCCACAGCCCGCGCAGAAAGGGCGCACGC
>JAWKHJ010000087.1:0-1569 GCA_041394905.1 Bryobacterales bacterium | reverse complement strand
TTCAGGCAGGGGATGATGGCGGTGACCTTGAGATCCTTCCACACGCGGGGCCGACTCGAAACCAACCATTGTGGCGCAAGCGCCGCCTTCGCGACTTCCCGCTCGGGCTGCTAGAATCTCGACCAGTGCTTCGTCACACGCAAGGAGTTTTGCGTGACGTCGCCGAGCGGCCCGCCGTCGGCGGCGGAGGCGGACGGCCGCCGACGAAGACCGCGCGCGGCTGGGGCGGAGGCGACTCCAACAACGACGGCGGCTACCGCGCCGGCGAACGTCTACGGCTGGCCGTCTGGGTCGGCATCGCCGGCATCGTCATGTTCTTCGCCGCCATCTCGAGCGCCATGGTCGTGCGACGCATCGGCGACGACTGGCTCGCGCTCGACCTGCCCGCCGTACTCTACTTGAGTACCGCGATCCTGCTCTTCAGCAGCGTCGCGCTCGAGATCGCACGCCGCCAACTGCGCAATGGAACGCTCGACAAGCTGCGCACCTGGACCTTCGCCACTCTCGTGCTCGGCCTCGCTTTTCTCGTCGCGCAAACCCTCGGCTGGCGCGATTTGCTCGCCCAGGGCGTCTCGATGAGCAACAGCGCCAGCGGCTCGTTCTTCTACATCCTCACCGCAGCACACGCCTTGCACGTGCTCGGCGGAATCGGCGCCCTGATCTACCTCGCCGCCCGTGCCCGCATGGCGCGCCCCTGGGCGAATCGGCTCGCCGCGGTGGACGCCACCGCTATTTACTGGCACTTCCTGGGCGTTCTCTGGGTCTATCTGTTTATCCTGTTGGGAGTCCTCGCCTAACATCCCATGTCCGCCGCCACACACGCCGCCTGGAAAGGAGAGCACGGCCTCTCCGTCGGCAACAAAAAGCTCGGGATGTGGCTGTTCCTCATCTCCGACGCGTTGACCTTCGCGACTCTGCTGGTCTGCTACAGCTATCTGCGCATCGCCAACGATTGGCCGCACCCGTTCACCTTCTCTCCGGGGATTTTGTTTTCCACCCTGATGACCCTCGTGCTGCTCTCTTCGAGCCTGACGATGGTCTTCGGCGTGGCCGCTGCACAAGCAGGCGACCGCAAGAAGGCGGCCAAGTGGGTTTGGATGACGGCGCTCGGGGGCGTCATCTTCGTGGCGTTGCACTTGACCGAGTGGAACCACCTCATCCACGAAGGCGTCACCCCGTTCTCAAACCCCTGGGGCGCGCCCTTGTTCGGTGGAACCTTCTACCTCATCACCGGTTTGCACATGACCCACGTCGCCATCGGCGTCGTCTACTTGAGCGTCATCGCCACGCGCTTCTCGGCCGGGAAATACACGGCGGAAGACGTCGAGGTCAGCGGTCTCTACTGGCACTTCGTCGACTTGGTCTGGATGTTCGTCTTCCCGCTGATCTACCTGCTCTCGGTCGCGCCGCACTAGCCATGGAAAACACCGCGCAACGCCCCCTGATGGTCAAGGTCTGGATCGGCCTGCTCACGCTGACCTTGATCGAAGTCCTGCTGGCTTATGTCCAGCTTCAGCCCTCGCTGATGCTCGGCTTGTTGATGGGCTTTTCCGTTGTGAAGGCGGCCAT
>JAWKHJ010000086.1:0-1619 GCA_041394905.1 Bryobacterales bacterium | reverse complement strand
AGCCTTTCGATAAGGGCACGCCCATGTGGGTGCACAACGCGTCCACGGCGTGGTAACGGCCATCGACGCAGACGATTGCAATCTTCTTACCTTGGACCAGCACCGTCTTGGCGGTTCTGTCGGCGATGTCGCCGACTCGAGCGGCTTCGAAAAAGACCTGCATTGGTTGCTTCCGTGTGGATCTGAAACGAAGGAGAGGGCGCGACCGCCCTACGCCTTCTAATCTACACGAATGAGTCCAGATTCGCAACTGAGTTGCAAGCGAAACAATTGCCGGACTCAAATGCGGTTGATCAGCGTCGCCACGTAAGCTGCGCCGAAGCCGTTGTCGATGTTGACCACCGTCACGTTGGAGGAGCAGGAATTGAGCATGCCCAACAGCGCCGCCAGTCCATTGAAGCTGGCGCCATAGCCAACGCTGGTGGGCACTGCGATCACGGGGCACGAGACCAACCCGCCGACCGCGCTCGGTAGCGCCCCTTCCATGCCCGCGCAGCAGATGATTACTCGAGCCTGGCTGAGCTTCTCGAGGTTGTGCAGCAGGCGGTGGATGCCGGCCACGCCCACGTCGTAGATCTCTTCGACCTGGTTGCCCATCACCTCGCACGTCACCCGCGCCTCTTCGGCCACGGGCAAGTCAGAAGTTCCAGCGCAGATGACGGCGACCTTCGCCTTTCCGACCACGTTGCGCTCGCGCCAGATGCGCAGAGCCTTTGAGCGTGGGAAGTATTCGGCGGTCTCGTCGAGCTCGCGCACGACCTCGTACATCTCTTCGTCCGCACGGGTGACGAGCAGGTTCTTCGAGCGCTCGAGAATCTTCTGCGCAATGGCGCCCACTTCCGACGGCGTCTTACCGCGGCCCAGGATGACCTCGGGCATGCCGTGGCGCAGCGCTCGGTGGTGGTCCACCTTGGCGAAGCCGATGTCCTCGAACGGCATGTGGCTGAGCTGGCCGATCGCATCATCCGGCGAGACGCCGCCATCGCGGACTTGTTCGAGCAGGGAACGGAGTTTTTGAGAGTCCATGGCGGCTAAAACTTCAACTCGTCGCCGACCTTCAGCCCCAGGCGAATCGCCTGCCCGGCTGGCAGCTCGAGCGTGTACAGCGACGAGGAGACGCCGCCGAAGCTGGGGCACTCGCGTGCGTCGAGCGACGGGCAGGGCGGCGCGTTCTCGTAAATTTCAACGATGCGCTTGTTCTCGTCCAGCCACACCATGTCGAGCGGGTGCAGCGTGCGGTACATCCAGAACGCGCGCGGCTCGAGCGTCTCGAAGACGAACAGCATGCCGTACCCTGGCGGCAATTCCGGGCGAAACATCATCCCGCTGGCTTGCTCCTGAGGCGTCTGGCGGAGCTCGGCCTGCAGGGTCGACCCGTTCGGCAGGGTAATTGTGGTCATCGGCCCCTCGGCTTCCCAGGTCGCCGCGGCAGGCGCTTCCTGGGTGTCGGTGGAGCCGCAACCGGACAGAACGATCGTGAGGAGGAGGAGGTATCGGGCGGACATCGCGGTCGAAACCCCCATTCTAGCGTGGCCGTTCGAGAGTAAGACGCTCAGCCGCCTAGGCCAAGCTTCTCCGCCAAGCCGATGCGCTGCATCTTTCCGGTTGGGCCCTTGGGG
>JAWKHJ010000085.1:0-1657 GCA_041394905.1 Bryobacterales bacterium | reverse complement strand
ACTTCGCCAACCTGCTCGAATCGCGCGGAACGGAAGTTGTGTACGCCATCCACCCCGTCGCCGGCCGCATGCCCGGCCACATGAACGTACTGCTCGCGGAAGCTGATGTGCCCTACGACAAGCTCTACGACATGGACACCATCAACCCCATGTTCCCGGAGATCGACGTGGCCATCGTGCTCGGCGCCAACGACGTCGTGAACCCGTCGGCGCGTGAGCAGAAGGGCAGCCCGATCTACGGCATGCCTATCCTCGACGTGGACAAGGCGCGCACCGTTGTGGTCATCAAGCGCAGCTTGAGCCCGGGCTTCGCCGGCATCCCCAATCCGCTGTTCGCCAACGATAATACGCTCATGTTCTTCTCGGATGGCAAACAGGCGATTCGGGACCTGACGACGGCCGTCAAAGACCTGTGAGGCTGCTGAGCGCGGCGATTTTGCTAGCGCTCGCCGTGGCGTGCTCCAAGCCCGCGCCCGAGCTGAAGATCGCCGATATCCTGGCGGACCCTTCGCTCTACGAAGAGCAAACGGTCGAGCTCTCCGGCGAAGTCACGGACGCATTCGGCCTATTCTCCACCGGGCTCTACACACTAGCGGACGAAACAGGCGAGATCAATGTGGTTACGACCGCCGGACTGCCTGCCGCCGGCGCGAAGCTTACCGTGCGCGGAACGGTGCTCAGCGGCGTGACGGTCGGCGGCAAGCACTACGGCGTCACGCTGAACGAGCAGGAAAGAGGGCGCTAGCACGCGCGCACTCTCATGCGCGCGTGCAACTGGTTTGGCTACCAGACCTTCGTCAGCGCCACATAGGCGTTCCGCCCCGGCTCTGGGACGCGCTGCCTCGTGAACGGATTGTAGGCGTTGAGGTGCTCGAAGTAGAGCTTGTCGCCCAGGTTCTCCAAGCCCGCGTTCAGCGTGAACCGCTTGGGTAGTTCTGCACCGAACCGAATCCCATGCAGCGTAAAACCCGGTGAGGGCGTCTCGAGCCGTGAGGCTGCCACCCGGCTTTGGTTCCACACGTTGCGCATCTGGTACTCCGCCCAGAAGCGTCCGGTGGGCTCGTGGATGCGCAGCGCGCTGGTCATCTCGAATGGCGGAATGCCGAGCACGGGCTCGTTGCGCCCGATCAGCGGTTGGTTTTGCTCGATGTCGTCGGCAATCACCTTCGCGCCCTGCAGTCGCACCTCGGCCATTCGCATCAGTGCATAGCGCGCGCCGAACTGGTAGCCGCGAAACGTCGCGTGATCTCCGTTCACGTAGCGGAACACGGTCGGCGGGCTTAAGGGCAGCTCCTTGGTCAGAGTTGGGTCGAGCGCCACGCTGATGTAGTCATCCACGCGGCGGTAGAATGCGCCGCCGCTCAGCGTCAGGTCCCCGCGGGTGACTTCGAGGTTCAGATCGCCCTGGTAGCTGGCTTCCGGCTGGATGCCGGGAGAGCCCATGAACTCCGCCGGGACTTGGTACTTCGTGCTCGGGAAGCGGTCGGAGTACCGCTCCATCCCGGTCGCCGTGCGCACGACACGTCCAAAGCCCGCACCTAGCGAGACTCCGCGCGCCAGCCGCTTACGTCCGGCCACGCTGAAGCTGGCGTTCGCCTCCGACTGATCCAGCGAGCCCGTCGTGTGATCGAGGAAGTACTGCGACGCCGGTCCTGCG
>JAWKHJ010000084.1:0-1729 GCA_041394905.1 Bryobacterales bacterium | reverse complement strand
GCAAGCGAGGCGTCCGCGCTGAGGTCGCCCCACAGCTCGCCATAGGCGTTCAACTCGCGCGCGGTCAGCGAAGCCTCCACGTCGGGTTCGGCCACCGTGCCTTCGACCTTTGCCGTGAACGAAGCCGTGCCAGAGACCGGCTCGGTTCGCCCGAGTAAGTCCATCGCCTCGGCAAGCGCGATGTCTTGCGCTTGGACGTTCAAATCAAGCGTCGGCGACTCGCTCTTCAGGCCGACCGTTCCCTGGAGTTCTGCTCGCTGCCGATTCCAGGCCAACGCCAGATCATCGAGCGTCAACGTGGAATTGGCGTACGCCCCATCGAGCGTAAACAGCACATTGCGCACTTCGCCGGCGGTCAAGTTGTCGCCGCGCGCCTGCATCCGAATCGCTGGATTGTCGAGGGTCCCGCCCAAGTTGACGGTGGCCGTCAGGGGCCCTGCCAGCGATGTCGGCGCAACCGATTCGCCTTCAGCTTTGCCTAGAAATGCATCGAGTTGTGCGATGGCCGGCTCGAGGTCGGTAACGTTGAGACTGACGGTCCCATCGAGGCGCTGCATGTCGGCAAGGGTCACTGCGCCGCTCGCTTTCGCGCCCAAAGTTTGAAAGTCGCGCAGGTTCGCTCTTAGGCGGTTGTCCGCTATCTGGAAGCGCAGTTGGCCCGAGGCGGGTAGCAGGTCGCGGGCCGGCGTCTTGCGTGTGGCGGACAAGCGCAGCTCGCCTGAGCCGGCGACATTCGAAAATTCGAGCGCCGTCCAGCTCAGTTCCGCCGAGCCGCTGGCCAGCGACGCAGCTTTGACAGGCGCGTCGAACTCGCGGCTCGCCGTCAGCAAATTGAAGCGATCCAGCTTCACGTCCGCGCGGCTGAGCCCGGCGTCTTTGTTCAACGCCAAATCGACGTTCCCCTCGGCTCGCCCAAAGGGACCATCGAACGAAAAGGAATCGATTTGCGCCCGACCCGTTCCGGCGGCGTACGTCGCCTGCGCTTCCAGCGTCCCGCTCTGAAACTCCCCGTAGTCCACTTCGTCGCCGTGGATCCTAGCCGTCACAGCCAGATCCTCCAGGCGATTCTGGATGTCCGCATTGACGTCGAACTGGCCGCTAACAGGCTTGCTAAGCCCGGCGAACTGCGAGAGCTCGCCGCCATTGGCCTGGACCGATGCGGTCAGGCTGAGGCGCGACTCCTGCATGTCGCTGACCTCGCCGGTGAGCTCGATGCGGGACTGACCGGGCTCGATGATGACGCGGTCCACGCCAAGCCCGCCGGGACGGAAGTTAAGGTTTGCCGAGACGGTCTCGAGCGGCAAAGAGCGATCTTGGTAGTCGAGGTCGCCGCGCGAGCTGATACCGAACTGGATGCGATGGTTTTCCGTCGCCCGATCGCCGTCGATTGACAGCGTCCATTGCGGTAGCTCGAGATCGAGCTCCGCCTTCTGGTCAGCGAAGCGAATGAGCGGCCCCGATGCGCGAAAGTGTTCGAGCAGGAAAGGCAGCGTCTGGTTGTGGTCCTGCGGCGCTCCGGCATCGGCCCGCTCCACCGGCTTGGGCAGGTTAGAGCGGCCCTGATCGTCATAGACGATTTCAATGCGCCCGCCCTCGATGCTTCCCTCTTCCACCACCAGCTTCTTGCGCAGCAGGCCGGCAAGCTCGAGGTTGAGGTAGATGCGGTCCGCTACGAAGAACGGCGGCTCGTCCGGCTCTTCCGTCGAGCGGATGCGCACGTTGTGCAGCG
>JAWKHJ010000083.1:0-1786 GCA_041394905.1 Bryobacterales bacterium | reverse complement strand
TAGCGGCGGTAGACGTGTTGGATGACCTGTTCGCGCTGTTCACCCGAGGGCAGGTCGATGTCGATGTCGGGCCATTCGCCCCGCTCGTCGGACAGAAAGCGCTCAAAGAGCAGCTCCATGCCGACTGGGTCGACGGCAGTGATGCCGCAGGCGTAACAAACGGCGGAGTTGGCCGCCGATCCGCGCCCTTGGCAGAGGATGCCGTTGCGCCGTGCGTATTCGACGATGTCCCACACAATCAGGAAGTAGCCTTCCAAGTGCAGGCGCTCGATCACGCCCAGCTCGTGCTCGATTTGCCGAAAGGCCTTTTCGCGGTGAGGCGAATCGCGGTAACGGTCGGCGGCGCCGCGCAGCGCGATCTGGCGTAGGTAGCTGGTCGGCGTCTCGCCGGGCGGCAGCGGGTATTTCGGGAACTCGTATCCCAGATTGCCGAGCGTGAAGTCGAGCCGACGTCCCAGCTCGCGGCTATTCACAAGCGCTTCGGGAATGTCCCGAAAAAGATGTTGGAGCGCTTTGTCCGATTTGAGGAAGCGTTCGGAGTTGGAGTCGAGCAGGCGGCCCGCGTCGTCAAGCTTGCGCTTGAATCGTAGGCAGGTAAACACGTCATAGAGCGCCTTGCGCGACTCGGTGGCGTAGCGTACGCCGTTGGAGGCGACCAGCGGAAGGCCGTAGCGGCGAGCGAGCTCGATTCGGTCTTGGTTGTCGCGCTCCTGCTCGCGCCGCATATGGCGTTGCAGCTCGACGTAGACGTTGCGCGGGCCAAAGATGCCGCGAACAGGGTCCTCATCCCGGACGTCGTGCAATAGCGCGACCAAGCCGGGGGAAAAATCGTCGAGATCTTGCCAGGTCGCGCGGCCTTCGCCTTTGGGCGCGCGCAGGTTCATGCGCGTGAGCAAGCGGCAAAGGTTCTGGTAGCCGCGCCGGCTCTCCACCAACACGGTCAGCCGACGGTCGAGCTCGGCGTTGCGGACGCCTTTCTTGATGTTCGGCTGATCGAGCGAGATCTCCGCGCCGACCAGCGCCTTGACGCCCGCTTGTTTGGCGGCTTTGAAGAAACGTGGGGCGCCGGAGACCGAATCGCGATCGCACAAAGCGACGGCCTCGTACTCGAGGCGCTGGGCTTCGGTGATCAGATCCTCTGGGTCGGAGGCCCCTTCGAGGAAGCTGAAGCCCGAGGCGGCGTGGATCTCGGTGGGCAAACGCTCTCAGTTTACGGTTTGCCCGCCCGGGCTAGAATCGGTTCATGCGGCTTCTGTTCCTGCTCTTGTTGATCGCCGCGGCGGGCGTTGCGGCGCCGGTTGCGGACCCCAGCGACGCCGAGGTCGATTCGCTCGTCCAACTCTACGAGCATCTGCATCGCAACCCGGAGCTGTCCTACTACGAGGAGAAGACGGCGGCGCGGCTGGTGAAGGAGCTACGCGCCGCCGGCTTCGACGTCACCGAGAACGTCGGCGGGCACGGCTTCGTGGCCGTAATGCGCAACGGCGACGGACCCGTCGTGATGGTGCGCACCGACCTCGACGGCCTGCCCGTGGTCGAGCAAACCGGACGCGGCTATGCGAGCGACGTGCGCACCAGCGACGACCAGGGCCGCGACGTGGGCGTGATGCACGCTTGCGGGCACGACATCCACATGAGCTCGTTCGTCGGCGTGGCGCGGGCGCTCGCCAAGAGCAAGAAGGAGTGGCGAGGCACGGTGGTGATGATCGGGCAGCCGGCGGAAGAGCGCGTGGACGGCGCGCGGCTGATGTTGGCCGACGGCCTATTCGAAAAGTTCCCCAAGCCG
>JAWKHJ010000082.1:0-1787 GCA_041394905.1 Bryobacterales bacterium | reverse complement strand
GACCCGCGTCCCGACCCGGTGTTCTTTCTTGCAGGAGGCCCCGGCCAAAGCGCGACCAAGCTTGCCGATGGCGTCGAATACTTGTTGGAGCCTGTGCGCCGCAGCCGCGATGTGGTGCTCGTCGATCAGCGCGGGACGGGTCAGTCCGGCGCGCTCGAGTGCGACTTGAGCGAGGGCATGCAGGAGCTCGACTTCACTTCCCCGCTGCCGCCCGAGAAAGTCCAGGCCTGCCTCGACAGCTATGACGCCGACCCGCGGCTTTACACCACGCCCATTGCGATGGACGACCTCGATGAAGTGCGGGATTGGCTGGGCTACGACGCGATCAATCTGTACGGCGGATCGTACGGGACCCGCGCGGCTCTGGTCTACCTGCGGCGTCACGAGGCCAACGTTCGTTCGGTGGTTATCGATGGCGTAGCGCCTGTCGAGATGACGTTGCCGTTGCACTTTGCGCAGGACGCGCAGCGCGCGCTGGACACGCTCATCGAGGATTGCGAGGCTGCCGCTCCCTGTCACGAACGGTTCCCCGAGCTGCGCCGGCAGACCACGGACCTGTTCGCGGAGCTCGAGCAGGCGCCGGTGCGCGCAACGTTCGTGCATCCGCGAACCGGCGAGCGCATCGAACGCACGATCACGCGTGAGGCCGTTGGAATGATCCTCACCGGGATGCTGTATTCGCCTTGGCTGAGCTCGCTCGGCCCACTCGCCATCGAGCGCGCCCACGCTGGCGATTTTCAGATGCTGATGCCTCTCGCGATTGCGAACGACGAAGTCGGCGAGCAGATGAGCCAAGGGATGTTCTACTCCGTCATGTGCAGCGAGGACTGGCCGAACATTTCGGCGGAAGCGCGCCGTGAGGAGACGCGCAACACCTTCCTGGGCGAAGCGCTGTTCGAGTCGCGCTGGAAGCCGTGCGAGAACTGGCCGCGCGGCGCTGTGCCAGAGAACTACCGCGAACCGGTGCGCTCCGACAAGCCGGTGCTGATTCTCTCCGGCGAGTTGGATCCGGTGACGCCGCCGCGCTGGGGTGAGCTTGTGCAACAGAGCCTGCCCAACGCACGGCATGTGGTTGCACAGGGGGTGGCTCACGGCGTCTCGCCCTACGGCTGCGTCCCGCGGCTGCTGCAAGAGTTTTTCGATTCGGCCGACGCCTCCACTCTAGACGTTTCGTGCGTGGACAGTACGCGCCGGCCGGACTTCATGCTCACCCCTGTGGCGACCGCTCCTCCCGAGGAGGATGCGCAATGATCGAAGCGCGCGGCCTCGAAAAGGCATTTGGCGCCACACGCGCGTTGAACGGGTTGGGCTTCGCCGCCCACGACGGCGCGATCACGGGGCTGCTCGGGCCCAACGGCGCCGGAAAGACCACGGCGCTGCGGATTCTCTGCGGCGTGATGCAGGCCGACGCCGGTACGGTTTCCATCGATGGCGTGTCTACGCAAGAGCGCCCGCTGGAAGCGCGCGCACGCCTGGGCGTGCTGCCCGACGGGGCCGGGCTGTACCCGCGCCTCACCGCACGCGAGCACATCCGCTACTTCGGCAAGCTGCACGGCCTCTCCGGCGCGGCTCTCGAGAGTCGCATCGACCGGCTGGCCGAGCAGTTCGACATGGGCGGTGTGATCGACCGGCGCACGCAAGGCTTCTCGCACGGCGAGCGCATCAAGACGACACTGGCTCGCGCGCTGGTCCACGATCCGCCGAACGTGATCCTCGACGAGCCGACGAACGGGCTCGACGTCAACGCCGTTCGCTCGTTGCGCAAGGTGTTGAGCGACTTGCGAGAC
>JAWKHJ010000081.1:0-1821 GCA_041394905.1 Bryobacterales bacterium | reverse complement strand
ATGTTCATCAGCGGCGTCTCCACCTTGCCGCCCGCCCGCACCTTGCCCGGCCAGCGCAGCGCCGCCGCCACGCGCACGCCACCTTCATACACGGTGCCCTTACCCGCCCGCAGCGGCGTGTTGTCGCCCGTTCCGGGGCCTCCGTTGTCTGAGAAAAACCACACCAGCGTGTCGTTTGTGACTCCGGTGCGGTCGAGCGCTTCGAGGATGCGTCCGACGCCCGCGTCCATCGCCGCCACCATCGCCGCGTAGGTGCGGCGGTCCTTGTCGCCGATCGAGGCGTAATCGTCCAGCCACTTCGCGGGGACCTGCAACGGCGCGTGCGGCGCGTTGAACGGCACGTAGAGGAAGAACGGCGACTCTCCGCCGGCCTGCTCCTCGATGAAGCGGACGGCCTCGTCCGCAATCAAGTCGGTCGAATAGCCTTCGTCGTAACTCGAATCGAAACCACGATGCCAATCGAGCTCGCCGTCGCGCATGTGCGTGAAGTAGTCGATGTTGCCGTTGTAGTGGCCGTAGAAGAACGTGAACCCCTGCCGCAACGGGTGATAGCGCAGCCGCGAGTGGCCGATGTGCCACTTGCCCACCGCGCCGCGCGCTGCATACCCGGCTCGCCCCAACATCTCCGCCACGGTCTCTTCCTCCGGCGGCACGCCCACGTCGAGGAACGGGCGGCAGACCGCGCGCTGCATCCCGAACCGGATCGGGTAGCGTCCCGTCGCCAGTCCGGCGCGCGTCGGCGAGCAGACCGGGCAGGCGTAGAAGCGGTTGAGCTCGACGCCCTGGCTTGCGATGCGGTCCAGGTTCGGCGTGCGAATCTCGCCGCCATGGAATCCCACGTCGTTCCAGCCCTGGTCGTCGGAGACGATCAGCACCACGTTCGGCGGAGCGGCCGCAAGACTACAAGCGAAGAGAATCCAGGCGCAAATCGGCTTCACGGCTGGGTATTGTAGCGAGACCGCGTCTGCTATCCTTTCCGCGCATGTGGCGCTTCCTGCTCGGCCTTCTGCTCGTCTCGGTCGCCGGCGCCAGGACGAACATCGTTCTGATCGTCTCCGACGACCAGGGCTACGGCGACATCTCCTGCTACCAACACCCCAACGACGTCTCGACGCCCAACCTCGACCGCCTGGCCGGGGGCGGCGCCCGCATGACGAGCGGATACTCGAGTTGCCCCGTCTGCGCCCCCACGCGCGCCGGCGTGCTCACCGGGCGCTACCAGCAGCGCTTCGGCTTCTACACGGCGGCCGACTCCCGCGCCGGCATGCCGGTTTCCGAGATCACCCTCGCCGACCTACTCTCCAAAGCCGGCTACGCGACAGGCGTCTTCGGCAAGTGGCACTTGGGCTACGAGCCGCCCTTCCGTCCGCTCGAGCGCGGCTTCCAGCATTTCTACGGCTTCCTCGGCCACGGCGGGCACGACTATTTTCGCCTCGGGATCACCGACCCTATCACGTCGATCTACCGTGACCGCGAGCCCGTCGACGATACCGGCTACCTCACCCGCAACCTCGCACGCGAAGCCGTCTCGTTCGTGGAGGCCAACCGCGCCAAGCCGTTCTTCTTGTATTTGCCCTTCAACGCCGTGCACTTCCCGTTGCAGGCGCCCGAGGACGAGGTCGCGCGCTTTCATACAGGCGACGCGGATCGCAACACCTACCTCGCCATGCTGCGCGTGATGGACGAAGGCGTAGGGCAGGTGCTCGACACGCTCGCACGGCTGGACCTGGAAGAGGATACGTTGGTCCTTTTCTTCTCGGATAACGGCGGAGCGAAGAACAATGCCTCGAACAACGGGCCGCTGCGGGACCACAAGCACTC
>JAWKHJ010000080.1:0-1853 GCA_041394905.1 Bryobacterales bacterium | reverse complement strand
AGAACTCGTAGGCGTATCCGTGCATCCACGAGTAGCTGACCCAAAGCGCCAGCCCGGTGATCGTGATCGCGAACAGCAGCAGCAGCGGCAGCATATCTTCGCCGAAGCGCTGGACCGCCCCGGCGCCGCGGTCGCGCATGCGCCGCCGCATGGCGAGCATCACGCCCGGCAAAACCAGGAAGGAGGCCCAAACGAGCGCGTGAAAGGTGATCTCTGCAACCCAGCCGTCAATCGCCATGATCCCCACTGGGAATCCGAAGACGAGAATGCGGTAATGCGTGAAGTCGTTCGGGGGAGTTTCGAAGTGGATCCAGCCGAAAACCAGCGGGAAGGTCACCGCGGCGGCCAGGATGCAGCCCCACATGATCAACATGTGTGCGATGCCGCGCCCTGCGCCGCGCCGAAAGATGAAGTGATTGAAGGCGAACTGCGAAACCAACCGCCGAACCCAAAGCGCAAGATTGTGCGCCAAGTTGCGCGGCTGGAGAAACACCCGCCAGCCTCTCTTGAAGTAGGCCCACGTCGGAGGCCGCTGCAGCCACATCACGTAGCGATACGTGATGCCGAACGCCGCGAAAAGCGTGCCGAAGGTGTAAGCAACGAGGGCGGCGTCAAAATGGTCGAGATTCCGCGAGCCGATCAGGATCAGCAGCGCCAGAACCGACATCGCGCCGACACCAACTCCGGCTGCGATCCAAGATTCACGAGGCAGCTTCATCTTGCTGGCGGCTTCATTGTGTCGGTTTGAGGACGAGATTGCCAAGGGGCGTATTTTGAGGCTTGGTTCCGACAAAGTATGTAATCGTTCCAAGCCAGAGATCGCGCGTGCGCAATTCCTCGAGATCTTCCAGACCGCAATCCGTCAGCAAGTCTTGAAGTCGCCCGTGTGCATGATCGGCGGTTTGCTCAACTCCATCCGCGACCCGCACGATCCAGAAGCCCGCCGCCGCGGCGCCTTTTTGGGGGCGGTCCAGTCGGTCACGAACAGGCGGCCTCCCGGGCGCAACACGCGCACCGCCTCCGCGAGCGCGCGCTGCTTCTGGTCGCGCGTCAAGTGGTGCAGCATCAAAGTCGTCGTGATGTGATGCAGCGTGTTATCTGAGAACGGCAGCGCTTGAGCAAGAGCGGCCGCCCAGCGAACGCCGTCGACCTGGGACCGCGCGTGGCGCAGCATATCCTGGTCCGGATCGAGGCCGATGAGCCGGACCGCCGGTTGCAGGCGAAGAGCTTCCCTCACCAGCGCGCCAAGGCCGCAGCCGACATCGAGCACGCGCATACCCGGCCTCAGACCAAGGTCTCCCGGCGATCAAGCGCGGCAGATCCTCGAGCGAGAACCAGCGCACCACTCGCACATACAGTGACACGGAGCGCCAGCGGCCCAGTGCTGGAATCCAACCTTCGCGATTCGATTTTCTTGTCCGTCCCTCGTCAGAGAAGCTCACGACCGCCCCATCGACTCCGCGGCCGTCGCCTCCATGGCGTACTTGAGAATCCAGGCCATGAGCAGGGCGGAGATCGTCAGGTACACGAACACCACGAAGCCGATCGAGTAGCCACGCTCTCCCAAATCGCCCACCGCGAAGGCCATCATCGGGGGAATGACAAAGCCCCCGAAAGCGCCCAGTCCGCCGACCCAACCAGCGGCCCCGCCGACGGCCTGCGGAACGGCTTGGGGAACGATCTTGAACACGGCCGCGTTGGTTACGCCCATTCCGGCGGCCATCAGGATGATGCCCGGCAGGGCAAGCTCGAATTCGCTGGTCATCGTCATCACGAGCGAGCCGATCAGAGTGATCATCAGCGCTAGGATGGCCGTGTTCTCGCCCCCCTCCCGAAGCTTGTCCGCCATCACG
>JAWKHJ010000079.1:0-1893 GCA_041394905.1 Bryobacterales bacterium | reverse complement strand
ACGAGCGCGTCGCCACGCCGTCCAAATGTACGGTGCAGCAGCCACACAGGCCCATGCCGCAACCGAACTTCGATCCCGTCAGGGAGAGGATGTCGCGCAGGTACCAAAGCAATGGCATGCGCGGGTCGCCGTCGAATTCCCGGGCGACGCCGTTAACTGTGAGCTTGACCATTGGTCCATATCGTATCCCATGCGTCAAACAACCGCGCTAACGTATCTCCATGCTTCGTGCTTGGGCCGTCGGCCTCCTCGTTCTCGCATTCAGTTGCGGTAAGTCCGATGATCGTTTCGCATCGGTCCGCGAGAAGATACTTGCCGGCCTGGAAGAGCAGCATGTCTCCTCGCTCGCAATCGCGGTCGCGCAGGGCGGCGAGATCGTATGGGAGGAGGGTTTTGGATTGGCGGACCGAGAGCGCAACATTCGCGCCACGCCGCATACGCTCTATTCGCTTGCCTCCATCTCCAAGCCCATCACGGCCACGGGCCTGATGCGTTTGGTCGAGCGCGGCGAGATTGCGCTCGATCGCCCCGCCAACGACTATCTGGGCGAAGGCAAGATCCGAGGGCGCGCGGCGGACGCCGCAGGAGCCACCGTGGCCAGAGTCGCCTCGCATTCCGCCGGATTGCCGCTGCACTATCAGTTCTTTCTAGAAGGCGAGAACTATCCGCGTCCGTCGATGGATGAAACGATCGCGCACTATGCCAACTTGGTCACGCAGCCGGGCGAGAAGTATCAATACTCCAATCTGGGATTCGGAATCGTGGACCACATCATCGAGCGCACGGCCGCCAAACCCTATCCCCAATACATGCGGGAAGAAGTTTTCGAACCGCTTGGGATGGAACATACGGCGATCCCTATTTCGAGCCAGGATTTCGACTCCGGCCAGGAGTGGGCAGTGCGTTATTGGGACCTGGAGACGCCTCTGCCCTTTTACGACTTCGATCACCGGGGCGGATCGGCTGTCTATTCCTGCGCGCACGATCTCGTCCGCTTCGGAATGTCGCACCTGGGCCAGACCGAACAATCGGTGCTGAGCGCCGAATCCATCGCAAAGATGCGGCAGCCGATCGCGGACGTGTCGCCGGGCTCGGGTTACGGGCTGGGCTGGCGCATCGACGAAGACCGCATGGGCGTGCGCACCATCAGCCACACGGGCGGGATGGGCGGCGTGGCCACCTCGCTCGTCCTGGCGCCGGAGCACGGGCTCGTCGTCGTTGTTCTGACCAACGCGAGCTCGGGCCTGGCGCATGAGATCAGCCACGAAACCTTCGCGGCGCTGATCCCGGAGTATCGCCGGCGGCTTGAAGCATCACGCAGCGAACAGACGAAAGAAGCCAAGCCGGCGGCTGCGCTTCCGGCGGACCTTCAAGGCGTGTGGGAAGGACAGGTTGAGACGTATCAGGCAACGCTGCCGTTCCGGCTAGAGGTTGTCGGAGCCAACGAGGCTCGCGCATCGTTGGGCGGAGCTGATCCGACGGCGCTGCGCGAGATTTCCTTTGAGGACGGCTACCTGACCGCGAAGCTGGACGGCGACATTGGCACGCCGGACGCGAACCGTCGTGAATACGATCTGAACCTGAACGTGAAGCTGCGCGGCGACAAGTTGAACGGCAGTCTGACGGCTGTCGGCAAGCCGTCGCCGAAGTTGCCGAACGCGCTGACGTCTTGGATCGAGTTGGCGAAGGAGTAGGCCAGGGTTTGGTTTGACTTCCCTAGCGTACGAGACCTACACTGGAATTTAGGCTAGCCTAAATGACGGTCACCGAAGCAGTCGACGACTATCTCAAAGCCATCTACGAGCTCGCGGGCGACGACGGGCGCGCCACCACCGCGCTCATCGCCAAGAAACTCGACGTTGCGCCCGCCTCCGTGACCGGAATGCTGCGCAA
>JAWKHJ010000078.1:0-1906 GCA_041394905.1 Bryobacterales bacterium | reverse complement strand
TCGAAGTCGCCCCCTACTTGATCGTCGTTTTTCGGCTCGACTACGCCCTCGGCGCGGACGGCGAGAAGTCGAAGCACTACTATGTCCAGGAGTCGGTCGGCATCGCCGCCGGGTTCCTTCTCGCCGCGCTTCACCAAGCCGGCTTGGCAACCCTCACCCACACGCCCAGCCCTATGGGCTGCCTCGCCGAGATCCTCGATCGACCCAAAAACGAGCGCGCTTTTCTGCTCATCCCCGTCGGGTACCCGGCAGACGGGGCTCGCGTGCCGACGCTCGAAAAGAAGTCTGTGGACCAGATCCTCACCCGCTATTGATTCCGTCCAATCGCGTTGCTATGCTAGAAAAAGTTGTGATGGCGCTGGGCCCCGCCCGGGTTCGGCGTCGTTTTTGTGTGTAGCCATGCCGAAAAGAACGTTCCAGCCGAATCGCCGCCGGCGCGCCAAGACGCACGGCTTCCGCGCGCGAATGAAGTCTCCCGGGGGACGTCGAGTGCTCGCCAACCGTCGCCGTAAGGGCCGTCATGAGCTCACGGTCAGCGACGAACGCCGCGGCTAACGACCCCAGTTCGCCTTCCCCGGAACCGAACCAATCCTTCCCCAAGTCGCGGCGCTTGCTGCGTCGTGCTGATTTTCAACGCGTGTATGACGGCGGGACCAAGATCGTTGGTCCCTTCTTTCTGCTGTTCGTCCGTCACCGCGAAGAGGAAGGACCCTGTCGCATCGGTCTCACCGCATCGCGCAAGGTGGGCAAGGCCGTGGTCCGGAATCGCGCCAAGCGTCTCGTTCGCGAGGCCGTTCGGCGCAATTGGGAGGCGACTCCGCACGATTGCGACTGCATCATCCACTTCCGCGCACGCGTGCGTGAGGCGACTTACGCCGCAATCGAAGAGGATCTCCTGAGGACGATGCAGCGGGCCCGGGCTACACTGAAGGAAGCGTGAACTTGGGTCGGCGAATCGTCGTATTCTTCTTGCTGTTCTACAAGAGCCAGATTTCGCCTTTCCTCCCATCCGCCTGCAAGTATCAACCCACCTGTTCGATGTACGCTAAAGATGCAGTTGAGCGCTTCGGGGTCAGAAAAGGTCTGTACCTCACTGTAAAGCGTCTGCTGCGCTGCCATCCCTTCGCCCAAGGCGGATTCGACCCCGTTCCCGATGCCTGAAAAAGACGATCAGTTTGTACAACAGCGCCTGCTTGCCGCCTCGGTGCTCTCGGGCCTGCTTGTGATGGGCTATTTCTGGTTTCAATCCAGAAACGCCCCGCCCCCGCCTGAGCCGCAGGCAATCGAGCAGTCGGCCGAGACGCCCGCACAGGCTGCCGAGCCGGCCGCCGCGGCCGAGCCCTCTCGCGAGCCATCTGGAGAACCGGCCTCGCCGGAAGCCGAGACGCCTGCCGCCGCCGAATCCGAGCGAGCCACCGCGGAGCAGACGATCGTCGTCGAGACCGACACTTTCATCGCCACGTTCTCCAACCGTGGCGCGGTCGTGACGAGCTGGGTGCTCAAGAATTTCGAGGACTCTGCCGGCGACCCGCTCAACTTGGTGCACAGCGAGGGAGTGCAGGAGTTCGGCGCGCCGTTCCGCCTCCTGCGCCTCGGCGGCGCGCCCATCCCCGAGCTCGACAAGGCGTTGTTCGTCGTCAATGAAGGCCCCTCGCACCGCACCGCGCCTGAGACGCTCGAGTTTCGCTTCACCGACGGCTCACGCCGCGCCGTCAAGACATTCCGCTTTTCCAAGGAAGGCTACCTGCTCGATCTCTCTACGAGCTACTCAGAGAATGGCGCCGCTCAACCGCACCTAGTCGCCTGGCCCGGCGGATTTGGCGACACCGGACACCAGCAGGACTGGATGTTCTCGAAGACGTTCTACGAGGACCCGAGCGACGAATCGATCGAGTTCACCGAAGCC
>JAWKHJ010000077.1:0-1908 GCA_041394905.1 Bryobacterales bacterium | reverse complement strand
CACGATCGTGCCGTCGCGTTTGCGCACGAAGCCCGGCTGCACGTTCCCGAAGCCGACGATCGGGTCACTGGGCCTCCAGGTGAGGCCGTCGTCGTCGGAAATCGCTACGAGGCTGAAATCGTAAAGATCGGAATACACGCCGACGAGCATCCGCCCTGAGGGCAACTGCACCGGGTGCGTGCGAACCATCCAGCCCGTGCGCGATTTGTACTTGTCCGCCGCGTTTTCCATTAATCGCAACAGATACTCGGCGCGCTCGGGCGACGCTTTCTCGATGAGTGGCGCCGACGCCTCGCGCACTTTCGCGGCGAAGCGGTCGAGGTCATGATGCAGCAGGAGTAACTCCTGCCGTTCCCAGACTGGAGGCCCGTCGAGGCCTTCGTACTTGGAGGAGACGCGGTAGTTGACGACCGTCGTCTCCACCTCGTTCGCGAGGAAGGTCATCCAGAACAGCCACAGCCGCTCGTGACGATCCACGAACAGGACGCAGTTGGTGTCCGGGAATCCAGGGTAGTCGGCAACCACGAAGGGCTCTGACCACTGCTTGGACCCAGCAGGCCTGCGCGCGCCCATCACACGCACATCGTCAGCTTTGCGTTCGCCGGAGCCGTGAAACCAAACGACGAACAGCTCTCCCGAGGGAAATGCGACGATCGAGGATGAGAGATTGTGCCAGGGTTCGAGCGGGAAACTGAGCTCCGATTCGACGGATTGGGCGAAAGCGGACGCGGCCAGCAGCAACAGGGGCAAGAAGCGCATCGGCAAATTGTACCGAGGATCAAGCGCCCGAAATTGAGGCGAAGGCTACCGCGTCAGCGGATCCTCCACCTCAGGCGGCGTGGCCTGGATCAGCCGACCCAGCGCAGGGTCGCGCTCCACAACGCGGTTGCGCATCTCCCACGCCACCTTGCGGTAGCTGATGTGCCCTTTCACTCCCGACCGCACGCGCGCGATGTATTCCGCTTCCGCGAAATCCATCTTGTAGAGCGTGCGGCAGCGCGTCGCGAACGGCAACAGGTAATCGCGCGCCTTCTCCGGCAACAACCGCCGCACCTGGGCCGCAGCCTCGAGCGCTCCGGCGTATTCGTCCGCTAGGCCAGATTCCCGAATCAGATCCGGCGTCTCCATGCCCAGTGCATCCGTCCAATCCTGGCGGATCTGGATGCACCGGCGGTGGCGATGCAGGTCGCGGTAGGCGCCGATGTCACAAGTCACATCGAAGACATAGGAATAACCGGCCCGAAACTCCCGCAAAAACTCTTCGCGTCGCTCGCGGCCTTCGACGGCGGCGTCGATCACTTCGTTCTTGCGCGCCGCGCTCCAGCCCGAAACATCGCCCAGGATCACGCGATACGGTGCGTCGCCGACCGAGTAGAGCCACGTCGCAACGATTTCGTCCAGCGGATCCGCGTTGGGCGCCAAGTCGACATCGCGGACGTCGGCAGACGCATCGAATCGCACGTTCTGCTCGGCCCAGCTACGCACGCGTTCGCGGGCTTGCCGGGCGTATTCATGCGGCTCGCCATATTTTGCCAGTGTCGGCGCCAGCGGCTCCGCGGCCTGTGACTCTTCCCAAACGCAAGTCGGCGGCGCCGCGCAGGCGTCGTGCATCTCGCGTGCGATGTCGCGGACTTCCTCCCAAGGTGAAACGCCGAGCCGCTGCATCTGCTTCTCGAGCGTACGGATGCTCGCAACCTGCCCCACGTTCGTCGAGACGCCCAGGAACAGCAGATAGCGCGCGCCGTCATAGGCCCGCGCCGCGATCGTGCGCTCATAAGCGCTTGGGCGCATCTCCTCGGGACGCGGCAGAGCTTCCGTCAGCGCGTCGACGAGATGTCCGTGGAGGTCGAGGTAGCGCTGGATGAGCTCCCCACAGGTCTTCTGGTAAAGCTCGCCATCGGCCGTGCC
>JAWKHJ010000076.1:0-1944 GCA_041394905.1 Bryobacterales bacterium | reverse complement strand
CCATCAGGTCCGCCATGCTCTGGTAACGGTCTTCCGGCGCCTTCGCGAGAGCTTTGTCGAGCAGCCGGTCGAGCTCGATCGGCAGCCCCGTCCGCAGCGCCGTCACCGGTTCGTGGTCCTCGTTCACCAGGGCATAGGCTACGGCCTGCTCATACTCGCCTTCGAACGGCGTCCGGCCGACGAGCATTTCGTAAAGCACCACGCCCAGCGCCCAAACGTCGGTGCGCGGGTCGACTTTGCCGCCGAAGGTCTGCTCGGGCGACATGTATCCCACCGTTCCGAGCGTCGCCCCTTCGCGCGTCAGGCTCGACCGCCGCGCCAGTCGAGCAACGCCAAAATCCATCACAACTGCACGCGGCTCGGTGTCAGCCCGCTCCGTCAAGAAAATGTTGCTCGGCTTGAGGTCGCGGTGTACGATCCCATTCGCGTGCGCTTCCTGCAGGCCCGAAGCGCACTGGGCGGCGATCGACAGAGCATCGCGCACCGGCAGAGGGCCGCGCTGAATGCGCGTGGCCAAGCTCTCGCCCGGCGCCCAGGCCATCGCGATGAAAAGCTGTCCGTCGATCTCGTCGATCTCGTAGATCGTGCAGATGTTGGGATGGTTGAGTACGGCAGCGGCCTTGGCTTCGCGCTCGAAGCGCTTACGGTTGTCCTCGCTGTGGAGCGCGTGCTCGTGCAGGAATTTGAGCGCAACGGTGCGTCCGAGGCGCGTGTCCTCAGCCTTGTAAACAACGCCCATTCCGCCTTCGCCGAGTTTCTCGACGATGCGGTAGTGGCTGATGGTCTCGCCGATCATGAATCCATCCGGACGCGCTTTTCGAGTAAGGAGGGAGTCGTCGCGGAGGCGATCCGGCTTCGAGGATAGTATGCGGCTTCGCCGCTGGGCCGAGCAAGCGCAACCGCTGGTAGCATAAACAAGAGCATGCAAGTCACACTCGCCTACGGCAAAACCGGCGCTCCCGTCACGCTGCCGGACGACGGTCGCACACAGGTCCTGGAACCGCGGTTCGCGCGCGCTCTCGACGACCCCAAAGCGGCAATCACCGAGGCTGTGGCGCATCCGATTGGCTGCGCGGGCCTCGAGGATCTGGCTCGCGGCAAACGCTCGGCGGCGATCTCGGTATGCGACATCACCCGGCCCGCGCCAAACAAGCTGGTGCTGCCCATCGTGACGGCTGCGCTCGAAGCAGGCGGCATCCAGCCTGAAAACATCACCATCCTGATCGCCACTGGCTTGCACCGCGAGGCGACCGACGCCGAGCTCGACGAGATCCTCGGGCCTGAGATTCGCGCCAAGCACCCGGTCTACTCGCATCGCGCCAAGGCGCTCGATGAGCAGGCCTATCTAGGCGACACCAAGGGCGGCACGCCGGTCTACATCGACCAGCGCTTCATCGACGCGGACTTGCACCTCACGCTGGGCTTCATCGAGCCGCACCTGATGGCGGGTTTCTCCGGCGGACGGAAGTTGATCTCAATCGGGCTGGCGGGCGAGCGTACGATCAAACGGTTGCACTCCCCTCTGTTCATGCGTGAAGAGCGTGTGAGCGAAGGCTGCTTCCCGGAAAACCCCCTGCACGAGGAGTTTCTCGAAATCGCGGCGATGGCACGGCACGACTTCATGGTCGACGTGGCGCTGACCGAAGGCCGCGGCATTGCTGCCGTGTTCGCGGGCGAGCCCGTGAAGGCGCACGCCGAAGGAGTGGAGTTCGTCAAGCGTTCCACCCTGGCGGCGGTCGAAGAGGCGGCTGACCTGGTCATCACCACCTCGGGCGGCTATCCGCTCGACTTGACGTTCTATCAAGCGGTCAAGGGCGTCACGGCCGCTTCGCACGTGGTCAAACCCGGCGGGACGATCCTGCTGGTGGGCGAGTGCAGCGAGGGTCTGGGCAGTCCGGAGTTTTCCGAGCTCACGCGCACATCCCCGGATTGGCGCGAGCTGCT
>JAWKHJ010000075.1:0-1972 GCA_041394905.1 Bryobacterales bacterium | reverse complement strand
GTAAACGTAGCTGACGTCGTAGGTTTTCGACTCGACATCCTTGACTGCGCCATCCGAGTCGAGCTTCCGCTCCTCCGCGCGCTCGGTGTAGGTGTAGTTCTTGGCGAGCTCCTCGTTGCGCACGTCCGCGGCGAATGCGCGCTCGACGATTTGCTCGAGGGATGGGGTGGTCTGCGCCAATAGAGGCGCAGCAAGCAAGGCGAAAACCCAACGCATATGAAATGCCTACGAACGACGACCGGCTCAGGTTTCCTGGCGATAGAATGAGACCGTATGCCATCCACCCGCCGCAACTTTCTCGCAACGGCCGCCCTCGCCGGCGCCGCCTCACCGCTCTCCGCCGCATCGGCCGCACGCGTCGTGGGCGCGAATGACCGCGTCCGATTCGCCCTGATCGGGTGCGGTGGCATGGGCCGCGGCGATTTGCGCGATTTTTTGCGCGCGGGGAAGACGCAAGTCGTTGGTTTGTGCGACGTCGACCCGGCGCAAATTGGAAAAGCCGAGGAAATCGTGAGCGAGGCCGGCCAGAAAGCGGATTTCACCACTGGCGACTTCCGCAAAGTACTCGAACGCGATGACCTCGACGCCGTAATCGTCGCCACGCCCGACCACTGGCATGCCCTGCCGACGGTTGAAGCCTGCAAGGCCGGCAAGGATGTCTACGTCGAGAAGCCGCTCTCGGTCGCCGTGTGGGAGGGCCGCCAGATGGTCGACGCCGCACGCAAGCACGATCGCGTCGTACAAATGGGTACGCAACAGCGCTCGGGCGAGATCTATCGCAACGCCAAGGAGTACGTGGACTCGGGCGCACTCGGCAAAGTGCGTCTGGTGCGATGCTGGGCCTACCTGGACTGGAAAGGCGAGACGCCGAAAGTGCCCGACAGCGCGCCGCCTCCGGGAGTGGACTACGACATGTGGCTCGGGCCCACGCCCAAGCGCCCCTTCAACGCGAACCGCTTCCACTTCACCTTCCGCTGGTTCTGGGAGTACTCCGGAGGCCTGATGACGGACTGGGGCGCGCACATGATCGACATCGCGAACTGGTACATGGGCATCAAGGCGCCCACGTCGGCGATGTCAGTGGGCGGAAAATTCGCCTACCCCGACGACGCGATGGTGACGCCGGACACGCAGCAGGTGCTCTACGAGTTCCCCGAGTTTTCGATGGTCTGGGAGCATGCCCTGGGCGTCGGCCGCGGCCCCTATGACCGCGAGCACGGCGTGGCCTTGCACGGCGAGAACGGCATCCTTGTAATCGACCGCGGCGGCTGGGAAGTCTATCCGGAAACCGACCGCATCGAACGCCCGCGCAAGTACAAGATGGCCGGCAGGCCGCGCGAAGCGGTCTCGGGCGACATGCACCTGGCACACGTCGAAAACTTCCTCGAGTGCATGCGCTCGCGCAAACGGCCGCATTCCGACGTCGAGATCGGCCACAACTCGATGATCGCCTGCCACCTCGGCAACGCCGCCGTCCGCACCGGCCGCCGCGTTTATTGGGACGTGGAGAACGAGCGCGTGAAGGACGACAAGGAAGCCGAGGCGATCATGTACAAGCGCGAGTACCGTAAGCCCTGGAAGCTGGAGGTCTGAGGCTCGGCGGACTACGAGAAATGGGAAAGCCCCGGCGATGATCGCCGGGGCTTTTTGGTTGCTCGTAGTTGAGCTCAGGCGACTAGCGGTAGCCGAGCTGCTTGAGTTGCAGATCGGTGTAGTCCAGCGAGCAGACGTCCAAGCCGGTCGCTTCGCATTCTTCGCGCATCGTGAGTCCAACCGCCAAGGCGCCTGTTTCCACGCTGACGCCATCCTCTGAGATCGTCTCCGAAGCGGGTAGCAATTCTAGAATTGCCGCCGGAACCGTGAACGATCCGGTGGAGCCGTTCGCCAAACAGAAGAAGCCAGCGCCGACGGCTTCTTGCCCGGTGAGGCTCTGATAGGAGCTGCCGAAGATCCAGGCGTCGCCCGAGAACGG
>JAWKHJ010000074.1:0-2214 GCA_041394905.1 Bryobacterales bacterium | reverse complement strand
CGCCTCCTCAATCTGTTCAAACGTGCGCGCAGTGAGCACGACCTTCGCGCCTTCGCGGGCGTAAGCTTCGGCGATCGCGCGGCCGATTCCGCGGCCGGCGCCGGTCACGACGGCGACTTTGTCTACAAGTTGCATCGCGCCGATTGTACAGCGCCGGACGCTAGCGCAGACGGTGCTTGGCGAGGAGCTTACCGTCCTGCACCGCGACAGGGATGTCAAGACCGTACTTCGCCTTCAGCTCGGGGTCAGCGTCGATATCGACTTCGATCACCACGTAACCGCGCTGTTCGAGCGCCGCCTTCATTTCGTCGCACAGGCAGCAGCCAGCCCGTGTGTACAGTGTTACTGGAGGCATCGTTCCCTTCCCTCCAATTATCAAGGCTGTGCGCTGGAAAGATCGATTGCGAACGCTTCGGGCCTATCTGTTTCCGGGCGAAGCCGAGACGGACCCGGGCTTTCGCGAGGAAGTGGATCGGGCCAGTGTGCGCGCACTGCGGACCATCGGTTGGATCAACCTGCTGATGCCGACGACGGGCCTGGTGGTTCACGTGTTGGCGCAGTGGATCGAGCCGATCCAGCACAACCCCGTCTACCCCTGGACCGTGCTCGCCTTCCTGATTCTGGGCGGCGCTACGCTGTCGCTCGCCGAGACTGGGTGGGCGCGCACGCGGGCGCGCTGGCTGACGCTCGCCAATGGGTTTCTCTCCGGCGTGCTACTGGTGACGTTCGACCTGGTCGGCGGCGGGGCCGAGATGGCCGAGCTGCGGTCGTTCCTGAATATGGTGGTCGTCTTGCTGATCGGAACGGCCATCGTGCCGGCGCTCCCGTGGCAGATCTTGCTGCTCGGCGGCGGGCTGGGACTGTTCCATTTCTGCGCGGCCGGCCTCTCGGCCAATGCGGGCTGGACGGCACAGGTCTCGCTGCACCACTATGCTGGCCTCGACGTGATTTTGCTCCTCTGCGTCGCCTTGGCGGCGCTGAACTACCGCAAGCTGTATGAGACCTACAGGGCGCACCGCAACGAGATCGAGACACATGAGCGTTTGTTGATTAGCGAGAACGCGGCCTTGTTGGGCAAACTCGCGGCAACCATCAGCCACGAGCTCAATTCGCCGCTGGGTGCGGTCAACAGCGCGCTCGACTCCTTGGCCCGTCTCGAAAACCGACGCGAGCAAAACGCGCTCGACGATGCCGTCCGAACGCATGAGTTGCATCAGACTCTGATCGTGACCGCGCAAAGCTCGCTCGCCGGCATGCGGCAAGCAATCGCCCGCATGCAGCGCTTCACGAACCTCGACCGCAGCGAGGCGCACGATGTGGACCTGAAGCAGCTTCTCAGCGACGTGACCATGCTGCTCGAACCGGAGTGGGCCGGCCGCGTGGAGCTCAAAATGAGTTGCGGCGAGTTGCCGCGCGTGACGGTACGTCCGCAGCAGATCAGCGCCGTCCTGGCCAAGCTGATCCAGAACGCCATTCAGGCTAGCTCGCCGCGGGGCAAAGTGGAGCTTTCAGCCGATTGCCGCAACGGCTCAGTCGAGGTGATGGTGCGCGACCACGGCCCGGGCTTTTCTCCTGAGGACGCAGCCGTCCTGTTCGAGCCCGGCTTCCGAGTCCGGGACGGTCGGGTAAAGGCAGGCCGCTGGGGTCTGTTCAGCTCGCGGCAAGTGCTGCGTGAGCACGGCGGCGAACTGGCCATCCGCACCGACCCCGGCCAGGGCGCAACGATGGTCCTGACGCTGCCACGCGAATCCCCCCTCGCACGACCCTAGGTTTTCTAGCTTGGTCGGCGTATTCCCGGCAACCATTTTCGGTCACGATGTCCTAACTCAAAGCGCTTTGTCATGAGAGGCGCTAGGTTTGTAAAGAGCCCTCGATCACGTTCCAACAGGGGTCGGAGCGCCGAGCGGCCTGTTCTTCCCTAAATTCCGGTTGGAGGTTCCCATGCAACGTTTGCGATTGGGAGTGCTCGCGCTGGCTTGGATCGGGTTCGCCTCGATTGCGTATCCCCAAGCCTTTTCCAGTTTGTCCGGCGTCGTCACCGATTCATCGGGGGCGGCCATCCCAGGCGCGCAAGTCAGCGCCTCAAATCTCGAGACCGGCGCCGAGCGCACGGTCGAAACCAACGAACAAGGTCTCTACACCATCCCCTTGTTGCCGCCTGGTCTGTACCAGGTCGCGGTGACGAAGGAAGGGTTTCGCTCCGCGATCCGCGAC
>JAWKHJ010000073.1:0-2219 GCA_041394905.1 Bryobacterales bacterium | reverse complement strand
GCGATTACGTGCGGCGGCTGGAGGAGAAAGGCGCCTACTCGGAAGCAATCGAGCGCGCCCGGTCCTTGGTCGAGGCGGCGCGCGAGCGTCTGCGCTATTGGGATGTGAGTGAGCAACAGATCGACGCTCTCGAGCAGACCGGCAAAGTTCACCGTACTGTCGAGTTCGCCTCGCCAGCTTCGGGGTTCATCGTCGAGAAGATGGGCAATTCGCTCGAAGGCATGAAGATCTCGCCCGGCATGACCGTCCTCAAGCTCGCCGATCATTCCTCCCTCTGGGCTGAAGTCGAGTTTTACGAGGACGACATTCGCCACATGCGCGAGGGACAGCGGGTCGCCGTCGAAGTCGACGCGTTCCCCGGCCGCCGCTGGAGTGGCAAGATCGTACTCTTTCGACCGGCCTTGAACCCGGCCACTCGAACCCTGACAGCGCTCGTCGAGATCGCAAACCCCGGCATGCGCTTGCGTCCGCAGATGTACGCCAACGTCATCGCACACCCTGGCGGAGCCGCCCGCGCTCTGCTCGTACCCGCGCAGGCGGTGCTGCACAGCGGCGAGCGCGCCGTGGTCATCGTGGCCAAAGGCGGCGGCCTGTTCGAGCCGCGTGAGGTGCAGTTGGGACTAGAGGCTGACGGCATTCAGCAGATCCTCGCGGGCGTTACGCAAGGCGAGGAAGTCGTCACGTCGTCGCAGTTCCTCATCGATTCCGAGAGCAACCTGCGCGCCGCGATCGACATGCTGCTCGGCAATCGCAAGCCCGACGGCATAGACCATCCGCAGGATAGCCAGCACTAGAGGAGCCGGACGTGTTCGAACGCATCATCGACTGGTCCCTCGAGAACAAGTTCCTCGTGCTGCTGGGAACAGTGGTCATCGTGATCACAGGTCTCTACGCGCTCTCCGAGACGCCCGTCGACGCCATCCCGGATCTCTCGGACGTGCAGGTGATTGTCTACACCGAGTACCCCGGGCAGGCGCCGCGCATCGTCGAAGACCAGGTCACCTACCCGTTGACAACCCAAATGCTCGCCGTGCCTTACGCCAAGGTCGTGCGCGGTTATTCGTTCTTCGGCTTCTCGTTCGTCTACATCATCTTCGAGGATGGAACGGACCTGTATTGGGCGCGCAGCCGCGTGCTCGAGTCTCTCAACTACGTCTCGAAACGCCTGCCGGCGGGCGTCTCGCCGACCTTGGGCCCAGACGCCACCGGAGTTGGCTGGGCCTTCATGTACACGCTTCAATCGGACCGGCACGATCTCAGCGAGCTGCGTTCGATCCAGGACTGGTTCCTCAAGTTCGAGCTGACCAGCGTGCCCGGCGTGGCGGAAGTGGCGAGCATCGGCGGCTTCGTGCGGCAGTACCAGATCACGGTCGACCCCGAGAAGCTACGCGCCTACAACATGCCGATCTCGAAGATTCGAGCGGCCGTCGAAGCGAGCAACAGCGATGTCGGCGGGCGCCTGCTGGAAGTCGCCGAAAAGGAGTTCATGATCCGCGGGCTCGGCTACATCCGCTCGCCCGAGGACATCCGCAAGATCGCGCTGGGCGTCGACCAGCGCGGCGCCCCCATTCTGCTTGGCGACGTCGCGCATGTCGACGTGGGGCCGGACATTCGCCGAGGCCTGGCCGACTGGAACGGCGAAGGCGAGACCGTGGGTGGCATCGTCGTCGTGCGCTCCGGCGCGGATACGCGCAAGGTGATCGACGACGTCAAGGCGAAGCTCGAGCAAGCCAAGGCAGGCCTGCCTGAAGGCGTCGAGATCGCGGTCGCCTACGACCGTACGTCCCTGATCGACCGCTCGCTCGCGAGCCTGCAATCGAGCCTCACCGAACAGTTCGCGATCGTAGGCGTGGTCTGTCTGATTTTCTTGTTCCACGTGCGCAGCGGGATCGTGGCGATCATCACGCTCCCGGTCGGCGTGTTGATGGCTTTCCTCGCGATGTACTTTCAGGGAATCCCGATCAACATCATGTCGCTGGGCGGCATTGCGGTCGCGATCGGCACGATGGTCGACGCGGGCATCGTGATGGTCGAGAACGCGCACCAGCACTTGGCGCGCGACCAGGGCAAGAAGCCGCACTGGGAGATCATTGCCGCGGCGTCGAAGGAAGTCGGCCCGTCGCTGTTCTTCTCGCTGCTCGTCATCACCGTCTCGTTCATGCCGGTGTTCACGCTCGAAGCGCAAGAAGGACGGCTGTTCAAACCGCTCGCCTTTACCA
>JAWKHJ010000072.1:0-2380 GCA_041394905.1 Bryobacterales bacterium | reverse complement strand
CATCGGCGCTGGAAGTGTAGCCGGCGCTATTGCCGGATCGGTCATTGCACGCATTCTTGCCAATCTCACCGACGCGCGAGCGCTCCTCCTGGCATCCGTGGTGGTCCTACTGATCACGGCGGGCGCGAGCCTGACGTTTCTTCCCCGTCCGAACGAAGCGGAGGCCGAGTCGCGCAAGCGCCGCCGCGGCGGTGCGGCGTTGCCGATGTCGATCCCGATGATGCGAGAGGAGCAGGCATCGCGGTCGATGTTCCGATCGCTCTCTCTTGCCTGGCGGCGGCCGTTTCTCCGGCGCGTCGGGGCGCTGGTCTTGGTGTCTACGCTGACCCTCACCTTCGTCGACTACCTTTTCAAGAGCAGGGTGGCGGCGGCGATTCCGGCCGCCGATTTGGGCAGCTTCTTCTCGGGTACGTACTTGGTGCTGAACCTGGTCTCGCTGGCCGCGCAGGTGTTTCTGGTGCGGCGACTGATGCGTGCGATACCGGTCAACCGGGTGCTTTCGGTGTTGCCCGGCCTCTTGGTACTGGGCGGAATCGCTGCGGTGGCGACGGGAGGATTGATCTCGGCGCTCGCCTTGAAGCTCTTCGATGGAGGGTTGCGGCACTCGTTGCATCGCACCGCGACCGAGGTTCTGTTCGTTCCCTTGCCGGGCGACTTGCGTTCCCGCGTCAAAGGTGTGATCGATGTGGCCGGGCAGCGCGGCGGGCAAGCAGTGGCATCTCTGGTCATTCTTACCGCGGTGGCCCTTCACGGGGAACGCTGGGTCATCGGCCTTGCCATCATGGCGCTGGGATTGGTGTGGCTCTATTTGGCGAAAACGCTGCAGCGCCACTACGTCAATCTCTTCCGCGAGACGCTCATGGAAAGCAACGTGCAACCGCGCATGGATTTTCCAGAGTTGGACCTGGCATCGCTGGAGTCGCTGATCGAAGCGTTGAACAGTCCGAACGACCGGGAAGTGCTGGCGGCTCTGGATCTACTGGCGGAGCAGGATCGCACGCGCCTGATTCCGGCGCTCTTGCTGTATCACCCCGCGCCGGTGGTCGTCATTCGAACGCTCGAGTTGTTCACCTCGGCTGGGCGAAGCGATGTCCTGCCACTGCTGGAACGCCTCTACGAGCGCTCCGAGCCTTCGGTGCGGGCGGCGGCTCTTCGTGCGACGTCGTGGTTTGCGCCGTCGGTCGACGCGTTCGAACGCTTTGTCGAGGATCCCGCTTGTGAAGTCCGGGCGGCCGCTCTGGTGGGATTGGTCTCGTATCAGGGTTCGACTTCCGCCCTGGAGACCATCCATCGAATGGCGGAGCTGCACAACGAGGACGAAACCGGAGTCGCGCTGGCCAGCGCCATCCGGTGTTCGCCCGGGGCGGTGTTCTCTCCGGTTCTGGTGGAGTTGGCGAGATCGGGTTCGCCCAGCGTGAAGCGGGAGATAGCGAGAACCATGCGCGAAGTGTTGAGTGCGAGTTTCATTCCGCCACTCATCGACATGCTCGCGGTGCGCGAAGCCCGTGCCGAGGCGCGCCGCACGCTGGTCGCCATTGGACCGGACGCCCTGGATGCGCTGCGAAGGCTGATGGAGAACCCGTGGTCCAATCCGCAGGTGCGGCAGCACGTTCCCCGAACCTTGGTGCATTTCGGATCGCAAATCGCGCTCGACGTTCTGCAAGCGCGTCTCCTCGACGAACCCGACGGCGTCGTGCGCTACAAGGCGCTGCGCGCGATCGGCAGCATGAATGCGGACCATCCGGAGCTGGCGCTCGATCGTGCCGTCCTCGATGCCGTGGCGGAACGAACGCTGCGCAACGCCTACCGCGTTCTGGAGTGGCGTGTTCAGTTGGAGGATGGCGTACGCGCAGAACCTGCGCGTGTCACGCCGGTCTACGAACTCATTCACGCCCTGCTCCTGCACAAGTTCGCCCTGGGTCGCGAGCGGCTGTTCCGCGTGCTGGGACTGCTCCATCCGAAGGAAGACCTGCGTTCGATCTACCGCGGACTGCACAGCGGGCGCCGGGACGTTCGTGCGAGTAGCCGGGAACTGTTGGAACATGTACTGATTCCTCCGCTGCGCGAGCCGATTCTGAATCTCGTGGACGAGGTCGACGACGCCGCCAAGATACGGAGCGGGCAGCCGTATCACCGGTACCAGCCTCGCACCTACGTCGATGTGTTGCGCGAATTGTTGAAGACGGGCGGGACAGGGTCGCGAAGCCTGGTCTCCTATCACGTGGCCGAACTCGGCCTCACCGTATTGCGTCCCGTGCTGCAGACGCTTCCTTCGGATCGGGATGGTTTCGTGGCTCAGTCGGTCGAGCGCGCGCTCGAGGCCCTTGGACCCGAGCCTCTTCTACCCTTGGGCGCCGAATCATGAGTGACCGTCTGCATT
>JAWKHJ010000071.1:0-2738 GCA_041394905.1 Bryobacterales bacterium | reverse complement strand
CGTACAGCCGTCTTCTTCATCCAGACAAACTTCCTCATATCTTGTCACACAGGTGACAACCGTATGGCCTAAGCATCCGACTATGTATCACACGCGAGAGTCAGTAGCGGTTGGGACTTCCTCTTCGTTTTCATCGTCGTAAAATAGTAACTCTGAAAGAAAGAGAGCCGTAAACTCTGCCCCCATGTCCTCGTAAACGTCTCCTAGCTCTTCATCGACACCGATGTAGCGGTTGACAGGCGACACCATCGCCAAGATTGCTCCGATCGTAGCATCCCACACGACGTTACCAAATTCGGTAAGTCCGTCCGGGCGCTCGACTCCACTAAGAAGGTCATTTACTTCTCGTGCAGTAAGGCCTCCGAGGACGCCGGACAGGCTAGCGGCGACAACACCGGCGATCTGGGACAGGAAGCTGTGAAGCTTTCCGGCCGTGAGAGGCGCAGACGGCCTTGGCGCCTCCAAACTTCCCGAGCGATTGGCGGCGGCGGGCTCGTCCGGGGCGGCTGGGACCCATTGTGAGAGGTCGTTTCTACGCCGCTTTCCTACGCTTTCCTACGCCGGCGCTAGCCGGAACATTCGCTGTAGGTTGAATGTCATCGCCGCCCACAACGCCTCGCATGAAACCTTCGTCAGCCCCCGCGTAGCGAACCTCCTCAGCTTCAATTTCGTCTTTATCCAGGCGTTGGGAAACTCCGCCAACGGCGCCCTTTTCTTGTAGATCGCCAACGCTTCCGGCTGCCGCATCTTCTCATCGAAAGCCTCGATCGCAGCATCGTGAATCGTGAACGACACCGAACGTCCGCCGTTTTGCAAACTCAGCTTCGGGCAACACAACGACCGCGCCGGACACAGCCCGCAATCCTCCGACGAAGCCTGATAGACATGTGTTTCCTTGCCAGTTTCGCGGCGCGTCTGGCGATACGGCAGGCGCCGTCCCTCGGGGCAGATCAGCTCATTCGCCGCCTCGTCAAACTCGAAACATTCGCGCCGATAATCTTCGTGCTGCTGCTTCGCATAACCCGTCACGCCCTCATTCCGGCCCGTCCACGTCGAGTAATAATCGATCGAACGCTCGTGCATTTCCATCACCGACGCGAGATTCGTGTAAGCCCCATCGGCCAGGGCCTGGTGCGGATACTGACCTTGCCTCGCTTTCAACCGGTCCATCGCCGGCGCGATCTGCTGACCGTCCTGCGGGTCGTTGACCACCTCGATATCGGCAATCAATCCGTGCGCCGAATCGGCTGTAATCTGCACGTTGTATCCCGGCGCCACGCCGCCGTCGTGCATCCACATGAAGGCCGCCGACGGGTCCGTAGACGAGGCTTGCGGGTCCTTGTTCTTGTCGTCCTTCTTGGCCGCGCGCAGGCGTTTGATCTCTTCGAGCGCTTCTTCGAGTCGCTGTTCACGCTCGCGGGCGGCGCGCCGCCGGGCGGCTTGTTGACGCTGCGTCGTGTGCTCGTCGCGCTCGGCCCGCTCGAGCTCGTCGAGATGCTCGCGGGCCATCTGCAGGTGCGTCTCGATCTTGGTGCGCTTGCCAAAACTCTTCTTACCGGCGGCGGCACGGAGCTTCGTCCCGTCGACGGCGACCCGCTCGAGCGTGATCAGCCCTTTCATCGTGAGCATCGCCAGCACTTGCTCGAACAGCTCGCGCAGGGCCTCGCCGTAGCCGACGCGGAAGTCTGACAGCGAGTGATGGTTGATCACATTCAAGCCGGTGAGCCAACGCAGCCCGGGCTCATGCTGCATCTGGCGTTCGATCTCGCGCGCCGAATGCAGGCCGCGCGAGAATGCGTAGATCCAGACGGCGACGAGGACTTGCGGAGAGTGCGACGGCCGCCCGGCGACGCCTTCGACGGCTCGCACCTGTGTTTCGAAGCGGGACAGATCGAGCTTTTCGACGACCCGCCAGATCTTGCGCGCGGGGTGATTGTCGTCGATCAAGCGGTCGACGTCGAGGGGTTCGAGGCGCAGCTGCTTGCGGTCAACGGAGATGTAGCGCGGAGCGCGGGCCGCAGGTGTGTCCGACACCTTCTATTTTATCTCACTGCAAAGTACTTTGCGATATTCTTTCACGGCTTCCTATCCCGGATCTCCTATTTATCAATGCCCTCACTCCGGTCTTCATCAAATTCAACCAAGACCACTTCTCCACGATCTGCAAATTGGATTATTCTCTGGGACAACACTTGAGTGGCGTCGAGCAGAATCACCACGTATAGACCGGGAGGATAGCCGCCAGGCAAGCGAAACTCATGCTCCTCCGTGATCACTAAGTCGTTAGCGTGCGTTCCGTTCTCGTGCAACGGGACTACCTTGACCCACAGATCCTTGCGGCTTGCCCATGGTCCTCGTACGACACCCCTGAGTTCCGACGCGCGTCGAGTAGTCGAATCCCCGATCTCTGTTTGAGTGAACGCCAATCGCAGGTATGTGCTCGGTCGATATAAGTCGACTTTTTGCTCAAGTCCCATGTAGGCCCAGAGGCCTCCAGGAGGATGCAGTTTCAGCGTGTACGTGCCACAAGGAACCGATAGTGGAGAATCGCTCAAAGCCATCTCAACTGCCGTGGGCTGCTTGGCTGAACTTAGCGCCATGCGAACCTCATTTAGCGCGAGCCGCTTTCCATGTGGCGTGAATAAGTCGATTCGGAGATCGCAATTAGGCTGTCCTCTAGATTGGATCGGACAGCAGAATACTGCGCTCATAACCATCAGCGCTGCGGGGAGTCGCTC
>JAWKHJ010000070.1:0-2765 GCA_041394905.1 Bryobacterales bacterium | reverse complement strand
GCTGCCGCTCGCCTTCTTCGGCACGGATGCACAGAAGGAACAGTACCTGCCGACGATGGCCACCGGCGAGCGCATGGCCGCCTATTGCCTGAGCGAACCGCAGGCGGGCAGCGATGCGCTCGCGGCGCGCACCAAAGCCACGCTGACCGAGGACGGCAAGCATTTCGTCCTTTCGGGTCAGAAAATGTGGATCTCGAACGGCGGCTGGGCGGACATCTACACCGTGTTCGCCAAGGTCGATGGCGAAAAGTTCACGGCTTTTCTGGTCGAGCGCAACTTCGAGGGCGTTCGCCCCGGAGCGGAAGAGCACAAGATGGGCATCCACGGCAGCTCGACCACGGCGCTCTATCTCGATGACGTGAAGGTCCCAGTCGAGAACGTGCTCGGGGAAATCGGACGCGGCCACATCATCGCGTTCAACATCCTCAATCTTGGACGGCTCAAGCTCGGAGCCTCCTGCGTGGGCGGCGCGAAGGAAGTATTGGCGCAGTCCATCGCTTACTCGAAAGAGCGCAAGGCTTTTAGCAAGGCGATCGCCGAGTTCGGGGCCATCCAGCAGAAGCTGGCCGACATGGCCATTCAGACCTATGTATCCGAATCGGTCTCCTATCGCATTGGCGGGCTGATCGACCAGAAGCTCGCCGCGGTGAGCTGGGACGATCCGGAGGCCTCGAAGAAGGTGCTGGCCGGCATCGAAGAGTACGCCATCGAGTGCGCAATCGCGAAAGTCATGGGCAGCGAGGCGCTCGACTTCGTGGCCGATGAGGGCGTACAGATCCACGGCGGCTACGGCTTCCACCACGACTACGCCGTCGAGCGCGCCTACCGCGATTCGCGCATCAACCGCATCTTCGAGGGAACGAACGAAATCAACCGTCTGCTCACGGTGGGCATGCTGCTCAAGCGCGCCGCGCAGAACCGCTTGGCGCTCATGCCCGCGGTGATGCAACTCATCCCGCAGCTCTCGACAGGCGAGATCGAGACGAAGCCTCTGGAAGGACCGCTGGGCGTCGAGCTCGAAATGGTCGAGCGCGCGAAGAAAGTCGCTTTGTTGAGTGCGGGGCTCGCGTATCAGCGCTTCGGGAAAGATCTCGAGCAAGAGCAGGAGGTCAACATGGCGATCGCCGACATCCTGCTGCTGACCTACGGCGCCGAGTCCGCTCTGCTGCGGGCGGAGAAGCTGGCCAAGAAGAGCAAGGGCGAGCAGGCGACGGCGATGGCGCGCGTCTATACCCACGACGCGCTTGCGAGGATCGCCTGCCACGCCTCGACGGTGCTCGGCGCGTGCGTGGACGGAGCGAAGCTGGAGCAGTACTTCCGCGTGCTGCGGCGGCTGACCCGCGCGTTGCCGACGCCGTCGGTGGCAGCGCGCCGCGAAATTGCCGGACGCTTGCTTGCGGCGGGCAAGTACGTTGCCTGAGGCGCAAAGGCTGATCCTGGCGATCGGCCTGCCGGGCGCTGGTAAATCGACTTGGTTTGCGGACCATGGCGTGCAGCCGCTTTCGAGCGATGGAATGCGCGTCCTGCTCTCGGACGACGAAGACAATCAGACCATCCACATGGAAGTCTTCGAGGCGTTGCGCTATCTGGTCGTCAAGCGCCTCCAACTCGGCATATCCGCGACCTATGTGGACGCAACGAACCTGACCAGAATGCATCGCGGGCCATTCTTGACCTTGGCCGCGAAGTACGGGGCGCGGGCAGAGGCGCTGTGGTTCGCGACTCCGCTCGAGGTCTGCCTGCGACACAACGCCAAGCGCGAGCGGCGTGTTCCGGAAGAGGTGATGCGCGCGATGGACGCGCAATTCGAACCGCCGTCACGTGAAGAAGGGTTTGCCCACATCGAACGAGTGAGCGTGTAGGCCGAGCGACCGTGTAGGATGGAGCGGTGCGCAAACTCGTTCTCCCTCTCGCCCTTCTGCTGATCGGCTGCGGAGCGGCGCCGCCGGAGCCCGAACCGAAGGCGGAAATGCCGCTGTGGCTGTTCGTTCTGGCAGGCCAATCGAACATGGCAGGACGCGGAGTGGTGGAGGTGATCGACTCGACGCCACACCCGCGGGTTTTCGCCCTCAAAAGCGACGGCGGTTGGGGGCCGGCAACCGAGCCCCTGCACTGGGACAAGCCGGACATCATCGGCGTTGGGCCTGGGTTTGCATTCGGCCGCGCCATGGCGGAGCGCAACCCTGACGTGCGCATCGGCCTCATTCCGACGGCCGTAGGGGGCAGCTCGATCCGCGCCTGGGTCCCGGGCGGCCTGCACGAACAGACGCAATCGCACCCGTGGGATGACGCGATCAAGCGCATCCAGCAAGTCCGCGAAACGACCGGCGGCGAGCTCAAAGGCATCATCTGGCACCAGGGTGAGAGCGACAGCAAGGACTACCACGACGAGTATCCGGCGGCAATTGCGGACCTGATTGCCCGATTTCGCTCAGAGCTCGGCGCCCCGAACCTGCCCTTCGTTGCAGGCCAGATGGGCGCATTCTATGTGGATAAGCATCCTGGCTCGGAGATCGTGAACGCGGCAATCGCCGATTTACCGAATCAGATCCCGCACACGGCGTATGTTTCCGCCGAGGATACGGTCCACAAGGGCGACGAGGTGCATTTCGATTCCGCCTCGGCGCGCACGATGGGCGAGCGATATGCGGCGGCGATGGAAGGGCTGATCAAGCAATAAAAAAATTCTGGCCTCAGAGGAGACAAACGGCGACAAAAGACGACATTTGCCGGAATGACCTTAGGCGAAGCGTCGGATTCGCTCT
>JAWKHJ010000069.1:0-3270 GCA_041394905.1 Bryobacterales bacterium | reverse complement strand
GCCCGAGCGCATGGCGAAAACGAATTTGACGCGCTTTCTGGCCGAGACGGGAAGGGAAGACTTTGCGGCGCTCTACCGCTGGTCGGTGGAAGATCGTCCCGCGTTTTGGGGCGCGGTGGCGCGGTTCACCGGCGTGATCTGGGATGCCGAGGCTGACGAGGTTTTGCGAGATGGCGACCGCATGCCGGGGGCGAAGTGGTTCCCGGGCTCGCGCTTGAACTTTGCGCGCAATCTGCTGCGCCGCACGGATGACCACCCAGCGCTGGTGTTCTGGAACGAGCATGGTCGGCAGCGTGAGCTGACGTATAGGGAACTCGTAAGCCAAGCCGCACGCTTTGCGGCTGCGCTGCGCGCGTCGGGCGTGGGTCCGGGAGACCGCGTGGCGGCCTTCATGCCCAACATGCCCGAGACGGTCGTCGCAATGTTGGGCGCGGCTTCCGTGGGCGCTGTGTTTTCCTCGTGCTCGCCGGACTTTGGCTCCTCTGGAGTGCTGGATCGTTTTGGACAAATCCAGCCGAAAGTTCTAGTCGCAGCGGACGGCTATCTCTACAACGGCAAGCGCTTCGACTCGCTCGAGAAGGCGCGGCTCCTTGCTGCCGAGGTTCGCTCGATCGAGCACGTGGTCGTTACGCCCTACCTAGATGAACACCCGAACCTTGCCGGCCTTCCCGGGGCGGCTCTGTTCGACGCGTTCTTGGCGCCGGCGGCGGAGCCGGAGTACGCCTCGCTGCCGTTCGATCATCCGCTCTACATCCTCTACTCGTCCGGCACGACAGGCAAGCCGAAGTGCATCGTCCATTCCGCCGGCGGAACGCTGCTGCAGCACGCCAAGGAGCTGGTGCTCCACACCGATCTCAAATCGGACGAGAAGATCTTCTACTTCACCACCTGCGGCTGGATGATGTGGAATTGGCTGGCGTCGAGCCTCTCGGTCGGGGCGACGCTTGTACTTTACGACGGCTCGCCGTTCGCCCCTTCGGCTGCGCAGTTGTGGGACATGGCGCAGGCTGAGCGCATCGACGTTTTTGGCACGTCGGCGAAGTATCTCGCCGCCTGCGAAAAAGCGGAGCTCCAGCCGTCCCGCACGCATGACCTGTCCTCGGTGCGCACGATCCTTTCGACGGGCTCCCCCCTTGCGCCGGAAGGGTTCGACTATGTCTACAAAGCCGTCAAACGAGACGTGCAACTCGCGTCGATCTCCGGCGGCACGGACCTGATCTCGTGCTTTGCCTTGGGCAATCTTCTGGCGCCGGTACGGCGCGGCGAGATCCAGACGCGCGGATTAGGTATGCGCGTGGAAGTGTTCGACGATGACGGCCGGTCGCTGCCGCCGGGCGAGAAAGGCGAGTTGGTTTGCACCGCAGCGTTTCCATCGATGCCGCTGGGTTTCTGGGACGACCCGGACCGCTCGCGCTACCGCGCCGCCTACTTCGAGCGCTTCCCCGGCGTTTGGCATCACGGCGACTGGTGCGAGCGCACCGAGACCGGCGGCATGGTGATATGGGGCCGCTCCGACGCGGTGCTCAACCCTGGCGGCGTGCGCATCGGCACGGCAGAGATCTATCGCGCGGTCGAGGCGTTGCCCGAGATCGCCGAAGCTTGTGCGGTTGGGCAGCAGTGGGACAACGACGTGCGCGTCATTTTATTCGTGCGTCTGCGCGAGGGCTACACGCTGGACGAGGCGCTGGTCGTGCATTCGCGGCGAGATTCGAGCGAAGGCGACGCCGCGTCACGTGCCGGCGAAAGTAATTGCGGTCGATGACATCCCGCGCACGCGCAACGGCAAAAATCGCGGAGTTGGCGGTGCGGAACGTCCTGGAAGGACGCGAGATCAGAATCGCGAAGCGCTCGCGAGATCAGGTCCCGATCTTTATCGCAACGTCGAGGCGCTACAGTCCTAAGGGGGCAGGCTCGCGTAATCAAGCTACAATCGGCGGAGCAATGACGCGAAAAACGTTTCTATTGACCGGCCTTGGCGCTCTCGCTGCATGTGGCGGGGGCGGCGGGTCCGAAGCCGGTGGCGGGGATGGACCCTTGACGGTTACCGTGATCCCCCATGGGCACCACCCACGAGCACTGGAAGTCGATCCATGCCGGCGCGGAGAAGGCGGCCCAGGAACTGGGCAACGTCGAGATCATCTGGAAAGGCCCGCAAAAGGAAGACGACCGCGAGCAACAGATCGCCGTAATGGAAGACATGATCGCGCGGGGTGTCAGCGCCATCGTGCTCGCCCCGCTGGACAAGACCGGCCTGCGCCAAGTGGTGCGCGAGGCCAAAATGGCCGGCATTCCCACCGTTTGCGTCGACTCCGGTCTCGAGGGCGACGACCACATCAGCTTTGTCGCCACCGATAACTACGACGGTGGCGTGGCAGGCGCGAAGCGCCTCGCCGAGGTGATGGACGACAAGGGCAAGATCATCATGATGCGCGCCATGGTGGGCGTCGAGTCCACCGCGGATCGTGAACAGGGCTTCCTCGACGAAATCGCAAAACATCCCGGCATCGAGATCCTGTCGGACAACCAGTACGGCGGCGTCACTACGGAGAGCGGCTATCAGATGGCGGAGAACCTGCTCAACCGGTACCGCACCGAGGTGCAGGGTGTCTTTACGCCCAACGAGTCGACCACGTTCGGCATGTTGCGCGCGCTCACCGACGCCGGCCTTGCGGGCAAGGTCAAGTTTGTCGGCTTCGATACGTCGGACAAGCTCGTCCAAGCGCTCGAAGAAGGCGTGCTCAACGGCCTCGTGCTGCAGAACCCCTTCAAGATGGGCGAGGAAGGCGTGAAGACCGCCGTCGCGCAAGTGAAGGGGCAGCCCGTGCAGGCGCGCATCGATACCGGCGTCGCCGTAGCCACGCCCGAGAACATGCAGGAACCGGCCATCCAGGCCCTGCTGCATCCGCCGCTCGCGCAGTATCTGAGCGAATAGCTTCGTGTTGTCTTTTGTTGGCCTGGTCGCCTAACCTATCCTGCGCAATGTCTGCGAATCATCCGCATAACTTCCCCAAGCTGCACAACGCCGCATGGCCCGGCGTGGTCGGAAAAGGCCCGGACTCCGAGCCGCCGATCGACCTCGACACGATGGTTGACCTCACCGCCGCGGCGGAAGTGGACGGCCAGAAGTTCGAAGGGATCGACCTGTTCTTGTGCGATCCGCACGTCTCGATCGACATCAGCGACGCCGACTTGCTCGAACTGGGCAAGAAGATCGAAGCCAAGGGGCTGAAGATCGGCTCGCTGGTGGCCCCGGTTTGGCCGCCCACCGGC
>JAWKHJ010000068.1:0-3388 GCA_041394905.1 Bryobacterales bacterium | reverse complement strand
GAGGCGCGCCTGATCCCGCTTTCCGGCAGTCGTGTCTTCGAGATCGGCGGCGCGGACCAAGCCTCCTACGCGGACATCATGCTCGAGTACGCTCGCCAGCGCGGACTCAAGCGGCGGCTGATCCCGGTTCCCCTGCTGACGCCAAGGCTATCCGGGTTGTGGCTGGGATTGGTCACCCCGGTCTATGCGCAGGTCGGGCGCAAGCTCGTCGAGAGCTTGAAGCACGACACCGTGGTCAACAGCGATGCGGCGCTGCAAGCCTTCGAAGTGCGGCCGCGCGGCTTGCGAGAAGCGATTGCGCGCAGCTTGGTCAACGAAGATCTCGACTTCGCGCAAACACGCTGGTCGGACGCCCTTTCTTCCTACGGCGGCCCGCAGAGCTGGGGCGGAGTGGTCTTTGGCTCCCGCCTTGTAGATTCCCGGTCGGCCGAAGTGCCGGTCACGCCGGAACAGGCGTTCGCTCCAATCCGGCGGATTGGCGGACGCAACGGTTGGTATTTCGGAACATTCTTGTGGAGACTGCGCGGCTTTCTCGACCTGTTGGCGGGCGGTCCGGGCTTGCGTCGGGGCCGGCGCGATCCGGAAGACACGCGGCCGGGCGAGACGTTGGATTTCTGGCGGGTCGAGGTCTACGAGCGTCCTTACAAACTGCGCTTGCGGGCGGAGATGAAGGTGCCGGGGCGGGCTTGGCTACAGTTCGAGGTTGAACCCCTGCCGACAGGTTCGCGCATCCGCCAGACCGCCGAGTTCGACCCGCGTGGCCTGTTCGGGCTGCTCTACTGGTACGGCATCTACCCGCTGCACACGATGGTTTTCGCAGGCATGTTGCGGGAAATCGCCAAGGCTGCGGTCAGCGAGCCTCGGGAGGAATCCGTTTCATGATGTCGTCGATAGCGTCGCCCAAGTCCTTCGGCTGCGAAAAGCGGTATTCCTTGCCGTCGACGTGATCGACGAAGTTGCCAATCACGCCCCGCCAGGGTGTGCGTAGAGTTTGAAGCATGAAGACGGGCGCAGCGGGCTTGGCGATGCTGCGCTTGGCTTCGCCCGGCAGGCTACGTCCGATCTCAGCGTCCGGCCCGAGAAAGACATAAGCGTCCGCGGGTTCGTCGCCGGGGAAGTCCGTCGCCATCAGCTCGCCGAAGAAATCGCGCGGCTTGTGCTTGCCGAGTTGGTCGATGGAGACGAAGGCCGGCGAGAGCTTTTCGATCGCTACCTCGAGCTCGGAGAAATCGACCTCGTCGCTGAGCTCGCTTCGCAGGTAGACCGACTGCTCCTCCACGCTATACGCGACGAGTGAGATCCGGCCCACTCGCGGGTGTCGGGCCAGCGCCCGCAACGCCGCCAAGCGCGGAACGAACTCGAATAGACGCACCCCGGCCCGGGCGCGGCGATGTCGCCAAGGGTCGAGGTTCAGAAAGATGCGCAGATCGAGCGGCTTGCCGGTTTCCGAGTTGGGACGAATCTTCTGCCGACGGAAAAGGTAGACGCGCGATTCGCCCACCTCGCCTGGTTCAATCGCCAAGCGCAGGTCGCGCTCGCCTCGCCGGCGCTTGGCCTCGATCTTCCACTTCACCTCACAATAGGCGCCGAGACTGTCATACATCTGCCACAACACGCTGTAGCGCCCCTCGCCGACGACGAACGAACCGCTGACCTCGACGCGCTGGCGGCGGAGTTCCTCTGGGATGGGCCCTGCTCGCTCAGCACGCTGCATCCGAACCGGCTCGGCGTCTTCGAGGTCAAGCGGCGTCACCGTCACCTGCAGAACGACTGTCCGGGCAGGCCCAAGCATCTGAGCCGCGGGGATCGAGACGTGGTAGCCGGTGAAGAAGCGGAACTCGAAAGTCGAGCTGCGGCGCGATCACATCCGCCCGGCAATCGAGCGTTCGTTGTGCGCGGCGGCGGGGGCGAGAAGCAGCAGACTGGCGGCCAAGGCCGCAAGCCTCAAACGACAGGTTCGCGACAGCCTCGGCAACTCGCCCTGAGTCTATCAAGCGGCGCATTTTGAGTGCGTTGACGCTCGATGACGCGGCCGTTACAATCGACACTGACGCGAGCGCGCTCGGCGCTCGCACGAAATTCCATGCGCTCTATCGTTTCCCTCCTGTTGTGCTCGAGCTTGGCGGCGGCGCCGCTCGCAGCCGCTCCAGGACCGGAATACCGCAGGCTCGAGCGCGCCTACTGGGCCTTCCAACCGCCCAAGCCGACCCAACCTCCGACGTTGCCCGCCGAGCAGCAAAGATGGGCTTCGACGCCAATCGACGCCTTCGTGATGGCCAAGCTCGCTGAGGCAGGCTTGCGGCCGGCGCCCGAGGCCGACCGCGCGACTCTCATTCGGCGAGCGTACTTCGCCGTGACGGGCCTGCCGCCCTCGCCGTCTGAAATCGCGGACTTTGAGGCGGACCGTTCGCCCGACGCTTGGGAGAAGGTCGTAGACGGACTGCTCGCCAGCCCGCACTTCGGCGAGCGCTTCGGACAACAGTGGCTCGACGTAGTGCGCTTCGCCGAGACCGAAGGATTCGAGTACGATCGCTACCTGCCTGGTCTGTGGCGCTACCGCGACTACGTCATCCAGTCGTTCAACGAGGACAAGCCCTACGACGCTTTCCTGCGCGAGCAGCTCGCCGGCGACGAAATGGTGGAGGGCGAAGAAACGAGCAAGCGCAATCAAGAGCTCCTGATCGCGGCCGGATTCCACCGCCTGGGCGCAGTGCGGCGCAACGCGGGCAACCAGGAAGTGGCCAGCTCGCGCAACGAAGTACTTACTGAGCGCACCGACATTGTCGGAGCGGCGTTCCTGGGCCTGACGGTGGGCTGCGCGCGCTGCCACGACCACAAGTTCGACCCGATCAAGCACCGCGACTACTACCAGCTCCAAGCCTTCCTGGCGGCAGCCGAAGAGCGCGACGTCCCGCTGGGCGGCGCGATGACGCCGGCCGAGTGGCGCGACAAGACCAAGGAGCTGCGCGGCAAGCTCAAGAACATGCGCGGCAAGATGCAGCTGCTAGAAGGCGACGAGCTCGAGCAGATGGAGCAGGAGTACGCCAAGCTCGAAAGCGAGCTGCCACCGCCGCCGGACAACATCACGACGGTCACCGACGACTACGAGAATCGCTCGGAGATCCACATCCTGGCGCGCGGCCAATACGAGAACAAAGGCGAGCGCGTGGACATGCGTCCGCTGGGCGTGCTGCTGCCGGAGGGCGCGCCGACCACGCCCGCCGACGCGGAGAACCCGCGGCTGATCCTGGCCAACTGGTTCGCCGACCCGAACCATCCGCTCACTGCCCGCGTGATGGTGAATCGCATCTGGAGCTTCTACTTCGGCAAAGGGATCGTCAACACCCCGAACGACTTCGGGTTCATGGGCGACCGGCCGAGCCATCCT
>JAWKHJ010000067.1:0-3443 GCA_041394905.1 Bryobacterales bacterium | reverse complement strand
ACCCAGTCGTTCGGACGGAGCGAGACCGCCTTGCGGAAGGCAGCCTCCGCTTGGTCCTGCATTGTCTGCTTCTCTGCGGAATCGGTCGCTCGAGAAGCCATTTGCTCGTAGGCTTGGCCGAGGCCCGCGTAGGCCTCTTCAGAGCGGGGATTGCGTTCGAGCGCCGTATTGAACACCTCGATGGCCTCGTCGAAGCGCCCCTGCGCCACGAGCGCGGCGCCACGCGCTGTTTGCGTCTCGAGCAGATCCGGCCGCAGCTCGACCGCCCGTAGCGACGCTTTGTCCGCCTTGAGCACCCACTCGGGCTCCAACGTGCGGGCGCGCATGTCCAGATAAGCCTTCGAGAGCCCCGCGTAGGCCATCGCGTAGTTTTCGTCGAGCGAGATCGATTTCTCGAATAGTTGGATTGCGTTCTGCACGCTATCCACTTCATCGCTGCGCTGCAGGTAGCCCGTTCCCTGCAAGTAGAATTCCTGTGCGCCGGGCGCAACCGAGGCAATGCTCTCGACCTGCTCCGGCAAGGCATGCAGGTTGAGCAACGTGGCCACGCGCGTCACCGCCTCATCCTCGAGGTCCAACGCACGCGCGCGCGCGCCATTGATGACGGCGGTATCCGCCTGCACCATGCGTTCTGTGTCGATGAGGGTCAGGATCAACCGAATCCGCTCGCCCTGTTCGGTCAAGCGGCCCTCGAGCGCATAGTTCGCGCCAAGGGCGCCGCGTGCGTTGGCTGCATGGAGCACGCCCACTTTGCGCACCTCGCTGGCCGGCACCACGAGCAACTCTGCGTTGCGCGATTCGTACTGAGAAAGCCTGCTGGTGATCGATTCCATCAAGCCGTCGGCGAGCGCCTGCAACGCCGGGTCGTTCGAGGCGGTGAGGAAGGGAAGCACTGCCACTCGCCGTCCCTCGGCAAAGGCGGGCAGCGGCGCGCCGCCGTCACGCCAGCCCAGCATTGTCAACGCAGCAAGCGCAACCAAGGCCACCAGCGCAGCAACGACGCCCCAACGCTTCCACGGCGAGGCCGAGTGCGGAGGCGCGGGCCGCGGAACCGCTACCGTCTGAGCAGTGGAAGGGTCAGGGAGCCGCGGCTGCGCCATGCCGCCGAGCGCTTCCAGTAGCTCGCCCACCGACTGCGGCCTCCTAGTCATGTCCGGCTGCAGGCAGTCCAGAATGATCAGCTCCCATGAGAGCGGAATCTCGGGATTGAAGGTCCGCGGCCCAATCGGCGTGCGAATGCGCTGATTCGGGTCAGGGAAGGGACGTTGGCCGGTGAGCGTCTCGTAGAGCACCGCGCCCAGCGCAAACAAGTCCGTCGCCGGACCGGCGGCGAGACCGCTCAACTGCTCCGGCGCCATGTACTCCGGCGTTCCCAGAATCTGTCCGCCCCCGGTGGCGAACGAGTCGAGCTCGGCTCGCCGACCGGTCGATCCCGCAATGCCAAAATCCGTCAGCACCACGCGCATGCCGTCGGCGCCGCGCCGTTCGATGAGAATGTTGCCTGGCTTGAGGTCGCGGTGGACGATCTCGCGGTCATGCAGCGCGCCCAAGCCCGCCGCAACTTGCTCGATCAGCGGGCGCGCCTCCTCTACGTCGAGGGCTCCTCTGCGCGCCAGCAAATCGGCCAAGGTTTCGCCGTCGACGTACTCCATCGTGTAGTAGTCGATCGGGCCCTTGGACCCGGTGTGGCGTCCGAGCTCGAAAACCCGGCAAACGTTGGGATGCGTCACGCGGCGGGCGAGTTGGATCTCGCGGCGGAACCGCGCGGCCGCGTCCGCGCCGGCGCCCGTATCGGCGCGCAGAGCCTTCAGGGCAACCTGCTCTCCGAGCGCGATGTCGTCGCAGAGGTAGACCTCGCCCATGCCGCCGCGCCCTACCAGACGGCGAACGCGAAAGCGCTTGTCGATGACCTCGCCAGAGGAGAGCAGCGTGGGGCCGGCAGCCTGTTTTTCGTATTTTTCGAGTAATTCGGCAGCCGCCGCGCGTACGTCGGCGTCGCCTGCGCTACGTTCCCGCAACGCGTCAACCCGACGCTCCGCGGGTAGTTCGGCCACTTCCGCGAACACCTCGCGAGCTCGCTGCCAGAGCTCCGTCGACACCGTTCCAGGCACGATTCTATCGCACGCAGGGTGATAAGAGTTACAATGTCGCCGCCATGAGACGCCGTGACTTTTTGTCCCGCTCCCCGTTGGCCGCCGCAGCGGCCGCTTCCGCCATGCCAATGCCCCAAGCTCCCGCCCCGATGGGGGACAAGCCCGCCTTGAAAATTGTCGATATCAAGACGTATCTCGTAGGCACTTCTCGCCGCAATCCCAGCGACAACACCGGCAACATCCCACGAGGCCGAACCTGGGTCTACGTCAAAGTCGTCACCGACCAGGGCATCGAGGGCATTGGCGAGGCGTACTCCTGTGGGCCGGACGAAGCAACTGTCAAGGTCATCGAAGACTACAAGGAGTGGCTGATCGGCCAGGATCCGCGCAACATCCAGTACCTGTGGGACTTGATGTACAACACGACGCGCTTCCCCGGCGGCTCCGTGGTCAATTCCGCGATCAGCGGCATTGAGCATGCGCTATGGGACGTCGCGGGCAAGGCGGCGGGGCTGCCGGTGTGGGCGCTGCTCGGCGGACGCGTCCGCGAGAAGGTGCGGGTGTACCAGTCGATCGGCGGCGCGAGCCCGCAGGAGGCGGCCGAGAACGCCAAGGCGCTGATCGCACGTCACGGCTACACGGCGGTGAAGATGTCTCCGCATAACCCGGGCGACAACCAGATGCCGTACAACCGGGTGACGCGCATAGCCGGCGAGCGCGTTGGCGCCGTGCGCGACGCCGTCGGCCCGGACGTGGACATCGCGGTCGACATCCACGCGCGGTTCCGCGAAGTGCAGCGCGCCATCCGCGTTGCGAAGGAGATCGAGCCGTTCTACCCGTTCTGGCTGGAGGAGCCGATCCGCCCCGAAAACCCGGATGCCATGAAGAAGCTCGCCGACCACGTGAACATTCCACTGGCGTCGGGCGAGTGCAACTATACGAAGTTTGAATTTCGAGACCTGATCCAGCTACAGGCCCTGGACGTAGTGCAGCCCGATATTTGCGTCTGTGGCGGCATCATGGAAATGAAGAAGATCGCTGCCATGGCCGAGGCGCAGTACATGGTCGTGGCTCCGCACAACCCGATGAGCCCGCTCGCGACTGCCGTCAACGTGCACTTCGCCGCATCCACTCCGAATTTCCTGATCCTCGAATATCACGCTCCTGTCGACGGCGCGTACAAGGACGTCTTGAAAGAGCCCATCATGGTAAAAGACGGTTACGTTCCCATCCCGAACAAACCGGGCTGGGGTGTCGAGCTGAACGAAGAGATCTTTGCGGAGTATCCACCCATCCGCTGGAAGCGCTCGACGGGCTTCCGCGAAGACGGCTCGATCGCCTTCATTTAGT
>JAWKHJ010000066.1:0-3580 GCA_041394905.1 Bryobacterales bacterium | reverse complement strand
ATCCGCGCTACACGCCTTCACAAAGCCGCAATTTCTGGAAGCGCGTAGGCCACGCGGGCAAAATGACCTTCATGGCCTACGATCGAAACGGCGACCTCAAGCCAGCGTATGCGCGCTATACGGCCAACGTCGGCAGCAACTTCTTGTCGAATACCTGGCGAGTCGACAGCGAAAGCACGGCAGGCCAGGCCACCTACCGGGTCGGCCTCGGTTTTGCAGGCCGCTTTGTGGGCAACCTTTTCACCGAGTTTCTGTTCAACGGCAGGCGCTAGCTCGTTCGTGTCTAGAAATTGAAGCTCTGTTTGGTCACACGTCCCTGTCCGTCTAGTTCGACCACGACGGCGAATCCCTCTCGAGCTGCACGTGAGAAGCGCGCGTCGGTCAGGGTTACCCGCGTTCCTTCGGGCAGCGGTTCGACCAACGCTAGAGGATAAAGCGAAAACTGCTTATAGGCGCGGCCGATCTCCGTCGCCCACGCCGCATCCACCGCAGCCGCGTCCGGCGGCGGATAGAACTTCCGAACGGGCGTGCGCTCGATTTGCGTGAGCCGGTCGACTCGCACGGGCAGCGTCATCTTCAACGCATCCGTCTCGACATACCCCGTCCAGCCGAGGGGGTTGAAAATGGCGGGAAACGCCGCGACACGCGTAGCCGGTAGGCCCTCCCAGAGCCGCGCCTGGAGAGCGTGCACGACTTGCGCGTGCCCGTAGCCCTTGAATCCCACGTAAAGAGACAGCGCCAGCAAGCCCGCCCAAGCCGCACGTCGACCGCGCTCGGCGGGGGCGCCGATCTCGCCTGCCACGAGATTCGCCAACGCGGGCCACAGCACCGCCAAGAGAAGCGCCAGCCAGACCAACCAGTCGATGACGAATAACGTGTCGAAGCTGAACCACCGGCCCGAAAAAGGCAGCCACGGACGCAGCGCGTAAGAGTTCATCGCGTCGAGCAAAGGGTGCGACGCAGCCGGCAGCAGCGCCGCCAGCCACGCCGCCCGCCAACTCCATGGCTTCCTCGGCCCCCGAATCCGGTCGATCCCCCACACGATGGCCGCGGCCGCCAAGGCCACCACGGGGATCATCACGACAGCGTGCGTGATGTTGCGATGCCAGACCAAGTACTCCGGCGCCGAAAGCCCCATCACCACATCTGCGTCTGGCGCATTGGCCGCGAGCATGCAGAGCAAAGTAGGGCGCACCGCGTCTTGGCCAATGCCAACTCGGCGCATCAGAAGCCCGACGAGCGAATGCGTGAGGTTATCCACTTCAGTTGTTTGTCGACGGATAGCCGGCGACGTAGGCCTCGGGAAGGAGCAAGCGCACCGTCTCCGGGCCCATGTGGATGTGCGCCGGCAGGCGTCCGATCAGCTCGCCGTCCACTTGGACGTAGACGTCCTTCGATGCCTTCGTTTCGCGAAAGACGACGGAGGTCGCGCGGCGACGCCCCACCCCGGTGAAACGGTCCAGTTGACGAACCAGCACGCCGGCCAGGTAGCCGGTGTAGACCAGGGGCGAAGACGACGGAAACGTCACCAGGTCGAAGCGATCCTCGAGCAGGTGTGCGTGCGGTGTGAGGACGAGCTTTCCGCCATAGAGCCGGCTCTTCGAGACAACCGCGAGCGTGCTGTCGAGCCGCTCGCCGTCCACTTCCACTTCCAGTCGATCGAACTTCTTGAACAACTGCTGCGAGCCGCTCCAGAAGTAGGCGAAGATGCCGGCGCGCCGCTTGAGCCCGACATTCAGCCGGTACACCGCGTTGGCGTCCACACCGGCGCCACACATTAATAAGAAGTAGCGGCGCACGCCCTGGTTTGGGAGCTCGGCCACGCCCACTTCGACGTTCCGCTCGACCAGACTCGGCAGCGAGTGAGCCACTTTCACCGGGTCGATGGCGAAACCGGCCTCCCAGGCGAGCACATTGGCAGTACCGCCCGGCAGAGGCAGCAAAGTCGCGCCGGAACCCACGACGCCCTGCAAAGCTTCGTTGATGGTGCCGTCCCCGCCGCAGGGGGCAATCAGGTCGCAACCGGCCTCCACGGCCTCGCGCGCCAGCACGTCGGCATGGCGCCCTGGGGCGGTCGGGGTGAGGATGACTTCGGGGACGTGGCCGCGCAATGCCTCAGCGGCCTGCTCCACCCGCCGGCCCGCGTTCTGGAACCCGCCGCCCGCGGCTGGGTTGTACAGAATGGCTGCCTTGCGATAGCCCATCGAGGAAAGGCGCAAAGAATCCTATAGTAGAACGAAGATGGCCGCTTCTGGTTCCAAGGACGCTCCCGAGCAGGAGATCGCCAAGCTCCGCGAGGATATCCGCCGACACGAGCATCTCTACTACGTCCTCGACCAGCCGGAGATCAGCGACGCCGAGTTTGACGAGCGGATGCAGCGCCTGCAGAAGCTCGAAGAGGCGCATCCGGATCTGGTCACGCCCGACTCGCCCACCAAACGCGTCGGCGGAACGCCGCGCGCGGGCTTCTCCAAGGAGGCCCACTCGAGCGCGATGCTCAGCCTCGACAACGCATTCGGCGAAGACGAGCTGCGCGATTTCGACCGCCGGGCCCGCGGCTTGATCGATGCGGATACGATCGCTTACGTGGGCGAGCTGAAGCTCGACGGGCTTTCGCTCGCAGTGCGTTTTGAGGACCGCTCGATGGTCTTGGCCCTGACGCGAGGAGACGGCGAGACGGGCGAGATCGTCACGGAGAACGCCCAGACCATCCGTTCCCTGCCCCTCGTCATCAACGAGAAAGCTTTACGCAAGTTAGACTTGCCGTCGACCTTTGAAGTCCGGGGCGAAGTGGTGATGCCGATCGACGCGTTCCAGCGACTGAACGCGACACAGTTGCGAACCGACGGCAAGACGTTCGCCAATCCGCGCAACGCCGCAGCGGGCTCGCTGCGAATGTTGGACGCGTCCGTCACCGCGTCACGCCGGCTCGAGTTCTTCGCCTACAGCCTGCTGGTGGACGGCGCCACCCCGCTGCCGCGCCACTGGCAGGTGCTCGAAGCGTTGGCCGCTTTGGGCTTCAAGGTCAACCCGCACCGGGGGCTGCTACACGGCATCGACGAAGCCGTCGAGTTTTGCGACAAGCAGCTCGCCAAGCGCGAGTCGTTGCCCTACGAGATCGACGGCGTGGTCTTGAAGGTCGATTCCCTCGAGCTGCAGCGGCGGCTTGGCTACACCTCCAAGGCGCCGCGTTGGGCGGTGGCCTTCAAGCTGCGCGCGCAGCAAGCGGAAACGGTGGTGGATGACATCGACGTACAAGTTGGACGCACTGGCGCAATCACTCCGCGCGCGATCCTGCGGCCGGTCAGTGTGGGCGGCGTGACCGTCTCCCGCGCGACGCTGCACAACGAAGACGAAGTCGAACGCCTGGGCTTGGAGATCGGCGATCACGTGGTCATCGAGCGCTCGGGCGACGTCATCCCCAAAGTGATCCGCGTCGTGAAACAGGCGTCAGACCGCCGCCCGTTCCAGATGCCGAAGAACTGCCCTGTATGCAAAACCGAGCTGGTACGGGAAGAAGGCGAGGCGATCCGGCGCTGCCCCAACGTGAATTGCCCAGCGAGGCTAGAAGAGTCGATCC
>JAWKHJ010000065.1:0-3697 GCA_041394905.1 Bryobacterales bacterium | reverse complement strand
CTATGACGGCAGAGCGGTCAAGGTCAACGCGGGACAACTCATCAAGATCACCGACGTCGAAGGTCAGCAGGTCGGAGACATGTTCGCCATCGTTCGCGACGAGCCGACCATGTACCTCGATACCTTCCGCAGCCGCACCGGCAATCGCAAACTGTTCCCAGTGCCCGGCGAGCAGTTCGTTACGCTCGAGCGCGAGCCGATTCTGACGTTCCTCAGCGACCATTCGCCCGGTGTGCACGACATGCTCTACGCCACCTGCGACTACAGCACGTACAAGCGGCAGGGCTTCGACGACCATCCCACCTGCAATCAGAATTTTCTCGATGCCGTCTCCGAAGCGGGCATCGAAGGCTACCGTTGGGCGCCGGGGCCAGTCAACATCTTCCAGAACTCGACGATTGCCCCGGATCGCAAGACGATCGAGACGGCGCCGACGCTCACCAAGGCCGGAGACTTCCTCGAATTTCGCGCCGAGAAGGACATCTGGCTCGTGCTCACCGCTTGTTCCTACGACATCGGAGAATTTATCGGTGGCAAGTCGAAGCCGCTGCAGATCGAGGTCTTCGACGCGCCAGCCGAATCGACCGATTGAAGCCTATTGCCTGCCCGCGAAGCGCAGGAACGCGTCCGCGATTGCTCCCGCGTCCGCCTTCTTTGAAAGACCGTGAGTCCCGCCCTCGACGGGGAGAAGCTCATGCCTTGCCGGGATAAGCGGCAACGCCGCTCGCATCTCGTCGAGCGTGCCGAACGTGTCTTTCGAGCCGTGGACGAACATCGCCGGCGCGCGAAGCTCGGGAAAATGCTCCGTTCTGAGCCTCTCCGGCTTTCCGGGCGGATGCAGCGGGTAGGAGAGCAGCAACAGCGCGGCCGCGACTTCGGGCCGCTCCGCGGCCAGCATTGTCGCCTGCCGCCCGCCATAGGAAGAGCCGGATAAAAAGATCCGCTTGGCCATTTTGCCGAGCGAAGCGGCGGCGCTCGCCAAGCCTTCGCGGTCACGGGCCGCGCCCGAGGGAGACGGCGGTCCGCTAGGGCGCTTCTGGCGGTAGGGCAAATCGCAACGCAAGGCGGCCAGCCCGCGCGCCGCAAAGGCGTCCGCCAGCGCGACCAGCAACGCCGCATCCCGGTTCGAGCCCGCTCCGTGGGTCAACACGATCCCGTCGCCGTTCGGCTTCTGCGGCTCATGCAACACGCCCCGCACGGCGGGAGTATCCTTTGGGTCAACCGACCATTCGCGCGCCATATGCGGCTCAGTGTCGCGTTGCGCGCCGATTCTACGCAAGCGAACGTAGGTGGAGGAACTATGGCGATTATGACTGCAGTCAGCGGAGAAGCACGCGAGGCGCATGAGGAGTTGGAACGCTTGCGCGGCGAGGTCGAAATGCTCGCCGCCAAGCTCGACGAGGAGGCGTTCCAGCAGCGGCCGAGCGAAGGCCGCTGGAGTGTGGGCGAATGCATCGACCATTTGAACCAAACCAACAAGGTCTACCTGCGGAAAATGCCGGCCGCCGTGGAGCAGGCTCGCGAGGCCGGCCTCACCGGCGAGGGACCGGTGAAGCGCGGTTGGTTTGCGCGGATGTTCCTGTGGGCGCTGGAGCCCCCGTCCAAGATGAAGGTTAAGGCCCCTCAGGCCTTCTTGCCTCGGCCAGGTGTGAGCAAAGACCAAACGATGCGCGAGTTTCGCGAAATTCGAGATGAGCTCGGCGCATTGATGGAGAAGTCGAGTGACCTGGATTGGTCACGGGTGACGATGCCGCTGCCCACCGTTCCTCAGTTCAAGCTGCGGTTGGGCGAGATCTACGCGGTCCTGCTGGCGCACGAGCGGCGGCACTTGTGGCAGATGCGGAACATCATCGGCTAGCGAGCCGCAGGGCCGCTCCCACCACCGCATCCTCCCAACCGTCGCCGCCAGGCTGGAAGCGGCCCACCAAGCGAATGACGCCCTGCGCGTCCGCCACCCAAATCTGCGGCGCCACGTAGAGTGGGTTGACTGCGCGAATCTTCTCCGCGGGCAGCCCGGTCCAGGAATAGACCCGCACTGCGCGGCGCGAGAGCCGCTCGAGCGCACGAGCTTGCCGCGGATCGTCGCGGTCCCAGATCACCGCAATCCAAGGCCCGTTCTTCTCTTCGGTCGGGCAAGCCGCCCCAAGCCAGTGCGGTCCGGCATGTTCGACAGGCGGAAGCGGCGCGCCCGGCCCAGGTTCGAGGCCGGCCTCCTTGATCAGTTCCGCGTTGGCCGGCGGCTCGGGGCGCCCCGGCATCGTGGGTCGGGCAGCCAGTGCTTGGGCGTAGCGGCGTTTGGCTTCGGCCGGATCGCCCTCGAGCCGGGCCAGCCGAGCCCTCCACAGCAAAACTTTCATGCGCCGCCGGGCGCGCTCCGCCGCCGCGACTCGGTCCGCCGGGTCCAGGACAGGGACGGCGCTCTCAGCCGCCAACACCGTCCACTGCGCCAGCAGCCCCGCCGCATCCTTAGCCCCGTAGGCCGCCTCTGCGCGGATCTCCGCCGCCCTCCAGCTTGCCTGCGAGCGCCTCTCCCGGCGGTAGGACTCGAGGAGAGGATGCGCCCCCGAGGGCAGCTCGCGCTCGACTTCCGCCAGAGCCTCACCTAGCCAACCTTCGAGGGCGTCCAACCGCACGGCCTGCTTCGCCGCCACGCGCGCCATCAACCATAGCGTGCTCTCGGGAAACCGCAGCCCCGGCGTCGCCCCCCTCGCCTTCCCCGCTCCTTCGAGCGCCGCCTCAGCCGCCCGCGGATCCGTGCCGAACATCTCGAGGGCGCGTAGGCGTTCCCGCCAAGCCAGCTCGTCGGCCGGCCAGCGCGCCGTCCAGCGCGCGGTCTCGGCTACGAACGAGCGCTCGAAAGCAGCGAGCCCCTCCACGTTCAAGGGCGCGCGCAATCGCTTCCAGCGCGCCATGGCGTCCAACAGGGCTTCCGGCGGACCCGCCGCGCTCACAATAGCCGCCCCAAAAAGAAAGACGACCGGCCAGGCCGGTCGTCGCAGGATTTGCATGGGATGCTCCTGACCCGATTCTCGCACGGGCGGCCAAATCCAGCCGCCGCGCGCCGTCCGGTCAGGGCCAGTCCTGCCGGAGACGGCGTTCGACCCGGTAGGGGCCCGATCTCTCAGGTCGGGGACGAACGCCGCGTCCGGACGAGCGGAGGTCCGCTCGACGGTGGAGATGCTTACACCGGACGGACGCAAGCGCCCGCTTCGGCTCTTCGACTCCGTCCGCGTCTGAAAAAGCGTCGAAGAACCCGCCGCCCGTGCAAGGACCCCAATCCGCAGGGGTAGGAAAACCGTCGTTCGAAAAAAGCTCCCGCCGGCCGCACCGCCCCTTCGCTACGCTGCCACATGCAAGCGCGGGAAGATGCCGAAGAAGGCGCGACTCCAGCCTTGCGAACCCGAATCCAATTCGCGGCCGGCGGGAGATGAGTTGATATGAGGTGTTGTGACTCACTCGAACGTGGTCACAGGGAGCACGCTCGGCGCCAAAGCAGTCAAGGGCGCTAAGTCATTTAGAATTAGCCTGTTACCAAGTAACGACCGTCGACGGGCGTGTCAGCCGGTCCAGCTTGCGTGTCGTGGTGACGCGTCTCAGCGCATCGAACGGACGGGAACGCTCTCGCCGAGCGTCAGGTCGTCGAGATCCACCCAAGTCTGGTCGGCGCGTTGCTGCACGAATGTCAGGGTGTCGATCC
>JAWKHJ010000064.1:0-3737 GCA_041394905.1 Bryobacterales bacterium | reverse complement strand
TCGGCTTTGCCGGTATTGCAGCGGCGATCGGCATGGGTCTGGTCATCGCGCGTAGCCAAGGCGTCACCACTCTCGATCCGCTGGCGACTTTCACCCTGTTTGCCGCGCTTGTGTTGGCGGTCTGCGGCGTGAGCATCTATTCGCTCGGCGTCACCTTCAACTTCCTCGTGTCGTTGTTCCACGGGCATCCGATGTCGCGCGGCTTGTTCGGCGACTCCAAGCTCGAGCAGTTCTTCGAGGCGCGTTTTGGCTGGATGGGTCTGGCGGGCATCGTCGTCGGCGCCGGCCTGGGCGCGACGCCTCTGCTCGTGGGCGGCGCCGGTTGGGACATGGCGCGTTCGTGGCTGTGGTTCCTCGGCGGAGCGGCCTTCACCATCGTCGGCTTCCAGCTGCTGACCTGCTGGATCCTGGCGCGCACCCTCGAGAAGCTGGCCGTGCGCCAGACCGACCTCGAGAAGGACCTGGCGAGCAAGCCGCTCAAGGTGGCCAAGGAAACGCACGACCACGTGGTCGTCGGAGCCTCGGCCTAAACGGACCCGCAACACACAAGGAGCAATTGAATTATGAGTAGCCCCCAAATTCCAGACGAGTTGCGGCACAATCTCGGGACGCGTCCGCCGAAATTCCGGCAAGCAGACTTCCCGGACGCCGGCGCGGCCGTGCGCGGTCTTTCCGCCGAGCGTTCCGCGAGCGCCGTGGACGTTCTGCTGGTGAATCCTCCGACGCCGGACGGCGCCGTTTGGATTCGCACCCAGCACCGTGTGGGCCGCCGCAGCCGCGAAGAGATGATTTGGCCGCAGTGCTCGCTGGCGCAACTCGGCGCCATGCTGCAGCCGCAATACTCGGTGGCGATCATCGACTGCGTGGCCGAGAAGATGGATTGGAAGACGTTCGAGGAGCGGCTGCGCCAACACTCGCCCAAGTGGTACCTCACGCAGGTGACCGCGCCAACGTTGACCAACGACATGTATGGCGTGATGTTGGCCAAGGCGCTGGGCGCCAAGACGATCGCCTTTGGCACGCACGTGACGCCGATGCCGACCGAGACGATGCAATCGTTCCCGGCGCTCGACTACGTGCTGCGCGGCGAGCCGGAGGTCACCTTCCGCGAGCTGATCGACGTGGTCGAGGGACGCGAGTCCGAGCGGCCAGAGTGGGTGACCAACCTGCTCGACACCACCGACCCGAACCGCCGCAAGTCGCCCGACGAGGGTGAGAATCCACTGGGCATCGTCAAAGGCCTGGTGTGGCGCGAGAACGGCAAGATCAAGATGAACGACACGCGTCCGTTCACGCCGAACCTCGACGACCTGCCGGTGCCGATGTACGAGTTGCTGCCGCTCAAGAAGTACACGATGCCGCTGATGAAGGGACCGTTCACCTTCCTGGTCACCAGCCGCGGTTGCCCCGCCGGTTGCACCTACTGCATCAAGCACGTCACCTATCAGTACTCGGTGCGCCTGCTCTCGCCGGCCCGCATCATGCAGGAGCTGCGCCTGCTCGGGAGCCTGGGCATCCACAACATCCACATGTATGCGGACCTGTTCACGGTGAACCGCGAGCAGGTGATGGACCTGTGCCAGCGCATCATCGACGAAGGTCTGAAGATCAAGTGGACCTGCAACAGCCGCGTCGACTACGTCGATGAAGAGATGCTCAAGATGATGGGCAAGGCCGGCTGCTGGATGATCTCGTGGGGCCTGGAAAGCGGCAACGAGGCGGTGCTCAAAAAAGCCCGCAAGGGCGCGCAGACCGACAAGGCCAAGCGCGCGCTGCAGTGGTCCAAGCAAGCCGGCATCAAGAACTGGGGCTACTTCATCATCGGCCTGCCCGGCGAGACCGTCGACTCGATCAAAGAGACCATCGCTTACGCCAAGGGCCTGCCCGTCGATCTGGCGATCTTCCACGTGGCCGCGCCCTATCCGGGCACGCCGTTCTTCTTCGAAGTCGTCAAGAACAACTGGTTCCGTAAGGGGACGCGCTGGGAAGAGGTCGATATGGATAAGGGGACGGTGCTCGAGTACGAGAACCTCTCCGCCGAAGACCTGCTCTACTGGCAGCGCCGCGCCTTCCGCGAGTGGGCTTTCCGTCCCGGACCGGCATGGACCTACATCAAGATGCTGATGAGCGATACCAAGACGTTCTCGCGCGCCTTGCGCGTCGGCATCGAGCACATGACCTGGGTGTTCCGTCCGCCGTCAGATCCTGCGATGCAGACGCAGCGCTAAGAGAGACCGTTGGCTTCGCAAACCGAATCGCCCATGTCCACTGTAGAATTCCCAAGCGCCGCCGCGGCGCGCCAAGAGACGCTCGAAGCTCTGCCGGAAAACGACGGCGTCTTCGACGGCCTGCGGGAGCTTTACCGCTTCCGCGAGCTGCTGCTGATGTGGACGGATCGCGAGATCCGTATCCGCTACAAGCAGTCGGTCTTGGGCGCCGCGTGGGCCATCCTGCAACCGCTTTGCCTGATGCTCGCGTTGACGGTAGTGTTCAGCTACTTCGCGCCGATGCCGAGCGATGGCGTGCCGTATCCGATCTTCTCGTACACGGCGCTGTTGCCTTGGACCTTCTTCGCCACCGCGATTTCCTTCTCGGTGCCGTCGATGACCAACAACATGCAGCTGATCTCGAAGATCTACTTTCCACGGGAGATCCTGCCGCTGGCGAGCGTAATCGTCGCCTTCGTGGATTTTCTCTTCGCAACGGTCGTGTTCGCGGGGCTGTTCCTTTTCTACGACATCCCCGTGACCGTCAACCTGCTCTGGGTCGCGCCTCTGCTGCTTTTGCAGACGGTGTTGATCCTGGGCATCGTGTTCTGGGTTTCGGCGTTGGTGGTGCGCTTCCGCGACCTGCGCTTCGTGGTGCCTTTGACCATCCAGTTGTGGATGTACGCGAGCCCGATCATCTACCCGATGAGCGTGGTTCCAGACAAGGTCAAGCCGTTCTATCAGCTCAACCCGATGGCGGGGCTGATCGAGTCCTACCGCGAAGCGGTGCTGCGCGGCGGCACGCCGGATGCAGCCCCGTTGCTGTCGGCGGCGCTGGTTTCGGTCGCGCTGCTCATCAGCGGATACCGTTTCTTCAAGAAATCCGAGTCGGAATTCGCCGACATCATCTAGCGAACCTGGGCCGCCCCCACGTGCGGGGCGTCCCCCCCTCCCTCGAGCTCACTGCACCGAAACCCCTCGACGGTCCGCGCCGCCACGGCGAAGGTCCGTCCGACTGACAGGACGACATCGCACAGATGAAAAAAGTCATTGCATTTGAGAACGTTTCGAAGGCCTACCGGCTGGGCGAAGGCCGCTCCGGAATCCGCGACGCGATCACGGCGACCGGCAAGCGGCTGCTCTCCAAAGAGAAGCGCTCCAGCCAGCCCGTGTTGATGGCGCTCAACGACGTGAGCTTCGACGTCAACCAAGGCGAGGCCGTCGGCGTGGTCGGGCCCAACGGCGCGGGTAAGACGACGGTGATGAAGCTGCTCTCGCGGATCACCAAAGCGACCAGCGGCAAGGTTCGTTCGAGCGGACGCGTCAGCTCGCTGATCGAGCTCGGCGCCGGCTTCCACCCGGACCTGACCGGGCGGGAGAACATCTTCCTCAACGGCACGATCCTGGGCATGAGCCGCGCCGAGATCCGCCAGCGCTTTGAAGAGATCATCGACTTCTCAGGCCTCGACGGCTTCCTCGATACGCCGGTCAAGCGCTACTCGAGCGGCATGTACGCCCGCCTCGCCTTCA
>JAWKHJ010000063.1:0-3922 GCA_041394905.1 Bryobacterales bacterium | reverse complement strand
CGAAATCGCTCGCACGCGGAAAGCCGCCGCAGAACATACTGACCCGCGTCTCCTTGGGCACGGGCGAGCCGTCAGACATCTTCACGCCACCGGAGACGAAGGCCGGCTGTGCGGTGTCTGGCGCCGACAGCGCCGCCATGTTGTTGTTGCCGCCCAGGTCTTGCTGGTCCATCCCCACGCGGCGGGACCGGCTGAGTTGGCCCAGAGCCAGAGTCGAGGCGAGCAGCAAGAAGCAGGCAAGGCGCGGCGCTTGGCGGTACATGGCGGTTGTTCGGGCGTGGATCGCCCCAGGAGGTTACATTCCGGTCCGCAATGATCCTACGACGCGTCCGGCCAAAGCGCAAGGCAACCTTGCGCCCGACCGGTCAGAGACTCAGAGGGTGGAACGCTCGCTGCTGCGACTCTGCCACCGCCGGGTGGGCGATCGAGCCGGCGTACGTGTTCAGGCCGCGCATCAGCGCGGGGTCGGCGTGCAACGCCTCTTCCACTCCCAGGTTGGCCAGCTTTTGCAGATAGGGCAGCGTGGCATTGGTCAATGCGAAGGTCGAGGTGCGCGGCGCCAAAGCGGGCATGTTCGTCACGCAGTAGTGAATCACGCCGTCGACAGTGAACACCGGATCGGAGTGCGTGGTCGGCTTGGACGTCTCCGAGCAGCCGCCTTGGTCGATCGCTACGTCGACGAAGACCGAGCCTTTGCGCATGCGCCGGATGATGTCGCGCGTGATGATCTTCGGCGCCGACTTGCCCGCCACCAGCACCGCCCCGATCAACAGGTCGGCCTTCAGGCACGCCTCTTCCAGCACGGCCGGATTCGAGACGAGCGTCGTGATCTTGCCGGAGTAGAGGTCGTCGAGCCGGCGGAGCCGGTCGACATTGAGGTCGAGGATTGTGACGTGCGCGCCCGTGCCAATAGCGACCTTGGCGGCGTTCGAGCCGACCGTGCCCGCGCCCACGATGACGACTTCCGCAGGCGGCACGCCCGGAACGCCGCCCAGCAAGACGCCACGTCCGCCGTGCGCGCTCTCCAGGTACTCAGCGCCTTCTTGCGGCGCGAGCCGGCCGGCGACCTCGCTCATTGGCTCGAGCAAGGGGAGGGCGCCGTCGTCGCGCTGAACCGTCTCGTAGGCGATGGCTGTGGTGCGCGTATCGAGCAGTCGCTGGGTCAGGTCGCGCAGCGGCGCCAGATGCAGGTAGGTGAACAGGGTCAGACCTGGCCGTAGGCCGCCGTACTCACTCGGCTGCGGCTCCTTCACTTTCACCACGATGTCGGCTTGGCCCCAGACGTCCGCAGCAGAATCGACCACGACAGCCCCGGCGGCGCGATATTCCTCGTCCGGGATCGAACTGCCCTCGCCCGCCGCCGCCTCGACGACCACCTCGTGGCCGGCCTGCCGCAGCGTCTTGACTCCCGCGGGCACGAGGCCGACGCGGGTTTCGTGGTCTTTGACTTCTTTGGGCGCTCCGATCAACATGGCGATTCCAAGTCTCCTGTTGCGTTAGATTCGCGCGAGGCGCGCAGGGTTGCTTCGGCTATGATGGCTCTCGCAATGCGCTGGCTGTCCATAGTACTTGTGACTTCCGCTCTCTCCGGCCAAGTTCCTTACGACCGATTGCTGAACGCAGAGCGTGATCCGGCCAACTGGCTCAGCTATAACGGCTCTTACAGCAGCACGCGCCATACCACTCTCGAGCAGATCACTCCCGAGAACGCCCCCGACCTCGAGCTCGACTGGGTTTTCCAAGCTTCTGCGCTCGACAAGTTCGAGACCAGCCCGGTGATAGTCGACGGCGTGATGTATATCACAGAGCCTCCCAATGACGTCGTCGCGCTGGACGCACGCACGGGGCGGGTCTTCTGGGAGTATGAGCACGAAGTTCCGCCGAACGTTACCCCGTGCTGCGGCAAGGTCAACCGCGGCGTCGCCGTGCTGGACGAGCTGGTCTACCTGGCGACACTCGATTGCCGTCTGATCGCGCTCGACGCCAAGACCGGCGCCAAGGCCTGGGATGTAGAGGTTTGCAACTACCCGATCGGGTACGCGCTGGCGCTCGCGCCGTTAGCGGTCAAGGACAAGATCATCATCGGCACAGCCGGCGGCGAGTTGGGTATACGCGGCTTCCTGGCGGCTTATGACGCCAAGACAGGCGAGCAGGCATGGAAGTTCTACACCGTGCCCGGCCCGGGCGAGCCGGGCCACGAGACTTGGGAAAACGACGCTTGGAAGACCGGCGGCGCTTCGATCTGGGTAACCGGCTCCTACGACCCGGAGTTGAACCTGACCTACTGGGGCGTGGGAAACCCTGGCCCGGACTGGAACCCCGATGTCCGTCCCGGCGACAACCTCTACAGCTCGTCCGTGGTGGCGCTCGACGCTGACACAGGCAAGCTCGCCTGGCACTTCCAGTTCACTCCGCACGACAAGTGGGACTGGGACTCCGTGCAAGTGCCCGTGCTGGTCGACATGGATTGGCAGGGCCGCCCGCGCAAGTTGATGCTGTGGGCCAACCGCAACGGCTTCTTCTACGTGCTCGACCGCGTGACGGGCGAGTTCTTGCTGGGCGAGGCGTTCGCCAAGCAGACTTGGGCGAAGGGTTTTACTCCAGACGGGCGGCCAATCGTGTTGCCGGGCTCCGAGCCGACTGAGGAAGGCGTGGTGACGTGCCCGGCGATCCGCGGCGCGACCAATTGGTTCGCGACCGCCTACAATCCCGACACGAAGCTCTTTTATTTGCTCGTGCACGAGTCCTGCAACGAGTACAAGAAGGCTGACCGGCCGTGGGAGCGCGGCAAGGGCTGGCTCGCGGGCTCGTTCAAGCTCTCGCCCGATCACGAGAACCGCAAGTACATCCGCGCTCTGGATATTCAGACCGGAAAGACCGTTTGGGAGTACGCCCAGACGGGCAAGGTGCAGACCTATTCCGGCGTGCTCTCGACCGCGGGCGGGCTGGTGTTCTTTGGCGAGGATAGCGGCGCCTTCGCTGCGCTCGACGCCGAGACGGGCAAGCCGCTGTGGCACTTCCAGGCAAACCAGAACTGGAAGGCGTCGCCGATGACCTACATGGTCGGCGGCAAGCAGTACGTGGCGATCGCCTCCGGGATGGGCTTTTGGGCTTTTCAGCTAGCGGACTAGCTTGGCGGTGGTGATGACCTGGCCGAGGTGGCGCTGGGTGTGCTCGGCGAGGTGGACGAGCAGGCCGAGCACGGTGGACGGCAGCTGCTTGCGCCCGATGTGGCGCGGGGCGTAGAGGTCGGCCGTGTCGAGCGTGCGCAAACGGGCCTCGGAGGCGGCGAGGGCGGCGTCGACTTCGGCCAGCAACTCTTCGAGCGCGGCGCCGGTGTTGTCGCCTTCTTGCTTGAGCGCGGCGATCTGCTCGGCGGAGAGCTGGTCGCCGACGAGGTAGCTGGTCAGGCGGTCGACGCTGCCGGCGATGTGGCGCAGTTGGAAGCCGATCGACGAGAGCGGTCCGTGGGGCGCCCAGACCTGTTCGGCGGTGAGGCCGTGGGTGTGGTGAGCGAGGTCTTCGCGGACCTGCTGGAAGCTGTGAAAGACGGGTTGCAGCAGCGGATCGAGGCCCGGAAGGGGGCCGCGGAGCCAGGGTTCGGGTTGCGGTGCGGGCATGGGAGCCCTCAGAGTAGCGCGAGGGCGCGAAACAACGACATACGGCGACATTTGCGGACAAAAGCGGGCATCGGCCTAAAGGTGCGGGCGAGGGCGCCCTCTCTTCCCAGTATGCGCGCGGGGTGCAAGCGGAACGAGACGCGGCGGCCGCCAACTCGTTGAAAAATCGGGAGAAAGAAAATGCTCAAGCGCGGTGATGGGCGAGGAGCGTAGAATCGCGATTTAGGAGGATCCCGCTATGGCCGACAAAGGCAAGGGTGACAAGGGCGGCAAGGAAGCCAAGAAGAAGCCGCTGCTCTCCA
>JAWKHJ010000062.1:0-4128 GCA_041394905.1 Bryobacterales bacterium | reverse complement strand
GAGCTCGCGTGCTCCGTCGCCGATGAAGTCGAACGCGGTGCGGCGTTGCAGCGTACGGTTCCCGCCCAGAATTTCGCCCAAAAGGGCCGCGCGTTCCGACGGATCGACCGCGGGGGCGGGGCTCGGCGCCGGCCGGCCGAGGAGATTCGCCGTGGGGGAGGGAAGCGCAGCCCGTGGGCTGGGCACGAGCAGGCGATAGAAGGCCTCTTCCTGCTCCGGGCTGACTTGGTCAAAGTCCCACTTCACTTTCGACAGGAAGCCGGCGAGCGCCTTGGCGTCGTCGGCGCGCTGGGCCGAGAGGAAGCGGTCAACCTTGTCGAGCAGCTTGCGCAGGGTATCCGGCTGCGCGGGCAGGGTGAGGGCCTGCGGGTTGGCGAGCGCCCGAGCGGCGGTAGCCACCAGATCCAGGTCTCCGGTCTGCAACAGCTCGAGCAAGGTGCGCTGCAGCTCGGCGTGGTTGATGTTGGCCGCCCCTTCGAGCGCGATCTTGCGCCACTCCGGGTCGTCGGCGCGCCGATAGGCGGCGAGGACGGCGTCGCCCAACGTCTGGCTCGCGCCCGGCGTCGAGTAGCCCATTTGACCCGGACCGCCGTCGTTGCCGCGCTCCTGGAAGTGCGTCGCCGCGACGGCTGCCAGACGGCGGTCGAGCAGCGCGGCCGAGTCGTCGGACGCGGCGCGGCGGCGCTCGAGCAGATCGTAGAGCTCGCTCAGCTCCGGATACTGCTGATCGAGGTTGTCGCCGCCGGTCTGGTTGGCGATCTGCCCGTTGACCATCAGCATCGAGGCGGTCGAGTAGCGCAGGGCTGTCTCCGCCATCACGTTGGTTTCGGGACGTGTGAGGTGGCTGGCCCAGGCCTCGTTCAAGATGTCGCGTACACCCGGGTTCCAGACCCACCAGCGCCAAGCCGCTTTGAATGCATACGCCCGCACGCCGGGGTGCGGGTCTTCCATCGCCCGCGCTAGCAGCTTCGCCAGCTCCTCTGGGGCAATGCTCGCGCGAGGACCGCTCAAGTCCGCGCGAGTGACCAAGGCTTGCACGACGGATTGCCGCGTGCGCGCATCGCCGGAATCATACGCCGCAAGCAGCTCCGGCCAGCCCACATCGTCGAGCAGGTGCTGCCGCAGACCCCAGAACGCCGCTTCGCGCACGCCTTTGAAGTCGTCTCCCAGCCCGTTGACTAGTGCTTGGACGACCTGCGCGCGCATCGCGTCGCTGAGCCGGGATCGTCTTGGCGCGCGACGGTCAGTCCCGCCAACCCCAGGTAGGCATAACGCCGTACTTCGGGTCGTGCGACGCGGTGGCCTCGATCATCAGGTCGGCGAGAATCCGCCCGTCCGTCGCTTGCAAAGCGCGTACGCGCCAGTGTGTCAAGCGCGCTCTCCCGCCTTGGGCTCGAACGTCGCTCGTTCATAGGGCCGCGCCGTCGGGGAAGAGCTTGCTCAGCGCACGAATGGCGTACGCATTGGTCACAAACCCGGTCTGGGCGGCCTTGTTCCATAAGCCGTACTCGTATTGATTGGCCAGCAGCCAGTCGACGCCGCCCTTCACTGCGGTGTCTTCGGGCGAAGCCCGCCGCGTGCAGCGCGATCAAGCTCACCCCCGTCGGCGCGGCGTCGGGCTCTTCGTCCAGGCGCTTCCACTCCTCGCCTTCCTTCAACCCAAATCGAAGCCCCAGCCGCCTGAGTCCTGTTGCAGTGCGCGCAGGCGCTTCACGTCCTTTTGCGCCTGCTCTTCGAACCGCTGGTAGAACGCAGACGCCTCTTCTACCCGCAGAGGATCGCCGTCGCTCACTTCCGCCACAGTGCGCAGGTACTCGTCGCGCTTGGGGAACAGGCCATAAAGAACTCGATGCGGTGGCCCAGGTCGTCGATCACCTTGATCTGGTCGTCGCCGGTTGCGACCACTGCTCGAGCTTTTTCTTCCAAGCCCAAGAAATACTTTGGGTTCCCGGTATCGCGCCAAGCCCGCTCCAGGATCTCCGCGGCGAATTTGAAGACGACGTTCGGGCCGAAGTTGGACCCCTTGCCGGCGGCATTGATGCCCTTCGGATCAGCCGTCTGCAGGACGTAGTTCGCCGTGCGGCGCTGCTGGTAGCTGTGCAGAGCTTTGGGCCGGAACGTGCGCTCATGCTGCACGATGTTGCGGCCGGCCACGCGGCTGCCGGCCGGCGCGTCGCCCAGGTCAGTGGGCGCGAGCGAGGTGTTCGAGGCCGCGTCTTCGAGCTTGATGGTCGGGCGCAGGCTCTCGTACATCGTGTTGATCAGCCGCCGCTGGCTTTGCAGCGCCCGCTCGGCCCGATAGCCGTTGCGGAATGCGTCCGCCACACCCCATACGCCCGACTGCGTGTGGCAGCTCATGCAGGCCTCGCCAAAAAGGCTCGAGCCGTCGCGCACGCGGGTGTGGACTGCGATGTTCCGCGGCCGATGGATCAGCCAAGCGTCCACCTCGGCCAACTGGTAATCCACCGAGAGCGCCACGGCCTTGCGCGGGTCGTCATAAGGCGCGGGGTCGATCACCCGCAACTCCAGCTCGTAGGCAGGTTGGTTCGCCTCGACGCGCAGATAATAGGTCTCGCCAGGTGCAGCCGCCGCGAGACGAAGGCGCGGAAGTTGTCGTCTTGCTGGTGGATGCGTTCGTTGATGTCACGTCCGTCGTAGTAGGTGTAGACGGGCTCGGGGCCAGGGATGATCTCAGCCGGCGGATGCACGTAGGGAACCGGGTTGGCGTTGCCGAAATCCTCGCGTTTGGGCGGCTCGCTGGGCGTCAGCTCCTCGGCGCTGGGCTCGCCCTGCTTGTAGACCCGAATGCGCCCCGAGACCACCGGCTCGGCCATCTGCAAATTGGCAGTGAGCAGCTTTGTCTTCGAGCCACGATAAACGATGCGGTACCAATCGTCGGGCCCCTTGCCGGATTGCGCGTTCTCGAAGTATTCGAGCTCGTCGTGCGAGCCGATCACGCGCAGCTCGCGGTCCGCGTCGCCAACTCCGATGGGCAGGTCGACAGCTTGCTCGGGTGTGTCGTTGGGTTCGGCCTCGAGCAGCACACCCGCTCCGGCGAGCGCATCGAGCGGCGTGATCTCAACCGTCATTTCCGCGCCGCTCGGGTCCGGTGTGCGCACCGGCAGCGGGTTCGCCAGCGGCGCCCGGCCCAGGTCGCGGTGAAAGGCCGGAAGAGGATCTTCGCGGTCGGTCACCGCCGCGATGCGCAGCGCGTACTTACCGTCCACCGGCGCGCGGTAGACCAGCGTAACGTCTGGGTCGAGCGCATGGAGCGTCTTGCTCCAGCCGCCGCTGCGGCGGGCGTGCAGATCGCCTCGTTCGCCCTGGAAGGCGGGGCCGGGGAGGTCAGGCGCGTCCCACGAAACTTCGATGCGGGCATTGGGCGGAAGGGCCGCCGGGTCGTCGATGCCCACGTGGATTCGGACTGCGTCGCCTGCGTGGAGCTCGTGTACGGATTCGCGGACTTCCTCAAGGCGGAATGAGTCTGCTGCGGCCGCCGAGAGAAAACACGCGAGGAGCGCGAAGCTCTTTGAAATCCGTAACATAGGGCCTGCTTGGGAGTGGACTCGGATTTTAGCACAGCACTTACGGACGCCATGCGCGACGGGACAGCGTCGTCGCAGCGCTCCTACCGTATCTAGGACATTCGGATTCGATGTCCAGGAGGGCCCTTAAGGCGCTTTCTTGTCGGGAATAGCATTTTGGCCTGAGACGCTATGTAACCGACGGTTGATTGACGGTTCTCCCATTCCCAGGTGACGATCAATTACGGTGCAGGGCGCGCTCCAAATTTGGGGGACTCGACCTCGCCGCGTTCAATGCAGGAGCCACTTCAGGCAATGGGTTGGAGCGAGTCGCCCGCTTACGGTACGGCGATGTTGCTCGCCTTGGGCATGTTGCTCGCCGGCTCGGCTTCACGAACCCGCAACAAGCTCTACCTACTCAGCGCCTTAGGTTGCGGCCTGTGGCTCGTATCGGCGTGGTTTGTGCTGGGCGGGCCCGTGGCGGCGGGAACGGCGATCGGGTTGTACTTCTTTGCCCGCTCGACGTGGGCGTTTTTCGAAGGACGCCGGTCGAAAGAAGCAACGGACGAGAACAAGAAGTTTTCATATGGTGAGGCGCTCAAGC
>JAWKHJ010000061.1:0-4307 GCA_041394905.1 Bryobacterales bacterium | reverse complement strand
AACGTTTACGAAACGGGCCGCGCAAACGTGACGATCTACAACTGGTCGCGCAGTTCAACCGTGCTGGCCGACATCTCCGGCGCGGGCCTTGCGGTGGGAGATCAGTATGAGCTGCACAATGCGCAGGACTATTTCAACGACGTCATCACCGGGACCTACACTGGGGGCGCGGTCGCCATCCCGATGACAGGGCGGTCGGTTGCACGGCCGATCGGCTGGGCGGCGCCGCCGTCGACCTTCCCTGAGTTCGGCGTGTTTGTTCTGCGTAAGGTTCCGGGACAGACGAAGACGACGGACGAAGAGCCGCCGACGGTGAGCTTGTCCTCGCCGACGCTGGGTGCGGTGGTCTCGGGTACTATCACGCTGCAGGCGCTCGCTGCGGACAACGTGGCAGTCGCGGGCGTGCAGTTCCAAGGCGACGGCGCGAACATTGGCCCGGAAGACAGCGCCGCGCCCTACGCGGCAACCCTCGACACCACGCAACTGCCCAACGGGGCCTACTCGATTTCCGCGACGGCGCGCGACGCGGCTGGGAACAGCCGAACCTCGCCGATGGTCACCGTGCTCGTTGAGAATCAGATCGCTACACCTTTACCAGCTCCTCAACCCCAACCGGAGCCCACGCCCACTCCCGAGCCGACTCCAACGCCAACCCCGACTCCCACCCCACCGCCTCCTCCGGCCCCAACGCCAACACCCGCGCCCTCAGGAACGCCAGGTTTGGTTTCGCCAACGGCGGGCGCGACGATTCCTTACGATGTCGAGTTCCGTTGGGCTGACAACGGCGTTGCAGTTCAAGGCTGGCGGCTTCGCGTCGGTCCCACGCGGGGTTCCGCGCTCTTCCACGACAGTGGATTGCTTGGAGCGGACATCCGGCGCGAGCTCGTGACGCGGCTACCCCAGTTCGGCGATAGTGTCTGGGTCCGGCTCCTCTATCTCACGAGCGAGGGTTGGCAACGCGCCGACGATTACGAGCTCACCACGAACAATTGGGACAAACGCGCCCCGCTGATCACCCGCCCGAACGTCGACAACCAGGTGCAGCGCCGGGAGCGCTTTTTCTGGTACGACGCCGGACTCGACATTCGCTCGTGGCGCATCCGTGCCGGACGGACGCCGGGTGGAACGCACTACTTCGATAGCGGAGTCCTGGACAAGGGCGAAGACAACTACGTGGGCATCGGCATGCCGCGAGACGGCAGCACAGTCTATGTCCAGTTGGGCTATCGAACCGCCGAGGGCTGGTTCTGGATCACATATCCTTACCAGGCCACCAAGCGATAACCGAAACTTCTGCCCCGGCCGCGTCCAGTCCAGGGCGCGGCCGGTTTCTGCATTCGTCAGATTGGGTCGTGGGCCGGCGCCTTATGGTGGAGCTCGAGAACTTCCGCTCCCGCGCTCTCCCAGAGCTTCTTCTCTTCGACAAAGTTGCCGCCATCAACGCCGCGGGCGCGCAAGAGCTCGTCGAGCGAACGCTTCTCCGCGCTATCCACCACAACGAAAAGCCGCCCTTGCGGCTCGTCGGGCCCTGAGTCGTAGGTTGAGCCGATGGCGCGCCGCACGTAATACCAGACCGAGTGTGAGTAGAGCGCCGACACGACCAGCCGGTCACCAGGGCGCAGGGAATCGCTGAGAACGGTCGCGACGCGCTCCGAATCCGGGGCCGCGCCCGTCTCAACGGAATTGTAGACACTGCGGCTGGCCGTCAGGAAGCCTCCGCCCACTAGGCAGGCGGCTAAAGCCAATGCTGGCGCGAGCGTGGCGGACCGGCTCGCGGCGGCTAGCCTGCGCAACGCCGCGCTGACGCCTATGCCGGCGAACCCCAGATACAGCGGGACCAAGAACAGCCAAACCCGCTGCACCGGCACGACCCTCTTCGCCAGTACCAGCGCGACGCAACCGAGCAGGCCGAAGGCGAGGTAGACGAGCGGCGACGACGATCGGCGCAAGAGCAAAAACGTCAGCCCGGCGGCAGCCGCCATCCACACGGCAAGACGCATCCAGCCGGGCCAACCGCTGTGCCAAGCCTCCCAGAGGAACCCCAGATTCGCGCGCCATTGCGAAGGAAACTCCGCCCAAGGCACCGCTTCGACAAAGCGATTGTCGAGCATCACTCCGAGCCCGGAAACGAGAATGGCCGGCGAGTAAAGCGCGGCGGTCAAGGCCGCAGTACAGCCCAATGCGGTCCCCATGTGGAGCAGGAAGCCCGCCGACATCCCTTTTCCGATTCGCGACAGTACCAACGCTGTGCCGCATAGCGCGATGGCAAACGCCATCGTGGGGATGGTGAACAAACCCGCGGTTGCGAAGAGCACGAAATACGCCCAAAGCGCGCGGTCATCGCGACGTTGCAGCTCGAGCGTCACGGCGGCAAGCCCTAGAAATAGCAGGGCGACCAGCGTATAGCCGCGCGCGTTCACGGAATAGGCGACCAGCGGCGGGCTCGCCGCCGTCAATCCGGCCGCGACCAGCGCGGCTTCCGCGCTCGCGAAACGCGCCAGCAGAAGATAGATCGCCGGAATGAGCAGTACGCCCGCCAAGAACGCCGGCAGGCGGATGGCCCATGGTGCGTCGCCCAACAGCATCGTTGAGAGATGCGAAAGGATCGAATGCAGTACGTGGTTGTTCGGCCAGTAATCGACCAGAATACGGGGCAGGCTCTGCGAAACGTAGCTGTTAAAGGTGTACGCCTCGTCGTAGCGCATGGGAGCCCCGAGGTGGATGAGGCGAATCACAACGCCGGCAAGAATGATGAAGCCAAGCGTGCCGCGGTGAACAACCGATGTCGCGGTCAAAGCGCCACGGCTCGCCTGCCACTGCGCAACTCCCTCGCGCACGACGTCCCCCACAAGCCCGCTCAACCAGCCCGCGATCGAAGCGTGGTTTCGCCAAAGACCGCCCGCAAGCAGTCCGAAGAGCGCGGCCAGGGCGGCCGCCGTATGTTGAATCGCGACGGCGTTCACATTCGCCGAGCCGTCCGCGGACAAACGATCGAACGCGCTCTGGATGGTCGCCGGCCCGGCGATCGCAATCGCGAGCATCGCAACACTCGCGAGGGCCAACGTCGCTACGCCGCCCGCGACACACGTGCGCACCGCCTTCGCAGAATCAGACGCCATGCAGGACCTCACTCGAAAAAGGTGGGGGAAGCCCGAAGCGTGCACGTGGGGAGGGAGAAAACGCCCCGGGCTCCCGCCTACATGCTGTATCCGGCCGCTTTCGCGTCGTCGTAGAACATGCGGACCGTAGCCAGCGAGAACTCGTCGAGGTCGCGGCCCACGATGCGCAGTTTCTTGAGCAAGGCGTGCGTGACGGTGATGATGTGGCAGCCGACCCGGTCGGCTTGCACGATGTTGAGGATCTCGCGCGGACTCGCCCAGATGAGCTCCAGGTTCGGGTGCGGCTGCATCAGCGATACCGCGTACTCCATCGTCGGCAGCGGGTCGCGCCCGGTGTCGGCGATGCGCCCGGCAAAGATCGACAGATAGCTCGGCGGCCCGCCGGCGAGCGCTTCGACGGCCTCCTCAGTCTGCTCGACCGTCATCATCGCGGTGACGTTGAGCTTGACCCCACGGTCGGCCAGACGCCGGATCAGTGGCAAGGAGCTCGCGCCGCGCGTGTTCGTGATGGGGATTTTCACGTAGACCTGCGGCCCCCACGAGGCAATCTCCAGAGCCTGGCGCTCCATCTCCGGGAAGTCGTCGGAGAAGACCTCGAAGGAGATCGAGCGATCGGACACTTCGCCTAAGATCTCCTTGGCGAAACCGGCGTAGTCGGTGACCCCGGCTTGTCGCATGAGGGTCGGGTTGGTGGTGAAGCCCTGAATCAACGGGTCAGCGCAGAGCGCCCGAATGCCCGTCTTGTCGGCCCCGTCGGCGAAGATTCGGACTTTGAGGTCTTGAACGCGGATCGCGCCTGCGGCGACGTCGCTCGCCGGACGTGGAGATGCGACTACGGTTGCGATACTCATGCTGGATTCCCTCCGGGTTGCCCGGACAATTCAACCATCCAATGCACCGCTTCAGCGAGCGATCCGACGGTCAGATCCGGATATTTGGGTTTCGTTTCGGCGTACAGGTTTTCGAGCCAAACCGTGCGGCAACCGGCTTGCCGCCCGGCCTCGATGTCTTTCCAACGGTCCCCGACCATGAAGCTGCGCGTGAGGTCGATGTGGCGTTCGGCGGCAGCTTCGAGCAGCATGCCGGGTTGCGGCTTGCGGCAGGCGCAGCGATCGGCGTCATCGTGCGGACACATACGGATCTCGTCCAACGGCAGCACTTGCTCAATGCGGGCGTGCAGCCTCTGTA
>JAWKHJ010000060.1:0-4384 GCA_041394905.1 Bryobacterales bacterium | reverse complement strand
TTCGCAAACAACTGCTTGCTGGCGCGACGGTTGGTGGAGAACGGCGTCCGCTTCGTGCAGCTCTACCACTGGGGCTGGGACCACCACGGCTCGTCGCGGCGGGAAGACATCCGTTATGACTTGCCCAACAAGGCGCGCAGCATCGACCGGCCGATGACGGCGCTGATCCAGGATTTGAAACAGCGCGGGCTGCTGGAAGACACGATCATCGTGTGGGGCGGCGAGTTCGGCCGCACGCCGATGCGCGAGAACCGCGGCGGCAAATACACCGAGTACGTCGGCCGAGACCACCATCCGCACGGTTTCACCATGTGGATGGCCGGCGGCGGCATCAAGGGCGGATTGAACTACGGCGCGACCGATGAGATCGGCTACTACGCCGTGGAAAACAAGCTCACCCCGCGTGACCTGCAGGCGACCATCTTGCATCAGTTGGGCCTGGACGCCTTCAAGCTCAGCTACGCCTACCAGGGGTTGAACCAGCGCCTGATCGGGCCAACTGACGAGGCGCGCGTGATCCACGACCTACTGGCGTAGATCTTCAAAAGCGTTCGTTTTGGCGTAACACGACCGGGAAATGGCAGCTTGATCATTGCGCACGGATCGCCGTTGGACTCGCCATTGGCCCTTCGGGATCGTCGAAACGCAAATCTCCTGATTTGGACGGGGCGTCATCCTTGCACGAGCCGAGCATGTCGTGACCTCAGTGTCTGCTTCGAACGAAGGCGACACCGTCCTCCTGTCCAACGCCGCGGGCGAGCTGATTGACACTGACAGGTACACGGCGGAGACGCTCGGCTCGGCAAACGAATCCTACACGCGGTCCCCGGATCTCACCGGCGATTTCGTCCCCCACAGCCAAGCGGCCGGCTCAAACGGTGCGCTGTTTTCGCCTGGGGTGCGCGTCGACGGTTCCAACTTCGGTGTCGCGTGCGCAGCGCCCTAGCCCCGCGAGGGCGCTACTTGGTCGCAGCGAATTCGATGATGCGTTGACGCGTCCCGGAGTCGATGCGCCCTGGCTGGGCTTGCGTCCCGCCTTGGGCTCGCCCTTGCGTAAGACCGCGGTGAGCTGGGATGTCGGGAATGTCAGTGCGGCGCACGTTTTGGTGCTCGGGGATGTCGGGAATCGACATGGGAGCGCCGCCGAGCACGCGTAGGCCGTTCTGGGCGTTCTGAACGCTGGGCGCGCTGGGGTCGCCGGCGGCTGCGCGTTGCCAATATTCGATTGCCTTTTCTTTCTGACCTTGATTGGCGTGAATGGCGCCCATGTTGTACAGGGCATCGACGTTGTTCGGGTCGATCTCGAGCAGCTCAGCGGTCGCCTGAGCAGCGCCTTCCCGATCACCGGATTCCCAAAGAGCGCGCCCTAGCTCGAGACGCGCTTCAAGATTGGACGGGTCTTGCGCAATCGCTTCGCGCAGGTGAACGGCCGCCTTCTTCGCATCGCCGTTGTCGAGCGCGAGTTGCGCCAAACGCATGAGGATCGGCATGTGGTTGGGATTCTTCTCGAGCGCGGCTTCGAGCGACTTGGGGTCATCAAAGTCCGTATCGAGAGCCTCCATAGGAGGATGGTCGGTGATCGTACCGGACGACGCAGCTGGGCTGCCGGAGCCGCTCTCGGGTGCGGGCGCGGGGTCGCCGCCGCAAGCCGAAAGACTGATCAGCGCGGCCAGGGCGAGCGAGAGATGCAGGAAACGGAGGGGGGACATGGGTCGTTTCTCCTCAAGCAGTGACGGTCTTCTCGACGATTTCGATGCCAACTTGTCGTAGGAAACTTTCGGGCGATTCGCCGCCGATCAGCACGAAAACGTAGTCGTTGGGCAGGTCTTTGGGACCTTGTTTGGTTTGCAGGGTGACGGAATCGGCGCGGACTTCGCCGACCTGAGAGCCGCGCTCGATCGCGAGCTCCTTCTTCGCTTCGGCCTGAGCCAGGAACTCCTGGTTGCGGGTGCGGACGCGCGAAAAATCATCTTTACGGTAGGAAAGAGTCACGCGATTGCGCCCGGAGCGGCTGAGCGCGAGCGCCGCTTCGACAGCGGAGTCGCCGCCACCGACGACAAGCAGGTCTTTGTCTTCGTAGCTTTCCGCCTCGATGAGGCGGTAGGCCACCTTGGCCATGTCTTCTCCGGGCACGCCGAGCCTGCGCGGCGTGCCGCGCTTACCCATGGCCAGAACCACGTTGCGGGCGTGGTAGGCGCCCTTGGCGGTCTTGACCTCGAGCGATTCGCCATCACGGCGCACGTTGTCGACGCGTTCGTTGGTCTGGACCTGGACGCCCGTGTTGGCAAGGATGTTCTCCCAGACGCTCACGAGGGATTCTTTCGTCCCGTCCGCGATGTAGAGGTTGCCGTAGAGCGGCATCGAGACCGGCTCGGCCATCAGGAACTTGTGGCGTGGATACTGCTTGATCGTCGAAGCGACCTCGCCCTGGTCGAAAGCTAGATAGCTGAGTCCTTTTTGTTTGGCCGTTAGGGCGGCGCTGAGGCCCGCCGGTCCCGCGCCCACGATGATGACATCGGCCGGCGAGCTTGCAGAGCCGAGGTCTTCGGCGGTCGCGACCTGTTCGGGACGCTTCTCGTCAAAGTCGTAGGAGCCATGGCCATTCGACGACCCGCCTTCGCCTTGCTCTTGCGGTTGGAGGCGGCGCGCAAGGCCGTCGATCACGAGCCGGCCTTCGTTGATGGCTGTCTTGATCAAACCCATGCCGCCAAGCTCACCCACGATGAAGACTCCCGGCACGTTCGTTTCGAACGTTTCGTTCACGAGCGGGACCTTGAGGGTCTGCAACACGCCGCCCGCAGCGAGTGCGATCGCGGATGTCGGGCAGGCGTCCTTGCACTTCGCGTGGCCGGTGCACTTCTCCGGGCCGGATAGAATCGCTTTGCCGCCCGCGACCGAGAGCGCTCCCTGTTCCGGACAGACGTCGACGCAGGTGCCGCAACCGATGCACAGCGAGGCGTTGATGACCGGCCGCAATTGCCCCGGGTCGGCTGGTTCGCCCTGCGATTTCTCCGCGACGGATGCTCGGTGTACTTTCCACAGCTCGAGAGGAGCTCCGCACTTTCCGCAGAAGGTCGACTCGGCAGGAACGCGATGGCCGCAGCGAGGGCACGCGGCGGACTCGCCGCTCGGCGCGGCCGGCGCAGAAGAGCTCGAGCTCGGCGCGATGTTCTTCAAATAACCGCGAACGAAAAACAGCGTGATCGCAAAGGCGATCCCAAAGGCTAACAGGGTCTCCATCCGTCATTCCTAAAAATATCCTAAGTACACGACAAAGCCGATGTGGACGACCACGAGGATGGAAAAAGAGTAGCTAAAGGGCCGATGGACCACGTGCCACAGGTGAAACAGGCGCTGCGTTTTGGAAAGGAAGAGCAGCTTGGTCGAAAGTCGAAACTGACGTTTGACGGAGCGGATGACCGACTCCAACGCCGAGTTGCCCAACGGCAGCAGTCCGCCCAGGCTGAGGATGCGCATCGGGATGCTCATCGATCGGCGCCGAAGTTGACTGACTTTGAACGGACGAGAGACGTCGAGAACGACCATCCAGAGAAGAGCTCTCCAAAGGGGGGTCCCAGCGACCTCTTCGCGGCTCGGCAGGCGCATCATGTCCTCGAGCTCGGTGGAGTCAAACAGGTCCTGCTCGGAAAGCAAGCCGGCCGTGTAGGCGCGGTCCTCATTGATCTCAGCGAGCGTGAGCTCGGCAGCGCTGATGCGTCGCGGAATTTGTGAGTAGAAGTAACGGCCCACCACGCCACTGAGGGCGACCGTCCACATGATCCAAAAGGCCATGCCGGCGATGCCGTGGAACTTGAACGTACTGTGAAAGCTGATCAGCGCCGGAGCGACCAAGCCCATCAGCACGTGGAAGTCGAGCCAGTGCTTGGTGTTCCCGATGCGCCGCAACCACGGCCAGCGCTTGCGGATCGGGTACAGGTATATCAGCAGAAAGAAGATTCCGCCGAGGATCCCAAGCTTCAAGCCGATGTCGCCCGACGGCCGAAACTGGTCGTAGGCTTGGTGCCGGACCCGCTCCGCCGCGGGAAGCGAGTAGAACGAGTAGCCCTCGAGCGCCAGAGCCACGAGAAACGACACGGCTAAGAAGGCGGCTGCGCCCCAGCGGATGCGGTGGCGGCTTTCAGAGTCAAACAGGCTGAAGCCCGGCTTTCGAGCTGTCGCGGAAGCGCTCATTTCAGATCGGGGTCCTCGATTGTAAAATCGGTCTTCACGTTGAAGTGGCGATAGTCGGAAAAGTGGTGTTCATTGCGCCAAAGTTGCCGCTCAGTGGCGGCCTCGATGCGGGCGAACGTGGGCAGCCAGGTTGCGTTCGGCTGCGGCTCATCCTCGGTGCGCGCGTACTCGACATCCACGCTGATTCGGTCCA
>JAWKHJ010000059.1:0-4528 GCA_041394905.1 Bryobacterales bacterium | reverse complement strand
GCTCGCGGGCCGCCTGCTTGATTGCATCCATACGGCTTGCGCCCGCCGCGGTCAAGTCGGCGACCCTCTCCTCGAGAGGGATCTCGATCGCCGGCTGTTTCTCCCGGGCGCCGCTGACGAGCAGGACGAGCTCGCCCTTGAGTCCGCCTCGCTCGTCGATCAGAGTTCCGAGCGAAGCGGGCGTTCCGCGCAGAATCTCCTCGTGCAACTTGGTCAGCTCGCGTGCGATTGCAATTGGCCGGTCGCCGAACAGTTCTTCGAGATCCGCGAGCGCTTGACGAATCCGGTGGGGCGCTTCGTAGAAGACCAGCGTCGCCGTCTCTTCTGCCAGAGCTGCTAGCGCTTTTCTCCGCTGTGAGGCTTTCGCCGGGAGAAACGAGCAGAAGCGGAACGCGTCGGTCGGCAGCCCCGATGCAGCGACAGCGGCAATGGCCGCCGACGGCCCGGGAATCGGCTCGACCCGCAAGCCGGCCTCCGCCATCGCCCGCACCACGCGGTACCCCGGATCGGATACCGCCGGCATCCCCGCATCCGAGACCAGAGCGACCTTCTCGCCCGCCTCCACGCGCTTCACCAGCTCGGCCGCCCGTGCATCCTCGTTGTGCTCGTGGCAGCTGATGAGCTTCTTGCCCGCGATACCAAAGTGCGACAACAGACCGCGCGTCCGGCGAGTGTCCTCGCAGGCGATTATATTCGCCTCGCGCAGGATGCGCACGGCGCGGTAGGTCATGTCTTCCAGATTCCCGATCGGCGTGCCGACCAGGTACAACACGCCGGCCATGCGGCTATCGTAGCCGGATCTTGGCCAGGTAGATGTCGGTCTTGCCTTCGTGTGAGGAGTAGTAGCTCATCCACAGCAGGTTGTCGTGGTAAACCATGCCGGGGTAGCTGGTGTCGCCGCCGGAGGGCAGCGTCAGCACGGGTTCGTAGGAGTCGAGCGTCATGCGCGCCACCACGGTCGTCTGCTTGTCGCCGTAGTGGCGGCTGCCCGTCCACATCTGGCCGTTGGGCAGGATCACGAAGTCTTGACCGCCGAAGCGCTGCCCGGCTTGCTTCCAGGTCCAATCTTTGTATGGCGGACGCGACCGCCCGATGTAGCCCATCTTGGGGTCGCCCTCGCTGCGCACGGTCGCGATCATCGTGCCGTCGAGCTCGAAGCGGATCGTCGTCTCGGTGCAGCCGACGATGTCCCAGTCGACGACCTTCTCGTAGCCCACGCCGTCCTCGGTCTTGTAGAGCGTGCAGCCCATCGGCCCGTCGGGCCCTCCGCGGCGCAGGTACGACGCGCCATAGCCGCTGCGGTCATGCCAAGCCAGCCGCCAGAGCCAGTCGCCCTCATGCAAGATCGCCTGCGGCTTGCTCCAAGTCGCGCCGCTGTCGGAGGAAAAGGCGACCCAGGGCCGCCGCGTTACGTACTTGCCGTCACGGTAGACCGAGCCCCCCATCAGCAGCATCAAGCGGTTGTCCGGGGTCACCGAGATCTTGGGGTCGCGCAGGTCGACGCCTGCCTCGCTCACCAGCCCGGTGGACTCCCACGTCTCCCCATCGCGCGAGGTCAGCACACGGATCGAGCCGTCGCCTTTCACGTGGCCGTCCGCCTCGCGAAAGGTCAAGAACCAGTGGTCGTCGAAACGAACGAGGTCCGTGAAGGCGTTGTGGCCGCCCTTACCCCAGACCTTCTCGACCGAAACGATCTCCGGCTCGGCGGCCGAGGCCCAGAGCGCGGCGCAGAACAGGCCTGCTACCAGGAGCGATAAGGTACGCATCTGACGGATCAACGTAGCACAGCCGACGGCACAAACCGCTAAGCCGCCGTGCTAGGCTCGGTCAGGCCTCTCGTGCGCACCGTACCCTTGTCGCTCAGCTTCGGCGCAACCAGCCTCGCCGATTGCCTCGATCTCGCCCTGATCTCGATCGGAGGCAGAGCGCGTCTGGAGCGAGTCTCCTACTTCGACGTCTATGGGGAGCGCAGCGGCGAGATCGAAAGCAGCCATGTCAGCGAGGAGCTATTCGTGCCCGAGCTCGGAACGACCCTCTGTTTGCGGTCTGTCGCTGCACAGGAGTTTGCCAACGTCTCGCCGCCTTCCCCGGTATTGAAAGCATGGTGCGGCTTGTCCGACCATCGATCGGACATCGCCGACCGGATTCCCAGGATGCTCGATTCGGTCGGGACGCTCTATCTCGCGATCGGGATCGAGGAGTCTCCCGACGTGGACGACGAGCTTCTGGCGGCAGGTGCGATCGTAGAGCGCTCCTGCGACTTTGCCCTTGCTGCTTGTTGGAGATCCACGCTCAATCTTCCGTTCGAACGGGCGGTCAACGAAGAGCTGTTGCGGCGGCATCCGGAGCTCAATTGGATAGCCGCTGCATTCGGACGAGCTGGGCCATCATGATTTGTCATGATAGAGTGAGAGCGAACGGAGAGCCCATGCCCGCAACACGAGAGAAATTCGCCACGCAGGTCGATTCGGAAGTGCTCAGCGCTGTGCGGGATCTCGCGGAAAAAGAGGGGCGTCAGATCCAGGCGCTCGTCGAGGAAGCGCTCAGCGATCTCATCGAAAAGCGCCGGACCGGGCGAGTCCGCCCGCATGTGCTCGAAGCCTACCGCTCGAGCCTCGACAAGTTTGATCCGCTCTACAAGAAGCTGGCGCAGTGATCGACTATCTCACGCTTGCGGACATCCTGGCTCTGCATGCGGATCAGATCGAGCGCTACGGCGGATCCGCGGGCTCCGGGACATAGGAGCGCTTGAATCGGCGCTCTACCGCCCGCAGACCGGCTACTACAACGACCTCATCGAGCAGGCGGCGGCGCTCTGGGAGAGCCTCGCCCAGAACCACCCGTTCGTCGACGGCAACAAGCGCGTCGCCTTCGCAGCGACGTATACGTTTCTCGCGATCAACGGCCTGACGATCACCGCGGACCCCGAGGCCACCTACGTCTTCGTCATCGGTTTATTCGACCGCAACGCCTTCCGGTTCGAGAACCTCGAGCCCTGGCTGCGAAACAACGTCCAGCCGCGCCAAATGGATTGAAGCTACGCCCGGTCTCCGCTCCTTTCCATTGACCCCGCTCCGCCCCCGGTGCTACCGTGCTCAGCGGCCATGTCCTCGCACGATCTCATACCCGCTCCGTGGGCTTCCACGCCGACCTCCCGTCGCGCCGCATTGCGCGGTTTGGCTGGTTTCCTACTCGGCTCGCCGGTCTTCCGCGAGGTCGCCGAAGCCGCCGCAACTGGCCGCCCGGGCGCCAAGCCGCCGCCCATCGAGGACCTCTTCAACACCTTCGACTTCGCCAAAGCCGCCAAAGCCTACCTTGATCCCGTTGCATGGGACTACCTCGCAGAGGGTTCCGAAGATGAAGCCGCGCTCGACGATGCCCGCCGCGCCTTCATCCGCCTCGTCATTCGGCCGCGCTTCCTCACCGACGTCCACGAAATCGACCTGAAGGCCAACGTCCTCGGCCAAGACCTGCCTTTCCCGATCTTCATCGACCCCTCAGGCGGCAAGAACTGCTTCCGCACCGGCGGCGAGCTCGATACTGCCCGCGCCGCCGCCGAGCACGACTGCATGTACATCTCGAATGGCGGCGTCGACGACTTCCTCTCCTCCGGCGACGCGCCCAAGAACTGGTGGCAGCTCACGACCGGTTCCCACCTACGCAACGAAAACTCGATGGAGGATTTCGTCGAAAAGCTCGAGGACATGGGCGCCACCGGCATCTGCTTCACCGTCGACATCATGCACGTGTCGCATCGTGAGCGCTCGATCCACAACAAGTTCGTGCGCCGCTGGTGCGAGTCCGGCGTCCCGCGCGACCCGAACGGCAACCTGATTTACGCCGAGGGCGAGCAAGCCTGGACCACGGGCGTCTACCCGCGCCTGGCCTTCCCCACGCCCACCTGGGAAGACGTCAAGACTCTGCGAGACATGACGGATCTGAAGATCATCCTCAAGGGTATCCTCACCTCGGAAGACACGAAAAAGGCGGTCGAAGTCGGAGTCGACGGAGTGGTCGTCTCGAGCCACGGTGCGCGCCAGCTTGACCACGTCGGCGGCCCAATTGAGGCGCTGCCCGAGTGCGTCGAAGCGGCCGACGGCAAGATCGCCGTGCTCGTCGACGGCGGCTTCCGCCGCGGAACCGACGTGCTCAAGGCGCTCGCGCTGGGCGCGGACGCAGTGGGCGTGGCGCGCCCGTATCTGTGGGGGTTGACGCTCTACGGCCAACAAGGCGTCTACCGCGTGCTCGAGCTGCTCAAAACCGAGCTCGCGCTCGACATGGGCATGGCCGGCGTCGCCTCCGTTGGCGACATCGACCGTAAGCTCGTTCGTGTCCGCGACTATCAGCTCTGGGGCCCTGGCGCTTTCCGCTAGAATCCCTAGCCATGCGCGCCCGCCTCCTGCTCGCCCTCGTTCTCGCCGCCGCGTCGCTCTTCGCCGCCGATCACCCCAATGTCTTGATGATCGCCGTCGACGATCTCAACGACTGGGTCGGCTGCATGGACGGGCACCCCAACACCAGCACGCCG
>JAWKHJ010000058.1:0-5341 GCA_041394905.1 Bryobacterales bacterium | reverse complement strand
TCTTCGTCTTCGTCGATTGGGCGCAGACGCCAGCTCTTGCCGCCGTCGTCACTGGCTAGCAGGAAGGGGCGCTGCCCGCCGCCAATGTTTTCACGCCCCACGATCCAGGCGTTTTCTTCGCCTGAAAAGTGCAATTCATCCAGCGCTGCGCCGGTGATGCGCTCGTGCGCTTCGGTCCAACTCGCTCCGCCGTCATCGGACCGCAGCACCACCGAGGCGATGGTAGCGGATGGGGAATATAGGTCGCCAATTGCGATCACCGCCTCGCCCGCTTCTCCGGCGGCGGTCAGCTCCAGGCTCATTTCGCACGGGCTGGCCGCACTGCACGGCAGGCCAAGGGCGCTCAGCCTGGCAGGGTCGCACTCCGCCGGAATTTCGATCGTCTCGCCGGAGTAGCGCGGCGGCTCTTTCGGCTTATTTTCTTCTTCCTCCACCTCGATTTTCGGAGGCATCGGATAGGGCGCGGGCTTCGACCGGTCGATGACGAGCTGGGCGAGGCTCGGCGACCCGCCCGCCAGAAGGACGATCAGGCCGACGATTCCCAAGGCGATCCGGGGCATGGACGTCGTCATTCTATCAACCGTCTAGTAAATCCACGAGAACCCGCAAACCTTCCGCTAAACTAGGGGGGAAATTTCAGCGCCAAATGCTGGGTCAACTCATTGATGCGATCTTCGGGCAGGGACTTTGGCACACTTTGCGGTCCTTGGTCGAGATCGCCATTCTCGCCTACTGCGTCTACCAGCTCATTCGCGTCATGCGCGGCAGCCGGGCGGTGCCGGTTGCATTCGGCTTTGCCATTCTCATCGCTGCTTACTGGCTGGCCGGCCTCGCTGAGTTGACCGCCATACAAAACGTCCTGGAGGTGCTCGCACCCTACTCTGGACTGGCTCTGATTGTCATCTTCCAGACTGAAATCCGAGCGGCGCTGCGCGGACTTGCGCTCAAGTTCACCCGTAGCGGGGGCTCGCGTCGCCAGAAGCACGAGTATGAGGACATCGTCTTCGCCCTCAGCCAACTTGCCGCCAGCCGTGTCGGCGCGCTCATCGTGATCGAGCGTGAGAGCGGCCTCAAGACCTTCGTGCAGAGTGGTGTGCCGCTCGATGCGCGTCTGTCGTCGGATCTATTGGTCAGCATCTTCCAGCGCACCTCGCCCATGCACGATGGCGGAGTCATCATTCAGAAATCACGCATCGCCGCCGCAGCCTGTTTCTTGCCCCTGACGACGAATCCAGGCCTCGTCTCCTCACTTGGCACGCGCCACCGCGCCGCTATCGGCGTCACCGAGGAGAGCGACTGCATTGCCCTGGTCGTCTCCGAAACCGACGGGCGGATCTCGATCACCGCTTCGGGCGCCATCGAACGCGGCGTTTCGATCGACCGCCTGCGTCTCCGTATGATTGAGGCGCTCGGGCCCGTGGTCGCGCCGCCGCACGGCCGGGTCGAGCCCGCCGCCCAGGCAGGCATGCAGATCACAGAAGAGCAACCCGCGGCCGTTCCGCCGGCCGCCTCCGCCGTCGCCTCCGAACGCAGTTAGGGAGTTTTGCCATCGTGCCTCGCTCGAGCAACACGCTGACCAGCAACCTCTTCGCCAAGGCCCTTGCGCTGTCGGCGGCGGTCGCGCTGTGGGCGTATGCAAACGTGCAAAGCTCGGGCCAAGAAGCGCTCCAGGCGACCGTGCGTTTCCGGAATGTGCCGGAGGGGCTCGAGGTCAACCCAGATCAAATCGAGCCCATCTCGGTGCTGCTCCGTGGACGCCACGATCGCCTGCGCGGCCTGGGCCAGAAAGGCCTCGTCGTCTCAGTGAGCTGCGACGAAGTGTATGGCCCCGGCGAGCGCACCGTCAATGTCGATGCCTCTTCGTTGAACCTCCCTCGCAGCGTCGAATTCGTGAAAGCGACGCCCTCGCAGTTGCGCTTCACTCTCGAGGACCGCAGCGAAAAGCTCGTCGAAGTCGCGCCGCAGTTCGTGGGCGAAATCCCGCCGGGTTACGTTCTCGACGGTTACTTGGTCGACCCTCCTTCCCTCATGATCGCCGGGCCCGCCGATCGGATCGCCTTGATCGAGCAGGTTTCCACCGACCCGATCAGTCTGGCGGGCGAGGTCGGAACGCGCAGCTTCCGCACCACCGCCTTCCTCGCCGACCCGTACTTGCGCTTCACCTCGAACGCCGAGGTCACGGTCGAAGTCCGCATGCGCAGCCGTTAGCTTTTTCTTGGGATCCTGATAATTCATGGCAAAACGACTCTTCGGAACGGATGGTATTCGCGGGGTGGCCGGGACGTACCCCCTCGATCCGCCCACGGTCTATGCGGCCGGGCTCGCCCTGGGACGCCGCCTCAGCGCTACGGGCGGCGGCGCCGTTTTAATTGGCATGGATACCCGCGAGTCGGGGCCTGAGATCGCCGAATGTCTCGCCGCCGGCCTGGAAGACGCCGGCATCCAGTCCCGGTTTGCCGGAGTGCTGCCTACCGCCGGCGTCTCCTACCTCACCGAAGCCGGCGATTTCGCCGCCGGAGTCATGATCTCGGCTTCACACAATCCCTTCGAGGACAATGGCATCAAGGTCTTCGGCTCGAACGGCTACAAGCTCGCCGATGCGATTGAGCACGAAGTCGAGGACGGCATCTTCGCCGTGCTCGACGAAAATCTGCAGCCGCGTCGACGGGCTCTCGAAGTCGACCCGGACCTCGAAGCCCGCTACCTCGCCCACCTGCTCTCCGCCGGAGACCTGGAAGCGCGTTTGAAGCCTTTGCGGCTCGCCGTCGATTGCTCCAACGGCGCCGCCAGCCGCCTCGCCGGGCGCTACTTCGATTCCCTTGGCATCGAAGCGGAAGTCTTTGCCGACCAGCCCGACGGGCGCAACATCAACGTCGACTGCGGTTCGCTACACCTTGAGCGCTTGCAGGAAAAGGTCCGCCAGTCCGGTGCTGACCTCGGGGTCGCCTTCGACGGGGACGCCGACCGCGCCTTGCTCGTGGCCGATGACGGCGCCATGGTCGACGGCGACGCAATTCTCCTCCTAGCGGGCCGTTACCTCGACCAAAAGGGCGCCCTCCCCGGTCGTCGGCTAGTTACAACCGTCATGGCGAACATGGGCCTCGAGGCAGCGCTGCGCGAAGCCGGCATCGCGATGGCGCGCACCGCCGTCGGCGATAAGTATGTGCTCGAAGAAATGGTCGCCTCCGGATCCGAGCTTGGCGGCGAACAGTCCGGCCACATCATCTTCAAACGCTGGGCAAACACCGGCGACGGGCTTCTCACGGCTCGAATGATGCTCGAAGTCTTGAGCGACTCGGGCGAGCCTCTCAGCCAGATGCGCCAGCGCCTCGTCGTCTTCCCGCAGCGGTTGGTCAACGTACGCGTCAAGGCCAAGCCAGACATCGCCACCGTCCCCGTCCTGGCCGATGCCATCGCAGCCGCCGAGCGCCGCCTGGGCGACCGAGGCCGCGTGCTCGTGCGTTACTCCGGTACCGAGCCCCTGCTGCGCATCATGATCGAAGCCGCCGACGCCGCGGACGTGGACGAGCTGTGCGAATCGCTGCGGCATACCTTCGAGGCCGAGCTTGGCGCCTGAGCGCGCCCGTCGCGGTCCGCATCGCCAGGGGACCAAACCCGCCGACCCGCATCTGGAGCAAGGCCGCGAACGCGACCCGTTTCGGCCCTTTGGCCTGCCCCGCGCGCTTGGCGTTTTGCTCTACGCCGCCTTCTGGTTCGTGCTGATCGTCCCTCTGGTGCGCCGCTGGCGCCGCAGGCTGTGGTGGAACGCCGTTCGCTTCACCCTGCTTGCCCTGGCGCTTGCGCCCATCATTTGGCGCTTGGTCGACGGCGACCGCCCCTCGCTCGTCTGGCTCGCGCTCAGCGGGATGGTCGCGCTCTTCGCGCTGCTTTGTGGACCGGCCGCCGACCCGGACCGCGAACGCAAGCTGCAACGCCGCCATCGCGCCAATACCTGCTCAACGGTGGCGAGCTCGTTGCCGGAGCCCTACCGGACGCCTCGAGCCCGCGGCCCAAAGCGCTCTACCTGCTCATCCGCGGCGAGCATCTCCTGCTCGTCCCCAAACGCGGCCCTGGCGAGCTGCACTCGGCTTTCGACATCCGCAGGATTCGCTCGATCCGTGTCGCCGGCGAGCCCTACGTGCCCGTCTACGTCTCCGAGGCGAAGGACCCGCCCGTCAAAGAAACGTCGGTCAATCGCAAAGCGGTCTGCGAGCTCGAGCTCGCCTTCGACGACGGAAACATCCTGCGCTTCCGCTACGTGAGCGCCTTCAGCAAGCACCTCGCCGACACCGCCGCCCACGCGATCCACAGCGTTCGCGAGCGCCTCGCGCGCCCCCAGCCAGCTGCGCTCACCCAGCGCATCTAGCTTGGCCGGATGGTGTCCCCAGCCAATCCCCAAAAGTCTTCCACGTAGTAGGACGACAACACGTTCCCAAACAGGAAACAGTTGTTCTTACACTGCGGCGTCTCGCCATACAGCTTCCGCCCGCGTCGAAAGCACTTCGCGATCGACCCCTCTTCCAAAATGTTGCCGGCAATCTTGCGCAACACCTCGCACGGGTAGAACACATCCCCGTTCGGGTACACCCGCGGAAACATCGTCGGGTAGCACTTGAACTCCTCGAAGCGCAGCAGCGTCTCGAGCAGCTTCGGCGTCCCGTTGATGCGCGCCGTCCGCGCCTTGCGCATCGCGATCAGCTTATCCACGAACGCCTGGTAACGCTCGTCCTCGAGGAACTGGAAGCTCGGGAACTTCCCATTGTTTTGCGACGATTGCACCGAGAATTGGAACCCATGCTCCTGACAAAACGCGAGGATCCGCTCGGCCTCATCCAAGTTCCACAAGTCCAACACGCAACTGATCGTGATCGCATCCGGCCGCAACGTCTGCTTGGCGAGCATCAAGTTGTCGAGCACGCGCGGAACCTGCGCGGACTTCGACATCGGCTCGGTCCGGTCATGCTGCATCGCATCCAAGCTCACGATCAGCCCGTTGAGATGCGGCAAGATCGACTTGCGCTTGTCGAGCAGCACGCCGTTTGTCACCACTAACACCGAGCGAAACCCGATCTCCTGCTTCGCCCGCCGCACCAGCTCCTCGATGTCCCCGCGCATCAGGCATTCGCCGCCTGTGATGAGCAGAGTGTCGACGTCCTTGCGAATATTCGCAAAGATGCGCATCGTCGCCTCGGTATCGACTTCTTCCGAGAAGACCTCAGGGTTCTTCTGTGTGCAGTAGCTGCAATCCAGGTTGCACTTGTGGGTCGCGTAGAAGACTGCCGAGTAAGGCGTCACCACGCTCGACCCCATCACCTTGCGGCGCCACAGGTTGCCAAAGTAG
>JAWKHJ010000057.1:0-5425 GCA_041394905.1 Bryobacterales bacterium | reverse complement strand
CCTCGGCCTCCAGGCTCAGCTTGGTCGGGAACACACTCAGGCTCGGGTCGCCCGCGGGCGCGACCGTGAGCTGGACCGTGACTTCACGCCCCGTGCCGCCAAGCACGATCACCGCTTCGTAATCGCCCGGCTCGAGCCCGGACGAGTCCGCAACCACGTCGAGCACCGTCGGCGTCGTCGAGTTGCTCGCAGAAACCGCAAGCCAGCCCGCCTCGGTGGAAACCTCGAAGGAGCGGTTGGCCGGGACACTCGTGACCGCCACCTGCTGCGGCGCCGTCGGCGAGCCGCCTTCCACAGCCTGGAAGCTCAACGCGCCCGGCTGCGCCTGGAAGCCCACACGCTCTTCGATCACCAGATCGAACGCACGCTCGGCGCGCGCGCCGTTGGCGTCCTCGACGCCCACCTGCAACCGCGCCGGCCCCGCCGTAGAAGGCAGCCCCATCCACAAGCCGTCGTTGCGCAAGCGCGTCCCTCCGGGCGCCGTCGCCCACCACGTCAGGCCCGCGCGCCCGCCCTCGGCATCGAAGCCGAACTGGAAGCGCTTGCCTTGCTCGAGCGTCGGCAGCGTTTCGGTCAGGATGTGCAGCTCCGGCGAAACCGTCACCGTGAAGATCTTCGATTTCACCACGCCGTTCTCATCCGTCACCGAGACCACGAAGACCACATCACCCACCACCGGGAACAGACCGGTCAACCAGCCCGTCGTCGGTTGGAGCAAGACGCCGGGCGGCAATCCCTCCGCGGAAAAGGTGCGCGAGCCCGTCCCGCCGGCCGCCTTGGTCTGGAACGAGTAGTCGTGCCCCTGGGTGGCGTTCGGCAGCGCCGTCGTCACCAGCGTGAGCGCCGGGTTTACCAGCCACTCGAAGCTGCGGGTCGCAACGCGATGGTCCACGTCCGTCGCTTGGACAGTGAAGACGTACGTTCCGCCTATCTCGGCCGCGCCGCTGAGCACGCCCGTCGCCGCATCGAGCGCGACGCCGGCCGGCAAGGCGCCTGCGGTGACCGACCATGTGAATGGCGCAAACCCGCCCGAGAGCGCAAAGCCCACGCTGATCGGCTGCTCGGCGGTCACCGGGGCTAAGCTCGTCGTCGTGATCTCGATGGCGTCGACCACCTGGATCGTGAAGGTCTTTGCGTCCGAAGCGCCCTTTTGGTCGACGACTTCGATGTCGACCAAAAGCGTTTCCGCCGCCAGCGGCGTGCCGCTGATCAGCCCTTCGCTCGAGAGGGTCATCCCGGCCGGCAAGCTCGAGCAGACCAAATGCCAGGAGAGCGGTCCCGTCCCGCCCGTCGAGGAGAGGGCGAAGGAGTAGGCGCCGCCGACGGTCGGGCGCGGCAGCTCCGTGGTCAGGATCTGGGGCGGAGGATTTACGGTCAGCGAGAGCTGCTCGGTCGCCTCCACGTGGTTGACGTCCTCCGCCGTGAAGGTCGCCACGAAGGTTCCGGTTTCAGTCGGCGTTCCCGACAACACGCCTGTCGTGGGATTCACCGACACGCCGGCCGGTAGCCCGGTGGCGCTCCAGCTCAGCGCGCCCGTTCCCCCCGTGGCGGCCATTGTCACCGGCCCAAAGGCATGGTTCACGGTGCTTTCCGGCAGCTCCGAAGTCGTGATCTCCGGCGCGGCGTTCACCGTCCACGTGAAAGGATCCGCGTCGCTGAGGTCCTGCGTATCCGCCACCTGCACCGTGAACGAAGAAACGCCCTCGGCGGCGGGAACGCCCGTGACCACGCCGGTCGAAGCGTCGAGCGTCAACCCATCGGGAAGCGTCCCGGACAAGATTCCCCACGTGTAGGGAACGCTCCCGTGGACGGCAGCGAACGTCTGCGAGACGGTTTGCCCGACAGTGAGCGGGTCGAGCGGCGATGTGGTGGTGATTTGCGGCTGATCGTAAACTTCGATCGTGAGCGCCGAATCGTCAGTGACGCTGCGGGCATCGCTCACGCGAAGGGTAAAGGTCGCCGTTCCCGTCGCCGCCGGCGTACCGGTGATTGCGCCGGTCGAAGGATTCAGTGTCAGCCCCGCCAGCAGCGCTCCGCTCGCGATCGACCAGCTCAACGGCGCCGTCCCGCCAGTCGCCTCGGCCGTCTGCGAGTAGGCGACCGTCGTCACGCCGAACGGTAGCGAGCTGGTCGTGATGGACGGCGCGGGATTGACCACGATTGACAGCGCCTTCGTCGTCTCGATGCTGTTCGTGTCCGCCGCCTTGACGGTGAAGCTCGCCGTCCCTTCGGCGGTCGGAGTGCCGGTCAGTGCGCCAGTCGTGGGGTTCAGAGTCACCCCCGCCGGCAGCGCTCCGCTCGCGATCGACCAGGTCAGCGCCCCGGTTCCGCCGGTCGCCGCCAAGCTCGAGGAATAGGGTGCGCCCACGGTCGTCTCCGGCAGCGTGCTCGTCGTGATCGAAGGCGCTGCGTTCACCGTCCAGGTCAAAGCCTTCGTGTCGGTCACGGAGTTCGCGTCGCTGACTTGCGCGGTGAACGACGCCGTCTCGGCGGTTGTCGGCGATCCCGTGATCGCGCCGGTCGAAGTATTTAGCGCCAGCCCCGCCGGCAGCGCTCCCGAGATGATCGACCACGTGTAGGGCGTCGTGCCGTTCGTCGCCTCGAACGACGCCGAGATGCTCTGGCCAACCGTGGCCGCACTGAATGAGGAGGTCGTGATGGAGGGACCCTGCAAGACCTCGATCGACAAGGCCTGCGAATCGGTCGCGCTCGCCGCGTCGCTCAAGCCGATCGTGAAGCTCGCTGTCCCCGCCGTCGTCGGCGTGCCCGAGATCTCGCCCGTCGCCGGATTCAAGCTCAAGCCCGCCGGCAACGCTCCGCTCGAGACAGACCACGTGTACGGCGCCGTACCGCCCGTCGCCGCCAGCGTCTGCGAATAAGACGCGCCGACCACACCCTGCGCCAGCGAAGAAGTGGTGATCGAGGGCGCCGGGTTGACCAGAATGGTCAACGCCTGCTGCGCGGAGCCACTGCCGCAACAATCGACCTGCACGGTGAACGAGCTCAAGCCCGCGAACGATGGCACGCCCGAGATCACGCCCGTGGACGGGTTGAGGCTCAGCCCGGCGGGGATGCCGCCGTAGGCGATCGACCAAGTCTTGGGAGCCGCGCCGCCGGAGGATGTCAGCGTCTGGGAGTACGAACCTCCCAACGACGTATCCGGCAACGAAGTCGTCGTCACGGTCAACGCATCGTAGATCTCGATTGACTGATTCGAGGTCTTCGATAGGGATGTCGAATCGATGACTTGAACCGTGAAGTTGTAAGTCCCGGAGGCCGTAGGCGTGCCGGACACGAGGCCGCTCGAGGAGTCGATCGAGAGCCCAGGAGGCAGAGCTCCACTCGAAATCGACCACGAGAAGGGAGAAGTTCCCCCGCTAGTCGAGAGCGACGAGTTGTAGGCGCCTCCCACAATCCCAGTGGCGGTTAGAGCGCCGGTCAGACTGAACGCAGGTTGGAACGTGACTGCGATGTCGGCGGTGCGGCCATCGCCGGCGTCCATGCGCAAGGTGATCGTCGTAACGCCCGAACCCGTGGGAGTCCCGCTGAAATAGGCGCACCGCGAATCGGAATTGATGCAATTGAAGTACACCTCAACGCCCGTGGGCGCGGCGCCCGAGACGACCGATCCAGAGCTGGAATCGAACGGCGCGTCGGTATTCAGAACGGTGAGCATGTACTGACCCGGCGTGTATTCGATCGTGCGGCTCTCGCCGTCACTCCAGGTCACTGCGGGAGCCGCGGAGCGGCAGAAGCCATGAGAACGATCGAGGCGATGAAGCAGACAAGCCGGGATTGTTTGGTCACGAACAATTCATCGGCCCGCCCCACGCCATCCGAGACCCTGAACGAGAAAAAAACTCGGGCGGTGCTAGACTCAAGGTTTCGATGCTCGAGAAGCCGCGAGTCTGCGCCGTCAGTTACCTCAATACCTCACCGTTGGTTTGGGGCCTGCTTCACGGGCCACAGCAGGGCTTGCTGGACCTCGAGTTCACCCTGCCCGCCGAATGCGCGGATCGTCTGCGTTCCGGCACGGCCGATGTTGGCCTCGTCCCAACCATCGAGCTCGCCCGGCAACGTGATCTGGTGGTCATTCCGGGTTCGGGCATCATCTGCAGCGGCGCCGTCCGGAGCATCCTGCTCGTCTCGAAAAAGCCCATGGAGGCGATCGAGTCCTTTTCGGCCGACACCAGCTCGCGCACTTCGGTAGTCCTCACCCAGATCATCCTTTCGCGCAAGCACGGCGTGCGCCCAAGCGTTCACCCCTACCCGCCCAAGCTCGACGAAATGATGGAGTTGGCGGACGCGGCGCTGGTGATCGGCGACCCGGCCCTGCGCATCGACCCCGACATGGCCGAGTGGCGCGGACAGCCCGTCCATGTCTATGACATTGGCGCGGAGTGGTTTGACCTCACCGGCCTCCCGATGGTCTTCGCCATCTGGGCCTCGAAGAACCTCACCGCCGACTCGACACTGGCCTCGATTTTCGAAGATTCCAAGGGCTACGGGTTGAATCACATCGATGAGCTGGTGCGCGTCGAAAGCGGACGCCTCGGCCTCGAACGCGACCTGGTTCGCCGCTACGTCACCGAGATCATTCGATACGACTTGGGCGAACGTGAGCGGACCAGCATGGGCCTCTTTCTCCAATACGCCGGCGAGCTCGGGCTAGTCGATCCCGGCGTCGAGCCGCGCTTTCTCGAAGCTTCCGCCATCGCAGCGCCGCAATAGGGCCGCAAAACAAGGTAGACGTATGCAACTTACGCGCGCACAGGCGCTCGACCTTTTCGCCAGCGACGACCTCATCGGGATCGGAATGGAGGCTGACGCCTTGCGCGCAAAGCTGCACCCCGAAGGCGTCGCCAGCTACATCATCGACCGCAACATCAACCACACCAACTTCTGCACCGAGTACTGCACCTTCTGCGCGTTCTACCGCCCCATGGGCCACGAGGAAGGCTACGTGCTCTCCTTTGACGAGATCGCCCAGAAGATCCAGGAGACGATGGACGTGGGCGGCACCGGCGTCTTGATGCAAGGCGGCGTCAACCCGGATCTGAAGATCGAGTACTTCGAAGAGCTCTTTTCCGGGCTGAAGAAGAAGTTCCCGATCCACCTGCACTGCCTCTCCGCGCCCGAGATCCTAGAGATCGCCCAAGTGAGCGGGCTGACGATTCGCGACACCATCGCCCGGCTGCGCGACGCGGGGCTCGACTCAATCCCCGGCGCCGGCGCGGAAATTCTCGACGACGAAGTGCGCTTCAAGATCGCACGCCTCAAGTGCCGTAGCCAGGACTGGATCGACGTCCATCGCACCTGCCACCAGCTCGGCGTCAGGACGACGGCGACCATGATGTTCGGTTGCGGCGAAACCGTCGAGCAGCGCGTCAACCACCTCGAGCTGATCCGCAACTTGCAGGAAGAA
>JAWKHJ010000056.1:0-8050 GCA_041394905.1 Bryobacterales bacterium | reverse complement strand
TGTTACCGCCTGAGACCCAGCCAAGCAGCATGTCCGCCATGCCGTTTCCGGTGTTGGACCGGCTGGCTGCACTATTGGGGGCCTGCGCCGTGTACTGGCCGGAGAAAGCGAAGTTGCCGCGACGGTGCCGCTGCGCCTCACGGAAGATGTTCGTCCGGCGCATCTCGCCGCCGAACTTGAAGGTGTGCGAGCCACGGATGAGCGAGATGTTGTCGGCCACCATCAAGTTCTTCAGGTCGTTGAAGTTCGGCCAGAAGCCGCGCGGACCGACCTGCGTGAACCCAGCCGGCCCGAAAAGGGCGAAGCCGTTGTCCTTGCCGTCGTTCAGCGTATCGCCGAAAGCGCCCTTGATCCCGAACTCCTTGTTGAGGTTCTCCTTGATCGGGATGTCGAACGTCGTGGGGAAGTAGGTGTAGCCCACGCGCAGCTCGTTGAACAACGTCGGCTTGAAGGCGCTGCTCAAGTTGAACGCCCAGTTCTGGCCGAGCAGGTCGACAGTCTGGCCGGTTCCACCGACGGCCGGGTTCGGCAGCACGCCGTTCTGGTTCACAAACTGGTCGCGGAGCGAGTAGCGTCCGAAGAAGCGGTGCTTGTCCGAGAAGTTGTGGTCGAACCGCATGTCGTACTGGTCAGCGTCGTCCGAGTCCGACGGCGAGTAGAAGTAGTTGTTCGGCTGATTCTCGCGGCCGGCGATGTTCGGCGCCGGGTACAGGTTCGCGATGCGTTGCGCGATCGGATCGAAACGCGTTGACGGGATCACGTTGTTGACGAACTGGTCACGCGTCGCCGAAGCGCCCGTGCCGGATAGTGTCAGCGGGTCATAAACGTTGCGCCGCTGCGCGGGTTGCTGCGAGAAGTCGCCGTTGAGCACATCCAAGCTGGGAACGGTCGAGATGAAGCTCTGCCCCAAGCGAATGCGCGTGCCCTGGTAGCTGAAGAAGAAAAACGTCTTGTTTTTGACGATCGGCCCGCCGATGGTGCCACCGTATTGGTTCTGCCGGTAGGTCGGCTTCTTTGCGCCCGCGCGGTTGGCGAAGAAGTTCGTTCCGTCGAGCTTCTCGTTGCGCAGGAACTCATAGAGCGAGCCGTGGAACTGGTTCGTACCCGACTTGGTCGAGACGAGCACCTTGGCGCCGGCGCGGTAGCCGTACTCGGCGGACATGTTGTTGGTGACGACCTTGAACTCGCTCACCGCGTCGACAGGGGGCTTGACAGCCTGGGACTGGAATCCCAGCGCGCCGCCCGAGTTGCGCGAAGAGTTGTCGTTGCCGTCGAGCAAGATGTTGTTCTGGGCCACGTTGAGACCCATGGCGCGGAAGCCGCCCTCGCCGCCCCGCTCGCCGTCCTGCCGCGTGCCCTTGCCGAGCGTGCGCGAAGGCAGAACGCCCACGGTGAACTGCGCCAACTGGAGATAGTTGCGGCCGTTCAGCGGCATCTCGAGAATACGCTTGGAGTCGATCACCTGACCGACGTCCGTCTGTTCGGTTTGCAGAATCTGCGACGCCGCCGAGACTTCGACGACTTCGACTACGCTGCCCACGTTGAGGTTGAAGTCCACGCGTGCCGCCATGCCCACTTCGAGGCGGAGTTGCGGACGCTCTTGCGGCGCGAACCCGTCCGCGCTTGCCGTGATCTTGTAAATTCCCGGATTGAGAGCCGGGACTGCGTAATAGCCTGCCTCGTTCGTCGAGACTTCCGAGCTGACGCCCGTCTCGAGGTTGGCGACTTGGACCTGCGCGCCGGGAATGACGGCGCCAGAGTTGTCGGTGACTACGCCTTGGATCGTGCCTTGCGTTTGGCCAAACGACAGGATGGCGGACAGCAGACCTAGCGCTGCCAGCCGAAGGAACTTTTCATACATGGAAGACCCTCTCTGCCTCACAAACGGCGCCCGACCCTGGGCGCCGCTGAGCGGATTAACCTACCCCATAGAATCGAGGGAGGAAGGCCTTCGCGTATGCCCCTCGGCGCGGCTAGCCGTGATGACGAATCACGGCTAATGCCTCATCGGGTAGTCTGGACTCCGATCACCGGCTCGCCTCCGCGGGCTACAGGGCCTCAAAAACGCCGAAGCGGCGAGCGACTCTGGAGCCGCTCGCCGCCGGTTGACGAGTTAGGGGTTTGGGCAACCCTTACTTGAGGTTCGGGCCGTGCGACGAGGCGACTTGAACCTTGGGGGTCGACAGGTAGCCGACGATCTGGTTCTTGTTCACCTCGAAGACGACCAGCTCATAGGGTTGGCGGTAGCCCGCCGCGTAGAACTGCACCGGCTCGAGAGCCGTCTTGTTTTTCTTCACGATGTCCTTGTCATCCACCATCAGATCCAGCGTGAAGCGGTTCTTCTTGTGGTCGGTGCCCTTTAGGCCGACCATCACGCCCGCCAGTTTCTGAGGCTTGTCGGATTTGTTGATCGTGAAGTCGTAGTAGTTGCGCTCGCCCAGTTGCTTGAGGGCTGCAAGCTCGTCGCCGTTGGTCGCAATGTGGTCGCTCATCACGCCCATGTCGCCGCGCACTTTCTTGAGGTCGGCAATCGTGTTTTCGAGATCCGTGCGGTTGGTCTGTACGTCGGTGCGAACTGTCGACACCTCAGCGTCCACCTGCTCGAAGCGCTCCTTAGCTTCGCCGGCGTTTTGGCGCATTTCGTCAGCCACTTGTTGCATCAGCTCGGCGTGCTTTTCCTGCTCGGCCGCGAGCTTCTGCGCCAACTTTTCCGCGTGCTTCTGCGCCTGAGCGCGCGCCACGCCGGCCGCGCTGGCGGCCTGCTTGCAGGCTGCGGTCAGCTCTTCTTCGAGGGTCTGGATGGTGCGAGCCGTTTCGCCCGCCGCCGCGGCGGTTCGCTCCTGAAGCGCCCCGGAATTGCGCCGTCATGTCCTGACGAAGCCGCCCAGGTCGGACTGCAGTCCGCGCACCTCATGCAACAGATAGGCGTTGCCACCCAGCGAGAGAGCGAGCGCCCCCGCCACCGCAATGTTTTTCAAAGTGCTGGTCTTTTCTTGCGTCATTTGCGTCTTTTCCGGGTCGGGCGCCAGTGGCGTTTCGTGACCCGCCTCCATGTGCCCGTTCCTTATGCGAGCGAGCGCCAAACTCGTACGATGACGCTTAACATTCTATAACTACATTTTTTCAATTACTTAAAAGAGTTGAACTTCAGGGCCCAGGTCGAGCAGGAACGCTGACAGCCATGCAAGAACGCACTAGCCTCCAGGAAGAAATTGCACGCTTTCCGGACAGAAAAACCAATACGTTTTCTGAGCTGTTTTAGTTACAAAGAAGCGTCTCGCCCGCCTCGAATCCATGCATCGGTTGCGATGGACCGCAGAACAGCGAACGGAAGCGACGGATGGCCTGGCTTTGCGGCGAAGGCGTGTACTCGAACATCGTGCCCTGCTCCCGCAGCTTGCTTTGCAACGTCGGCACGTCGACTGCCTGCACCGGCTGACCAGCTGAAACCGCGAGCGCCGCCGCGACTCCCGCCGCGTGCCCCAGGATCATGTACTGCGGCTCCATGCGCAGCGACGAGTAGGCGACGTGGCTCGCCGAGAACGGCACCGGCACGAGCAGATTCTCCGCCTCGCCGCGCTTGGGCAGCATCACGCGATACGGCATCTGATAAGGCGTCACCGGCACTTGCATGTCGCCCTCGTTCTCGACGAACCCACGCTCGTTGACGAAGCGGTGCAGGTTGTGGGAATCCGAATTGTAGGAGCCCATTCCGATCGCGTCGGGTTTGGTCAACTCCGTCTGCAGGTCCTTCTGCGTCATGACGAATTCGCCTACCATGCGCCGCGCTTCGCGGATGTAGAGCTGGTTCGGAAAGTGCCCGTTGTCGACATACTCGTCGCGAGGCAAACCCCAGTTCGAAACCTCATCCCGCAGAGACTTCGGCACAGCCGGATCGTTCGCCAGGAAGAAGAACAGCCCCTTGACGTAGTCCTCGTGCGCGCGCCAGATCTCAGCCTTGCGCGTGTAGGAGCCCTCGGGGTAATCCCACGAAGCGCCGATGTAGTCGGTCGAGAATGCGCCTTGGTTGTTGATGTCGACCTTGTCGCCGGGGATGTGGTCGAGCTTGAGGACCTGGTGCATGACCGGGACTTGGCCGGTCTTGGCGACCGTGGCCTCGATCAGCCTTGCCATCAAGGCGTAGCGCCCTGGGTCGTAGCCTTCCGGCTTGGGCCAGGGCAGGCGGTTGCCGGGCCTGTCGGTGGCGATGATGCGGAAGTTATACGCTTGCACGCGCTTGTCCGCTGAGCCCGGCTCGCCTTTGGGCAAGGGCGAAATCTCAGGCAGCAGCTTTCCCGCCGAGTCGTAAGGTGAGACGTCGACCAGCCACTGGTGCTTCGGCGTCCGGTCGCGCACTCCGGCGAGCGATTCTCCGTACTCGGCGGTCGACTCCCGGCCCCAGGTATAGCTCACGCCCGCCTGCGCCATCAGGTCGCCTTCGTAGGAGCAGTCCGCGAAGACCTGCCCCTGAAATTCGGTTCCGTCCTCGGTGGTGATCGCAGCGACGCGCAGGCCCTGCTTGTGGACTCCGCCCTTCTCGCGCAAGCGATGCCGGTAGAGCACGCGTACGCCGGCCTGCTGCAACATTTCGCGCAAGACCTCTTCGCCGACGTGCGGCTCGAAGTTCCAGGCGACCTCGTTGCGTTGCCGGCTGACTTGGTAGACCTGACCCACCCGCCAGAAGTACTCGAGCGCAAAGCCGCCGAGCACCTCACGCTTGCCGATGTCGGATTCGCTCAAGCCGCCGGTGAGCATGCCGCCCAGGTGGTCGCGCGGCTCGAGCAAGATGACGTCCAAGCCCTCACGCGCCGCGCTGACGGCGGTCGCGACGCCGCCGGCAGTGCCGCCATAGACGACCAAATCGGCAGTCTCGGCAGCGAGCAAAGAACAGGTGGATAGGAGAAAGGCGAGCGCGACGCGGAGCATCCCGCTAGTGTAGTGGGTCGGCTCCGCAGCTCGCCGTCAACGCTACTGCTTACTCTTCTTGGCGTCTTCGTCGGCCTTGGAGACCTTCACGCCTAGCTTCTCGAGCTTCTGCTCGAGCTTGGCCATCTCGGTGCGGTCCTGGTCGGCGACAGCGCTCTTGCGCCACTCCTCCAGGCTCTTTTCCCAGTGCTTGCGCGCCTGCTCGTTGTCGCCCATTTTGAAATAGACGTCGCCCAGGTGAGTGTGGACCACCGGATCGCGGCCGTACTGCTCGAGCGAGCGCGTCAGGTAGCGCTCGGCCAGACGCAGCTTGTCCTGGCGGTAATAGACCCAGCCCAAGCTGTCGAGATAAGCGCCGTTTTCGGGCTCCAGATCGAGAGCTTTCTGCACCATATCGTGCGCTTCGTCGAGCTTCACGTTCCGGTCGGCCAACATGTAGCCAAGATAGTTGAGAGCGCCGGCGTTCTCCGGGTCGCGGTCGAGCAGCGAGCGGAACTTCGCTTCGGCCTCGTCGAAGCGCTTGGCGCGCTCCAGGATCGAGGCGTAGGCAAACTGCACCGCGAGTTGGGCGCGCTCGCCTTCCGCCAGCTTCGTGGCTTCTTCGGCGGCAGCGATGCCCTCGTCGAACATCTTGCCCTTTTCATAAACCTGAATCAGGGTGAGATAAATCTCGAGGTCGGATTTCTCGCCATCAAGCTCCGTCCGCAGCAACTTCGCGCCTTCGAGCGCCTCACCCTGCTCGGCCAGCAGCGTGGCGCGCTGCATCTTCAAGGCCCGATCGTCGGGAAACTCGTCGAGGGCCGCCTTGGACTCGGCCAGCGCCTTTTCGTAGTCGCGATTGGCGCGGTAGGCGTCGACGATCAGCGCCTTCACGCGCGACATCGCCTCCGGGTTGATCTCGCCGATCTGGTTGTAGACGTCGATCGCCGCGTCAAAGTCTTCTTTTTGGCGATAGAGCGAGCCCAGGTGCTCGAGAAACATCACGCGGTTGGCGCGCTCGCGCGGTTCGTAGTTGGCTTGCTTCGTCTCGTCGAGGATCGCCTTGAGCCGCGCGATCGCGTCGTCGTCCTTGCCTTCGGCCTGGGCGAGCAGCACGCCGTTGTACTTGATGTCGAGCGATTCCGGCTCGAGCTCCAGAGCTTGCTTGAGGTGGTCCCACGCCTGGGAGAAGCGCCGCTTCTCACGATCGATCTGAGAGAGCCGCAGGTGATACTCGGCGGTGCGCGGCTCGGCTTCGAGCAGCATCTCGTACTGCTCTTCCGCAGCGTCGAGGTTGTTGCTCATCAGCAGGTTGCGCGCCAGCTCGCGGCGAATCGGCAGAGTGTTTCCGCCCTCGCCTTCCACGTCCTCGAGCAGCTGCTCATACATTCCGGCTGCATCGCCCGCCCGGCCGGCCTGCTCATAGGCAGCGCCTAACATGCGGATCACCCGCGGGTCGGCGTCGCCAGAATGCAGCACCTTCTCGAGCAACTCGACGCCCTTCTCCGTGTCGCCCGAGTCCAAATGCAGCGCGGCGAGTGCGGTCAGCGCCTCGGCGGAGGAGGGCTGCTCTTCAAGCGCCTTTTCGAGCGACGCCTTGGCTTTGTCGGGCTGGCCGGAGGCGCGGTACAGCGTCGAGATCTGCACGAGCGAATCGAAGTCGTCAGGGCGAATCTCGAGAGCCTTCTCATACTCCGCAAGCGCGCTGTTCAGCATGCTCTCGTTCAAGCCGTTCTGGCGGTCGCGCGAATAACTTTGGTAGATGCGTCCAAGCAATTGGTGCATCTCGAAGTTGTTCGGATCGTCAGCGAGCACCTTGTTGGCTTCGGCGACGGCGTCGTCGAGCCGGTTGACACTGGCGTAAAGCTGGATCAACTCGCGGCGCAAGTAGGTCGATTGAGGGTCGGCCTTGATGGCGAGTTGGAACTCGTCGATGGCCTTGGTCACGTACTCTTGTCGAACGAATTGGAGGGCGAGTTGGCGATAGAGGTGCGCGAGCGAGAAGTGATAGTAGGCGTCGCCACGCGTCTCAGGCGCAGCTTTCGCTTCCTGCGCAGGGGCCGCTACCGCGAACAAGAGTGCTGCCAAGCAGAGCGACGCCGCGATTGGACGCCTTGATTGCCGCGGGTTTTTCACTGTTTTACCTCTCGATCCGACACGTTCGCCATTTTTCTAGGTGTCAGTATAGCTTGGAACGTCTCAGGCGTCTGCAAGCCGACGCGGCCGGGAATCTTGATTCGTAGCCGCCCGCTCAGCTCGAGTAGAAAGGCGCCTCGCCCGGCGGGCGCCGTTTCCAACGGCGATGCATCCAGAGCCACTGCTCGGGGCGCTCGCGGATCGTACGCTCGATCGCCGATTGGCACCGTTGTGTCGTCTCCAACACGTTCTGCTCCCGGTCCGCCCGTACTCTGGGCTCGATGGGCGCGTAAAACTTGAGGACGTAGCGGCCCGTGCTTTCGTTCCAGAAGGCGAATCCGGGAATGATTGCCGCCCCCGTCCGCATCGCCAATTGCGCGACGCCGCGAGTGGCGCTTGCCTGCGTCCCAAAGAAGTCGACGAAAACGCCGTCGTCTCCCGCCGCGTTCTGATCGGCCAAAATGCCCACCGCTTCGTTCGCCCGCAAGGCGCGGATCACATCGCGCGCCGCGTCGCGCTTGGCAATCGGGTGATTGCCGAACAGCTCGCGTCGACGTTGGACCAGCCGGTCGAGCAAGGGGTTATCCAAAGGGCGCACCATTACATGCATCGGGTTACCGTAGAGCGCATGCGCCGCGGAGCTGAGCTCCCAGTTGCCCAGGTGCGCGGTGAGAAATAGCACGCCCTTCCCTGCCCGCTTGGCCTGCTCGAAATACTCAAAGCCGTCGTAATCGATCCACTCGCCGATGTTCGCCGCGTTTAGCCGAGGCAGCCGCGCCAGGGCCAAGATCACGCGCCCGAGATTGTCGTAGGAACCACGTAAGATCTCCTGCCGCCTAGCCTGCGGGACATCGGGGAAAGCGATCTCGAGATTGCGCTCCGCGATCGCCCGCCAGCGCTTGGTGACGCGATACAGCAGACGCGCCAGTTGCCCGGCAAGGGCGCGCGCCAGCGGCAGGGGCAGCCAGCACATCGCCTGGACTGCCAGCCATGCCGGCGCAAACTCCGC
>JAWKHJ010000055.1:0-8642 GCA_041394905.1 Bryobacterales bacterium | reverse complement strand
CTGCCGGCGGACGAACGGACCGCCCAGGCGCTCGAGCGCCGCCGCGTGGGCCTCGCCGTAAACCTGGCCGAGCAATATGTGAGCTTCCTAACGCACTGGGTTTGGGGCGAGTCGATCCTGGAATGGATCCGCCAGTGCGAAATCACCTTTGAGACGCGACCCTCTCTGCGGCCTCTGCTCAAGCCCGACGTCTGGCCGCACGCGGGCCGCTCGAGCTTCGTCACTCTGCTCGAGGACAAGCGCGCGCCGCACCGGGGCGTCAACCTCGAGAACGCGATGGGCTACCGGCTGACCTTCCGCCAGCCGCCGCCAATCCACTTCTTTTCCGACAAGTTCCTGTTCTTCCTCAATTCGTCGATCGCGTCGAACGCCTATCAAACCTGGGCGGGCACGGCCGGCGGAGACGCCGCCTCGTTGCCGCCGGAACGCTTCCGATTCTTCGTGACCGGCACCGAAATCCGCGAGGTCTAGCAGCGCCTCGCCTGAGAACGCGCAGAAGGCGGAAGCCCCTGTGTTTCCGTCCCATTTCCAAAACCCCACGAAATTGACAGCCCTCACGGGCGGGCTTATGATACGGGGGTAGACGATGTACGTCTTCTAGTCCAGAGAGGTGAGATTTCCCAAGCCCCGCAGGTAGCTCGGTTCTGGCGTTCTCTCCACCGGTTCACCTGCTACGCGCGGTAACCGATGGGTTTCTCTCGGCTCTGTTCCCTGATTCCTGTCGCATCTGCGACCTCCCTCTTGCGGGTTTGACCCGCGCTCCCGTCTGTTCTTCCTGCATCGACGCATTCGCTCCGGATCGCGACATCCCGCGTTGTCCGCAATGCGCCCGCGGCTTCGCCACGAGTGAAGCGGTCGCGGCAGGCGCTTGCGGCATCTGCCAGCGCGAGACGCCCAAATTCGACCGCGCCGCCGTCGCCGGCCCGTATGAAGGCGCGCTCCGCCGCGCGATCCACCTGCTCAAGTACGACGGTATGGCGCCGCTCGCCCGGCCGCTCGGCGAACGCTTGGCCCTCGCCGCCGCACCATTCGCCGACTTCGACGCCATAGTCCCCGCACCGCTGCATTGGCGCCGCCGCTGGGGCCGCGGCTTCAACCAATCCGACCTGCTCGCGCGCGAACTGAGCCGGCAAATCCAAATCCCGCTTGATCGCCGCTTGCTGCGCACGCGCTCCACGCCGCCGCAGGCCGGCCTCTCCGCTTCGGAGCGCCGCCGCAATGTCCAGGGTGCGTTCGCTCCGGCGGGCGACAAGACCGCGATTCGCGGAAAGAAATTGATCGTCGTCGATGACGTGATGACGACCGGCGCAACGCTTGAAGCCTGCGCCCGAGTTTTGAAGCGCGCCGGCGCGGCCCAGTCGCCGTCGTCGCCCTGGCGCGCGCGGATTTGGAGTCTCGAGTGACCTGAAATGAGCTCCGGCCCGTGGCTGGACTGGAGAGCGATGACCATGCCGACGAATCTGCTTCGCACCCCTGTTCTCGTGCTCAATGCGAGCTACGAACCCATCCACGTGTGCGCCGCGCGGCGCGCCCTGGTCCTGCTGTTCAAGGGCTTGGCGCACGCGGAGGAGTCGAGCGAATACAAGCTGCGCTCAACCTCATCAGCGGTGCCGCTGCCGACCGTCATTCGGCTAATCGAGTACCGCCGCATCCCCCAGCAGTCCCGAGCCCTGTCGCGCAAGAACATCCTGATGCGCGACCACTACACCTGCCAGTACTGCGGCAACGCCGGCGGCGCGGGGGACCTGACGCTCGACCACGTCCTGCCGCGCTCACGCGGCGGCTCGAGCTCTTGGGAAAATCTCGTCGCGGCCTGCCGTCGCTGTAACAACCGCAAGGGCGCGCGCCTGCCCGAAGAGGCCAATATGAAGCTCAAGCGCCGTCCCAAGCCCTTCACGCTGCACACGAGCCGTAGCCTGATGCGGCAACTCGGCAGCGACCAAGAAGCTTGGCGCAAGTACCTGTTCTACTAGAGCGCCGCCGGACCCCGCGCGAAAAATGGGGGCCGGCGGAAAAACCACCCTGGGCAAAACGCGTTCGCAGGTTGCGAACAGCGAATGCACGGCCCGCATACCCCCGAAAACGGCCGTGGCAGAATATCCTATCGGAGATTTTCTTTGCCATGAAGCGCGCCTTTTCGTTACTCCTCCTGCTTGTCTCACTCTCCGCGGTTGCCGCTGCGCAATTGCCCTATCGCATCACCACCGTCGCCGGCTCCGGCGCTTTCCGCTTTCGCGGTGACGGCGGCGCACAGGAGGCCAGGCTCGTCGACCCACGCTGGGTCGCGGATTCACCCTACGGCGACGTGTTCTTCTCGGAAGACTATTTCAACCTCATCCTCCACGTCGACGGGGGCGGCTCCGTCTATCCCACCGCCGGCAATGGCGACGTCGGGTATACGCCGGATCTGCGCAATGCGCTCGAAGCGCAGCTCAACACGCCGGCCGGCGTCGCCGTCGACCGTGACGGCCAAGTCTATTTCGCCGATCAGCTCAACAACCGCATTCGCTACGTGCAAGGCGATGGCCGCATTCGCACCCTCGCCGGGACCGGCGAAGCCGGAAGCGGCGGCAACGGCGGACCTGCCCGCTTCGGCGTGCTCGACCACCCGCAGGACATCGCCATCGACCGCGAACGCCAGCTTCTCTACGTCTCCGAGCCCTCCCAGAACCGCGTCCGCCGCATCGACCTCAACCCCGGAGGTCTCATTACGCTGCTGGCCGGTAACGGGGCTGCCGGCTTCTCTGGCGATGGCGGACAAGCCGCCATTGCCCAGCTCGATGCCCCACAGGGCTTAGCGGTCGAGTCCGACGGCTCCGTGCTCATCGCAGACCAAGGCAACCGCCGCGTCCGTCGCGTCCGGCTCAGCGGCGTCATCGAGACCGTGGCCGGCACGGGGCAAGCCGGAACCGCAGGCGACGGCGGCCAAGCCAAGTCCGCGCAACTGACCGCCCCCAACGACGTGCTCGCCCAAGCCGACGGCTCGATCCTCATCGCCGACCCCGCCGGCGTCCTGCGCCGCATCGACTCCTCCGGCGTCATCACCAGCATCGTCGCCCCTCAGCTCTCGGGCGCATCCTCGCTCGCTGCCGCTCCGGGCGTAGGCGGCGGCTTCTTGGCCGTCGTTGACTTGCGTGTGATGCGCTACCGCAGCGGCGTCGTCACGGTCTTTGCCGGCGGCGACCCCGCGCTTGGCGTCGGCGACGGCGGCCTCGCGGGCGACGCGAAGATTCTCGAACCGGCCGGCGTTGCGATCACCGACGAAGATGACATCTACGTCGGCGACGCCAAAGACATGCACGTCCGCAAAGTCGGCCTCGATGGCCGCATCAGCACCATCGCACAGGCCAGCGGACGCGCCATGGCCGTCGATTCCTTGGGCCGCATCCACGTAACCACCGGCCCGACCGTACTGCGCTTGAATCCCTCAGGCGAACCAACGTTGATCGCCGGCGGCGGCCCCAGCGAGAACGGCGAAGGCGGCGACGGCTTCCCGGCCGATCTCGCCGACCTTGGCGACGTCCGCGGCCTTGCGTTCGATTCCGGAGACAACCTGTTCCTCGCCGACACGAAAAAGCACGTCATCCGGCGCGTGGACATGGCTTCGAGCATCATCACAACCGTCGCCGGCACGGGTTCGGCCGGCTTCGCGGGAGACGGCGGCCCAGCGTCCGCGGCGCAGCTTGACTCTCCCGAAGGTCTCGCTTTCGGCCCCGACGGCACGCTCTACATCGCGGACTCGGGCAACAACCGCATCCGCGTCCTGCGCAACGGTCAGATCGAGACGCTCACAGGTACAGGCGAAAATGCCGACACGGGCGACGGCGGCCCCGCCTCAGCAGCGGCGTTGCCGCACCCCACCGGCGTCACTGTGAATGCCCGCGGCGAGGTATTTGTCACTAGCGGCAACCGCATTCGCCGCATCACGCTCGACGGCATGATCGACACCATTTCGGGCGCCATCGATGCCGGTTACTCGGGCGACGGCGGTCTCTCCACACTCGCCAGACTCTCCGCACCCAGGGCGCTGTCGAGCAACGCCCGCGGCGAGATCCTCTTCTCCGACGCGGGCAACCAACGCGTCCGCAAGCTCGAGCCGGTGCACTTCTTCAAAGAGGGCGTCGTGAACGCGGCCAACTACCAGGCGCCGATCGCCCCCGGCATGATCGTCAGCATCTTCGGGCTTGACCTTGGGCCGGAGACGCCGGTCTCGGGCGGCCTGAACGCGCTGGGCTTTGTCGAAACCAATGTCGGCGGCGTCGAGGTCCGCTTCGACAGCCACCTCGCGCCGATCTTCTTTGCGAGCTCGGGCCAGTTGAACGTCCAAGCGCCCTACGAGATCGAGAACCAGACGACTTCGACCATCCAGATCTCGCGCAACGGCGAAGTCCTCAACAGCTCCACCGTACCCGTCGCCCACGCCGCCCCAGGCATCTTCGCCATTGCCGGCGGTACGGGCCAGATCGTGGCTTTCAATCAGGACAACTCGCTCAACTCAGCCTCCAACCCGGAAGCGCCCGGCCGCGTAGCGGTGCTCGTCCTCACCGGCGCTGGGGTCAACGACCCGCGCGTGCCCACCGGAGCGCTGAACATTCCGGAGCCGTCCAAGCCCATCCGCGAAGTCAAGGTCTTCATTGGCGGCGTCGAAGCGGAAGTGCTCTACGCCGGCGCCGCCGGGTTCGCCGGCCTCACCCAGGTCAACTTCCGCATTCCGGCCGGCGCGCCCTCCGGCCCTGCCGTGCCGATCTCCGTCACCGTCGCGGAGTTCGTGAGCCCGTCCGGCACGACGATCGCCGTCGGGCAGTAGGAGATTCGATTTCGATGCGACACCCTGTAGTGTTCCTGTTGCTGTTGACCCTCGCCGCCTGCGGCGCAAGCGAGCCCCCGCCCGACCCGGAGCCGGCGGCCGAAGCGCGCAAGCCCGGCCCCGTCATGAGCCGCGGGGAGATCGAGTCCGGCCTCGCCGCGCACGACCACGCACTCTACATCAAGGCCGGCTGGATCCGCGATCCCTACATCGTCATCGGCCCCGACGGCCTCTACTACCTCACCGGAACCACCCCGCTGCCCGGCGACCCGCGCGAAGCCTCCGACCCCTACAACATCGGTCTCAAGGAGAGCAGCATCGTCGGCTGGAAAATGCAGGCTTGGCGTAGCCCAGACCTGATCGAATGGGAAAGCCTCGGCACGCCCTTCACCCTGGAAGACGGCGTCTGGAAAGATCTCGAACCGGAAAAGTTCGCCCAAACCGACCAATCCCAGTGGCGGCTCTGGGCCCCGGAGCTACACTTCCTCGACGGCCGGTGGGCGATCGTCCACACCAGCCCGTCGCCGGTGCGCAGCTCCAACCTCGCGCTCACCAAAGGAGCCAAGCTCGAAGGGCCGTTCGACCACCCGATGGGCAAGGGCATCGGCCATCGCCACGACCCGTCGCTATTCCAGGACGACGACGGTACGGTCTGGATGATCTGGGGCGCGACCGAGATCGCACCCCTCGCCAAAGACTTCTCCTCCTTCACCGCCGAACCGGTCAAGATCGGTCCGGCCAACCAACAAAAGATGGGGCACGAAGGCTGTCTGATCCACAAGATCGGCTCGAAGTACGTCCTGTTTGGAACCGGCTGGTCGACCGGCGACATGCGCAAGGGCAGCTACAACCTCTACTACTGCACCGCCGACAAGATCACCGGCCCCTATGGCGAACGCAAGTTCGCGGGACGCTTCCTCGGCCACGGCACGCCGTTCCAGGACAAGCAAGGCCGCTGGTGGTCGACCGCCTTCTTCAACGGCAACGTCCCGCCCTTGTCGCGCGAGCAAGCCCGCGGCGCAGACCTCAGCGCGGACGCCCAGACGATCAACGAGCAGGGCGTCACTATCGTCCCCCTTGACGTCGAGATCGAACCCAGCGGCGACATTTCCATCCGCGCTCTCGACCCCGACTACGCCTCCCCCGGCCCGGACGAAGCGCAGCAGTTCGCAAAAGAAAACGCCAACCCGTAGGCTGGCGTTTCTTCTGATCACAACCGACCCCCGGCAGCAATGCCGGGGTTCTTCTGTTCTAAGCGGCTTTAGAGCACGCTCTCCGACCAATTCTCCAGCGTGTTCCGCACGTGCTCCATGAACTGCGCGGCCACGGCCCCGTCCACCACGCGGTGGTCGATGTTGATCGTCGCGTAGCAAATCGTGCGCACCGCGATCGCGTCGCCCACCACGACCGGCGCCTTCTGCAGCGCGCCCAGCCCCATGATGGCCGAGTTCGGCTGGTTGATCGCCGAAGTGCCCAGCACCGAACCAAAGCCGCCGAAGTTCGAGATTGAGAACGTCGAGCCGGTCAGATCGTCCGGCTTGAGCTGCTTCTTGCGCGACCGCTCGGCCACGTCCGTCACCGCTTTCTGCAAACCGACGATCGAAAGGTTGTCCGCGCCCTTCACCACCGGAACCACCAGGCCCCAGTCGAGCGCCACGGCGATGCCGAGGTTGATGTCGCGGTGGTAGACCACATCCTCGCCGTCGAGCGAGGCGTTCAGCAGCGGATACTCCTTGAGCGCCGCAGTGATCGCCTTCATGAAGAAGGGCATGTAGGTCAGCTTCACGCCGTTCTGCTCGAGGAATTTGTCCTTGGCGGCGGCGCGCGCCTTCACGATCGCCGAGCAGTCGATCTGGTGAACCAGCGCCACGTGCGGCGAAGTGTTGAGCATCGAGCGCACCATATGCTCGGCGATGCGCTTGCGCATTGTCGAGAGCGGCTCGACGTAGTAGTCGCCAAAGCGCGCCTCAGGGGCGGGCGGGAACGCGCTCGCAGGCGCGGCTGCGGCCGGAGCGGCAGCCCCATCAGCCGGGGAAGGCGTCGACACCGGACCCGCGACAGGACGCGCGGCCGGCGGCGGCGGTTCAGCCGCGGCCTTGGGCCCGGCGGCCAAGTAGGCCTCGATGTCCTTCTTTGTGATGCGACCGCCCGGACCGCTGCCCGGCACCTGCATCAGATCGACGCCGTGCTCACGCGCGATGCGCCGCACCAGCGGCGACGAACGCACCGTCGCCGGAGCCGATGAAGTCGACGCCGCGGCGGCAGGCTTGCTCTCGGCGGCGGCAGGCGCTTCTTCCTGCTTCGGGGCTTCCTTCGCGGCCTCTTGCTTCGGCGCTTCCGCTTTCGCCTCAGCCTTCGGCGCGGCGGCGCCGCCTTCGGCCACACGCGCGATCACGGTGTTGATCTCCACCGTCGCGCCTTCGTCGGCCAGGATCTCCTCGATGACGCCCGAGATCGGCGAAGGGACCTCCGAGTCGACCTTGTCGGTCGAGATCTCGAGCAAAGGCTCGTCCTTCTGCACCGATTCCCCGACTTTCTTCAGCCACTTGGTAATCGTGCCCTCGACAATGCTTTCCCCCATCTGGGGCATCAATACATCGCTCATCGTTGCCTTCCTTGCGTCATCGTTCTTCCGAAAACTCGTCCGAAATGGCCGACCAGCGCATCGCGCACCTCGGCGCGCCGCGGGGCTCGGCCCAGAAGCTTCTCCATCGACGTCACCGGCCGCGTCAGCCCGCACGGCACGATGTGGCCGAAGTAGCCGAGATCCGTCGTAACGTTCAGCGCGAACCCGTGCGTAGTGACCCAGCGGCTCAGATGCACGCCCATCGCCGCCACTTTCGCGTCGCCCACCCAAACGCCGGTCGCGCCCTCGGAGCGTTCGCCCTCCAGGCCGAAGTCGGCCAGAGTCAAGATCAAGACCTCTTCGAGCGCGCGCAGGTACGCCGCCACGTCGCGCTTCCACTTGGTCAAATCGAGCAGGGGATAGCCGACCAGCTGACCGGGGCCGTGGTAGGTCACATCGCCGCCGCGGTCGGTCTCGTGCATTTCGATGCCGAGCGCGGCCATGCGCTCAGGCGAAACCAACACATTCTCCATGTGGGCGTTGCGGCCCAAGGTCACCACGTGCGGATGCTCGACGAAGAGCAAGCGGTCCGGCCCCTCGCCCTGTTTGAGCAGCTCCGCCGCGGCCAATTGCCGGTCCCACGCCTCGCGGTAGCCCACGCGGCCCAGGTCTTCCCATTCGCAGACGCGCCCCGGCTCAGGCTGCAAGCGAGGCGGCAAGCCTCGTGAAGCCGAACGTTGGGCGGCGCTGGATGGGCTCGCGGTCATGCGTTGAGCGAGAGGCCGTGGACGGCGTTGAACGCCTCCTGCAAGGCCTCAGGCAGAGTCGGGTGCGCGTGGATCGTATCCATCATCATTTCGACCGTGGCCTCGGCCTTCATCGCCGCGACAGCCTCGGCGATCAGCTCGCAGACCAGCGGGCCAATCATGTGGACGCCCAGAATCTCGCCGTACGTCTCGTCGGTGACGACCTTGATGAAGCCGCCGTGCGCGCCCAGGATCGAGGCTTTCGAGTTGCCGATCCAGGGGAACTTGCCGACCTTCACCTTGTAGCCCTTTTCCTTGGCGGCCTTCTCGGTCAAGCCCACGCTCGCCACTTGCGGATCGCAGTAGGTCGCGTTCGGGTTGAGCCGGTAGTTGATCGGCTCGGGATTCTTGCCCGCGATGTGCGCCGCCGCGACCAAGCCTTCCATCGAGGCGGTGTGCGCAAGCTGCGGCGTGCCGAAAACGATGTCACCGATGGCGTAAACGTGCGGCTCGGAGGTGCGCA
>JAWKHJ010000054.1:0-9828 GCA_041394905.1 Bryobacterales bacterium | reverse complement strand
CCAAGCCACCGAAGCCTCCCCCAAGCTCGTCCGCTAGAATCGCACTGCGCTGGTGTATCATGACCCCGGAAATCCTCGGGCCGTGTACGACCGACCGCCACTGATCGCAAACCCCTGGAAGCGCTGGCTGGCCGGCTTCGCTGTCTGGACCGTCGTCGGCCTGTTCTTCGCCACCAAATCCAACATTCAGGGCGAGCCCGCCGGCGCCATGGAAGTCTTCGAACGCTCCATGGTGCAGTGGTACCTCTGGGGTCTGCTGGCCGCCCTCGTCGTACGCATCGACCGGCGCCTGCCCGCGCCGCCGGAGGCGCTGCTGCAACGCGCGCTCTGGCACCTTCCGCTGAGTCCCGTCATCGTCTTCCTCCACATCTGCTGCACGGTCGCCGCCGCCGCCGTGCTCGATGGCCAAACGCTGAGCTTCGGCACGCTCGAAGCGGCAGTTGCCAGCGCCGCGCGCGGCGGTCTGCACTGGCAGATGCTCGTCTACTGGATGATCGTCGGCGTCTACTACGCCTACGACTATCACGTACGTCTGCAACAACGGCAATTGCACAATTCCGAGCTCGAGCGCCTACTCGCTGAGTCCCGCTTGCACAATCTGCGCAGCCAGCTCCACCCCCACTTCCTGTTCAACGCCCTCAACGCCATCTCCTCCCATGTCGAGCACGATCCGCGCCTAGCTCGCCGCATGCTCGAACAGCTCGGCGATTTGCTGCGCCTCTCCCTCGACCATGCCGACGATCAAGAGATCTCGCTCGACGAAGAGGTCGCGTTCCTCGAGCGCTACCTCAGCATCCAGAAGGCTCGCTTCGAAGAACGCCTCGAAGTCACCTTTGACGTTTCAACCGAAGCCCGCCAGGGCCTCGTCCCAACCTTCCTGCTGCAGCCACTCGTCGAGAACGCCGTCCAGCACGGCGTCGCCCCCCGTTCCGTACCCGGCGCGGTCTCCATCCGCGCTTGGCGCGACAACGGCAGCCTGCGCCTCCGCGTGGCCGACGACGGCCCCGGCCTACCGCCCGACTGGAAGCTTGAAGACGCCGCCGGTGTCGGCCTCGCCAACACCCTCGAACGCCTCCGCCGCCACTACGGCGACACAGCCGCCTTCACCATCGCGGGCCTCGCGAACTCCGGCGTCCAGGTTGAAATTTCGCTGCCATACCATGAGCATTCGAACGGTCATCGCTGACGACGAGCGCCCCGCGCGCCGGCGCCTCGCTGAGCTACTCGAGCGTGAGGCTGACATGGAGGTAGTCGCGGAAGCGCGAGACGGCGTCGAAGCGGTCGAAGCCGTTCTCGAGCGCAAGCCCGATCTGCTCTTCCTCGACGTCCAAATGCCCGAACGCGACGGCTTCGAGGTCCTGCGCGAGCTCGGCCCCGACGAGACTCCTGTCACGGTGTTCGTCACCGCCTACGACCGCTACGCCGTGAAGGCCTTTGAGGCGCGCGCGTTCGACTACTTGCTCAAGCCCTTCAGCGACGAGCGCTTCGAAGCCGCCCTCGCCCATGCCCGCCGCTATCTCGATGAGCGCCGCCGCCCCGAGTTCAGGGAAAAGGTCTCGGACCTCATCGGCGGCGAGCCTTTGCTCGACCGCATCGTGCTCAAGTCCGCCGGCCGCGTCACGTTTCTCGAGGTCGACGACATTGAATGGATCGAAGCCGCCGGCGTCTACGTGGATCTCCACACCGCCTCCAAGACGCACCTCTACCGCTCCACCATCGGTAGCCTCACCGAGCGCCTTGATCCCAAACGCTTCATCCGGATCCACCGCTCCGCCACCGTCAACACAGCGCGCATCCAGTCGCTGCGCCCCTTGGGCCACGGCGAGCACGCCGTTCTGCTGCACAGCGGCAAAGAGCCTCAAGCTCAGCCGCAGCTATCGCCGCGAGCTCGAATCCTGGCTCGGCCAACCGCTCTGAGGGCGTCTTTCATTACCCCCACGGACCGGCTTGCTACACGCATCCCCCCTCATACCGCGCCGCAGTGTAGTCTGTAGAGCGACATGGAGGTACACCCCCGCATGACCCGCACCCGTTTTCTGCTCTGCTCCCTCGCCGCAGCCGCGCTGCTCGTTCCTGCCGCATCGGCCGACTACACCACCGAAGGCCGCCCGCGTGAAAGCCCTCGAAAGTAAGTTCGTCGGACTCGCCGAAGCCATGCCCCAGTCCGCCTACACTTGGCGGCCCATGGAGGGCGTCCGCTCCGTCAGCGAGCCTCTTCCTGCACGTCGCCGTTTACGCTAACTATCGCCTCGTCGGCATGCTTGCGGCAAGCCGCCCGCCAACATGGATTTCAAGGACTGGGAGACGTCCACCACGGACAAAGCCCAAATCGTCGCCAAGCTCAAGGACTCCTTCGCCTATCTGCAAAAGGTGATCGCCGGAATCGATGCCTCGAAGGCCGATGAGCCCAAGAAGGTCTTCGGGCAAGACAGCACCAACCGTGGCGCCCTGTGGACCATCACCGAGCACCTCAGCGAACACCTCGGCCAAGGCATCGCCTACGCCCGCATGAACAAGGTCACGCCGCCCTGAGCAAGTGACGTGCGGACGCTTCTGATCGCCATCGCCGGGCCTCGCTCGCGGGCTCGGCGGCCGCCCAAACCTACCCGCTCGATTCCGCCAAAGGCTTCACGCTCCACAACGCCAAGGCCGATTCCGTCACCTTCCAGGGCAAAAAGGCTATCAAAGTCGTGAGCGCAGGCGAAGCGCCTCGAGGCCCCGGCGAAGCCAACCGCCTCGACCACCTCGTCATCTCGCCCGTGAAGGACTTCTCCAACGGAACCATCGAGGTCGACCTCGGCCGGCGAGCCCGGCGACGCAGCCGGCGGCGGCTGCCTCGCGCTTCGTCGGCGTCGCCTTCCGCCTCCAGCCCGACAACAAGACGTACGACACCTTCTATCTGCGCCCCACCAACGGACGCGCCGACGACCAGGAGCGCCGCAACCACTCCGCGCAGTACATCTCGCACCCCGACTGGCCCTGGTTCCGCCTTCGCAAGGAGACGCCCAGCAGGTATGAGTCCTACGTCGACATCGAGCCCGCCAAGTGGATCCACGTCAAGGTCACCGTCGACGGCGACAACGCGCGCCTCTACGTGAACCACAACGACCAGCCGACGCTGGTCATCAATGACGTCAAATCCGGCCCGAATGCGAAGGGATCCGTCGCCTTCTGGTTCGAAGGCTCCACCGTCGCCCACTTCGCCAATCTCAAAATCACCAAGAAATGACCCGCCACACCGCAGGGGCACGGCATGCCGTGCCCTTTTCCCTTCTCGCGTCCCTCCTGCTTTCCGCCTGCGCGTCCGGCCCCTCTTTCACCGACGGGCCTATCCTAACCGCCAACCCCAACCCCGCCGTTCCGCTGGCGGCCATTGTCTCCTTCACCACGCCGGAGCCTGTGGAGACCACCCTCTCGATCACCGACGGAACTCACTCCTGGGAACAAACCTACGACGCCTCTCACGACCCCGACAAAGGGCTCGCCGTCCTCGGCATGCGCCCGAACCGCGAGCACCAGATCACGGTACAAATCGCCTCCGATAGCGGAAGCGCAACATCCGAACCGCTAACCTTCACCACCCCTGCACTGCCCGAAGCCGGCATCGAGTTCCCGCCGATCCAAGTCCTCGTCAGCAAGCCCGACCGGATGGAACCCGGCGTCACTCTCTTCAACCCGCGCCGCCGCCGCGTTGGCCGCAGCCAGGAAATCGCTGACTTCAACGCCGCCTTCGGCATGCTCATGGCCCTCGACAGCGCCGGCGCCCCCGTTTGGTTCTACCGAACCGACTCTCGCATCAGCGACTTCGAGATATCCCGCAACGGCAACATCCTCTACTGCACCGAAGATTATCGCCTCGTCGAAATCGACTGGCTCGGCAACATCATCCGCCAGTGGTACGCCAAGAATCGCCCCGAGGGACCCGCCGCCGAGGGCGCCATACCCGTCGACGCCCTCACCTTCCACCACGAAATCGACGAGACGCCCGACGGCAACATCCTCGTACTTTCCTCTGAAGTGAAGGCGATCGACGATTACTACACCAGCGAGTACGACCAGCGCGCCCCACGTAAGCGCCAACAAGTCATGGGCGACGTCATCGTCGAATTCGACCGCAACACCGGCAAGGTCGTCTGGGAGTGGCATGCTTTCGACCACATGGACCCTTTCCGCATCGGCTATGAAACCTTTTCAAATTTTTGGAATCGCCGCGGCTTCCCTGGCGTCGTCGACTGGAGCCACGCCAATAACCTGCTCTATGACGAATCCGACGACTCCATCGTCGTGAACTTCCGCTATCAAGCCGCCGCCATGAAGATCGACCGTAAGACCAAGGAGATCAAGTGGATCTTCGGCGAGCCCACCGGCTGGGGAGACCTCTCCGACAAAGTCCTCAAACCCGAGGGCGAAGTCCGCTGGCCCTTCCACCAACACTCGCCCAACCCCACGCCTAACGGCACGCTGCTCATCTTCGACAACGGGAACTACCAGGCCCGCCCATTCCGAAAGCCCGCGCCTGTCCCCTCCACCTACTCACGGGCTGTCGAATACGCCATTGACGAACGGAACCGAACCGTCCGCGAGCTCTGGCAGTCCGAGCCGAACGATGAAAACCGCGTCATCAGCATCGCCATGGGCGATGTCGACTGGCTCCCCAAAACCGAAAACATCCTCGTGGCCTACGGCGCTCTGCTCACGCCTGATTCCATCGGCAAAGTCACCTGGGAATCCAGCTCACGCCTAGGCTTTAGCCAATGGACGCGGCTGCGCGAATACGTGCGCAGCGATCCGCCCGAAGTCGTCTACGAAGTCGTCCTGGACTCCGGCCAACCCGATCTAGGCTGGACCCTCTTCGGGGCCGAACGCATCTCTTTGGGCGCCGTCACGCAGTGACCTCCCGCGGATACCCCTGCAACAGTCAGATCAATTCGCTCTCCATCCGCGTCTGCGAAGAGAGTCCTCGTTCCTGTGTGCCTTCTCCCTGGCCGAGAGCGCCGAAAGCGTCCTGCGGCTGAGGCCGGAAAGGTTCATGGCTAATTTCCTTCGAACAGGAGGCAGCACATCGAGGGTTGACAGGGCGACGTTTCGCATCGTTCGCTTGACTCTCCCGCGAACTGTCGCGACGGAAGTAAGGCGGTCCGCCAGCGCCAGAACCTGGCCCGCCGCGGGATGCCGAAGCTTTTCGTACTCATCCAGTAAGCCGTCGTCCCCGCTCCAAATCGCCCGAGTCAAACACTGCCCTAGCACGATCGCATCCACCAGCCCGGTATTCAGGCCCTGGCCGCCTGCGGGGCTGTGGACGTGCGCTGCGTCGCCCATCACCAGCAGCCGCTGGTTGCGGTATGAACGCGCTAGGCGGTGGTGAACCCGAAACCGAGAGGTCCACAAGACCTCCTCAAGATCCCCGGTCTGCTCTGCGGCCCGCGTTCCCCAACCAAGGCCTGAATGTGGGCAAGTGTCGGACATTCCGGAGCTTTGTCGACGGTCGCCACGATTCGGAACCGCTCGCCCGGCAGCGGAGCCACAACCAGCAGCCCGCTCGGCGAGAAGAACAACGACACCTCTTCGGCGCTCAAAGGCCAATCCATCCTGACGTCGGCTAGGACAAACGACTCCGCGTAAGCGCCCCCTTCGAAGTCCAAACCGGCCGCCTCGCGCACCAAACTGTGCATGCCGTCCCCACCCACGGCGTAGCGAGCGCGAATTGTCGTCTCGCCAAAAGCGCTCGACAAAACGGCCGTGACGCCTTCGCCATCCTGTTCAAGGTCCGTCACGCAGGTCCCCGGTGCACCGCCCCTCCGAGAGTCGTCAGTCGCTGCTCGAGGATCCGCTCGGTCTGGTCCTGAGGCAGCATCAACAGGTACGGATGAGTTGACGGTAGCTTCTCGAAACCCACCCGGAGCAGCGCACGGTCTCGATCGCGTATGTTGAACCGCGTCACCCGTATTCCGCTTTCCAAAAGCTCCTGCGCCACGCCGATCCGCTCCAACACTTCGAGGGTGTGCGCATGGATCACCCCGCCCGCGAGGTATTCAGCCCTTTGCTCGAGCTTGTCGACGATCACGTGATCGATGCCCTCCTGCTGCAGGTAGATCGCGAGGGCGAGGCCCGTCGGGCCGGCCCCAACAATGAGCACATTGGTTTCCTGATCATGGTGAATTCCTCCTTCCTTGGATCGCGCTCAACGCCGGCGTCCATACAAAGGCGCCCACGAAGTCCATTGGGGATTCAGCACGAGCCTGCCATGAAGCGTGACGCCGCACGTCGCGCCGTCGGCAGGGGTGAAGCCGTTCTCCAACGCCAGATACGTTTCGACTGTCGTGCCGGCGCCCGCGTAGAGCCTCGTGGGAAACGAAGCTTGATATTGGGCTTTTCCCTCCGAAGTCAATTCGATGCGCGTCAAAGGAATCACAGTCTGCATGGACATGTCTTCCCCTGGCTCAATCTCGGTGTCCAAAGCCAACACCGTAACCTGGTGCTCGAGCGGTCCCCGGCACGAAGCCGAAACGTGCTCGAGGACCAGTGTCCAGCCCGCAGGTACAACGCCGTCCTGGGTCCCGGTCAACCGGCACGAGCCAAAATTGTCCCGCCAATCCCGAGCCTCCACGGCGCACCGGCCATACACCGAACGCTCAGTCGCAATCAAGTATTGAGCCTGCGACCGCGTCGCAGATGTGAACAGACCGGCCGCAAGAATCACGCCGGGCAGAATCTTCTGAATCAAAGTCATGTTTGTCTCCTTGCGGCTGAGGACTGCCCAGCTCGCAAGATTGACTTTGATTCACGGCGTGGCCGTTCGGGAGTGAGGGACCGTTAGGCCGCCGTGACCTAACGGCGGGGGATGAGGTTCATCGACGCAACCAGCCGTTCGAAGCGCGGATCACCCCGCAGCGGATCTACAAACGGGTCAACGTTCAACACATTCGCGAAAATCGCCCGATCCTCGATCGCCGCGCTCAGCGCCCGCATCGCACCGTCCAGGTCGCCCATCCCGACACAAGCCGCCACCCGCGCCATCGGCGTCACGTAATGCTCTGTCGCCATGCGCTCCAGCCGCGCCAACATCTCACGGGATTTCTCGCGCTTGCCCAACCGGTGGTAAGCGCCCGCCAACATTCCCATGTGAACCGCAACCGGCAACTCGTCCAAACCTCGCGACAAGACTTCGACCGCCTCTTCCAACTTCCCCTGGCGAAGATAGAGCATCCCCAGCGCAAACCGCGCTTCCGGGAAGTCCTTCTGCAACTGCATCGCGGCCTGTAGGCGCCGCTCTGCCTCCGCGTCCCTCCCGCACAGATAGCTCAGAAAACCCAAGCGCGCATGTACAGAAGGAAACAACGGATTCAGCTTCAACGCCACGCCATATTCACGCTCCGACTCTTCGAAGCGTCCCAGCATGGCCAAAACGCCCGCATACCAAGCGTGCGCCGCCGAATTACTCGGCTGCAGCGCAATCGCGCGGCGAAACCGCTTCTCCGCTTCCGGCCAATCGAACTCCCAGTGGGCGCTGATCCCCGCCATCACCGTCCAACCAGCCGAGGAGTCCGGATTCAACCGCACCGCCGCCTCCGCATTCCGCCGCAGCTCCGGAAGAATCTCCTTGCCCGAAACGACCCCGAAGATCGACAACGCCGCGTACGCGGTCGCTAGCCCCGCGTACGGATCGGCGTATTCCGGGTACTCCTCCGTCAGCGCGCGAAATTCTGCGGTCGCCGCCCGCAAGCCCGGCAGGCTTTCCTGATGCACCAAGTGCATCGCATGGAAGTATCGGATGCACGCGTCCACACTCGGCTCATACGTTCGCGCCGCTCTGCGCGCGCGCTCCGGCAGTTTCGCCCGCACCATCGCCGCGACCGCCGCCGAAATCTCCTCCTGTATGGCGAACACATCCCGCAACTCTCGCCGGTACGTCTCCGACCACAAGTGATACCCGTTCGCCGCGTCGATCGCTTGCGCCGCGATCCGCAACTGATCGCCGGCTTTGCGGACGCTGCCCTCCACTACCAACTGCGCTCCCAGCTTCTCCCCCACCCCCCGAATATCCGCCGCCTGCCCCTTGAACTGGAACGACGACGTACGCGCCACCACTGCCAGTCCCTCGATCGAAGCCAGCGCATTGATGATCTCTTCGGTAATTCCGTCGCAGAAGTACTCCTGGTCCGGCTCCGGGCTCATATTCACGAACGGCAGCACGGCGATCGTCGTATATGCGGACGCCTCTGCCAATCGAATCACGGGACTATAGCTTCCCGGCCGCAGCTCGATGACCACGGCATCGTTCTTCCCCGCCCCGTCGTAATAAGCCTTCAGCTTCGTCCGCAGCCTTCGCGCCTCCACCCGCACGATCGAATCGACGTTCGGGTCGTAATCGGCCCCGCGGTCGAAAACCTCGGTCGCCAGCACGAACTCCTTCAGCGGCTCGCTGCCCGACTCCAGCGTCCTCTCCACGACGAACCGCAAAAACCGGCAGAGCCGCTGCGACGAGGCGAACCCGTCGCTCGCGAGAATCCGGCCCAGTTGCTCCCGGACCTGCTCCCCCCCAGCCTGCTGCACCGCTCCATCTTAGCCGGGGACTGTCACTCGTGACTGTCCCCGCCCCCGCGCCATGCGTCAATGGCGCCGATACACCGTCACCGGCCCTCCGGAGGCAGCCCCAACGCCGGCGCCCACGCCGGCCCCCAGCGCCACACCCGCCCCGACCACATAGTCCCGCCGAATGTCGATGTCGCCGGCGTTCGCCCCCAGCGCCGCCACACCCGCTCCCGCCGCAGCCCCGATCGCGGCGCCGATCAGCGCTCGCCTCTTCCTCGACCGCCCCGGCCGGCTCACCCGCACGACCGCATCCCGTGCGATCGCGACGACCCCTGCGTCCGTCTCGATCCGGACCTCCTCCATACTTGCGCCGGCGAACCTCCCGCTCGCCTTCCGTAGCTGTCCATGCACAACCTCCACCCTCGACCCCGGCGAAAGCAGCGTCACAGCCGCCCAATCGCCTGGGTCTTCTCCGAACCCCGCCACAGCCATCGCCAGTCCCAACAGCAATTTCGTCCAACTCATTGCAAACTTGCTCCTTTCCTCCGAGGCTAAACGAGCTTTCCGCGAAAAGGCCGTTACCCCCCGTTAGCCTGCCGTTAGCGCCGTGGCATCCACCCTCAGGCCGCCCAACCCGGTACCATGAAACCCATGCAGGTTCTCACCCGCGCCACCCCCTACGACGCCGTCATCGTCGGCTCAGGCGCTACCGGCGGCTGGGTCGCCAAACAGCTCTCCGAAGCCGGTCTCACCGTCGCCGTGCTCGACGCCGGCTCCAAGGTCACCCCCGATCAGTACAGCGAGCACGTCCAGCCCTTCCAGACCAAGTACCGCTTCGAGTCGAAGGCCTTCATGCGCGACCGCCCCATGCAGCGCAAGAACTACGCCTGCGAAGAAACCAACTACAAGTGGTGGGTCAACGACGTCGAGAACCCCTACACCTACGACGCGGACAAGGAGTTCCGCTGGATTCGCCTGCGCGCCGTCGGCGGACGCTCCCTCGCCTGGGGCCGTGGCGCCTTCCGCCACTCCGACCTCGACTTCAAAGCCGCCTCGCGTGACGGCCATGGCATCGACTGGCCCATCTCCTACGCCGAGATGGTTCCGCACTACGAGACGGTCGAGAAGTTCATCGGCGTCAGCGGCACGGCCGAGAATCTGCCGCAGTGCCCCGACTCCATCTTCCAGCCCGCCCTGCCCATGCGCTGCGGCGAAAAGCGCCTCAAGGAAGCCGTCTGGAAGAAGTTCAAGCGCGTCATCACCGAAGGCCGCTCCGGCGTCCTCACCAAGCCCTTG
>JAWKHJ010000053.1:0-12575 GCA_041394905.1 Bryobacterales bacterium | reverse complement strand
TTAAGAGCTACGAGTTCAGCACGCCGCGCAGAGGTCCAACCGAATCCGCGAACCGCTCCATCGGGGCGCCGAATGCGTCCAGCATGCTGACGTAGAGATCCGCGAGCGGCGAATCTTCGGTGTAGACCAGATGCTGGCCGGTGTCCAGGCGTCCGCCGGCGCGGCCGGCCACGACGATCGGCAGGTTGTGCGGGCTGTGGGCGTTGCCGTCGCGGAAGCCTGAGCCGAACAGGATCATCGAGTTGTCGAGCACGGTCGAATCGCCTTCCTGCATGCCTTGCAGCTTGCGCAGCAGATAGCCGTACTGCTCGACGTGCCAGCGGTTGATGAGCTGATACTGGCGTAACTTCTCCGGGTCGTTCTGGTGGTGCGACGTCTCGTGGTGCGAACCGTCCACGCCTTCGAGCCAAGCGAAGTTCTGGTTTGAGACGGAGTTGCCCATCATGAAGGTGGAGACGCGGGTGGTGTCGCTCTGGAAGGCCAGGGCCATCACGTCGAGCATCAGCTTGACGTGCTCCTCGAAGTTGTCCGGGATGCCTTCGGGCTTGGCGTTGGGGTCGATCTCGACGCGCGGCTTCCACACCGTCTGTTGCGGCTGGGCGGCGCGGTCGAGCCGCTCCTCGAGCGAACGTACGACCGAGAGGTATTCGTCGACGCGGCGGCGGTCCTCTTGGCCGAGCTTAGTGCGGAGCTGCTTGGCGTCGTCGAGCACGCGATCAAGCAACACGAGGTCGCGCTTGGCCTGTTCGCCTTGCGGCTGGGTGGCGCGGTAAAGACGTTCGTAGGCCAGACGCGGATCGATCTCGCGCGCGAGCGGTTGGGTAGGACCGGCCCAGGCAATGTGCGAACCGTAAACGCGCGTGTAGCCGACGTTGCGGTCGACGCCCGTCGTCACCGGGCGCGTGCCGAGCTCGAGCGAAGCCAGCGGAGTCTGGCCCTTGATGGCGCGCGCGGCCACTTGGTCCATCGAGACGCCGTTGCAGTTGACGTCAAACCCGAGCGTTTTGGTGATCGTCGTACACGTGAGCAGGCCCGAGACCTTCACGTAGTGACCGTCGCCCTCGTTGCTCGCCGCGTTCCACAAATTGGTCAGCACGAGCAACTCTTTCTCGAGGCCCTTCAGGGGCTCGAGCGTGGGTGAGAGCTTGAAGTTGCGACCTTCTTCCTCGGGCGTCCACATTTTGGGGTGGACGCCGTTGGGCATGAACAATGCCGCCATGCGCCGGATGGGCTCGCGCTTGCCGGTTTTGCCTGACACCGCCGCCGGGGCCATGGCTTCGAGCCAGGGCAGGCAAAGGGAAGCGCCGATGCCGCGCAGAACGGTTCGGCGGGAGAGGCGAAGGGGGCGCAATGGGTGCATCAGAATCTCGGGCGTCAACTGGCCGTCCGCGGCGCCTTATAGCGGAAAGGCTGCGAGCGGATGATCTCCAGAATCAACGTATGTGCATTGTACTCCCTCTCACGCAGCCGGTCCATGATTTGGTCGACCGCGCAAGAGTCTTCCATCGAAAGGCCGCGGCCTAGAGCGTAGGCGAGCAGCTTCTCGACGAGGTTGCGGATGATGATGTCGCGCTTGTCGTAGAGGACATCCTTGAGCTCCTCGGGGCCATCGAATTTGGCGCCGTCGGGAAGCACGCCGTCGGCGTCGATGGGAGCGCCGCCGTCCTCGCGACGCCAACGGCCCAGCACGTCGAAGTTTTCGAGCCCAAAGCCGATGGGGTCGATGCGGTTGTGGCACGAAGCGCAAGCGGGGTTCGCGCGGTGCTGCTCCAACCGTTCGCGCATGGACTTGGGCGAGTCGCCCGCATGGGCTTCCTCGAGCTTGGGGACGTCCGGCGGAGGAGGCGGCGGGGGCAGGCCGAGCAAGTTTTCGAGCACCCACTTGCCGCGCAACACGGGACTGGTGCGCGTTGGCAGCGACGAGACGGCCAATACGGCCGCCATGCCGAGCACGCCGCCGCGGCGGTGATCCGCCGGCAGCGAGATGCGCAGCGGATTTTCGCGTAGGCCCGGAACCGGCGGCAGTCCGTAATGTTTGACCAGATCCTTGCCGGCGACGGTCCAATCGGCGTCGATCAGGTCGAGCAGCGTACCGCCGGTCTTGAGCAACTCGTCGAAGAACAGAATCGGCTCGTAGCGGACGGCGGCGCGGAAGTCGCGGTTGACGAATTCGGGGAAAAGCTCAGGGTCAGGCTGGATGCCCACGCCGAGCTCGCGCGTGCCGAGCCATTGCTCGACAAAGCGCTCAGAGAACTCACGCGTGCGCTCGTCGTCGAGCATGCACAGGACTTTGCCTTCGAGCTGGGCGTCGTCGTTGAGCACGCCGCGCTGGGCCATGCGGAACAGCTCGTCGTCCGGCATGGAGCCCCACAACAAATAGGAGACGCGCGTGGCGAGCTCAAAGTCGGAGAGCGGTTGCGGCTCGTGGGTCGTGTTCGGCCTCGACAAGGAAGAGGAAGTGCGGCGAGATGAGCACGGCGCGCAACGCATAGAGGATGGCGGCGTCGAAGGGCTCGCCGTCCTGCTGCGAGCGGCGGAACAAGGTGAGATATTGCTCGAGCTCTTCGCCGGAGACGGGGCGGCGGAAGGCGCGCGGCAGGAAAGCGGCGAGGATCTCGTGCGCGGCCTGTTCCGGGGTCGTCTCGGCGTCCGGCTTGGCGATGAAGAAAGCCTTGCGCGAGGTTGGGTCGGCGTAGGCGTAGTCGAGCGCTTCGCGAGCAGCCTCGAGATACTTTTCGGCGTGGATGGGCGAAAGAAACAGCGTCTCGGCGGAGTTGTCGAAACCAGCCGGCCCGGAGCCTTCAGCGGGCAAGCCCGCGCCGGCGTTGAAGTGTACGTCGAGCAGGTCGCGAATGGTTGCGGCGTACTCGCTGCGGTTCATGCGGCGGACGATGGTCGGGCCGGGAACAGGCCTTGGGCGCAAGCAGCCTCGCGCAAGGTGGTCTGCAGGAATTCAACCAGGCGCTCACGGTCCTCGGGCTCGGGGCCGGGGACGCCGCGCGGGGGCATGTCGTGGTCGCGCAGGCGCGCCGCTGCGGCGCTCCATTTCTCCGGCGCGGCATGCAACGACTCGAGATCGGGATAACGGTCGAGGTTGAAGCCGCCGAGCGAGGAGTCGCCGCCGTGGCAGGCCTGGCAATACTGCTTTAGGATCGCCTGCGACTTGGCGAAGTCGAGCGCAGGGGGCTCGGCGGAGCTGAGCTGGGCGCTGAGCGGAATCAGGGCAAAAAAGGAAAGTAGGAAGGGCCGCAACATCACCGCAGGCCCTCATTGTAGGCCCTCCCCGCCTGGAGCAGGTCTCGCGACGGCTTTCTATGCGCCATCGTGGACGGATTTGGCGTCGGCTTCCACGTGAATATCCACGGTGTCCGCCACTCTCAAGATGAACTTGCTAGCGCTTTTGAGGCCCCAGTCGACGTAGGGCACTTGGAAGTCCGACGTGATCTTCACACGCCCTTCGTGGGGATGCGTCGTAGCCTTCATCACCATCTCATGCGGAGCGCCGTGGAGCCAGAACTGGCCGTGGAGCTCGAGAGCGGAATCGCCCGGGGCGGAGCCCTCATGCACCGTGACGCGGTCTGGAACGAACTTCACGTCGGGGAAGCTCACGCTTTCGAGGATGGCAGTGTGCATGCGCTTGTCGCGGGCGCTGTTACCGCTGTCGCCGCTGGTGGCGTCCACGACGATGAGACCGGAGGCTTGCCCGGTGGCGGGATCGTAGGTGACGTCTCCGCTCTTGAGAGAGAACGTGCCGTGAACGGTGTGGAGAGTCGAATCGACGGTGTATTCGACGGTCGCGTTGGCGGGTTCCAACTGCAGGTGAACAGGTTCGGCCTGCAGGGCGGCGCAGGCAAGGAACAGCAAGGCGATCGTGGGCTTCATAACGCTCCTTTTCGAGAGGCGGCCAGGGAAACGGAACCTCCGGCGGCCGGGACAACATCAAGCGAAAAACCGAGGGACACCGATTGAGCATGCGCACCACTCCGTGGCGCGCGCGTGGATGCCGAGCCAGCCACAGCAACGTGTCGGCCATGGTGCGCGGGCGCAAGCCAGCTTGCTGTGCGCCTCGCCATAAGGGGCGAGGTCGCCGAGGGCCATGGCCCGGGCCAGATGCTGCGCTTGGCGAAAGCTGAGGCGTAGGCCTTCTCCGGTGATCGAATCCACCGCTCCGGAGGCGTCACCGACGAGTGCGACGTTGTCTCGATGGACGGCGGCCAGCGACATGTTCCCGGTGACCGCCCCGCGCTCGCTGTTGAGCGGCTTGCCCAGCCGGCAGGCAAGCTCCGGCAAGCAGCCGAGCGCCTCGTCGAGCCGCATCGCCGGATCGCCGGTGGTCATGGCGACTCCCACCGCGCGCGGTCCAACCGGCGTCACGAAGACTTGGAAACCCTCGCGCCAGTAGACCTCGACGAAATCCGGCGCCTGCTCGACTTCGAAGTGGCGGCGAAACCCACAGCGGGTCTGCTGCGACGCCGCGCCGGCGTTGAGATCGGCCCAGCGGCGCACGTGCGAGCGAAAACCGTCCGCGCCGACGATCCAGCGGGCGCAAATTCTTCGTGAGTCCACCTGAACGACTGCGCCCTGGACTCCGTGGACACGCGCGCCGTAGCGCAAGTCGACGCCCAGCTCCCCGGCGCGTGCGAGTAGCAGTTGGCCCAGCAGGGTCCGGCGAATTCCGAATCCGCTCGCGTCGCCGAAGCGGCCCTCGGCCATGCGGTCCGCGTCGAAAAAGCGGATGCCGTGGAAGCGCCCGGAGTCCGACGGTATGGCAACGCCGAGCTCACGCAGGGCATCGACGCCGTCCGGCAAGATACCCTCGCCGCAACACTTGTCCACGGGAGCGTCGGCCGCGTCCACCACCATGGCATCGAGGCCCTGCAGGCGGGCGGCGATTGCGGTGGCCAGCCCCGCCGGGCCCCCTCCGACGATCAAAACATCCGTATCCGGTCGACTCATTGCGTTTCCTTTGCCGGGGGCGATCAGATCCCGCTCACTCTGCGAGCCAAGCCTAAGGCGTCGGTCCAAAAGGCCGTTCCGGTGTGCATCAGCTCGACTACGGAACGCAGCGAGTCGACGAACTTGTCGAGCTGCTCGCGGGAGGCGACCAGAGGCGGGGCCGCTTTCAAAACCATGAAGTCGTTACCGCAGATCTGTGTGAGGACTCCATGGTCCCGGAACAGCCGCATGACGACGATTTGCCCGAACATCGCGGGGTGAATGCGGCGGAAAGCTTCGAAGGAGGCGCGCAGGGCGAGCCGGTGCGGAGCTTGGAACTCGATGCCGTTGAGTAAGCCAAGGCCTCGGACCTCGCCGGCCATTTCATAGGGCTCGAGCTCTTGACGCAGGCGCTCACGCAGGTACTCGCCGGAGGCCAGCGCGCGGTCGCCCAGGTTTTCGTTCTCGAGAACATCGAGGACAGCCAGACCGGCGCGCATCGACATCGCGTTCTCGCTGTAGGTGGAGGTGTGGACGATGGCGCGTTTGAGCGAAGAAAAGACCGACTTGTAGATCACGTCGGACATCAGAACCGCGCCGGATGGCACGAGACCGCCCGAGAGCGCCTTGGCCAGAATGACGATGTCCGGCTCGAGCCCGAAGTGGTGCGAGGCGAGGAAACGCCCGGTGCGGTAGAGGCCCGTCTGCACTTCGTCCGCGACAAAGAGCGTGCCATGCTTGCGGCACAGCGCTTGCGCGGCTTGCAGATAGCCGTCCGGCGGAATACGGATGCCAGCCTCGCCTTGGACGGGCTCCACAAAAAACGCGGCGTACTTGCCGCCGCGTAAGTGATGCTCCAGTGCGTCGAGGTCGCCGAAGGGCACGACGGCGGTTTCTGGTAGCAGCGGGCCGAAGCCGCCGCGCCAAAACTCGCCGTCCATGAGCGAGCGCTCCGCACGTAAGGCCGTGAAAGCGCCGCCCGCCGAGAGCAGCCCGCTGCGCCCAGTATGTACGCGAGCGAACTTGATGGCCGCTTCGACGCCCTCGCTGCCGGAGCTACAGAAGAAGACCTTATGGAGACGTCCGCCGGCATGCTCGCACAGCCGCCGCGCCAGTTCCCCGGCCAGCTCGGGGACGTGGCTTTGCAGCATCGCCGGCCCTCGGCGTCGCAGCTCATCTTCGAGCGAGGAAAGGATGTGTGGATGATTGTGGCCCGCGTTGTGTACGCAATAGCCGGAGAGGAAGTCGAGTAAGACCCGACCATCTTCGAGGTGGAGCTCAACGCCCTCGCAGCGGGCGTATCGCTCGTTCATCCTCAGCACGTCCAACAGCCTTAGCCATTGGGGGTTGACGCAATCGGAGTAGCTCTCGGAGGAGCGGCGGGCGGCTTCTACTACACCGTCCTGGGCCTCGCCATGGAGGACCGCAAGGTCGGAATGCACTCTCATGTCGTGGTTCTGAAGACGGGCCTCCGCGGGACCCGGTTGCAGAAAAATGAGAGCGCTATCAGAAAACAGTGAGAGGCCGCTCGGAGGGCCGAAAACCCAGCGCTAGTTGCACACCGTGGCGCAAGCCGTCACGAGCTTAAGGCAAGGATTTAATGCCCGGGGCCTTCCGTGGGCGCGACGCCGGGGCGGCCGCTGGAGGCCTCGCCCTTGAGCACGACCTCAGCGCCAGTACGAATGAGCGAGGTCTGGCTGGGCGCCTGGAAGAAAGTGTAGCCGGGCTTGTCACGCCAAGCGATCGGGCCGGCGAGGGACTTCCCTGCCTTCAAGACAGCGTCGTGAATTTTCTGGACCATCGCCTCGTACTTCGGCTCACCCTGCTTCCAGTTGTGGAAGCTGCCCAAGTCCGTGCTCGCGGCGAAAACCACGTCGACGCCGGGTGTCGCGGCGATCTCAGCCACGTTGGCCACGCCGTTTTGGTTCTCGATCATCGCGACGATCATCACGTTGTCATTCGCGGTGTTGCGATAGTCCTTACCCCAGATGCCGTAGTTTCCACCGCCTTGGCTGCGGTGGCCGATGGGAGGATACTTGGCGTACTTCACCGCGTCCTGGACTTCCTGAACGTTATCGACCATTGGAATGATGATGCCGAGCGCACCCATATCAGTAGCCTTTTGAATGTCTCCCTCGAAGGCGCCCGGCACGCGCACAAACGGGATCGCCGGCGCATTGGGGCAGGCCGCGATCATGCGCGAGACCTCCGAATACGTCAGCGGACTATGTTGCATCTCGATCCAAAGGAAATCGAACCCGGCGTTCGCCATGGCGCAGTAAACGTCCGGGTCGTTGGTCGAGACGGTGCCGCCGAAGACCTGCTTGCCCTCGGCGAGCTTGGTTTTGACGGTGTTGTAGATCCGCGTCTGGGCGGGCGCCGTCAGGGCGCAAAAGATGGCGAGGGCGACGAGGCGACGGGTCATCGAGGGCATCTCCTTGGAACGGGCCGTTGCAAGGATACGCCGAGGCCGCCGGCGGATGCAAACGCGCCCGCGCTATTTCGACGGCTGTTCTTTCTTCGCTGCTTCCTCTGCTTCCTTCGCTTTCTGCTCTTCGATGATGCGCTTGAGGAAGCCCGGCAGTTCACGCGGCGCCGGTTCAGCGGAGGCGAGCTCGAGGTAGGCGTCGGCAATACGCTGCTTCTGCTCGGGGTCGAAGATCAGATGCCGGTGCCGGCCATGGCCGCCGGGGTGGAACGCAGCGCGGCCATCCGAGCCGATCGAGATCACTCCGGGCTCAGAGAGCTTGAAGTAGCCCTCCTCAGGAAAAGCGGCATAGAGCGCCGTCGCCATCGCCCAGGTCTTGGGGTTGGAGACGCCGCTGGCGCGGTAGGCGTCCAGAACGGGATGGCGCTCCGTCCAGGTGAGCTTGGCGGCGTACTCGTCAGGCGACGGAAACGAAATCGCATCGCCGATCTCACGGCCGACGGCAATGATTGGCGCAGGCCAGTGCTCGAATACCTTCTGAGCGGCGGCAATGTCCGCTGCAACGTGCGGGTCCGTGCCTGAAGAGCCGTCGAACGATCCCATCGCCACGGCCAAAAAACGCGATTTGGTTTCGATCCAATCCTTGGCTCCGCTCACCTCGAGCACGTCAGCCAAGTCGGAGGCGGGACCGGCGAGCGCCACCATGCAGTTCTGGTCGTGGTACGCCGTCAGGGCGTTCCGAATGAGCGCGGGGACTTCGGCTGTGTCGTTGATCTCGTGGATCTCGTTGGCATACAGCGGCTCGCCTTCGGCGTTCTTCTCCGCCAGGGGCACGGCGAGCATGGGCGGCGTCGGGCTGGGCGAGCCGTCGCGCAACCCCACCGGCAGTGAACGCCGACGCCGAAAGCGCTCTGGGATCTCGCGATTGGCAATGTCCGAGTAAAATCCGCCCAACGCTTCCGCAAAACCGGCGGCGCCGAGATCCGGCCTGCTGATGCTCACCGACGCCAGCCGTACCTTGGCGCCCTTCCCGTCCGAGGCGCCGTAGAGCAGGGCCAACGCCAAGACTCCGTCAATGGATTCACCGAGGCTGAGATCAAATAGTAGGCCTGGCGGCGGGATTTCTTCGGATGGAGCTTGCATCGTGGGTCTCTCCAAGGGCGTTGCCCGGTGATTCTAAGGTTACATCCACGGAGCAGGCGGATGTCGCGCCGATAGGAGAGTATCAAAACGGCGCGGCGACTCGTCAAATCGGCCCACTCGGAGATCTACGAGGCTTAGACCAGTCTTCCTTGGTACGAATACCTTAGCCCGGTAAACCGTCGTTTCCCCCAAAGAGGTGATTCCCCCACGCTGAAAAGGTACTTCGGCGGCATAGCTCGCAAAAGCCTTTCAGCCCAAACTAGGGGCATACGGCACGACGGCAGGAAGATCGTTTGGCCGGAGGAAATAGATCATGGGCATCTCGAAACATCTCAGTGAGCAACGCAAAGCGGACCCGACGTTCGATGACTTTTCGCGTCGCGGACACGCGAAGGGCTGCGCGTCTTGCTGCCGCTGATCGGCGGCCTGCACGCGTTCATCGCGGCGGCGTACTGGTTCACCGCGCCGTATGACCAGGCACTTGGCCTTTCCGCGTTTTCGATTATGGTGACGATCGCAGCCGCCGCCGCAACGGCTCTGGTGGCGCAGCGCAAACATCGCATCATCGGCGCGGACGGTCTGGGAACGTGCGTCGTGCTTCTGGCGCTCTGCAACTCGGTGATCCACCTTGCATCGGCGTGGTCACCGTTGGCCGTCTCCGCGGCCGCGATTCTGGTGGTGTCGGCCGGCTTGGTCTCCTCCGGCCGCACGCCTCCTACGTAGTGCCCGCTGCGATGCAGAGCTGGTGGGCCTTGCTCGCATGGGCGGACAACTGGTCCGCCGACTGGCTCCAATTCGAGACGGCCCTGCTGGCGGCCACGGTTGCGGCCTATGGCATCTACGTCTCACGCCGCAAGACCGCCATGCAGTTGTTCGAGAGCGAGCAACGCTTCGCGCGGCAGTCGCAGCGCGACCCGCTGACGAACCTGCCAATCCGCCCGATGTTTATCGACCGCATGAGCGAGTGCTTCGCCCGCGCCAGCCGCAACGCCGAGCGCACCTTCGGCGTCTGCGTGCTCAACCTCGACGGCTTCCAGAAGGTGAATGAGCAGCACGGCCACGCCAAGGGCGATCTGCTGCTGCAAACCGTTGCAGAGCGGCTGCGTCTCGCTTGCCGCCGCTCCGACATGGTGGCCCGGCTAGGCGGCGACGAGTTCGTCATCCTGCTCGACGAGACGCCGACCCGCGAGCACGCGGACGCCGGTGCGGACCGGCTGTGCGGTCTGAGCTGCGCCCCGGTCGACCTCGACGGAGTGACGGTGGAAGTCAGCGCCAGCTACGGCGTCGCCTTCTCCTCCACCGGGCACGAGTCCGAGGAAGCGATGCTCTCGGCGGCCCACAAGGAAATGCAGGAATCCAAGCGGCGCTACCACGCCGTCGCTTGCGCCTTGGAATCCCAAAAAGAACATCTGCAGGCCGGCGGAAGCCAAGCGCTTCCCTCGTTGGCCTAAAGTTTCACGATCGTTTGTCCGCTCGAACCTTTACGCCCGCACCGGCCGCCCAGCCGATGCGGGCGATTTTTTTGACGTCGTAAATCGCGGAGGCGTAGTGGCCGCACTCGTGAGTGCAGAAACACCCGTTCGCCGCTTCGCGAGCGGCGGCAAGAGCCTTGTCGCCGAACCAAATATTGCGGAAATCATAGCCGGTCTCCCGCAAATTGCCGACCACGGTGTTGTTCGTTTCGCACTCGGTGACGTCTCCGTTGGAATAGATGACACAAGCCAAGCGCCCCGATACGCAGGAAAACTGGGCGCGTTGCTCGACGACCGTGCGTTCGACGGTATGGCGAACATGCTGGTCAAGCAGGTGGTTCGCTGCGCCATAGGCGGAAGGACCGCGAGCGCTAAGCTTCCCCGAAGCGTAATCGTCTTCCAGCCGATCGGCGAGGGCGCGATAGACCGCGGGGTCCACCTCGGTTTGCCCTGGATCGAGCGGATTGCCGCGACAATAGTTGTAAGAGGCGCCGTCGGGCTCGAAGATGCGCTTGAGGTCCTCGTGGATCTGGAGGATCTCGCGCTGGTTGTCGCGCATGACCGTGGTGAGCGTATGGACGATCAAGTTGGGGAAGCGCTTGCGGAGCGGACGGATCGCCTCGAACGTGCGCAACATGCGCCGCCAAGCGCCCTCACGCCCCCGGATGCGGTCATACTCGTCCGGGTTCGTGTGGTCGACGCTCAGGTTGAGGTGGAAGCGCAGTCCGGGCGCCCCGGCGAGCGTGCGCTCCAGGAACTCGACGGTGCGCTCGGTATGCTGGCCGTTGGTTGGGGTGTAGACATTCGCGACATGGTTCGTCTGCGCGGCGTGCAGCAGGATGTCCGGCAAGTCCGGCCGGAGGAAGGGCTCGCCGCCGCCGATGAACAGGTTGTAGATCTCGTCCATCGAGTCGAGCGTGCGGCAAAGCTCGTCGAGGGTGAGGTCGCGATTCGGTTTGGGGTTGAGCTGATCCCAGTAAAAGCAATGCACGCAGCGCTCGTCGCAGCGCGTTGTCACGTACAGCGTGACGAAAGGCGGTGTGATGCGGCGTCCGAACGCCGTACGCGCCTTGACGCTTGCCAAATGCCCGAGCCAGGAGCGCGGACGGCCTGACCCTGAGCTCATGCGCCCAGGATACCGAACCGTCCCCGAAAGGCCGCTAGAGGCGCTGTTTGAGGACCCAAACGGTGGGCTTGCGGTCGCCGATCGCGCAGGCGCTTTCCGTGATATACAGGTCGCCGTCCTCATCTGGAAAAACCGAAGAGGGGGACAACAGGGCGGCTTTCTCTGCTTCGGCGAAGCGAGCGAGCGCGCTGGAGGAGGCGCCGCCGTCGGAATCGGAGCCTGCGATCGTCTTGATGATGCCCTTGGCGTTCACGCGGCGGATGCGGTTGTTGCCCGAGTCGGCGATATAGACGTTGTCGTCGTCGTCCACTGCGAGCCCGCGCGGGGTGTTCAAGGCGGCTTGGTCGGCGGCCGCCGTCGCCCGAGAACCCGGGAGCGCCGACGCCGGCCAATACGGCTCGCGCGCCAGAAGGCATGATCTTGAGCACTCGGTGAGCGGCCGAATCGGAGACGTAGAGGTTGCCTTGCGAGTCGCGCGCCACGCCTGCGGCCTGCGCAATGTTCATACCGTCGGGACGCTCTTCAGCGGTGAACATCGGCTCGGCGGTGTAGGCGTCTCGACGCGGCAACTGCACCCGCGCGGGTTGCTCCGGTTTCGCCACTTCCCAAACAACATCCACGAAGGGCGCCGAAGACGTCATGCGGTAGCGCACAGGCGTGACGGCCGGCAAAGCAGCGATGAAGAGCAGCAATCCGACGATACCCATCTGGACGCGCGGATCAAGTAGCACTTCCTCGATCCAGCTCGACTCTTTCCGCTTCTTGTACTTCGGGGAATGAGGAGAAGGCTCGCCGCAGTAGATGCAATATTTCTTCGTGCCCCGCAGCAAACCCGCGCACTTGCCGCAATAGCTCATCAGCCCATCGGCGTCGAGGTCGAGCGCGGCGGTGGCGACCCCGCAGTCGTCACAAAAGCGGGCTTTGTCAATCAAGTGGTGGTCGCACGCACGACATTGCATGTTCGAAACAAACCTCCAGCCTCGTCACCTGAACGGTGCAAGGCCATAATGATTCTAGGTTTGGAGGCGACTATCCGACTCTCGACCTTTCGGCCTATGCCGCTTCGGTGGATCGTCCTAGGAGAAACATAGGGCGCAGCCTGAACCGATCGTCGCACCCATGCCTGAATTGCCCGATGTTACCGTCTATGTCGAAGCGCTCGAGAAGCGCATCGCAGGGGAGCGAATGGCGGGTATTCGCCTGGCGAGTCCGTTCGTGTTGCGTACGTTGACCCCGCCCCCTGGATCCTTTGCAGGGCGTCGCGTGGATACGTTGCGCCGGGTGGGAAAACGTATCGTCTGGGGTTTCGAGGGCGATCTGTGGCTGAGTATCCACTTGATGATTGCGGGACGGCTGCACTGGCGTAAGCCCGGCGCAAAACCTAGCGGCAAGGGCGGGCTGGCGGCGTTCGACTTCGAGCAAGGGACGCTGACGCTGGACGAGGTCTCGAAGAAGAAGCGCGCGTCGCTGC
>JAWKHJ010000052.1:0-12604 GCA_041394905.1 Bryobacterales bacterium | reverse complement strand
CCGGACCAGTAGGCGACGAGCTTCCAGTCGCCGGCGATGACGGCGGCGTATTGATCCTCGTAGTGGCGCTCGAGGAAGAGCGCTTCGCGTTCGAGCTCGCCCGAGCCTTCGAGCAAGGGCAGCAGGCTAAGGCCGTCGAGCGGCTGGAACTTCGACGGGTCGCCGCCGGCCAGCTCGCGCAGCGTCGGGAAGATGTCAGTGGAGAGCACGGGCGTGGCGTTCTTCGCGCCCGCGTCGGTATGGCCGGGCCAGCGGATGAGCAGCGGGACGCGCGCGCCGCCTTCGTAGAGCGCCGTGCCGCCGGGCTTGCCGCCGCGCAGGGGCTCGTTGGCCATGAAACCGCCCTGGTCGCCCAAGAACACCGTCACCGTGTCCGTCCCTTCGATGGCGGCGAGCATGCGTCCGATGGCCTCGTCGGTGGCCTCGACCATGGCGGCCAGGTGGGCCATACGGCCCTCGAGCCCGCGCGCTTCGTACTTCGCGACCAGATCCTTGCGCCCGATGTGCGGCGTATGGACGTTGTAGAAGAACACGCTGGCGAGGAAGGGCTTGTCGTCCTGCTTGTGGCGGTTGAGGTAGCCGACGACGTCGTCAGCGAGCCGGTCGGTGAGGTACTCGTCCTCGGGTGCATCGGCGTAGGGGTTGCCGACAGGCCAGTAGGGCGGGTAGTACGAGCCGGGATGTCCGAAATTGGAGACGCCGAACTGCTCATCGAAGCCCTGCTTGATGGGGTGGTAGGGCTCGTGGCCGAGGTGCCACTTGCCAAAGAAGGCCGTGCCGTAGCCGAGCGGATGGAGCGCTTCGGCAATGGTGGTCGCCTCGAGCGGGAGCCAATTGCGCGAGGCGAAGCCTGACGGGTCGCCCTCGAGCTGGTGCCGCTCCTGGTCCGTCCGCCCAAAGCGATCGAAGCCGAACTTCTTGCCTGTGGGGACGTGGCGCGCGAGCCCAAGCCGCATGGGGTGTTGGCCCGTTAGCAGAGCGGCGCGGCTGGGGCTGCAGGTGGGCGTGGGGATGTAGGCGCGCGAGAAGGCCATCGACTCGGCCGCCAACCGGTCGATGTTGGGCGTATCGAACTTGCCGCCCTGGTAGCCAACATGCATCCAGCCCAGGTCGTCGACGAAGAGGATCAGAAAATTGGGCGCGGCTTGCAGGCCGGCGGCGGCGAGCGTAAGCGCCAAACAGAGGCGGAGCAACACGTGCCGGATTGTAGCGCGCTACACTGACCTGCGCCATGCGCCCGCTCGCTCTGTTGCTCGCCTTCTCCGCCGCGCCGTTGCTCGCCGGCGACCGCAATCCGTTCGACCCAAGCGAGGCGCGCAATCCCGCGACGCTCGACATCCGCGTGGTGCAGGATTGGACCGAAGAAGCAGACCCGCCGCGGCGTACGAAGGTCGTCGAGATTACCGTGGCGCAATGGTGGACGGACCGGACGGTGAGGATTCCGGTGGCATATGTCGCCCCGCCTGAGGCGGCGCAGTTTGTGGTTTTAGGCAACATCGGGCTCAAGGCGCCGAAGAAAGCGCCACTGAATGACCAGATGCGGGCGTTACTGCCGCGCGGCGTGGGCTTCGTGATGGTCGGCATCGGCCCGATCGAGGCGATGGAGCCGGCGGAGACGCTCAACGACGAGATGAATCAGCAGTTCCTCAGCTCGAAGGGCGACGCGCGCTATTCGCCGGCGTGGATCTGGGGCATGAGCTACATGCGTGCGCTGACGGCGGCGCTCACCGAGACCGACGCCTTCCAGCCAACGAAAGTAGCCGTCTCGGGGGGCTCGAAGCGCGGCGTCGCGTCGGCGGCTTGCGGCATTTGGGACGATCGCTTCACGGCGTTCGCGCCCGTGGTTGCGCCGCCCTACGTTGCGCCGTCGGGCTTGTTCGCGTGGCCGCCGGACTCAGCCGCTGTGGGGACGGCGAACGACCGTTTTCTCTCCGCAGTGCGCGACGGCCGCTCTTCCCTGCCCGCCGAGGTTCGCGACAACATCCTCGCCTTTGAGCAGCGCAACGAACGCTTCAAGCTGTCGCTCGACGACCTGAGAAAAGCCGGCTTCTCCGACGATGACATGCGGCTGGCCTCGCAGCGCATCGACGCGCTGTACCTGCTGAGCGAGAACACGCCCGCCGCGCATCGGCCCGGCGTCGAATGGTTGTATGTGAATGGCACGAATGACAACGTGACGCCCGGCGTGCTGGCCACGAGCCGCCGCTACCCGGCCTGGAACGTGCTGTTGCTGCCGGGCGGCCAACACGGCAGCGCGGGCTTCGGCTTCGAGCGCCGTACCCCGACCGCACCGGAGACCGTGGCGACTGTCCAGGCATTCTTCGAGCATCACTTCTTTGGCGAGCCGACCTTGCCCGCAAAGCCGAGGCTGCTGGCAGCGCAGTCGGGCGACCAGCTCTATGTCGCAGTGGAGTTTCCGGAGGATGGCCCGGCGCCCGAGGAAGGTACGATTCATTGGAGCTTCGACCGTCCGCCGGCGGGGACGTGGGACTACCAGTACAGCCAATGGAGCGAAGCGAAGCTCGAACGCGTATCCGAACGCGGCTGGCAGGCGTATATCCCTTTGAAGGCCGGCGCGCATAACGTGGACGTGCTGAGCCTACATAGAGCCGGAGAAGCGTTCGTTTCGAGCAACTTGCGGCGCGTGGAGCTTGGGCGTTGAGCGCGGGTCTTTGGTAGGATGAGTCTCGGATCGATGAAGATTTTCGACGCACTTGGCGCTGGATTCAAGGAGACCCTAGCCTTCTTTCCGCGGCTGCTGAGCATCTTGCACCAGCTCTGGAACGAGATCATCGGTTTTCTGTTTTTCGCGCTGGCGCTTTTCTTCATGTTCAACGCCAACGGGGTGGTCGAGAGCTTCAAAGCGCTCGAGCAGGACCCGGATGCGATGGTCAAGCTTGCCCTGGCCGGGTTTGTCGCGGCAATGTGCTTCTATTTCGGCTGGAGCTCGTTCCGCCGGGCGAAGAAGATTCAACGAACGAACGCCGCGAACAACTGAAGCGCTTTCGCGTGGGTGTTGCGTTTTCGTTTCCTGAGTTAACCTTGGATTGTGGACCCGGTTTACCGTCCTCGTCCAGCCGACGCAGAGCGTGATCTCAGCGACCCGGGCCAATTCCCTTACACGCGCGGCATCCACTCCGGCATGTATCGTGACCGACTGTGGACGATGCGTCAGTACGCCGGCTTCGGCGACGCTGCGCAATCGAACGAGCGCTACCGCTACCTGATCGCCCAAGGCCAGACCGGCCTCTCCGTCGCCTTCGACCTGCCCACCCAGATGGGCTACGACTCCGACCACACGATGGCCGCGGGCGAGGTGGGGCGGTCGGGGGTGGCGATCTCGTCGCTCGAAGACATGCAGCGGCTCTTCGACGGTATCGCACTCGCCGACGTGTCGACGTCGATGACGATCAATTCGACGGCGATGATCCTGCTGGCGTTCTATGTGGCCGTCGCCAAACGGCAGGGGCGCCACTCGATCGGCTCGCGGGTACGGTCCAGAACGACATTCTGAAGGAATACATCGCGCGCGGGACCTACATCTATCCGCCCAAGCCGTCGATGCGGATCGTGACCGATCTGTTTGCATGGGCGGCCGAACACACGCCGCGATGGAACGTCATCTCGATCTCGGGTTACCACATGCGCGAAGCCGGTTGTACCGCGGTACAGGAGGTCGCCTTCACGCTGGCCGACGCCTGCGCCTACATCGACGCCGCACTCGCCGCCGGTCTCGCGATCGACGAATTCGCGCCGCAGCTCTCGTTTTTTCTCCGCCGACCGCGACTTTCTCGAAGAAATCGCCAAGTTTCGCGCCGCGCGCCGGCTCTATGCGCGACTGATGCGGGAGCGCTACGGCGCGCGCAATGAGCGCTCGCTCAAGATGCGCTTCCACGTGCAGACGGCGGGCTCGTCGCTCACGGCGCAGCAGCCGGAAGTGAACGTCGTGCGCACAGCCATCGAAGCGCTCTCGGCCGTGCTCGGCGGGTGCCAATCGTTGCACACGAATTCGCTCGATGAAGCGCTGGCGCTGCCCACCGAGGCCGCCGCCAAGCTAGCGCTACGGACCCAGCAGGTAATCGCGCACGAGAGCGGCGTGACCGGCACGATTGATCCGCTGGCGGGATCGTATTGCATCGAGGCGCTCACCGACGAGATCGAAGCTGGCGCCCGTGCCTATCTCGACAAGATCGACGCGCTGGGCGGGATGGTCTCTGCCATTGAGGCCGGCTTCCCGCAACGCGAGATCCAAACCTCGGCTTATGAGTTCCAGCAGAAGGTCGAGTCGGGCGAGCAGGTGATCGTGGGCGTCAACCGCTACCAGGAAGACGAGGAGCCGCGGCCCCTGTTCAAGCTGGACCGCGAAGCCGAGGCGCGCCGGCGCACGGACTTGGCCGACTTTCGTGCGCGACGGGACAAAACGCGCGCCGACGAAGCCTTGCTTGCGCTGGCCGAAGTCGCCCGCGCGGAACAAAACTTGTTTCCCGCCGTATTGCACTGTGTCGAATCGCTCGCCACGCTGGGCGAGATCTCCGACGTATTGCGTCGCCAGTTCGGAACCTTCCAGGAGCGGATTGTCATCTGAGCCATCCGCCACCCGCACAACTCACTCGTCATGCTTGAAGCCGAGCTTCAGACCTACGGATACCTCGCCATCTTCGTGCTCGCGGTGGTCGAGGGCGAAGCCGCGCTGGTGAGCGCAGCTTGGCTGGCGCATCGTGGCGAATTGCCCTATTGGGAAGGCCTCGTGGCGGCGTTTGCCGGGTCGTGGCTCACGGGCGAGGTCTTGTTCTTCAGCACGCTCTATGGACGAGGCTGGGTGGCGCGCAAGGCAACCGCAAATCCGCGCGTCGCGCGCATCGAAAACTGGGTGCGCGGCAGGGGCCGCATGCTGGTCTTCTTCTCGCGCTTCCTGTGGGGATTTCGGCCTTGGATCCCGCCCGCGTGTGCGCTCTGCGGGATGGGTTGGAAGACGTTCACGGTGTTCAACTTCGTGGGCGCTTTGTTCTGGATCGCGTTCTTTTCGCCGATTTGCTGGTACTTTGGCCAAGCAATCCAAGCGGCGCTGGACAGCTCGATTGCGGTGCGCGATCTGATTGTGGTGGCGATCGGCATTGGACTGATCGTGGCGGCCGGCCGTTGGGCGCGGCGGCGCTTCGCCACCGTGCGCCCCTGAGGGCCGCTATACTAGCCGGACCAATGCGTTTGCTCTGCCTCCTGTTGGCCTTGGCGGCCAGCGCCGCTGCACAACAGCGCCCGAATATTCTCTTCCTGTTCACCGATGACCAAGCAGCCTGGGGGCTGGGCCTTTCCGGCCACCCTTACGCCAAGACGCCCCACCTGGACGAGCTCTTCCAACGCGGCGCCTATCTGACGAGCTCGTTCACCGTGACTCCGGTGTGCAGCCCTTCGCGCGCCAGCCTGATGACGAGCCGCTACGGCTCTGAGCTCGGCATCACCGAGTGGATCAACCCCACGCGCGAACCCTTTTTGGGCCTGGACCCGAAGACGACGACGTGGTCGGAAGTGCTGCAGCAGGCAGGCTACAAAACAGGATTGGTCGGAAAGTGGCATCTGGGTCTGCTCGAGGAGCATCACCCGACCAAAACCGGCTACGACTACTTCATGGGCTTCCGCGGCGGCGGAACGAGCCCGGACAACCCCGTGCTCGAGAAAGACGGCAAGGAGCGCCGGTTCCAGGGGCTGACGACGGATATCCTCACCGACCACGCGCTCGAGTTCCTACGCGAGAACAAGAACGGGCCGTTCGCGCTCAGCCTGCACTACCGCGCCCCACACGCCCGCTGGCTGCCTGTCGCGCCGGAGGATTGGGAGCCCTTCGCCTCTCTGCAGCCCAGGCCGCCGCACCCGGACTACCCTAACCTCGACGTGGAACGCGTGCAGCAGATGACGCGCGAGTACCTGGCCTCGATCGCCGGCGTGGACCGCAACGTGGGACGCGTGCTCGCGCTGCTCGACGAGCTGGGCATCCGCGACAACACGATCATCATCTACTCGGCCGACCACGGCTACAACATGGGCCACAACGGTATCTGGCACAAAGGCAACGGCCATTGGGTGCTGACGAAGAATCCACCCGCGACCGCGAACATTCCGGACGGGCAGCGGCCGAACATGTACGACACGTCCATCCGCGTGCCGACCGCCGTGATCTGGCCCGGCGTCATCAAGCCCGGCACGCGCATTGCGGAGACGGTCTCGAACCTGGATTGGTACCCGACGCTGGTGGAGATCGCCGGCGGCAAGCTGCCTGAAGGCGAGACGATCCGCGGACGCAGTTTGATTCCGCTGCTCAAAGGGCAGGCTAAGAACTGGGAGAACGACTTCTACGCTCAGTACTCGACGCACCACCAGTCACGCACGGACATGCGCATGTACCGTGAGCCCGAGTGGAAGCTGATTCGTGATTTTCTGGACCGCAGCCGCGACGAGCTTTACGACCTGCGTAATGACCCGGAAGAGCGCAAGAACCTGATTGGGTCGAACAACCCGAAGGCGAAAGCGGCCGAGCAGCGCTTGCACGCGAAGATGCTCGAAAAGATGCGCGAGTCGAACGACCCTGTCTTACGCTGGGCTGGCACGGATTAGGCGAGCAGTCAGACGGGCTCAACCGTCAGCTTGCCGAACGTCACATCCGAGTTGTGGGCAATCAACAGCAGACTGCCTGATCCGAAATCGTCCGATGGATCTTCGTAGGATTCGACCGCCCAAAAGTCGAGCTCGTTGCGATCCTGCGACCAGATCTTCGTGCGGTAGCGGTGGCGGCCGTCCGGCATCGTTTTGACTTCGGCCTTCAGCCAATATGGGCGTCCGAGGGTGACCGGGTAGGGCTGCTCCGCCCAGCGGGCGCGCTCCGGCGGTCCGGGTAGGATGCGCCAGCGGCACTGCTCCAGATCCTTTTCGAGCGTGAGTTCCGTAGCCGCTCCGAGAGGGTACCAAGCTACATGCGGCTGTTTGGCGTCGTCGCCATGCCCGCGCCAGCGTAGTGTGATGCCGGCATGGTTTACACCGAAGTGCGGCCCGCCGCGCTGCTTTCCGGGGAACGAGTGGAACGCGACCTCGACGGTCGCTGCATAGTCGGTCCAATTCCTGTCACCGAAGGCCAACACGCGGTCATAGTACGCCTTGACCGGCCGGATGACGCTCCCTCTAATCGCCAATGGCCGTCGACGATCTGCGCGACGTCTTGGATGTCTTCGACCTTCGACCAATCAACGGTATACGGTAGCGGCCAGCGATTGCCGGCGGTGTACTCTAGGGCAACTTCCGACTCAACCGCGGCGCCGTCGCCTGCCACTGCGCGAATTCGGACCGTGTTGTCCCCTTCTTCCAATTCTCTGCGATCGATCTCGACGTTGAAGTCGCCCGGCGACGCCAGTCGATGCAGGTCGGGGCCTTTGGAGAGTGGCATCCAATCGCCTCCGTTGAGGCTGTAGTGCAGTTCGGCGATGTGCTCCGCCGGGGCGGCTGAGCCGAGGATGTTGACCCAGCGTTGGGGCTCGCCGAGATGGCCGAAGCGCTGGCGTGCACCGTACCAGATGTCGATTGAGGGAGCCGGTTGCGCGCGGGCGGCGCCAAGCGTCGCCAGGCCCGCCAAGAGCTCTCGGCGCGACAGTGCGATTGCCTGGGGGTTTACTCCACCGTCACGCTTTTGGCCAGGTTTCGAGGCTGATCGACGTCGCATCCGCGCAGTACCGCAATATGATACGCCAGCAGTTGCAGCGGCACGATCTCGAGGATAGGCAGCAGCAGCTCGTTTGTCGAGGGGATCTCGATGGTGTCGGCGCCGATTTCGGCGCACAGTTCGTCGCCCTGGTTGCAGACGGCGACCACTTGGCCGCGGCGCGCCTGGACTTCTCTGATGTTTCCGAGGGTCTTCTCGTACCGAGTGACACTCGCTTCGTCAGCGGCGTCGTGGGCCGCGATGACGACGACAGGCAGATGCTCGTCGATCAGCGCGTTGGGCCCGTGCTTCATCTCGCCGGCCGGGTAACCCTCGGCGTGGATGTAGGAGATCTCTTTGAGCTTGAGCGCGCCTTCGAGCGCGATGGGGTAATGGATGCCCCGGCCCAGAAAAAGCGCGTCTGTGGCGTTGTAGTATTTCTGCGCCAGCTCTTCGGATCGCTCGTCGAGCCGCAGGGTCTCATCGAGTTGCTTAGGGACGAGAAAGAGTTGGTTGGCGAGCTCGCTGGAGAGCTCGTCGTGGATGGCGCGACGCTGCTGCGCCAAGTGCAGGGCGAGCACGAACAGCGCCGTCAACTGCGACGTGAACGCCTTGGTCGACGCCACGCCAATCTCCGGACCGGCGTGCGTATAGACAGACCCCGCCGCTTCGCGCGTAATCATCGAGCCGATGACGTTGCAAATGGCGATCGAGGGCGAGCCCTTTGCCTTGGCTTCGCGCTGCGCGGCGAGCGTATCCGCCGTCTCGCCGGACTGGCTGATGGCGACCGTCAAGATCTCTTCGTCGAGAATCGGATCGCGGTATCGGAATTCGCTGCCGTAGTCGACTTCGACGGGTATACGCGCCAACCGCTCGATCATGAACTTGCCCGCCAGGCCGGCATGCCAGCTCGTGCCGCACGCGATGATGCGCACGCCTCGGATTGAGCGCAATTGCTGCGGCGTCAGCCCCATCTCGTCGAGAAAGACGCGGCCGGTCTGGCGATTCACGCGGCCCAGGGCAGTTTCACGGACCGCGCGCGGCTGCTCAAAGATCTCCTTGAGCATGAAGTGCTTGTAGCCGCCCTTCTCCGCCATCACCGGGTCCCACAGAATGTGTTGCACGGGGCGGTTCGCGGAGCGGCCTTGTGCGTCGCGCACGCTCACGCCGTTTGGGGTGAGCACGGCCACGTCGCCATCGTCAAGAAAGATGAAGTCGCGCGTGTGGTGCAGGATGGCAGGCGTGTCTGAGGCGATGAAGTACTCGTTGTCGCCCAGCCCGATGATGACCGGCGGTCCCGAACGCGCGGCGACGAGCTTGTCGGGGTCGCGGCGCGAGATGGCCGCCATAGCGTAGACGCCGCGGATGCGTTCGATGGCTTCGGCCATGGCGTCTTCGAGTGAAACGCCGTTGTTGCGGCTGTACTTGTCGATGAGGTGGGCAATGACCTCAGAGTCCGTGTCGGAGACGAACGTGTGGCCCTCTTTACGGAGCTGCGCCTTGATCTCGAGGTAGTTCTCGATGATCCCGTTGTGCACGACAACGATGTCGCCGGACTGGTCGCGATGCGGGTGGGCGTTTTCTTCCGTCGGCTGGCCGTGGGTGGCCCAGCGGGTGTGGCCGATGCCGTGGTTGCCTTCGACCGGACTCAGCCGGACAGCTTCTTCGAGCATGCGCAGCTTGCCGGCCGCGCGGCGGATGGCGAACGGCTCGCCGTCCCGGCCCACCGCAACCCCGGCTGAGTCATAGCCGCGGTACTCGAGCCGCCGCAACCCATCGATGATGATCGGGGTCGCTTCGCTAGGGCCGATGTAGCCGACGATTCCGCACATGAGGTTCCCCTACTCTTTGATTTCGACGGTGTACTCCTCGATGACCGGGTTCGCGAGCACTTCGCGGGCAATGCGCTCTACGCTTTCCCGAGCTTTCTCCGGGTCGGCGCCATCGGCTAGCTCAATCTCAAAAAACTTGCCTTGGCGAACGCTCGCGACCGACGAGTGCCCCAAGCTGTTCAGCGCCGAACAGATCGTCCGGCCCTGGGGGTCGAGCACGGTCTTCTTGAGGGTGACGTGAACGAGGGCTTCCATCCCTAGATTGTACGCCGCAGAGACGGCGCTAACTGCCCTTAGAAACTACTTGCCGATGCAGAACGTGGAGAAGATGCCATCGAGAATGTCGTCCACTGTCGTGGCGCCCGTGATAGCGTCAACGGGGCGTAGCGCGCTGTAAAGGTCGAGCAAGAGCATCTCGTGCGGCGTTTCGAAGCGAATCGCCTCGGCGGCCTTGTCGAGGTACTCGAGCGATTCGCGCAGTAGCCGCTCGTGGCGCAGGCTGGTGAGGAACGCGCCTTCCACGCCACCCTCCGGCGCGGGAGCAGCGGCCTCGCGAATGGCGCGCCGCAGTGCATCGAGACCTTGACCGCTGGTGGCAGAGACCGCAATGGTTTCGCAATCGGTTTCGGCTTGGCGTGGCAAGTCAGCCTTATTGCCGACGACCAACGCTTGGCCGGAAGCGGCGGCGCGCGCGAGCAGCTCACGGTCCGCGTCGTCGAGCGGCTGCGAGAGATCGACAACGGCGAGGATCAAGTCCGCGTCGGCGAGCGCCTCCCAGCTACGCTCCACGCCTTGGGCCTCGACCACATCGGCAGTGGCGCGGATGCCGGCGGTATCGAGCAGCTTGACCGGCAAACCGTCGATCTGGGCCGTCTCGCTCACGACATCACGCGTCGTGCCGGGGATGGGCGTGACGATGGCGCGATCGCGCTCCAGCAGACGATTGAACAGGCTGGACTTACCCACGTTGGGGCGCCCGATGATGGCGAGGGTCACACCGCCGTGGACGACTTTGCCGTAGCGAAAGCTCTCGACCAGCCGTGCAACCGGCTCGCGCACCCGCGCCAGTCGCGCCAGCAGCTCATCGGGCGACGCTACATCGATGTCGTCCTCGGCGAAGTCGATGCCGGCTTCGAGCAGTGCGACTAGCTCGAGCAACTCGCGCTTGATCGCCGCCAGCCGACGCGAGAGCCCTCCCTCGATCTGGCGCATTGCCACGCGCGCTTGGTAGACCGTGCTCGATTCGATTAGGTCGCGCACGGCCTCGGCTTGCGGCAGGTCGAGCCGCCCGCTGCGAAACGCGCGCAAGGTGAACTCGCCTGGCTCGGCCAGACGAGCGCCTGAGGCCAAGGCCCGCTCGACAGCAAAGCCCAGCACCGCGGGCGATCCATGGCAGGAGAGCTCGACGACGTGCTCGCCCGTATAGCTGTGCGGCGCGGCAAACCAAGTCAACAGGATGCGGTCGACGTGGCGGCCTTCCTCGTCGATGAGCGCAGCCAGATGCGGCCGCCGCGGCTCCCAATCGGCGTCGCCTTCCGTGAGCGCGTCCGCGACAGCGCGCGCCTGCGGGCCGGAGATGCGGATGACGCCGATGCCTCCCCGCCCCGGCGGCGTGGAGATGGCGACGATGGTGTCGTCGCCGTGGAGCGACTCCGGAAGGATGGACTCGATGGGCGGCAGAAGTCTTCAGCTTACGCTTGAGGCCCAAGCGTCTGGCAATAGAGCAGCGCCGCGACCGTCTTGGCGTCGCGGATCGAGCCGTTGCGCACCATCTCGAGCGCCTCGGCCCAAGGGGTCCAGCGCGTCTCGATTAGTTCGTAAGGCTCGGGCTCGCTCTCGCCTTCGGTGAGGTCTTCGGCAAGGAACGCCGTCATCAGCTCGCTGGCAAAACCGGGCGCGGGGAAGAACTCGATCAGCCGGGTCCACTTCTCGGCGCGATAGCCGGTCTCCTCGATCAGCTCGCGCTTGGCGGTCTCGAGCACGTCCTCCCCCGGGTCGCAGCGGCCGGCGGGCAGCTCCCAAAGATACTGGCGCATCGGCAGCCGAAACTGGCGGATGAGCAAAACATCTCCGTTCGGCTTGCGCGCGCACATGACTGCAGATGGCGCGTTGACGACAATATGGCGATCAAGCACAGCGCCGGAGGGGTGCTCCGCGCGGTCGTGCGTCACATCGAAGATCTTCGTTTTGAGCGTCGGCTCGGATGAAACCAGTCGGAACTCTGCCATGGGCTTCTCATGGTAGCGATCAGGCTTTGACTAGACCCAGTCGGCGGCCAAGTCGGACCAGCCACGACGAGTGCAGCGAGGCGAGTTGTCCGCGGGCCTGCTCGAGCTCCGCATCCAAGCTGCGCGCCCACGCGGTGCGCTCGTCTCGCTCCTGCTCCAGGCTCTGCGCCCAGCGTGTACGTTCGTCGAGCTCGCGGGTCAACTCCGCGGCGTGCCGGTCGCGCTCTTGCGCCCATGCGGTGCGCTCGTCCACCGCTGTCCGCAGCTCGTTCGCCTCTGCGTCGAGCGACCGAGCCCAGGCGTTCGCCGCCTCCAGTTCGCCTTGCAGTCGTGGCACCAATCGGTCGAGCTCGGCCACACGCTGATCGAGCGTCTGCGCCCAAGCCGTGCGCTCGCGTAGCTCGGTCTGCAGCCGCTGCGCGCTGTCCTCGCGCCGCGCCAGATCAGCCAGCAGCAGATCGCTCGAGCGGTCGTGCCGCGGCGCCGTCTCCGGCTTACGGAACCAGAGCCAGAAATACTGCTCGCCCAGCCCTAGGAAGTCGAGAACCTCGCAGCCGGTCTCGCGGGCAAGGAGCACAGCGTCCGCGGCGCCGAGATGCGCGCCCAGCCACGTGCCCAGCGCCTCGCCGGGTTCGGGTTCTGCGCCTTGAGCCTGGAACTTGAACACGCCCCCGGACCGCAAGCGCTCCGTCGCCTGCCGAATGTAGGACGCGACGATCTGCTTTTCCGGAATGTGCTGAAAAACGATGTAGCTGAGGATGAAGTCGAAGCCGGCGCCATCCATCGGGGGAAGCGTCGCCCCGTCTCCCAAATGCAGTCGGACGTTGCCAAGGCCGGCCGTCAGCTCAGCGGCGCGCTCC
>JAWKHJ010000051.1:0-12830 GCA_041394905.1 Bryobacterales bacterium | reverse complement strand
GATCTCCAACTCTCAACGTGTTGTCGAGTCGTGACGCGAAATCCGGACGATTGAGGTAGCTCCGGCTGAGGTCGTCATCCTTGGAGTAGCCGCTGCTGTCGCGTGGGTCGCTCCAGGCGTCGACCTCCACAGGGCCGCCATCCGGGCTGGCAATGGCGACGGGGAGCCCGGCTTTTGTGAAGGCTTCAAAAGGGTGAATGAGCTCCGACGCCCAAAAGCCCACCGGCCAACCCGTGGTTGTCGAGACGGTCGGATTGGAGACGACCATTAGAATGCCCTTGACCATGCAATCCTCCTTGGATCAGGAATATAAATTACGATACTGAATCGGAATATAATACGCAAGGGCGAGATCGATTTCCGATAGATTACAGAGAGATGCCGACGTCCCAGCAAGAAGCCAAGGTCGGCCGGCCTCGCGATCCGGAGATCGACCGGGCCATTCTAGGAGCCACGTTGCGCCACATGGCGGATGAGGGGTACTCCGCCATGTCCATCGCCGCCATCGCGGAGAGCGCGGGCGTGACGAAGCCGGCGCTTTACCGGCGCTGGAAGTCGAAAGCCGACCTGGCCACAGCGGCTCTGCTGCAGTTGCAAACCGAAGAGCCGACGCCACAAACGGGCGACCTTGAGCAAGACCTCAGGAAGGCGCTCGAGAACTTCCAGCGCAACTTGTTTCGCCCGAACGGCATGGCCATGATCGGCATGCTGCTTTCTGAGGAGAAGCGGGCCCCGGAGCTGATTGCGCTGTTCCGCGAGCGCATCACGCGGCGGCGAAGGCAGATTGTACGGTCGATTCTAGAAGCCGGGGCGGCACGCGGGGAGATCCCGCGCGAAGCGGATCTGGATGTAGCAGTCAACCTGCTGATCGGATCGTTCTATGCCAAGTACATCGCGGACGCGAAGGCGCCGCGAAACTGGCCCGAGCGAGTGGTCCGGCTGGTCTTGGCTGCGCTGCGATTGGGATCGGACTCCTAAACGGGCACCTAGGTAATCTTCACTTCCACGTCGACGGTGTGGTCGCCGCCGCCGAAGATGACGCCGCGCAGGGGGCTGACGTCGGCGAAGTCGCGGCCCCAGGCGAGCGTGATGTGGCCGTTGGAGGGGATCACGTCGTTCGTCGGGTCGAAATCCACCCAGCCCAGGGTTGGGCAGTAGGCCGAAACCCAGGCGTGAGACGCTTGGGCGCCCACCACTCCAGGGAGAGGAACGAGATAGCCGCTGATGTAGCGCGCCGGTCCGCCGAGCGAGCGCAGAGCGGCGATCATCAGGTGGGCAAAATCCTGGCAAACTCCGTGCTTGTGGTGCAGCACTTCGCTGACCGGCGTCGAGATGCTGGTGACCTTCGGGTCGTAGCGAAAGTGCTCGAAGATGTGCCGCATCAGGTCGCGGACGCCTTCGAGGTAGGGCCGCCCCGGGGGGAAGTGAGGGCGCGCGAAGGCGGCCAGCTCCGGGGATTTCGGGATGAAGCGCGACTCCGCGACGAACTCCGAGGCGGTCAGCCCAGCCGCATCGGGCGGCCTGCTCATCGCCGCGCGGACGTCTTCGAGCGACTGGGAGGCGGCGAGGATCGGCGTGGCGATCTGCTCCAGGGTGATGATGCTCTCGCCGATCACCTCGAGAGCCGCGTGCGGCGCGTCGAGCTCGAAGGTTGAGACGCGGTTGCCGAAGTAGTCGTCGCGGTCGTAGATCGTGCGCGCCTCGGGCTTGACGTGCAGGTAGGGCGTGTGGACCTCCTGATGCGTCGTCGAGCGAGGCTTGAGCATCGCCTGGTGGTAGGACAACGAGACCCGCTCGGCGTACGCATAGCGGGTGGCGTGCGTGACGTGGAACGAGCGCGTGCTGGCGTCGGAGGAGGTCATTGCGCGGCGAGGTGGCGAAACGGCTTCGCGTGCGTGAGGTAGTCGGTGGTTAGCGTGTCCGACAGGCCCGACAAATCGTCTTCGATGCGGGTCAGGAGATCGGAGAGCTTCTCGCGGGCGCCGTCCTCGACCGCGACCAACTCGTCGAGATCGGCAAGCTCGACTGCAAACAGAGCGTCGGTGACCAGCCGCAGCTCGGGCGAGCGGCGGCTGAAGCTGTGGGCGGAAGGCAGCTCGGCGACGTGCTCTTTCAGACGGGTGAGCTGGAAGGCAATCGAGCGCGGGTTGGCGTCGTCAACCAGCAAGAGATCGATCACCAGATCGGCCTGGAGCGAGGTCAGGTAGCGCGATCGGTAGGTGATGGAGCTGTCGGCGGCCGCCAAAAGCAGCTCCAACCGAGGCCGCTCGTCCGCGTCCGGCTCGGCGACGCCGGATTGCAGCAGCGCGGAGACCGCTAGTGCGCGCTCGAGGCGACGGCCGATGTCGAGCAAGCGCCAGCCTAGCCCGCGCGTCATCGCCTCCATGGCGGCGCCGCTGAAGGCGGCCAGAGTGAGCACGACGCTGTCGAGCAGGTCGTCAAGGTCCTGGCGGTTGCCGCGCGCCTCGACGTAATCGGTCTCCAGGCGGCTGATGGTCCGCCAAGCGTCTTCGGAGAGACGGTCGCGCAACAGCCAAGCGACGTGGCGCATCTGATGGATTTGCCACCCGAAGCCGCCCTTTTCCTCCGAATCGAACAGGGCCGCCTCGATCGTAGCGTGCAGTCCGGCCGGGGCGGTCTCCGCGGACAGGTAACCGAGATCGGTGATGAGCGAACGCGCGCTCTCGACCGAGACGCTGTTGCGGCGGCCGGACTCGACAGAGAGCAGGGCCGAGGCGGCCCGGAGCAGTCTTGCGCCGGCTTCCACGCGTTCGGCGTAACGGCCTAGCCAGTATAGGTTTTCGCCGACGCGGCTGGGCAGCTCGATCGTCGCGCGGCTGATGTCGATCGGGCGGTGCGTGGTCTGCAGCAGGCTGACGATCGGTTCCGGCTCGGCAGCCGATCACCCAAAGGTCTTTGCAGGATCCGCCCGAGCGGACGCTGACGTCGGGCCCGCGACGCGAGGAAGACACTCGCGCCAATCCCCCAGGCATCACGCGATAGGAACCGTTGTAGGCGACCGCGAAGGCGCGTACGACGAGCGGACGCGGCGCCAAGCCGGCTCCGCTGCGCACCGGCGTGGTCGAGAGCGGAATCAACTCTTGGCCGGCATAGGCTTCCGGGTTGGCGCGCAAGCGGTCAGCTAGCTCTTCGCGTCGCCGCACGCCCATGCGCGCCACGAACTCACGGCTGCGCTTGGATGTGGCGTAAGAAGGCTTGATGACCAGATGCTCGAGGTTACCGAGCACGTGGTCGAGCGAATCCGGGTCGCCGCACCACCACGTCTCGGCCGAGTCGACCAGAAGGTCTTCACCGATGAGCGCCTGTGCCAGGCGCGGCAGGAAAGCCGACAGCGCCGGCGACTCCGCGAAACCGCTGCCGAGCGCGTTCGCAACGGCGACATTCCCGGTGCGGCGCGCCTGCAGAAGTCCGGCGGCGCCGATGGCGGAGTCGGAGGTGAGCTCGAGCGGGTCGCACTGTACCGCCTCTTGCCGTCGCATGATGATGTCGACCGGAATGAGGCCGCCGAGCGTGCGCAAGTAGACTTTGCGCTCACGGACCGTGAGGTCGGAGCCCTCGGCGAGGGTATAGCCCAGATAGCGTGCCAGGAAGGCGTGCTCGAAGTAGGTGGGCGCGCCGGGGCCGGGCGTCAGGATGGCGATACGCGGGTTCTCGCGGCCGTTGGCCGCTGCGGCCAAACTCTGCTTGAAGGCGGTGAAGTAGGACGCCAGCCGCCGCGCGCCGCTTGCGTCGAACGCTTCGCCGAAGGTCTCGTTGGTGACCAGACGGTTTTCCAGCGCGTAGCCGGACCCGATGGGCGCTTCGGTGCGTTCGCCGATCACACGCCAGCGGCCGTCGGGCGCGCGGGCGAAGTCGATGGCTAGCATGTTCAGCCAGATCCCGTCCTGCGCATACATGCCATAGCAGGGGCGCAGGTAGCCCGGGTGGCTGAAGACAAAGGCCGGCGGAAGCAGGCCCTCGCGGAGCGTGCGCTGGGGCCCGTAGATGTCGGCCAGCAGGGCGTTGAGGATGCGCGCGCGTTGGGTGACAGCGGCTTCGATTTGGGCCCAATCCTCAGACGAAAGCACGCAGGGAATGACGTCCAAGGGCCAGGGGCGGCTTTGGCCGGCCTGGGCTTCGCGCTGCACGTGGTAGGTGATGCCGTTTTCGCGGATGAGGCGCGCGCTTTCCTGCGCACGGCGTTGCAGCTCGTTCCGGCCGAGCGCGTCGATCTGGTCGGCTAGAGGCCGCCAATGCGGGCGCACCTCACCCGCCGGAGTGAGCATTTCGTCGAAATGCCCCTCAATTGGGCTGTATTGCGGCACGGAGACGACCACTCGGGCCTTACCCTCTCCCCTTCGGCTCGTGTCCGCGGATTGGCCTGGACACGGCTCGAAGATTGCCAACGGGAAGCATTCTCATCGTTGCAGTTTCCGCGGAAGGCATCCCTAGAGCGTTTGCCCGCGCCTGAGATCGAGAGTATAGGGAAATCTCGGGTTTTTTTCCTGGGGCGGCGGCTCGGTTTTTCCGGGCGTGTGGCCTATGGAGAAGAAGCGAGACGCACGCCGGGCGTCGGCTTCGTAGGAGTTGACCGGGAACGTCTCATAGTTGCGTCCGCCTGGATGGCCAACATGGTAGACGCACCCGCCCACGGAGCGTTGCGACCAAGCGTCGATGATGTCGAACGTGAGTGGCGTGTGGACGCCGATCGTCGGATGCAGGCACGAAGGCGGCTGCCAAGCGCGGTAACGTACACCGGCGACGAGCTCGCCTTCGGTTCCGGCCGGTTGCAGCGGAATGCGGCGGTGGTTGCACGTCACCGAATAACGATCGGCCAGAAATCCCTTGACCTTGACTTGCAGCCGCTCGACCGAGGAGTCGACGAAGCGGCTGGTCCCGCCCCCGGCCGGCTCCTCGCCCAGTACGTACCAGGGCTCGGTGGCCACGCGCAGCTCGAGGTCGATGCCGGCGTGGACCACGCGGCCGATGCGCGGGTAGCGGAACTCGACTTGCGCGTCGAACCAGCCGAGCTCAAACGGGTAGCCCGCGCCGCGCAGGTCTTCAATGATCTCGGCGAAATCGCGCTCGATGAAGTGCGGCAGCATGAACTGGTCGTGCAACCGCGTGCCCCAATGGACCGGCATGCGCTTGTAGGGGGAGCGCCAGAACCACGCGATAAGCGCGCGCAGCAGCAATTGCTGGGCGAGGCTCATCCGGGCGTGGGGCGGCATCTCGAACGAGCGGAGCTCGACCAAACCGAGGCGGCCCGTGGAGGATTCCGGGGCGTAGAGCTTGTCGATGCAGAACTCGGCGCGGTGGGTATTGCCGGTGACGTCGACGAGCAGATGACGAAAGATGCGGTCGACGAGCCAGGGCGGACAGTTCGGACCGGCCTGGTCGATCTGTTCGAAGGCGATCTCGAGCTCCGGTAAGGCGTCCATGCGCGTCTCGTCCACGCGGGGCGCCTGGCTGGTCGGGCCGATGAACAGGCCGGAGAACAGATAGGACAACGACGGATGGTTATTCCAGTACGAGACCAGGCTGCGCAGCAGATCCGGCCGGCGCAGGAACGGAGAATCGGCAGCGCTGGGCCCGCCCATGACGAAGTGGTTGCCGCCCCCGGAGCCCGTGTGGCGGCCGTCGAGCATGAACTTTTCCGTCCCCAGGCGGCACAGGCGGGCGTCCTCGTAGAGGTTGACCGTGTTGGCAACCAACTCGTCCCAGGTGCGCACTGGTTGGACGTTCACCTCGATGACGCCGGGGTCGGGAGTGATTTTGAAGGACGCCAGGCGCGGATCCGACGGTGGCGTGTAGCCTTCGATGACGACCTTCGTAGCCGATTCGGCGGCGGCGTCTTCCACCTTCTGGAGCAGGTCGACGAAGTCGTCGGCGGACTCGAGCGGCGGGAAGAAGACATGGACCTGCCCGTCGCGCGGTTGGATGGCGATGGCGGTGCGCACGACCCATGGGGCGGATTCGCCGACAGTGGGCCAGCGATCGACCGGCGCTTGGCCGGGCTTCGGCGCCGGGGGTAGATCGGCCGCCGCCGTCTCGGGCCCTGGATGCCGTTGCTGTTGCGAAGGCGCCGCCAAGGGATCGCGCTCGGCGAAGGGGTCGACCGGCATCTGGTGCTGCGCGTGGCGCTTGTCCACCCAGGGCAGGGAAGGCAGCGGTAGGCGCAGGCCGATGGGCGAGTCGCCGGGAATGAGGAAAAGCTGCTTGCCCCGCAGCATCCACATGCCGCTCTGCCACACGCGCTTGGCGCCGGCCCACTTGCGCTGCAAGGGAAGCACGTAGCCGGACGGGGAGTCGAACCCGGTCTCGTAGACGCGCTTGAGTCGCTCCCGCTCGTCGGCGCGTTCAAGCTTGTTGTCCTCCGGCGAAACGTTCACCGGCAGCCGGCCTTCCTTCTGCAAGTAGTGGACAGGGTCCTCGTAGGCGGCGATGGAGTAATCCGGGTCGACGCCGAGTTGGCTGGCGAGCGAACGGGTGAAGGCCTCGGCCTCAGGCAGCCCGTGGTCCGACGGTTCCTCTGTATCCGCGATCAGGTCCGGATTGGTCCACAGCGGGTGGCCGTCGGTTCGCCAATAGCAGGTGAGCGCCCAACGCGGCAGGGGCTCGCCGGGGTACCACTTGCCCTGGCCGTAGTGCAGCAGCCCGCCGGGGGCGTAGCGGTCACGCAGACGCTTGATGAGTTGCTCGGCGAGGATGCGTTTGCGCTCACCCAGTGCGGCTGTGTTCCACTCCTCTCCCTCCATGTCGTCAATGGAGACGAAGGTGGGCTCGCCGCCCATGGTCAACCGGACGTCTTGGCGCTCGAGGTCGGCGTCGACGCGGTGACCGAGCCGGGTGATCGCCTCCCATTGCTCTTCCGTGTGGGGTTTGGTGACGCGCGGATCCTCGCGGATGCGCGTGACCTTCATCTCGTGGTGGAACTCGACCTCGGCCGGATCGACGGCGCCGCTGATGGGCGCGGCTGATTGCGGATCCGGGGTGGCGGCCACGGGCAGGTGACCCTCGGCGGCGAACAGCCCGGAAGTCGGGTCGAGCCCGACCCAACCGGCCCCAGGCAAGTAGACCTCGGTCCAAGCGTGCAGGTCGGTGAAGTCGACCTCGGCGCCGGAGGGGCCGTCGAGCGATTTGACGTCCGGCTTGAGCTGGATCAGGTAGCCGGAGACGAAGCGCGCGGCGAGGCCGAGACGGCGCAGGACCTGCACCAGCAGCCAGGCGCTGTCGCGGCAGGAACCGCTCGAAAGCTCGAGCGTCTGCTCGCAGGTCTGCACCCCGGGCTCCATGCGGATGACGTAGCCAATCGCCTTCTGGATCCGCTGGTTGATGTCGACCAGGAAGTCGACGATCTGGCGCTCGCGCAGGTCCGTCTCGGCAAGGAACTTTTGCAGGTGCGGACCGTCCGCGCCCAGCTCGAGGAAGGGCTTGAGCTCGCGGTCGAGCCAATGATCGTACTGGAAGGGGTACTTCTCAGCCTTGGGCTCGAGGAAGAAGTCGAACGGGTTGATCACCGACATCTCGGCGATCAAGTCGACCTCGACTTCGAGCTCGCTAGTCTTCTCCGGGAAGACCAAGCGAGCGAGGTAGTTGCTCTGCGGATCCTGCTGCCAGTTGATGAAGTGCTCTTCCGGCTTGACCTTCAGCGAATAGCTGGGAACCGGGGTGCGGCAGTGCGGCGCGGGACGCAGCCGGATGATGTGCGGGGAAAGCGAGACGAGGCGGTCGTAGCAGTAGGTTGTCTTGTGGTGAAGAGCGACGCTGATGGCCATGAAGAGCTTCCGTTTCGCAACTCCCGCCAGGGTGGGCGCTCAACACGGAGCGATCGGGAAAGGACTATCGTAGCGCGGAAGCGCGGGCCTGCGCCCGCGCTTCCGGCGGTCCCTACTGCTCGGTGACTTGCCGGATCACGCGCAGCAAATTCCCGCCTAAAATCTTGCGGATGCGCTCGTCGGAATAGCCTAGGTCCTGCATGGCCTTGGTCATCTCGGGGTAGTCGGAGATGTCCTCCATGCCCTGCGGAAGCGGCGGGCCGCCGTCGAAGTCTGAGCCGAGCGCGATGTGGTCTTCGCCAATCAGATTGACGCCGTAGTCGATCACTTTGGCGAAGTCCTTCATCGTCATGCGGTACTTCTTCGGCAACTCGCCCTTGTAGACGAAGGGCAGCGAGGCGCGCTGCTGCTCATCGATCTCGGCGAGAGGCATGGTGGCGTAGCCGCCCAGCTTGGACGAGATGTTGGCCACGGGCGGACCCTGGTTGCGCCACTTGAAGAACTTCGGGTTATTGAACGTGTTGCCGAACTGCAGCCCGACTACGCCGCCCTTCTCCGCGATCGCCTTGGCGGCCTTGTCGGAGATGCAGCGCGGAATGTCGACGAAGTGGCGGAAGCCGCCGTGCGTGTAGACGACCGGATCGCGGCTCGCTTCGACGGTTTGCAGGATCGTCTCTTCCGAGCCGTGAGCGACGTTGATGACCATCCCGAGGTTGTTCATCTCGGCGATGACCTTGAGGCCTTGCTCGTTGAGACCGTTCCACTTGGATACGTCGCAGCAGGAGTCGGCGAAGTTGTTGGTGTAGTTGTGCGCGGTGAGCTGCGCGGAGCGCAGACCAAGGCGATAGAGCGCCCGCAGAATCAGCAGATCGCCGTCGAGGTCGAAGGCGCCCTCCAGGTCGAGGAACGCCGCGATCTTGCCCAGGCCGACGATACGCTCGATGTCGGTGGCGTTGCGGGCGAGCTCGATGACGGGAAAGTTCTTCTCGATTTGGTCGCGGGCCAACTCGACGACGCGCAGGGTGTTGGTCACTTCATGGCGGCCGGGGTAGTAAGGCTCGGGCGTATAGACGGTGAAGAACATCGCGTCCACGCCGCCTTCGCGCGCCCGTGGCAGGTCGATGTGTCCGTCGGGGTAGCGGTCGCCGATGTCGAGACCCTCGAGCAGTTGCCGGGTCATCACGTGGACGTGGCCGTCGAGTACGAGCGCCTCACGATGGATGTCCGGCGATTGGGCGAGCGCGGCGGCGGCTACGAACAGGAGCGCGAGACGCTTCATCGTGCGTCCCCTTGGACAGGGAAAACGTGGCAACGGGGGGGCAGGTACTGTTTGGGAATCATGGTCGCAACGGAGCCGTAGTAGGTGATGATCTTGTGCTCGACGACGCCGCCGAGCAGCACGTGCGCCTCAGGGCCTGTGAGGCCGCAGTCGTTCGTAAGCCAATTGAGCATGTCCGTCATCGAGGAGCGCAGCGCGAAGTCCATGCTGGAGCCGAACTCCGGCTGGCTGCCGACGGAAACCAGGTGCGTAGGCGTGACCAGCCGGGGATTGCCCAGGCGCTTGCCCTTGTGCAGCTTGACGGTCATTTGGACATCGGTCGATGTCTCGACGCCGTTGCCCCAGCCTTCGCCGTCGCCCTGACGGGCGTGCGCATCGCCCACGAACAGATGCGCGCCGGGAGCGAACACGGGCAGGTAGACGGTGGCGCCCTCGACGATGTCGTTGTAGTCCATGTTTCCGCCGTAGTTGCCCGACGGGCCCGAGGTGCGGACTTCGTCATAGGCGGGGGCCACGCCGATGCAGCCCAGCATGGGACGCGCCGGCAGTTCGATCTTCCAACCGGAGGAGTCCTGCGGGCGCAGCTTCGGCGTTACCGTGCCGGCGGCGGCGTCGATCTCCCACGGCAGCAGCGTGGACGTGCCTTTGCGGACGGCGTCCATGCCGTAGTTGGGGTCGTGGAGGTCAGCGCCGGGGCTGAACACGCCTTGGCTGACGCGGAACGACGAGTAGCCGTCGGCCCGATTCAGGCGCAGTTTGTCGACGTGGACCTCCAGCATGTCGCCATACTCGGCGTCCTCCACGTAGAACGGACCCGTGAGCGGGTTGCCGTGCTCGGGGTAGGTGTAGGGATGCTGGATGTGCCATACGCCTTTCTCGTCCTTGCCGCCCGAATCCCAAGTGCGCGTGACGATCGTGTCCCCCGAGCGCACGCGAGCGATCGGGTTAGCTTGCGCGGTGAACACGCGCGAGTGCTTGACCGGGTAGACAGTATGCGTTTCCGCAGCCATCGAGGCGCAGAGCAGTAGCAGGGCGGGGAAGAGTCGGGACATGGTGGAAGCCGTTGGCCACTACGGTAGCGGAAAGCGGTCCGCTGCCGCCGCTTGGAGTTTTGCCGCCGTTTCCGGATAATACCCGCATGACAGGATGGACCAGACGAGGGTTCATGGCGGCGGCGGGCATGGCGCCGCTTGCCGCGCCGGCCCTCGCCCAAACCCCTCAGACGCCGCTGCCCAAGGTCGCGGCCATCATCACCGAGTTCCGCCACCGCTCGCATGCTGACGTCATCTGCACGCGCATCCTCGATGGTTACTATCCCAACGGTATCCGCCAGGATCCTCGGACCAAGATCGTCTCCATGTGGACCGATCAGGTGAACCCGGACGACATGAGCCGCGGCTTGGCCTACCGCAAGCGCTTCACTTGCTACGGCGAGATCGAGCAAGCGCTCACCCTCGGCGGCAAGGATCTGGCCGTCGACGCCGTGCTAATGATCGGCGAGCATGGCGACTACCCCGACAACGCGCGCGGCCAGAAGCTCTATCCGCGCCACCGCATCATGAAGGGCATCGTCGACGTGTTCCGCAAGACGGGAAAGACGGTCCCCCTGTTTTCGGACAAACATCTCTCCTACTCCTGGGATTTGGCGAAGGAGATGTACGACTGGTCGCGCGAGCTCAACTTTCCGTTCATGGCGGGCTCGTCGATCCCGGTGACAGTGCGCACGCCCGAGCTCGAGATCCGCAAGGGCGCGAAGATCAAGCACGCCGTGCAGGCCGGCTATGGTCCGCTCGATGCGTACGGCTTCCATACGCTCGAGTCGATGCAGTGCATGGTGGAACGGCGCGCTGGCGGTGAGACGGGCGTTGCGTCCGTCGAGTTGCTCGAAGGCGACGCGGTGTGGCGTTGGCGTGACGGCGAAGGCAAGTGGTCCATCCCGCTGCTCGAGAAAGCGCTGTCGAGCAATCCGCACCTGCCCAAGGGCCGCATGGAAGAGCATTGCAAGAACCCAGCGCTGTTCATCCTGCGCTATCGTGACGGCCTGGAAGCCTGCGCATACATGCTCAACAACTACGTCTACCGCTGGGATTTTGCGGCCGAGGTAGACGGCCGGATCGTCGGTACGCATTTCGGCCAAGTGCCAGAGACGCGCGACCTGCCGCATTTTGACGGGTTGACGTGGTGCATCGAAGAGCTCTTCGTCACCGGCAAGTCCGTCCGCCCGATCGAGCGGACTCTGTTGGTCACCGGCGCGCTCGCGTTCGCCTTTGAATCGCGCGAGAAGAAGCGCCGTATCGAGACGCCCCAGTTGGCGATTCGCTATGAGGCGCCGGAACACGACTACTTCCAACGCAGTTGAAGTTGAGGAGGATTGGCGATGTCCAGTTTGTGGAGCTCGAAACGCAGGGGCTTTCTGAAGATGCTGCCCGCGCTCGCCGCGGCGGGCTCGCTGCGCCCCAATAGTTTGGCTGCGGCTTATCTGGCCGAGCGCAGAGGAGAAGCATACCGCCGGCTCGGCGTGCGGCCGCTGATCAACGCCGCCGGCACTTACACCACGCTGACGGGCTCCGTGATGGCCCCGGAGACCATTCAGGCGATGGCTTCGGCAGCGGAGGTGTTCGTCCCGCTGATCGACCTGCAGAAGGCCGTCGGCGCGCGCATCGCCAAGCTCATCGGCGTGGAGTCCGCAATGGTCAGCTCCGGCGGCGCGGGCTCCATCATGCTGGCCACCGCAGCGTGCATGGCGGGCAAGGATCCCGAGAAGATCCGCCGCATTCCAGACACGACCGGCGTGAAGAACGAGGTCATCATGGTGCGCGAGCATCGCATGGGCTTCGACCACGCCAGCCGCGCCTGCGGCGCAAAGATCGTCGAGGTCGGTACGGTGGACGAGTTGCGCAAGGCGATCGGGCCGAAGACCGCGATGCTCTTCTTCGTCCACATCTACGAGCCGAAGGGCAAGATCTCGCGCGCGGAGTTTATAAAGGCCGGTAAGGATGCGGGCGTGCCCGTGTTCAACGACGCCGCCGCCGAGTTGCCTCCGGCCATGAATCTCTCCGAGATCGTGAAGGAGGGCTTCGACCTGGTCGGCTTCAGCGGCGGCAAAGGCCTGCGCGGGCCGCAAGCGTCGGGTTTGCTCGTTGGCCGCGCTGACCTCATCGAGGCGGCTGGGATGAACAACAACCCCTACAGCGACACGGTGGGCCGCCACGCCAAGGTGGGCAAGGAAGAGATCATGGCTTTGCTCAAGGCCGTCGAGCTCTACGTGGCGCGCGATCATGACGAAGACCAGCGCCTGTGGCACGGCTACATGTCGCGCGTGTCGAAGGAAGTGCGTGATATTCCGACCGTCAAGTCGGAAATCTACGTGCCAGGGCCGGGCGGCCACCCCATCCCCTATCTGCGTGTGCAGTGGGATGAGGGGCGCCTGGGGCTCAGCTATGCCGAGTGCGCCAAGCGCTTGAGCGAAGGCGAGCCGCGCATCGAGATCAATGCGGCGAAGGACGAGATTACCCTGGCTTCCTATAATCTCTTCCCTGGCGAAGATCGCATCGTAGCTTGGCGTTTGCGGGAGATTTTGACGGACGCGGCGGCAGAGTCGTCGCGTCGTTCGAAGGCATAAATGAGGATGTTCTATCGTTTGTCAATTTGTGCGCTGGCCCTGGCCGCCCTTGCCGCGGGTCAGCAGTACGACATGGTTCTCAAGGGCGGCCGGGTCATCGACCCGGCCAATGATGTCGACGGTATGTTCGACGTCGCCGTAGCAGGGGGTA
>JAWKHJ010000050.1:0-13431 GCA_041394905.1 Bryobacterales bacterium | reverse complement strand
CGACTATCCCGTCGAGGCCTCGCCGCTGTCCAAGCAAAAGCCGGAAGAGCCGGCCTGGGTGGAGCGCTTCGAGATCTTCGTGGCGGGCATGGAAGTGGCCAACGCCTACTCCGAGCTCAACGACCCGCAGGAGCAGCGCCGCCGCTTCGAGATGCAGTTGCGCATGCACGCCGGCGGCGACGCCGAGGCTCATCAGATGGACGAGGACTACCTGCGTGCGCTCTGTTACGGCATGCCGCCGACCGCGGGCGAGGGGTTTGGCATCGACCGCCTGACGATGGTGCTGACCAACTCGCCCACCATCCGCGACGTCATTCTGTTCCCGCTGCTGCGCCCCGAGGGCGAGATCGGCGTGGCGGAGCGGCTCGCCGGACTCGATTCCTAGCGCGCCAACAGCCCGCGAATCTCGACGACCATCTCGTCATTGGGCCCGTAGGCCTGTTCGAGAATCGCCGCCGCCTGCCGGAATGCTTCGACGGCCCCGGCGCGGTCGCCCTTGGCCGCGAGCAGGTGGCCTAGGTTGAACATCGTCTGGCCGACAACGGGATCGTTCGCGCCGAGCTGTTTCTGCTGAATCGCGATCGCCCGGCGATAGAGCGGTTCCGCCTGCGCCAGTTTGCCCTGCACGTGGTAGAGCCCGCCGAGGTTGACCAAGGTGGTCGCCGTATCGGGGTGCTCATCGCCCAAGACCGCGCGCCGGACGGCGAGCGCTTGCTCCAGCAACGCCTTCGCTTCGTCGTAGCGCCCCTGCGCGCGGCGAACGTTGCCCAGATTGTCGAGGGCGAAGGCTGCATCCTCGCGTTCGAGCCCTGGTCCGGCGCGATAGGCCGCGATTGCGTTCTCGAACTGGGTAGACGCTTCATCGAGCCGACCAGCGTTCATCGCCAGCAAACCCAGCGCATTGCGCGCGGCGGCGGTTTTCGGATGTTGCGGTCCGAGAGTCTTCTCGCGAAGAGCGAGCGCTTGCTTGGCGGCGGCCTCGGCGGCATCGAGATCCCCGCGCGCCTCGGCCAACCCGGACAGCCTCTCCAGCACGTCGCCGTCCGGTACGGCTTCCACGGAGCTGCGGTACTGTCGCTCCGCGCCGGCGAGGTCGCCCTTGGCTTCCAGCAACATGCCCAGGCGCACACGCAAGTCCGCTGTCTCGGGGTGCTTTTCGCCTTGCAGTTCGATGCGTGCAGCGAGAGCCTGCCGGTAGAGCGGCTCGGCCCCAGCGCCATCGCCCTGGGCGAGCAGCGCCGCCGCTAGAGCTTCACGGTCGCGCGCCGCCTCGAGCCCGTCATCGGACTGCTGCTGGTGGACCGCGAGTGCGCGGCGAAGCCATCGTTCCGCCTCGGCCGGCTTGCCATTCTCGAGAAGCAGCAAGCCCAGGTCGCGCCATGCTGCGGCAGTGCGAGGACTATCCGCCCCATACTGCCGCTCGAGCCGCGCTGCAGCTTCGCGAAACAGCGGTTCGAACTCGACGCTGGGGTCAGCCGCACCGCAAACGGCGGCACAGAAGATCGCCCATGTCCAAATGCAGCGCACCCTCGTCCCAAGTCCTCTCGCCCACTATCGTAGTGGCTCGCCCGCTTTTCCTGGCATACTGGGTGGCTTATGCGTCCCAACCGCGTCAAACAGCTGCTCCAAGAGGGCAAGGTCGCCCTCGGAACCGCCCAGAATGCCTTCCCGACGGTGGAGGTCGCCAAGATGGCTGCCGCCGCCGGTCTGGACTGGTTCTTCCTCGACACCGAGCACGGCCCGTTCACCAGCGAGACCGTCCACAACATCCTCCAGGCCTGCCTCGCCACGCCCATCACCCCTATCGTCCGCGTGGCCGACTTCCAGTACGACCTGGTGGCGCGTACGCTAGACTCCGGCGCCGAGGGCATCATGTTTCCGCGCACGGAGTCGCCCGAGAAGCTTGCGACGGCGATCAGTTGGGCGAAGTTCCCGCCGCAGGGCGTGCGGGGCTTCGGCCTGGGACCGCCGCACATCGGCTACCAGACGGCCACGCTTGACGAGATCCGCGAGCACCAAAACCGCGAGACGCTCGTCGTCGCGCAGATCGAGAGTGTGCGCGGTTTGGAAGCGATCGACGAGATCGTGCAGGTGGAAGGGCTGGACGCGTTACTGCTCGGCCCGGCGGACATGTCCATCTCGCTTGGCGTGGCCGGCGATTGGGACAGCCCTAAGCTATGGGCGGCGATCGATCGCGTCATCGAAGCCTGCAACGGCGCCGGCCGTTTCCCCTCAATTCACGTGCGAAACGCGGAATTCGCCGTGAAGGCGATCAAGCAGGGCATGAAACTCGTGAGCTGCGGCGCGGATTCGGCCTTGCTGTGGGGCGCGGTGTCGGGGCTGGCGAAGGCGTTACAAGCGGGGCGTTAAGAAAACGCCCCGCCCGCGGAACAGACCGGTGGATCGACCCGTATGCATGATGGTATGCATCGAGCTCTGGCGGTCGCATCCCTGGCGGTTTGCCTCCACGCGTCCGCTCAGGGACCCTCGCAGTACGTCCCCCTTGCACAGATCACGCGCGACAACGTCGCCGCGCTCGAAGTCGCCTGGACGTACCGCACGGGCGAACCCGTAGCGCCGCTGCCCGGAAGCGGCAAGGCGCCGGCCTTCGAAGCCACGCCCGTCTACGCCGACGGGCTGCTCTACATCGGCACGCCTTACGGCCGCGCCATTGCCATCGAGGCGGAAACCGGCAAGCAGCGCTGGTCCTTCGACGCCAAAATCGACCGCAAGGGAAACTACGGAGACTTTGCCAACCGCGGCGTCTCCACCTGGCTCGACCCTGATGCGGAAGAGGGCCAATTCTGCCGCCGGCGCATCTTCTTCGCCAGCATCGACGCGCGGCTGTTCGCGCTAGACGCCGCAACCGGCCGCCCATGCAAGGGCTTCGGCGACAAAGGCCGCATCGACCTGACCAAGGGCCTGAAACGTGGCCCTGAATACATCGGCGAATACGAGCAGACTTCGCCCCCGGCAGTCGTCGATGGCCTCGTGATCGTAGGCTCGGCCATCGCGGATAACAATCGTGACAATGCCCCGAGTGGAGAAGTTCGAGCGTTCGATGCGCGTACAGGCCGTTTGCGCTGGACCTTCGATCCGCTGCCGGACAACCCGAACGCGGGCGCGGCGAATGCCTGGTCCCGCATCGTTGTCGATCCCGAGCGGCATCTGGTGTTCTTGCCCACCGGCAGCGCCAGCCCAGACTACTACGGCGGTCTCAGGCCTGGCGACGACAAGTACGCCAATAGCGTGGTCGCGCTGCGCGCCGAAACGGGCGAAGTGGCCTGGAGCTTCCAGACCGTGCATCACGACGTGGGACTACGACGCGGCGACGCCGCCCGCACTGTTTTCGGTGGATGATGCGGAAGGCGTCGCGGTCGGCTCGAAACCGGGCATCTTTTCCTGCTCGACCGCGAGAGTGGCAAGCCGTTGTTTGCCGTGGAGGAGCGGCCGGTCCCCAAAAGCCAAGCCGATGGAGAGGACCTTGCGCCGACTCAACCCTTCCCTACGCTGCCTGCGGCTCTCGTGCCGCAAGCCCTAAGCCCAGATGAAGCCTGGGGACCTACGGACGCGGACCGGGAGGCTTGCCGCGAGAAGATCGCCACCCTGCGCAACGAGGGGGTCTTCACGCCGCCGAGCGCGGGCGGCTCGCTCATCATCCCCGGCAACATCGGCGGCCTGCACTGGGGCGGCGTGGCCTTCGATCCCGCGCATGGCCTGCTCATCGTACCGGCGAATCGGCTACCCGCGATCGTCACGCTCGTTCCGGCGGATGAGTATGAGAGCTACAAGGACGCACACCCGGATCAGGAGACGACCCGCCAGCGTGGGGCGCCGTTCGCCATGTCGCGGACGTTTCTGCGAAGCCCCTCAGGCCTGCCGTGTAGCCCTCCGCCTTTCGGGACGCTGACCGCGATTGACGCCAAAACCGGCAAGGTGCGCTGGGAGGTTCCGCTAGGGAAGATGCCCTCGCCCAAAGCGCCTGCCGATTGGGGGTCGATCAACCTCGGTGGACCACTGGCCACCGCCGGCGGGATAGTGTTTATCGGCGCAAGTATGGATCCCACCCTTCGAGCCTTCGACATTGAGACCGGAGACGAGGTGTGGAAGGGGGAATTGCCGGCAAGCGCACGGTCAGTCCCGGCGTCTTTCACGGCGCCGGATGGGAAACAGTATGTCGTGGTCGCGGCGGGCGGCCACTCTGCCGAATTTGGGCCGCTCGACAACGCGGTCGTTGCGTTCCGCTTGCCTTAGAGCCGCAGAAAAACGTGTCCGCCGACGCGCTTGACCACCTTTTGGGGATCGTGCCAACTCGGATGCACGCCGACGGCGTGGAAGTGATTGGCGGCCACTGACGGGCGCGTCGTCAACGCCTGCCAAGCCGCGTCCACGCACTCGGACCAGCCCGCCGCATCGTCCTCAGGCTTGCGGGTGAAGTCAAACCCGAAGAACTGTGAGCTCTGCGCCAAGACGCCTTCGACGGTGTCCGGCCAACGTTTATCCCGCACGCGCTCGAGAATCGCCGCCGCGACCAAGCGCTTTCCCTCCGCCGATTCGCCTCTCGCTTCGTGCCACACTGCTAGGGACAACAAATCGATGCGCTTCGCCTGATCCAGCATTGCGACCCCCGGCGACGATAATGCGAAGTGTGCTGCACCCGAGGAGAGCAGCGTCGCCAGCACGACTGTCCGCACGACGAGCTTCGGGGAAAACCGGATGTGAATGCGAATACGCATGAGTAGAACGGTTTCTTATCGGCAGAGAATGATGAAAACCTTCTCGTTACAAGGGAATTTCGCATGACGCGACGCCACACAATCGCCCGCACCGCCGCCACGGCAACCTTTTTTTTCTTCACCTTAGCGGCAGGGTTCGCCCTGGAACGTCCTGGCGTCGAGTTCCAAATTTTTCAATTTCCGGCGAATGCAATCCCTCGTATAGACGGTGACGCGTCGGATTGGGATATGGTTCCCGAGTCGTACGTCATCGGTTCGGATCAGCTCCGCGATACGGTCGTCCACGAAGGGGCCAAAGTCGACCCGAAGAGCCTGGACGTCAAAGTAAAGGTCGGTTGGGTGAAGGGCATCAACCAGCTGTACTTTCTCTATGAAGCGTATGACGACTATTGGGACTTTGCGTTAGCCAATCGCCACAACGACATCTTCGAAGTCGTCGTCGACGGGGACCTCTCCGGCGGGCCGTTCATCAAGACGATGCACCCGAACAAGCAGCTCGACCCCATGAAGGCGCATTTCCTCTACCACGGCGTGCATGCGCAGAACTACCACATCATGACGCCGAACGCCGGGCAGGATTGGGCGTTCGTTTGGGGCAGCCAACCCTGGGTCAAGGATCTGCCCTGGGGAAACGCCGCTTACAAATACGACTTCAAGCCCGGGCAGAGCGGCAAGCTGACGCTCGAGTTTTGGATTACGCCCTTCGACTACGCTCCGCCCGAACCAGCACGCGCCGTCGTTTCGCAGCTCAAAGAAGACGCCATCATCGGTTTGGCCTGGGCCATTCTCGACTACGACGACGTGAATGGCGAACAATATACCGGCTTCTACAGTCTGTCGCACACCACCGAAATGTATGGCGACGCCAATCAGTTAGTCGCCTTCCGGCTGATGCCTTTGGAAGAACGCTTCCAGAAACCGATCAAAGCCGCTTGGAAGTTTCTCACGCTCGACATGAGTCGCCGCCTGATCGCCTTCCAAGACATGTCCCATGGAGAGATTCGCTCCTGGCATTGGGACTTTGGCGACGGAACGACATCCGACGAGCAACACCCGCTCCATGCCTATTCCCAGGCCGGCGAGTATGTGGTGACTTTGGCCGTGGAAGGACCGGCTGGAAAAGACAGCCATACGAGCGTACGGGCAGTCGCCGTGGAGTAGCTTCGCGATGCGTCCCAGCTCTCCCTGGACTTTCGCCACTATTTTTCCTGGGGCGTTGCTCGTCGCCGTGGCGTGCTCGCAACTGTTCCTCACCGAGTTTCACGGGCTGACTCCAGCCAAGGGCGGCGGCTTCGGCATGTTCGCCGTCACCGACATTCGGTCTTCCCGTCCCTGGTCAATCGAGTGCATCACCGAAGACGGCGAGCCCTGCCGCATCGTCATCGAGCCTGGCGAAGGCACTCTCGGCAAATGGCTGGGCGAGCGCCTGCGCACGATGCCCGACGCGGAAACGCGCGCAAGGGCTGCCGACCGCATCTTTGCCATGCGCTACGTGCCGCTCGACTATTCCGCGTTCGTGGGCCGCTTCGAGCCCGCCGCGCAAGTAGCGCCGGCGTCCTGGCGCGATCTCGCCTTCTTTCAGACGCCGTTCGCCGCGGACGCCGACCGCCGCACTGCGCCCAGCAAGATGCGCGCCATCCGGCTGCAGGTGTGGCGCCTGCAGTTCGATCCCGCGAGCGACACGTTGCGCTATGAACCCATCGGCGCGCCCGAAGAGCGAGGGCGGTGGTGATGCGCGCTCTGCAGCGCATCGTTGACGCGATCTTTGGCCTCTGGCAGCGTACGCTCGACGAGGCGCCCGAAGGCCCGGTGCTACGGCTGACCTTGCTGCTACTGATCCTGCACGGCTCCGAAGGCGAGAACTTCCAGTTTCTGCTTCGAGTGATCGCGGCGCCCATGTTGCTGAGCACATCGCTGACTGCCAACCGCTGGCTCTGGCTCGTGCTAGCGGCCGTCTGCTCAGCCTCGACCTACACCTTCTGGTTTGGGCAAGACAACCACAAGTTCCTCACCGCTTACTGGACAATCGCTTGCTGCTTGGCCGTGTGGAACCTAACCCGGCGCGCATCCTCGCCGTGAACGGCCGCCTGCTTGTCGCGCTCGTCTTCTCGTTCGCCGTCTTTTGGAAGATCTTTGGCGGGGAGTTGCTCAACGGCAAGTTCTTCGAGTTCGCCTTCCTCTCCGATCCACGCTTTGAGCTCATGGGGCGTCTGGGCGGGCTCTCGAGCGACGTCCTCTCGGCCAGTACAGCCTGGTGCGCCTATTCCGTACGTTGCCCGCCGAGGGCATGACGGCGACGCTGCGCTCGACGCCCCAAATGCACGCTTACGCCGTTGCCATGGGTTGGCTGACCGTGCTGATCGAAGGCGCGGTCGCCGTTGCGTTCTGGCTGCGCTTCAAGGTTCAAGACCTCGACATCCACAATTGGCTGCTGATGTCGTTTTGCGTGGTCACCTACTTCCTGGCGCCGGTCTTCGGCTTTGGCATGCTGCTCACCACGATGGGCCTCGCGCAGTGCAATGCCGATCAGCGCGATGCGCGCCAGGGCTTTCTTTGGACCTTCGTGATCGTGATGTTCGCGATGCGCCACACCGGCGGCGCCGCGGCGCAGCTTCTGGACTAGCCGGCTCAGGCCACGAGCTCGCGAATGAGCTCGCCCCCGGTCTGGCTCAACTGCTTGTCCCGCCCTTGAGCGAAGTAGGTTAGCTTGGAATCGTCCAAGCCGAGCAGGTGCAGTAGCGTCACGTGGAAGTTCTTGATGGGATGCGCCACCTCAACGGCCTTGCGACCGGTCTCGTCGGTTGCACCCACGATGGCCCCGCGCGGCGCGCCTCCGCCCGCCATCCAGCACGCCATGGCCGGCGCGTTGTGGTCGCGGCCCCAGGCCTTGTCGCCGCCACGCACGCCGTTGTCGGGCGAGCGGCCGAACTCACCGGCCCAGACCACCAAGGTTTCGTCCAACAAGCCCGTGCGTTCCAGGTCGGCGAGCAGCGCCGCGATCGGCTTATCCACCGCGCGAATACGCGCCCCGTGGGCCTTCTCGATGTAGTCGTGTGAGTCCCAACCCATGGCGATCACCTGCACGAAGCGCACGCCACGCTCCACCAACCGACGCGCCAACAGACACCGCCGTCCGAAGCTATCCGCGTCCTTGTTCGGCCCGCCGACACCATACATCTCGAGTGTCTTCGGGTCTTCCTTCGACAGGTCGACCGCCTCCGGCATCTCCGCCTGCATGCGGAAGGCAAGCTCGTAGCTCTCGATGCGCGCGGCCAGCTCGGCGTGCTCGGGATGCCGCTGCTGGTGCATGCGGTTGAGCTCGTTGAGGAAGCTCAGATTCGCCCGCTGCTCGAACTCGGTCACGTAGTCCGGCGGGTTCATGTCGAGCACCGGAGCGCCCTGCGCTCGCAGCGGCGTGCCTTGGTAGTAGGCCGGCAAAAAACCGTTCGACCAGTTCGCCGCGCCGCCCTGCGGGTAAGCGACGTCCGGCAACACCACGAACGCCGGCAGGTTCTCGTTCTCCGTCCCAAGGCCGTAAGCCGTCCACGAGCCGATCGCCGGATCGCCTCCGAAGCGGTTGCCAGTGTTGATGTGATAGAGCGCCGTCGGGTGATTGACGCTTTCGGCCTGCAGCCCGCGGTAGAAGCAAACGTTGTCGACCTGCTTGGAGAAATTCTCGAACAGCGAATTGATCTCGATGCCCATCTTGCCCGCGCGCTGGAACTCGAACGGACTCTGCACGAAGTAGCGCTTGCCCGTGTTCATCGAAGCTTCGAACTTTGTCCGCTCCTTGGCGAACTCGGTCATGTGCAGCTTCGAGAGCAGCGGCTTGGGGTCGATAGTGTCGATGTGGCTCGGGCCGCCTTCCATCAGCAGGAAGATGCAGCGTTTGGCTTTGGCTGGGAAGTGCCCGGGCTTGGCGGTCAGGACGCCTGCGCGCGCGTCCTCTTGCTGCACCATTGCGGAGAGCGCCACCGTTCCCAGCCCCATTCCGAGGTTGTAGAGGAACTCGCGGCGCGAAGGCGAAGCGGTCAGCAGTTTGGCGTTGCCCATCCCAGGGGTATTCTATCGCGCCAAGGGCCGTTACTGAGGTCGGCCCGCTCCGGCGGAGAGAATCGCCGGCGGCTCCGCTATCATTGAAGCCGATCCATGCTCACTCGCGCCCTGCTCCTTCTGGCGGCCTCCGCCTTTGCCTCATCCGCCCAACAGTACGACCTGCTGCTCGATGGCGGTTTCGTCATCGACCCGGCCAACGGGATCGCCGGCCATCGTGACGTCGCCATCGCCGACGGCAAGGTCGCCGCTGTCGCGCCCGACATCCCCCTGGGCAGGCCAAGCAAGTCCTCGACGTGAACGGCCTCTACGTTACGCCAGGACTGATCGACCTGCACGTACACGTCTTCCACACCACCGGTATCGCCGGCGCTTGGGCGGGCGACAACTCCGTCCAGCCTGACGCCTTCAGCTTCCGCACCGGCGTTACCACCATGGTCGACGCGGGCAGCTCAGGCTGGCGCAACTTCGAAACCTTCCGCCACACGGTCATCGACCGTGCCCGGACCCGGGTATTTGCGCTCATCAACATCGCCGGCTTCGGCATGATCACCGACATCACAGAGCAAGGCGACTTCGACCCCGATGAGGTCGCGCGGCTAGCCAAGAAGCACTCCGATGTCGTGGTCGGCGTCAAGTCCGCGCACTATCGCAAGCCCGACTGGGACTCAGTCGAGAACGCCGTCAAGGCCGGAACCGAAGCAAGCATCCCCGTGATGGTCGACTTCGGCTATTTCGCACGCGAACGTCCGTTTTACGAGCTCGTTCTCGAGAAGCTGCGCCCCGGCGACATGCCCACACACTGCTTCCGCGGCCCTGTGCCGTGGGTCGACGCGAACGGCAAGGTCTACGACTACCTCTACAAGGCTCGTAAGCGCGGCATCAAGTTCGACGTCGGCCACGGCGGCGGTAGCTTCGTTTTTCGCAACGCGGCCCCGGCTGCCGCGGCAGGCTTCTTCCCTGACTCCATCTCGACCGATCTGCATACCGGCTCGATGAACGGGGCCATGATGGACATGCCCACGACGATGTCCAAGATGCTCGCGCTCGGCATGCCGCTCGAAGAGGTCATTCGGGCGTCCACGTCTAACCCAGCGGACCAGATCCAGCACTCCGAGCTAGGCCGCTTGTCGGTCGGCTCAGTCGCCGATGTCGCCGTGCTGCGCGTGCTCAACGGCAACTTCCGCTACCGCGACGCCTCTGGCGGCGGAGTGGAAGCAAGCCAGCGCATCTTCGCCGAGCTCACTCTCAAGGACGGCCGCGTCGTCTGGGATTGGAACAGCCTCACCGGCGATGACTATCGCGACAAAGGACCGACTTACGGCGTCCGCGAAGGCCACGACTTCGTCATACCGCCGCCTCAAAACTGATGATGCTCACGCTCCGTCTACCCTCTTGCGCCGCGGCCTCGAAGCTGCGGCGCCCGACCCTGGTTGCGGCTTGGCTCTTCGCTGCTCTCCCCTGCTTCGGTCAAATCGACCTCTCCCAAAGCGTCGTCCTGGCGCCGCCGGAGCTTGCCAAGGCCGCGGACACGCTTTCCGATGAGATCCGCCAGCACACCGGTCTGCGCTGGCCCATCTCGAGCGCAGCCATACGGTTGCCACGGACATCGCCTCGGTCCGCCTGCGCATCGACCCCGCCGTGCCCGGCCCGGAGGGCTACCGCATCCGCACCACTGGTCGGCGCGTCGAGATCGCCGGCACGGACAAGCGCGGAGTACTCTTCGGCGTCGGCCGGCTCCTCCGGAGCTTGGATTGGGGGCCGGGCCGGGTCACTCTGAGGCGAGCCGGTCAACGTCGAGGCCAAGCCGGCCACCGACTTGCGCGGCCATCAGCTCGGCTACCGCCCCAAAACGAACTCCTATGACGGCTTCACCGTCGAAATGTGTGGGAGCAATACATCCGCGACATCGCGCTCTGGGGCAACAACGCGATCGAGCTCATCCCGCCGCGCTCGGATGACGACGACGACAGCCCACACTTCACCCTGCCCAAGCTCCAGATGATGGTCGAGATGTCGCGTATCTGCGACGAATACGACTTGGACGTCTGGATCTGGTATCCCGCGCTCGATGAGGACTACGCCAAGCCCGGAGACGGTGGCCTTCGCGTTGAAGGAGTGGAACGTGGTCTTCGCCGCCCTGCCCCGCATCGACGCCGTCTTCGTGCCCGGCGGCGACCCCGGCCACACCGCGCCGCGCTACCTGATGCCCCTGCTCGAAAAGCAAGCCGCGCAACTGCGCAAGCGGTATCCCGGCGCGGAATGTGGGTCGCCCCGCAAGGTTTTTCCGTAGAGCGCATGGACGAGTTCTACGGCATCCTCGACGAGCAGCCCGCATGGCTCACCGGGCTCGTCTTCGGCCCGCAAGTGCGCGTCAGCCTGCCTGAGCTGCGCGCGAGGACACCCAAGCGCTACCCCATCCGGCGCTATCCCGACATCACCCACTCGCGCCACGCGCAATACCCCGTCCCCAACTGGGACCTGCCTATGCCCTCACCGAAGGCCGCGAGGTCATCAACCCGCGCCCGGTCGACGAGGCCAACATCTACCGCCTGTTCGATGATGACGCCGTCGGCTTCCTGACCTATTCCGAGGGCGTCAACGACGACGTCAACAAGTTCGTCTGGAGCGCCATGGGTTGGGACCCCGACGCGGACCTCGCCGAGCGCTGCGCGGCTACGCCCGCTGGAACCTCTCCTCCGAGCACGCAGACGCACTGGCACAGGGCATCCTCGATCTCGAGACGAACTGGCGGGGTCCGTTGGCGAGCAACGAAGGCGTCGGCCAGACCTTGCTGCGCTTCCAGGCCATCGAGCGCGACGCCTCGCCTCAACTGCTCGAGAACTGGCGCTTCCAGTCCCTGCTCTACCGCGCCTACTACGATGCGGCCGTGCGTGCGCGTCTGCTCGCGGAAACCGCGCAAGAGGGCCGCGCCCGCGATCTGCTCGCCGCCGGACGCTTCGACGCCGCCGAGCGCGAGCTCAATGCGCCGTCCGACGCCGCCCCAGCGCTCCATGCGCGCGTCTACGAGCTGGCCGCCGCGCTCTTCCAGAGCATCCACATGCAGACCAGCGTCGAAAAGTACCAGGCGATCGCGACCGAGCGCGGAGCCACGCTTGATACCCTGCTCGCGCCTTTGAACGACAAGCGCTACCTGCTCGCCCAGATCGCCGAGATCCGCGGCCTGCCTGAAGCCGAGCGTCCAGCGCGCATCGACGCCGTGCTACGCCGCACCGACCCCGGCCATGGAGGCTTCTATGACAACCTCGGCGACCCGTCCGCCCAGCCGCATTTGGTGCTGGGCGAAGGCTTCCAAAAGGACCCCGCGCACCTGCATTCCTCGCTGATGGGGTTCGCCTGGCGCAACAGCTCCAACGACACGCGCCTCGCCACCGCGCCGCGCGCCTGGCTCGATCACGCCGAGACGATGAACGACAACCCGCTGCAAATGCGCTACGAAGGGCTCGATCCCAAGGCGCACTACCGCCTGCGCGTCGTCTACGCCGGCGAGACCGTCGACCCGAGGATGCGCCTCGAGGCCGAAGGCCGCGAGATCCACGACCTGATCAAACGCCCCATTCCGTTTCGACCATTGGAGTTCGACATCCCCGCCGAGGCGACCGCGGACGGCGATCTCACGCTGACGTGGACAAAAGAGCCCGGCCTGGGCGGCAGCGGCCGAGGGCTGCAAGTCTCGGAAGTCTTCCTGATGAAACAGTGATACGCTGTTCCTCGCCATGGCAGACTTCCACGAGCTCGTCGACTTTTTCAAGGAATCCGGGGCCGCCGGCGTCGATCACACAGAAGGGACGTACCTGGGCCACTGCGCCGGCGTCTATCGCGACATGAAGCGCTGGGGCTTTAGCGAAGAGCTTGCCCAGGCCGGGCTATTCCACTCCATCTACGGCACCGGCATCTTCCAAAAGTTCGGCCTCGATCTGGCCCGCCGGGACGAAGTCCGCGCCATGATCGGCGACCACGCCGAGAACGTCGCCTATCTGTTCTGTGCGATGGATTACGACACGTTCGACGAGAATCTCGACCGAGACGCGCCTCCCTATTCGATGATCGACCGCTTCACCGGCGAGCGCATCGAGATGACGCCCCAACAGTTTGAAGACGTCGTCCGCGTTCAGCTCGTGGATTGGCTGGAGCAGTTGCCGCGCGGCAAGCGTTGGGATCGCCGCCGCGAGGCCTACCGCAAGATGGCCGAGCGCATTGGCCCGAAAGCGGTCGCCGAGTACGAGCGAGTCTATGCGCTCGAAGCCGCTCCCGTCTAGCTCCGTATCCAAAAACCTTCGGGAGTCCGAGATGACAACCTTGCTGCGTTCGCTCCTCCTCATTGCGCTCTGCACCGGCTTGCTGCCGGCCGCTCCTCCGGCCGTCGTCGACCCAGGCAAAGCCGGGCTCGACCGAGAGCGCCTCGCGCGCATCCCCGCCCGCATGCAGGAATTCGTCGACGAGGGCCGCGTGGCCGGCGTCGTCACGCTTGTCGCGCGCCACGGCCAAGTCGCGGCCCTCGACGCGGTCGGCTACACCGACGTCGAGACCAAGCAGGCCATGCGGACGGACAACATCTTCCAGATCCATTCGATGACCAAGCCCGTGGTGGCCATGGCCATCCTGATGCTCGCCGAAGAAG
>JAWKHJ010000049.1:0-16686 GCA_041394905.1 Bryobacterales bacterium | reverse complement strand
GGGCGGACCGATCATCAAGAACAAGACCTTCTTTTTCGGTGACTACGAGGGGACGCGTATTCGTGAGTCCGCTACCTATAACCTGACGATTCCCACGCCGGCTCAGCTCGGCGGCGACTTCTCCGGCGTGGCCCAGACGATCTACGACCCGCTCAGCTACGACCCGCAAGCCAATACTCGGGATCCATTCCCCAACAACATCATTCCGACCGGACGGATCGATCCGGTCTCGGCGCAAGCGGCGACTCTTTATCCCGCGACCAACCGCCCGGGCGTCACACAGAACTACTTCGCCAACGCGCCCGTTCCCGAAGATCAGAACCGCGGCGACGTTCGCATCGACCACGTCTTCGGCGCAAACGACAACGTATTCTTTCGCTACAGCAGGCAAAAGGAGCTCGTCGGCAACAGCCCGCGCTGGCCGTCGACGCTCGACGGTAACGGTACGCAGTTCGACCACATCGGCGACAACATGGGCTTCTCGTGGAGCCATATCTTTTCGCCGTCTTTGATCACGAACATCAAGCTCGGCTGGAACCGGATCTTCACCATCCGCACAGCCGTCGTCGACGAAAACTTCAATCAGAAGTTCGGCATCAACGGCGTCAATCAGTCGTTGCCCGGCATGGCCTTGCTCAACATCAGCGGCGTGCAGAATCTAGGGCTCTCCAACTACACCCCAAACATTGCGGATTCACAAAGCCGGCAGCTCAAGGTCGACACCAGTTGGACCAAGGGCAAGCACACCGTGAAGTTCGGCCTCTCCACGCAGTTCCTGCAGAGTTATTTGACCAACCCGCAGCAATCGCTCGGCAACTTCACGTTCAACGGCAACTACACGCGGCAGTCGGCGCCCGGCGGCGACCGCGGCGGCCGGCCGGTGGCCGACTTCTTGCTCGGCACGGCCTTCCGCAGCAACATTTCGAATTCGGTCTATATGAACCTCCGCGCCCCCTGGACGCATGTCTACGTGCAGGACGACTGGCGCATGAGCAACAAGCTGACCGTCAACCTCGGCTTGCGCTACGAGTACAGCCCGCCGTGGGCCGAGAAGGACAACCTGATCTCGAATTTCGACATCGACACCAATCCCGCCGACCCGAGCTTTCTCGTCGCTGGCAGCGCCGGCAGCGGCCGCTTCGGGCGAGCGCTGATGAAGAATGACACCAACAACTTAGCCCCGCGCTTCGGCTTCGCCTACCAAGCCCTGCCAGGCACGGTCATTCGCGGCGGCTACGGCATCTTCTACGCCAACTACGAGGGTACAGGCGGCGGGCAGTACCTCGAAACCAACCCGCCGTTCCACATCAAGAGCGAGATCTCGACCAACTCGATCGATCCGACCATCCTGTTACACAACGGCAACCCCCCAGGCGTCGTCACGCCGGAGAACGCGGTCAGTCTGTCGTTTTCCTCCTTCGAGCTCACCCCGGACTGGCCGATGTCCCAGCAGTGGAACTTCAACATCCAACACTCGCTCTTCCGCGACACGGTGCTCGAAATCGGCTACTACGGCACGAAGAGCCAGCATCTGGTCAACCGTCTCGACGGCAACTACGCGCTGCCCGGTCCCGGCAACATCAACAGCCGGCGCCGCTACACCAGCACGATTTTCCCAGGAACCGACATCGTCGTCGGTCCGCTCGCTGCCATGAACCGCCACGAGTTCAACGGCAATTCGCTGTTCCACTCGATGCAAACGCGCCTTGAGAAGCGCTTCTCGAATGGCTTTACCTTCCTCGGGGCCTACGTGTTCGGGCGCACCATCGGGGACGTCTCGGGCTTCTCCGGCTCCGGCAATTCGCCCAACAGCGGAATCCAAAACCCGCGCAACCGCAAGGCTGAGCGCAGCCTCGACAACCAGCACCGCAAGCACAGCTTCACGGCCAGCTACGTCTATGAGCTGCCCTTCGGCAACGGCCGCAAGTTCGGAGCGGACATGCACCGCGCCCTCGACTTCGTCGTTGGCGGCTGGTCGGTCGCCGGCATCCACTCCATCGCCACGGGCCAGCCCTTTGGCTTGAGCGTGCGCGGCAATCCGGCGAACACCGGACAGCTCAACCGTCCCAATGTCGTGGCTGGGGTCGACCCTGTGCTTCCCAGCGACCAACGGGACCCGCAGCTGTGGTTCAACACCGACGCCTTCGTGCCGAACAACGAGTTCGAGTACGGCAACGCCGGCCGCAATGTCCTCATCGGACCCGGCCGCTTCAACTGGGACTTCGCTCCCTACAAGCAGTTCCGAGTCACCGAAACGAAGCTGTTCCAGTTCCGCTTCGAGGCGTTCAACTTCTACCAACACTCCCAACTTCGGGTTCCCAATTCCGAAGTTTTCCGGCAACAACAACTTCGGCGTGATCACGAGCGCAGGCCGTCCGCGCAACCTGCAGTTCGGGCTGAAGTTCCCTGTTCTGAGCGCCTTCAGCCCTTCTTCGCGGACCCGCCAATGTCGTTTGAACGCCGGCGACGGAGGCGGGTTCGCCCAGGCGGATAAGATAACCCCTGATGACCTGCCGCCGAAGCTTCCTCTCCGCCTCGTCCGCTGCGCCTGCTCGGCGCAGCCCCTGCGCCCCAGTCCACGCCGCCGCCCGCCGCGAAGCCGAACGTCATCTGGCTTGTCGCCGACCAACATCGCGCGCAAGCCATCTCCTGCAACGACCGGCGACCCCAACGTCCACGCCCAACATCGACAACTATTCCGAGCTCGGCGTCAACTTCCGGAGAGAACCATCGTCCGACCGCCTGCTGTCCTTTTCGGGCACGATCGCCTGCCTTTCGGCGTTGCTCCACTACTGCGTTCCCGGCCACGAGTACCCGCTGCCCAAGGGCCAGCCTACCATCGCCGAGAGCTCCTTCAAGCAGGCCGGCTACCACACCGGCTACTTCGGCAAGTGGCACGTCGACGGCTTCCACGAGCGACGGCCGCGCCGCCATGCCACATCATCCCGCCCGAACGCCGCGGCGGCTTCGAGCACCTGGCCGGCTACGAGAACAACAACTCGCAGTGGGACTGCTGGGTTCATGGCGGCCAAGGCGCCGACGCCTTCCACTACCGCCCGCCCGGCCACGAGACCGACGAGTCACCAACCTCTTCATCGGCTACCTCGAGGACCGCGCCGAAGACCGCAAACCTTCTTTGGCGTGCTCAGCGCAGCCGCCGCACAACCCCTACGTCGCGCCCGAGGAGTTCATGGGCCGCTTCCACTCCGGCCGATCTCTGGAGATGCGCCTCAACGTGCCGCAGATCGACTCCGTGCAACAGACCGCACGCCGCGAGCTCGCCGGCTACTACGCCATGATCGAGAACTGGGACTGGAACATCGGCCGTATCCGCCAAGCGCTCGACCAGACCGGCCTCGCCTGGCGACACGCACATCGTATCTTCCGACCACGGCGACATGCACGGCTCGCACGGCATGTACCGCAAGACCAACCCGTTCGAAGAGTCCATCCGGGCGCTTCTTCTTCCTGATCGCCGGCGAGCGCCAGGAAGTACGACGGACGCAAGACCACGCGCGTCCCCACGCTGATCAACGCCGCCGACATCGCGCCGACTACGCCGGGCTCTGCGGCCTCGATGCGCCGTCCTGGATGGAAGGCAGCGACTACTCCGGACGCCGCCTCGCCGACCGGCCGCAGGTCTCAGAACCCCGACTCGGCCTACCTGCAGAACGTCATCCCGACCGGCCACGGCCACTCGATCAACAAGCCCTATCGCGGCGTCGTCACCGCCGACGGCTGGAAGTACGTCGCCTTCGAGGGCGTCTCCTGGCTGCTCTACAACCTCGCCGAAGACCCCTACGAGCAGGCCAACCTGGCCCACAACAACGCCTACCGCGCCGTGCGCAAACGCCTCATCGAGCGGGTGCGTCAATGGGCCGCCGACACCGGCGACGAGTTCACGCTGCCGGCGGACTAGCTCCTCCCGCACAGCGCTATACTGGGCCCTCGACATGGGCCGCCCCGTCACACTTTGCACCGGCCAGTGGGCCGATCTCCTCTCCGCGTCCTCGCCGAGAAAGCAGCCGGCTGGGGCTACGACGGCCTCGAGCTCGCCTGCTGGGGCGACCACATGGACGTCTTCCAGGCCGCGGAAAGCCTCGACTATTGCGCTGCGCAAAAGGCTATCCTCGCCGAGCACGGCCTCGAGCTCTTCGCCATCTCGAACCACCTGCCTGGCCAGCTCACCTCTCGACCCCAACACCGACGCGCGCCCGACGCCTGGCCCCCAAGGAACGCGCAGCTCGGCGACCTGGAGAAGAAGCGCGCTCAGGGCATCGAGTCGATCAAGACCAGCGCCTGCGCCGCCAAGAACCTCGGCACGGCGTCGTCAACGGCTTCTCCGGCTCGCCCATCTGGCACTTGCTCTACAGTTTTCCCCGGTTCTCGACGCCATGATCCAGGCCGGCTTTCGATCGCTTGCCGAAGTCTGGAACCCCATCTTCGACGTGCGTTTGACGACTGCGGCGTGCGGTTCGCCTACGAAGTTCGATCCCACCGGAGCTCGCCTTCGACATCGTCACCGCCGATCGCATGCTCGAGGCTGTCGGCCGCCGCAAAGCGCTCGGCTTCAACTTCGACCTGAGCCACCCTGCTGGCAGCGCGTCGACCCGGTCTTGTTCCTGCGCGAATTCTCCGACCGCATCTACCACTGCCACATGAAAGACGCCGCCTTGCAGCTCGACGGGCGCAGCGGCATCCTCGGCTCGCACTACAACTTCGGCGACCCGCGCCGCGGCTGGGACTTCCGCTCGCTCGGCCACGGCGGAGTCGACTTCGAGGAGATCATCCGCACGCTCAACGCGATCGGCTACATCGGGCCGCTCTCGGTCGAGTGGGAGGATTCCGCATGGAGCGCGAGCACGGGGCCCGCGAGTCCCGCGCGACTCTCTCCGGGCAAGATTGATTTCGAGAGGTCGAGCCGGCCTTCGACGCGCCTTTTGAGACGAAGCAGGAGCGACCCCTTTCCGCCAAGTCTTCATCGACGACATGGCCGCGCGCTTGGCCACGACCAAGAAGTCGCCGACCGCGCCCTCGCGCAAGCGAGCGACGAAGCCTTCTTCCACCGCATCTCGGCCGAATCGACCACCTTGGCCGAGATCGTCAAGCACATGGCCGGCAACATGCGCTCGCGCTGGACCGACTGGCTCACGAGCGACGGCGAGAAGCCCGACCGCGACCGCGACTCCGAGTTCGAGATCGGTCCCGACGACACGCGCGCCCTCGCTGATGGAGCGCTGGGAAGCTGGCTGGGCGCTCGGCGCACGCCAGCTCGCCGCCCTGCAAACCCGAAGACCTCGACCGCACCATCCTCATCCGCGGCGAGCCGCATTCAGTCTGCGAAGCGCTGCACCGCATGCTCGGCCACATGAACCAGCACGCCGGCCAGATCGCCTTCCTCGCGCGCCATCTCGGGGTGGCGACGACTGGACGACGCTCACCATCTCGCGGCGGTACCAAAGAGTTCAATGCCAAGATGGCGCGCAAGTTCGGCAAAGGCTAAGTGGCGCAAGCCGCCAGGCTTGCCGGGTCGCGAGTCATCGCGACCGAAAACACCATCATCTGCGCGGCGCCGCTATTGTGCCTGGTCCTGTTGGGGCACTTTCGGCCTGCGGCCTCTTACCACCACAAGCCTGTTTCACCGTCGGCCCCTGCCAGGCGCTTGCTGTCTCCGGCATCGAAGACCTCGCCTGGTCCCCCGATCCCGAGCTCCCTGCTCGAACCCGGCCCAGCCGGCTCGTGGGATTCCACCGACGCGCTCAATCCAAGCGTCGTGCGCTTCGAGGGCCGCTACCTCAATTTCTATTCCGGCTTCGATGGCCAAACCTGGCGCACCGGCTTGGCCACGTCCGGCGACGGCCTCGCCTGGGAGAAGCACCCGGCGAACCCCTTGTTCGGCCCCGACCGCCCTTGGGAGGGCGACTACATCGCCGCCAACGGCGCCACCGTCGTGCGCGCTGATCAGATCCTGCATTGGCATCAAGCCGGCCCGCGCAACCAGACCCGCATCGGCTCTGGCCATACCTCCGACGGCCTCGCCTGGGAGCGCGCCCCCGAGCTCGTGCTCGGCCACGGCCCGGTCGGCTCGTGGGACGAGTCCGCGAAGGCGCTATGACCCCTATGCTGTCCAATGCGGCGGCTGGCTCTACCTCTATTACTTAGGCCAGAACCGCTTCGGGGTGCAGCGGCTCGGCGTGGCCCGCTCGCGCGACGGAGTCCACTGGCAGAAACCCCACCTCAACCCCATCCTCATACCGCGGCGAGGGCGCCTTCGACCAGCGCGGCCCGGCGAGCCGGCGGTCTTCTTCGCCGACGGTTCTTTGGATGGTGCGGCCGGGAAAGGATGCGCAAGAGCGGCGTCAGCTCGGCTGGGCGCGCTCCTCCGACGGCGTCGCGTGGCAAAGGTCCCGCGCCCAGGCGTGATAGCCGGCGTACAACCCGGAACCAAGCCGTCGTCTGCGACCCGAGATCCTGTTGCTCGAGAACCGCCTCATGATCCTCTTCGGAGGCGGCGACCGGCCTTCGGTGACGAAAACCTCGACGGACGAATCGGCGTTCTCTTGCCCCAAGCGTCACAATGAGGGTAATTCAACCGGCTGCTTCGCGCGAACCTAGTTAATGGACCTCCTCGATGCGTGCGCGCGCCCTACTGCCGCTTTTTCTCCTCGCCTGCGCTCCCCTTTGGGCGCAGCTTGATCCCGTTACGTTTGCACTCGAGCTCGAGCCGGCGAAGGCTGCCCCGGGTTCGAAGGTTGTCGGCAAGCTGACCGGCAACCGTCCAGGACGGCTGGCACCTCTACGCCGCGACCGACGCCGCAAGCGCGCCGATCGCGCTCGACCTGCAACTCGCGGACAATCCCGATCGCCTCGTGGAAAGGGTTCCAGCCGCCGCCCAAGCGCCAGTTTGACGAGCTGTTCGGCGTCGAGAGCCAGTGGTACGAACACGAGGCGGTCATGTGGATCGAGATCCAGCTTGCCGACGGAGCCTCGGGCGAAATTCCCATCGAAGCCAAGCTGCGCTTTGGCGCCTGCGACGCCAAGCGCTGCCTGCTGCCCAAGCGCAAGACCGCCACGGCGACCCTGACTATCGACCCGGCTGTGCGACGACCGCCGCTCCCGCGCTGCCCGCGGGCTACGAGCCGATGCTGCTCGCCGAGCCCTCCACGACATCAACCGCGCCGCCAGCCGCGGCTCCCTCGGGGGACTCCGCCGCCCCGACATCGCCGGCGGATCAGGGACTATTCCGCTTCGCCGCCGTCGCCTTCGGCTTTGGCTTGCTCGCGATCTTCACGCCCTGCGTCTTCCCGATGATTCCGATCACGATGTCCTATTTCGTCTCGACCCAGTCGGGTGAAAAGAAGGCGTCCCTGGTCCAGGCGACCACTTTCGTCGTCGGCGTCATCGCCTTGTTCACCGGCCTGGGTGCGCTCGTCTCGGTCGTGCTTGGGCCCTTCGGGATGCAGCAGCTCGGCTCGAACGTTTGGGTCAACCTGTTCATCGCGATCGTCTTCTTCATCTTTGGCGCCAGCCTCCTCGGCGCGTTTGAGATCACCATCCCGAGTGGCGCCATGACCAAGCTCAACTCGATGACCTACGGCGGCGGCATCCTGTCGACGCTGATGATGGGTTTGGTCTTCGCGCTGGCTTCCTTCGCCTGCACCGGCCCGTTCGTCGGAGCCCTGCTCGCCGGCTCGGTCTCGGGCGGCAGCATGGCCTGGCCGATCTTCGGCATGTTCATGTTCTCGGCCGGCTTGGCGCTGCCGTTCTTCGGCCTCGCCCTCTTTCCGTCGTTCCTGAGCCGCATGCCCAAGGCGGGCGGTTGGATGTCACGAGTCAAGATCGCAATGGCTTTCTTGATCCTGGCCGCCGGCTTCAAGTACCTCTCAACCGTCGACCAGCTCTACCAATGGCATCTGCTCACACGCGAGCGCTTCCTCGCCGTTTGGATCGGCCTGCTCCTGCTCGACGGCCTCTATCTGCTGTCTCTGTTACGGCTTGAAGACGAGCCCGCCGAGAAGGTCTCGCTTGGCCGCCTCGCCGTAGGCGGCGCCATGCTCATCTTCGCCGTCAGCCTGATCCCGGGCATGTTCGGCGGCCACCTGGGCGAGCTCGAGGCCTACATCCCGCCCGTCGAGTACTCCGGCGTGCAGTTCGCAGGGGCCGCCAAAGCCGAGAAGACCAACTGGCTCAAGGATGACTACGAGGGCGCCCTCGCAAAAGCACGCGCCGAGGGTAAACCGCTGCTCGTGAGCTTCACCGGCTACTCTTGCACCAACTGCAAGTGGATGAAGACCAACATGTTCCCGCGTCCCGAGATCGCGAGCCGCCTCGAGGAGTTCGTCGTCGTCGAGCTCTACACCGACACGCTCGATGAAGCCGTGGCCGACCGCAACCAGGCCCTGCAGCAGGAACGGTTCCGAACCGTAGCCATTCCTTTCTACGCCATCCTCGACGCCAACGAAAACATTTTGGCCCGCTTCGAGGGTCAAGGAAACGAAGAGCAGTTCCGCTCCTTCCTCGATCGCGGAGGCGCTAAGTCGGTTTCGGCGGAATTGAGCAGGTGATTCGCCTAAGTACGATCGGTTGGATTGCTGGATACAATCGAGGTACGGGGGTCTGGAACTATTCTCGGGCGTCGAGCGTCCGATACATAGAGAGTTGGTTCCAAACCAAAGTGGACGGCAAGGAAGAGGACGGGGGCCCTCGAGCTAGATGACGAGTCGTGACAAAACGAGCAGGGTGGCCAGGATTGGCCGCTGGCTGCGATTGCACGGCTTGCGGTCCCTACGCGAGAACTCCACCCCGGCGCGCACCGCCCTAGGGGTGGCGCTTGGAGCTTTCATCGGGATCTTTCCCACGTTCCTGGTCGGCGCTCCGCTGGCCTTTTTTGTTGCCGGACGCTTCAAGCTCAATCGCGCCGCCGCCGTGGCCGGCGCGGTGATCAGCATGAACCCGATCACGGCGCCGATCCTCTACCCGCTGAGTGCATGGCTGGGCGTCGAGTTGCTCGACCGCGAGCATATCGAGAAGGGCGCAACCGGGCTCCTGCAATCGATCACCGAGTACGGCGGCGCGTTCCTACTTGGCAACACGATCGTCGCGCTCACCGTGGCGCTGATCTTCTCCGCGGTCATCTTCGTGCTGGTCAGCCGCAAAGGCGGACTGCGCGCGCTCGTCCTGAAACCGCGTTACCGCCCCGTCGCCACGCGCTCCCGTCGTGAGCCTACCGACGTAAGACCTGCGGCTTAAGGTCTGCAATTTCTTCCTAAGGTCGGCAGATTTCTTCCGTTCTCGGTCTACGCCTTATCTCCTCCAGCCATCCTCAAAGTCACGTAACATCAACGGGTTCCGGCCGATCTACCATGTTTGGAACGGGGCTTGCACGTACGTCCTTCAAAGGAGAACTTGATGATGAGACGCTCGAAACTCAACTTGACCTTTTTTGCCGCGCCAATCGCACTTGCGGCTCTGCTTGCCGGATGCTCTTCCAACGGCTCCACCGCGGAGGCCGACGAAATCTCCGCGCCGCAGCCCGGAGAAGCCGCCAATAACGGCGACAGCGGCGGTGGGTTTTTGTCCAAGGTCGGCTTAGCGAAAGCGGAACCGGTCGTGATCCCTGCCGGCACGCGCATTCGCGTACGGACCACTTCGACCCTGTCGACGAAATCAAATTCGAGCGGCGAGTCGTTCGTCGCCACCATTGCTGAGCCCGTGACCGTCGATGGCAAGACCGTCTTCGACACCGGCGACCGCGCCATGGGCGTGGTCTCGTTCGCCGAGAAGAGTGGACGCGTGAAGGGCGTGGCCCGCATCGGCGCACAGCTCACCGAGATTAAAGGGAACCCGGTCGCCACAAAGTCTTATGTCGTCGTCGCCGACAAAACCTACGGCAAGGACGCGACCAAGATTGGTATCGGCGCCGGCGTCGGCGCGGCCATCGGCGCAATCGCCGGCGGCGGCAGCGGCGCGGCCAAAGGCGCTGGAGTTGGCGCCGGCGGCGGCACCGGCGCGGTGCTCGCCACGCGCGGCGACCCGGCCGTCATCCCCGCCGAATCCGTCATCTGGTTCGAGCTCGAATCGCCGATGACCGTCGACAACTAGGCTTTCGCGCCAGCCGAGAAACAGCAAGGACCCCGCTCAATCGGCGGGGTCTTTCTACGTCCGGCGATTTGGTCAGCGCTCGCCCGCAACCACGCCGCCCAGGATCGTCATCACCGGCTGGATGTCCTTGATCTCGTCTTCCGGACACGTCAGATAGTCGCGGTCGATCACCACCAGATCCGCCAGCTTGCCCACCTCGATCGTCCCGCGCTCATCCTCCGCAAACTGCTGCTCCGCCGCCCAAATCGTGTGCATCCGCAGCGCTTCCTCGCGCGTCACTGCCTCTTCTTAGGCGAAGAGCGGCCCCACGTCATGCGTACGCGCCCGTGTGATCGCCATCCACATTTGGAAGAACGGGTTGAACGGATTGACCGCGCGGTTCTTGTCGAACCCGATCATGTGATCGCTGCCGCCCGCCGGATGGATGCCGTGGTCGATATAGGTGCGCAGCGGGATGAAGTAGCGCATCCCCTCGGTCCCCATCACCTTCTCGAGCGCCGGGCCGTCGAAGTAAAGCCAAGGCAACTGCACATCGGCGCCCACGCCCATCCGCGCCATTCGCTCGATCGCCTGCGGGCTTTGAAAGCTGGCGTGCATCAAGTGGTGACGCTCCTTGTTGATCGGGCGATCCTTGTTGAGCTCCTCCAGCACATCGAGGAACGTATCGACCGCACCACCGCCTTGGGCGTGCGCCGTCAATTGCCAACCCTTGTCGCGCGCCTTGCGAAAGATCGCCAGCAGCTTCTCCGGCCCCACGAAGCGCATCCCGATGTTGTCCGGGTTCGTCATGCCGTAGAGCTGCTTGCCGAACTCCCCGTAAGGATGGCGCTGGTAAGCCGTCCCGATCGTCATGCCGCCGTCGAGCGTCACCTTGTAGGTGGCGAACTTGAGCATGTCGTCGCCCGTCCCGTTGGTAAACTCATGCGTGCGCAGGTCTTGCAGGATCTCCCCAAAGCCCTTCGACGCGCCCGGCCGCCACGTCATCACCACGCGCAGCGGCAGCCTACCTTGCTCGTGCAGCTCGCGGTAGAGCGCAATCATCTCGTCGTTCACCGCCCGGTCGCCCACCGTCGTCAGCCCGGCGGCGCGGTAGCGCTCGAGCATCGCCCGCAGCGCCTCGAGCTTCTCTTCGTGGCTGAAATCTTCTTCCTCCCGCAAGCCCTTGAGCAACCCCGAGGCGTTCTTGAGGATGCCGTTCGGCTCGCCGTCCGGGCCGACCACGATCTCCTCCCGGCGGGTTGGCCGTGTACTTGGTGATGCCGGAAACCTCGAGCCCCTTCGAGTTGACCACTACCGTGTAGCTCGCATCGAACATCACCGGATGGTCCGGCGCTACATCGAGCACCTCGCGCGTCGGCATCTGCATCTCGGCCAGCCGCGTCGGGAACGTCCGCGGAACCACGATCCACTCGCCCTTGGGGGTCTTCTTCGCCTGCTCGCGAATGTAGCTCTGCACCGCCGCAAAGCTGTCGAGCGGCGGCAGCGCCTCGCGGAACTCGCTCAACCCGGCCCACAGGGCGTGCACGTGGTTGTCCGACAAGCCCGGCAACACGGTGCGGCCTTCCAGGTCCAGCATCGGCGTGCCGTCCTCGCGCGCCTTCGCCATCAGCGCCTCCGACGAGCCCACCGCGCGAATTCGTCCGCCCTGGATCGCGACCGCCTCGTGGACGGTCATCTCCGGATCGGCCGTCACGATCTTGCCGTGGTGCAAAACCAGGTCTTGACCGGCCACCAGCAAAGGAAACAAGAGGAGCGGAAGCAAACGACGCATTACCCGCTGATTGTAGTGCCTGCGCGCCTACAGCTACGATTGACGCCGTGGCGCAAACGGCCACGTTTGCAGCGTCGCGAGTCGTCGCGACGGCTCTTGGCGGTCGCGGAAGGTCCCCTCACGCCGCCGTGTGCGCCCGAAACCCGTCCAGCCGCGTCGACCAAAAATACGCCAGCGTCGCGCCCACGAAGATCAGCCCCGCCGACAACCCGGTCCAGATCCCCGGCGCCCCCCAGCCCATGCGGAAGCACAGCCACCAGCCGATCGGCAGACCCAGCAGCCAGTGCCCCACCAGGTTCGCCAGCATCGGCGTCCGCGTATCTCCAGCGCCACGCAACGCCCCGGTCGCCACCACCTGGAAGCCGTCGAAGAGCTGGAACAGCGCCGCGATGTAGAGCAGCCGCACCCCGACCACGATCACCGCCTCGTCCGAGGAAAACAACCGCACGATCGCCTCGGGGAACAGCAGGAACACAAGTCCGGCGAAACCCATGAACGCTCCGCCCAGCCCGAGCGCCGTCCAGCCCGACAAGTGCGCGCCTTCCGGGTCGCGCCGGCCCAAGGCCTGCCCCACCCGCACCGCCGCCGCGCTCGAGATGCCCAGCGGCACCATGAACGTCACGCTCGCCACGTTGAGCGCCACCTGATGGGCCGCGAGCGAAATCGCGTCCAAGGTCCCGATCAGCGCCGTCGCCAAGGCGAACACGCCGATCTCGAGCCCGCGTTGCAGCGCGGCCGGAAACCCGAGCGTCGCCAACTTCTTGATCCGCGGCCAATCCAGCGCCAGCGAGGTCTGGAACAAGCCCGTGTGATCCCGGTGAGCGTCCCACAGCAGATACGCGCCCAGCGCCACGCACATATAAACGCGCGACGCGCAGCTTGCCCAGCCCGCGCCCTCCACTCCGAACGCCGGCATGCCCCAATTGCCGAAGATGAACACCCAGTTCGCCAGCACGTTCACCAGATTTGCCGTCACCAGCGTGAAGGTGATCGCGCGCACCTTGTTCATCCCCTGCAGGTATTGCCGGAAGGTCATGAACAGGAGCAACGGAACTGCGCTCCACAACAGCGCACGTGCGTACGGCCCTGTATGAGCCGCCACTTCCGGCGCAAGCCCCATCTCGAGCAGCACCGGCAGCAGCAGGAACATCGGGATCATCAGCAGCGGTCCCAACGCGAACACGCCATAGATGGCCTGCACCAGCGAATGATGGCAGTCGTCGACGTCGCCCGCGCCGAATGCCTGCGGCACCAGCGTATCGAGCCCCAGCAGCATCCCCGTCCCGAACACGCCCACCGTCATGAACAGCACGCCGCCGATCGACACCGCCCCGATGGCTTCCGGGCTGATGCGCCCGACCATCATCGTGTCCACCACGCTCATGGCCATCCACCCGAGCTCGGCGATCACCACCGGCACGGCAAGGCGCAGCATCGGGCGAAGCTCCTTGCGGAGACCCGCACGGATCGAAGCGAGCATCGACATCAGGGAAACGGCGCGGGGCGGGAGGACCCTCAGACCCGATGATCCAACATCACAGCCCGCCGGGCAATCCCGCCGGAGTTTCTGCGGGGGCCCGCGCAGGCGGGTTCTTTGCCTCGGGACGGCTTCCCCCGGTCTTCCACCGTCGGACGGCGTCCTCCCCGTGCCGCGCGCGGAAGTGTGCAGGCTCTTAGCCCCGGCCGCGCGAGGCCGGGGCCCGGCACGAAGCCTTCCGTTCGCAAGCCGGCCAAAACACCCTCAGCCTTGCGGCTGGGCTACGTGAGAGGGCGCAACCCAAGCACACGGAGCAGATCGGGCCCTAGGTTCAGCGCTACGACCCAACCCTCTCCACCCTCCTCCGCTCTGCACAGAACGGGATAGGGTTTTGAAGAAAACCCGAAACTGAAAAGGGAAAGGTGACAACGCCCTTCTCGGCGTACCAGTCCATGCGCAAATGCCAGTGAGTGCCTGTCTGGCGCGCACGCCTGTGGCGTGCACGAGGGGCCTTCGGCCGAAGCGCAATTGGTCACGCGGAGACGCGCCTGGAAGCTAACGTGCGACCAGCGCGGGGTCGTCCCGGTCAACCGGCTCGAAATAGAACAGCGACTCCGGCACTTCCACCTCGCGCTCGAGGAGCATTCGCCCGCCGGCCGCCGCGGTCAGACGGTAGGTCCCGGCGAGAGAAGCAGCAGGTACTGCCCAAACGCATTCGTCGTTGTGCAGCGCACTTTGTCCTCGTGGGAGAAACAGACCTCGACTCCTTCCCCTGCCGAACCAAGCTCGCCCCAGACCTTAAGCCGGGCCGCCCTCCGCCGAGACCCTTAGCGCATTCCAAGCGGTCAAATCGACGGGCAACACAAAGTCTAGAGCTAGGGTATAGGGATATTTGTAGGCGACGGCCTGAGTCGTCATGCCGATGAAGCCGGCGATTCTCGGCCGCACCGCAATCGTACTCTCCGCTCGGCAGGTTCTCGCAGGCGAAAGATCCCTCGCGGTCCGTCGTCCCGCTCACACTGAGCTCGCCATTCTTGGCGCGGCACTCGACGACTGCGTCAACCGGGTTATCCCCCGAATCGAGAACCCGGCCCTGAAGGCCGGCGGCAGCCGCCGTCCACGCGAAGCAGGAAAGCAGACAAACAACCGCCGGAATCGCCTTTGCCGCAACCATTCCTACCTCGACGCCGCGGCAAGCGAAAAGGAAACGAGGAGCCCAAAAGAGAGGGTGCGGATGCGCTTCGCCATCGGAGTCATCGTAAGGGAGGAATCGCGCAAGCGGAAGGCCCCGGGGAGGAGCCGGTCGGGACCGTCTCCCTTACCCTCGGCCTAGGCAAGATCCCGAACCAGGACTGAGGACTCTCCCAGAACCGCGCGTGAAACAGCGTGTGGCATACTAGGGCGTCAAGCGCACCGGCCGATGAGGTTCGGTGTGAGCCGTTCGATGCCCCAGACCTTGCAATCGGAGATTACGGGCGTTCATCCGCTGCCGCCGCTAATCTTGCACCCGTTCACCGAGGCCGCCGCCACCGTGCGGATGCTCGAGAACGCGCGCTCGTCGCTCGAGATGATGCGCGAGGGCAAGAGACGCCCGCGCTCGAAGACCAGGTGCTCGAGGGCCGCTTCACCGAGATGCGGATGCTCTTCTACGTCGGCAAGGATGTCTGCCGCTGGCTTGAACAGTGCGTCGACTTCTGCGCCCGAGCCCCAGAGCTCGAGGGCATGGACCTGCCCGCGCAGAGCTTCGCGCAGTTGCTGATCGACCAAACCCCGGCCGACGTCGCAGCCAAGCTGCGCGGGTGGGGCGTGGTCGAGTATGCCCGCATTTTTCGCGCTCGATCGGGCTGTACAACCAGTTCCGCGAGCCGCCCGACGCCGGCATCCTGCAGCCGACCTACTTGCGCTCCTACCACCGCTACGCCGACTTTGCTTACGCGGCTTGGCGCGAGCTGCGCAAGGGCGCGCCTGCCGGTCGAGCAGTTCCCCTTCACGTTGTTCGCCTCCGGCGAGTACGCCAAGATGCTCGAAGAGCAGGCGCGAACCTCAGCCTCTAAGCCCAACAAAACGCTGCTACGATACGAGCTGCTATGTCGAAGCACGCTCTGTGGATCGTCCCTGCCTTGCCGCAGCCGCCGCCCTAGGTTGGTTCCTGCGCCCGGTCGCAGCCAACGAGGAGTTCGCGCTCAAGATCGAAAAACCGCTCGTGAACGCACCGGTGTTCCTACTGCATCGCGTGGGCGATGACCACTCCGAAGGCGTCGCCGTGATCGACATGAACCAGGACGGCAAGCCCGACATCACCAGCGGCGCCTACTGGTACGAAGCTCCTTCGTGGACGCGCCACAAGTACCGCGAAGCCGGCATCGAAGGCGAGTTCGTGATCAACTGCGGCGAGTTCGCGGTGGATGCGGATGGGGACGGCGACCTGGACATCCTCTCGGCCGGCTGGCAAGAAGACGGAGTCTATTGGTACGAGAACCCTGGCAAGGTGGGCCCGCAGTGGAAGAAGACGCTGATCACGCCGTCACTCCACACCGAAGGCATGTGGCGCACCGACATCGACGGGGACGGGAAAGCGAACGAGTTCCTGGCGGTGCATTACACCGCTTCGGAGGTCTTCTATGTGACCTTTGCCGATGGGAAGCCGCGCAAGGTGAAGGTGGGCGGCAAGGAAGGCGATGAGCACGGCGTCGGCGCGGGCGACATCGATGGGGACGGCAAGGTCGATGTGGTGACAACCAAGGGTTGGTACCGCCAGGAGACCCCGGAGACGTGGGAATACCGCCCCGAGTTCGAGCTGGGCGACACCGGCTTCGGCATCCAAGTGTTTGATGTGAATGGAGATGGGCGCAACGACCTGATCTTCGGGCGCGGCCACAGCTACGGGATGTTCTGGATGGAGCAGACCAACGAGGGCGGCAAGCGCGGCTGGAAGCAGCACTTGGTGGACGGGTCGTTTTCGCAGCTGCACAACATGCAGATGGCGGACCTCGATGGCGATGGGAAGCCCGAAGTCCTGACGGGCAAGCGCTACCGCGGCCACAACGGCCGGGACCCGGGCGGGTACGATCCGCTGGCCATCTTCTACTACAAGCTCGACCCGCGGACGGCCGAGTTCACGCGCTACCCGATCGCCTATAACTCGGACGCCGGCGTGGGGACCCAGTTCGTGGTGACGGACATGGATGGCGACGGGGACGTCGACATCGTGACGGCCGGCAAGAGCGGGCAGTTCTGGTTCGAGAACCTGACGACGAACGAGGTTCCGGTTGAAGAGCGCGAGAAGGAGCTGTTGCTCAACCAGGATTGGCCGTTCACGGAGTGATTTGGCCGATTC
>JAWKHJ010000048.1:0-16914 GCA_041394905.1 Bryobacterales bacterium | reverse complement strand
CCGAGCGGCTAGCCACGCGGCTGGATGGATTGCGCGAGTTGGGCGTGAGCGCGTTGACGCTGCTAAAGCCTGCTCCTCAGGCGTTCGAGGAGGTCGCGGCGGCGCGCGGCTTCGTTCTGGTCGATCTGGAGGCAACGGAGAGCCTGTGGCCCGACCCATCGTTCTCCAACGCTATCCGCTCTGCCGTCGCGCCAGGTCTGGACCTCGGCCAACGCGTGGAGCACCTGACCGCGGCGTTAGACACCCATTCAACTGGCGATGCATACACACGGCTGATCTGGACGGAGAGCCCCGAGCAGATCGTACGGCTGCCTGCCCTGGCCGACCCTCAAACTCCACGGAGCCTCGAAGCGCGCCAGTGGGCTTCTTTGGCGGCCGTGGCGCTGCTGACGGCGCCAGGCGTTCCGATGCTCTTGGAGGGCCAGGAATCGCTCGCCGTAGAGCCTTACCTGGAGAGTGCAGGGGAGGCAAAACTGGGCGATGCAGGGTTCCGCATGCTCTATCGTGACCTGATTCGTTTCCGGCGGTCGTTCTTGCGCGAACCCTGTGTGGTCGACCACCGCGACCACGAAGGCGGCGTGCTTGCCTATCGGCGCTCCCACGTAGAAGACCGCCCGGCCGTCGCTGTGCTCAATCTTTCGAGCGAGGCCAAAGATGGCTACTACATCGGCGTCCCGGAGTCGGGCGTTTGGCGAGTACGCTTCAACAGCGCGTCGACTCTTTACGGCGGGGGAGGCCGAGATTTCACGGACGCCCAGGCGACGACAGAAGACGTCGCGTGGGGCGGGTTGCCCTATCGCATCGCGCTCAAGCTCGATGCGCGAACGGCGCTGCTGCTCACGCAGTGAGCGGCCTTAGCTGACGAGGCGTGGCCGCACGACCTTCTCGTTGAGCTCGTACCCGAGGCCCGGCGTGTCCGGCACGCGCAACATGCCGCCCTTGCCCATCGGTTCTGGCGGAATGGTCATGTCGGCGCGCCATTCGAGCGCGTCGCCGTGCGAGAACTCCAAGATCGAGAAGTTCGGGATGGTTACGCAGACGTGGGCCGCAGCCATGTTGCCGATCGGGCTCGAAGGGCCGTGCGGCGCGACCGGGTGGTCTCCCGCCGCCTCGGACATCGCCGAGATCTTCTTGAGCTCGAGCATGCCGCCGCAGTACTTTACGTCCGGCATCATGATGTCGCAGGCGTCGGCCTTGAGGTATGGCCAGAACTCCTTCACGCCGAAAAGGCTCTCGCCTCCGGCTGTGGTCATGGGGGCTTCGGCGCTGAGCTTCGCCCAAACGTCGAGCGGGCGGCTGACCTCTTCGAGCCAGAAAAGGTGAAGCGGTTCGAGTCGTTTGAACAGGTCGAGCCCACGGTTGTAGTCGAAGTTGCTGTGTGCGTCGACGAGCAGGTCGCGGTCCGGGCCGAGGACTTCGCGGACGGCCTTGATGCAATCGACCCCGAGCTTGGTATGGGCCTCGATCTCGGCGGCGCCCGTCTTGGGCATCCCGTCGAAGGAGGCCATCTTGACGGCGTCGAAGCCGGACTCGACGGCGCTCTTGGCAAGCGCGGCGAACCCTTCCGGAGTGCGCACATCCGTTGCGCGGTTGATGTTGGCGTAGTTGCGCACTTCATCGCGCAGCTTGCCCCCAAACAGCGCCCAACAGGGCACGCCCATCAGCTTGCCTTGGATGTCGTAGCAGGCCTGCTCGAGCCCGCTCAAGGCGCAGCTCACGGCGCGCTTACCTTCCGGGTAGTTGTGCGCGGGCGTGGGCTCGAAAGGCTTTGAGATCGAAGACGCTGCGGCCCTTGAGGAACTCGACGTACTCCTCGACCTTGGCGTACGCAGGGTCGCCCTTGCCGGAATGGGACGCATCGCCCAATCCCGTGACTCCGGCGTCAGTCTGAAGGCGGACGATCAGCCATGGGCCGCGGCTGTTCACGTCGATGCGAAAAAGCTCGACGCCTGTGATCTTGACGTCCAGCGCGTTCTTGTCCGGCTTCGGCTCGGGAGCGGCTGTGCAGGCTGCCATGGAAGCCGCTCCGGCGGCGGCGGCGCGGAAGAAGGTGCGACGTTGCATCAGCGCTATTGTATGCGACGCATACCTAGCCGATTCACAGATGCACGAGCGTTTCGCCGGAATAATCGCGGTCAGCGTTCGCGATCAGTTCCGCCTCGCGGTCGCGGCGGATGTGTAGGCCGGGCAGCTTCGTTCGGTCCCACAGGCGCTTCATGGCGCGTAGTTGGTTGGCAATGGCTGCTAGGTCGCCGCCGGGAATCAGGGCCTGGATGACTCGCATCTCCGCCTGGCGCGGGCCGGCGGTGGCGCCTCCGCGATTGAAGATCAGCGACAGCAACATCGCCTGAGCGTCAGGTGGCAGCTGCTCGACCCCGGAAATGGGCGCCGCGTAAGCGCGGCGAAGAAGGGGAGCGTACGCTGGAAGAAGACCTCCCGCGCGGGCTCGAAGAGTATGAAGATGTCGGCGACCGACGAGCGCTCGCTCGGCAGCTCGGCCTCGCAAGCCGGCAGTAGCCAGCAGGCGATCGAGGTCCGCGTCGCGGATGCGGCCGCGCCAGTCCTGCTCGGTTTGGCTGCGGACGGTATGGCCCAAATCGTAGCCGATGCCGATGGTGACCCCGCTTTGCGCACCGGGCCAGATTGGATTTTGCAGCCGCTGGCGGTAGTTCTGCTGGGAACCGATCTCGAACCGCAGGATCTGCTCCAGGCCGCTCTGCGAGACGATGAGATCTGGCTATTTGATTCGTCGATGTGAGGCAGTGCGATCGAGATCAGCTCTTCGAGACGCGTCAGCGTAATGGGCCCCAGCAACCCGTCGAGTGCGACGCCGATCCGCCTTTGCAGCTCGGCGAGTCGGGTCTGGACGCTTGGCATGGCCTCGCCTTCAGGGTACGAGCGGGTTGCAAGCCACTTGAGAGTCCGTTCCCCTTAAGTCTTCTGAAATCAACAGCAGAAAAACGAAAAGTCTTGTGATGGCCTAGCGCAGTACCTAAAGATTGCGCTAAGACTGCATCCGTGGCCGTCTACCGTCGAACTGGCCCGCCTACAATCGGGGGGCATGCGAATTGGGCGTGTGTCGGTGGCGCTCTTGGGGTGCGTTCTCGCCCTGGTCGCGTTGGGCTGCGAGCCGGCTCCGGCGGCCAGTCAGGAAGAAGTCGCGCAAAAGCTGCAGGAGCTTCGAGCGGACGTAGATGCACTCAAGCGCACCGTTGCGCGGCTGGAGCAGGAGCTGGCCGAGAGCCGCGCAACGGCTAAGTCTTCTCCCACGGTCCCGTCGAAAGCGGCTGCAACAGCGCAACCGAAGACGCAGAGCGCGCAATGCGAGGGCAAGACGAAGGCGGGCGCGCGGTGCAAGCGTTCAGCCACCAAGGGCAGCCGCTATTGCTGGCAGCATGGCGGCGATTAGCAAGGCAGCCAGCAGCAACAAACATCCCGAAGAGGCCTGTGCCTGCGCCTTGATCGCCGCCGCTCGCGGCAGATCCAACGAACGAGCGTTTGCGCACAGCTTCGGCTCGGGCGCTCGATCTCGGTGAGACTCCGTGCGACCGCTTCCGCTCCCGCGCGGTCCAGACCTTCGGCAATCACGGCCGGGGGCCGCTCGACCAAGAGCTTCGCTTGCTTCAGCCCGAGGCCCGTCGCCTCCCGGACTACCTTAATCGTGCCGATCTTGCTGGCGGGCGCAGCGGCCTGCAGCAAGACCGCAAAGCCGTCGCCCGGCGCAGACGGTCCCGGTTACGGTCCGAGGGCTTCGACGAGCCGCCGATGCTCTTCGAAGTCGATCTCACCCTTGGCCAAACGCTCGTCGATGGCGCGCCGAAGATCCTGATCCATGGCGGGCAGGGTAGCACGGGGTGCGCAAAGGCCGCCTGCTGAGCCAAAATAGGGGGTCAATTCCGATTCCGTCCCTCGAAGGCAAGGAAGGCCCCATGGATCCACAAGAACTTCGCAGCAAGCTGGGAGGCGTCATCGCCTTCCCGATCACCCCGTTCAAGGCGGACGACCTCTCGCTCGACATCGATGGCTACCGCACCAATGTCGCCGAGATGCTCGAGTACGACCTTTGCGCCTTGGTCGCAGCCGGCGGCACGGGCGAGCTCTACTCGCTCACCCCGGATGAGTTGATCAAAGTCGTCAAGGCGACCGTCGACGAGGCGAAGGGCCAGATGCCCGTCATCGCCGGGGTCGGATTTGGCGGCGGCCTTTCGGTCGAGCTTGCCAAAGAGGCGGAGAAGGCCGGCGCGGACGGCATCTTGATGTTTCCGCCGTACTATCCCGACGCGGACTTCGAGGGGCTGCTGCACTACTACCGCAACATCGGTCGCGCCACCAACCTCGGGTCGTTCATCTACTCCCGCGACTGGGTGAAGCTCTCGCCCGGCCAAGTGGCGCAGCTTGCTGACGAGGTGCCGAACCTCATTGCCCTCAAGGAGGGACAGGCCGACATCCGCACCTATCAGCGCATCATGGCCCACCTGGGCGACCGGCTCCATTGGATCGGCGGCATCGGCGACGACATGGTGCCGGGCTACTACTCCATCGGGATCCGGACGTACACGTCTTCGATCGCAACTATCGCGCCGCGGCTCTCACTGCAACTGCACGAGCGTGCATCGATGCTCGATAGCGCCAGCCTGCATCGCCTGATGACCAACTATGTGTTGCCGCTCTACGGGCTGCGCGCTCGTCGCAAGGGCTACGAAGTCACCATGATGAAAGAGGCGATGAACATCCTGGGCAAGGTCGGAGGCGTCGTGCGTCCGCCGCTGCCGCAGCTGCGCGAGGGTGAACGGGAAGAGATCGCGAAGCTCATGGAAGCTTACGAGCCTGTTCTCTAAGGATGCGGATCGACGCAACAGTCAGTCTGCTGTGTGCGGCTTCGGTCGTGTTCTCAGGATGTGCGACGAAGCTTGGTCCACGAACGGTTCCGGGCGCGCGGTTCGATTACAACCAAGCGATCGCGCGCTCGCTCAACGAACAGTTGTTGTTGAACCTGGTGCGTCTGCGCTATCGGGACACGCCCTTGTTCGTGGATGTGGGATCGGTGATCGCGCAGTATTCGCTGAGCGGCAACGTCAACGCAAACCCCACCGTCTCGATCGATGGCGGGGGGAAGAACGAGTACGGCTTCGGGATCGGCGGATCCTACACGGAGAACCCCACGATCACCTATGAGCCGCTGCGTGGCGGCGAAGCGGCGCAACGCTTGTTGACGCCGATTGATCCGAGCACGTTGGCGCTACTCTCGCAATCAGGCTGGAGCATCGAGCGCCTGTTGGTGTGCTGCGTTCAAGAAGTGAACGGCATCGACAACGCACCGAGCGCTACGGGTCCGGCGCCCACGCGCTTGCCCGACAATGCACTGTTTCGCGAGCTTGCCGCCGCATTTCGCGACCTGCAGAGCGACGGCGGTCTGAAGATTCGCCAGACGGACAAGGGCGTCGCCCTGAGCATGCGTTCCGGTCCGTTGGCGCGGGCCTTGCAGGATCGCCTCGGCCTCGACCCGAGCATAGAGGACTTCCGCATCGTGCCGGCCACCGGTGCTCGCGTTCCAACGCAGATCGAAGTCGGGGGCCGGTCGCTACTTGGCGTCTTGTTCTTCCTAATCGCTTTCCGGTTCAAGTTCCGCAGGCCGACGCCGCCGCGGGTCTGGTCGGCGGCGCATCGCTTGAATGGGGCCCCGTGATCGGCGACCTGCTCAAAAGTCCAGTCGTCGGAAGAGCCTCCCGCGGGCGCCTTCGTGCGCATACGCTACCGCAATCGCTGGTTCTATATCGACGACTCGGATTTGAACTCGAAGGCTACCTTCAACCTGTTGAACTACCTCTATTCTCTGCAAGCGGCCGGGCGCGGAGCGGGCAGTCCGCTGCTAACCGTGCCGATCGGCAATTAGACCGTCACTTCGGGTGGAAGCGCTGCAGCCGTAGGGCTGTTCGCCACAACGGAGACGCTCGACATGGCCATCGCTGCCGACGCCACCACGGGCGACAAAGTCCAGCCGGTGAAGGGGTAGAACACCCCGGCTGCCAGCGGGATACCGAGCGTGTTGTACGCAAAGGCCCAGAACAAGTTCTGCTTGATGATGCGGGCGTGGCGCGCGAAAGCTCGATGGCGTCGGCCACCGCCCCTAGGCGCTCGCCCGACAGCGCCATCCCGGCGCTTTCGATGGCGACGTCAGTGCCAGCGCCGATCGCGATGCCCAGGTCGGCTTGCGCCAGCGCCGGCGCGTCGTTCACGCCGTCGCCAACCATGGCCACGCTGTCGCCTTGGGATTGAAGCTTGCTCACCTCGTCGGCTTTGCCCTCCGGGCGTACATTGGCGAGGACGCGCTCAACGCCGACCTCTTCCGCGACTGCTTTTGCGGTCTGCTCATTGTCGCCGGTGATCATCACCGTCTCGATGTCGAGTGCGCGCAAGCGATCGAGCGCTTGCTTTGCATCCTTTTTGGCCTCGTCCGCGAACGCGATGAGCGCGGCGGGCTTGCCGTCGAACGAGGCTACTGCGACGGTGCGGCCTTTGGAGGCCAGGGCGTTGATCTTGTCGCGCACGGGTCCCAAATCGATGTGCTCCGCTCAGCTCAGGCGTACCAATCAGCCAGGTGTGTCCCTCGAGCGTCGCGCGCAAGCCGAGTCCGGACAAGCCTTCAAACTTCTCGGGCCGGCTCAGTCGCGCGCCCTTGTCTTCGGCGTGGCGCACCACCGCTTTGGCTAGCGGGTGCTCAGTTCCCGTTCGATGGATGCAATCGCGTCCAAGGTGTCTTGTTCTCCAAGCTGGACAAGATCGACGACGCGCGGTTTCGCCGGCCGTAATCGTGCCCGTCTTGTCGAAGACAGCGCGGCGGATCTTGCCGGCGATCTCGAGTGCTCCGCCGTCCTTGATGAGCACGCCCATCGAAGCGCCGCAATGATGCCGACCATGACCGCCGTGGGCGTGGCCAGCCATGGCGCAAGGGGCAGGCGATGATGAGCACCGCAACGGCATGGACCAGCGCTAGCCGTAGGTGGTCGCCTTGCGGCCCTAAGAAGAACCAGGCCACGAAGGTGATCGCGGCGGCGACCAACACGGCCGGGTAAGTAGCCGCTGATGACGTCCGCCATGCGCGCGATGGGGCCTTGGACCCTTGCGCGCGCCGCACCATCGCGACGATCTGCGCAAGCGCGGTCTCCGCGCCCACCTTCTCCGCGCGGAACCGGAATAGGCCCGACGCATTGAGCGAACCGCCGACCACCGCGTCCCCGGGCTTCTTCTCGACCGGGATACTTTCGCCGGTCAGCATGGACTCGTCCACCGCGGACTCGCCGCTTAGCACCGTCCCGTCGACGGCGATCTTTTCGCCTGGGCGTACGGCGATCTCGTCGCCAGGCTGCACTTGGTCGAGCGGGATCTCCTCTTCCGCTCCATTTCGGATCACGCGGGCTGTTTTGGGGCGCAGGTTGAGCAGCGCTTTGATCGCAGACGACGTCCTGCCGCGAGCGCGGGCTTCGAGCATGCGTCCCAGCAAGATGAAGGCGAGAATTGCGGCGGCGGTTTCGTAGTAGACCGGCGCCGGACCGCTCTCGCCCGCAGGCAGGACCAACTGCGGCGCCACCGTGGACGCCAAAGAGAACAGAAACGCCGAGCCCGTGCCGACGGCAATTAGGGTATTCATGTCGAAGACGCCGTGGAGCAGCGCCTTCCAAGCGCGTGAGTAGAACGGCGCGCCGCCGTAGACGACTACAGGCAATGCGAGAGCCAGTTGCACCCACTCCATGTGCGGAACGTGGATGGCCCCGTGCGACATTGCCAGAATCAGCAGCGGGACCGTGAAGATGACCGAGACGATGAGCCTCCGCCGCCATTCGCGTTCCTCTTCTTCGCCGTCTTGTCCGTGGTCGTGTTCGTGCGATCGCGCTTCTTCCACCAGACGCGCTTCGTAGCCGGCGTCATCAATGGCTTGGGCGATCCTTTCCTTGTCGACCTTGGCAGCGTCGAAGCGTACCATCGCGCTGCCCGAAGCGAGGTTGACTTCCGCGCTCTCGACGCCCGGCAGCTTGAGCACCCGCTGCTCGATGGTATGGACGCACCCGGCGCAGGTCATCCCTTTGATCGCGATCTCGGCGACCGCCGGGCCTTCCGCTTTCTGGGCTGGAGGCTCTGGCTGCGGTTCTGGCTTCGGCTCTGGCGGGGAAGCGGCGGCCTTGGCAGGCGCGATTCCGCCAAGCGACACGAGCTGGGGCCGAGGCTTGGCGGCTTCGCCAATTTGGTAGCCCGCTTCGCGCACAGCCTCTTCGAGTTGCTCGCGCTTCACTCGATCGTGCTCGGCGCGCACCACGGCACGCCCATTCTCGAGTTGCACGTCGGCTTCGACGACGCCGTCCACGGCTTCCAGGCTTTTTCGGACCGTCTGGACGCAATGTCCGCAGGTCATGCCTTGGATGGGCAACAGGATTTCATCTATGACTGGAGTCATCTTGCCTCCTTGCGCGGCCGCCGGGGCTTACCGGGTTCAAGGCCCTCGATCAAGCCGCAAACGTAGCCGTCGCGTTCGCCTTCGCGCTCCCAGGCTTCTAACGTCTCTTTGAGCTCGCGGCGATAGCGTTGAAGCTCCTTGATACGCTTCTCGAGCTCTACAAGCTTCTCACTGGCCAGTTCTCGAACGTCCTTGCAGGGCCGCTTTCCCGCCGATGATTCCTCGATGATTCGTCCGATCTCCTCGAGGCGAAATCCCACCGACTGCGCCTTCTTGATGAAGCTGAGGCGTTCGAATACGTTACGGTCGTAAATCCGGTAGCCAGAGTCCGTCCGCCCGGCGGGCTCGATCAGGCCGTGCTTCTCGTAGAAGCGCAGAGCGTCGATGCCGACGCCGGACCGGCGCGCCACTTCTCCGATGCGGAATGGCTTGGATTTGCGTCCTGAGGTCGTCGCCCTCAGTATAAGTCTGGACTCGACTCTAGAGTCAAGGGGAAGTCTATTCCACGCGGCGCATGGTCCATTTACTTACTGTGACCGTCGGCCGGGTGGTTGTCGCGCGTGATCAGTTTGTCGCCTTGGATCTCTCGAACTGCGTGTGAACTTCGCGGCCCTCGTAGTAGGCCGACAACGCTCTGCGCAGTGCGCACGAGTGTCGCCCTCGACGCGTACTTGTAGAACCCCTGCGCCGATGGGCTGTTGCGTCATCATCTCTTCCCGGCGTCATGTCCGCAAGCGACTTCTTGATCTTTTGCGGTCCTTGCCTGCAGGATGATCATCGTGGAGGCGGTGAACATGTGTTATTCCCGACGCTCCGGCTCCAATCGTCCCAGCAGTCAGGTCACGAACTTCCAGGACCTCCCAGAGTCAGGCTGAAGGCGCCGGCTGAAAGCGGCTCCGCTGATGCGGCGACGCCCAGCACGGCAAATCAATGACGTTCGGCGCATTGCGGCGACAGTTTAGCATCACTGAAAGCAGCTGCAAAACGGTTGAGCGGGGGATCGTCTTTGTCCGTTGTCGCTTGACTGCAACGTGCCTTAGCGCGGCTACAATGGGTGTTCGCGGTCGCGATGCCAAAGGACCCCTCCACCACTCCTCTGATGCGCCAGTACCATGCGATCCAGGAGCAGGTTCCGAGCGCGTTGCCGCTGCTGTTCACCTCCGATTTCTACGAGCTGTTCTACGACGACGCGATCGTTGCGTCGCGCGATCTGCAGATCACGCTGACGTCGCGCAACAAGGACAGTGGCCGGCCTGTGCCCATGTGCGGCGTGCCGGTTCGCGCCGCCGACGGCTACATCGCCAAGCTCATCGAGAAGGGCCACCGCGTTGCCGTCTGCGAGCAAGTCGAGGAACCTTCGAAGACGAAAAAGATCGTGCGCCGCGAGGTGACGCGCATCGTCACTCCCGGTACGGCGAGCGACCAAAACCTGCTCGACTCTGGGAAGAACAACTACCTGGCAGCCGTGGCCGAGCGGAAGGACCGCGCGGGGCTGGCGTACGTCGACGTCTCGACTGGCGACTTCCGCATGACCGAGTTGTCGCTCGAAGAAGTGGACGGAGCGCTCGAGACCCTGGGCGCACGTGAGTTACTGGTTCCTTCGGCGGGGCCGTTGTTCCCTACGGCGAAGTCCAACGGAAACAATCGCCATCGCTTGAAGACCGAGGTCGAAGCCTGGACGTTCGATTTCGATTACGCCCAGCGCCTGTTGCTCGACCACTACCGCCTCCATTCCCTAGACGGCTTGGGCGCAGCGGGGCGGCACGCCGCAGTCGGCGCGGCGGGCGCGCTCCTTCACTATCTGCGTGACACGCAACGCTCCGCGCTGACGCATCTCGATCGGCCTTCGTTCTACCACCGTCAGGAGTGGATGATTCTGGACGCGGTGACGCTGCGCAACCTCGAGCTTGTGGAGCCTCTCTTCGGCGGCTCGCCCAAGTCGACGTTGCTCTATGCGATCGACAACACGGCGACCGCGATGGGCGCGCGCCTGTTGCGTGACTGGTTGACGCGGCCGGCGCTGGACGTCGTCGAGATTGAGTCCCGGTTGAGCGGCGTCGAAGAGCTCAAGCGCGAGACCATCACGCGCACCGAGATTCGCCGTGAGCTCGAGTCCGTGCTCGACATGACGCGCCTGCTTTCGCGCGTGACGATGGGTTCGGCGTCTCCGCGGGATCTGCGCAGCTTGGGCGACTCGTTGCGCTGCCTTCCGATGCTGCGTGGTCTGGCTCGTCCGCTCAAGTCGGACCGCATGCGGGCGCTGCTCGATCGGATGGATGAGCTCGCCGACGTGCGGGACCGTATCATCGACACGATCGCCGAAACGCCTCCGCTGACGCTTTCCGAGGGGGGCGTCATCGCTAATGGCGTCGACCCGGAGCTCGATGAATTGCGCGACATGAGCAAGAGCTCGCGCGGGTACATCGCACGTCTGGAAGCGCAAGAGCGCAAACGTACTGGGATTGCTTCGCTCAAGGTCAAACACAACAATGTCTTTGGCTTCTACATCGAAGTCTCGAAGGCGAATCTCGAAAAAGTTCCCGAAGATTACGACCGTAAGCAGACTTTGGTGAACGCTGAGCGCTTCATCACGCCGGAGCTCAAGGAATACGAGCGAAAGGTTTTCGACGCTGAGGAGCGTATCCAGGCCAAGGAGCGGATGCTGTTCGACGAAGTGCGGACGGCGACGGCGCAAGAGGCGCAGCGCATCAAGACCACCGCGGGCGCGATTGCCGAGCTCGACGTCTTACACGGGCTCGCTTTGACCGCGGCTGAGCACGATTACGTGCGGCCGACGTTTTCCTCCTCGGGCGAGATCCAGATTTGCGCCGGCCGACACCCGGTGATCGAGCGGCTCTCTGACGAAGAAGGCGTCGACCGATTCATTCCGAACGACGTTTACCTCAACGACGGAGACCACTTGATCGCCTTGATCACCGGCCCGAACATGGGCGGCAAGTCGACGTATTTGCGGCAGATTGCACAGATCGCGATCCTGGCGCAGATGGGCTCCTTCGTTCCTGCGCGAAAGGCTACCTTGCCCGTGCTCGACCGTGTGTTTACGCGCATCGGCGCGAGCGATAACCTGGCGCAGGGCCGCTCGACGTTCATGGTCGAGATGACGGAGACGTCTCAGATTCTCAACACGGCCACGCCGCGCAGCCTCATCCTGCTCGATGAGATTGGCCGTGGCACCTCGACCTTTGATGGACTCGCGATCGCTTGGGCCGTGGTTGAGCATATCCACTCCAAGACGCGCGCCAAAACGCTGTTCGCCACGCACTATCACGAGCTCACCGACTTGGCCGAGCTGCTCGAAGGCGTATTCAACCTGCACGTGACCGTGCGCGAGTCCGGCGAGCGAGTGACATTCTTGCGCAAGGTGGAGAGCGGTAAGGCGGACCGCAGCTACGGAATCGAGGTGGCGCGGCTGGCCGGGCTTCCTCTGGAAGTGATCACACGGGCGCGCGAAGTTCTGCTGACGCATGAGCGCAAGGAGTCGGCGGTGACTGAGGAGCTCAGCGCTCCGCTGACGCCGGCGCCCGTGCAAGTGTCGATCTTTTCATCCGGCGATAGCGGGGTGATCGAGGAGTTGCGCAGCTTGAACCTCGAAGAGATGAAGCCCATCGAGGCGCTGACGCTATTGCACGAATGGAAACACAAGGTCGAGGGGGCGGCGTAGGCGTTCACGATGTTGGTAGCAGGATTGATGAGCGGCACGTCGGTCGACGGCATTGACGTGGCTTTGGTCGAGATTGTCGGAGAGGGCTTTGACCAGAAGATCCAAACACGGTTCTTCCATTCGACGCCCTATTCGCCGGAAGTGCGCAAGGCCGTGCTTGGCGTGTCAAACTCTCCCACGCACACGGCTAGGCTCAGCCAGTTAAACTTCTACCTTGGCGAAGTCTTCGCGGACGCCATCTTGCGGGCGTGTCGCGCGGCCGGCGTTAATCCTCGGAAGCTCGACTTGGTGGGCTCGCACGGACAGACGGTCTACCACCAGGGGACGCCGGAGAAGTTGCTCGGTCAACGCATCGCGAGCACGCTGCAAATCGGCGAACCGGCTATCATCGCGGCGCGCACGGGGGCGCCCGTCGTCGCGGACTTTCGCCCGGCCGACATGGCGCTCGGCGGCCAGGGAGCGCCGCTGGTCCCCTACGTGGACTACCTGCTCTATCGTGACCCGCAGAAGGGGCGCGTCTGCCTCAATATCGGCGGCATTGCGAACCTCACAGCGATTCCTCCCGGTGCGCCTCCCGAAGAGGTGATGGCGTTCGATACCGGGCCGGGCAACATGCTCATCGACGCCCTTGTCTCGCAGTTCTCGCGGGGCGTCCATCGCTACGACAAAGACGGCCGCATGGCCTCCTCCGGCACGGTGCAGCCGGAGCTGCTCAACTCGCTTCTGCAACACAGCTTCGTGCGCCGCAGGCCGCCCAAGAGCTGCGGGCGTGAGGAATTCGGGACGGAGATGGTGGCAGAGCTGCTCAAAGAGGGGCTTTCGGCGCCGGACCTAGTCGCGACGGCTACCGCCTTCACCGCGGCCTCTATCGCGGACGGCATCGAACGCTTCGTCAGCCCCGAGATGCATGTGGATGAGCTGATCGTCTCCGGGGGCGGTGTCCACAACCCTCAAATCATGCAGCGACTGGCGCGGCAGGTCCCCGATGCAAAGGTCATGACGTCGGCCGAACTCGGCGTCGACTCAGACGCAAAGGAAGCGATCGCGTTCGCGGTCCTGGCGTATGAGACTTGGCACGGAAGGGCTGCGAGCCTGCCGTCGGCGACGGGCGCGCGCGGGCCGGCAGTGCTGGGCAAGCTTGTGCGTCCCCCGGAGCCCCTTTAAGTTGTCGAGCGTTGCCACGGGGCGACGCCTTGCCGCCGCTTTTTGCCTGGGCCTCATCGCTTGCGGCCCGAATCTCACTGGCCGTGCCGACGCGGAGCGTCTGTCGCTCGAGGTCGCTGAGGGTGCGCTAGGGGATTGCGAGGCGCTCGCGCGGTTTGTCGATCTTGCGGGCTCGGCGGGCCTCGACGGCCTGCTCGAAGGCCTGAACCAATTCATCCCAAGAGCGAAGGTGAACTATCCGTTGGGGTTGCCGATCGGCCTGACAGGAGTCGGCAACCCGGTCAAGCTGGAGGGAACGATTAGCGGGTACCGTGCGGAATATCGGAAAGGTCACGAGCCGCACCGGCTGCTCGGTACCCCCACGACCAAGCGCACCATTTTGCGCCGTACTTCATCCTGGGAGCGCGCGTGCCCAGTTTCGTCGCCCTAAGCTTTCTCGAGTTGGCAGAACGGCCGGAGAGCTGGGGTGACTTGAACTTAGGGAGAGAGGCGATCGAGCTCGGAGCCAGGGTGGCGGAAGGGCGCTTGCAGCCGGACGCTCTGGGAGCGGAGATACGGAAAAGCTTTTGCGCACCCGCCACCCCAGCGCCATGACGCCTCCGCATAAGGGATAGCCCGCATTGGACGACGCCGGCGGCGCTCGCATACTGGGAAGAGGATCGTGTCCAGCGCCCTCGCCGCCCAGTCCTCTTCGCCCGCCAAAAAGGTGAGCCCCAGTGCGCTGGTTTGGTTCCAGCGCGGCATCTTCTGTCTGCTGTTTGCCGTACCGTTGGCGATTGGGATCTACGCTGGGTCGCACTTCGAACCGGCCCCTGGACATCCGCCCGACTACGCGATCTACTTGAACGCCTCGTCGCTGATCCACAGTGGACGCGCGGCCCAGCTCTACGATCTCGACGTCCAGCGCGAAAACCTGACGGCGGTCACCGGCGGACGCTACGGCAAGTTCATTGTCTGGAATCATGCACCCTTTGAAGCACTGCTCTACTATCCAGCTGCATGGTTCTCATTAGAAGCGGGTTACAGGGCTGCTGGCGTTCTCAACAGTGCGATTGTCCTACTGCTTGGCGCCTGGTTCGTCCTGCGCGTCGAGTTCCGCGAGAGCGCCATGCTGTGGGGTACGCTCGTCGGTTTTGCGGCGATTCCGTTCCTCTCTTCGGCCATCAACATGGGGCAGGATTCGGCTTGGATTCTGGTGGTCGTGATCGCGGCCATGGAGGCCCTCAGGCGTGGGCGCGACGGCCTAGCGGGTCTGATGCTTGGACTGGCGGCGGTCAAGATCACCGTCGTGATCCCCCTGCTCGCCGTACTTTTCCTCGCGGGATATCGCCGGACGGCGTCTATAGGCATCGCGGCCGCGACGGGGGGCTTCCTCGTAGCTGCCCTACTGCTGGGCTTTAGCGCCGTCGCGGGGTTCTTCTCGCTGCTCGTCCAACTGATCGGAGTCGACGGCGAGTATGGCCTCTACTCCAACCAGTTATGGAATTTTCGCGGCGTCCTGATTCCGTTCCTTGGGGCCACGAAGACGGTCTTTCTGCTGACAGCAGTCGGCGGCGTTGCCGGAGCGTTCCTGACGGCGCGTCTGCCGAAGCGTTATATCCCTGGCATGGCGCTGCTGGTTGCGGCGTTCTTCAGCCCACACTTGTATCGCCACGACGCCGTGTTCTACGTAGGCGGGGTCTTGCTGCTGCTGGTGGCCAAGACGAATCAGCGTGCCCGTTCCGCCGAACTCTGACTAGACCCGCGCCGCATACCGAGCGCGCGCCTTCGCCGCTTGTTCCTCGCGGTTCTTCGGCGGCGAGCTCGTCTCGAGATGATCCAGCAGTCGTAGCGAAGTCCGCGTAATCTCTTCGATCGCGGCCTTAAACGCCATCTCGTTCACCCTCGACGGCTTGGTGAATCCGCTGATTTTGCGCACGAATTGCAGAGCTGCAGCCTCGACTTCCTGCTCCGTCGCGGGCGGTTCGAAGTTGAACAGAGGCTTGATGTTGCGGCACATGACGAGAGTTCCTAAAACCCCACTCGGCACGGCGCCTTCACGCGCGCCCAATGCACGTCGAGCTCGATCGGACGCGGGTCGCCGGGGTCTTGCTGGATCATTGCTTTTAGCCGTGCAATGCGATCCTTGGTCGCCGGATGCGTCGAGAGATAGCTCACCCCCTCCGACGCTCCTCCCTCGAGCTTTGCAAACTTTTCGAACATCGTGACCATGCCGTTCGGGTCGATGTGCGCATCGCGCAGCAGCTTTAGCCCTTCTGCATCGGCCTCGAGCTCTTCGTCGCGATGGTGCGCGAGCGTCGCTAATGTCGCGGCTCCGTCCATGGCGAAGACGCCGCTCGCCAAGTCGCCCGTTACGGCGGCCTGAATCGCGTTGACAGTCAGGTCGCGAAACAGCGCGCGCGTGGAGTGGCGCCGTTCGACGTGCTCAATCTCGTGCGCCATCACACCGGCGAGTTCCTCCGGGTTGTCCGTCATGGCGATGAGCTCGTCAAACACCGCCATGCGCCCACCCGGGGCGGCGAACGCGTTGACCATGCCGCTCGCGATCACAAGGCTGTAATCGTAACGCCGGTCGGTTCGTGCGTCGGCCAGCCGCTGTACGATCGCTTCGACGGCTTGCTGCTTCACCTCGTCGTCACAACGGTCTTCCTCGGGCGCGAATTGCCGGATGGCAGCGTCTCCCAGCCGCTCCTCCCAGGAAGGCGGCAATGCCGCGGCGAAGAGGTCTCCCAAGGCGTGTGCGCCCCAAAAATAGAGGCCCGATCCGATGAGGGCGGCCGCCGTGAGGGCGAGCAAGATTTGTCCGATGCCGATCGAGCGATCGCGTCCCGCCGCCACGACTTCAAGCGTGTAGCCGTGCAGCGCCTCCAGAAAGCCGGGTAGGTCCACGACGACGGCTTCGGCAGGTTCTTCGCCACGCTCCAGGCGCGTCGGTTCGCCTTCGAGCTCGCCTTGGGTCTGACGAATCTGCGAATAGGGCCAAAACGTCCGCGCGCCATTCGCGAACAGCAGCTCCACGCCGTCGGCCGAGAGCGAAACCTCGGTCTCGACGCGCGCCGCCGTCCGTCCATCGAAGTAGCCGCCGGGCCAACGGTGCCGCATTGGAGCAATCATGCGAAGAACCCAAAGTCCAAGCCGAGGAAGTCCGCCGCGCCCTCGCCCGCCGCGCCGGCCGCGTCAGTGGATTGGCGAATCCGCCCAGGACGGAAGTCGCCGGTCATGGCGAGCGTTTGCAGCCGCAGGCGCGCTTCCCAGATGCGCGTCCAAGGCCAGCCCAGCCCGAGCGTCATCACGAGCGTGCCCCAAGTCTGGATCCACAGCACGAGCAGGTCGATCCCTTTCAATGAACACTCGAAGGTCGCGCGCGTAATCGCATTAGAATGCACGAGTTCGGTGCGCGACCAGTAGTAGCGTTCCGCGAGGGCTTTGTACCAGAGGTACGACGCGCCGAGGGTCGGCAGTAGCAGCACCCACGCCGCAAAATAGAACGGAAACAGGTCGCGCCCGTGGATATCGCACCGGAAGCGTGCATCGCCGAACTGCATGTGGTTGACCATGTAGCGTCGACGGGCGGCGTCAAAGAACGGCCCCCACAAACCGAGCGTCGCAATCCACAAGA
>JAWKHJ010000047.1:0-17922 GCA_041394905.1 Bryobacterales bacterium | reverse complement strand
ACGCCCACAAGGAGTACATCGGCAACGCCGCCTGCCATGGCCGCTTGGCCGTCGTGTTCGCGCAGCTCGTGGTCGCAGGGCAAGCCCACGGCGTACACGCGGTCGTAGTCCCTATCCGCAACGAGGACGGCTCGAATTGGCCCGGCGTGCGCATCGAAGACTGCGGCGAAAAGCTCGGCCTCAACGGCGTCGACAACGGGCGCCTGTGGTTTGATTCGGTCCGCGTGCCGCGCACCAACTTGCTCAACCGCTTCGCCGACATCACGCCCGAGGGCGAGTACGTCAGCCCCATCGCCAGCCCGTCCAAGCGCTTTTTTACGATGATCGGCACGCTCGTGGCCGGCCGCGTGAGCGTGGCGTTGGCCTCGCTGAGCGCGATGAAGAGCGGGCTCACCATCGCGGTTCGCTACGGCGAGCGGCGCCGCCAGTTTGGCCCGGAAGGACAGCCCGAAGTGCGGCTGCTCGACTACCTGACCCACCAGCGCCGGCTCCTTCCCCGCGTGGCCGAAGCGTATGCGCTCGATTTCGGACTCAAGTACTTGCTCGAGCGCTTCATCAACAAGACCGACGAAGATGCTCGCGAGATCGAGACCCTTGCCGCCGGGTTGAAAGCAACCGCGACGTGGGCCAACATGAGCGCGCTGCAAGAAGCCCGCGAGTGCTGCGGCGGACAAGGCTACATGGCCGTCAACCGCTTTGCGGACCTCAAAGCGGACTCGGACATCTTTTGTACGTTCGAGGGCGACAACACCGTGCTGTTGCAGCTCGTCGTCAAGAGCTTGCTGAGCGACTACAAGCGCCAGTTCGAAGACCTACGCCCATTCACGATGCTCAAGTTCGTAGCCGCGCGCGCAGCCGACGTCGTGCGCGAGCCGAGCCCTATCGAGGCGCGTGAAACCGCTCCGGTGCACCTGCGCGACCCCGAGTTCCAGCTCGGCGCCATGCGCTACCGCGAGCAGCGCCTGTTGTCCGGCGTGGCGCGGAGGCTGCGCAGCCGGATGCAACAGGGCATGGACTCGTTCGATGCGTTCACCGAGTGCCAGGACCATCTGATGGCGACGGCCAAGGCTTACGTCGAGCGGGTGATTCTAGAGCAGTTCGTCGCCGCGGCGCCGCCCGAGCTTGATGCGGTGCGTTCCCTCTACGCTCTCAGCAAAATCGAGGCGGACCGCGCGTGGTTCCTCGAAGCGGGCGAGCTCACGACGGCCAAAGCGCGCGCTATCCGCGCGGAGGTGAACGCTTTGTGCGCGGAGATTCGTCCGTACGCTGTACCGCTGGTGGATGCGTTCGGAATTCCTGATGCGCTGCTCGCGGCGCCGATCGCCGTGGGCGAGGCGACGCAGGCTTGATGGCAGCCGAACGCAAACAGCGGCTCTCGATGCTGCGGTCCTACACCGTGGCGGACTTGTTCACGATCGGGAACGCCTCGTGCGGCACGATCACGCTGTTCCTGTGCCTGAACTACATCGCCGGCAGAGGGGAACGGTACCTTTGGATCGCCTTCCTGCTGCTGTTCCTGGCGTTGGTCTTCGATGTGTTGGACGGCTACTGGGCCCGGCGCTCGCGGCGTCAGTCGACGCTCGGGGCTGATCTGGATTCCTTGGCCGACATCGTGTCGTTCGGGGTCGCGCCGGCAGTACTCGGGTTTACTTTGGGACTGCGGGGCGGCTGGGATATGCTCCTGCTGACCTACTTCGTAGTGTGCGGGATCAGCCGCCTGGCCCGCTTCAACGTCACGGCTGCCGCATTGACGACGGACAAGGGCAAGGTCGCCTACTTCGAGGGGACCCCGATTCCGACCAGCATCGGAATCGTGATGCTGCTGGCTGCCGCCTTTGCGGTTGAGGCCGTCCACGAGGATCTGTGGCTCGGAGTCGTACGCCTCGGCCCGTCCAACTTCCATCCGCTGACGCTACTCTATGCGGCAAGCGGGTCGGCGATGATCAGCGCGACCTTGAGGATTCCAAAGCCGTAAGGCAAAACGGGCGACCGCCTCCAATTCATCTTCACGCCATCTTTATGGAGGGCGCCTCCTGGTTTTCCGCCACTCTTACGGGGCTCATCGACCTGTAGGCATAGGCCGATGGTGGGTTCTAGGCGGGTCCCTGTAGGGCGCCTACGAACTTTGTACAGCCCTCGCGGTACTTCTTACACAGGGAGTACAGACACACCTCCCCTAGCTGGCAGATCGGCGGAAGGCCAAAACTGTTACAAGTTTTGGTACTTCCGGTACGTGTAGTAAACAACTTAGCGAAGCCGGCCACTTCCCTGCCCCCTCGCTTCGCCGGGTTTGCGCGACGAATGGCCAGCGGCTTGCTCACAGCCTGCCGCGCCTTCGAGTCAGACGAGCAACCAGCCCGGGGAAGCCTGCTGGGTTCGTGGTCGAGCGATCTGTGCAAGCCTCCTCGCCGAGCGGCGCACAATCCGCCTTCCTCGCCCGCGTCCGCGCCTACCCGTGCTACGCGCTTGTCCTTTCATAACGAGAAAACGTCGGCGTCGGGAGAGCCGAGCGTTGCCTAGAGGAGAGAATGCGTATCCCCCCTTTCCGAATCATCCTGCTTTTTTTGTGTGTGCTGGCGATGTGGCCGGCGCTGCATTTCACTACGACGGAGAATTCCGGCGTCAGCGCCCAGTCCGGACTCCCTAGCGGAGTTCCGTCCATCGTCTTCGTGTCTCGGCAAATCCCGCCCACCGGGACGGTTTACTGGAACGTGCCCAAAGATATGCCCGGAGTCGGCCCCTACAGCCGGTTCCGCGTTGCTGCGCCAGGAAAGCTGCTGGTGCTCGAGAAGACCGGAGCGATCCGAGTGCTGGTGGACGGTTCGAACCCGACCGCGGCGAGCCTGAACCTGATCGACGTGAACGCGCCGGACGTCTCCTATGACGGCAAGAAGATTGTCTTCGCCGGCATCCCCTCCACGGCCTTCAACGCGTCGGAAGACACTCAGCCGCTGTCGAACCCCTCCGCTTGGCGGCTCTATGTGATCAACGCCGACGGCTCCGGCCTGCGGCAAGTCACCAAGTCCGACCAGAGCCTGAACTACTCGCAGTTCGGCCCGGACGCCGGCCCGCGGATGCAGACCTACGATGACACCGACCCGGCATGGATGCCAGACGGGCGCATCGTATTCTCCTCCACGCGCATGCCGGCCTTCGCGCAGTACGGCGGCGCGCGGACCTCAAACCTCTACGTCGTGAATGCGGACGGCTCGGGAATGCATCGCATCACTGCCGAGCGGAATGGCGCGGACCGACCAGTGATCGACCCGGTGACCGGCGAGATTGCGTTCAGCCGCTGGTGGCGCAACCATCGCTTCGCCACCAACGACATGTCCACAGTCACCTCGTCAGCCGGCGGATACGAGCAGAAGGACGGCCTGACGCGCAACCGCGACAGCCACGTAGGCGGCGCAGACTTTCTGTTCCGCAACAACTGGCATACGGCCACGATTCGGCCCGACGGCACCGAGCTCGCACAGTTCGCCGGTCCTCATAATCACGAGGATGCCGTGCATGCTTACGGCGGCTCGTTCGCTCCGGACGGCACCTTCGTCGCCAACTTCTTCCCGATGCAGAACATGACGGAGGCGGGCGGCTTTGGCGGCTTGCGGCGCTACACGCGGCGGCAGGTGGACTATAAACCGATCCTGGGCATCACACAGCTCGAAGGCAACCGCTACGTGAGCACGAACCCGACGTCATTCGGCGTCTACCAGGGTTCGTACGCTACGGAGCCGGCGGTGCTCAATGACGGCCGCATCATAATCTCGTGGGCGGCGGACATCAACCAGGATTATGGCCTCTACTTGATCGACCAAAACGGGGGTGGACGTACCCTGCTCTACGACAATCGCGGCACGACGGAGCTCCGCGCGAAGTTGCTGCAGGCGCGGCCCATTCCTCCGATCCTCTCCGACTCGGTTCCGCAGTTGCGCCAGACGCTGCCGCCGACCGAGGCAGGGCCCTACGACGCGGACGGGACGTTCATCTTTGACGCCCTGAACGTGTACGCCAACGGGCCAGTCGACTCGATCACGACGAGCGCGCCGCCGGTGGGTTCGGCTGCTAAGATTCGCTTCTTCGCGGACTTCCAACGCACCAACCCGGGTTCGTTCGAGACGTTGGACTGGCCCATTCTGCTGAACGAGGCGACGGTGAACGCGGACGGTTCGGTGAGCCATGACGCACCGGCCGGCTTGCCCCTGTTCGAGCAGATTCGCTCAGCCGACGGGCCAGTGCCGTTCACAAAGGGCTTCCCGGGAGGCGCCGCGCACGTAGCGGGCATGAACTACTGCATGCCGGGCTCTCGCGCACGCTGCGTGGGGTGCCACTCCGGCCACACGCAGATTCCGGTGCCGGCGAGCGACGAGGAGGCGAAGTGGTCGAACTTGGCCCCAGGCGCCGAACTGCGCGTGTCGTCGACCCGCGACGCCACGGCGATCAAGGGTCTGACGGACCGCAAAGTCCAGAAGGGAGATCCCTACGAATACTGGACGGCGTCGGGGACGCAAGGCGAGTGGGTTGAGCTGACCTTCCCCGAGGCCGTGACCGTACGCACGGTGCGTCTCTACAGCCCGCGAACCAACACGGGGGCGACGCTTCAGGTGCAGTCTGCAACGGTTCGAATCGGCCCATCGTCGGGCAATTGGACCGCGACGCAGACGACGGGCGCCCTCAACGAGCGCGGAGTCGACGCGACGTTCGCGGAAGTGCAAGCGAAGGTGGTCCGTGTGGAGTTGGGCCAGGTTAGCGGCCAGCTGCATGACGGATCGCCAAACGCTTCCTTAGCCGAGGTGGAAGTGATCGCCAAAGCGGGGAGCGGAGGGTCTAGCGGCACGACGCCGAAACCGTCGGGGCCGAATACGAGAGCAGTCGTGAAGCTGCTTTCGCCGAGGCAAGGCTCAACGCATTCCGGACCCATCACGTTCAGTGCAACGGCCATCGATGCCGAGGACGGCGACATCTCGTCGAAAATCCGGTGGCACTCGAGCGTGCAGGGCTACTTCGGCCAGGGCGCCAATGTCACGGCGACACTCAAGCCGGGAGTCCATGGCATCACGGCGTTGCTCCAGGACTCCGGCGGCTGACCGCCGGCGCGGGCATTTCGATGACTGTGACCACTGCCGCCCCCGCACCGGCGACCAACACACGGGCTGTGGTGAAGATCCTGTCACCAGCGGCGAACTCAACCAACGGCACTGGGGCGATACGCTTCACTGCGACCGCGATGGACGCCGAGGACGGAGATATCTCATCGAAAATCCGGTGGCACTCGAGCGTGCAGGGCTACTTCGGCCAGGGCGCAATTTCACGGCGACACTCAAGCCGGGAGTCCATGGCATCACGGCGTTGCTCCAGGACTCCGGCGGGCTGACCGCCGGCGCGGGCATTTCGATGACTGTGACCACTGCCGCCCCCGCACCAGCGACCAACACACGGGCTGTGGTGAAGATCCTGTCACCAGCGGCGAACTCAACCAACGGCACTGGGGCGATACGCTTCACTGCGACCGCGATGGACGCCGAGGACGGAGATATCTCGTCGAAAATCCGGTGGCACTCGAGCGTGCAGGGCTACTTCGGCCAAGGCGCCAATTTCACGGCGACACTCAAGCCGGGAGTCCATGGCATCACGGCGTTGCTCCAGGACTCCGGCGGGCTGACCGCTGGCACGGGCATACGGATCACCGTTCAATAGAGCCGAGACTCCTACACGGTCCGGCGTCGGGGCATCCCCGGCGCCGGATCATTTTTAAGCGTTGGGCTGAAGCACGCGTTCGAGCAAGGGATAAGCCTTGACTCCGTTCCATTGGTGAGCGCCGTCGAAGTCGTCGCGGTCGAGCTTCGCTGCCACGCCGGCCGCGGAGTAGACACGCGCGATGCGCTCCCAAGCCGGCTCGATCCAATCCTTCACCATCAACCCGTCGCGCTTGCCTACTTCCCATAAGGCCGGCCGGGGGGCGATGAGGCCCGCGATCTCCGGAACGTCTCCGTATTCCAGCAGCCCGGGGATGACTTGTGCGCCGCAACTGTAGCGGACGCGCATCCGCTCCTGCATGACGTTGAGGGCGCCGGAGCAGACGGCGACGCGGATCCGCTCCTCCATGGCGGAGGTGAGCATGGTCATACGGCCGCCATAGCTCAAGCCGACACAGCCGATGCGCTCGGGGTCGACCTGATCGTGCTGACGCAGGGCTTCGAACGACCAGAGAGCGTCACGCAGGTTCTCGGCCATCAAGACCTTGCCGAGGATTTGGAGCCGCACGAAGCTGACCGCGCAGGCGTCGTCTCCGCCGTAACGTTTGCGGTCGTCGAGGCGGCGGCCGAAGGGCGTAAAGCAAGGCGCTGCCACAACGTAACCGCGCTTGGCGAGCTGGCGGCCGTAGTCATAGTGGAACTGCTCGATGTCGGCTTTGCGTTCGGGCGTGGTGTCGACGCCGGCGACCGCGTCGTGGCCAAAGGGGCCGTGGCCGTGCAGCGCGACTACTGCGGGGCGCTTGCCGGAGCGCCCTTTGGGCGTGAGGATCCAGACAGGGAGCTCGGGCAAGCCTTGGGCGCGGAACAGGAACAGCTCGCGGGAGTGGTCGTGAAAGTCGGCGCGCTCGACCGAGACGGCGTCCCAGCGCGCGGGCGGGCGGTGCGGACCGAGCAACTCGGCGAGCTTCGAGCGAAAGCGCCGCTCCCAGGCGCGAACGTCCTCCGGCGTGGAGCCGGTGAAGCGCATGGCGAGCGGCGCATGCTCGAGCTCCTCGATGATGCGGTCATGGACGGTTGTGACTTGTTGCGCGGCGAGCGGCGAGGCGAGGGCGGCGAGTAGGGCGCGGCGAGTCAGCACCGCTTCATGGTACCGACTCTAGCAGCACAGGCTCGTACCGCCCATACACCCGGCCTCCATTCGTCGGACGGCTATTCGCTCTGAATGAACGCCAACAAGTCGCGGTTGATCGTATCCGCCTCGGTCGTCGGCATACCGTGAGGGAAACCCTTGTAAGTCTTTAGCGTGCCGTTCTTCAATAACCCTGCCGAGAGCGGGGCGGAGTCGGCATAAGGCACGATTTGGTCGTCGTCGCCGTGCATGACCAAGACCGGCACTGTGATCTTCTTCAGATCCTCGGTAAAGTCTGTCTGCGAGAACGCGACGATGCCGTCGTAGTGCGCCTTTGCACTGCCCATCATTCCCTGGCGCCACCAGTTCCATATGACCGCCTGGGACACCTTCGCTCCCGGCCGGTTGTAACCGTAGAAGGGGCCTGCTGCAACGTCGTAATAGAACTGAGCCCGGTTTGTGGCAACCTGCACCTGAAAGTCGTCGAAAACTTCTTTCGGCAGGCCGCCGGGATTGGCCGGAGTCTTGACCATCAACGGGGGCACCGCTGCCAGGATCGCAGCCTTGGCGACTCGGCTCTCCCCATGCCTCGCTAGATAACGCACGACCTCCCCACCTCCCGTCGAATGCCCTATGTGGACGGCGTTCTGGACGTCAAGGTGGGAAGTCAGAGCGGCCAGATCGTCCGCGTAATGATCCATGTCGTGGCCCGTCGCAGTCTGGGACGACCTGCCGTGACCGCGCCTGTCATGGGCGATCACCCGATAGCCCTGGTTGAGAAAAAACATCATCTGCGTGTCCCAGTCGTCGGACGACAACGGCCAACCATGACTGAAGACGATGGGCTGGCCGCTCCCCCAGTCCTTGTAATAGATCTCGGTCCCGTCCTTCGTTGTGATGAACATAGTTCTCCCTGTTTGTATGCGATAACGACGAACGAATTCGTCAAAGAGAGGATTCTACTTTACTCCGGCCGGGGTGGTGCGGCCATCACCTTTGAGGTAGCTCGGCTATAACGTGCCGGTCGTCCTCGCCCTCTTCGTCGCCCTCCCTCTCGCAGCCCAGCGCGAGGACTGAACCCGTTCGAAGGTCACCGCATCATCGGCAACCTCTACTACGTCGGCACGCACGGCCTGTCGTCTTCCTGCTGACGAAGGGCCACATCCTGATCAACAGCGGGTCCTCACGCCCATGATTCGCGACAGATGCAGTCGCCGGCTTCGACCTGCGCGACGTCAAGATTCTGTCACCATGCAGGCCCACTGGGACCACCGCCGCCTTGGCCGAGATCAAGGAGCTGACCGGCGCGGAAATGTGGCACCGCCGACGACGCGGCCGTGCTCGAAGACGGCGGCGTCTCAGACTGGCATTTCGGCAGCCGCGGCGAGTCCTTCAAGCCCGTCAAGGTCTCCGTCTACAAGGACAGGACGGATCGATGGGCGACATCCGCCCGAGGTCGTCGAGACGCCAGGCCACAGCAACGGCAGTGTCAGCTTCACCATGAAGGTCAGGCAAGGACTACCGTCGGCATCGTCAACATGGCCAGCATCAACCCAGGCAGACCATGACCGGCTCGCCGACCTACCCCGGCGTTGCGGCCGACTTCGCAGACGTTCTCAGCAGCGCGCCTCGCCCCGACGTCGGTTGCCGCGCACCCGGGGCAATACGGCCTCCAACGACAAGTACAGCGCTTCGGCCAGCCCGCCCGGAGACCCGTCGACCCGAAGGCTACCGCGCCGCCGTCGCCCAGTACAGAAAGCTTCGAGCAGTTCGGACGGCTAGTCGCTGGCGAGGGATGTGGCCGCCCAGCCCGGATCAGTTGACGGTGCGACAGTTAACGCGGCCCAAAGAACCGATGCTGCCCGGAAAAGGAGCTCCCCGCGCAGTTCAGGCTTTGCCCGGTCCAGGCCTTAACGCCTGCTCGAGGGACGTGGGCGGACTGCCGAGCACCAAGCACACGCTTTTGTGTCAGGTTACAGACGACAACATACTTTATGGTCTAGTAAAACAGCCGGTCGGCGACCACGTGCCGGCTAAGCAGCCGTTCGCGAAACTTGTCGGCGAGCCCCGCAGAGGGAGCTTGTCCTCATCGGGGGCGGACCGGCCAACTCGGCCGGTCGATTCGCATGGGGACTCAGCGAGCCATTCGGGCGCGATGCAAATCGGCGCGAAGCCTGAAGTCCGCGGAGCCCGAGTCCGAGGCGTTGCCACAATTCCACAAAGAAAATAAAGCGCCATCGTCTACAAAGGAGCGCCAGCAGCCTCACCAAGAGAACGGCCGTCGGCAAACGCGTGAGCAGATCTGGCCAGCTAGCCTGCGCACGGTGACGGCTGAGTGTCCATCGTGCCAACCAGATCAGCATGATTCCAGAGAAGCTTTGCCAAGCTGTTTTGCAACAATCGCACAGGTAGGACCTCGCCATTGGAGCGCTCGTCGGGCGAAGCTGGCTGGTTCCTCAACTGCTTTGCGATCCCTACGCTGTCCGCGGACGGGGTTGGGAGCACACCAGGCCTGGAACACTCGCAAATGGGGAAGTGAACGCCCGCCCCTGCCTCCGGGCAGTGTACGCCGTCGACGACAGGTCGCAGCATCTGGGACGACGCAATCTCGATGCAATCGCAACGCACGAGCCGCCGTCGGTCCTGGAGGTGCTGCTCACGATGCCTGTATCGCCCGCGCTGAGCGTCGCCGGCGGCGGGATCCGGCTGAACGCCAAGACCGCAGGGTCGCGTCGTGCCCGGCGATACGGATCGAAGCCGAGGCGATCCGCTCGGCACAACGGAAGCCGCGTGATGGGAGCACCGAAGGGCTGCGCCACGCCTGTCGGTGTAGAGCAGCCGTGCCCTGACGTTCAGAAATGTTCAAATTTCAGGCGTAGACGCTTCCGAAGCCGTTGTATCCCAAAGTGTGCGCCGACGCCAGCACGCCTGGAATGACACGCGGCGGCGATCCTGGCGACCTGAGCGAATCGCTGGCACAAGGCGGCTGACGACGGAACGCCGACCCGATGCTCAGTTACCGCCTTCACCGGATACTGATTATCGTAGGCGACTCCGACGCAGCCGTCGATCCGGGAGGCAGCCGGGCGGAATTCAAGGGCGCCGCCGTGTTCCGTGCCGTCCCTGCCTCGGGTATGAATCCTGCCTGCAGCCGCAGCGGGCGCTCGGCGATCTCGGCCGCGCGGATGTCGCGGAAGTCGAGGTTCGTCGTGGGTCGTGGGCTTGTAGGCTGATCGTGCTGGCAAGGGCTGTTGCGGTGGTTCGAGCCCTCGGGCTGACGTCTTCGTAGTCGCTCACCTGCACTCCATTGACCCAGACGGAGATGTGGCGGTCGTAGGCCATGATGGTTTCGTAGAACCATTCACCGTCAGCGGCGACGATGCCGCGCGCGCGTTGGAAGAAGTAGACGCCGCCGGTGCCGAAGTCGACCGGATTGGTGATGTTGCCATCGTGCTCGTTGCGGATCTGGATCTCGTAGCCGCTCCAGAATTGCCCGGGGACGCCGCGGAAGAAGACGCCGGAGTTGGGGTGGGCGTCGGGCGAGGCGGGATTGGTCTTGATGCCGAGCTGAAGAGCAAGGTTGCGGAACTGCTTTTCGCTCTCGAGTTGGCCTGGGCCGCCTTCGACGTGGATATCGCCGTCGCGTACCGACCAGCGGTCGTTGCCGGGGTTGTTGGGCCGGTCCACTTCGCGCCAACCCGAGAGGTCGCGGCCGTCGAATAGCGGTTCGAGGTTGAGCGGGCGGAGTTTGATGTTGCGGAACTCGATGGGCTTATTTTCGTTGTACTGCAGCCCAATGACGCCGGAGAGGTGGGTGGGGTTGTAGGCGTCGAGGACGATCTTGCCGTTCAGGATGGCTTGGAAGTGCATCCCCTCGACCAGGACTTCGTAGTGGTTCCAGACGTCGGGGATGAGCTTGGCGGGCTCGGCTTTGTCGTAGAAGACGAGGCTGCCGGTGTTGAAGCCCTGGGGTTGGTCGTCGTAGATCTGGAGCTCGTAGCCCGTGCGGTGCGGTTGGCCTTCACGGGCGGAGCGCAGGAATACGCCGGAATTGCCGTCGGCGGCACAGCGGAAATCGATGCGCAGGTGAAAATCGCCAAAGGCGGTCGTCGTGCCGAGCCAGCCGTTCTGGCCGGAGCGAGCCGCCAGCACGCCGTCGCGCATGGTCCAATCCGCGTCGCCGTGGTACTCCCAACCGAAATCGGTCTTGCCGTCCCAGAGCAGGATCCAGCCGTCGCGAATCTCATCCTCGGTGAGGGTATTGCTTTGTGCGGAAAGAGAGCAGGCAGCGACGAGGAATGCCAGGGCGAATCTCATGGGAAAGAGTTTCGCAGCATCGGCGCCGGTTGAGCAATGCTTAGCTGACGTCGTCGGCTTGGATGTCGATGACGGGGCCGCGCGCTGAGGCGCCACGCGCGTAAGGGCGCGGGGTCTCTCCAGGTTTGGCGGGACTCATCATCGTCCACCAATAGTAGGCCAGCAGCAACAGGACCGCGATGTCGTCCATTTGGCCGAGCACGGGGATGAAGTCGGGGATGAAGTCGATGGGGCTGATCGCGTAAGCGCCGGCGGCGCCGGTGGCCATCAACCGCATGACGAGCTCAGTCAACCAGTTGCGCATGGGACTCCTCGGCATTGCCAGCAACACGAGAAAGACAACCGCCACGACGCCAAGCGCCACGATGGTCCAACCGAGGAACTCGAGGAATGCTTCGAACACCTTACTTAGAGTAGACGCAAAAAAGTCGAGCGGGGTTCAAAGTTTTCTGAGAGGATCGGGCGAGTTTCGTCGCTTTGTCCAGTGAGGGGCTTCTGCTCCCGAGGTGATTATGGGCGTCGTCGACTTTGAGTTCGGATCTCTCATCCAGGGCCGGCAGAATGAGATGGGCACGTTCGACGCCGATCTCAACCCGGACGGCCGCAACGCGACCACGAATGCGGACCTCACGCTCTACATCCGCGTCAACTTCCAGAAAATTGAACCGACGGCGACGGTTACGACGTACAACGACGCCGACGGGACGGCCGTCCCGATTCAATCCTGGGGTGCATCAGAGTGGAGCGGCTGGAAGCGCCGCTTCGTCACCGATTGCCAACGGCGCTGGAACGGGAAGTTCTGGCTGCGCACGCCGACAACCTATTCTCGGTTGAACTGGCCGGAGAGCTCGCCAACGCACCGATGCAACCTCTATTGCCGCTTCGAGATCAGCGAGCAATCGAACGCGGATGGGGCGCACGCGGTGATCCCGGTCGTCAAAGTGTCGCGGCGCAACTTCTTCCGCTCACACATGCTGCTTTACAGCTCAAACGACCTGCGCATGGAGCGATTGACGCGCGGCTCAAACTTCTTCACACACGTCCACGAGATTGGGCACTTGATCGGACTGGATCACCCCGGGACGGGACTGCCTGGGTGCGTCGACGGCGACGAGAGCGCCTGCTATGCCGCGGCGGACGGCGACGACCGCGGGACGATGGGGCGTGGCAGCCAACCACGGCCGACGCACGCCGAGCCGTGGCGCAAAGCCGCGGCGACGCTGACCGGAATTGCCAAGACCCAGTGGACGGTGTCGATGAGCCGGGTATACCCGGTGCGGTTGTAAGGGCGCAGTCGCTTCGAAGCCCGCGGGCCGTTCAGGGTTCCCAGCGGACGATGGGATTGCGCGCCGCCAAGGTTTCGTTCACGCGCTTCGTACGTGTGGAGTGCAGCGCCGATTTGACTAACTCGGGATCGTTCTCGACTTCGTCCGCGATGGCGCGCATGGCGTCGATGAAGGCGTCAAGCTCACCTTTGCTCTCCGTCTCGGTCGGCTCGATCATCAGTGCGCCGTGGACGATCAGCGGGAAGCTGACCGTGTACGGGTGAAAGCCGTAGTCAATCAGACGCTTGGCTAGGTCGCCCGTCTTGACGCCGAGCTTCGACTGCAGCGTATCCGCGAAAACAGCCTCGTGCATGGACGGCGCTTTGTACGGCAAGTGGTAGCGGTCTTCAATGCCCTTGCGGATGTAGTTGGCGTTGAGAACCGCGTCGACGGTAGCGTTGCGCAGCCCATCGCCACCGTGCGCCAGGATGTAGGACAGCGCCCGCACGAGCACCCCGAAGTTGCCGCAGAAAGCGCGCACGCGTCCGATGGTCCCTGGGCGGTCGTGCTCGAGGACGTATTTGTCCCCATGCAGAACCACGCGCGGCACAGGAAGGTGCGGCGTAAGATGCTTCTTGACGGCGACGGGGCCCGCCCCAGGTCCGCCGCCACCATGCGGCGTCGAGAACGTCTTATGCAGGTTTAAGTGCATGACGTCGACGCCAAAGTCTCCAGGCCGGGCCCAGCCGACGAGCGCGTTCATGTTCGCGCCGTCCATGTAGAGCTGCGCGCCCTTAGCGTGCAGCATGTCCGCAACCTTTTTGATGTCCTGCTCGAAGATGCCGACGGTATTCGGGTTGGTGACCATCAGCGCAGCGACGCTATCGTCGAGCGCGGCCTCGAGCGAGGCGAGGTCGATCATGCCGCTTTCGTTGGACTTGATCTCCTTGACCTCGTAGCCCGCGATTGCCGCGGTGGCCGGATTGGTGCCGTGGGCGGAATCGGGGATCAGGACGACTTTGCGGGCATCGCCCTGCGACTCGAGGTAGGCGCGGATGAGCAGGATGCCGGTGAGCTCGCCATGCGCGCCCGCCGCCGGCTGTAACGTCACGGCGTCCATGCCGGTGATTTCCGACAAGTAGGTCTCGAGATCCCATTGGATGCGCAGCACGCCTTGCGAGAGCTCGTCGGGCTGGTAGGGATGCGACCAGGCGATGCCGTCAATGCGGGCAACATGCTCGTTGACGCGCGGGTTGTACTTCATCGTGCAAGAGCCCAAGGGGTAGAGGCCCAAGTCGATCGCGTAATTCCAAGTGGAGAGGCGTGTGTAGTGGCGGATGACCTCGACTTCGCTGACCTCCGGAAAGCCTGCGATCTCGTCACGGACGTTCTCCGCGCCGAGCGCCTGGGCGAGGTCGACTTCCGGCACATCGAGCGGCGGGAGTTGGTAGGCCTTCTTGCCGGGCTGCGAGCGTTCGAACAGCAGCGGCTCGTTCTGGGTTTGGTGCTGGCGAACTTTTTTGATCATGCGAACGCCTCCGCGAAGCGATCGATCTGCTCGCGCGTGGTCATCTCGGTGGCGCAGACGAGCATCGCGCCCTCGAGCTCAGGGAAGAAACGCGCGAGATCAAGTCCCCCGATGATACGGTTCTCGAGCGCGCGTTCGTTGACCTTGGCCGGCGCGACCTTGGGCCGCACCACCAGCTCGTTGAAATACGGCCCCGTGAAAACGGCTTTGGCGCCTTTGGCCGCTAGCGCCTCCGCGAGGTAGCGCGCTTTTGCTACGTTCTGCGCAGCAAGCTCGCGCAGCCCCTCCTTGCCATAGACGCTCATGAACACGGCTCCCATCAGCGCCACGAGCGCCTGGTTGGTGCAGATGTTCGAAGTGGCCTTGGCGCGGCGGATATGCTGCTCGCGCGTTGACAGCGTGAGGCAGAAGGCGCGGTTGCCGTCCGCATCGACGGTCTGTCCGGCGAGGCGGCCTGGGATCTGGCGAATATAGTCGCGCTTGGTTGCGAGCACGCCGCAGTAGGGACCGCCGTAGCTCGGAGGATGCGCGAACGACTGCAACTCTCCCGCGACGATGTCAGCGTCTTTGGGAGGGGCCAGCGCGCCGAGCGAAACCGCTTCGGTGAACATGACCACGAGCTTGGCCCCAACGGAGTGGACGAGATTGGCTATGGCCTTGACATCCTCGATGACGCCGAAGAAGTTCGGCGACTGGAGGATGAAGGCCGCCGTCTCGTCGTCGAGCTTGGCTTCGAGGTCGGCCAAGTCGAGACGCCCGGTCTTGGGGTCGTAGCCGACAGTTTCGACCGGAAAGGCCTGGTGCTGGAAGTTCGTGTCGAGTACCTGGCGGTACTCCGGATGCAGCGATCCAGCCGCGAGCACTTTGTCGCGACCCGTCAGGCGTATGGCCATCATGGCCGCTTCGGGTGTGGCGGTGGAGCCGTCATACATGGAAGCGTTGGCGACCTCCATCCCGGTAAGCTGCGCGACCATCGTCTGGAACTCGAAGATCGTGGTGAGCACGCCCTGCGAGATTTCCGCCTGATAGGGCGTGTACGAGGTGAGGAATTCCCCGCGCGTGACCAGCGGGTCGATGACCACAGGGCGGAAGTGCCGGTAGGCGCCGGCGCCAAGAAACGACGGATACCCTTCCCCGCTCTCGGCGGCGCGCGCCTTGAAGTAATCGATGATTTCGTATTCGGACTTGCCCGTCGGAATCTCGAGCGCACGTCCAAGTCGCACGTCCGCAGGCAAGTGCGCGAAGAGGTCTTCGGGACGTTCCATCCCGAGAGCAGCCAGCATATCCTGGCGCTCTTGTGGCGATTTCGGTAGGTAGCGCAAGTCCTCAGGACTCCGTTTCGGCGGACACGTAAGCGGCGTACTCTTCAGCCGACATCAGCGCATCGACCTCGCCCTTGTCGCTGAGCTTGACCTTGATCAGCCAACCCTTCCCGTGAGGGTCGTCGTTCAAGGTCTCCGGCGTATCGACGAGCTCTTCGTTGATCTCCGCGACATCACCGCTCAAGGGAGCGTAGATGTCAGAGACGGCTTTGACCGACTCCACCGTGCCGAAGGATTGCGCGGCATGCACCTTGGATCCGGTTTTGGGCAGTTCGACGAAGACGACGTCGCCCAACTGATCCTGCGCGTGGTGGGTAATGCCGACCGTGGCGACATCGCCGTCGATCTTCACCCATTCATGTTCTTTGGTATAGCGATAGTCTGCCGGGTACATCGTATTTGTCTACTTTTTCTCGCGGGTATAGAAAGGAACCGGTACAGTCTCCGCCTCCACGCGGCGGGTGCGAATCTCGATCTCGAGGGGACGGCCGGGCTCGGCCATTTCTACCGGCACCATGGCGATACCGATGTTCTTGTCCAGCGTCGGCGAGGGCCCGCCGGAGGTCACGAAGCCGACGGCCGAATCGTTGGCAAAGACGCGGTAGCCGTCTCGGCCGATGCCGCGCCCACGCATCTCGAAGCCGACGGTCTTACGCTTGACACCCTCTTCCTTTTGCTTGACCAGGGCGTCTCGACCCAGGAAATTGCCCTTCTTGAGCTTCACAATCCACCCGAGGTTTGCCTCGTAAGGCGTTGTGTCTTCGTCGATTTCGTGACCGTGCAAAGCCATGCCGGCCTCGAGCCGTAGGGTGTTGCGCGCCCCAAGCCCGCAGGGCAGGATGCCGAACTCTTTACCGGCCTCGAGGATCTCGTTCCAGAGCCGCTCGGCCTCTTCGGCCTGGATGTAAATCTCAAACCCGTCTTCACCGGTGTATCCGGTGCGGGCGATCACTGCGGACGCGCCGCTGACTTCTCCGAGGGTGAACCAGTAGTAGCGGATCGGAGCCAGATCCACGCCGGTGAGCTTCTGGAGCGTCTCCAGGGCACGCGGCCCCTGGATCGCCAATTGCGCCCAAAGGTGGCTCTGGAATTCGATGTCAGCCTCGAAGGAATTGTGGTCGCAAATCCACTGATAATCGCGATCTTGATTGCCGGCGTTCACGCACAAGAAGTAGCGGTTGGCATCCATGCGGTGCACGAGCAGGTCGTCGATGAATCCGCCGTGCTCATTGAGCAGACCGCTGTATTGCGCCTGTCCGTCTTCGAGAGAGGCGGCGCGGTTGGAGGTGACGTGCTCGACCAGATCGAGCGCCTGAGGGCCACGGATCTCGATCTCGCCCATGTGGCTGACGTCGAACAAGCCAACGCGCTCGCGCACGGCTTGGTGTTCGGCGAGGATGCCCGAATATTCGACGGGCATGTCCCAGCCGCCGAAGTCGACCATCTTGGCGCCGAGGGCGCGGTGCGCGTCGTTGAGCAGGGTCTTCTTGAGCCCGCGGAGGTGGATTCGGCAGCCATGTGGGGAGAAAGAACCCTCAAGCTAGCAACTGGAAAACAAACGTGTCAACGGCGCTGGAAGCCCTTGTGGTACAACGGAAAATCCCGTTGATCCGCCATGCAGCGCAACCACATCAAACATACCCTCAAGGACGGAGGCTGGGTGCTGGGCACCTGCCTGACCGACTACCTCGGCCCGGAAGCCGTCACTGTGCTCAAGGCCGCCGGCCTGGACCACTTCTTCATCGACGCGGAGCACTCGCGCGCCTCCTTCACGGACATCCAGAACCTGGTGCGGGCCGCAAAAGGGGCGAACATCGTTCCCCTGGTGCGTATCGCAAACATCGAGTACGCTCTGGTGGCGCGGATGCTCGACTGCGGCGCGTTCGGCATCGTAGCGCCGCGCATCGAGCGGCCCGAGCAGGTCGAAGAGCTCGTGCAGATCATGAAGTTCCCGCCACGAGGCATTCGCGGCTACGGTTTGCGCAACATCATCAACGACTTCGAGTTCACCGGCGCGCAGAGCGAGATGGACTCGTCAGACAACGAGACGATGGTGATCCCGCAGGTGGAAACCAAGGCGGCGGTGGAGTGTATCGAGGAGATCGCCTCGATACCGGGCGTGGACGCGACGATGGTCGGGCCGTTCGACCTGTCGGTGTCGCTGGGAATTCCGGGCCAGTTCGACAGCCCGATCTTTTGGGACGCGTTCGACCGCATGGTGGAAGGCTGCAACAAGCATGGCGTGGCGCCGGGCGTCCACGCAGGCAACCCGGAGATGCTGCAGAAGTGCAAGGACCACGGGGCTCGGCTGCTGTTCTGCGGCACGGACGTGTCGGTGATGCTCAAGGGCTTCAAGGGCATTCGCGCGGCGTTCCCGACGGGCGGAGAGAAGGGTGGCTCGGGCGGATACATGTAGGCTCGGCGAAGTCGTGCGGGAGCAGCCCGCAACATGTAACAGCGTCGCAGCCATATTTGGACTAGACTACGGGGAGCGTGGCGTTGTTGTGGAAGCGCATAGGGGCGTTGGCGCTGGCGGCTTTGTTGCTGGCGGGCGCACTGCCTGTTGACGCCTATGCCGCAATGATTGGCGCGGTTGAGCAGTGTCCACACCATGGCCGGGCGTGCAATTGCCCGGAAATGTGCAAGCGGATAGAGAGCAAGCCCT
>JAWKHJ010000046.1:0-18297 GCA_041394905.1 Bryobacterales bacterium | reverse complement strand
TCGGCCCTGCCATGGCGGTTGCGCTGTTGACCACGCTCTACGGCGCACTCATCGCCAACGTGGCCTGCATTCCGCTGGCCGGCAAGCTCAAGCTGCGCTCGGAAGAGGAGATGGTCTCGATGATCATCTGCCTGGAGGGCTGCATCGGACTTTCGCAAGGCGACAACCCCGGCGCGACTGAACAGAAATTGCAGTCCTACCTCGGCCCGCGCAATGAGGGCAAAAAGGAAGAGGCGAAGGAAGAGAAGGCAGCCTAGAATGGCGATCCAGCAAGAACCGGAACAAAAGAGCGGCGGCGCGCCCGCCTGGATGTGTACCTTTGCGGACTTGATGTCGCTGCTGCTGACCTTCTTCGTCCTGCTGCTGTCGATGTCGAGCACCGAGGCGGCCAAGTTTCGCGCTATGGCGGGCTCGCTGCGCGACGCCTTCGGCATGCGTTCCGATCTGGCCCTCTCACCCACGTCGATGAGCGACGAGATCTTGCCGAACGACGACGTCCGGCAGGGCGATCCGCAGCCTGAGCCCGAAGCCGACGAGTTCGAGCAGGAGCTTCGCGAAAGTCTGGAAGCCGCCGGCCTCGACATGCAGAACGTGACCCTCGAAGGAGACAAGGACACCGTGGTATTGCGCCTCGACAGCGACGTGCTCTTCGCCTCAGGCGACGCCGAGCTCAAGCCCGAGGCCTATCCCGCGATTGATGCCATCGCGGCTTACCTCAACACCACCAACTACACGCTCGATGTCGTCGGCCATACCGATAGCGTCCCCATCGCGACATCTGTCTACCCGAGCAATTGGGAGCTCTCCGCCGCCCGGGCCGGTCAGGCCGTGCGCCGATTGACCGAGCAGCACGTCGATCCCTCTCGCCTGCGCGCGATCGGCCGTGCCGACACAGGCCCTGTCGCCGAAAACAACACCGAGGAAGGCCGCCGTGAGAACCGCCGGGTCGAGTTCATCTTCACGCGCCCGCCCGACCCGGAATCGATCAGCCTGCCCAAGGCCGTGGAGCCCGCCCGCACTCCTGCCGATAGCTCTCTCGAATGAACAAGAAGATCTTGTTGCCGCTCGCCGCCGTCCTGTTGTTGGGCGCAGGAGGCGCCGGCGCGTACTTCTACATGTCCGCCAACGGTAAGCTTGGTGGCGGCGCGCCCGCGCCGCCACCGCCGGAAAAGCTAGGTATGATCGCGCTCGATCCGTTTCTCACCAACGTGCAGGGCGGCAACGGGCGCCACCACGCCAGGATCTCAATCACCCTTGCCATTGCCCCGGAAGAGCGCGCCGCCGAGGTCTCCTCTGACACTTTGGCCGTGGCCCGCCTGCGGGACTGTGTCCTCAACCTGATCACCGCCAGGACAGCCGAAGAGCTCACCAGCCCGGAGGGCAAAGCAGAGCTGCGCAAGCAGATCATTGCCGGTGCAGCGCCTATCGTCGAGCCCGGCAGCGTCAAAGAAGCGCTGTTCGGCGAGCTCGTGGTTCAGTAGCGCGTGGGACGCCAAAGCGCCGCGCGGCTGCATTTCGCCAGAATGGAGCTGTGATCCGCGAGCGCCTGCAACAAGTCCGCGACCGCATCGCGCGCGCCGCCGAGCGTGCCGGCCGCGATCCTTCCTCGATTACCCTCATCGCGGTCTCCAAGATCAAGCCCGCAGCCGACATCGTCGAGGCCTACGAGGCGGGCCAACGCGACTTCGGGGAGAACTACGTCCAAGAATTTCAGACCAAAAAAGGCGAATTACCCGATCTGCCCGGTGCGCGCTTCCACCTCATCGGCCACTTGCAGAGCAACAAGTCGCGCATCGCGAGCGAGCTGTTCGACGTCATCCAGACCGTTGACTCCATCAAGCTCGCCCGCCGCCTGGAAGAGCAGACCGACAAGCCGCTCGACGTTTTCCTCGAGGTCAAGCTCTCCGAAGAAGACGCCAAGCACGGCATGGAGCCAGATCAGATTCGGGCTGTTCAGGAGTATCTCTCCGGCTGTCGAAACCTTCGCCTGCGCGGGCTGATGACCATGCCGCCGTGGTCGGATGATCCCGAGGCCGCGCGCCCCTACTTTCGCCGCTTGCGCGAGCTCGCCGAAAGCCACGGGCTTGCCGGTCTCTCCATGGGCATGAGCCACGATCTCGAGACCGCCGTCGAGGAAGGGGCCACCATCGTGCGCGTCGGTACGGCGATCTTCGGCAAGCGGATCAAGCCCGAATGAGACTCGCGCTTGTGTCGCCGTTGCCTCCGGCGCGCACGGGCGTCGCGGAGTTCTCCGCGCGGCTTGCCGAAGAGCTCGAGCGTTTCGCACAAGTCGATTCGATGCAGCAATCCGAGCCCGCACGTTTGCGCGAATACGACCGGCGGCTCTATCAAATCGGCAACAACCCGCTGCACACCGGCGCCTATGAGGCCGCTCTCGCCGTCCCCGGCGTTGTCGAGTTGCACGACGCCGTCTTGCAACACTTCCTGCTCGGTCGTCTCACTCGCGACGAGTACGTCGAGGAGTTCGTCTACAACGCGGACGAATGGTCGCGCGAGCTCGCCGGCGAGCTGTGGGACCGGCGCGCCCAGTCCGCCGCCGACGAAGCCTACTTCCGCTACCCAATGCTGCGCCGCGTCGTCGGGTCCGCAAGCGCCGTCATCGTGCACAACCCAGGAGCGGCGCGCCGCGTGCGCGACGCCATTGCGGAATCGGCGCCGGTCTTCACGATTCCTCACTTCGTCGAGCTCGAAGCGGAGCATCCGGCCGATGCACGTAGCGGCTTCGAGATCGCTCCGGATGTGCTGCTGATTGGCTGCTTCGGCTTCCAACGCCCCACGCGCCGGCTTCGCTCGGTGTTGCGCGCCGCCGTGCGCCTCAGCGTCCCCTGGCGCTTGCTCGTGGTTGGCGAGTTCGTCTCGCCCGACTACGAGGCTTCCCTCGCGGATCTGCTTGGCCACCCCAACGTCATCCGCAAGCCTTACGTGCCGATGCACGAGTGGATGCAACTGGCCGCCGCCGTTGACGTCTGCGTCAACCTCCGGTGGCCCTCTGCGGGTGAGACATCCGGTGTCGCCATGCGCATGATGGCGCTCTCCAAGCCCGTCATCGTCACCGACAGCGAGGAGTGGGCGGACATCCCCGACGGCGCCGTCCTGCGTATCGACTCCGGCGAGCCCGAGGAGGACGAGCTGGTCGAACTGCTCGAGTTGCTCGCCCGCGAACCGGACATGCGCGCTGCTTCAGGTGCGGCCGCGCGCCGCCATCTGGAGCAGCGCCACTCGCTCGCCGCCGTCATGCCACTCTACCGCCGGGCGCTCACGCTCGACTGACGGGAACCCCGCGCCGCGCCTGCGCCTGTTGCGAGAGGAAAATTAGCGCCCCGTCCATACCGGCGCCAGCCACGCCGTCGGATCGTTAGGGTCGGCGCCCTCGGCGTCCCCGCCGCCGGCGGTCCACACGCGAACGAAGAAATACTTCGCCTCCGCATCCCGGATCTCGGGCCGCCAGCGCACCGTGTATGCGGCTTTGGGCGTAAATTCCTCCACCACCGCCCCATCGTCTTTCACGATGTCAATCTTCGTGATCTTCTCCCGCGGATCATCGAGGTCCGGGTCGCTCACCAGGATGTCGAAGCGAAGCTCATCCGGTTTGTTCAAAGTTGAGCCCATCACGGCCCCGTTCACCGCGTAGCGGCACTCCAAATTGTGGTCCATTGCGGCATAGGTCCGGCGGTTCTTCATGCCATCCAGAATCGCCGCCTTCGTCGGCTCAGTCGCCAGCACGAAGGTCCGCGCGGTGTTCGTCGCGATCGAGCGCGTGCCGTGGTTGTCGTTCCCGGCCACCGGACTCACCTTCCAGCCGTGATCGAGCGCCGAGAGGAATCCCTCGTAGTGGATCCGCCGGTTCGAATTGATCACCTCGAGCATCGTCAGCACTTCCGTCGCTTCAGGCGTACGGCCGGCCCAGTCGGCATACTGGTCAGGTCCTGGATGGTTGAAGGTTGCGACCACCGGACCTTCGCCGTTGGTGCGAGCCTTCCCTAGCCATTCGTAAAACGCCGGCAGATCCACGCCGGGGGCGAGCGCGTTCGAGATGCCGTCCGCGTTGATTACGTTGAAGTGGCCTTTGCCCCCTGGGCCGTCATTCTCGGAATACTCAAACCCGGCGAGCGCGACAAATCCATCCACCGTCGCGTCGGCGGCTTGCTGCTTGGCGGCCATCCATTGCGGATTGTCCGCAGCGGGCGGCTGGAATCCCGCTTCCTGGGAATGATCGGCGGTGACGTAGAAGTCGTAGCCGGCCTTCTTCGCCAATCGGTAGTGCTCGGAAGGCGGCCCTTGGTGCTCCTGCCAATCCGCTTTCACCGTGACGCCAGGGGCCGGGAGCTGGGCGCCGTTGACGACGTAGATCGCCGGACAGCCATCGCCCGTGACGTACCCCTTCGTCCACGAGAATGCGTCGGGCGAATCCTTGTCGGGCCCGTAGACCAGAATGCCCTTGCAGCCATTCGTGTCGAGATGAGCCCCGTGCGACCACGTGTGCGACGTGTGCGCATGCGTGCTTCCGCCGTAGATCTGATACTCCGGCGCCGGCGCTTGCGCCACCAACATTGCAGGCGCCAAGGCCAGCGAAAGGGCAATAGCGAAGCGGTTCGTCATCGCCCCTTTGTTTAGCACAAGCGCCGGGGCGCGCGGCTGGGGCCTGCTCTATCTGAAGAGCGTCGGGCCAAAAATAGGAGCGGTGCGCGGCGTGGAGCAATGCTACCGTAATTCCGCATGAGTTTGGTCCCACGACTCTTCACGGCAGCCTTACTGACCCTCGGTGCAGCCGTTGACGCGAATGCAGAGACCCTGGCCGAGCTTGCCCGCGAACCGCTGCCCCTGTTCGTTGCCACGAAGGGCTCGGTGATGCCCAATTCCATCGATCAGACGAACAACTTGCATGAGGGTGACCGGGCTCTATTGCTATCGGACAAAGGGCTGACCGACATCACTGGCATCAGCCGCATCCGCGTAGTCGACCAGGGCAAAGCCGTCCCGATCACTGACGTGCCGCGGTTGCACGTGTTCTTGAATCACAACCAGATCACGGCGCTGCCGTCGGAGATGGAGGAGCTCGATAACGTCGTCTTCCTCTACTGCGAGCACAATCGCATGAGCGCCCTGCCTGATGCGCTCGCCCGCATGGACAGCCTCGAAGGCATGTACTTCACCGACAATCGCTTCACTGAGATCCCGCCGTTTGTCTTTACGATGACGCGCCTCAAGAAGCTTCAGTTCTCGAAGAACCGCATCACCGAGCTACCCCCGGCCATCGGCGCTTTGGACCAACTGCGCCACTTCAACATGGCGGACAACCGAATCGCCAAGATTCCGGCTACGATGGCGAAGCTTACGCTGCTGCGCGTCTGTGATCTGTCGGGCAATCCGATCACCGAGCTGCCGGAAGAGTTCGGCGCCGTGCAGATCGTCAATCAGCTCCGCGTCCGCAATACGCGGCTGACGTCGCTGCCGGAAGGGTTCGCGACGATGCGCGCGACCATCGACATTACGGGCAGCCGAATCGATCCCACAAAGCTTTCGCCTGCACTCCGCGCTCACATCAACACGGAAAAGCCGCCTGGATCGAAGGAGTGGGACAAGATCATCGTCCATAAACCCGAGAAGTAGCGACCAATCCTCAAAGCTCGAGGAAGCCCTCGCGCAACAACGTGCGCACCAGGGCGAAGCACTCTGTTCGTACCTGCTCGACCGGAGCTTCGACCTCGTTCGCCAACCCCGCAACCAGCTCACCCAAGGGCGCCTCGCCCGTCAATTGCGAAACGAAAGCCGCCACGTCTTGGCGGAAAGGCTTCGCCGCGGTGAGCGCAGTCGGCGTGCTCAGGGCGACGCCGTGCAGTTGCCAACCATCGTCGGTGAGGTCGAGCCGGTGGAGCAATTGCGACCCCGCGACGAGCCGTGGTTTGGCAGCGGCGAGCGCGTCGTCGTCCTGCGTCCGCAACCAGTCTTCGACCGCCAGGCCGCGCTCGAGCAAAACCCCAAGGGACTTCACCTTGGGATGCGCCAGGTGTTCGTCAATGCGGATCCAGTTGGCGCCCTCGCGTTTGCGCATCAGCATCAGCCCGCCGTGGACCTGCAGAACTTGACGTTCTCGAAAATACTGCACCCACTCGCGGTAGGTGTCCCGGTCGTCCTGCGGCGTTCCCCAGCGCGTCTCGACCAAGCGCGAATGAGCGTACTCTTCGCCTGGATCACTCGCCGCACGCAGAATCCACGCGTCGCAGCCGGTCGGCTCGATCCACGTGCGAAGGCGTTCCTGCCATGGCTCGCCTTCGATCTCGACCCACTCGCACGTCATTTGAAAGAACCCGCCGGGATTGAGGCGTTCCGCGGATTCGCGAGCCAGCAGGCGACAGAACTCGTCGAGCTCGAGCGGATTCGCGCAATGCGCATGGTCGCTCGGCGGCGTGACGAAGAAGGGAGGGTTGGAGACGATCAGGTCGTACTTCGCATCGCCCAGCGGAGCGTAACGGTCGCCCGTATGGAAGCTGACGTTGTCGACGCCATTGAGGCGGGCGTTGAAACGGCCGAAATGGGCTGCGCGAGGCGTGATGTCCGTGGCGTCGACGTGGCCGCATCGTTCGGCGAGCAGGATGGCCTGAACGCCGGAGCCGGAGCCGAAGTCCAAGGCGCGATCCGCCTTGTGAGGCAGGATAGAGCGGTAGAGGGTAGTGGTGCTTGGATTGATGCCCAGGATGAGATCGTTGGCGCCGATAGAGCTCACCAGGCGAGCCGTGTCGGAGACGATGTAGCGGCCCTCGTAATTCCAAATCATCACCTGGGGCCTCAGCGCGCCGTGCTCGAGCTTCACCAACCGGTGCGCGAGCGCGAATTCGACCACCCACCGCGGCAGAATCGCCTGGGCGACCCCTTCCGGGATGTCGGCGCCCACAAAGAACAGCCGCGCGAGCGTGTGGAGCAGAGAGGGCTCAGCGGTTCGCTCGAGCAGCAATGGCTCATTGCGCCTCCGCACCGACAGCCCGGACCCGAGCGAGCCAATGAGCGGATCGCTCGCATAGCCCGAGTCGTTCAAAAATTCCCGGAATTGTTCGGCGGCTTCAGGCGAGGGTTGAAGCGGGGCGGGAGAGGCGTCATCGGGCACACGTCTACAGTACAACAGGGGTTCTTTCCCTGCGGCGAGCGGAATCTCACGGACTCGGCGCTCCAATCCAACTTGCGGGAAGCCGCTCTCTGATCACAGAGCGCCGCGCGTTACGCTGGAGGCGATGGCAAGGCTCGCAGGGAAAACATTCATCGTGACTGGGGCGACGAGCGGTATGGGGCGCGCGACGGCGGAGCTATTCGCAGCCGAGGGCGCGAAACTGGTGCTGAACGGGCGCGACGAAGTCAGAGGCGCCGAGGTGCTGCGGGGCATCGGCGGCGATGCGGTTTTCCACTACGGCGACGCGGCGGAACAGGCGACCAATGAAGCGCTGGTGCATCTGGCGCTCGAACGCTTTGGGCGGTTGGACGGGTTGGTCTGCAACGCCGGGATGCTGGGTCTCGGCCCCGTCGAGGAGTTGCCCGAAGACGTGTGGCGGCGGACCTTCGACGTGAACGTGCATTCGGTGTTCTACCTCGCCAAGGCGGCGCTGCCGGCGTTGCGGGCGGCGGGCTCGGCCACGATTGTGGTGAACGGGTCGATCGCGGCGTGGAAGTGCTTTCCGAATCATCCGGCGTATTGCGCGTCGAAGGCGGCGCAGGTGGCGCTGACGCGGCAGATGGCGGCGGACTATTCGCCAGGCGTACGGGTAAACGCCATTTGCCCAGGGCCGATCGACACGCCGCTGATTTGGGAGTCGGCGGTCGCTTTTCCCAACCCAGCCGAAGCAGTGGAGGCCGCGGGCGCGCGGACGCCGATGAAACGGCTGGGCCGCCCAGAAGATTTCGCGAAGCTGGCGCTGTTTCTCTCGACCGAGGATTCGTCTTGGGTAACGGGCGCGGCGTATACGCTCGACGGCGGAGCGACGCTCGGGTAGTTACCCTCGCGCAGCTCGAGATAGGCGGCGGCGAAGCGGCGGCCGATCTGCTCTTGCGCGGCGGCGTCGAAGTGGACGTGGTCGCCGATGTGCGACCTCAGGTCGCGGGCGTCGACGCAAGCGGTGTGCGTTGCGCTGGTTCGGCAAGTCGAGCAGCACGCGGTTGACGGCGGCGAGTTTGCCATTGAGCTCGGCATCCACGCGCATCTCGCCCACGGTGGAGGCGATGAAGGGCAGGTTGGGCAGCGCCAGGTCGGCGCGCAGGCGGTCCACGAGATCGGAAAGCGCGGCCGGGTAGGCGGCGATCAGCTCTTCGGAGCGCGATTCGGCTTCGCCTTGCAGCCAAAGCGCTGCGCGAATGTGAGTCTTGCCAGCAGGCCCTTGCACGAGCGCGAGCTTGGCTTTGCGCACGCAGTCGTCGTAGAGCCGTTGCCCTGCCGCCCAGCGGCTGATCGGGGTTCCGCCGACGGCGCAGGGGACGAGCGCGATGCGGACGCGGTCGAGCTTGGCTTCGATCGCTTGCGCGAACGCAAGGCCCGGGCCGACGCCTGCGTTGTCATGCCCTTTGAAGTCGACCGGGCTGCCGACCAAGTGAAGCGGGTGGCGCGCCAGGAACCACTCGTCGGTCTTGAGGTGCATCATGACGATGCGCGGATCGCGAAGCGGCTCTTCGGGCATTACGCCGCGGCCCTTCATGTTGGACTGGCCCATGAGCAGGTAGACCTCGAGGGCCTCCGTGCCTGCTGGCAGCCTGGAGATGTCGACCGGCGTGAGCGGCGGCTTATTGGGCGGCGGCGTCTGTACTCGCTGAGCCAGCGCGGAGAGAGCAAAGAGCAGGGCGAGGGCAAGGAGCAGACGGGGCCGTTGCATGGGACTTTGTTCTAGCCTTCGCGCGCCGGCATCGAGGCCAGGATCGAGCGGAGCACGTCGTCTTCGGTCTGGCCGGCGGCGTGCGCGTCGAAGTTGAGGATGATGCGGTGGCGCAGCGCGGGCAGGGTGAGCTCGCGAATGTCGTCGCAGCTTAGGTTCATGCGTCCGCGAGCAAGCGCGCGAACTCGGCCCGCGTTGATGAGCGCTTGGGCGCCGCGCGGCGAGCTGCCGTAGCGAATGTACTTCTTCGAAGCTTCATGCGCCTGGGGCTCGCTGGCGTGGGTGGCGAGCACGATGTCGATGGCATAGTCGCGCACGTGTGGAGCGACGAGCACTTCTTCGGCGCGGGCGCGAATCTCGAGGATCTGCGTGCGATCGACCACCTGGTGGATTTCCGGTTTGTGCGAGCTCATCGTACGCTCGACGATCGTCATCATCTCTTCGCGCTTGGGGTAGGTGACGACGATCTTGAGCAAGAAGCGGTCGAGCTGGGCTTCGGGCAGCGGGTAGGTGCCTTCCATCTCCAGCGGATTCTGGGTGGCCATAACCAGGAACGGATCTTCGAGACGGTAGGTCTCGGTGCCGCTGGTGACGGTCTTTTCCTGCATGGCCTCGAGCAAGGCGGATTGCGTGCGCGGGGTGGCGCGATTGATCTCGTCCGCGAGCACGAGGTGCGCGAAGATCGGGCCTGGCTCGAAGCGCAGCGACTTCACGCCGTCCGGCCCGCTTTGCATCAGCATCGAGCCGAGGATGTCGGCCGGCATCAGGTCCGGGGTGAACTGGATGCGCGAGTACTTGAGATGCATCGCCTCGCCGAGCGTGCGCAGCAAAGTGGTTTTGCCCAACCCAGGAACGCCTTCGAGCAGCACGTGGCCGCCGGCGACGAGTGCGATCAGCGCGCCTTCGACGACGTTCTCGTGGCCGACGATGACTTTTCCGATTTCATCGCGAATGGCTTTGAGTTGGGTGGTGACGGAGTCCAATGAAGCAGCGGTAGTCGCCATTAATCCTGGTCTTTTGCCCGGAGGTTCCGGAAGTAGTTTTCGATGTAGCGTTGGTAGGCGAGCGGAATCTCGTCGCGGCTCACAGCGCCGCCGCGGTCGGCGTGGCGCCCGGCAACGTTGCGGTAGGGCGTCTCCGCGGTCTGTTCCGTCTCGGTCGTTTCGACCATGATCTCACCTTGAATCTCTTCGGCGCGCTTCATGTAGAACTCTTCGAGCGCGTCCATGGCCGCCTTTTGTTCGGCGAGGGCGTCGGCGAGCTCTTTCGAGCCTTCGGCTGCGCCGGATGCGGAAGCGGCTTCGCCCTGATTGCCGGCCTCATTGGTGTCGCTCGAGCCTTGCCCTTGCGCAGTCTGCTGGGGCTCGCCTTCGCCGGGCTCGCCCCCTTCCATCTGGGCGTCGGATGCCTGCGCGCCGGCTTCGGCTTGCGCCTGGCCTTGCTGGCCTTCGGATGATTGTTCACCCTGGCCTTGCTGTTCCTGCCCCTGTTCGCCCTGCGCGGTTTGCGGAGGCTCCATGGACATGTTGTCCATCATGTTCTTGAAGGCGTCCTTGAGGCGGTCGAGTAGGTTGTTGGACTCTTCGCTCCAGTCGCCGGAGGAGGAGTCTTCGTTGGAAGCTTGCTCGTTGCCAGTCTCGGCGCCCTTTTCGCCCGCTTTGGACTGATCGCCCTCTTGAGCGTCGCCCTGGTTGTCAGCCATCTCGTCGCCGATCTCTTCTCCGGCGGAGAGGCCTTCGACCTCCGGCATCTCGAACGCGTCGGCGGCTTGCTCTTCTCCGGCAGGGACTTGCAGAGCGTCGCTGCGTTTTTCTTCCTCGGGCTCGGGCTCTTCGGTTTCGCCCTGGCGGTCGAGCGCTAGCGGCTCCTGCTCGGAGGCTTTGCGCTGGGGATCGGCGAGCTCTTCGAGCGGCTGCTCGGCCGTCCGCGCCAGCGACGGGAACAGCATCGGTGCAAGCGGGGCCTGAAGGTCCAAGCGCTCCTGCACCGCCAAGCGCACGCCCAACAAAGCCAGGCACAGCGCCAGCATGCCGCCGGCGGCCCAGGTGGCGCGCGGCCACACAAAGGGGAACGCTGCGCCGACATCCACATGGCCGGCTGCGCGTTGCGCGAGCTCGCGCTGCAGAGGCGCGGCTTCAGCCGAGACGGCTTCGGCGTGGGAAAATACCAGGCGGTCGAAATCTGGTCCTCGGCGCCGGCGCGCCGGTCCAGGATCTGCGCCACTTGGTAGTCGTCCGGCTGCGAGCGTCGCCAATGCAGAAAGCCCCAGACGAGCCCGCCGACGATGAAGAGCCAGAGCAGGAACGACGGAAACGCGTCGAAGCCGAGCGTGAACAACAGCACCGGCCCTGCGTAGCGCGATGGCGGCGGCCCAGAAGGCGTCGCGGACGCCGTATTGCGTGAGCAGACGCCGGCGCGCAGCTTCCACGAGGGAGGCGATGGGTCCGGCTGCTTCGTCCGTGGGCATGGTCTCGGGAAAAGCTTATTATAGGGCGGCCGCCGTAAAGATCGACCCGCTTTACTCGGAATCCGACGAACGGTCCCTGTCCTGGACCGTGCGCTCGAACCAGCCTCGGCGCAACGCCATCTGCTCGCGGGTCGGGTTCTCTACCTCAACAATGCGGTACGTTTGGTCGTGCGCGAGCGCCGGCATGAACGAGACCACGCGTTGGAGGCCGCGGCGGTCGACAAGCAGCTCCACCGGGCGGTCCAACATGCGTTCCAGCCGCCGCTGCACCTCGTACGCTCCGCCCGTCACGCGGCGGCCGTCTACACGCAGCACGCGGTCTTCGGCGCGCAGGCCTGAGCGCTCGGCTGGGCCACCGGGCCAGATCGCCGAGACCAACACACCCTCTCCCGGAGGGCTGCTGAGCGTCATGCCCAGGTCCGCTCGCTCGGTCTCGGAGGAGCTGAGGCGGTAACCGGCGGCGAGCAGATAGTCGTCCCAAGCGATGGGTTTCGCGGTCCGGACCAGGTCATCGAAGATCGGGCCGAAGTCGGCGCCGGTGAGCTCTTCGCAGATGCGCTCGAGCGCTGCGGAGTCCTCGAAGAAGCGTCCGCGCTTGGCGTAATCCTCGTTCAAGCGGCGCAACACGTCGTCGAGGCTGTGGCGGTTCGCGCTGCGCTCGCGCAGCGCCAAGTCGAGCAAATGCCCAATCAGCTCGCCCTTGAGGTAGTAGGAGACCGAGCGGTCGGCGCGCCCGTAGGCCGGGTAGCGCTCGAGCCAGGCGTCGATGGAAGACTCCTCGGCGGACTGGGTGTTCGAAGCCTGGCGCGATTCGTATTCGTTGATGAGGCGCTCGAGATGCGTCAGGAACTCGGAGCTGGATTGTTGCCGCGCCATCAGGAGCAGGTACTGCGCGTAGGTCGAAGTGACGCCTTCGGCAAACCACAGCGAGGGCGTCGGGTTGGAGCGTGCATAGTCGACCGGCTCCATCGACGCGGGCCGGATCCGCTTGACGTTCCAGAGATGGAAGATCTCGTGCGCCGTCAATGCCGGCAGACCGCAATTGCGGCAATCCACCGGCGCAAAGATCAGCGTTCCATTGCGAAACTCCATGCCCCCGCCATCTTCTTCGCTGAAGACGTAGACGATGGTATAGGTGTCAAAGGGCAATTCACCCATCAGTCGGTGCGCTGCTTCGAACAGGCGCTTGGCCGTAGATTCGAGCGACGACAAGGACAAGCCGCCCGGTGCGCCGGACGCGACGATACGGATGCTTTTGCCCTCGATCTGGAAGGTGGTCTCGTCAAACTGCGCCAAGTGCACAGGCGTGTCGACGAGCCGGTCGAAGCTGGGCGCGGCGTAGCCGCCCGGCGTGTGCGGCAATGCTAGAGCTTCCTCCAGTTGCTCCGGCTTGTTCAAAAACTCGAGCGTGCAGGCCTCACCGCGCGCTGCAACCGGAAAGGCCAACACCTGGGCTAGATTCAAGGTCACCTGCTCAGAGTCCGCATAGGCGCCGAACGGCCCGGAGCGGTCGGTAAGGACGCGATAGCGCAGATGGACGCGGCCCGACGCGGGCCCCTCGACGCGCCAGCGCGACGGGGCGACCTTGCGAATGCTCTTCGCGTCGGGCGACTCGAGGCGGGCGATGTACTGCGAGAAGTCGCGCACTTGGTAGGTGGCGCTCCATACCGGCATCTGGAACTCGCAGGCCTTGCCCGGGCACGGGGCGTCTAGACTCACGGTCAGCCAGCCGGCAGCGGCCTCGGCCAAGTCGATCGTGTAGTGGGTTTGCGCAGAGAGCGCACCCGCCGCGAACAGCGCTACCGCCGTCGCGCGACCGACCGTCCAGACTGCCAACCGAAGCATCCGCTCTACTCTGGGAAAATGCTTGCGTCGATCCCGGGGATCAGCCGCAACGCGTTCTTATAGTAGAGCTTTTTGAGCACGTCGTCCGGCAGGTCTAAACCGTAGAGCTGCCAGTGCGCGTGGTAGCGGCGGTAGTAGTCGAAATACTCGTCTTTGGTCTCGAACACCCGCCAGTAGTAGGGATATTCGCTCGGCGTGTAGGTGTCCTTACCGAACAACACACGGTCGGCGTACTTGATCATGAACTCGCGTCCGGTGACAGGCACGCGTCCGAGCTCGTAGAGAACCGCGGCGACGTCGACGTAGAGATTCGGGTTTTCGTCGAAGAGTTTGCCCAGGCGCTTCAGATCGTTGCCGTGCCAGCCCATGTGAGCGTAGATGAAGTTGACCTTCGGTGGCGCTTGACGAGACGGTCGCGCTCGGCGATCAGCGTCTCGAAGCTGGGCTCGGGCGGCCGCTTGCGCCCAGGACGCAGCTTGAGCTCGAGCCAGCGCTCGTTGTACTTGTCGAACGGCTCGAAGAACTGCGCCGGCTCGGCGACGTGGATCAGCACGGGATGCCTTCGCGCGCGCAGACCTCGAAGACGGGGTCGAGCTTGGGGTCGTCCACGTGGACGCGCTTGCCGCCGGCGTAGTCGACATCCATGCCGAAGTTCTTGAAGAACTTGAGCCCTTGGGCTGCCGTACTTCACATCCGCGGCCAGCTGCGCGGCGGCCTTTTGCCCCCAATCCGGCGCGTCGATGCCGGAAAAATCCAGGTTGGCGAACACGGCAAAGCGCTTGGGGTAGGCCTTGCGGAAGGTATCGACCGTCTCGCGCAGCCGCGACCGGAGCCGCCGCTCAGGTTCACCAGGACGCCCAGGTTGAGCGCGTCCATTTCGCTCAGGATTTGTTTGAGCCGTTCGGGCGATGTTGGAACGGTGGTGGCTGTGGACGTCGATGACAGGGAACTTCGCCCGAGGAACGAGATGTTCCTCGACGACCAGAGTCGAACGAGGGGTCCATTCCTCGACGGTGAGCGTTTGGGCCGCCAGGGCAGCGCCAAAAGGAAAAGGGCAAAACGCATCGGTCCCAAATTTAGCACGAGGCCGCGCACCGCAACTTTCCCGCCTAGGCCGTGTTACAACCTTCGTGGGAGTCGAGTTGGCGTTGGAGCCTGATGCGCAACTGATGCTCCAAGTTCGCGACGGAGACGTGCAGAGCTTCGAGCTGCTGCTGATCCGTCATCGGACTCCGGTCATCCGCTACCTGACCCGCATGACGGCAACCAGGGCGTGGCCGAAGAGCTGGCGCAAGAGGTGTTTTTGCGGGTTTACCGCGCACGCGACGGCTATGAGCCGACCGCGAAGTTCACCACTTGGCTCTACCGCATCGCGACGCGGCTGGCGCTGAACTCGATTCGGGACCGGAAACCGGAACGCAACCAGCGCAGCCTGGACGACTCCGGAGTCGGCGGCGAGGCGCCCAAGCTCGAGGCGGTCGACGGACGCGCGACGCGCGAGCAGGAGCTGTTGGCCCAGGCCGGGCTCTCCGCCGTGCGCCGAGCGGTCGAGAGCTTGCCCGAAAAGCAGCGCGCCGCCGTGCTGATGCACAAATACGAAGAGCTGGACTACCAGCGGATAGCTGGAGCCCTCGACTGCTCCGTTTCAGCGGTGAAATCGCTTCTGTTCCGCGCCTATGAGAGACTGCGGACGGAGCTGGCGCCGCTGGGCCGGGGCGCAAAGAAGGGCCCGGAGGCATGAGGTGACTGTGATGACCCGAGACGAAGCGCTCGACCGGATCCATGACCCGCTCGCCGCTCCGCTGACGGAGGACGAGCAGCGCGCGTTCGAGTCGTGGCTCGAGCGCGACGAGGAGCTGTGCGCCTTGCACGTCGAGCAGCAAGCCTTGTTTGCCGCAATGGACGGCTGGGCGGACGACGTGGAGCCATCGACGGGGTTCGACCGCAAGCTCTGGGCGCGGATCGAAGCCGAGAAGGCGCGTCCTTCGTGGACGCAGGCGCTGGCGTCATGGCTGAGCTGGCCGCGGGCGGCTTGGGTGAGCTGTGCGGCCGCAGCGGCAATCGCGGCGATGGTGTTTCTTGGCCCCGCTGAGCAGCCGGAACCGCAATCTGCGGTGACGAAAGCATCGTTGAGCGTGGACGACGCGCAGTACATGCAGGAGCTCGACCGCGCGCTCGACGACATGGAAATGTTGATGGACTTCGACGCGCTCGCGCCGGATAGGAGCTAGAGAGGAGTGCTGCGGCGGGCAATGTTGGCGCTTGTAGCGGGCTTCGCGCTCGCCGCGATCCCGCCCGCCTCGGCACAGGCCCCGCGTGCAGCGAAGAAGAGCATCGTGCCACGCAAGGCCGCCCGTCGCGGCCCACCGTCGGCCGAGGACTTCCTGATGCGGCTGGTGGAGATGCCCCCCGAGCGACGCCGCGAGATGCTGGCCAACAGTCCACGCTTCCAGCGTCTGCCCCCGGCGCAGCGTCGCAGGATTCTCGATCGCGTGCAGCAGATCGACAAGATGAACCCCGAGGAGCGTGCGGCGCTGCTCGAGCGCTACCACCTGTTCAGCCGGCTGCCCCCGGAGAAGAGGGAGCGGGCGCGCGAGCTTTATGGAGAGTGGTCCAAGCTCCCTGCCGCCCGCCGTCAGATGATGACGCGTGCGGTGGGGCGCCTTCGCGGCATCTCGCTTGCGGACCGGGCCGCCGCACTCGAATCGGGGCGGGGCTTTGGAGTCCGAGATGATGACCTCGCGCTTCAGCGAGCAGGAGCGCAAGCTGATCGGAGAGATCGTCGACTTAGCGCCCGGGCCCGCGCGATGATGCGCCGGATACGAGCTAGACTGGTCGCTGCATCGGAGTCTCAACTATGCATCGCCTGCTGCTTGCCGTCCTCCTCCTGACCCTCGCTTGTGCGCCCTCCACAGCACCCGAGCAGGCATCGGATACGCCCCAGTTTCCCAACCACCCCGACTTCAAGCCGGCTCCCGAGCAGGGCCCGATGCCCGACAGCGTGCTGCTCGTCAAGCGCACGCCTATCGAGAAAGCAAAGTACCCGGCAGTCGACTTTCACTTCCACGGCGGCAGACTGAAGACTCCCGAGGATTACGCCCGGATGGTCGAGGTGATGGACCAGGCCGGCGTCGGCGTGATCTGCAACATGGACGGCGGGTTTGGCGAAACCTTTGACCAGCACATGGCCGCATCCGCCGCTGTACGCGACCGCTTCCAGCAATTCGCGCGCGTCGATTGGGAAGGCATCAACGAACCGGGCTGGTCCGAGAAAGCCGCCGCCGAGCTCGACCGCTGCTTCCGCGCCGGCGCGGCCGGCCTGAAGATCAGCAAGCGCCTGGGACTCGAAATTCAGAACACGGACGGAAGCTACATCCAATGCGACGATACGCGGCTGGACCCCATTTGGGAGACCTGCGCCAAATACGACAAGCCGGTCATGATCCACGTCAGCGATTCGGTTGCGCGCTTCCAGCCGATCGGCCCAAAGAACGAACGTTGGGAGGCCGGCCAGTGGCGCTCGGATGTCGAGGGCAATTACTACGGCGGCGGCTTTCCGAGCATCGAAGAGATCTTCGCCGCTCGTGAGCGCATGCTCGACAAGCACCCCGACACGCACTTCGTCCACGCTCACATCGCCATGATGGGCTTCGATCTCGAGCGCGTCTCGAGAATGCTCGACAAGTATCCGAACTCCGACATGGAGGTCTCGGCGCGCATTCAGGACCTTGGCCGCCAACCTTTCTCCGGGCGTAAGTTCCTGATCAAGTATCAGGACCGCATCCTGTTCGGCACCGACGGCAACCCCGGCCGCGAGGTCGAGCAGTTCTGGACGCCGCACTGGCGCTACTTCGAAACCGACGACGAGTACTTCAACCATCCAGCGCAGATGCTCTCGCCTTTGGGAGCGCCGCTGCAGGGCCGCTGGGCGATCCACGGCGCCTACCTGCCGGACGAGGTCATTCGCAAGATCTACTACGAAAACGCGCTGCGCTACCTTCCGTCGGCGCGCCAAACCATCGAGTCCCGCCTCTGAATTCCGAGGCTCCCTTTCCCATTGCAGCCCGATTGGCGCTAGAATCTTGCCATCAGCACGTCCTCCGGGTCGCGGGCGTAAGCCGCAATAGAAACTCGAGCATTCAAGGAGATAGACCCATGACCTCCCGCCGCCAATTTCTCGCCGCCGGGGCCGCCGGCCTCGCCATGAGCGCCGCCGCATCGGCCGCGCGCTCCGACGCCAAGTCGTACCCCTACTCGGAGTTCGAACAACGCATCGCCAAGAAGGACTTCCGCGGCATGACCAAAGACGTGCTGCCGACGCCCTGCATGGTGGTCGACATCGACCTGTTCGAGAAGAACCTGAACCACATGGCCAACAGCGCGAAGGCGACGGGCATCAACCTGCGTCCTCACGTGAAGGTCCACAAGAGCGTGGACGTGGCCAAGCGCCAGATCGCGCTGGGCGCCATCGGACTAACCACGGCCACGATCGCCGAATCGGAGCTGATGTCCGACGCCGGCATCAAAGGCGTGCTGTGGACGAAGCAGCCGGCCAGCACGAATAACTTGGTGCGCGCGATCGCGCTGACGAAGCGCGACCCGACGTTCATGTTCGTGATCGACGACCCGACCGTGGTCGATCAAGTGGACGAAGCCGCCGCAGCGGCGACGGTGAAGGCGCGGGTGGCGGCGGCGGTGTTCGCCGGGCTGACGCGCCAAGGCATCGCCAACGGCCAACCGGCGCTCGAGCTGGCGCAGATGATCGACAAGGCGAAGAACATCCAGTTCGAAGGCTTCATGGCCTATTCGGGCGGCGCTTCGCATACCCATGGCTGGGAAGCGCGCAAACAGAAGTCGGCCACGGACCTCTCGGGCGTGCAAGAGACCGTCGCGCTGGCGAAGAAGGCCGGCCTGCCGATCGACATCGTCACAGGCGGCTCGACGGGCACGTACAACATCGACCACGAGCTTGGGCTCACCGAGCTCGAGTGCGGCTCGTACGTCTTCATGGATTCGAAGTACAACAAGGTGGGCGGCAAGACCGACGACCACGTCTACACCGACTTCGACATCGCGCTCTCCGTGCTCACCACGGTTGACAGCAAGCACCACAAG
>JAWKHJ010000045.1:0-23735 GCA_041394905.1 Bryobacterales bacterium | reverse complement strand
GCATCTCCGATATTCCGGCCTGTCAACACTCACGATCACCGGTGTGCTGCTGTTCGCAACCGCAACTGTACTTGCGGTCCGAATTGATGCTCCGGCCTGACCGGCCCCCAAGTTGGTCCACGCGACGAAGGTGCGCAGCGGGCGAGCCATAACTGTTCATGGGGCGCGGCGCTAACCGGGGATGACACCGGCGCCGAGGGCGAGGCTGCCTGAGCAGCCGTCGTGCATGACGATGCGGCGGAAGGAGACAGCAACGCGCTGCTGGCCGCGCTGGCGATTGGTCGGGATGGGGGAACGGATGTACTGTCGCGTCTAAGTCAGTCGATCGGGCTTCTACGTCGCTCAGTCGAGTGAAGAAGTGGAGTTTTGTACCATCGACCCGCAACGGCATTCGGAAATACTCTGGAATTGTCAATCGACACATGGCGAATATACACGCCAACAAGGAGAAAGAGTAATGAATATGCGAAGGTTTTTCGATGCCCGTGCGATCGCCGTCAGTGCACTGTCCGCGGTCTTCTCAATCGGGATGCTGTCCGCTCAGACGACGGTCACGCTGCCCGATACCAGCCAGTCCACCACGCTCACCGCCAGCGTCAGTGAGCAAGCTCAAGTGAGCGTCCCAGCCGGCGTCACGTTCAACGTCACCGACATCTCGGGCAGCACGGCCGCGTCGGCTGCCAGCGTCTCGATCGACAACATCGTCTTGGCCACCGCTTCCAAGCAGTTGAAGGTTTCCATCCAAGCGAATGCGGCTGCGTTCACGCCGCCCGTGGCTCTCGCTTCGACGTGGTCGGCCGGCGACGTAACGTGGAACGCCGCCACGTGGACCAGCGCCTCCGGCGCCTCGGGCACTCTCAGCGATTCGGCCTACGGCGAAGTGGCGACCTGCGCCGCGGACACCGCGTCGTGCAGCACGACCGGGCTCGTCTTCACGCTGGGCGCCAACACCGCCGTGAAACGGTCGGGCGACCACACGCTCGCCGTCACCTGGAAGTTCGAATCCATCTGATGCTAGCTCGCGGGTGTGCGACGCCCGTGCGGTCATAAAGAGTGGGCTGGGTCGGCTCGTTCGGCCCGCCCGCTTTGATCGGAGCGAATCCCATGTTGAGACGGCAAACATTCATCATGATCGTGGCGGCGGCGCTGGCCTCCTCCCACTTCATCCCGGTCATCGCGGCCGATCCTGATTCAGGGCTCAAGTTCACCGCCACCTTCGAACCCATCCGCATCTTCGGCCGTCCGGGACAAGTTTCGGTCAGGAATTTTCGTCTGACCACTGCGAAAGGCCAGCGAAGCGCGTTCTTCGAAGCGAAGACGGAAGACTGGCTCCCGAGCGAGGACGGCAAGCAGTCGTTCTACCTCGAGCCTGGCAAAGTGGACCGGTCCTGTTCCCGTTGGGTGTCGCTAAACCCGGTGGAATCCTTGGTCTTGCCGAGCGAGCCGTTGGAGGTCAAGATCTCTCTCTCCGTCCCGCCCGAAGCCGAGCCGGGCGGCTATTGGTGCGTGCTTACGCTCAACGAACGTCCGGACCCGACTCAGCGGCCCCAGGGAGTGGCTGTCCGGTTCCTGACGTCAATCTCGGTTGGAATCTTCGTCTATCTCGATCCGGTGGAGAGATCGGCGCGCATCCAAGACGTCCAGATTCACGAGGATCGCGCGGAAGTCGCAGTCCTGAACACGGGGAACTCCCCACTCGGCGTCGAAGGCCGGGTCGAGTTCCTTTCGCCGGATTCCCAGGAAAAGATCGCCGAAGCCCTCATCTCGAGACGGACTGTTGTTCTCGACCCTGCGCCGCGGGCGTTGCTGTCGACCGCGCTACCGGATCGCGACGCCCTGCCGACCGGGCGCTATCTCGTGCGCGTGATTCTGGATGTCGGACTCGACGCCTACATCGGCGTGCAGCGAGTCGTTGAGGTGAACCGTGAGAGCGCATCCCAGCGCGCGGCTCTGGAGGACTAGCCTCGTCGTGGCGGTGGCCCTTGCCACGCACGTCGCGGCGCTTGCCGAGCCTCAACCAGTAGTCTTGGTCGACGGGCTCGGCCTCAAAGAGGCGGTCGCTCTCATGGAACGCAACGGCCTCCGCCCGGTCAACTTCTCGGTTCTCAGCGACGCGGCGAATTTCAAGATTGCCCGGTCCGGCGGCGCTGTCTCGAGCGTGGCTGGCGAAGGGCGCCCTCGGCGAGACCTCGGCGACGCCTCTTCGTTCACAAACGAGGGTCGGTCCCAGGGGCTGTTCGCCGCCGCGGCGCTGCCGCCTGAACCCCAGAGGGGCCCGCTGCCGCGACTGGAGCCCGGCTGGGAGCCGCTGACAATCGAGAAAACCGACGAAGAAAAGGAAGCGCAGGAGCGAATCTACGGTCCAGACAAGGGTCAGCTGGCGGCGCTCAAGCGCGAAGTCCGCGTTCCTGCCGCACGAGACACTTTTGGGTTGACGCTGGGGCAGGGCTACGTTCAGGGGGCCGACTGGGGAACCGACGCTCAAGGAAGCGGCCGGGTCGCCGGCTACCGCATGGACTTTTGGTCCCAGTCGACGATGGGCCCCGAAGGATTCGAGATGCGCGCGGGGCGCTTCACGGTCGCCTCGCCGGACTCGCGTTGGACCGCCCAAGGCGGCGACTTGGTCAGCGATATTTGGGGTTGGGGACGCGGCGGCCGGTTTATATGGCAGTCCTCGGACTGGCATGCGCCCACGCTCTCCTACTATGAACGCACGCAGCGCCGCGGCGAGGCGCGCAACGTGCTCGCGGTGACCGACTACCTGCGCCTCCGCCCTTGGCTCGCAGTCGGTGGCGAGGTCGCTTCGGACGGGTCCTACATGTTCCGGCCGCGTCTGCGAACCAAGCGCGTTAGCGTAATGCCGTACTACCGGCTCGTGCCGAACGAAAACCGCAGCCGAGGCATCTATGGCTCGCTTGCCGTGTGGAAACGCGCTTCGCTGTTCGCCGGCTATACCCATTCGATTCAGGTCGGCGCCGAGCAGGAGTGGCTCGACTTTGGCCTCCGCGTCCCTCTGCCGCGGGGAGTGAACGTGACGCTCCAGCGCACGCGCTCGCACTCCACGACGAATCGCAATGCCGTGAATGCGCTTTCTGTGAGCCTGCCTGTCGGCAAGTTGCGCATTTTCGCCCGCTATCAGCACCGCGACACCGACTTGGCGTCCCGCTCGGAAAACTTTGGATTCTTCGGCTTCCGCCAACACGAATTCTTCGGCGGCGCAACTTATTCCGCCGGCAAGCGGCTCAGCCTGAGCATGCAGACCGCCAGCCGTTGGCGGCGCGACGGCGCCATCGACCAGTGGCAGCAAATTACCGGACTCTACCGCTTTTCGCGCAAGGCCTCGCTCGAGACCATCAGCGTGCTGCCCGACGCCACCACTCCCAGCCAACACCGCGCTCGCTTCATCCGCGAGATCAACGCGGATTGGGCGCTCGTCCTCGAATACGGCAATCTCTCTCCGTATCAATCCATCGAGCTCGACCTCGAGGACGAGCGTTTCAAAATCCTCGTACGGCGCCGCTTCAAGATCCCCACGCCCGCGGTCGGCGGCGACGTCGACGGAGTCGTGTCGGATGCACTGGGCTATGCGCTACAAGGGGTGCTGGTCCGCCTCGGTCCATATGCCACCATCACGGATGCCGAAGGACGCTATCAATTCCGTTACGTGCCGGAGGGCGAATACGCGCTCTCCGTCGACGACAAGTCCATTCCCGCGAACTACGTCGTCACCGAGCCGCCACGGATGGTCCAGACCGGCCGTCGCACCGCCGAAACCTCCGATTGGACCGTGATCCCTCTCAACACCGTCGCCGGCCGCGTTTGCGCGGTACATGGGCCCGCGACGCTTGCGACGCCGAGAGCGGGGTCGCCGACGTCGCGGTCTACCTGGACGGACGCGTCACAGCCACTCGGGAAGGCGGGCTCTTCCTGTTCCACAACGTCCCGCCCGGCCGCCACCGACTCGCGCTTGGGCTCGAGACGATTCCGGAAGGTATGGCGCCCAACTCGAAAACCGAGACCTTCGTTGAAGTTGAGCCCGGCAAGCGCGTGGACCCCACCGTCTTCACTTTGCAGGAGATCCAACGCAGCGTGGTCTTTCAGACTTTGGATGAGGAGTGACCGAGATGCCGATTCGATATCTAACGCGCCGATCCTTTCCTTTGAATCTTGTAGCGCTTCTATTTTGCCTAGCCGCGTCCGCCCCGGGCCAAGAAAGCGTTTCCGTGATCACGCCAACCTTCGTGACTTTCGGAGTCAGCGACGTTTCGCAGAGGCTCCTCCGCCAGCCCGAGCTCGATTACGGTCAGCTTCAGCAGCGCATCCTTGAGCCCGGGTATGAGCCTCAGCATCTCCGTCATGGCAGACTCGACGACCTTTTCCCCTCCGTCCGGTTCGGCCATCTCGATTTCGAACGTTTCCTGGACGGCCGGCGGCGCCAGCGGCGGCAGCGGCTATTCCGGCACGCTTAGCGGTTCCGTTTTCACCGAAGTCTATCGAAGCTCCCCCGATCCAAGTTCGGGAAGCGTCGATCTTACCTTTCGATTGGACCCGGTAACGGCGGGCATCAACTCGGGCGACCACAGCGCTATGCTCCTGTGGAGGTTCGAAAGCGTGCTCTAGGAGGCGGCATGGAAAGACCATGTCGACGGCGGGATGTTCTGGGTTAGGCTGGCGTCATGCCGATGGGAAGGGGTTTCGACGCCTTCTGCGAACAGCGCTGCCAGAGGTTTTGTCACGAGAAGGTCGGGCCGCGGTCGCTGACGCCTAGCGTGATTTGGCATCCCGGACTGGCCTGGAGAAAGCATGGCGCGGGAACGCCGTGAGGGCTGCCGGAGGAAACGAAAGGATCTGCGGGCTGATTCCGCCGCTTCTGGCTCCTTGACCAAAGCGTGCATGAGCGCGCAACGGTGGGTCGGCTATCTCAAACAGTTTGTACCAGCTACGACGGCATCTCGGGTGAATTCCTCTTTGGGACCATCGAATCGAGTGCCCTTGCGGCCGCCTGCTCTACGTAACGCACCTGGCCCGCGAAGCGCTCCACGTCAAGCGGAAACGGAACGCCGCCCACGAGATCCATGTTCTGGCGAATCCCGACAAGTATTTCGGGCAGGGGCCGCGAAGTCCAGCTTGGCTCGTTCAGCATCACAAAGCTAGTCACATCAGCCAATCGTAAGATCGTCATCAAGACTTCGTACTCAGGGGCGATATTTGTCTTGAAAGTGTGATGCTCTCCGATAAGGCTCGCGATGGACTCAGGAACGGCCCACTGCATCGATGCGCGCCAGCCTAGCTCGGCGTGGTCGATTCCGCATACCTCAACCTCGGATTTGATTACATCCCGGCCGCTTGTCCACTCCCGCTCGCTCACTTGGCCAAACTCCCACGGCGACTGATGCAGCATCACAAAATGCCCAATATCGTGCAGTAGACCTAGAAGGTACGCCTCATCGGGATCGACGTTCGCGTCTGGATACAACTCCGCCGTCGTCTTGGCCAAGCCAGCAACTTGCAATGCATGTATCCACAGGTTTCGCTCGCCCGCGGTCTTCGGATCGAACTGGGCCGAGCCTCGTAGGTTGACGACCTCCCTCGCCAGCTTACCGGCGCCCAAATTCGCGAGAGCTCCACCTATGGTCTTTGGAACGGCCTCGCTAGACAGGTGGACCAAGCGAAAGCTTAGAGGCGGATCAAGGCGCGCCAGCTCTTCGAGTTCCTCATCTATAGAACTACTCTGAGCGTCGAGCGAAACGACGCGCTCGCCAACCGCAGCCAAGACAGGTAGATCGTCCAAGCGGGTCTCAAGCCGCTCCAGCAGTCTGAAGCGCGCCTTACGCGATCGGAAGCTACCTTGATCAGACATTTGAGGGCCGCACTCCGACTGGATCCAGCACTGTCGTTAGCCTAGTGCACTGCCTGCGGGGACGCAAATGAATGCTCATCCGGAACGTTGCGAAGGGCACGAGGGGCTGCGACCGAACTGAAGGACCCAAGCCTTGCCGTGATCCTTGCTGTGACCGAATCGGAAAACTATATGGGAAGGGTCAATGTCGATGCCCCCGCCAAATTCAGGGCCCAGCCGACTGCGCCTTCTTCGTAGGACGCGAGCATTGCGGCCGCTGCTTCGGCCGGAACTGCAGGGCTGAATAGATACCCTTGACCCGTCCTGCAGCCTAGACATCTTAGCCGCCGGTGCTGATCCTCTGTCTCGATTCCTTCGGCTATTACCGACATGCTCAGATCTCTGCCAATTGCTAGGACCGTACGAAATAGCGCCTCCTCGCGTCTGTCCCAGTCCGTCGGGACGAATCGGCGGTCGAGCTTGATTATCTGTACCGGCATGTTCAGCAACCGGCTCAGTGACGAGCAGCCAACTCCGAAATCATCAAGGGCGAGGATGAAACCCATTCGATGAAGCTCGTCCAGCTTCTGGTCAGCATCGTCGCAGCTGACGACATCCTCGGTTATCTCGAGGATCAGTTTGGTTGGGTCAGCGCCCGTCTCGGATATGATCCGTCTCATCTCGCTCAGAAGATTGGATTGACTGAACTCGCTTTTGCTGATGTTTACGGATACCAGCGGAGCGGTCGACAGAGTGCGGGCCCAGATCTCGGATTGAGTAAACGCATTGCGAACCACCCACCAGCCGATCATGGCACTGAGTTTCCGTTCCTCGGCCTGAGGTAGAAACTGTCCCGCAGTTAGGAGGCCGCGCTCGGGGTGCCGCCAGCGAACAAGCGCTTCGAACGCCACGATCACTCCCTCCTCAAGATCGACAACGGGTTGATAGTGAACCTCGAACTCCTGCCGATCCAGCGCCGTCAGAAGCTGATTCTCTAGTTCCATGGCCGATGCCATCGCAAGCCTCATCTCAGAGTCGAACACGCTCGTCGAACCAAGCGATGATCTCTTCGCCCTATACATCGCAATGTCTGCGTTACTCAGTACCGCCTCGGAGCGGCAGTCGCTTCCGGCTCCTGTTGCGATTCCGATGCTCAGCGATAAGGTGAGGCGGTGTCGATCGACGAGAATCGGCGCTTCCATCTCCTGGTGGATCGACGAAGCTAGCTTCCACAGCTCCTGCTCATCATGAAACTGTGTCAGAAGCACGGCAAATTCATCTCCTCCGATTCGCGCCACATCCCCCAGACCATTAACCGCACGCGCGATCCGAACAGCCACTTGGGTCAATACTTTGTCGCCAACAGAATGCCCGAGCGTGTCGTTGATTAGCTTGAATCGATCGAGATCTAGAAACATCACGCTATAGTGAGCGTCTTCATGCTCATCAAGTTCCTGTAGCGCCTCCAGGAAGGCAGGTCGGCTTGATAGTCCGGTTAAGTCATCGCGTAGCGCCTTCGATCGGAGCGCCCGTTCTACTTCCATGGCCGCTTCAATCTCGATGATGACGCCACACAGGCGCATCTCTCCATCGGGCCCTTCAATGAAGTTCACGATCTCGCGAACCCAGATGATTCTGCCATCGGCTGCCACCATGCGATACTCAAGCTCGTGCGGGAGTCTCCTCCTCGTCTCATCGAGCCGGAAGAGCGTTACCCATTCACGGTCCTCAGGCGCGACATGGTCCCTCCAGAAGGTTGGCTCCTCAAGCCAGCGAGAAAGTTGGTACCCGAGCATCGCCTCCGCCTTGCGGCTCACAAACAGGAACTCGAAGGTCTCCGGATCGGCCTCCCAGATAATTCCGTCGATCGAGTTGACGAGCTTGCCGTAACGACTCTCGGATCGCTGCCAATGCGTCATGACGCAGCGTAAGGCTCGTAGGGCTCGCCGTCGATCGTTGATGTAGACATGTAGTCCCCACAAGACAGCCGTGATAGTGGCGGACTCGGACGCAAAGATCGCGGTCGAAACGGCGATCGGCGATACGCCTTGTTCCTGCGTGAAGCAGTCCAATAGGCAGAGCAAGTGCCCCCATATAAGGAACTTCCACCCGGTCTCGATCGCCCGTATACGCAACCTCTTGACGTATATGAGGCCGAGCCAGGAAGCGGCGAAGACCGCAAGATCGAACGCGACATCGACGGGTTCGATCGAATCTAGCAGCGGAAACGAAGAAAACCACGCGCCAATGGTCAGCAGGAGAACGAGCACAAAGGTTAGATCAGAGCGGGACAGAACTGGGGTCGATCCACCAGCATGTTCCGAACGTGCATCTTCCGCGGCGGACCGAGGGGCGTCTTCGCAGCGCGTCGTCATGAGTTGCAGGTTGTCGTTCGTGGTCAGCATCGGTCTATGGCTTCCTTCGCCAGCAGATGTGTATGCGCGACTAGGTCACGCCTTCCTTGCGAGTCTTCGGCAGAGCTTGGAGGAGGCCTCCGCGACGCTATAGATGACTCCGATGTCTGAGCGAAGACGGGATGCATCGGAGTGGTCGAGGTTGATTCCGGAGTACCGCAGCGCTGCTAGCCACCGTAAGGGCGTCGGCGTCGCAGCAAGGAGTCTTTGCGGGAACATCTTGCGGCCCGCCCGCGCCGCTGGTAGGTGTGAGCCGGCCGTGGCGAAGAGATCCCAAAAGCTATTCGGGACGCAGGCGCCGGGGGTCGCGTAAAGCGACCACTGATGTCGGATTTCAGCCCTCGCGTCAAACGTCCACTGAACGTTTGCATCCCCATTCTTAGCAAGGAAGTCGAAATCATCAGCCAGTTTCCGCCACATGGATGTCCCTCTTTACACTCATTTGTCTTCTGTTATCGTCATTTTCTCCCTTGGCGCTGGTAAGCGTCGATGGTACAGAAGAACAGAATGGCGCTCGCCCCTTCCACCTAGAGGGGGTGGCTACGCCCTAGGGAATTCCTGGCGATGGCACTACGATTTCCTGGTTCGAGTCGTGGTACCTTCGTAACCGGCTCGGTGAGTTTTCGTCCATGAGACGCGGAAAACATCGCGCCGGCGCGGCGTAGCCGCGTGAGCAAAAATGCCTCGGGATTTCCAGTCGATGCGACGTAAAAATGTGGTCGAGGGGCCGCGGGTGCGTAGGGCAAGCCCTCGGTCATCGCCGGCGCTCTTTCCTTCCGACGGCTAACGGTATTGGCGCCTCCGCCTGGGGCGCCGGTGCTCTCATCCTCTTCGCCGGGCTCCTTGCCTCGTCCGGGCCCCGGAATGCATGGCGTCGTAATTGGACGAGTTGCTCCGTTTCACTCAAGCAGCGAATCTGGAGGACCGGGATCCGCTCGCGGGAGTGCCGAGAAGCGGCCGGACGCTCTCGATCGAGGATGAGTTTCGCTGGCCTGAGTTTTGTACGTCTCAGCCCCACCGAATGGTACCGATGGAGGCTTTGCGCTAGGAGCCAGTGGGCTGAGTTCAGGTTCCTGACGGAGTATCACTAGGGGTCGCCTTGGTGCACGGTTTGTCCAAGAAGTACCGTTCCATCTCCGAAATCGGTCCGTCACACTACAGACATGAGCGGCTATCGGGAGAAATGGTCGAGGCTTCAAGCGGCCTTCGAACTCCTTGCAAAGGAGGGCGATGCTGATGCGAGATGGGTTTTCGACGCCTCTCACGGTTTCCGAAACAGCTGGTCGATCTCGGATGCAGCAACGCCGCGATTGAGCGTCCTTCTTTGGGAGCGGCTTACTGAAGCGGGGGCAAGTCTGCCGTCTAGGTGCGCCCCGTACTCGATCTTTCCTTCGAAGCTCTTGGCTGAACCGACTCCAGCTTGGCGCTGGTGCGCCGCTCTGCGGCATGCTCGCATCAACGTGGTTCATCTCGAGCCTACGGGACTCCGCAGCGAATGCGGCATGATTTCCAGCGTTGCCGCCGCGTCGGCCGTCCTCTGTCAAACGATGGCGGCGCAGTCGGATGAAGATGGATCGTTCGCGCCAAAGCACGACGAGACCTTCTCACCGGCGAATCGGTGCGTGTAATTTAAGAGACGCATCTCCGGGTACGGCCATAGACCGGCAGCCCCCGCTCCAGACGGGTCTCCTACCTGGACCGCCCTCCCACCGAGCAGAACAAGCTGCACCCGGCGTCCGTCCACCTCTGCCTGGACTGGAGCGGCCGGAGGGGTTGACCGAGCGGCACCCGTTTTTCAAGGAGTCCGACCTTCAGCCCGTCGGCAGCCAAAGCGCACCCTGACGTGAGGCGTTTGCGCACCCCGGGGAAGAGGCCTCCCTTGCCATTCCCCGTTCCCTCGCGCAGATTATGGCTTGGAATCGGACCCGCGACGGTCGAAGACCGCCCGAGGCCCGGTAGAGGGAGCTCGCTGACAAAGAGGAAGGCTTCGGAGCCCTACCTAGGTGAACGAAAGCACCTCGATGGCATCACGAACCGTCAGTGTCTCACTCAGTGCTCGGATTCTCCACAATCTTCTCATCGGTCGAAATTCTGGAGTCGTTTGGGGTCCGCCGATCCGAAATACTCTGGTTCACTAAGTCACATTCGAATAGTACCGATGACCATTGGAGTGTATGGGACGGATTTCTCATCATCGTGTCAACGATCTCGCCAATCTGAAGCCATCGAGACCGGGACCGTATGATTTGGGACATTTGAATAGTACCTATGGTCATTCGAGGCAATGAAACGCCTTTCTCATCCGGGCGTCAATACGGACAGGAAGTGTGAGTGCAATCGCGGAGTCCGAAAGCCTTCTTATGTACCGTATCGCGATGAACTCGGATTCCACATGCTGAAGATGGGGTGAAACCCCAGGAGGAGATCCAATGTGGAAGAACTTAATGCAAGAGTTCGAATTAATAGCTCGGGAAGGCGATTGTGGAGTGACCTGGTCGTTCGAAGCCTCGTCTCGGCCGTCCCATACCGTATGGTCGTTACTGGCTCCGCCGTCAGGAAAGATGGAAGGGGAGCTGTGGAGGCTCTTCGCGATCGCCGGTGCAGGCTTACAGAGAGGAGGCTTGCCACACCTGATCCTACCCCCGAAGCTGCTTGCCCAACCGTGTCCCGAGAGGCGCTGGCTCGCCGCGCTCAGACATTTGGGCGCCAACGTGGATCATCTCTCGCAAAGTCCGTATCGAACGGAGAACGGGATGATCCATTCCGTTGCCCAGGCATCCGCAACCCTCTGCCGCAGGCTGGCCGGCGCGTCGCGTCGGAGTCGGCGCCGGCGGTCGCGCAGGGCGGACGACATCAATAGCAGCGAGATCGGATCGGAACGGAGGTTGCAATGAGCCTACAAATCGACACACTCGTGATTGGCGGGGGCGTCCAGGGCCTGTGGATCTTGAATGACCTCATCCGCCGCAACTACCGAGCGTGCCTCATCACCAGCGGACCGCTGGGATCAGGCCAGACCCTTCAGTCCCACGTCTTTTTGCATAGGGGACACTTGTACGAGAACCGCCATCTGGTCGAGCGGATCACTGAAGCCCAGCCTGCTTGGAGGGACCTAATCAGAGAGGCGGATATTGAGAAGCCGACGCGGAAGCCGGTGTGGATATTGCCTTCTGACGCTTCACAGCGGTACCTGGAGTCCTGGCGGGCTTGTGGTCTCCAGTACAATGCGGCTGATCTGCCGGACATCTTCCGCGGGGGCGACTTTGCAAACGGGCCAGCCTGTCGCGCGTTTGAGACCGAGGAGACTTGGCTCAACGGCGAAGCGCTAATTAAAGCTCTCAGTGCAAGAGCCCTTCCCGCAATTCGGACGGGATGCGTCGAGAGAATTGACATCCGCAATGGCGGAGTCAAGTCCGTCGAGGTGACGCTGGCTGACGGTGTCCCGGTCACGCTCCGGCCTCGTTTCGTGGTTCTGGCGGCCGGAGTTGGCAACCAGCAACTGCTCAGTAGCGCCGTGTCCTTCGGCAATCGGCGCCAGGACGATCGACTCCGGGCGGCTAGCGCCCGGCTTCAGCGGCTCCGTGCTTCACAGATGGTGGTTGTTCGCGGGCGCAATCTTCCTTCGTTAGGGTGTATCGCACCGAGCAAGTTGTTCGTCGTTAGCCACAGGGACGGCCCGGACACCGTGTGGCTCAACTCATATCAAATCGACGATGTGGCATCAAGCCCAAATCTGAATGCGATGCCTCCCGTGGATCCGCGGCGGCTAAGGATGAATCTGGACGTTCTCCTTTCCGCTGTACCGCAATTGAAGGAGATGGAGGTGAGATACGGTGTCTACACGGGCCTCAAATCGGAACGCAACGTCGATCAGCGCTGGGTGCCGGACGAGGAATACGTCGAGCATTTAGGGAGCCCGTCGTTGAATCTGAGAGTGGTGTGGCCATCCAAGCTAACGCTGGCGCCCTTGGCGAGTCAGAGAGTCATCGAGGCCGTCCGTGACCGAATACCACGTCCGAACGGGAAACGATCCGTTGATCGCATCTACCTGGGCTTCCACCCTCAATCGGTGCAAGCGATTGGCGAGCTGCCAAGTGTATGCCCCTGAGTGCCCTGATGGCACAACATCATCTCAACTAGACTGTGTGGCCAGAGGAGGATCTCCTCCATGAAGGCCGCAGTTGCCCTCCATTGACGCCCGACGGCGGCTCTTGAAACCCACGCCGCTGTCGGGTCCTCCCCTTCGAACACCCCCATCTACGTACTCAACGCGCGCATTCCCGCGAGCAGGGCGATAGCGTCTCTGATACTGGCCGTATTGTGTGAAGGCATAACTATCGCTGCAACGGAATCTGGTTCATTCTGATAATTGGCCAGTTTGGAATACCTCGCCATCAGGCTCAGCTCGTCCGTTGACAGGGTAGAACTCCAGGACGTTGGCCCGACGCTGGGTTCCTGACCCTAGAACATCTCCCCAGGTCTTAGCAGTACGTTGGACCTGTTTCTGTAGCCCGTAAGATGCTGAAAAGAAAAAGTTATTAATTCCCTCCCGAGAGATGCGTTTGACTGCCTTGGATTATTTTCCTAGGTCCCCCTTGCCAGGGCCGAACGATGGATCGATGGCGTATAAGCTGGGTTGTTACCCAGCAAAAGTGATCCCGGTACCATTTCTCTGATCGCCAAAATTGCTGATTCTTGAGGTGAGCAGAAGAAGCTCGAGGAGTAAAATGTGATGAGATCCAAGATTACGCAGCGATGCAGAGGTGAAGAGGGAATCGGGATGGTGCTTGGCGTAACGACGCTCGGCGTCATCGCCTTGGCTCTCTGTGCGATGTGTGTCGACATGGCTCGCGTGTACATCGCAAAGAACGAGCTGCAGACGTACGCCGACGCGGCAACATTGGCGGCGAATGCGGAACTGACGGGACCGACGAAGGGATCGATCGGGCTCGTCAGGTTGGCCTGACCTGGCCAATAAGTGAAGTTTGGTATGGAGGACGTTCCAATCCCTCCGTGTACTCTTCTGCGAAGTACTCACGGCCGTGGAGCAGTATCCCGCCGATCCAGCCGGAGTGCGGTTCGCGCAGGTTGTGGTGGCGGGTCCCGTACCCTTGTATTTCGCACCAGTGTTCGAACTATTCGGACCAAGTGACGTCACCGTCCAGAAAGGCGCCACCGCCAGAGCCGCTCAACTTGCCGGCGGCGGTCCAATGGCGTTTCTGCAGAATGCTCAGTACAGAGAAGCCGCCGTCACTGGCAGGCTGGAGCCGGTCAGATTCGCCAGACAAGCTTTGCGCAGGGCTTGTTTCCGTACTCACCGAACGCGCACACTTCTCCGGACATCCGCCGACGATCAATTCATTCACGGGCAAAGAGGATCCTTTCAACTACGAGGTGGGTCGGCGCTACACATTTCGTTGGCCTCCTCCAGGACACGTGGGAGACCCATCTACGTGGTGAGGGTGATCGCCACATGTCGATCGACTTCCCGATGAACAACGGATCGGAGCGTGGCTTCATCGACATTGGTCGAAACGAGACAAGGGCTCGAACGGAGCGGCTTTTATCCGACAGGCGATCTTGAACGGAACACAGAGTCGCGTCATGCGGGTAGGCGAGCCCATCGAGAGTGTCTCGGGACAGCGTGAAAGCGAGGTTCGGGCCATCAAGGAGAGAATCGAATACGACACGGACAGCGTGTCCACGACGTATGCGGAGTACCTCGTTCGGGGTACGGGGAGCGGGCGCCCGGTTAGTCTACATGCCAGTGAATAACTCCTACTCCGGCGACCTTTGTGGTCGAGTTCGCGACATTTTTCTTGCCGCCCGCCAACGAAGTATGCGGTGCGGGCAACAACAAGCCCTGCTGCGCTGAATATGTCGGCGTGGGCCTGATTGGCTCCGACCGACAAGGCGCGTCGGAGGATGTTGGCGTATCGTACACACGCCTAATCGACTAAGGAGAACGGGCTGTGGAAAGAAGGAGAATCTCAATGTTAAGAATTCTTTTCGAATCGGGTGTCTCACTCCTGGAGACCCACTTTCTGGATGGTCGGCGCGTAGAACGGGAATCCGCGCTGCAAGCGCTATGCGTATTCATCACGTTGAGCGTTACGATCGTCGTCGCACTATGCATCTGCGTTTCACCCACGGCTGCGGGCTTGTACAGCGTCAGCATAGCTGGATTGCTGCTCGCCGTCGGTCTCGTGTCTCGCATTTGCCGCGGGTACGCAACGGGCTGGGAGTCGGAGTTTCGCTCATCAGAGGACGAGTGCCCGCTGGAGGCCAGGAGTGGCGAACGAGGTAGCTGCTCCGCTGAGTTCGCTTGCTTCTTCCCCTTCGGCTATGCCTTGGTGTTCGCTCTCGCTCTCCTGGCGGGATTGTCGGTGCACCTCTCGGCGTTGTGCGGTTTAGCGGTGGCCGGCGTCATCTTGTGGCGTTCTGTGCGGTTCGATCGGGAGGAGCCAGAAGAGCCGAGGACGTGTAACTCAGCTTCGGAGAGGCCTCAGGACCGAGCGATGCGACAGCTAGCCGGGCAGAAGGGAAACAGCGTCGTCGAATTCGCTCTCATTTACCCGGTAGTCTTTGTGGCTATGGGCGGTCTGTTCGGCCTCGGACACGCCTTCTACGCCTATAACTCGCTGCAAAGTGCTATGCGCTCCGCAGCCAGGTACGGTTCTCTTGCCCCGTATGATCTACCAAACGGGACAGGCTGGAAGGCTGCGGTTCGCAATATGGCGGTCTACGGAGACCCGGACCCTGGCCCGAATGCGCGATCTTTGGTTCCGGGGTTGACTTTGGCGAACGTGCAGGCAAGCGCTTACGTTCCGGAAACCGAGCCCATTATGGTTACCGTAGCCGTGACCAACTTCGAATACGACTTCATATTTACTAAGTTCAACACTTCTCAACCTGTCGTCACGTTCCCGTTTCTCGGGCGTGCGCTCATACCTTGAGGGATCCCGCCATGACCATGATGAACAGACATCGATCTCCGCGTAGAGGCAACGCTCTCGTCGAGGCTGCGCTCACGCTTCCAATCGTCCTGTACTCGTTGTTGGCCTTTTTCGACATCGGCGTCCTGCTGATCCGCCAGCAAGGCTTCGTGGAGCGGTTACGGGCCGCGTCGCGTTTCGCCGTTGTCGAAGAGTACGACGCCAGCCGAATTCGGAACATCGTGCTTTACAACGAGCCCGATCCCGTCAATCCTTCTGGCAACGGCCTGCTCGGCTTGAAGCCCGAGATGATCTCAGTGTCCCTCGATGGTGTCGGAGATGAGGCAGCAGAAAGGATCACGATCAAGATCGAAAACTATCCGCTGTTCCTCTTCACGCCGGGCTTAGCCGGGTCCTACACTGCTCGCCCTGTCATGCAGAGCATCACGAGAGAGAGCCTTGGCGCAAGCGCTCCTTAACTCACTGTAGGTCGCGATACCGATTGCCGGATCTGCGTCATCGACCTACCTTGTCCGGTCCAACTTGCCCTTGGGCAGCGCCAGAATCGCCCGCTGTTGTTCGATTAGCCGGAGGCTTCGTGCAAGAGCCAAGGCGGCGGTAATCGAGTGGCTGCTGCCTTGTAGGTGCGACGATGGCAAGATCGAGGAGCGGCTGTTCGGCCGTTGCGGTTCTCGCTGGAGCATTGCTCGAAGGAGGCGCGGGCCTTCGCGACACGGAGACGTTGACCTTCGGGCTGGATCCCGCTGGTGCGTATGCGTTATAGCTTTCGCAGGTCAAGACGATGTCGCCGACGAGCTCCATCGTGCCTTCCGCTCGAACGGCGGGTGCGGCGGCCGTGGCGCGACAGGTCACATAGCCGGTGAGTTGAGCTGACGCGCTGGTTGGCGCGAACAAACCTGCTCCGATAATCCAGAAAAGGACTCCGATAAGTTGAGAAATGCGGGTGCGAAACATGGCCAATTCGGGCCGGGGGTTTCTTCAGTTTATGTCTTCTCTCGCTACGCCGTCTTGCCCGGATGGAGGGAGCCTGCAACAAGGTGTATCGATGCTGCTTTGGCCGAGCACACGAGCAGGCGGAACCGCCATGCAGCGAAACACAGATGAGTAGGTGTTTTTCGGTCGCTCCCCATTCTTAGGTCCTCCGTGTCGCCCGCGAGAGCTATTGCCCGCTTCACAGATGTAAAGCACACTTTCTCGAATCACAAACTCTGCCGTTTTCGCCCACGCCCGGCGAAATCGTGAGGATGAAGCGAGGAATCCCTGTGCCTCTCAAAAATATCCGCCTACTCCTGTTGCTCGCATTGTCCGCGACGGCCGCATTCGGCCAGGCCGCGGGCGGTTCCATCTCCGGCTTGACGCTCGATTCGAGTGGAGCCGCCGTGCCTGGCGCGGAAATCACGGTGACCCACACCGAAACAGGCGTCAGCCATGCCACTCAGTCCAACGAAAGCGGCATCTACCGCTTTCCCAACCTGCCCATCGGCCTCTATGCGTTGCGTGCGCAGGCGGAAGGCTTCCAATCGTACGAACGCTCTCAGGTTCAGGTGCAAATCAGCCAAACCACGACGGTCGACATCAACTTCGAGCTCGGCGCCGTGACTGAGACGGTCACCGTTAGTGGCATGGCCGCCCCGCTGATCCAGACGGAAAAGACCGACGTCGGTCTCGTCGTCGAGTCGAAGCGCTTTCTGCAACTACCACTGACGCTGGGCGGCGGCATTCGCAATCCCTCGAGCTTCATCAAGCTCGCGCCCGGCGTCTCCGGCACGAGCACGTGGAACAAGTCCGTCTCTGGCGGCGGATCATTCCAGGATCAAACCTACTACGACGGCATCTCGCTGAGCCGCGGCGACCTCTCGAACGACGGCGAGGTCAACCCGCCGGTGGACTCGATCGGCGAATTCAAGCTGATCACGAACAACTATTCGGCCGAGTATTCGCACGCGCTTGGAGCTGTGACCAGCTTCACGCTCAAGAGCGGCACGAATGAGCTGCATGGGTCGGGCTGGGAGTTCTTCCGTAATGACAAGCTCGATGCACGCGGTTTCTTCAACTCGCAGAAGGCGCCGGTGCGGCAGAACGAGTGGGGCGTCACCAGTGGCGGTCCCGTCTACATCCCGAAGGTCTACGACGGGCGCAACAAGACGTTCTGGTTCTACTCCTACAACGAGTTCTACCTACGTGGCGGCCAGTTGACGGGCCTGAACAACATTCCGAGCGCGCTGATGCAGGAAGGCGACTTCTCCTGAGTTGCCGCGTACGATCTACGACCCGGCTTCGACCACGCAGAACGCCGACGGCTCGTACTCGCGGACGCCGTTTGCGAACCAACTCATCCCCGAATCGCGCTGGAGCCGGGTGACGTCGGTAATGCTGCCCTACCACCCGAAACCCACCCTGCCCGGGGTGACGCAGAACGCCATCGCGCCGCTGGCGAGCCCCAAGACGACGCAGCGGCACAGCGCGATGAAGTTCAACCACGACTTCACGAGCAATCATCGCTTCTCGACGACCTTCAGCTACACCTCGCGGCCTTCGATCAAGAGCCCTGGTCCATCGCGGCTGATCCCGGTGGGCGATACGACCGCGCTGATGAACTACAACTATCAGGTCGTCCAAACCAAGGTGGTCCACTCCAACCTCGACAGCACGATCAATCCAACGACGTATAACCGCCTAGGCTTCGGCTTTTCGCGGTTCTACAACCCCAACAACAGCCTCGCCATCGACCAGGGTTGGACACAGCCAAACGGCGGCAAGCTCGGCCTGATGGGGCTGCAGTTCGACAACTTCCCGACCGTGCAGTTCGACACGGAAAACTACACACGCTACGGCGACAACATCGCGGGCAACTACACGGCAGATACCTACACCTTCCTCGACACCTTGACGATGATTCGCGGCAAGCACGAGCTCAAGGCAGGCTTCGAAGTGCAGCGCCACGATGACGACTACGACAGTCAGGGCACAGGTGCGGGCGACTTCCGCTTTATCCGCAACGGCACCGGCAATCCGCAGTCGTTCGGGAACACGGGCGACGCATGGGCGAGCTTCCTGCTCGGCGACGTGAACAGCGCAAGCTCGTACTTCCGCGCCGACCAGGCCAATGGTCGCTACGCGGTGTGGGGCATGTTCATCAACGACACCTACCGTGTGACGCCGAAGCTGACCCTCGAGATGGGCCTGCGCTGGGAGATCATCGTGCCGCACGGCGACCCCAAGGGCCGGCTGTCCTACATCGACCTGCACACCCCGAACACGGATGCCAGCAATTTGCCAGGCGCGTTGATCTTCGGCGGCGATTCCGGGTTCGGCAATCGCCTGCTCAACACGCTGTGGGTGAACCCTGCGCCGCGCTTCGGTTTCGCTTACAAGCTGCAGGAGAAGACGGTGATTCGCGCCGCGGCCGGCATCTTCAACTCGAACTACATCAACCAAGGCCTCGGATTGCCGCAGACCGGCTACGCGACCACGGCGAGCTTTGCCTCGGGCAACAACGGCGTAACTCCGGCGTTCAACTGGGACAACGGCTTCCCGCAGGACTTTGCACATCCGCCGAACTTCTCGTCCACGCAATCGAACGGGCAGAACGGCACGGTCGTGCTGCGCAGTGACTACCGGCTGCCGACCAAGGCGCAGTGGAACATCATGCTCGAGCGGCAGTTCCGCGACGACATCGGCGTCAGCATCGCCTATGTGGGTAACAAGGGCACACACCTCTACGAGAGCCAGAACATCAACCAGATTCCGGACGCGGCCACGAATCTACCGCTCAACGTGCTGCGTGCGAACATCAACTCGGACCTGGCGCGCCAGGCTGGCGTGGTGGAGCCGTTCGCGGGCTTCTCGCAACTGTGGGGCGCGCGTGGAACGGTGGCGCAGGCGCTGCGGCCCTACCCGCAGTTCGGCAACCTGAACATCTACGGCTCGACTTACGCCAACTCGAACTACCACTCGTTGCAGACAAAGATCGACAAGCGTTACCGCGGCGGGCTGACCGGCACGTTCGCTTACACGTTCTCGCGCTTCAAGACGGACGGACGCATGTTTGACGACTTCATCAACGCGCAGAGCTACTACCTGCGTGAGATGAGCTTTCATCCCACCGACCGGCCGCACGTGCTGACCTTCAGCTACAACTACGAGCTGCCGTTTGGCAAAGGCAAGAAGTGGCTGGCCGAGAGCGGCGTGGGGCGGGTGCTGGCCGGCGGCTGGAGCGTGGCCGGCGTCCACTCCTATCAGAGCGGCACGCGGCTGGGTATCACCGCTAACAACACGTTGCCGTACTTCAACGGCGGTCTGCGTCCGGATCTGGTCAGCGCCGACACGATCCGCACCGGAACGAGCATGGGCGACTTCGACCCGGCCACGGACAGCTACCTCGACAAGGGGGCGTTCGCGTTGCCGGCCGCCGGCTCCTACGGCAACACGCCGCGCTACCTCAGCAATGTACGCGGTCCCATGTATATGGAAGAGTCGTTCGCGCTGTTCAAGCAGACGCAAATCACCGAGCGGATCAGCCACCAGTTCCGTTTCGAAGTGGCGAACCCGCTCAACCGGGTCGTCTTCGGCAACCCGGTGACGAACTTCGCGGCGGGCAACTTTGGCCGCATCACCGGCACGCAATACACGCCGCGCAACATCCAGCTTGGTATGAAGCTGATGTGGTAACAGAGCAACGCACAGCGTGATCTTGCAAACCGGGCCCGCCTGCGTGGATATGCGCAGGCGGGCCCGTCCGTTAGAATGGCGTCGATGCCGTCTAAGCTGGCGTCTTGCGCGCAAGTCTTGTTCGGACTGGGGCTGGTGATTCTGGCGCCGGCGCGGGGCGACAACGGTTTCGTCGGTTCGCAGGTCTGCGCGGGCTGCCACGTGGAGATCGCCGCGCAACACGCGGGTTCGGGGCATAGCAAGGCTCTCGCACGGGCGGGAGCGCATCCGGCGGCGGCGGATTTGGCACGGCGCGGCGCGGTCGAAATCGGGCCGAACAGCGCGATTCGCTTCTACCGCGCCGGCGAAGGTCTGCGCGTGTGGATGATGGCTGGCCAGGAGCAGACGGACTTGGCCCTCGACTGGGCGTTCGGCGCGGGCGCGCAAGGCGTGACGTTCGTCTCTCGGCTTGATGAGGCTCATTATCTGGAGCTGGGCTACAGTGACTTTGGAGCAAGCGGGTTGGCCCGTACGCCGGGGCATGCCGCCGGGCCGAAGAGCCTCGACGAGGCGATTGGGTTGATCTATCCGGTTGACGGCCCGAAAGGCATTCGGTCCTGTTTCGCGTGCCATTCCACGGGCGGTGTGGACTTCTCGGCAGACGGCGAGACGTCCGTTGGCGAGATCGGCGTGGGTTGCGAAGCCTGCCACGGGCCGGGGGAGCAGCACTTGCGAGATCCGGCGCGCATTGGGGCAGGCAAGGTGACGGCGGCGGGGCAACTCGTATTGTGCGGGGGCTGCCATCGGCGACCAGCGGAAGCGAGCGCCGTGGACTGGCAGGACCCGTGGAATGTGCGCCATGCGCCGGTGTATCTGGCGCGGAGCCGCTGCTTCCAGGAAGGCGGATTGGGATGCACCGGCTGCCACTCGCCGCACGCCGCGCAGGCCAAGGCGGAGAAGAACCACTACCGCTCGGTCTGTTTACAATGTCACGCGGAAGCGCACGCGGCCGACGCCGCTTTCGCCGATTGCGTGGACTGCCACATGCCGCGCGTCAAGCCGCACGAACGCTTGCGCTTTACCAACCACTGGATTGGGATTTATGCAGAACAGGCGCCGCTTCAACCCGTGCGCCGCTAGGCCCTGGGCGCTGACTGTGGCGCTGCTGTTGGGCGTGGCGGCACTCGCGGCGCAATCGGCCCGCGACCGCGCCGATGAGCTCTATCGCAAACGCGACTTCCGGGCCGCAGCAGAGGCGCTGCTCGCGCACCTGGACCGCGAGCCGGGCGACTACGATGCGCTGCTGCTGCTGGGTTTGAGCCTGGAGCAGATGGGCGACCCCGTGCAGGCGGAAAAGGCGTTCGACGAGGCCGCGCGGCGGCGGCCCGAGGACGCCCAGGCGCGGCTATTTCTCGCGCGCTCGCTTTACCGGCAGCGGCGGCTGGACGATGCGGCTGCCGCGCTCGAGCAGGCGCGGGCACACGGAGCGGAGGCGGCGCGGGCGGATCATCTCGACGGGCTGATTTGGGAAGAGCGAGGCGACGTCGACAAGGCGCTTGCGCTCTATCGGCGCGCTGGTGATTTTTCGGATGCACTCGTCCGCGCGGCGGCTTGCTTAGTCGAGTTACGGCGTCCGCACGAGGCGCTAAGCTTGCTCGAGAGCGCGCCGGAAAGCGAGGCGGTTGCGTACCAGCGGGCGCTGGCCTACGTTGCGCTGGACGAACCAAAACAGGCGGCGCGTGCGCTACGTTTGAGCCGCGAGCCGGGGTCGGTCGCGCTGCGCGAAAGGCTTGAGCGGTTGCCGGCTTCGGTTCCGCCGAAAGGCGTGGAAGCCGCATCGACGCCCATCCCAGTGCGGTTCCTCGAGCAAGGAGAAGCCTCGGGAGTCAACTTCGTGCTGCACAACCACCCCACGCCGCAGAAGCATCTGCCTGAAACGATGGCCGGAGGCTTGGCCGTGTTCGACGCGGATGGCGATGGGTTGCCGGACCTGTTTTTCACCAACGGGGCGGAAACCCCTTCGCTGCGCAAGGCCGGCGCGCGATATGCGAACCGTTTGTACCGCAACTTGGGCGGTTTCCGCTTCGAGGACGCGACGGAGAAGGCCGGTCTCGAAGGCGAGGGGTTTTCGATCGGCGCAGCGGCGGCCGACTATGACACCGACGGCGACGTCGACTTGTTCGTCGCGGGCGTCAACCGCAACCTGCTTTACCGGAATCGTGGCGACGGGACGTTCGAGGAGGTGTCCAACGCGGCCGGGATCGCGAGCGGCCCGTGGGCGGTGGGCGGCGCGTGGCTCGACTACGACAACGACGGGCTGCTCGATCTTTTCGTCGCGAACTACCTCGACTGGGACCCGGCCACGGCGCCGCTCTGCGAAGACGCAGCGGCGAAGGTGCGCACGTATTGCCATCCGAAGTTCTTTGGGCCGCTGGCGAACGTGCTATACCGCAATCGCGGCGACGGGACGTTCGATGATGTCTCGGCCGCGTCCGGCATCGCGCGCAGCCGTGGGAAGGCAATGTCAGCCGCGGTGGCGGACATCGATCTAGACGGCGACCTCGACATCTTCACGCCGAATGACGTCGTGCCGAACCTGCTTTTCGTCAACCAAGGGGACGGTCGCTTCCGCGAGGATGCCTTAGCAGCGGGCGTGGCTTTGCGCGACGACGGGCGGGCGGTTTCGGCGATGGGGTCGAGCTTCAGTGACTTGGACGGCGACGGCAGGCCGGATCTGCTGTTCACGGCTCTGCCTGGCGAGACTTTTCCGTATTTCCACAACGAAGGAGGAGGGCTGTTTCTGGACCGCACCGACGCGAGTGGAGTCGCAGCGCTGAGCCGCCGCCATGGGGGCTGGGGCGTGGCGCTGGCGGACTTCAACAACGACGGCTTGCTCGACGTGATGACCGCGAATGCGCACGTGATGGACAACGCGGAGGCCTTCTCGGACGAGGTCTACGAACAACCCAATGCTTTGTGGCTCAATCGTGGCGGGGCCGGCTTCGAAGATGCCTCCGAGGCCGCCGGGCTGGATGCCCAGCCTGGGGCGCATCGTGGCCTCGTCGTGGCGGACCTAGACCAGGACGGGCGCCAGGACGCGGTCGTGACCGTACTAGGCGGACGGCCGGAACTATGGCGCAACGTAACCGACGACCCCGGTTGCGCACTGAGCCTACGGTTGCGCGGACGCCGCAGCAACCGCGACGCCATCGGCGCCCGAGTGGCCGTCGACGGGAGATCGTGGCAGGTCGCCTCGACGGCAGGCTATGCTTCTTCCGTCCACGGACCGCTGCACATCGGGTTGGGCGCGTGCGACGTCGCGCGACGGGCCGAGATCGTCTGGCCGAGCGGCGCGCGCTCGCAAGTCGAGATACCCCCGTACACCGACGCCCTGAACGTGGAGGAACCGGCCGCTAGTCCTTGATCAACAGACCGGCCGTTTCGCGTCTGGGCCTCCACTGCTGGGCCGACTCCGCCACCAAATAGTACGCTTCAACCGCCAGCCAGTCTAGAGCCCGAAGGGGTATGTTTCGGGCAGGTCGATCTCCGTCTGCTGCCGCCCCACCAAGGCAGATACGGCGCGAGTCTCGTCAAACCAGATGTATTCGTCGAATTGATTCGGCAAGGTCGCCTGAAAGTAGTGGCTGGCCATTTCCGTATCCGGACGATATACGACGCCGATCGCGCGCTCCAGGCGGGGATCGAGCAGTTCGTCCCGGACGGCTTGGCGCTGCGGCTCGCGCAGATGGAGCATGCAGGCCTCCTGGCCCGACTCGTGGAACAATCTCTCGTAGCTGGCCGGATGGCTGGGGCGCACCTGCATGCGCTGCATCGGCTCGTCCCAGTTCGAGGCCGCAGCGACCGTCCCGTGGTCGG
>JAWKHJ010000044.1:0-24654 GCA_041394905.1 Bryobacterales bacterium | reverse complement strand
GTGGCCATGGCCATCCTGATGCTCGCGGAAGAAGGGCGCCTCTCCGTCACCGACCCCGTCGAGAAGCATCTGCCCGAGTTCCGCGGCCAGAAGGTGATCGTCGAGCGCGACGGCGACCACCTCGTCCTCGACAAGCCGCATCGGCCCATCACGATCCGCGACGTGCTCACCCACACCTCCGGCATGCCGCTCAACCCTCCGGAGGGCATCAAGGAGCTGCACGGGGCGCTGCACAAAACGTTGGCCGAGACGGTGCTGATCCTCTCGCAGCAGCCACTGGAGTTCGAGCCCGGCACGCGTTGGCAATACTCGAACGAAGGCATCGCGACGGCGGCGCGGATCATCGAAGTGCGCTCCGGCATGCCGTTTGAGACGTTCCTCGCCAAGCGCATCTTCGAGCCGCTCGGCATGGTCGACACCTACATCTATCCGCCCAAGGAAAAGTTCCACCGCATGCCCACGGCGTACGTGCAGGTTGACGGCAAGCTGGTCAAGTACACGGCCGACCCTCTGGGCGAAGGCAAGATGAAGTTCCGCGAAGGGGCCAAGTACCCGCTGCCCGAGGGCGGCATGTATTCGACCGCCGCAGACCTGTTCCGCCTCTACCAAATGATGCTGAACGGCGGCGAACTCGACGGCGTGCGCCTGCTCTCGCCGGCCACCGTCGCCGTGATGACCGAGTCGCACACCGGCGACATCGAGGCGCGGCCCGGTGTCGGCTGGGGTTTGGGTTGGCAGGTCATCAAAGGGCCGGCAGGCCAGGGCGGGCTCGCCTCGATCGGGACCTACGGCCACGGCGGACGTTACGGCACGTTCTGCGTCCTCGATCCGTCCAAGGACCTCATCGGGATCTTCATGATCCATCGTGAAGGCGACGCCGTCGAGCGGACGGCGTTCCAGGAGATCGTCTACGGCGCGCTCACCGACTGACGCGATGCTCACGCGACGGCAACTTCTGTCTCTAGCAGCCCTAGCGGTCCAACCGCTTCATGCCGCCGGTCCGGTCAAGGTCATCCTCGAGACGGACATGTCCGGCGACTGCGACGACGCCGGCGCGCTGGCCCTACTACACGCGCTGACCAATCGGGGCGAGTGCGAGCTACTGGCCACGGTGGTCAATCGCAAGGATGAGAGCAACGCCTCGGCGGCGGCTGTCGACGCGATCAACACCTATTACGGCCGCCCCGACCTGCCCATCGGAACCGACAAGTACGGCCCAACCGACCTGCGCCGCATGAGCCCCTACGCCGCGAGTCTGCGCGACGGCTTTCCCAACGACATCGGCCCCGACGATCAGGCCCCCGACGCCCTCCAGATCTACAACCGCGTTCTGCCCTCTCAGCCCGACTCGAGCGTGACCCTTTGTAGCGTGGGCGCGCTCTCGAATGTCGCCGAGCTGTGGCGCCGCAAGCCCGCGCTAGCGCAAGCCAAGGTGGCGCGGCTGGTCATCATGGGCGGGGCGTTTCCGAATTCGCCCAAGCCGGAGACAAACGTCCGCACGCACGTGGAGGCCGCGCGCTTCGTCGCCGCCCACTGGCCGGGCGAGATCGTCTGGCACGGGGTCGAGATCGGCCGCGACCTCATCACCGGCGCCGGCTTGAAGCAGACTCCGCCCTCGAACCCGGTGCGCCGCGCTTACGAGCTCCGGCGCTACCGCAACCGCCCCTCGATCGACGGCGGCCAGCCCAGCTACGACCAAGCCGCCGCGCTCTATGTCGTCCGCGGTCCCCAGCCCGAGCACTGGGAAGTCGTCCGCGGGGGCCGCGTCGAGATCGACCCGGAAGGCGTCTCCACCTGGAAGCCCGACCCGGCAGGCCGTCACGCCTATGTCAAGATCGCCGGAGACCCGAAGCGTCTCGCGGCGGCGATTGAGGAGCTCATGGTCGCGCCTCCCAGCGGGACTTGACGGCTCTCCCGCCCACGCGATCTACTTGAAAGGCGATGCCCATCCCGCGCGAGCAACAGATCCTCTCGTCAACCGCCTGATGGAACAGTGCGGCGGCGCCTACACCCCGAGCAGCGGCGTAAGTTCTTCATCTCCGGTCCGCAATGGGCGGGGGCGTATGAAGGCCATGCGCTCTTCCATGCGCCGACGCGCGAGCCCGTGGGCTTCGACGAGGTCATCCGTCATTTGGCGGAAATCGGCGTTCCCTGCTGGACGACGCACGACACAGACGTAATCCCCTACGACGCCGTCTTGACGGACAAGCAGTGGGAGATCGTCGCCGCCATCAAGAAATCGCTCGATGAGAACGGCGTGAAGTGCTCGATGGTGACCACCGAGACCTTCCACCACCCCGTCTTCTCCGCCAGCGGAGCGGCTGAAGCGCCCGAAGTGCGCGAATACGCCTCGCGGCGGCTCGCCAACACCGTCGAGATCGGCCACGAGCTGGGCGCCCAGTTCGCCGTCTACTGGCCGGGCACGCTCGGCTACATGGTGCAAGGCGCCATCGACGAGACGCAGACCTTGCGCTGGTTCGCCGACGGCCTCAACGCCGCCTGCGAGCGCGACATCCAGGTCGCCGAAGAGAAGGGCCGGCCGACGCTCAAGCACTGCATGGAAGCGAAGCCCTTCGAGCCCCAGGCGCAGATCATCCTGCCCAGCTCGGACGCGATGCTCGCCTGGATCAACTCCGGCCTGCTGACCCATCCGGAGATGGTCGGCCTCAACCCCGAGTACCTGCACGAGCTGATGTGGGGCGGCGCCGTCCGCGCCGTGCTCGCCCGCGCGCTGCTGGCGGGCAAGTTGTGGCACTTCGACATCAACGACGGCTACCCGCTCAAGCACGACGTGGACTTAGGGGTCGGCCTCGTCAACCCGCTCGACTGGGTCAACGTGCTCGTGCTGCTGCGCACCCACGGCTACGAAGGCCCGTTCAACCTCGACTACAAGCCGCCGAGAACGACTTCGAACTACGGCGTGTGGAAGGTCAGCTTCCCCTCCGCGGTCGACCGCTTCATCACGTTGTGGGAGATCGCCGGCGAAGTCGCCGAAGACTCCGTGCTCAAGGAAGCCACCGAAGCGCTCAAGGCCGGCGGCGGCGCCGAAGGCGGCGATGTGGCTTCCATTGTCGAGGCCAACAAGGAGCTGCTCAGCCTCCACGAGCTGATCAGCCACCGCATCTTCCAGATCCTCATCGGGCAGAACAAGGGCCGGAAATTTTCGGTCTAAGAAATCCGCGGAAACGGCGACATCTCGCGACAGAAGCGGGCGAATGCGGACATTTGCTGCGGACGGGGCCGGTCCGCAGCCGGAGGGTATCCCGCCTCCAAATTACACCCTCTCGATGAGCCCGGGGCGGCTGGACCTGCCTAAGTCGTTGACTGGAGGCCGGTTTGCGTTCCAACCAGGCGTGTAATTTTACAGACACATGCCGGAGGCAAACGGCCGCGGCATTAGAATCCCCGACGGTCACCACTCGCGGCGGTGCTTCGGAAGCTCTTTGAGCAAGGCGAGCGATGCGCCTTTGGTGCAATCGAAGCGGATCTGCCGAACGGGCACGTAGGCCGGATCGTCATACCAGGCGCGCGCCGCCTCCTGGGACGGGAATTTCAGAATCACCGTGACTGGCGCCGGTCGCCCTTCGAGGGTCTCTCCGGCGCGATCGGCGACGAGAATTTCGCCGCCATGCTTGGCGATCAGAGGCACGACGTCCGACACGTAGCGGGCGTAGGTCTCAGGGTCGGTGATTTCAAAGGTAGCGAGGATGTAGGCGGCCATGATCGTAGGCTCCTCAGTCCAGGCGGATGTTGCGCAAGGTCACACCGGCTTGCTCGAGCAGGTCGTGCGCCACGCTCGCCATCGGGTACTCGAGGTTGTAGACAACCTCCACCACGCCGGCGTTGATGATGATCTTGGTGCAGATCAAGCAAGGCGAAAACGTGGTGTAGAGCGTTGAGCCCTTGACCGAGATGCCGTGGTAGGCAGCCTGGACGATAGAATTTTCTTCCGCGTGGGAGCAGACGCAGTCGCCCAGGCTCGTGCCGGAGGTAGCGAAGGAGTTGCACCGTGGGCAGCCGCCTTCGTTGCAGTTCTTCACGCCGCGGGGCGTACCGTTGTAACCCGTGGAGATGATGCGCTTGTCTTTGACGAGCACCGCCGCCACTTTGCGCTTCATGCAGTTCGAGCGCAAGGCTACGATCTTCGCGATCTGCATGAAGTATTCGTCCCAACCCGGACGCGGCGCCTGCATCAGCCAGCCGGTCGCGATGGTGTCGATACGGCGCTCGAGCTCTTCGATGGTGCCGTCGTTGTTGAGGATGGCGTCGGCCTTCTCCCAAGTGGCGCGGAGCTGCTGATTGTTGATGTCCGCACTGGCCATCTCGCGCTCTTCCTGTTCGACGAACTGCTCGTAGCTGGCGGGGGTGCGCGGACCGCCGCGCGCGACCACGCGGTCGAAGCGGACTCGGCGCGGAGCATCAAGGTGCAGCAGGCGGAACTCGCCGGTCGCCCGGAGCGCCTCCACTTCGTAGGGGTTGCGGATGGAATCGATGACGTAGTTGCGGTCCGGCCGCAGCCGCGTTTTCACGCGCTCGGCGAGCACGGCGGGGCCGTGCTCGGTGCGCAAGGCGTTGCCGGTGACGATGAGATTCTCCCGGTTCGCCTCCAAACCCTGGCGCGAGAGCTCCTCTCGAATCTCGTCGGAGAGCGAATGGAAATGAAATCCCTTGGTCTGCAGGTAGTCCGCGGTGACGGTCTTGCCCGCCCCGTTCGTTCCAGTAAGCCCGATGATCATGGCGAAGATCCCACGATACCAGCACCGCGAAAAAGACGTTCGGGGAAGGTGGCGGTTTGCGGGGGCGGCGTGATAGCGTTTATTGTTGCGTTCCGGGCCTGTAGGCCCGGAAGCAGGCGGGGGCCGCCCACGGCGGTCCTTTTCCTTATCTAAATTCGATTCGCAATCTTCGGGAAAGCACTCTCATGGACAATCTACCGTCTTTGGCGCCGTACGTCGGCTTGTTGGGGCTGGCCGTAGCGGCCGCAGTCTTCGTCGCAATGGGCAGAAAGTCGCCCGGCAACGAGCGTATGCAAGAAATCGGCGGCCTGATCCATTCCGGCGCCATGGCCTTCTTGCGGCGGGAGTACACGATCTTGGCCGGCTTCGTCGCATTGGTCGCGGTTTTGATCGCGTGGCAGATCAACGTGGAGACGGCTGGCTGCTTCGTCTTCGGCGCGATCTGCTCGATTCTCGCTGGGTTCATCGGCATGCAGGCGGCGACCAGGGCGAACACGCGGACGAGCGAAGCGGCGCGCGCGGAAGGTTCCGGCGGGGCCCTGATGGTGGCGTTTGGCGGCGGTGCGGTCATGGGCCTGACCGTCGCCGGCTTGGGCCTCGCGGGCGTCGGCCTTCTGGCGATGATGTTCGTCGGCTCCGGCCATGAGGTCTACATCAACGGCTTCGCCATGGGGGCCAGCTCGATCGCGCTGTTCGCGCGCGTGGGCGGCGGCATCTACACGAAAGCCGCGGACGTGGGCGCGGACTTGGTGGGCAAGGTCGAAGCCGGCATCCCAGAAGACGATCCCCGCAACCCTGGCGTGATCGCGGACAACGTGGGCGACAACGTGGGCGATGTGGCCGGCATGGGCGCGGACATTTTCGAGTCGTACGTGGGGTCGATGATCGCAACGATGGCGATCGCGGCGACGCTGACGGCAGAGGGCCTGACCGGTCTAGCCGGGGGCGCGTCGGGCGAGCAGCTCAAGCTGATGCTGATCGGGCTGCCATTGGCCTTGTCGGCCGTGGGCATGCTGGCGTCGTTGCTGGGCATCCTCTCGATGCAAGTGCTCAAGAGCGGCGGTGCGGCGGCGGCATTGCGGTACTCCTCCTGGGGCGCCGCGGCCGTGTTTTTGCTGGGCGCGTACCTGCTGGTCGCCGAGCTTGGAGTGTCGAACTCCGTCTTCGGAGCGGTCTTCGCAGGAACGATTTCAGGCGTGGTGATCGGTTACATCACGGAATACTACACGTCGATGGCCCCGGTCCGGACAATCGCCGAGGCGTCGAAGATGGGTTATGCGACGAACATGATTTCGGGGTTGGCAGTCGGATTCCGGAGCTGCGCGCCGCCGGTGCTCATGATCTGCATCGCGATTTACATTTCCTACCAGGCGGCCGGCCTGTACGGCATCGGCATTGCAGCGGTGGGCATGTTGGCTACGGTGGGCATCACGATGAGCGTGGACGCCTACGGGCCGATCGCCGACAACGCGGGCGGCATTTCGGAGATGGCCGGACTGGGCCCGGAGGTGCGCGCCATCACGGACGAGCTCGACTCGTTGGGCAACACGACCGCGGCGATGGGCAAAGGCTTCGCGATCGGCTCGGCTGCGCTGGCCGCGTTAGCGCTGTTCTCGGCTTACACGCAGGCTGTCGATCAAGTGCGTCTGAGCGCGAACTTGGGTCCGATTGCAATTCAGCTGAACGATCCCAATGTGGTGATCGGGCTGCTGCTGGGCGGCGTGCTGCCCTTCATCATCGCGGCGCAGACGATGACGAGCGTGGGGCGAGCGGCGGAGACGATGATCGCTGAGATCCGGCGGCAGTTCCGCGAAATCAAAGGCTTGCTGGACGGAGCGGAAGGCGTGAAGCCCGACGCGGCGCGCTGCGTGGATATCGCGACGACGGCTGCCCTACGCGAGATGATCGGCCCTGGCATCGTGGCCGTTGCAGCGCCGGTGCTGGTCGGCTACGTACTCGGACCTGCGGCGCTCGGCGGCATGCTGGCTGGCGCGACGGTCACAGGCGTGCTGCTGGCGCTGTTCATGGCAAACTCCGGCGGCGCATGGGACAACGCCAAGAAAGCGATCGAGCAAGGCCAAGTGGCGGGCGAGAAGAAGGGCGGCGAAGCCCACAAGGCTGCCGTGGTCGGCGATACGGTCGGCGACCCGTTCAAAGATACGTCTGGACCGTCGATGAACATCCTGATCAAGCTAATGTCGATCGTGGCATTGGTGATTGCGCCGTTGGTCGCTCTGGCATAGGGCGGAACCGCCGATACGGGCGGGCGGCACGAAGGCGGAGCTACTCCGCCTTCGTTTGGAATTTGCCCCAGATCTGCACGCTTTGAGGACAAAGCAGGCGATAGTAGGCGGTTTCGCCGGGCTTGTAGCCGCCCAGCATGATGGCCCGGTCGCCCGGTCCGCCTTTGTCTTGGCCGCGGATGTGGCTGCGGAATTCCGGGTCGCGGCTGTGGTCGACGGTGCAGACTTCTTCAGTTAGCGGGCGGTAGACGAGCTTCGCGCCGGTCGGTCCAATGTCCATGATCTGAGCGGGCAGGTAACGCAGGGCCTTGGCCAACTCCGTGGTGTCCGCCCCGAGGCCCGCGAATGGCCCGATGGCTTGGATGTCCTGGTCGAGCACCAGCGCCTCCCGCTCCAGACAGCTTTGGCGGTCTTTTCCAGCTAGAAGGACGTTCCAGCGCTCACAGTCTCGGCCTGAACACGCAAATGCACGCTCGGCGAGACTCTTGACGTTGTTTTTTCCCTGGAAGTTCGGCTGCCGCGTTGCGGATTCGGTCAGGCAGGGGATGACGCCGACAGGAGCGTCCGGCTTTCCGAACCAGGAATGCGGGTCGGCCCCGTCCATTCGACCGGTCCACCCGAAGAATGCAGCAGCTCCGCCGCCCGACACGGGAGGCTCGAGGTCCCGCGCCGAGTGGTTATACATCGCGACCGCGTTCGGTTCGGCTCCCGAGGGCGAGAACGAGATGATCGACCGGTCGAGCTGGAAGTGGTTGACACGGTCGTCCATCATCCAAAGAAAGTTAGGGGCATTCTTGCTACGCAATCGGCGAGCCGTCACTCGGGTGATGCGGAAGTCTTCGGCTGGACCGCCGACAAGCAGCGCGGCGCCGGCGCCGGTAGGCGCGTCGAAAAAAGTATGCGGCACGCTGAGGGCCTGGTCGTGCGGCGCGCCCTGCACGTTGGGATAGTCGACGCCGTCAATGAGCAGGTTATCGATAAGCGCGCGCCGGATGGGTCGATGCGCGGCGTATCCATGGGCATTGCTGCTGCGGAAAGCGATGCCGGCGGCAACGTTGCGCATGAAGACGTTGCGGATGCTGATGTCTTGCATCAAGCGGTCCCGGCTGGGATCGTTGCCGCCGTAGCTAAAGTAGAGCGCCGCTGCGCTGGAGATCCCGACCGATGGCCAGTTCTCGATCCGAATATCCTCAAAAGAGAGTCGCGCACCTCCCTTGACCTCAATGAAGTGGCGCATGTTGTACGCCAGCCCCTGGGCGTTCTGGCCACCGATGAGTTCGCGAGGCACGGTGATGGAGATGTTCCGGAAGGTCACGTCCTGCGGACCCGGCTGGCCGGCTTGATCCGCAAAAAAGGCGAACGCCGCGGAGTTGCGCATGGTCAAGCCGTCGATGTGCACATCGTTCGCCCAATGATCGCGGTAAACAGAGGAGATGGAGGAGAATGCAGGATACGTCTGCGCGCTGTCGACGACGCCGCGGCCGGGAGTAACCGGCTCCCAAAAGTGAAGGCCGTCGACGAAGGAGTCGAGCAGAGCGCAGTCGCACGGAATTTCGGGCTTCTTCAGGTTGACCATGCTGATGAGCGCGAGCACGCGGAAAGGCGGACCGACGTCGAAGAGAATACGATCCCAAGTGATTCGTTTGGCGTCCCGGAGCAAGAAGAAGTCAGTGATCTTGGGGTTGGAGTAAACGAAGCCGCCAGAAGAGATCGCCGCGCCAGTCGGCTCAACCTGGAAAGCACGCACTTTGTTCGGCGCAGGGAAGTCGACCAAGCGGACGCCGGCCAATGCATCCTTGCCGGCCCCCTCCAGATCGAAGAATCGGCCCGTATAGAGCCGCCTGACGGTTCCGCCGGTTCCACTGCATCCGGTTTGGGCGAGCTTGGCGGTGTTAGCGCTGGGGAGCTGTTCGAGCAGGTAGATGCCATTGCACGAAGAATTCCCTTCCACCAGCACAGCGCCGGTTTCAGTCCAGCCGTGCGCCTCGGCGTCGACCGCGACCATGCCGCCTCGGAGCGACCGTATGGGGAATGCATGAAAGTTGCCGAGGCCGTGCTCCTGGTTGAGCGTACAGGTGACCGTGCCCTCCGAGGCTTGGCAGCTCTCGATGGGATAGCCTTGCGCGGCGGTGATAAAGCCTCCGCCTTCGTACTTCCCTGTCATCCGCGAGGGCCGTAGCAACTGATCTCGTTTGGCCCGTACTTGAATGGCATACACCCGCGCTGCGCCAGGTCGAAATAGGGCCGGGGACCGCCGCCCATCTGCATGGCCTCGATGCCGGGAAGGTTTAGGACCATCTCAGCGTGGGTGGTGTAGAGCTCGTCGATGGGCTCGGCGGTGGTCAGCCGATTGGCGGCCGTATCGACGGACGTGACGGCGACCTTCCGGGACGAAAACTCGCGCCAGTCGCCAGCCTCGACGACAAGAGTTTCGAAGCGCCAGCCTTCCGTACAGGGCGGGCTGTTGCATCCATTTGCGATGACCAGGCTTCCGTTGGCCTCAAAGGCCGAGCCGGGCCCAACTGTGCGGTGGTTGAGGCCAAAGCCGCAGGCGCGCTCGGTGCGGAGCTCGGGGGCGTACTGCACACCGGGAGGAGGCCCTTCCTGCGGATCCCAGTCGCAGGTGATGATCGTCGTCCCGGAACCCAGCTTAGGAGGCAACGTGTAGGAGGCCAAGTTCCTGCCCGCTCGGGAATCTTCCTGCTCGGGCCGGCAGATGGAGCCTATCGGTAGGCGGATTTCGTGGTTGAGGTTTGGATCCTTTGTCCCGCCGACGCCGTGGTCGTTGAGCACCTGTTGCACGGCGGAACAATTGGTGAGCTTGGTAATCGAGCCGTTGATCTCGGGACGCTCACGCGGGTTCGGGCGGGCGTGATGAGGCGGCAGGGGCGGCGCTATCGCGTCCTCTCCCTCGGGCACCCGCACGTAGGGGATCAGTGAGCCGTTGCCGTCGGCCTCGCAAGCGTAGCCGCCAGGCTGGTCTCCGGACGAGGGGCAAAGCTGCGCTTGGCAGGAAGCGTAATCGCTCCAGGCGGTGCGGCTGGGGTCGGAGACCTGTGGGTCGAAGTAGAGCTTCGCCAGGCCAGGTTGGATGTCGGTGACGTTGAGAAAGCGAGTGGGCGCCTTGTCGTCGACGCTGGGCTTGATGGCGCTCGATCGATTGAGCTTAGGACCGGCGCCATAGCGCAGGCGGAGCCCCGTGTTTCGTCCGGTAACGTCGGTCCTCAGCGCGACCCGCAGCGACGAGTCGGTCACCTCTACGCGCAGGTTAGACGGACACAGGGCGAACGTGAGGGCGGGCGCGGCAAGGAGAATCAGTGCAAGACGGATCATGGATGGGAGCAAGACAATAGCCGGGCGCGGGAAACCTGTTTCTTCCTTAGGTTAGACGAAGGCGCCGGCAGGGTCGGTAGGCGGGGGATCTACCCCTGCGTGCCCTCTGGCTTAGAATAGGGATTCTCGCCGGGGCCGTCCGGCGCAGAGCTGGCCCGGCGATGCGCGCTGCCAGCCGCCCTTCGCGCCGAGCTTACCGGGACGCGACGCCGTCCCTGCCCCCTATCCTCCATGCAGACGCTTTCCGCACGCGTGTATGCGCGCTTGCCCGTTTGGGCCCAGAACGCCGCCCTGTCCGCCTGGGGGTGGGGCTATCGCCGGCGACGGCTCGGCGGGAGCTTCACCGCGGAGCTAGCGGCGTTTCGAGAGAGAGAGGGCTGGACGAGCGAGCAGATGCGCGATTACTTGGTCGAGCGCTTAAGGCGCACCCTGCTGCGCGCCTGGGAGCAGACGGACTATTACCGCGAAGCCTGGAGCGGAGCTGGTATACAGGCGGCGGACTTGGCGCGCTTCGAGCCGGAAGATTTGCCGCGCCTCCCGCTGCTGACGCGCGACGTTCTGCGGCGTGAGTCGACCCGCATGCTTGCCCGTGACGTCCGCGGCCAAAGGCTGCAACGCACCTCGACCAGCGGCAGTACCGGGACGCCTGTCAGCGTCTATTGGACCGACGCGGATTGGCGGCGCACGATGGCGGCCAAGGAAGCACGCTCGCTCAATTGGGCCGGCGGGACCATTCTGGGGTCGCGCGCGATGATCGGCGGACGGGCGATCGTACCGTCCGACAACCCGCACCCTCCGTACTACCGCTACAACCGCGCCGAGCGGCAGGTCTACTTCACCGCCTTCCACATCCGGCCGTCCACGGCGGCTGATTATGTGGAAGGCTTCCGGCGCTATCGGCCGCGGCTGCTCACGGGCTATGCCCACAGCTATTTCTTTCTGGCTAGGATGATGCTCGATCAAGGTCTGCAATTGGGCTATTTTCCCGAAGCGATCGTACTAGGGAGTGAACCGCTCAGCGTGGAGATGAAGCGGACAATTGAGCAAGCTTTCGGCGTCAGGCCGTTCGGAGAGTACGGCGCCGTGGAGAGTTGCGTGCTGGCGACCGAATGCGAACGCGGTGGTTTGCATCTGCATCCTGACGTAGGATTCGTGGAAATTCTCGACGAAGAGTCCCGACCGGTGCAAGCGGGTGAAACCGGACGGATCGTCTGCACGAGCCTGGGCAGCGAGGCGCAACCGCTCGTGCGGTACGCGATCGGCGACCTCGGCGGCTTCGCAGGAACGCGCTGCGCCTGCGGCCGGGACGCGCTGCCGACGCTGCTACCCATCGAGGGTCGGCTGGAGGATGTCGTCTACGGGCCGGACGGACGGCAGGTGGTGCGCCTGGACTGGATCTACAAAGACTGCGAGCAGATCCTCGAAGCGCAGATCATCCAGGAGCAACCGGACCTATTTCACGTAAAGGCTGTGACGAGCGGCGAGCTGACGCCCGAGCTGAGCCGCACTTTGCGCGAGCGGCTCCGTCAGCGCGTGGGCGATGTGCGCGTGGAAACGGAGCGCGTGGAGGCGATCCCACGCGGGGCACGCGGCAAGTTCCGCGCCGTGGTGAGCCTATTGCGCGAAGAGGACAAGGTACTCCTGCGCACGATGGGGCGCAGCGCGACGGCGCGGGCAGGAATCTGAAGGGAGATTGGCGGGCGCGGCAGGACTCGAACCTGCGGCCATCTGCTTAGAAGGCAGATGCTCTATCCGACTGAGCTACGCGCCCCTTGCCGGTCAGCGTAGCAAGTCTCCGAGGGGCAGGCCAAGGGCTACCTACCGGCGCGCCTCGGCCGCAGCGCCTTTAGCTTGCAGCTTGTATTTCTTGATGGCGACGGCTACGGCGTTGCCTTGCGAACGGAGAGTCACGCCGCTGACACGGAGCACGATCGGCGAGCCGCCGCCCACGGCGTCGCCCATCTGTACATTCATGTCGATCTTTGCCCCCACGCCAATGTTCTGCCCCGGCTCGAACAACAGACCGTTGCGGCTGATGTTCAGAGTTCGGCCAGTGCCCTCAATTGGGAGGGTGGACGTGCGCACGCGGTATTGGACCGGGCGCTCGATCTGATATCGTGGCGGGCGCTCTTGCATCGGCCTTCAATTCTTGCGCGCCGGCGAAGGCAACCTCAATAGGACCAGAGTCTCAAATTCAGTCGTGGTACTTCGTCGCGCATCCCTAAACAAAAGATAAAACAGGCCTTCTACGATCGCTCAGCCTTCCGCCTTCGTCTCTACCGGCGAAATGCCAAGCGCCTTCATCTTACGGTAGAGGTGGCTGCGTTCTAGGCCTAGCGCTTCGGCGGTGCGGGTCATATTGCCGTTTTCGGCTTCGAGCGTCTTGAGGACGTATTCGCGCTCGTAGGCCTTGCGGGCTTCGTCGAGCGTGGGAAACCGTGTGGAGTGAATCTTCGTGCGTACCCGCGAAGCCTCGGGCATGGGCAAGCGCTTGACGTCGATCACGGGCTCTTCGTACAGGATGACGATGCGCTCCATCATGTTGCGGAGCTCGCGCACGTTGCCGGGCCAAGCGTAGTCAGCGAGTACGCGGCTGGCGGCGGGCGTGAGCTCCTTCCTCTTGCGTCCGTAAGCTGCACAGAGCTCGTTGAGGAAGTACTGGGCTAGCACGGGGACGTCCTCTGCGCGCTGCCGCAACGGCGGCACGAAGAAGGGCACCACGTTCAGACGATAGAAGAGGTCCTCGCGAAAGTTGCCCTTCGCGATCTCCTCTTCGAGGTCCTTGTTCGTGGCGGCGATGACGCGCACATCCACTTGTACGGTCCGGCCCGAACCGACCGGCTCGAAACGTTGGCTCTCGAGCGCACGCAGTACTTTCGATTGGGTGCTCAGGCTCATGTCGCCCACTTCATCGAGGAACAACGTGCCCCCGTGGGCTTGTTGGAACTTGCCGATCTTGTCTTCGCGGGCGCCGGCGAAGGAGCCCTGTACGTGGCCGAAGAGCTCGCTCTCGATGAGCTCTTCGGGAATGGCGGCGCAATTGAGCTCGACAAACGGCTCGTCGGCGCGCTGACTTTGGGCGTGGATGGCGTGCGCGAAGAGCTCCTTGCCGACGCCGCTTTCGCCGTAGATGAGCACGCGCGCGTTCGTCGGCGCCATGAGTGCGAGCTGCTGCCGCAGCGCCTTCATCGGGACGCTGTCGCCCAGGATGCGGAACGCCGGCAGGAATTGCTCGCGTAGCTCGCGATTCTGGCGCAGCAGGCGACGATGCTCGAGCGCGTTCTTTACCGTGACGGCGACCTTGTCGTAGGTAAGCGGCTTCTCGAGAAAGTCGAAGGCGCCGAGCTTGGTGGCCTTCACCGCCGTCTCGACGTTGCCGTGGCCGGAGATGACGATGACTTCGGGCCGCAGCGCAGCGTCGAGCTTGCCGATGCGTTCGAGCGCGGCGATGCCGTCCATGCCGGGCAGCCAAATGTCGAGCAGAACCAAGGCGGCCGGCCTTTCCTCGAGCGCTTGCAGTCCGTCTTCAGCCGTCCCAACAGCCTCGGCGGTGTAGCCCTCGTCCTCGAGGATGCCGAGAAGGGACTCGCGGATACCGGGTTCGTCATCGACGATGAGGATGCGCGCCTGGGTCAACTCGACGCTCCCACGGGCGTGAGGAACGCGCCGGAGACCGGCTCGGCGACAGGAGTTTCGACGAGAAAGCGCGAGCCGGAAGGACGGTTGTCCTCGACGCGGATCGTACCCCCGTGCTCGGTGACAATACGGCTGACGATGGCGAGGCCGAGGCCGGTGCCACGGTTCTTAGTGGAAAAATAAGGCAGGAAGAGCTTCTCCTTGTCTTCGGGCGAGATACCGGGGCCGGAGTCGGAGACCGCGAGCTCGATCATGTCCGGCGTATGGCCGGGCGCCGTCGAAACCTCGATCTCGCGTACGTAGGCGCCACTGACGGCTTCGGCGGCATTGTCGACCAAATTGATCACGACGCGCTTGAACTGCTCTGGATCGATCCAGCCTAGCGGCAGATCGGCGCCCAGACGGACTCGCAGCGTGACGCCCTCCAGGCGGCCCTCGAAGACATGCAAGGCTTCCCGAACGACTTCATTGAGGTCGGCCTTGCGCGGGTCGGCCTTGGGAAAGCGCGCCATCTGGGAGAACTCGTCGACGAGCCTGCGCAGCGTCTCCACTTCGCGCGCGATGGTCCGTGTGGACTGCGTGAAGCGCTCGCGCATCTGAGCGCGCTTGTTGGCGTCCGGTTCGTCGTCCATGCGGTCGAGAAGGCGCTCCATGCGTTCGGCCGAGAGCGCGATGGGCGTGAGCGGATTCTTGATCTCGTGCGCTACGCGGCGGGCGACCTCGTTCCAGGCCGCCGACTTCTGCGCACGCAACAGGTCGGTGGTGTCTTCGATGACGACCACGAATCCGCGTGCCGGCGGGGCGCCATTTCGACCTGGGCGCTCGATGGCGGACACGGCGACCGCCAAGTGCAGGATTTTGCCGGCTGCCTCCACTTCAAACTCCCGCGCGGCCGACCCGATCCGGCGCGCACGGTTGAGCATGTAGCGGATCTCTTCCAGATCCTCGCCCTCGAACAGGTCCGCGATGTTGCGCGGCTCGTCGGAGCGGCGGAACATCTTGGCCACCGACGGATTGATCTTCAAGATCGCGCCTTCGTCGTCGATCGAAAGGACGCCTGGGGTGATGTTTTCGAGGATGGCGTTGATCAGGCGTCGGCGCGAATCGATCTCGGCGTTGGCCTCTTCGAGTTCGCGATTGCTTTGTTGCAAGCGTCGCGTCTGCTGTTCGAGCTCTTGCGTCATCTGGTTGAAGTTGAGCACCAGACCGGCAAGCTCGTCCGAAGCGGGCGCCTCGACGCGATAGTCCAGATGGCCGCTCGAAACTTCCGCTGTCGCGGCGACCAAAGCTTCGATGGGGCGGCTGATCTGGCGCGATAGGAACAGCGACAGCCAGACGGCGACAAAGAGTACAAAAATGGTGATCAGCGCCAGGATGGAGAGATAGAAGTACTTGATGGTGGTACGTTCGGCCTCGATCGAACGGTACTCTGCGTAGCGCTCCTCCATCTTGGCGCGGCGTTCTTGGATCTCCTGCGGGATCCGCATGGCGACCGCCACGCGGCCGAGGTAGCCGCCATATTCGTCGCGGACTGGGGCGATAGCCCAAACGGAATCCTGCATCACGCCGGAGACGATGCCGTCGGCGCCGACGGAGTCGGAAGTCTTCCACTCGACGGGGCCTTCGACCAGATCGCCGGTGCGGATCTCGAGGATGGGCTTGCTGCCGTCAATGGGTAGCAGGCCAACGTACTGGGCGCGGGCGCGGTCAGCTAGAGCGGCCAGTCCGGCACGGGCCGCGGCGCGGTCGGCATCGGCGCGAAAGGGGGCCGCGGCCTCGGGCGTGGCGGCGATCCAAGCGGCGTCGGTCTCGGACTTCTCCTGCAGGATGCGATTGGTTTCCGCAGTGACGGCCTCAGAGTGGGCCAGAATCTCGCGCGTGTGAGGGAACAGCCACTTGTCGAAAGTACGGCTGAGCACGGTGAACGAAAAGATCACCATGGCAATGACCGGCACCAGCGATAGCGCGAGCGCGCCACCTACGAGCTTGGCGCGGATCTTACTGCCGAGTTGGCCGCGGCGGCGCTCGACATAAAGCTTGAGCAGATCGCGAAAGAGGATGAAGCCGAGCGCGAACACGCCCAGCCCGACGAGCGTAAACAGCCCCCACAACACCCAGCCGACCGCTGCGTTGCCAGGACGGAAGTCACCGAAATCGAGGGAAGTATGCCAGAACGAGATCCCGACCAGGACGAGGAACGTCAGGCCGAGAAATATGAGAGAAAAGCGCTGGCTTTTTTTCTCCACCGGCTTGCCTAACCGATGCTAGCACAGGCGCTTACGCGATCCTCAGGACCGTGACCACAGCCTAGCCGCGGATCTACAGCGGAAAGCGGCGGTTCGAGCCGTACCCGCGGTTCTGGTGGTTGCGGTTAGGGTCCGGGCCGGCGCCGGGATCAGGCAAGCTATTTGCGTTGCCCAGGGGGTTGTCGAACTCCACTTCTTCGGGCATGAAGACCAGATCGCGGTCGAGCACCATGTCGAGCTGGGTGCCTTTCTCGAGGATCGCCTCGGGGCCGCGCGAAAGCAGGACGCCAGCCAAACCGGCCGCTGCGCCTGCCGCGCTGCCTAGGCCGAGTCCAAGGCCGGTGTTGCCGCCAGCCGCACCTGCGATCACACCGATGGACGCGCCCGTCGCGGTCGTCTGGCCGATGGTGGCCGCATCGCCGCCTTTGTTGCTTTCGCTGGCGATCTTACCTTCTTCGCGATCAAAGTCTTCTGGTGAGCGCCCGTCGAGCGCACCCACGCGACCCACCAAGTCGCGAATCACTCCGTTGGGCAGGATCATCTGTTCAAAACGCAGATAGAGCTCGCCTTTGCCTTTGACGCGACCGGGGCGCTTCGAGCTGGTCACGCTTCCGGAAACATACGTTCCAGGAGGAATCAAAACGCGATTGCCAACGACAACCGGATAAACGGAAACCAAATAAATGCGATCGCCCGGGCTGGCGTTTTTCGTGCTGACGCTGTTGACCAGGGCCAGCGGAACACGGGTGCCACGCGGAGCAATGACGGTGTCGTTGGTCAGGCCGGTTTCGAGACCGCCCTCGGCGGCTGGGGACTCGTCGACCTTCCGGAATCCATCCTGGGCCTGTGCGCTGAGGACAAAAGCGAAAACGAACGCCGTTGCGGCGATTCTTTGCATAACAGATCTCCGTCTGGGAACCGCCGTCGCGATTCCTCCCTGATTCTACGCGCTCCGCCCCCGCGTGCCTACCTTTATAAACGCACCAGCGCGCATAAGGTTGCATGCAATTGCTCATTCGATGGCGAGCCGGAAGCCAGTCTGGCTCTTCAGGCCATCGATTTCGACGCGCACTTCCGGGTCTTCGGCGAAGCCGTGGTTCGGTAACAAGACGTTGACCTGGCAGAGCCCGGCAAACCCCGGCGCTTGGCCGGCGTAGAGGATGGACTCGGGCGGAAGGCGCTCGTCTGCCAGCCAAACGTCCAACGGAAGCACGAGACCGGCAGCTCTTGGGGGCAACTCGCCTGTTTCGCTTACGGGCACGACCGGTCCGAACCCCGTCCCGAAGAGTATGGCGAGTTCGCCGGGCTCGAGCGGTTCCGAGCCCTCGATTTCGCCGCGGCCCACGACGCGGTAGTCCGCGTGAAGCGCAACGGGAAACAGCCCCGGCGCAGCGCGCACGACTTTCACCTGAGCCGCGACCGCGGTGGCCAAGCCTTCCCGCGAAACGATCAGCGACCAGTCCCCTGCCCGCGGCGCCAGTTCGAAAGGAACCTGCGCATTGATCTGAGTCGGCGAGACGTAATAGAGCGGGATGCGCTGGCTGCCCAAGATCACCCAGACGCCGCCCAGTGAAGTGGGCAGGCGTCCGCCGTCGAGATCCGCCAAGCTGACCGCGCGGGTACGCAAGGCTAGGTCGTCGCCGAAGATGGCGATGATGGAGCCGGGCGCGACGAAGTTGTCCGGCGCAGCCATGAATCCAGCGGCGTTGACCACGCCGCCTTCATTGATGACCGGAACCTTCTTGCGCTCCACCTCAGCGGCGAACAGCGTCGCCGCCGCCGCCACAAGGGCGGCTAGCCCGCAAGCGAGCCGGAGCATTTCGCGCCCTCCAGAGTATCACGCGATGACGATGGTCACGACGTTGGCCGTCACACCGTCGATGGTGACCCGCACTTCGACCTCTCCGGCGCCGATCAGCGCACGCGGCACGATGACGTTGAGCTGGTCGAGCCCGGTGAACTGTGGCTGTGGCGCGATTCCCAAAACCTGCGCCGCGACGCCGCCGATCGTGACTTCGACGGACCCGGAGAAGTTGCGAAACCCGGTGCCGAACAGCAGCAGGACTACTTGCTCCCCCTCCGGCCCAAGGTCAATCGGCGCGCCGGCTACTGGCGACGAGCCTTGTAGCACGTCGATCGGCGTCTGCGTTCCGTCCTGCGCCACACGGACCGCAGCCGCCGCCGCAACGCCGGCGCCCGACGCGTTGGCTGAGAACAGGCCCGGCGCAACGCTTGCGACCTCGATTGCGGTTTCGCCTGTCAGGCCGCCCGGCGCGATGACACGCAGTCTGGCGGAGCCGGCTGCAGCGCCTGCGGGGATCAGGGCGTTGATCTGGCCCGGCGCGACGAAGAAGAGTTGCAGTGCGTGGGTCGCGCCGCCCGAATCGACGAGCTCCGCGCGGACGCCGGCCAGACTCTCCGGCAGCGGCGTGGTCGTCGCGACCTCCACGCTGGGCGCCAAGTTGGCGCCGAAGATCGACACGATCTGGCTGGGCGCGACGGCCGAGCTGGTAAACGAAGCTGCGCTGACGACCCCTGCGCTGGTGAGCATGGGACCGGCCGGCGCCGAGCCCGGCGGCAGCACCAGGCGCACGCGACGATCTTCCGCGATGTACAACTCGCCGTCCGGGCCGATCGCCAGGCCTACGGGATCGGAAAGCTGCGCGCGATTGGCGGGCCCGCCGTCGCCGGAGTAGCCGTCTAGACCGACGCCTGCGTAGGTGGTGATCGTGCCGTCGACGTCGATCCGCCGCACGACCTGGTTGTCCGTGTCTGCGACGTAGATGCGCCCCTCGCCGTCGATCGCGAGCCCGGAAGGCGAGTCGAGCAAAGCATCCGTCGCAGGACCGCCATCGCCCACGAAGCCCGCGTCCGAGCCGCCCGCGATGACCTTTTCGAAATTGCTGGGTCCGAGTTGGAAGACTTGGTTGCCGCGCGTGCCATAGACCCGCCCGTCGGGAGCGACAGCGAGGCCGCGATACGACAAATAGTGCCACTTGAGAAACGTTCCGTCCGCTGCGACCCGCTCGGTGCCGCTGCCCGAAACGAACAGCGACCCATCGGGGTGCGCCAACAGCGTGCTGAACGAGCCGGCAAGGTCAGCCAGCGTTCCTTGGCTGGGCACGCTGCCGAACTCGCCGGTTCCAAAGTAGGTGGAGACCTTGCCATCGCGCGACACGGCCCGCACGCGCCGGTTGAAGCGATCGGCGATGAAGACGACACCGTCTTGAACCGCAAGCGATTCGGGACTGTCGAACGAGGCCGCCACGGCCGCGCCGCCGTCGCCGGAAAAGCCGGACATACCGTTGCCGGCGAACGTCGAGATGACGCCGGCGGAGGTGACGCGGCGCACATTGTCGGCGTAGCGGTCTGCGATCAGCAGCGCCCCAGAGGAGTCGAACGCCAAGGCGGTGGGCTTTTCGAGCGTGGCTTCGGCCGCGGGACCGCCATCGCCGTCGGTTCCGTAGTCGCCCGTGCCCGCAAAGGTCATGATCGTCGGACTGGCCTCGCCGGCCGGTTCCGAGGTGACGGTCAGGATCACTGGAATCTCCGCGACCGGGTTGAACGCCTGCTGCGAGCGAACGACGAGCGCGGTCTGGTGGACTCCGGGCTCGAGGCCGCCCGCGTTGGCGGCCAATCGGATGGTTTCGCTCGTCGTGCCGTCAGCGGGCGACGGAGTGAGCCAGGGCACATCGGTTTCGAGGGTGAAGTCGAGCTTCCACGCCGCATCGCCCAGCGCGCGTATGGTGATCTGAGTGACCTTGGGCGCAACGTCGTTGGTGGAGCCGGTGATCTCAACGGGTCCGTCGTCGGAGCCGATCAGCGGAGTGACGCTCCCTTCTCTTTCCGTCCAGGTCCGGCCGGTGTCGGTGCTGCGGTAGAGCCCGGAGTAGAGCAGGCTGGCATTGCGCCGGTCGACGAGGAATGCGTCCGCCAAGCCCACGCCTTCCTTGATGTCGACGGGCTCGCGCACCGTGCGGCCGCCGTCGAGGCTAACCCAAAGCTGGCCGCCCTCCACGTGGTAAACGAGCGTGACGCCGTCGACGAAGATCTGCTGTCCGCCGCTTTCTGTCCTGCGCTCCCAGGTGGCGCCTTGCGTATCAGAAAAGAAGAACCCGTTGGAATATTCGGTGGAGCCAAAGACGGGGCCGTTGGTGACGATCAGCAGGATGTTCTGGTCGTCCGGATTGGTGGCGATGTCAGTCACGCCGTTCTGCAAATTCCCGCTTCCGCGGCGTATTGGAAAAGGGCCGGTGAGCGCCCACGTCGCCCCTTCGTCCTGGCTGCGGTAGATCGTCCGTCCGCCTTCGTAGTACCAGAGGTCGGGATTGTTGACGTGGATCTCCATCTGATCCGCGTCCGGGGGTATGGTGCGCAGCTGCTGCCAGCTCTCGGCGCGGTCAGTTGACTTGTAGACAGAGCGCTCGTCGCCGAATGTGACGTCGACGTAGAGCGTCCCGGGCCGGCTGCGCATGACGAAAATCTCGCGAAACTCGGCGCCTTCGGGTAGGCCTGCCACTTTTGCCGACCAAGTCACGCCCTGATCGTCCGATCGGTAGAGCGCTGCGGGGCCGGCCGCGTAGAACGCGCCTTGATTACCGGGGTCGCGCTCGAGCTGCGCGATGACCGGTTGTCCGGATGCGACGCCTTCGCCGAGCAAAATCGGCTCCCAGGTCCGCATCTCGTCATGGCTGACGAATAACCCTTCGTTTGTCCCGGCGAGGAACGCCGGAGTACCGGATGCGGTCATCTGGAGCGCGCGAATGCGAGTGTCGTTGAGCAGATTCTGCGCGGGGGCTGAGGCGGAGGCTAGCAATAACAGACAATTGAAAAGGTAGCGAATATCCAGGCGCCTAGCATAAACGACCGGAGCTCGAGCTAAGCGGATAGCCAATCGGGTACCATAGCCGCCGTAGTCTATTTGTCAACGCAAATTGACGCTAACTGAAACACGGACATAGAAACGGAGGTTAGTCATGCTCGAAGTTCGGAGGTTCCGGCAGCTCGGAGGCCTCTTCTTCCTCGCCCTCGCCGCCACGACGGCGGCGTTCGGCCAGACGGCAGCCCTGACAGGGCGCGTTACCGATACGACGGGTGCGGTGATTCCCGCCACCCGCCTCACCGTTACAAACGAAGCGACCGCAGCCAAGAGAGCAGGTCCAAACCAACGAAGCCGGGCTCTACAACGTCCCGGTGCTGCCGCCAGGACAATATCGGATTCTGGTCGAGCAGGACGGGTTCCGGCCGATCAACCGAAGCGGCATCGTTCTGGAGGTCGACCAGACCGCCGAAGTCAATTTCCAACTCGAAGTTGGCGAGATCACGGAACAGATCGAAGTGACCGCCGACGCGGTGCAACTCAACACTGTCGACGCCAGTCGCGGTCAGGTGATCGACAACCAGCGCATCGTCGACATGCCTCTGAACGGGCGCAATTACAACCAGCTCGCGCTGCTGTCCGCCGGCGCCATTCAGCCGCCTCCTGGCTCGCGCTACGGAGGATTCAGCGTAGCCGGCCAGCGCGTCACGCAGAACAACTATATTCTCGACGGCGTGGACAACAACGGTTCCGAGCTTGCCGGCGCTCAGCGCCGCGGCGAGATGGTGCAGCCGTCGATTGACGCTATCCAAGAATTCAAGGTTCAAACCAACGCCTATTCCGCCGAATACGGCCGCGCCATGGGTGGCGTCGTCAACGTGACGACCAAGTCCGGCACGAACCAGCTCCACGGCACGCTGTTCGAGTTCCTGCGCAACGAAAAGCTCGACGCGAAGAACTTCTTCGATCCCGTCGACCGGCCGAAGCCGCCATTCAAACGCAACCAGTACGGCTTCTCCATCGGCGGACCGCTCTACCTCGGGCCCAAGATGGACTACCGCAACAAGATCTTCTGGTTTGGCGACTATGAAGGCACCAAAATTCGCGAAACGCGCACGGCGACGAGCACCATCCCAACGCTCGCTATGCGGAATGGCGACTTCAGCCAATTGCTTCCCGGTGAAACCATCGACGATCCAAACACCGGCTCGCCATTCCCCAACAACGTGATTCCGGCAGACCGCATCGATCCGGTCGCGCAGACGTTGATCAATCTTTACCCAGACCCACAGAACGGCGGGCTGGCTGCGAATTTCGTCAACCAGTCGCCTTCGATCGAAGACGTGAAGAAGTGGGACACGCGCATCGACTTCATCCCAGGCCCGAAGAACAACTTCTCCTGGCGCCTCAGCGCACACAGCTTCGACCGGCCGCAAGCGCTCACGCTACCGCCCCCGGCCTATGGCGGCGGCAACGATCAGATCGTGGAAGGCATCAACACCGGCGCGACATGGAATCGCATCCTCACGCCGAACCTGCTGCTGTCGATCCGCGGCGCCTGGAACTTCGGCTTGTTCAAACGCGACAACCCCGCCGCAGCCGGCGGCGAGTTGCTCAACGACAAGTACGGCATCCACGGGGCGAACAACTCGATCCCCGGCGGATTCTCGTTGCAGAACATCACCGGCTACACCAACGTCGGCTTGGGCGCGTTCAACCCGGTCGACCGTGATTCACAGAACCGCCAGTTGATCACCAACCTGAGCTGGACCAAGGGCTCCCACAACATCAAGACGGGGTTCAACTTCATCCGCTCGCAGAACAACATCTTCAACATCCGCCACGAGATCGGCACCTACGCCTACAACGGGCGCTTCACGGGCGACGGCATGTCGGACTTCTTGCTCGGCATGGCAAGCGCCTACACCTACCAGACGCGCATCCAGGTGCAGCTCCGGCAGGCGCTGTGGGCGGGCTTCATCAACGACGACTGGAAGATTACGCCCAAGCTCACCTTCAACATGGGCGTGCGCTACGAGTTCGTCCAGCCGTGGGTGGACAAGTACAACCGCATGGGCGTGTTCGACATCACGACCGATCCGAACAACCCGCAGCTCTACTTCGCCGAGGGCCATACCAGCTACACGCGAGCCGGCTACCACTCGGACAAGAACAACTTCATGCCGCGGCTGGGTTTGGCTTACAAGCTCACCGACCGGACGGTCATCCGTGCAGGCTACGGCATGTTCTACACCTACATGGAGCCCTACGGCGATGCGCTCTACCTGATCGGCAACCCGCCGAACGCTTACGGCGTCGGCTTGTCGTCTGGGGCAAACGATCCGGCGGTACTGCTCAGGGACGGTCCGGCGGCGGGCTCGCTAGAGCTCGAAAACGCCACGGGATTGACGTTCTCGTCCTACAACCGCAGCCCGAGCCTTGGCTACGCCCAGCAGTGGAACTTCAACATCCAGCACGAGCTGGGCGCAAACTGGCTGTTCGAGACCGGTTACTCCGGCTCTCGCGGCGCGCATCTGTTGCGCCGCTACGACGGCAACTTCTCGCCGCCAGGGCCGGGCAACATCAACGCCAAGCGGCGCTACAACAGCGCTTCGATTCCCGGCACGGACATCGTGACGTCGCCGCTGGGCGAGGTGATCTATTACAACCAGGACGGCAACAGTTTCTACCACGCCTTGGTCACCAAGATCGAGAAGCGCTTTTCGTCCGGCTTCACCATTCTGGGATCGCACACCTGGTCGAAGAACATCGGGGATACCTGCGGCAACGCAGCTTCGGGTAACACGTCCGGCTGCGGCTTCCAGGACTTGCGCAACCTAACCCTCGAGCATTCGCTCGACAACTCCGACATCCCGCACCGCTTTGTGGTCAGCGGGCTCTACGAGCTGCCGTTCGGACGCGGCAAGAAGTTCGGCTCGAGTATGCCTCGCGCGCTCGATGCCGTCTTCGGCGGCTGGGCGGTCGGGAGCATCGTCACCCATTCGAGCGGACAGCCGTACTCGATCACGATCGGCGGCAACCCGGCCAACACGGGCTCGCACGGCGTGGTCAACCGGCCCAACGTCAACGGCGATCCGACGCTGGACGGTGACCAGCGGACGCTGCTCCAAGACTTCAACACCTCCGTGTTCTCACGCCAGGAGGATTATCACATCGGCACCCTGGGACGGAACACAGCGCGTCAGCGTTCGTTCTTCAATTGGGACTTCTCCGCGCTGAAGCAGTTCATGGTGACCGAAGACGTGCGATTGCAGTTCCGCTTCGAGTCGTTCCACTTCACCAACACGCCGCGGTTCGCGCAGGCCGGCAACACGTTCGGTACGGCGAACTTCGGCCGCATCACTAGTGCGGATACTCCGCGCAACATGCAGTTCGGCTTGAAGCTGATCTGGTAAGAACCGAGCCCCGCCAGCGATGGCGGGGCTCAACGTTCGAAGATGCGCGAGCGCCGGACCGTGGCATCGCTGCCACGGCTCTGTTTTTAAAGCGATCCGCGCTACTTCGCCGGGACCGGGAAGCCCCGGTCCCGCATCAATGCGTCCGTGTCCACGTCGCGGCCGCGGAATTTGCGATAGCCTTCGGCCGGGTCGATCGTGTTGCCCACGCTCATCACGTCTTCA
>JAWKHJ010000043.1:0-26094 GCA_041394905.1 Bryobacterales bacterium | reverse complement strand
ATATGCCGCCGCCACCGCCGGAGTATTGGGCGGCGCGCGAGGAAGACGAGCGGCAACGCCAGGCGTGGGCGGAGGAAGAAGAAGGAGAAAGGGGGAAGGGACAGGGGACAAAGGAAGAGCCTGCGCCGAGGCGGGAGCCGGATCCGGTGTTGCGCGACCATCGGGCGAAGTTCGAGAAGCCGGCGGAGGGTACGCCTTGGGACGAGCCGCATGCGTTGGCGACCGAACCCAAGAGGGGGCGTCCGGGGTTGCGGTATGCGGACGGCGGGGAGCAGTGGCCGCGGTGGAGGGGCGAGGGTTCGGGGCGGTAGAATAGCGGCTTATGAGCGTGATGGACATCCCGATTGCGGACCCGGAGACGGTGGCGAAGTATGAGCCGGTGATTGGGCTCGAGGTCCACGTTCAACTCAAGACGAAGTCGAAGATTTTTTCGGGCAGCTCGCACGAGTTCGGGAATCCGGCGAACACGCAGACGGATCCGGTGGTGCTGGGGCTGCCGGGGGCGTTGCCGGTGTTGAACCGGGCGGCGGTGGAGCAGGGCGTGAAGGCGTCGTTGGCGATCAACTGCCGGGTGAACGAGCGCTCGGTGTTCGCGCGGAAGAACTACTTCTATCCGGACTTGCCGAAGGGCTACCAGATTTCGCAGTTCGACGAGCCGCTGGCCGAGCATGGGACGGTGGAGATCGAGCTGGAAGACGGGTCGACGAAGACGATTGGCGTAACGCGGCTGCACCTGGAAGAGGATGCGGGCAAGACAGTGCACGACGGGTTTCGCGACTCCAATCTATATAGCTATGTGGACTTGAACCGCGCGGGGGCGCCGTTGGCGGAGATCGTGTCCGAGCCGGACATGCGGTCGGCGGACGAGGCGTTCGCGTATTTGACGGAGCTGAAGCAGATTTTGGAGTTCGCCGGCGTGTCGGACTGCGACATGGAGAAGGGGCAGTTGCGCTGCGACGCGAATGTCTCGGTGCGGCTGAAAGGCGAGCAGAAGCTGGGGACGAAGGCGGAGATCAAGAACGTGAACTCGTTCCGCTTCGCGAAGATGGCGATCGAGTACGAGATTGCGCGCCAGGTGGCGGTGCTCGAGGCGGGCGGCGCGGTCAAGCAGGAGACGCGGCTGTTCAACGCGGCGACGGGCGAGACGGCGTCGATGCGGTCGAAGGAAGAGGCGCATGATTACCGCTACTTCCCGGAGCCGGATTTGCCGCCGCTGATTGTGGACGCGAAGTGGCGGGCGCGGATCGAGGCGGAGATGCCGGAGTTGCCGCGGGCGAAGCGCAAGCGCTTCGAGGACGCGTACGGGCTGTCGGAGTATGACGCGCGGGTGCTTTCGGCGACGGAGGCGGTTGCGGATTACTTTGAAGTGGTCGCGAAGGAGTCGGGCGACGCGAAGGCGGCGGCGAATTGGGTGCAGGGCGACTTGGCGGGCGCGCTGAAGGCGGCGGAGCTGGAGATTGGCGCGTCGCCGGTTTCGGCGGAGCGGCTGGCGGAGCTGGTGAAGCTGTTGGGCGACGGGACGCTGTCGTCGAAGCTGGCGAAGGAAGTGTTCGCGAAGATGTTCGAGTCGGGCAAGACGGCCGGGGAGATCATCGAGGCGGAAGGGCTGAAGCAGATTTCGGATACAGGGGAGCTGGAATCGATCATCGAGGAAGTGATCGACAAGAACCCTAAGCAAGTGGAGATGTATCGCGGCGGGAAGACGACGATCATCGGGTACTTCGTGGGCCAGGTGATGAAGGCGACGAAGGGTCAGGCGAACCCGCAGGCGGTGAATGAGATTCTGGCGAAGAAGCTGGGCGGATAATTACGCCTGTCGGAAATAGACAAAACCCCGGCGTGAAGGCCGGGGTTTTTTGTTTGTGCCGGTTGTGCGCTCGTTTTAGAGCGAGTCGTAGTGGCACTCGAAGTATTCGTTGGTCTTGTAGCGCCGGCCCCACTCCTTCTTGGCGGGCATTGTCGGGTCCTGCGAGAGCTCCGCGACCAGGGCGCTCGTTGGGGTCGTAGATGCGATAGACGATCTCTTCAACGGTGGCGTCCCTGCAACCCTTTCCCTGCAGTTTGGAGATGTCGTAAGTGATGATCTCTTCGGTGCAGGTCCAGCCGGCGCCGGTTTGGTCCGGGGTGAGGCTGCAGTTGGACGGATCGGTGAGCGTCTCCTGCGCGAGTGCGGGCCCATTGCGAAAAGCAGTGCGGCCGCGAGAATAGGAGGCTTTCTTCATGACAACTGTTTCCCCCTGTGCTTGTCATTAGCCGCGGTCGCGTTCCTTGATTGAGAATGCTTTGGCGACGAGGGGAGTATGGCATGAGTGTTGTTATTCGACTACCCTTCTTGGCCGAATTCGGCCAGATTGAGACCAGAGTACGGCACGAGGAATTACCATCCTCCCAGCGTGGCGTCAGGGGGCTTACCTAGTTGGGGTAGTCCTAGAGAACCCCGGGGTGGGACCCTGGTTTGGGATGGCGGGGGGCTGGGGGAGCCATTGGGCACGACTGAGCGCGCGCGCAGTAGAATAGCGGCATGTCTACGATGACGCGGCGTGCGATGTTGGCGGCTGGGGCTGGAGCGGCGATGGCTTCGGCGGCGACTGGGGCGGCCAAGCGGCCGACGCTTTGTCTGTTTTCGAAGCATTTGCCCTGGATGGGCTATGCGGAGATGGCGAAGACGCTCAAGTCGATGGGCTTCCCTGGCGTGGACCTGACGGTCCGAGACAAGGGACACGTACTGCCGGAGAACGCCGCGCGCGATCTGCCGAAGGCGCACGAGGCGCTCAGAGCCGAGGGTGTCGAGCTGCCGATGATCACAACCGGGTTGCTGTCGAACGACGACCCGACGGCTCGGCCGACGCTTTATACGGCGGCGAAGCTGGGCGTGCCGTTCTTCAAGTTGGGCTATTACCGCTACCGCGACATCTCGAAGTTGACCGCTACGCTCGCGGACGTGAAGCCGCAGGTGGATTCGCTGGCCGCGCTGGCGTCGCACGCCGGGATTTGCGGCGGGTTTCACAATCACTCGGGCGCGTATGTGGGCAGCGCGGTTTGGGATTCGTATTCACTGCTGAAGGACGTGGACCCTGGTTCGATTGGGTTCTATTTCGATCCGTGCCACGCGACGATTGAGGGTGGGAAGGCGGGTTGGGAGATTAGTTTTTATCGGGTGGCGCCGCGACTCAAGATGATCGCGTGCAAAGACTTTTATTGGGACAAGGTGAAGGGCAAGTGGGACGCGGTGATGTGTCCGCTGGGGCAGGGTATGGTGAACTATCCGAAGTTTTTCCAGATGTTGGCGAAAAGCGGATTTACAGGTCCGATTTCGCTACACGTCGAGTATGAAGTAGAGGCTCCGACCGAGTCCGCCAAGCGTGAGAAGGAGCTGGCGAACATCGAGCGGGACTACGCCTATTTGAAGCAGGAATTTGACAAGGCTTTCCCCGCCTAGCGTCGTGTGCACAAAGGTGTTCGATCTCGCACTCGATCGGCTTCTGCCGGGAGTGTCTTGTAGCGGCGCTCCTGAACATGGTCAGCCCGAAGAGGAGGGCAGGCGGCCTATGGCGAGCAGTTCGATCAGTTGCTCGCGATTGCTCGTAATATCCGCTAGGGTGTATTCGTCCAGCGTCTCCAGGAACGCGTCCTTGGCGCGGTCGAGTGCGGAACGCAATCGACACCCCTTGGTGATCACGCATTCATTCTCCAAGGGCGAGAAGCACTCCGCAATGGCGAATCCGGGTTCGAGGTCTCGGACGATCCTCCCGACCGTGAGATTTTGAGGCTCGACCGCCAATCTCATTCCGCCGAATCGACCGCGAGTGGTCTTCAAGTAGCCGAGCTTCACCAATTCATGGGCCACTTTGACCAAGTGATTATGGGAGATGCCGTAGTGCTCTGCAATCTCGGAAACGGAGCGATGCTCGTCGGCGCTGGCAAGGTAGATTAGAATTCTCAAACCGTAGTCGGTATGCCTCGTCAACTGCATCGACGCTTCATGTCGCGCCATTCGCCGAGTCCAGCAAGGCGCGCTTCGTGCCCGAACGGAAGTATAGCAATCCCTCGGTGAGGGCCTGGTGGACGGACGCAGGCAGCGTCCGCCCATCTATCCGTCGTACTTCCGCAGCGCCTCAGGTTACGGTGCTTTCTCGTCCTCGGCCGCCTCGTCGTCTTCGAACCTGTAGCCGCGGTGCACTGGGGCTTCATGCAATCCGTGCGGGAGCTTGAGCTTCTCGGAGTAGTAGAAATCCGGGTCCGGCTTGGCGTCCTTGAACATATACCATTCGTCATCGCTCTTTTCGAGGTCTTCGTATTCGAGCAGAAAGACCGCCCCGCCCGGCATCACTCCATTGTTGCTGGTGTGTTGCTCGATGTGATCATGCGACAACCAGCGGCCTGGGTTATCCGCCCGAACGATGACATCGATCCGCGCTCCAATAGGAACGTCCACCACATCCGCCCAGTAGGGAGTGTCCAGAGGCAAACCGTCCTTGTGCGTCACCAACATGTCGTGTCCATGAAGGTGAAACGCAACCTCGATACTGGCCGCCATCAGCCGCAATCGCAAGACGTCGCCGGTCTTTACCCGCAGCACATGCGACAACGGGAACGCTCTGGCGTTGATGGAGAAGTAGTTCGGTAGGTCCCGAGGATGTCCGCCCTCGCCGAGCTCCATGGCGACGTCGGAATCCCACCCGGAGAACATCAAGATGGCCTCTTTAGTGACCTCGCTCTCGATGGGGATCGGTTCCTTCGGATCCACGACCATAGGGCCCCACATGCCGCGGGTACCGACATGCTCAGGGACGTTGACGTGGCAGTGATACCAAAGGCTACCCGGCTTGGATGCGATGAAGTGATACTGAAACGCTTCTCCCGGCTCAATAGGTTTCTGGGTAATCCCTGGTACGCCGTCGCTCTTCCAAGAGTTAGTCTGATAGGTGCCATGCCAGTGGACGGTGTGGCTAAGGGTGGTGTTGTTGGTGACGTTCACCACGAGCTCGTCCCCTTCGCCGACATGGATCAGCGGGCCGGGAACTTGGCCGTTGAAGCCCCATACCTTCGTTACGAATTCCGGCGCGGCCGGAATGGCCAGCTCCTCGATCGTCATCTCGAAGTGGTGGAATGGAGCGGAAGGATCAATGCGCTGCGTGGGCAACGGAATGCTGGGCGTTGCGCCGGGCGGCTCAGGCTCGAAGCGCTCTCCCAATTCAACCTGCGGCCGCACGCTCGGGGGCGCTTGCGACATTTTCGTCATCGGTCCGGCCTCAGCCGCACGCTTCGCCGCCAGTGCAGCGGCCTCGTCGCTGCAGCAGAGCTTCCGCAGGTACGTGACTACTTCTTTGATGTCATCGTCGGAGAGGTTGTTCCCCCACGAAGGCATCAGGACCGACTTGTTGATGGCGACGCCGCCTTTGGTCACTACCTTGATGAGATTTGCGTCCGTGCGCGAAATCATTTCGTCGTAGTCCGTGTGGTTTCTCGGCTTAACCTGCATGTGGGGAGCGTTGATACCCCATCCATTGCCGGTTGACCCGTGGCATTGGGTACACAGGGACTTATAGATGCGTTCGCCGCGAGATAGGTCGGGCTCCTGCTGCGCGGAGGCGTAGCCGGCCCCCAGAAGCGCTAGGATTCCGACAAGGAACATTTGGGCGAACTTCGTCATTTGGGTGCTCCCGAGATTGTCTTGAGGTAGCCGAGCAGCTTGTTGATCTCGACGTCGTTGAGCGCCAGGCCCGGCATCATCGTGTGCTTGTCCCAAGCCGAAGGATCCTGAATGTAGGCGAACAGGAACTCCGGCGTGTTGCGCGCCCAGGCCGTATACAATTCCGGACCTGAGACGCCGCCGTTGTCAGGCCCGTCGCGATGACAGGCGATGCACCCTTTGAACTTGCCGAAATTCAGCGCCGCCATCTTCTTGGGAAGGTTAGTGGGCTTGACCTCGATTGCGGCAAGACGGTCGCCATGAGCCTTTAGGGTGGCCAGGTATTCGCTGATCGCTGCGGCGTCTTCGGCCGAGAGCGATGGGTGGGACGCGAGGACGGACTCGTCGATCTGATCCTTATCGCCAGGACCGGTCCTCGTCGCCACGGGCGGGAAAGCCCCCGCCGGTCGAATCCTCAGGGGATCCTGGAGCCATTGGGCCACCCACTCCTTGCGGAGTTTGATGCCGGCGTCCGCGAGGACCGGGCCTTTACGACTCGAACGTATTTCCGGGTCAAAGGCATCGGCGGGCTCGATTTCTACGTCGTGGCAGGAGCCGCAGTGCTGCTTTTCGAAGAGGCCCTGGCCCGCTGATTGCGCGTCTGCGGCGGCCGGTGCACACATCAGCATCAAACATGCGATCCACCTGAAGGCAGGCAGAGGAACTTTGTCTCTCATGTCGGTACTCCTGTGGCGCCAGCTCTCCTAACGAAGGATCAGATTCCCGTCGCGGCCCTTGCTCGCATCCGCGCCTTTGTAAGTCATCAGTACGGTGATGGCGCCGTTCAGCGCATACTTCATACGGTGATCGACGAGGGCGTTGTTCGTGTCGCGGTCAGCCGGGGGAACGATGTCCACGGTTATGCCGTGAGCCGGCGGCACTTCCACGGTTTGGATGCCGTGCGATAGATTCTTGGGGTTTCCATTGTCATAGACCCTTTCCCAGATGCCGGCGATGGGGTGAAAGGCGGCGGCTTCGTTGATCTTGGCGTTCACGTAGAAGATGCGGACGAGCTCGCCCGGCTCGGCTTCCAGGGTCAGGCTCGCGTTGGGATCGTGCACGGGGTCGTAGTGGAACATCTTGCCGTTGATCAGGCTTGCCTTCCATCCCTCTCCCAGCGTGACCTTCTCCGGCGCGGTGCCTTCGGTGAAGAGATCGCCCTGCACGATCACGTATTCGCGGTCGGGCTTGGGATAGTCAGCGCTGTAGCCTTGTGCTGGATCGACGAGGATCACACCGTACATGCCGCGCGAGATGTGTTCAGACATCGCCTCGGAGCCGCAGTGGTAGATGAAGACGCCCGGATAGCGCGCCTCAAACGTGAACTCCTTGACTTCGCCGGGCTTGATCGTCGCGAACTCGTCGAGAACGTCGACGACGGCTGCATGGAAATCCATCGAGTGGCTTTCCTCGTTGTTCTTGTCGTTGGTTAGCTTGAACTTGACGGTGTCGCCTTGTTGGACGCGGACGAGAGGGCCGGGAATCGTTCCGCCGTATGTCCACATTTTTTGCTTGTGGCCTTCGTTGTCGACTGCGAGATCGAGCTCCTTGACGACCATTTCGACCTCGACGACCTCCGCGGACGCGACCGTCGGGGTTAGAAAGAACGCCATGGCGGTAGCCGCCAGAATGCTGCGGATTAGGTACACGAATATTCTCCTTGCTGCTTCCGATGAGGGAATGCGAGGCCGGTGGGCCCCGGCATCCTCCGCCCATCATAACATGTATTTTGAATACATATTTGATCCGCTTCTTGGCGCGCCGGTCGGCGAAAGCCGAAAGCGAGACGGCTGAACTCAAACGCTGCGGTTGCGCGGCTGTAGGCGTGGAAGATCAGCCAGCCGTGGAAGCGGTGGAGGGCAAGGCTAGGAGGGTACCGCCGCCGCGGGCTGCGACGACTTCAGAACGGTTCAAAACCGGTGACAGTCAGCGAAAGCGGGTGTCGGATCCACGGGGAAAGGGGAAGGGAAAACGGAGGGAAAACGGGACAGCCTCAATTATGATCGATCTCCCGCTGCAACGGTGCGGGCCTTGCCCTTCTTTCGCGGCCTGCCACGGTCTCGCAGCTCGAGCGATGCCCCGGCTTTGCGCTCGAGCTCTTCGACGAACTCTTTTGATCCGAGAGGCTTACCGGCGTAGGTCGTGGCCCGGAACCGTTCCTCCCACTGCTGCTCCCCGGCCTCGCTTGCAGCCAACACGTCGCCCCAGTCCTCGAGCGGCGCGATTTCCCGCCACAGCGCAAAGTCCACGAGTCCCGCCGGATCTTCGCCCGCCACGTGCGCTCGTGCGCTGGACCACTCGTACTGTTCGGCTCGCTCGACCAGCCGCGCCCGCACCGGATTCATGTCCACGGAACGCAGTGCGCGGACCAGGTGATCCCGCTCCATCGGCATTGAGTAGAAGCGGTTCTGCCACAGGTGTCCCGAGCGCCCGCGAAGCTTGTTGAGGGAACGGCTGTAGGCGTTGTCGGCGCGCCCAACTCCCTTGGCTAGAGCATCTTCGCGGTTGGGCACGGCGATGAGGTGGACGTGATTGGGCATCAAACAGTAGCCCAGGATGCGCAGCTCGTGCAGCCGGCTGTATTGGCCCAGCAGCGCTAGATAGCGGCGGCGTTGGGCGTCGGAGAAGAAGGTTTGTTGGCGGTTGTTCCCCCGCTGAGTGACGTGGTGTGGGGCGGCGGCCACGACCACGCGCGCGATGCGCGGCACGGGCGAGATCGTCGCAGAGACTCGTCCCCAGATCTCCCGGCGCTTCGTAATTGAGGCTGTGGCGTTTCACCACCGACGCCGCGATGCGCGCTCCGAATCGCCGCCGTGCTTTGGTCATCGGTACCCGAGGACGCTGCGGCAGCAATCCAGAGTTCGAGGTACGGCCATCCGTCCTGACGGTTTTCGCTGTGGATGACAGCGGACACCTGGCGCGCCATCCAGGAAGGTGGCACAACGGCTGTCAAAAATTCACTTCTATTTTCCCGGCGGCGAGAAACTGGTCGGTTTCTCTTGTCGGTCGACGGTTCGCGCTTCCATCCAAACTTCCTGGTTTCTCAGACAGACCTTCCGAATGGCGAGCGTCGCAGCGGCCAAAGCCAGGCTCATCCGAAGCGAAAGGCTCCGTCGGGTGAAATCCCGGATCTGACTTCGAATCGATCCCTGAGCTTTATACAGTCAAGTCCAGCCGGCTCTATTCATTGCGCCGTCAGGAGGCTCTAGTTTATGTCTCCAGCTCTGAATCCCGATCGCATAAGCAGATACAGCATACTGTTGCTAGGTCCGATCCTGAAATCCTTGGCGTGTTCTCGATCTGCTGGCTTGTTATGCCGGAGAAGCGTCACAGAAGATTCGCTCGCGTCGGGGGATCGTACTCCTGCAACTTTGCTGGTATCGACCAACGAAATGACCGATTTCTTGCTCAGTTTGGTTGGAAAACGGTCCTTGTAAATGTGCTGCGCCATTCGACCTCGAGATCTTGACTGCAACGGCACAGTCCGAACCGACACTCCACAGGCGTTCCTCCGCTGTGAAGCCGCCGCCCCAACAACGAAGCTGACAGCTTCCTGGAAATTTGCTCGGGAACAGGTCCAGTTCCTAATGGAACCGTTGATCCCCGACTCAGAAGTTTCGTCCGGATGTAGCTAAATGATCGATCGTAGCCTCCAACTCTGGTTGCCGGGTTCCGGTTCAGGATCACGCTTGTGAACCGCAGGCCGCGGCAGTAATGCTCGTGTGGCGGTACTTCGAAGATGCCTGAGCTCGTCTGGCAGCCAGGTGCCCCGCTTCTCTCTCCGACTAGACCACTGGGCACCGACGATTCTGGCGTCACCACCGTCGAGCCCAGGGTTGCGAGTATCTTGCCGAGAATGCTCCGGACCAAACGCAGGAGGTCAGATCAGCTGGCCGGTTCCCTTTGCCCGGTAATGTCCTGCTCATTGAGAGCAACGACATCATCTTGTCGCAGTACTTATCGACTCGCAGTTCTGTGCGAATTGCCCGCCGGATCTACCCATGCGATGCAGCTCGATTGCTGGCCTGCGTTGAAGCGATCTAGTGACCCAGACGGGTCGGCGGTACGGACGCAGCGTATGTCGAGATTCCAGCTCTGCGGGTTCCCTGCGGACTGATCGAGTAGAGGTACGTCGGGTCAGTGAACCGCCCAAGGCTACTGCCGTAGTACCTTGCCCCGAAGTAGTCGAGGCCGGACTCTTGATCGCGTTCTTTGGCGGTACAGCGGGATCGGACGCGGTTTTCGCCGACGATTCGGCTTGCAGGGAGTTCAGCGAGTTACCGGGGGCGTTGCCCCGGTGCAGGGAATGTCTCGCGAGCGTTGAGGCCTAGATACGGTTTTTGGCTTACGGGGGCGTGCGCGCCGAGGGCAGGCAGACTGAGCAGGAGCGCTGCGAGGAAGAGCAGTCTGGCCGTGGTGGGCTTCACCGGCTCCCCGATTCCACGGCGTCGAGCAGCTGAGGGCGACCGCGCTGCTTTCGCCGGCCCTTCAGTCCTTCCAGAGACCTTGACTTTTGTTTTGCCTGTGTCGCCGATTTCTCCGATTTCCCAGCAAGCAGCCGCAACAGCTACTCGACACGCACCAGCCATGAACGCAAGAACACCAACCAAGCCTACAACACAAGTAGTCCCAACGCGAAAGGCCGCCAACGTCTCCAACAGAAAACAACGATCACGATTAGCGGAACGAGCCCCACAAGGCTCACTTCGGTCCTTGCCCGAAATCCTCTGTTTGGAACCATCGCCAGAAAGGCTCGCCCACGTCGCCGAAGAGCAGAGAAATCCGCGACAATTGCCTCGAGCAGCGAGCAGCGGATAGCCTGCAGAAACCCCAAGCCCGCAAGGGCAGCGCCCCTCGCTCTTCCCGTCACGGTTGGGCCCCGATGTACTCGTAAATCCGTTCCAGGAGAAACTGATAGTCGGCGTCCTGTTCCCAGCTCTCGGATGTTCTTGTTGATGCGCTCCCGCTTCTTCGCGTTGTCTTCTCACGTAGTTTGCCTCGCAACGCAAGTAGCTCCTGGCTGATCCTAACCCCTCGGTGGACCTGCCGAAACTTGCCTAGAACTTGTGGGTTAGCCTCAAAACGAACGACCCCAGTGATCTTTCTTTGAGGGCTTGCGCCAGAATCGCCACAGCAAAGCATCTCTGTCGAGTTGCCGCCCTTCGGAAGGAATATTCGACGGTTCACTGAAACTCTTCTCTCCGAGTGCTTTCGTATTCAACGGGTATGAAGTCGGCGAAACGTCCCAGGCGCTTGAAGCTGGAAATGGAAGAACAATCTGGTCGTTGGTGTCGCCAGTCCTCTGCCGAGCAAAGTTGTCTAGAATCTGACCGCCTGCGGGAACGATGGGAGTACCAGCATCGTTGGCTCTTGCCGTCTCACCAAGAGGTACTTGAGTTGTCCGCCGGACGATCTCACGGCCTCGACCCAACAGTTCCCGATTCATCGACGAGCCGCAAGGGTTGTTGCGCACATAACTGTACCGATTTAAGCTCTGGATCAGTCTCACGGAGCGGCCCCGCGTCCACACTTGTAAATCTACCCATGACTGCTCCGTAGTACCTGGCCCCGAAGTAGTCGAGGCCGGATTCGGTGTCGCGTTCTTTGGCGGTGAACTTCTGCGAACGCATCTCCGCCTGCAGACACCAGCGGGTCGTCATAGCAGGCGCCACGGCCCCACACTTGAGTTGATCCTCTCCCCGAACGGGTAGAAGTCAGCACTGGTGCACCGGCTGATCTTGTTTCGTCACCAACGCGTCGAGCCCAAATGGTCGGTCGTGCGGAAGTATCTGCCCCCGCCGTCAGGCTGACCGACGAGTACTCCGCCGCCACTTCCCAAAGCGTCGTAGACGTAAGTCGTGGTCGTCGTATTCAGGCCGTCGTCGACGTACGCTTCGATTCCCTTGCCCGTCGTAAACGTACGTCCCGGACTCGGTCATCGAGCCGGACGGGCCGGTGAACGCCGTCATCTTGTTGTTCGCATCGTCTCATCGACTGCGCCACATTCGCCATCGCTTCCAAGGCGCCGACGGATTGCCGTAGCGACACTCGCCTCGACGGACGTTTCCAGCCCTGCTCGGTCTCGAAATCTCAAGGTCGCTCCAAGCCCATGTCAAGGCGATTCCGATCTGATACGGCTGTGGCGATTGATCGCACGGAGTCCGGCGTCGGGGGTATCCAGTCGGTTCGCGGTGCCAATGCCCAGCCGCAGCTTCGAGCGTGAACTCTCGCTCCTGGAGGCGGGCGGCAGGTCGCAGCTCGAGCAGCCGTACTCTGGAAGGCTTCAATCCGGGGATGCTCATATGGCGGCGTGACAATGTCGCAGCCCCAGAAGCACGTGTTTGCCGGCGCGCTGCATGACGCGCTATGTGGGACCGCCTTTCGGGTCCGGGCGCTTCTTTGATGGCGCCTGCGCCAGGGCGGAAAGCGGCCCAGGGAGTTGGACGATTTGCTGCTGCAAACGTTTGCCGAGTTGATCCCGGCAGGGACCGTTCCCGACGGTCCCCACTTGGGTTGGTTAGATGTCGAGGTTTTTGACGTCGAGGGCGTTGTCGCCGATGAATTTGCGGCGAGCCTCGACGCTTTCACCCATGAGTGTGGAAAAGATTTCCTCGCTTTCCACAACGTCTTCGATTTGGACGCGCAACAGGCTGCGTCTTTGCGCGTCCATCGTGGTTTCCCACAACTGTTCCGAGTTCATCTCGCCGAGACCCTTGTAGCGCTGGATCGACGCGTCGCGCATGGCCTGGGCTTTGATGTGCGTGATCAACTCGAGAGGCTTCTCGATGGTCTCAGTCGACTTCTTGCCAACGACCAGGAAGGGCGGCTTGTTGAACTCTCCGAGCCGGCGAGAAACCGCACGCAGGCGGCGGTATTCGGGCAGGTTGAGCTGGTCGATGCCGAAGACGCGCTCGCCCTCGGTGCCCTCCTTGTAGGAGATGCCGTGGGCTTCGTGCAGCTCGTCGGGGATGAGCCGGACGTCGAGACCGACGTCCTGCATGCGCTTGACGATGGTCTTCAGATGCGCCTCGTCCTTGAGGTGCGACTGGTCATCGAGCTCAATGTTCGTGTCCGAGAGCAACTCGACGAGCTTGGGATTGCGCAGGCGCCGCTCGAGGCGGTAGAAGATGCCGGCGTAATCGTCGAGGGTGACGAGAAAGTCCTTGAGGTCTTCCTTCTCGAGCACGCGGCCGGGCGAGCCGTTACGGCCGACCTCGACGGTGAGGCCGTCGATGGCGATGTCGATGACTTCTTGCGTAAAGGCGCGCTCATCCTTGACGTAGCGCTCGGACTTGCCGCGCTTGATGCGGTAGAGCGGCGGCTGCGCGATGAAGACGTGGCCGCGGTCGATGAGCTCCCGCATTTGGCGGAAGAAGAATGTGAGCAGCAGGGTGCGGATGTGCGAGCCGTCGACGTCCGCGTCCGTCATCAGGATGATCTTGTGATAGCGCAGCTTCGAGATGTCGAAGTCGTCGACGCCGATGCCGGTGCCGAGCGCGGTAATCATGGCGCGGATCTCCTCATGGGAGAGCATCTTGTCGTAGCGCGCCTTTTCGACGTTGAGGATCTTACCTTTGAGAGGTAGGATCGCCTGGTACTTGCGGTCGCGGCCCTGTTTGGCCGTCCCGCCTGCCGACTCGCCCTCGACAATGAACAGCTCGGCGCGCTGGGGATTGCGTTCCTGGCAGTCGGCGAGCTTGCCGGGCAGGCCGGCCGAGTCAAGCGCACCCTTGCGGCGGGTGAGGTCGCGGGCCTTGCGGGCGGCGTCCCGCGCGCGGGCGGCGTCGACGGCCTTGCCGACGATGGTCTTGGCGACGGTCGGGTTTTGCTCGAAGTAGGCGCCAAGGTGATCGTTGACGAAGGTTGTGACCTGACCCTGGACGTCGCTGTTGAGCTTGCCTTTGGTCTGGCCCTCAAACTGCGGCTGAGGCAGCTTGACGCTGATGACTGCTGTCAAGCCCTCGCGGACGTCGTCCCCGGTGAGGTTTTCTTTGACCGTCTTGAACAGGCCCGCCTGTTGGCCATAGGCGTTGATGGTCCGCGTGAGAGCGGATCGGAAGCCGGCAAGGTGCGTTCCGCCGTCAACGGTGTTGATCGTGTTGGCGAAGGAGAAGATCGTCTCCTGGTAGGAGTCGTTGTACTGCAGCGCGATCTCCATGGAGAGCGTGCCTGCGTCGTCGGGCAGATCTTTTTCGCCGGAGAAGTGCATCGGCTCGGGATGCAGAGGTTCCTTGCCGCGGTTGAGGTACTTGACGAATTCGGCGATGCCGCCTTCGAAGTGGAAGGTCTGCGGCTCGCGCTCTTCGTCGCGTTCGTCGATGAAGATGATCTTCAGACCCGCGTTGAGGAAAGCCATCTCGCGGAGACGCGTCGAGAGCACGTCATGCTTGAAGACGGTCGTCGTGAAGATGGTCGGATCGGGCTTGAAGGTGATCTTGGTGCCGGTTTTTCTTCCGGCCTTACCGGTCTTCTCGAGCGGACCTTGGGGCAAGCCGCGGCGGTACTCCTGCTCCCAGGTATGGCCGTCGCGCCAAATTTCGAGCTTTAGGACCTCCGAGAGGCCGTTGACGCAGCTCACACCGACGCCGTGCAGACCGCCGGAAACTTTGTAAGAGTTGGAATCGAACTTGCCGCCGGCATGCAGCTTCGTCATGACGACCTGCGCGGCGGAGATGCCTTCTTCGTGCATCGCGACGGGGATGCCGCGGCCGTTGTCCTGGATGGTGATCGAGTTGTCGGAGTGTATGTTGATCTCGATCGTGTCGCAATAACCGGCCAGGGCTTCATCGACGGAGTTGTCTACAACCTCGTAGACGAGATGGTGCAAACCCATCTCGCCGGTCGAGCCGATGTACATGGCGGGACGCTTGCGGACGCCCTCGAGACCCTCGAGGACGCGGATGCTTCCAGCGTCGTAAGAGCCGCCTGACTTATTGGTTTCTTTGTTTTCGGCCATTCAAATCACTAAATCGGAATCAGATGCGCATAGGCATGACGACGTAGCGGTAGTCGTAGCCCTGTTCGCCGGAAAGTTCCATTTGCCCGGCGCTTTCTTCGTCCTTGAACTGCAGCTCGACGCTGTCTGTCTCCGCGACGCTCAGGAAGTCGAGGACGTATTGGGCGTTGAAGCCCACTTTGATCTTCTTGCCGGTGTATTCGACCGGGATGGACTCTTCGCTCTCCCCGGCGTCGGATCCGGAAGCGGCGAGCTTGAGCTCACCATCGGAGAGCTCGAAACGAACGGCGCGGGAGCGGTCGTCGGCGAACTGAGAGACGCGGCGGATAGCGGCCATCGCTTCATCTCGATTGAGGGTGATGACGGTGGGCTTCTCCTTCGGCAGGACGCGCTCGTAGTCGGGGAACTGACCCGTGAGCTTGCGCGTGATGAGCAGGCGCGAGCCACAACGGAAGAAGAGGTGGTTCTCGTCGGTGGCGAACTCGATCTCGAGCGACTCGCCGCCTTCGGAGGCGAGCTTGACCAGCTCAGCCATTGCCTTCTTCGGGACCAGGCCGCGAATCTCGCCGCTGACGCCTTCGAGGTTGCACGGCGTGGAGACGAAAGCCAAGCGGTGGCCGTCGGTGGCGACGGTGAGAAAGGACGCCTCACGCAGTACGAGCAGGCAGCCGATCAGGGTGTAGCGCGACTCCTCGTTCGCGACGGCAAAGATGGTCTTCGAGATGGCGTTGACGAGCTGCTTGGCCGGGATCTTGGTGACCGCAGCGGGCATCTTGGGCAGCTCGGGGTAGTTCTCGCGCGACATGCCGGCGAGGCGCGTCTTCGAACGGCCGCAATTGATCGAGGCGGAGTTGTTTTCGCCGACTTTGACAGCGAGCTCGGCCGAGGGAAGCAAACGGACGTAGTCGAGCAGCTTTTTCGCTGGAAGGGTGGTCGAGCCGGGCTTGACGACCGTGGCCGGACAGGAGGTCTGCACGCCGAGCTCGAGATCGGTGGCGGTGAAGAACAGCTTGCCGTCGGCGGCTTCGAGCAGCACGTTCGACAGGACCGGGATCGTAGTCTTTTTCTCGACGACGCCCTGGCCCAGGGCGAGCTCCTTGACCAAGTCGGCTGTCCGGAGAGTGATTTCCATTTCGATGCGTCCCTTTCCGCGCGGCGCTCTGGACCAGGCGCGGGTCAGATTGAAAGCCTCTTAGAAAGAAGTCATGAAAAGAAGAATCGTAGTCGTAGAGCCTGTGGAAAAGTGGAAAACAAGGTTAAGGTGTTTGCTGTCAATGGTTTCCAGTTTCCAGAGGCTGTGGATAGAGCGCAACGGCCGGTCGAAAAATCGGATCGTGACGGCGCTTCGGGAGAAATCCACAGGGCTTCCACAGCCGGGGGCTGTTGAGATTTCATTATAGCTAATTAAATCTGTCATTTAGCCTGTGGAGGAGGTCGTCGAGCTTGGCGTCTGAGCGGCGCAGCTTGACGATCTTGTTGATCGAGTGCAGGACGGTGGTATGGTGCTTGCCGCCGAAGGCTCGGCCGATCTCGGGAAGCGACATCGAGAGCACGTTCTTGCACAGATACATGGCGATCTGGCGGGGGTAGGCGATCGCCTTGGTGTTGCTCTTCTGGCGCAGCTGTTCGGCCTGGAGGTCGAACTCCTGAGCGACGGCGTCCATGATGGAGGCGAGGCTGGCTTGGTCGGCGGAGCCGGCGATCGAGCGCAGAGCCTGCTTGGCCATGGCGGCGTTGATGGGGACGCGGTCGCCGACGTGGCGCGAGGCCATCGAAGAGATGGCGGTGAGGCGGAGCAGGAGCCCTTCAAGCTCGCGAATGTTGGACTTGAGCTGGGTGGCGAGCATGGCGCGGACGTCTTCCGGGAGGACCAGACCGGCTTCGTCGGCTTTGCGGTCGATGATGGCCATCTTGGTCTCGAGGTCGGGGGCCTGGATGTCGGCCATCAAACCCCAGGCAAAGCGGGATTTGAGGCGATCGACGAGGCCGGGCACCTGCTTGGGCGGCATGTCGGACGAGATGACGATTTGCTTGCCGAGGTTGTGAAGGGCGTTAAACGTGTGGAAAAACTCTTCCTGGGTGCGTTCGCGGGAGCCGAGGACCTGAATGTCGTCGATGAGCAGAGCGTCGGCTGTACGGAAACGCTCGTGGAACGAGCTCATCTTGTCGTAGCGGAGCGAATGGATCATTTCGTTCATGAACTGCTCGCTCGAGACGTAGACGACGCGCATGCCGCTGAAATTGCTTTGCAGTTGTTGGCCGATGGCGTGGATCAGGTGCGTTTTGCCCATGCCGACTCCGCCATAGATGTAGAGCGGGTTGTAGGCGCGGGCGGGATTCGCGGCGACCGCCTGGGCAGCAGCGTGGGCGAACTCGTTGCAGGAGCCAACCACGAAGCTCTGAAAGCTGTACTTTTCGTTGAAGCTAGCTGAGCGGTCCTTGAAATCGAGGGTTTGCTGCACGGCGGGGCCGTAGCGGGTGTTGGCGATCGCCGCTGGGGCGGGCGTTGAGCGGACGGCGGCGTCGATCTCACGTACAGGGAGCGCGAGGCGTGCGGCGGCGTCTAGGATGCGCTGCCGGTACTCGACTTTCAACATCAGCACGACGCTGTCGTTTGGGGTTGCCAAACGGAGCGTGCCATCACCCTCGAGACCAACCTCTTGAATGGGTTCCAACCACGTTTCGTAGCTTTCGGGGCTGACTTCGGTGCGCAGCTCCGATAGGATCTCGTTCCACATTCCCAACCTCTCCCAACACTGCATTCAGGCGCGACGAATCCCTGCTCTCGACCTTGGAAAGCCGAGCGCGGGAGCGTTCGCAAGCGATCTGTTGCGTAGGGCTTCGTGATTGGAACCAGCGCCCTACGAAGGAGCCTCAGTTTAGCACGAAAGTACTAAGTTGAAACCCTAAATTCACATCAAAACCGCAGGCCGATCCTCTTGTTTTACAACAAGTTACACGAAGATCGGATGTGCGAATGAACCGCGAAAAACCGTTGTTTTCGCTAGGACAATATTGGCAGAATCGAGTCCTGCCTGGCCGCCGGTAGGACCTCGTTGAGCGATCCCTGGCGGTAGCCTTCCAGATCGAGAGTCACGTACTGGAAGCCGAGTTGCTTGAAGATGGCGGCGAACCGTGCAGCCATCGCCGGATCGAGGGCGCGGGGCAGCTCGTCCGCCCCGAGCTCGATGCGCACGAGCTCGTTGTGATAGCGCACACGGAAGACGCGAAAACCAAGTTGCTTGAGAGCCTCTTCGCCGGACTCGATCTGGCGGATTCGCTCCGGCGTCACCGAGACGCCATAGGGGATACGTGAGCTCAAGCAGGCGGCCGCCGGGCGGTCCCAAGTGGGCAGGCCCTCGCGGCGCGAAAGCTCACGGATGTCGGCTTTGGTCAGGCCGGCTTCGAGCAAGGGGGCGCGGACGCCGTGTTCGCGGGCGGCGCGGTGACCCGGGCGATAGTCGCCCTGATCATCGACGTTGACGCCATAGATGATGTTTGCGAAGCCGAGCTCCTTGCCGGTCTCGGCGAGACGCGTGAAGAGCTCGTCTTTACAGTGGAAGCAGCGGTTCTGATCGTTGCGCACGTAGTCCGGGTTGTCGAACTCGTGCGTATCGATGTATTGATGGCGGATGCCGAAGCGGGCGACGAAGTCCTCGGCGTCGCGTTTGTGCGATGTGGGAATCGAGGCGGAATCCGCAGTGATGGCGACGGCCTTGTCGCCGAGCGCATGATGGGCGGCCCAGGCGAGGTAAGCGGAGTCGGTTCCGCCGGAAAAGGCCACCATCACCTCGCCCATCTCTCGGAGCAACGCGAACAGACGATCTTGCTTGGACTCGAGCGTCTCGGCCACGGACTTCATTATACGCACGGCTCAGCTCCAAACCATCTCGGAGGCTCCACGTGGCAGGTCGAAGCAGAGTTGGACCCGGCCGGAGGCTTGGGTCCAGGCGCCGGGACGCAGCTCGAGGGTTGTGTTCACGCGTTCCAGGCGGGTTTCGCGTCCGGCCGTCTTGAGCAGCGGATCGCGGCCTGGGCGGGCGGCGGCCTCAAGAGTGAACCCTGGACAGGCAAAGGGCGCGCGCATCTTTGCGCCGGTCGGGGTGGTTTCGAAAGAGGTCAGCTCCTTGGCGGCCCAATAGCGCGCCTGCTCGCCGTTGGTCATCCAGATGAGGTTGTCGTAGCGCCGGTGCAGTCGCTTGACGACTTCTTGGAAGATCTTTAGGCCGGTCTCTTGGCCGTTGTGGTAGACGCCGGTCCAGTGGCACACCATGTTGGCGGGCTCGCCTCGCTCGATGACGTCAACCATGCGGCCGGCGGAGAGATCCGGGGTGATGAAACGGTCGGGATATCCGGGTTCGGAGGCGTCCCAGCTGCCGGTCCAGTCGCCGGTGCAGCCGATGATCGAAACGACACAGCGGGGGTCGTTGGAGTGGATATCGGCGGCGTACTCGACGCGTGGAGCGACGCTCGCATCACCGCGGTCGATCAGGTGACGGAAGTAGTGCGGGATCTCGGTGCGGTAGACGTCGCGGCAGGCTTGGAGCGTCGCCTGGGATAGCTCGGGAAGCACCTGCGAGGCAAAGCCGCCGGGCGTGGTGAGGCCCTCACAAGGCAGATCGATGTTGTGCAGGATCTGCAACGCGTAGCGCATGTACTCGGCGAGCTCGTCGACAGAGCGTCCCCTGGTCCATTCCCAGTTCTCCATCGTTGCGGGGTTGCATTCCGGATACGGATGTCCGGTTTTGAGGTCGATCACACGCGTGTGCGTGATCATCTCCGGGTGGATGTCCCAGTTGGGGACGATCAGGTCCTGGACGAGCTTGATGGACGCTTCGAGATCGGGACGGCTCCAGCCCGGGATTTCACGATCGAGGCGGCCGACGCAGGCGGGATAGGGCACGATCGAATACTTGCCCTTGACGCCGTTGGTCGCGGACCACTCGCCAAACTTCCGGACAAACGAGTCGGGAATCTCGCGCGGCGTGGAACGCCAGTTCTGGAAGTACTGCTTGTAGTTCCAGGCGCGCGCGAACTGGGGAATGGAGAAGTGGTTGAGATTGACCAGACAGGTGGAGTCGTCAATGATGATGCCGACCGGGACCCGTCCACGCGGGTTCAGGACGCGAATGTCGGAATTGGGCGCGGGGCGCTCGCCTGGGACTTGGGCGAGAAGGGGAGCGCCGGCTGCGGCGGCTAAGAAGGCTCGTCGGGTCATCGTTCAAGAGGGCGCGATAGGGAGGGTCCCGCCGCGCCTTCTCATTGTGAGCGAAGAGCAGGGATCTCGGAGGGCTCGCGCTACGGACGCGCGTCTTCAAGGGCGATGAGGCGTTCGAGTTGGTCGTCGGAGGCGAGAAACTTGGAGCCGGGGAGGCTGATGCACCCCAGCCCGCACTGGTGCCCGGGATAAAGTCGGGCGAACATGTTCTGCAACCACTGGTCGGCCTCGGGCGCGGTGGGCACCGAGTTGGCTAGGCAGATGCCGCCCCCTCGATCAGGCCGAGGTACTCGGTGGAGGCGTTGATCTTCTCGCGGACCAAATGAATCATCTGTCCGCCTACTTGGTGAATCTCGGCGCGCGGCTCATCCATACGAGACCTATTCTCAGGGATTTGCCTTAGAGCGCCAATGGCCCGCCGGTCACATTTTCTAAGGGGGTACGGAAGGGCCAGCGGGGGTGGGACCGTAGACAGATGGGACCAGGGTGGACGCCTAGTGGCCCGGAGAGGCGGGCGTCGCCGGGTGAGCGGATTTGGCTGGGTTCCGTCGTTGCAAGGCCGACCCTATAATGGCGGCAGGACGTGAGTTTGGCCGTAAGGCTGGGATGTCCGCTCGACTGCGATGCCCGCGTTGAAGAGAGAGATGACGAACGCCATCATTGCGGTGGCTTTGGCGGACTTAGCCGGCGTGGCGTTGTTGGTTTTCGCGTTTTTCTTTATCAGCGCACGGACGCTTTCGTGACGCGGGCCTGGCCAGCCCGGGGTGGTTGTAGGGTTCGAGCGCGGCAGCGGCGAAGAGGCGCAGACCGCTCCGGTGGTGCGTTTCGAGACCAACCGAGGTCAGGAGCAGCGTTTTCGCGCCGACCTCTATATCGCTTGGCGGGACTATGGAATGGGCGACGCCGTGCCGGTGCTCTATGACCCCAAGATACCTGCGGACGCACGGGTGGACGATTCGTTGCTGCTGTGGATGGCGCCGATGACCGCGGGGGCGTTTGGTTTGATCTTGATCTTGGGGTCGAGCGGAGCTCTGGCAGTGGCGATGTTCCAGGAATTGGGGGGCCGCCGATCGGCGTGAGCAGTGGCTCAGATAGAATAGAGCCGCGTATGCGCCTTCAAAAAGTCGTTCCCATCCGCCAGACGTTCCCAGACCGGCGGCTGCCCGACGTGCCTGCGGCGGTCCGCCAAGAGCTGGAGGCTGCGGCCTGGACGCAAGCGGTGCCAAAGGGTTCGCGCATTGCGATCGGCGTGGGCTCGCGCGGCATTCAGAACATCGCGGCGATCGCGCGTGCAGTGGTCGATTTCTGGAAGGCGCGCGGATGCGATCCGTTTCTGATTCCAGTAATGGGCAGCCACGGCGCGGGTACGGCCGAAGGACAGGCCGACGTTCTGGCGCACTACGGCATCACCGAGGAGACGATGGGCGTCCCGGTCCGAAGCTCCCTCGAAGTGGTGCAGATCGGTACAACGCCGGAAGGCATCGCCGTCTCGATGGACAAGCACGCTTATGAGTCGGACGGAGTCATGCTGCTCAGCCGCGTGAAGTGGCACACGGGCTTTGTAGGGAAGCTCGAGTCAGGCGTTCACAAGATGATGGCGATCGGGCTCGGGAAGTGGGAGGGCGCGAAGCGCTACCACGCCTGGGCTCTCCGCATCGGCATGGAGCAGGTGATCCGCTCGGTCGGCAAGGTGATGCTTGGAACCGGCCGGATGCTGGGCGGTTTGGCGATTCTCGAGGACGCCTATCACTCGACGGCGGAGGTGCACGCTCTCGGCGCCGAAGGTATGGCGGAGGCCGAGGAGAAGTTGTTGGCGCGGGTCTCGTCTTGGAAGGCCGGCATCCCGGTGAGGGAGTTGGACCTGCTGATTCTGGACGAAATCGGGAAGAACATCTCAGGATCGGGCATGGATGCGAAGGTGGTGAACCGCGGCATTCTGGGTAAGAACGCCTTGCCGGACCTGGTGAAGATCCAGCGCGTGTTCGGCCGCGATCTGACGGAAGAGAGCGGCGGAAATGCGGTCGGCATCGGAATGTGTGACGTGATCGCGGACCGGCTCTTCGACAAGATCGACTTCCATGCGACATGGGTGAACGTACTGACGGCATCGAATCCGCTCGGCGGTATGTGTCCGCCGCATTTCCCGAGCGACCGGGAATGCATCGAGCGGATCATCATGACGTGCGGCCGGCTCGACCCCTATGAGTGTTCGCTGGTGCAGATTGGGAACACGATGGAGCTCGACGACTTGCTCGTGAGCGAGAACCTGCTGCCGGAGCTCGAAGGTCGTGAGGGGATTGCCGTCACGGGCCCGGCGCGGGAGCTGGATTTCGATTCAACAGGGGCGCTCGCGCCGTTGCGTGCGATGGCGGCAGCGCACTAGTTTGTCCGGCGACGCTGACGGATGACCGGCGAAGACGAGGACTCGGCCTTGCGAAGCGTCACGAGCTCGACCGCCGGACCTTCGAACCGGGCGGTGATGCGCGCCAGTCCGCCGCGGCCCGCTCCGCTACCCGCGGGCTCCCCTGCGTGCCCCGTATCCAGACGTTCGCGCTCGATCGTGAATTCAGAAGAGCCCCAGGGCAGGTTGCGTATATACAAGGCGTAGACGGGTGGCGGCGGCGGAGCGTCGTCGTCAGGTCGTCGGCGCAGCAGCAAGACCTGGAGGGTGGAATTGTCCTCCGAGACCCCGGCAAGCGCAAGCAGGTCCGGCGCTTCCACAGCGGTCCGGACGCGATGGGGCGTTTGGACGAGACGAGACGCGAGTTCGAGGGCGGGCAGCACGGGCGCCGCAACTCCGTCGGCGGCAAACCAGCGAGGACGTTTGTAGTAGGCAGCCGGGGCGTCGATCGCAGTTGCGCGGGTGAGCACGGCGAGGGCTTCGTCCAGAGCATTGTCGGGAGGCTCGGAAATCGCCCAAACAGCGGGTTCCGCTGGGCGACGGTCGGAGACGCGCCTTTCGGCAGAGTCCAACCAGGCGGTCGGAAGCTTTTCGCCTAGCTCGATGCGCAACGGCGCAGACGGCCCGACTCGAAGGGGCGCAGTCGCCCCGCGTTCGAGCAGCAACTGCGCGTCACGCTTGAGCGCCGGGGCGTCGAGCCCGAAAAGCGGCGCAAAGGTTCCCTCGCGGACAGCGGCATCGACCTGGACCTCGACGAACTGGGCCGAAGCGAGAACGCCCGTCAAGATGAACGCAGCCGCGAGGCGCATCATTGCGAACCGGCGGCCGACGACGAGAGCGCTTCAGAGCCGGGGGTCATGACGACATCCTCGATGATATCGTCCAGGATCTTACGGATGTAGGAGCTGGATACTCCGAAGTTGTTGACGAAAGCGGAGAAGGCGAGCTGGGTTCCGTCGACGCGCGTGGCGTAGCCGGATAGTGCGGTGACGTGGGACAGAGAGCCGGTTTTGGCATGGATGCGACCTTTGGCTGGGCTGCGAGAAAAGCGCCAGTCGAGCGTACCGTCTTCTCCGCCGATCGGCAGGCTGTCGACATACACCTGGCGATTGTCGGACGCCCAGACCGAGCGCAGCAGCTTGACGGAAGCCTCCGGGGAGACGAGGTTCTTCCGCGCCAAGCCGGAGCCGTCGGAGAGATAGAACTCCCAAGGGCTCAAGCCTGCTTCTTCGAGAAAGTCACGCATTTCTTCGATACCCGCTTCGAGGCTGCCGACGCCGCGGCGCTGGTAACCGACTTCGCGCAACAGGATCTCGGCGTGGAGATTCTGGCTCGACTTGTTGACGATCGAGAGTGCATCGGAAAGCGGCGGAGAAATGATCTGCGCCAGCATGACCGGATACTCAGGCTCGGGTTTTCGCTTGGCGTCCTTGAGGCTCGCGAATTCGTAGGGCTGGGAGTGCGCGGCTTTGGCCTTGCCGTCGACGGTGATGCCAAGCGCCTCGAGCTCAGCCTTGAGCGCAATGGCAGCGAACAAGGCCGGCTCGGCGATGGCGGCGTTCATCTCGCGGCCTGGAGATCGGATGGAAATCTCACCCCAGAAGTCGACAATGCGCTCGGGGCCGCGGACGCGCATCTCGAGGCGCCGTGCAACCCGGCGGGTTGTCTTGGTCTCGGTGCGATTTTCGAAGGTGTAGTAGTCGACTTCAGGCTTGAGTCGCAGCCGCGCGGGTTGTCCGGCCGCTCCAGGCCTGACGAGAATCTCGATGCGATTGTCGTTGACGGAGAGAGCGCTGACCGGAGCGCCGTAGTCCCAGTTCACGTCATCGAGGGACCACCCGTTCGGGTAGGGATCCCAAACGAAGCGCGTATCGTCGCCGATGATGTCGCCTTCGATGTGGTTGACGCCGGCTTCCGCGACTTGACGCGCAAGCTCGCGGATCGGCTCGAGACGGTCCTCGCGATACTCGATCTTGGGATCGTATGGAATCACGCGCGCGGAGAGATTGGGGTCGCCGCCGCCAATGAGGCGCAGTGAGCCTCCGAGGACGCCCTCCTCGACCCGCGCTTCGCCAACGACGCGCGTGGTGAAGCGATAGTCCGGGCCGAGGCGGTTGAGCGCTAGGGCTGTGGCGTAGAGCTTGGCGTTGGAAGCCGGGACGAAGAGGGTATCGGGGTTGTGCTGAAAGATGGTTTGACCGGACTCGATCTCAACGACGTCGATGCCCCAGACCGCTCGGCGCGCCGCCGGCGCTTCCAGGCGTTCGCGAATGCGCTCTTCGAGGCTGGGGGGTTGCTCGGAGGTCAGGGGAGATGAGGCCGCTAGCCACAACAGGACCAGGGCCGCCGATCCCCACGTGCGCGGGCGCGCTCGGCGCAACATTCGAAGCTCATGATAACCCCGCGGGCGGGGTTTGCACAGGGGTCTCCGGAGGAGAGCCCGCGCGGATTTGGCTTTGGTATGCTGGAAATTGACGATTCCGGTCGCTCGGCGGAGCTGCGTCTAAGCGTCTCCAGATACGAGCCCGCGACCTGGGGGATACCATGTCCGGTCACTCTAAGTGGCACACGATTAAACACAAGAAAGCCGCGCTTGACGCCAAGCGGGGCAAGCTCTTCACGCGCCTGTTGCGCGAGGTCCAGATGGCCGCTCGTGGCGGCCCGATCCGGAGGCCAACGCACGTCTGCGTACAGCGGTCACTGCGGCGAAGGCGAAGAGCGTGCCTGCGGACAACATCGATCGCGCGATCATGCGCGGCAGCGGCCAGATGGAAGGAGAGTCTCTCGAGGAGATCACCTTCGAGGGTTACGCGCCGGCGGGCGTGGCGGTCTACATCGAGACCGTCACCGACAACCGAAACCGCACGGTCAGCGAAATCCGACACCTGCTTGGTAAGAATGGCGGGAACCTGGGCGAAAACGGTTGCGTCGGCTGGATCTTCGACTTGCGCAGTTTGATCCAAGTCCCGAAGGCCGCGGCGTCCGAGGAAGAACTGATGGAAGCCGCGCTGGGAGCGGGTGCGCTCGACATGGAGGACGACGACGAGATGTGGTCGATTACCTCTGAGCCGACGAACCACGAGGCGGTGCTCGAAGCTGTGACGAAGGTCGCCGGCGAGCCCGAATCGGCGGAGATCACGCGGATTCCTCAAAACTCGGTGAAGGTGGAAGGCAAGCAGGCCGCGGCGGTGATGAAGCTGCTCGACTTGCTCGAGAACCACGACGACGTGCAGAACGTCTACGCAAACTTCGACATCGACGAAGCCGAGCTGGAAGCGCTCTCGGCCTGACGCGGCCATGAGGATTCTGGGCGTCGACTGTGGGACCGAGCGCACCGGCTACGGTGTGGTCGAGTCCGACGGGCGGCGTCACGCGCTCGTGGCCGCGGGTGTGATCCGCACGAGTCCGCGCGATCCGCTGGCTGCCCGCCTGGCTGTCATCCACAAGGAGCTGGGCGAGCTTGTCGCCGCGCATCGTCCAGAGCGCGTGGCGGTCGAGGCAGTGTTCCATTCCGTGAACGCGAAGTCCGCGCTGAAGTTGGCGCATGTACGGGGCGTCGCGCTGCTTTCAGCCGCGCTATGCGGCTTGCCGGTGGGTGAGTACTCGCCGCTCGAGATCAAGGGAAGCGTGACCGGCTACGGTCAGGCGACCAAGCAACAGGTGCAGACGATGGTGGCTTCGTTGCTCGGATTGCGCGAAGCCATTTCTCCGTTTGATGCGTCAGATGCACTTGCGGCGGCGATTTGCGACGCGACGCGGTTCAGCTCGCAGCAGCGCGTGTCTGGAGGCTTGAGACGTGCTTAAGGTACTGATAACAATACAGTTAT
>JAWKHJ010000042.1:0-26874 GCA_041394905.1 Bryobacterales bacterium | reverse complement strand
CATGGTAGACGGCGTGATGTTGCTGGTCGACGCCTCCGAAGGGCCGCTGCCGCAGACGCGCTACGTGCTCACGAAGGCTCTCGAGAAGCGCCTGCCGCCCATCCTCGTCATCAACAAGATCGACCGCCAGGATGCGCGTCCGGCTGAGGTGCTCAACGAGGTCTACGACCTCTTCATCGACCTTGACGCGACCGAAGAGCAGCTCGATTTCCCGGTCTTCTACGCGATTGCGAAGGATGGGCTGGCCAAGCGCGAGCTAGACGACGACTCGCAAGACTTGCGGCCGCTGTTCGAAGCAATTGTCGAGCACTTACCCGCCCCGGCCGGAGACCCCGAGGCGCCGCTCCAATTCCAGGTCGCGAACCTCGACTACTCGGACTATCTCGGACGCCTCGCCATCGGCCGCGTGCATCAAGGCACGCTGCGCCACAACGATCAGGTGGCGATCGCCAAGCTCGACGGCTCGCAGCAGAAGACAAAGATCACGAAGCTCTACTCGTTCGAAGGCCTCAAGCGCGTCGATGAGACCGAGGCGCGCCCGGGAGACCTGCTGGCTATCGCGGGGGTCGAAGGCATCACCATCGGCGAAACTGTCACCGATGTCGAAACGCCGGCCCCGCGGGCGCCGATCCAGATCGACGAACCGACGATCGGTATGACATTCTGCGTGAACACCTCGCCGTTCGCCGGCCGCGAAGGCAAGTTCGTCACGTCGCGTAATATCCGCGAGCGCCTCGACCGCGAGCTGTTGACCAACGTTTCGATCCGCGTCGAGCCCACGGATTCGCCCGACGCCTTCCGCGTGCTCGGCCGCGGCGAGCTGCAGCTCGCGATCCTGGTCGAGACGATGCGCCGCGAAGGCTACGAGCTCGCCGTGGGCAAGCCCGAAATCCTCACGCGGAAGGTCGACGGCGAGCTGCAGGAGCCGCTCGAGCACTTGACCGTGGACTGCCCTGAGGAGTTCATGGGCGTGGTCATGGAACAGCTCGGCGCACGCAAGGGCAAGATGACCAAGATGATCAACCACGGCTCAGGTCGTGTGCGCATCGAGTTTGAAATCCCTTCGCGCGGGCTCATCGGACTGCGAAGCCAGATCTTGACCGACACGCGCGGAACCGCCATCTTGAACTCGATCTTTTCCGGCTACACGCCGTGGCAGGGCGAGATCCCGCAGCGGCCCACCGGCGCGCTGGTTTCGGACCGCAACGGCAAGACGACCGGCTACGCGATCTTCAATCTGCAAGAACGCGGCGAAATGTTTGTGCGGCCCGCGATGGAAGTCTACGAGGGCATGATCGTGGGCGAGAACGCCCGCGCGAACGACCTCAACGTCAACATCGTCAAGGAGAAGAAGCTGACGAACATGCGTTCGGCCAACGCCGAGGACGGCATCCGGCTGGTGCCGCCGAAGATCCTGAACCTCGAGCAGGCGATCGAGTTCATCAACGAAGACGAGCTGGTCGAGGTAACGCCGGAATCGATCCGTTTGCGCAAGAAGACGCTGTCGGCAAGCTTCCGCAAGGGCTAGGCCCGCGATGCACACCTGCGCGTGAGCATCGTGGCTCGGCGCGGAATGAAACCGTGGCGGCGATAAAGCCGCAGCGCATGCGGATTTGACTGCTCGACGGTCAGGTGGACGCTGCATACGCCGGCCAACTCCGCGGCCTCCAGCGCCGTCTCGATCAACTTCGAGCCCCAGCCGCGATTGCGAAACGGCTCCATGACGAAAATCTCGTCGAGGAAGGCGTCCCGTCCGCCGGATTCGAGCGAAAACCCGAGGCACAGTGCGAGATAACCAGCGATGCGCGAGCCGTCGCGCAGCAGCCACACCGCGCCATACTCGGAAGTCCCGATGAGCTGCGCCATCGCGCTTGCGGCGCGATCGGGGTCGAATTCCAGGCGATCGTAGGCGTAATACTGCCGCATCAGCGCGATGAGGCCGTCCAGATCGGAGAGCAAGGCGCGTTCGATTGTCATTACAAGGCTCCGGAGGGAACTTTCGGGGCGGCCACGGGGTCTAACCAGTGTGGCCATGCTCATGGAAGGAGCCGTCGCCGCCCGTGGGCTAAAATACGAAAGGCGCGCGAAAGTCGGCTCCCTAAACATGATTGAAACTCTCATAGCCAAGGTTTTTGGCACCAAGCACGACCGCGAGGTCAAGCGTTTGCTGCCGCAGGTTGAGGAGATCAACGAGCTCGAAGGCCCATTGAGCAACCTCAGCGACGAGGAGTTGCGCGCCAAAACGGACGAGTTCAAGAGGCGGCTCGCAGACGGTGAGACGCTCGACGACATTCTGGTCGAGGCGTTTGCTGTCTGTCGTGAAGCCGGCAAGCGCGTGCTCGGCATGCGTCACTATGACGTCCAGCTCATCGGCGGCATCGTGCTGCACGACGGCAAGATTGCCGAGATGAAGACCGGTGAGGGCAAGACGCTTGTCGCCACGCTTCCGGTCTACCTCAATGCCTTGTCGGGCAAGGGCGTCCATGTGGTCACCGTCAACGACTATCTCGCCCGGCGCGACGCCGAGTGGATGGGCAAGCTCTACGGCTTCCTGGGGCTGAGCGTTGGCGTGATCGTACATGATCTGAGCGATCAGGAGCGGCGGGACGCCTACAACTCCGACATCACCTACGGAACCAACAACGAGTTCGGCTTCGACTACCTGCGCGACAACATGAAGTTTGACGTGGGTGACTGCGTTCAGCGCGGACACAACTACGCGATCGTCGACGAGGTGGACTCGATCCTGATCGATGAAGCGCGCACTCCGCTGATCATCTCCGGCCCCAGCGAGCAGTCGACCGACAAGTACTACAAGGTCAATCGCGTCATCCCCGGCCTCGAGCGCGGCGAGATCATCGAAACCCCGACGACACGCGCGACAAGACTTACACGAAAGACTACATCATCGAGGAAAAGCATCGCACAGCGTTTCTCACCGAAGAGGGCGAAGCGAAGGTCGAGAAGGCGCTCGGCATCGACAACATCAACGAGCTGCAGAACTACGAGCTGAAGCATTGTGTTGAGCAAGCGCTCAAGGCGCACGTGCTCTACAACCGCGACCAGCACTACGTCGTCAAAGACGGGCAGGTCATCATCGTCGACGAGTTTACCGGCCGTCTCATGCCGGGCCGGCGCTGGTCCGACGGCCTGCACCAAGCCGTTGAAGCCAAAGAGCGCGTGAAGATCGAGCGCGAGAACCAGACGCTCGCCACGATCACCTTCCAGAACTACTTCCGCATGTACGACAAGCTGGCCGGCATGACCGGTACGGCGGACACCGAAGCGGGCGAGTTCTCGAAGTTACGACCTCGAAGTGGTGATCATCCCGACAAACCGTCCGATGCAGCGCAATGAGCATCAGGACGTCGTCTACCGCACCGAAGACGAGAAATGGCGCAACGCGGCCAAGGAGATCAAGGAGTACCAAGAGCGCGGCCAGCCGGTGCTCGTCGGCACGATCTCGATCGAGAAGTCGGAGAAGATCTCAAAGCTGCTCAAGAAGATGGGCGTCAAGCACCAAGTGCTGAACGCCAAGCAGCACGAGAAGGAAGCGCGCGTCGTCGCTCAGGCCGGCCGCAAGGGCGCGGTCACGGTCTCGACCAACATGGCCGGCCGCGGCACCGACATCTTGCTCGGCGGTAACCCCGAGGACTTGGCGGAAGAACACTTCCGCAAGATGGGGCAGAACGTTGAGGACGTGCCGAAAGAAGAGTATCAGGCGGCGTTCAAGCGCTTCAAGGAAGAGACCGACAAGGAGCATGACGAAGTCATCTCGCTTGGCGGCCTGCACGTGCTTGGCACCGAGCGGCACGAGTCGCGGCGCATCGACAACCAGTTGCGCGGACGCGCCGGCCGCCAGGGCGACCCAGGTTCGTCCCGGTTTTACTTGTCTCTGCAAGACGACTTGCTGCGTATCTTCGGCGGCGAGCGGGTGCAGAATCTGATGCTGAAGCTCGGCATGGAAGAAGACATGCCGATCGAGTCCGGCCTGATCACTAAACGGATCGAGGCGGCCCAGAAGGCGGTCGAGGCGCAGAACTTCGCCGCCCGCAAGCACCTGCTCGAGTACGACGACGTCATGAACAAGCAGCGCGAGGCCGTCTATGGCCTGCGCAAGAAGCTGCTGGACGGCGAGACGCAGAAGGACTTCGTGCTCGACCGCATTGGCGGAGTCGTCGGCTCGCTGGTGGAGCAACGTTGTCCCGAGAAGGCGCACCCGGACACGTACGAGCTTGCGGAGCTGTCGCAGGACATCCAAAACGTTTTCGGCGTGTCGGTGGAGCACATCAACCTGGACGGGCTCGACCCGCAGGGCATTGCCGACGAGATCACCGAGTACCTCGCGAAGGAGTACGAAGCCAAGGAGCGACTGGTCGGGTCGGAGCGGTTGCGCTACTACGAGCGCATGGTGATGCTGCAGATCCTCGACACGCAGTGGAAGGACCACTTGCTGTCGATGGACCACCTGAAAGAGGGCATCGGTCTGCGCGGCTACGGCCAGAAAGATCCTCTGATCGAATACAAGAAGGAATCCTTCGACATCTTCGAAGCGATGATGCAGCGCTTCGAGGAAGAGACGCTGAAGATCCTCTTCAACCTGCAAGTGGCCGAGGGCGGCCAAGCCCCGCCGGCGCGGCAGGCGACGCCGACCTACGAAGGTCCGGCGAAAACCGAGGAGCTCGAGCCCGCCTCGAACGGCGCGTCGAAGTCGGCCGCGATGGAGACCTCGATCGAAGAGTTCACCCGCGACGTGCGCCGGAAAAAGGAGCGCGAGTTAGCGCAGGTTTCCATGGCGGGTTCCGGCGGCGGTACGGCCAGCAGCGTGAAGCAGGTGCTGACGACCACGAAGGTGGGCCGCAACGATCCCTGCCCTTGCGGCTCGGGCAAGAAGTACAAAAAGTGCTGCGGACAGTCCGCTTGAGCTTATGCGAATCCTGATTGCGCTTCTGGTCTTGAGCACGGCGGGCTCGCTCCAAGCCGCTCTACTTCCCGAGGCGCTGGGCCAGTTTGTCCGCAAGTCGATCGAGCCGGTCGCGCCGGCTGACCCGGCGCTGGCCGAAGAGCTCGGCTTCGAAGAGTCCGAGAAGGCCGTCTACGAGACCAACGACGGACGCAAGCTCGAGATCAAGGCGACGCGCTACTACGACGACACCGGAGCCTACTCGGCCTACCTGTGGCAGAAGCCGACTCAGGGTGAAGAAATCGCGCACGGCAAGCGTGCATGGAAGGGACCGGACTCGACGCTGATCCAGATCGGCAACTACTTGGTTGAGACCAAGGGCGACGCCCCGCTCGACGACGATCTCGAGCTGATGTTGGGCTACTTGCCGCGCATCCGCATGACGGTGGACCCGCCGGTCTTGTCCTACACACCGGCGTCGGGCGAGCGGCCAGGCACGGCGCGCCACATTCTGGGGCCGACCAGCCTGGAGCGTCTCGCACCGGAGATTCCGCCCTCAGCCGCCGGCTTCCACTTCGGCGCCGAGGCTTACTACGGCGAGTACGACACCAACCCCGGGCCCACGCGGCTGGTTCTGCTGAGCTATCCCACGCCGCAGATGGCATCGAAGCTGCCCATTACCCAGGCCAGGCTGCAAAAGATCGGCGGTCCACGGTGCGACGAGCGCGGACCGGCCCACTGGTCGCCAGGTCGCGGTGAAGCCGCCATCAGCCGACGAAGGCGCAGCGCCTGCCTGGCCCGCGTGCGCTACGAGGCCGAGGTGACGATGGACTACAAAGAGCCCGAGCGTCACGACGACCCCTACCGCCTTTGATGGACGTCATCTTCCTCTGCGGCGTGCTGATCGACTCCTTTCGGTCGTGGGCGGTATTCTCGTCGCGGGCGGTAGCCGGCTGGCCGGCCCGATTCGCGCCCAATTCCCTGCTCGCGCCGCCGCAAGGCGACGGCATGGTCCACCTGGACCTGGATGAGCCGGGCCGCTGATTGCGGCTTTGATCCGGCGTTTGGTTGGCGAAAACAAACTCAGCTGGATAGAGCAACCGCCTCCTAAGCGGTAGGTCGCGCGTTCGAATCGCGCCGGGTCCACCACGTTTTCGGACATGGACATGCGTCCAAAACCTGAAAACCGCTCTTGCCTGTCCCCGTTGCGACGGCCCGATGACCGAGCGCGGCTGCAAGCGCCGCTGCCCCCGTTGTCACTACTTCGAGGACTGCTCCGGACTGCATGTTGCCTTGACGGAGCGGTTTTGGGAACACCGCGGGCGCGGAGCTCGTCTACTGCGGTAGAGATGACCTCGTCCGCACACTCATCGCTGCCGCGTGAAGTCGCGGGAACGCTCTGGCGCTTCCTGCACGGGCAAGCGCTCATCGCCGCCATCCTCACGGTGTTCCATACGGTGGGCTTCTATGCGATCGGCCTACCGGCGTGGTGGCTCGCGGGCCCCATCGTGGGGCTGCTCACGCTCGTGCCGTACTTCGGCTTTCTCGTCGGCGCGGGAGTCGCCTGCGTGATTGCGTTGCTGGCCGGAGGCGGGTTGTGGGACGTGGTACGACTGCTGCTGGTTATGGCGACGGGACAAGCGCTCGAAGGGCTCTACTTGACGCCGAAGATTCTAGGGCGCGAGCTGAACCTGAATCCTCTTCTTGTGTTCGGCGCGGTGCTCGTCGGTTTAATGATGTTCGGCCCGCTCGGAGCCTTCCTGGCCGCGCCGGCCTTGGCCGTATTTCTGATCTTTTGGAAGCACGCAAAACGCCGTCGTGGCGTATCATAAAGGCCGAACGCTTCCCCAGACGGCCGTGTCAGAAGAGCTCGAACAAAAACCACGATATCCCGCATGGCGAGGCTCGGGGTGATCCACAAGGACCGCCAAAGCGGAGTCCTACTGCCGCGCAACCTCGGAGAGGCCGGCAGCGAATCCGGCGTATTTCTCGAAGAAACGCCGGAGGGAAGCCACGTGGAGGTCAAGACGGCCAACCACGGTTACCGAATCGAACGCGCCGGCGAGAAGACCGCGTTTATCAGCGGCCATCCCGAGTACTGCCCCGACCCTGTCCAGGTGGCGCTGCACGGCACGCGCTGGCTCGATTCCGAGATCAAGAAGTGCTATCTCGCGCCGGGCATGCGCCTGCAATTCATGACTGCAGACGGGCGTGAGAGCGTGCTGACTTCCCCCATCGAGACGGTCCGGCTGGTGCGCGGTCTGAGCTAGCCGCCCTCGCGGCGCAGCGCGACATTGTCACGTCGTCGTGTGGCGATTCGGCGCCCGTCAGCGGTCAACTGCACGGAGAGCTCTTGGACCCTCCTCGGCTGGACGGTTGAACAGCTCGACCAGCAGGCTCTCGACGCGTTTCAGCGAAATCTTCGTTGCCTGGGCCCCGCGCTTCGGTCACACCGTCCGTCACGAGCAGCAGGCGGTCGCCTGGCTCGAGTGAGCAACGGTCACAGTGATGGTCCGCGTCGCGGAAGACGCCCAACGGAGGCCCCCCGGCGCCCAGCCTCTCTGTCGCGCCGTAGTGGCGTAGGATGATTGCCGGCTCGTGGCCCGCATTCACCCAAGCAAGCTCGCCTGAACGCGGATCGAGCACGGCAAGGAAGCACGTGACGAAGCGGTTGGCCGGACAGACGTCTTTGATCATGCGGTTCAGGCGAGACACGATCTGGGTCAGCTCGTCCGCAGTCTCCGCCAGCGCCTGGATGCGGGCCTGCAGGTTCATCACGAGCAGGGCCGCCGGCATGCCCTTACCGGCTACATCGGCGATCAGGAATACGATCTTGCCGTCGGAACGCACCAGGAAGTCGAATAGTCTCCACCGACTGTGCGGCACGGCGACGTCGATCCGGCCAATTCGTACCCGGGTGCGCTCGGCGGGCTCTCGGGGATGCAGCCCATCTGGATGTCAGCGGCCTGCTGCAGCTCCTTTCGAGCAGCTCGCGCCGGCGCTCGACGATGCTAAGCCGCTGATACTCGATGCGAACTGCCGCGATGTTCGCCATCACGGTGGTCAGCTCGAGGTCCTCGGTGGTGAACTCCGACGTTTCGCCCGAATCGAGGTAGAGCATCCCGATGACGCGGTCGTCCGTTTGCAGCGGGGCGGCCATCAAACTGCGAATGCCTTGGCTGATGATCGAGTGCTGCTCTTTCCAGCGCGGATCGACCAGCGCGTCCTGGATGATGAGCGACATGCGATCGTTCATCACCTGGTCGCGCACTCGCTTGGAGATCGAAACTCGCTGCCCCGCCGCGCTCGCGCTTGAGCTCGCCGTCGTCGTCAAGGGTCAACAAAACCCCGCGGGCCGCGCCGACGGCTTCGATCGAGAGATCGAGGATCACCTCAAAGAGCTCTTCGAGAGGTCGAGGACTGGCAAGCTCGCGTCCCGCGGCAGCAGAGCGATGGCCGGAGAAGACCATCGGCGCGCCTTGATGTCGGCGGCCAATGCGACCTTGGCGCCCGACTCCATGATCTTGTCGAGGCGCGCGAACTGCGTCGCCATTCGAAGTGCTCGACCCCGGCGGTCTCGAAGACGATCTGGCCAGTAGCGTCCGTCTCCTCGACCGGAGCTTCTTCCTCGAATTCGAAGACGATGGTCAAGCCCGCGGCGGTCACGGAGTCGCCATTTTGCAGTCGTCGCGGCTCAACCAGGCGAGCTCCCTCGCAGAACACGCCATTGCTCGAGCCCAAGTCGCGAACTGACCAGCCGCCCTCATCGTGCTCGAACTGCAGGTGCCTGCGGGACAGCCGCGGGTCGTCCGGAAAGGAGAGAGTATTGCCGGAAGAGCGCCCAATCGTGACGCTTTCTTCAGTGAGATCGTGAGTCGTCGTGCGACCGTCTGACGAAGTTACGACGATTCGGGCGGACATCGAAGTGGATTCGCCAAGCCTATCAAGGAACGCCCGTGGGAGCAAGACTGGCGCCCGGACCGATAGAATGAACGAGGAATGGGATTCACGGTAAATGGCGAACCGGTTGCGGACGCGATGCTCGCGGCGGAGACGGAGTCGTTGCTGGCCCGCTTTCGTCAGCTCTCTCCCGAACAGCTAGCGCAGTTCGGCTTCCAGGAAGGTTCGATGGAGCAGCGAGCGCGCGAATGGGCGCGTGAGAACGTCATCGAGCGCATCCTGATGCGGCAGGAGGCGCTACGCGACCCTGAACCGATTCCTGAAGAGACCCTCGAGAAGGCCGAAGAGGCGATGTACAAGCGCTTCGGCGGGCGCGAGAAGTTCGCGGAGTCCGGCATGACGGCCGAAACCATTCGCGCCGAAGCTGAAGCGACGGTCAAGCTCGATCGTTTGCTCGGCCGCATCACATCGCAGTCAAAGCGCCGAAGACCAGCGACGTGGCCGCACGCTATCGCCACGAGAAAGAACGCTGGAAGACGGGCGAGCAGGTGCATGCGGCGCACATCGTCAAGCACATCAACGAACAGGTCAGCGAAGAAGAAAGCCCGCAAGGCGATCGACGAAGCAAAGGCGGAAATCGACGGCGGCGCTACGTTTGAAGAAGTCGCCGATAAGGCGTCCGACTGCCCCGGCAATGGCGGCGACCTCGGCTGGTTCGGACGCGGCAAGATGGTCGACGAGTTCGAGAACGTCGTCTTCGCCATGGAGCCGGGCCACGTCAGCGACGTGTTTCGCTCCGTGTTCGCCACATCGCCAAGCTGATTGAGATCCGCCCTCGACACACCTACCGCTGAGCGAAGTGAAGGGCCAGATCGAGCTCGAGCTCAAGCGCGAAGCCGAGAACAAGGCGGTCGAAACCTTCGTCGACAAACTCCGCGAGAAAGCGGTGATCGAGGACGCCGTGCCAGCATGAGGATGCGATGAGCTCACGTCTGTTCCAGATCCAACAACCCTCTGGCTCGAAAGTCCGAATCCGTGCTGCGTACCGAGCGTCGAGCGCGCCGCCCGGCTTGCCGAATCGCGCCACCTCTCGATGGAGCGACGCAAAGCGGTCACGGGCTCGACCGAGGGCATGGTGCGGCTCGACGGCGGCAAGTTCTTGATGGGTACGGAGTACGAAAAGGGATTTCCGGCGGACGGAGAGGGCCCCGTGCGCGAAGTCACGCTCGATCCATTCTGGATCGATGCGCATCCCGTGACCGTGGATGAGTTCGCACACTTCATCCGCAAACCGGCTATGTCACCGAGTCCGAACGGTTTGGCTGGTCGTTCGTGTTCCACGCTCAGGTTCCGCCGGATCAGTACTCGAAGCTCGTCGACGATACGGTGCTCAACCACGAGTGGTGGTGCAAGGTGAACGCCGCGGACTGGGCCCACCCCGAGGGCCCGGGTTCGGGATACGAAAGGGCGCGAAGGCCACCCGGTGACGCATGTATCGTGGAACGATGCGGCCGAGTTCGCCGAGTGGGCCGGCAAGCGCCTGCCGACCGAGGCAGAGTTGAATACGCCCAACGCGGCGGGACTGAGCAGCAGCTTTTCTGGTGGGGCGACGATCTCGGAGCCCGATGGACGACATATGTGCAACGTCTTCCAGGGCGAGTTTCCCCGCAATGACATCGCAGCCGACGGTTACGCGGGAACCTGCCCCGTAGACGCCTTTCCCGCAAACCCCTACGGCATGCAAAGCTCGATCGGCAATGTGTGGGAATGGATGGCTGACTTTTTCGATCCGTTCTATCACGTGACCGCGACGCATACGAATCCAGTGGGCCCGCTTCAGGATCGTCGAAGGTGATGAAGGGCGGTTCGTACCTGTGTCACGACAGCTACTGCAACCGCTATCGCTTGGGCGCGTACGTCCAACACACCAGACAGCGCGACGACAAATCTGGAACTTTCGCTGCGTGCGCGACATATAGCCCGACTCCAGCAAGGGGTCCGACTCCCGAAATCACGAGCGCTGAACCCCGGCATTGCTGCCGGGGCTCGGTTAGGGCGCCGCGCTAGTTCGCCGAACCGACGACCTGGGTCGACGAAGTATTCAGACCGACGCGTCGTCCAATGTTGGCGACGTTCTTGTCGATGTTGTCCAGCGTCGATTGCATCATCATCAGCCGGTCTTCAAGCGCGTAATCTTGCGCTCGAGGCTCTCCGTACGCGAATCGCTCGAAAGCTCAAGCTGCGCGCGGACGACGCCACCGAGGTTGTCGGTGGTGTGCAGGTTCACGCAATAGTGCTCGGGGTTCGCAACAACGTCGAACGCCGTCGCGATATCCATTTCCGCGGTCAGCTCGACCGTGGTCGACACCGTCGCGGTCGCCATTGTCGGCGTCATCTCCATCACGTCGAGGTTGATGACGACGGGACCGTTGACGCCACGCGCACCCCTGTGGATGTGGCCGCCGGTGAACGTCTCGCCGGAAAGCCCGCTGATGTCCGCTTGCATGTGAACCGTCACCATCTCCACGTCGCCGAGAGCTTCCGGCGCATCCGCATCCGAATTGTCATTCCCACTGTAGAAATTCACGATGCCATCAAAAGAATCGTCGTCAAACGAACCCATGAAATCCATCATGATCGAGACATCGGCCGCGACATTCGTTTCGACGGCGGGGTTTTCATTCGCGCCTGATAGGGACGCGTTCAGCTCAACCGATTGGGTCTGAGTGTTTTGAGCGAGCATCAGCCCGGGTGCGGCGAACACAGCCGCAAGTGCAATCTTTGCGATTTTTCTCATTTCTTCTCCTGTATTTCGGTGAAATTTTGCCTCTGCTACTCGATATTGAGCGGAGACTCAGGGTGTTGAGCGAATACGGCGCAGTCGCTGTTACAAACGCGAGACGGTGGACGTTCGATCCAACACATGGGTCCGCTCGTGCTAGGCTCGGATTTCGATGCCGAAATCGAAAGATCGTATCCTTGTCACCGGCGCTTCGGGCTTCCTCGGCGCATGGGTCGTGCGCGAGCTCATCCGCCGTGAAGTTCCTTGCGTCTTGTTTGACCGCGACCCCGAGCTGCGGCGCCTCGACGACCTCGTGCCGGGCCGGCCGGACCACATCCCCGTAGAGACGGGCGACATCGCGGACCTCGACACGGTGCTCGACGTCGTTCGGCGGCACAAGCCGAACGCGGTCATCCACCTGGCCGCTCTACAGATACCCTTCTGCCGGCCCAACCCGATGAACGGCGCGCGCGTGAACGTGCTCGGCACGCTGGCCGTCTTCGAGGCGGCGCGTCAGTTGGAATCCATCCGTCAAATCGTCTACGCCAGCTCGGCGGCGGTCATCGGGCCGGAAGAGTATTACCAGGGCAAGACCGTGACCGACGACTCGCCGCTGGCGCCGGCCACACACTATGGCGTGTTCAAGCAGGCCAACGAGGGCTCCGCGCGGGTCTACTTCCAGGACCACGGCATCTCGAGCATCGGCCTGCGCCCTTGGACGGTCTATGGCCTGGGGCGCGACCAGGGGATCACCTCCGACGCTACGCGCGCCATCAAGGCTGCTCTGCTGGGCCGTCCCTACACGCTGCGTTACAGCGGCCGCAACGCCTTGCAGTATGCCCGCGACGTGGCCGCGGCGTTCGTGCTGTGCGCACTGGACTCGCGACAAGTAGGCAAGACGTTCAACCTGCGCGGCGACGTGATCGAGATGGCGGACTTCATCCGAACGCTCGAGGATCTGTTACCGCAATCGAAGGGCCTCATTCAGCTCTCGGGCGGCCCGATCCCGGTAGCTTGCGACTTGGATGACGCCGAGTTGCGGCGCTTCCTCCCCGCCCTGCCCCGCACTTCAATCGCACAGGGCATCGAGCAAACTCTTGCTGACTTCCGCCGCTTGCAAAAAGAGGGTAGACTTTCCACCCACGACTTGGAGAATTCCTAGCGTTCCGCCGATCTAGCTCTGTGAATGCAGAGTTGGAACCACGTACCGCCAGAGAGTGTAGTCACGTTCCCGGAAGGGATCCCCGGCCTAGCCGGCGCCCGGAAGTTCGTCATTCTTCGATCGGAGGAGATGGAACCGATCAGCGTGTTGCAGGCGATCGAGGACGAACATGTGAGTTTGCCGGTCATTCCGGTGCATGCGGTGGACGGCGACTACAGGATTGCGCTGAGCGCGCAGGACCGCAAGACCTTGGCAGTCGGCGAGGGACAAAACCCTTCCAGCCTGGTGTGCTTGGCGGTGCTGATCCTGCCGGGCGCCGAAACTCCGGCGGCGTGCAATCTACTGGCCCCAATCGTGATCAACCCGGCCTCGATGCGAGGCAAACAGGTGGTACAGATCAACTCCAGCTATTCCGCGCTGCAACCATTGGAGGCAGCCTGATGCTCGTACTGCAGCGACATCCCGGCGAGTCCATCCGCATCGGCGCAGACGTAGAAGTCTACATCCTAAGCATCAGCCGCAATCAGGTAAAGATCGGCGTGGTCGCGCCGCCCGAGGTCGAGATCTATCGCTCCGAGCTCGAGGAATCCAACCGCCGTGCAGTCGTGGAGGATTGGCGCAATGCAGGTTTGGCCGAGCTAGCCCAGCGGCTGAAGAAGCAAGATCCGAAGTAGTACGCCCAAGGCTACTGGATGCCGGCGGCGCGCTTGGCGATCTCGAGGTTGCGGCGCGTCTCCTCATCATCGGGCTGCGAGTTGAGCGCAATCTGGAAGTCAGCCGCCGCCTTGGCGTATTCTCCGATCTGAAAATACTCTTGGCCGCGCAGGAAGTGATACTGCGGCGAAATGACGGCCCACGCCTTTTCGCCTTTGTCGAACGTCTCCCAGCCTTCCTCCGGGCGGCCAGCGCGGATCTGGGCCACGGCGAGCTGCGCCCACAACGTGGTCTCGTTGGGTTTGATCTCGAGCGCGCGCTTGTAATAGGCGATCGCTTGATCCCAGCGCTTGGCTTGCGCTTCCATCAGGCCAAGATTTCCCAGCAGGAAGGCTTCTTGTTCGCTGCCCTTCTCGACCAATTCGGCTGCGCGATTCCAGGAAATCTGGGCCTGTGGAATATTCCCTGCCGTATACTGTGCGCGGCCAAGCCAAGTCCACGGGCGTTCCTTGTTGGGGGACTTGGCAACGGCGTCGCTCCACAAACGAACTTCGTTGCCCCAAACCGCGCTGCGCTGGAAAGTGCCGATCGAGTAGAGCGCCACAACGCCGGCTAGCGCCCAGCGCGCGCCCGAGGCGCCGGGCTCGAAGACGCGCGTCGTCAACCAGAGCAGCGCGAGATAGAGCCCGAAGACGGGAATGTAGAGGCGACGCTCCGCGGCGAAATCCGCCAGCGGAAAGAACGTGGTGGTGGGCGCAAGCACCAGCAAGAAGAACAACAACCCAAACGCGGCAAGCGGCGCGCGCCTGTGGAACCACAACGCCGCGCCGACCAGCGCCAACAAGCCAAGCAGCGCCAGCCAAGAGAGATGATCAGCTAGCGACTGGGAGCCGGGGATGTCCGGATCGACGTTGAGCCCGATGGGAACGAGCGCCTGCCGCATGTAGCGGAACACGACCCGAAACTGCGTGAACAGGTACTCCTGCCAATCGAGGGAAAAGCCAGCCGTCTTGGCAAACAAGAACGGTCGCACCACGATGAAGAATCCCGCCACGATGCCTGCGCCGAACAGACCGTACATCGGCCAGGACTTCTTGAGACCGCGCCAGTCGCACCCGGACATCAGCAGATAGTCGAGCAGCAGGACGGCGAAAGGCAGTGTGAGCTTGTCTTGCTTGCTCATCGCCGCGCCCACGAAACACAGCATCACGGCAATAGCCGTCCACCATGGATTGCGGTCCCGCAGGCGCACAAACGCCAGCATGCCGGCGAAGTAGAACGTAGCCGACAGGACCTCCGAGCGACTGCTGATGTAAGCCACCGATTCGGTCTGGATCGGTGAGACGACGAACAGTAGCGGCAGTCCGTAGACGAACAAAGACCGGAACGCGCGAACGCGCTCGCTCAGCACGGCCTTGTCGAAAATCGCCCCGACGAGCAGCCACACGAGGATTCCATTGAACCCGTGGAGTAGCGCGTTGGTGACGTGGAACGGAAACGGATGGAAGCCGCCGGCCAACCGATGGTTGGCGATGAAGCTGAGCATCAACAGCGGCCGGCCCGACCGAATGACCGGTCCCCACTCTGCGGATCGAACGGCGCTGAAGCCCTCGATCATGTCGTAGTCGTCGAGCACGAACGGGCCGTGCATCGCGGGAACGTACAGCACGAATCCGAGCACAACCAGCACGGCGGCAAAGTGCCACGGCCGGAACCAGCCGGTCTCGCTCGCCGCTCTCTTCGCTGCCGCCGCTCGACGCCTTTTGGGGGCTTCGGCCATCTTTCTTCAGCTTAGACGTCGTAGTGGGCGTAGACTGCGTCCCACTTGCCCTGGGCGCGCAGGATGAGCTCGATCACTTCGCGCACGGCGCCCGCGCCGCCGGCGACAGGAATGCGGAACTGCACCATGTCGAGGACCTCCGGACGCGCGTTGGTCGGGGCGGCGGCGAGTCCGACCCGCTTGAGCAGCGGAAGGTCGGTAATGTCGTCGCCGATGTAGCCGACTTGATCCGCGTTGAGGTTCGAGTCCGCCATCACCTGTTCGAGTAGGGGCAGCTTTTCCGTGTTGCCCTCGAACAGATACTTCATGTGCGCGGAGCGGGCGCGCTCCTTGACGGCCAAGCCGCCGCGTCCGGAGATGATGCCGGTGTCGATGTCATTCTTCCACGCCCATTGCAGCGCGATGCCGTCGTGACAGTCGAAGCACTTGGTCTCGCCGACCGTGCCGTCGGGATTGGGCAGGAAGTAGATGCGGCCGTCGGTGAGCACGCCGTCACAGTCCATGAGCAGGAGCTTGATTTTGGCTGCGCGGGCGACGAGCTCCGGCGGATAGTTTTTCGGTTGAGACATGAGTCCTAAAGGGTCGATTGTATCGCCCGCGGCGGCGGCTATGCAGGCTTAGGGGCGCCGCCGGACGAGCGGCTGACCGCAACGCCGACGGCGACAGTGATGATGCAGCCGATGACGTTGAACCAAAGGAAGGTGATCTCGGTGTAGACGCTGGTCCAAGCGACGGCGGCGAGACCCGCCAAGGCCCCGGTGAATGCTCCGGTTCCGTTGACGCGCCAGGGCGCAAAGGCGAGCACGAACATCCCCAACATGGAGCCATAGAACAGGGAGCCGACGTAGTTGACCGCCTCGATCAGTGAGCCCAATTGATCACCGAATCCGGCAAACATTGTTGCGTAAAAGCCCCAAAAGGCGGTCGCTCCTCGCGCCACCCAAGCGTAGTGCTGGTCCGGCGCGCCTGGACGAAGATAGCGCGCGTAGTGGTCGATGACCGAAGCGGTGGCAAGGGAGTTGAGCTCGGCCGAAATGGTCGACATGGCCGCAGCGAAGACCGCCGCAATGATCAGCCCAACGAGCCCGGCCGGAAGGTGCTGGATGACGAAGGTGAGGAAGATGTAGTTCGTATCGTTGTAGGTGTCCCCGGTCGCTTCTTCCGCCAGCGTAGTGGCCTGCCCGCGGATTTGCTGAAGCTTCAAGTTCGCCTCGCGGTAAGCGACGCCGTCCGCACGCGTACCGCTCGTACTTCAGCGCGAGGCTACTCGCGACGTTGCCGAACGCTGCATCGTAGTCGCTCGATGGCAGCCAACCGTTCAGGCTCACGAGCCGCAGTCACCTGTGCAGCGGCATTGACCAGGCTTAATCGGGGGCTTCTCAAAGATGAAGAACGAGAAGACCATCGCGCCGGTGAGCAGAATGGCAACTGGAGCGGGACTTGATGATCGCGTTCATCAGCAAACTGACGCGGCTGTCGGTAAGGCTGCGAGCGGTGAAGTAGCGCTGCACCTGGGACTGGTCGGTGCTGAAATATCGGGCCAACGCGAACGTCACGCCGATCCAGCCCGGACCAAAGGTTGTAGCGGTGTTCCAATCGAAGTTGAAGGTGACAGCTTGCAGCTTGTCGCCTGGCCGGCGAGCGCGAAAGGGCGTCTTGAAACGAGACGCCTTCCGGCATCCCTAATACCGCGCGGAAGAACGCCACGAAAATGCCCAGGAACGATGAGCATCTGCTGCGCATCGGTCCACATGACGGCCTTGTGCCGCCGATCACCGTGTAGGCCCGACCAGCACGCCCATCGTGAGGATGGTCGTCGATTCGATACCTCCAGCCCAGAATCTACGACAGCACGATGGCAGGCGCATAAACGCGATGCCGACGCCGAGGCCCGGCGCTGCGCCAGAAGATCAGGCTGGCCAAGGTGCGGGTCTTGCTGTCGAAGCGTTTCTCGAGATACTCGTATGCCGTATAAACGCCACTCCGGTAAATTGCGGCGCAACGGGTATCGATATCAGAACTATGGCGATCCGGCAGTCCAGTAGACTTCGAAGCGGATGCCAGTCGCCCTGTCGGTGGTGCCGATGTCTGATGGCGCTTTGGCCTGGGTGACCATGATCGAAGAGACCAATGACCCACCGTTGGCGCATCGGCGGCTGACCGGCAAGCTGATCGCGCGTCTGTTGGCTGCCACGGGCTTTCCACAAGCCGTAGGCCACGATGCCGACCAGCGACGCGATCAGGACGAGCCAGTCGACGGTTCTCATGAAAACGAACGGTAGGTAGCCGTGAAAGCGGCAAAGAGGACAATCCAGGCGAGCAGGGGGCGAGCACGAGGAGCGTAAACTCGCGGCCACGATCCGAGGATGAAACCGCAGTCGTCGCTGGACGTGCCCCGTAGTGTAGCGTAGGGCCGCGGCTGGTCGCCGCGGCCTATTGGCATCCCCAGGTTGGGGTTTTACAGGATTGGGAACGTGACGTTGGAGACTCGCGATCGCCCACTTTGAGGTTGGGCGCTCGCTGACCGCAACGTGCGTCGGTCGGAACCACAGTTGAACTGTAGAGCCCAAGAGCCGGGAGCGTAGCCCTTGAAGAGGACGTCGCGCCCTTGTCGTCACGCCGATGACCACGGGCAGATCGACAATCAGCGTGGACGACGGTCCCAGCGTCCGTAGGCGCGGCCGGCGTGATGCGGCCGGCGCCAGTGGCGAACAGCGCGATGGTTTCGCCATTGCGCGCCGGATTCTCCGCCGTCACCAAGCGATTGTCCGCATGGACGGCGGCGGCAAAACCGGTCGAGTCCTGGAAAATGCCGGGCTGTGCGGCAAAGACAGGAACGCCGCCGACAGTGGCGCGAGAACGTTGTTTTCGATCTCAACGGTGGTCGACTGACCCGGCGTAAGCTCAAACGGAACCTGCACGTTGATCTGCTCCTGGGCGGCGGTCGCACTCAGGGCAAAGATCGGGGCGGGGATTCCGCCGATGCGTACCGTCGTGCCCTGGAATGAAGTCTGGCCGTTGGCGAGGACCATGCCCACCACGCCCTCCATCATTCCGGAACCGAAGATGCTGACGATCCGCGAGGCCAGCCATCGCCGCATTGAAAGCCACGCCTGCGCAGAAGCTGGGTACTGACCCATACGTTGAGCAAAAAAGATGTGAAAGCCCGGAGCCCGCGCTGGCGGTGATGGTAACGGCAGGCCGAGACGGACCGCCCGCTTCGGTCAACCCGCTCCTGCGAGAAGTTCTGCCGGACGCCAGCAAGCCGTCCCTGGACAGCCCAGGACCTGGACTGGTGCCGGTGTCGCCCCGTGGTGGGATGCCGCCATGCGTTCAGCGGACCGGAGAACGTGATGGTAAACCTGCTGGACCGAACATCGATTTCCAAGCGACGTACGGACAGCGGATCGGACAGGATGCCCGTAGTCAACGTCTGGTTCTGGCCGGCGAACGTGGCTCATTTTGACTCCAGGCGCGAGGCCGTCAGCGTGAAGGTCGTCTGTAGGCTTCCAACAGCGGCGACGACCCGGATGGGGCCGACGTCGTGCCGAACTGGACGACGGCGCTGAATGATCGTGTCGGACGAGGTCGTCAGTGTCGCATCACCCGGGTGACCCGCCAGACAACCTCCGGGGAAAGGCTGAACGTTCCCGACTCGTTGAATACGCGCACCCGCAGGGATTGACAGGACGGTCGAAATGTGCCGCTCTGGTTGTCGCCGATGTCACCTCAAGCGAGGTCGGGCGACCGCCGGTGGCCGTCATCGTATAGGTGATGGTCGGAAGCCGGGCACGCTCAATCGCGCCTCGACAACCGATGTTCCGGCATTCTCGCCGAGCTGGACCGTTGCCTGCTCCGGAACATGATGGCCGGGACGCTGCGCTCTCAAGTAGAACAGGCGGGCCTGAGATCTCTGGCGAAGCTCGACGTTGAACGGATCGATGGTGCCGCCGAATCCATCTCGCCCGATTTGGAACCCGAGCGGGATGGGCAACGACTCTCCACTGCGGGCAGTTTGATTGTCGCCGGCGGTCGGTAATGGTGACGTGAACCGGAACGGATCCGGTAAAGCTGAACGATGTGCGGATCTGCCTCTGGTCTTCCGAAGGAGCGAAGCGTAATGTTGCCCTTCTGGAAGAGCTGTGTGTTGTTTGGATTCGTACTGTGGAAACGCTACAGTTATTGATGGTGATGAAGCCGTTCGTCGGTCAAAGTTCCGTAGGGCAAGATGCGAGGCTGAAGCCAAGGTGATTGGCGTGTTGGCGAAGCGGGAAACCGTTCGTGTCGGTGGCGAGCAGCACTAGCAGGGCGGAAAGGGCTTGTTCTCTTCAACGCCTTGATAGTCCCGAGATGCTGATCAAACCGCCCCCGGGATGATCGTAAGTTCGCTCAGCACCGGGTCCAATCCGCCGGTGGTCGCGGTCACGACGACGGCGTCCAAAATCGGCGGCTCGACCGTCCCTCCGTCCTCACTGGGCTCTGGAGCGGGCTTCGGGGAATTTTGATGTGCCGTGGCGATGCCGCCGCATTCTGGCTGAAGGACGGCTGCTGTGGAGGATGGTCAGGCCGAGGCGCCGGTCGGGTCTTCGAACAACACCGGAATGTTGGGATGGGGACGCGCCAGAGTCCGTGACTTTGACCGAGGAGCGGGATGGGCAGGGTCGTGTTCGGCAGGTAAAACTGGTTGTCTCCACCGTTGATCGTAATCACCGCCGGGCCGATTGGGAGGGCGAAAACAAGCTTTGTGCATCCGGCGCAATCAGCAGCCCCGTCGATAGCTGCACGTGTTCGGCACCACATCGGCCGCAAAATGGAGGCGTCGAGCAGCGAGCTGACGTAAAAGCGTGCGGCGGTTCGGCGACAGCTCGATGGTGCGCGTCGGAACCGAAGGCATCGGAGTAATGGTCACGTCGGGCGTCGCAGTGAAAGTCCAATAGCACGACTTCGTTCGATGTCAGGTCAATCGCGTAGCCGCGGCTATATCGTCGACAATTTGGATATCCCGCAGTTGGGTAAGGCCAACGCTACCGACATCTCCGTCGCCAGGTCTAGATCGAACTGGGCTGTGCGACTTTCGCCGCTGCCACGGTTTCGATGACGGCTTTCGTGCCCGAGCCAGCGTATACGGTCGAATTGATCAACGGGACCTTTGTCGGAATGAATGAGATTTCGCTGAGGTCCTTGGTGCGGTACTGACGGATTCCGTTGTTGAAGGAAACGACCAAGCGCGATCCGTTGCCCGTCAGCGCCATGTTTACGCGCATTGGGCAGAGCAGCGGTTCGCGTAACCGCCAGGGATGTCATGTCGATCACCGACGAGTTCGACCAGGTGTGAGGACAAGCGTGGTCGAGGAATCGTTGAAACGGTTTTGTTGGCCACCGCCGACGTCCAGAGGCGAGCGCCTGGTCGGCGGTATCGAGGATCTCGAGATCACCAGTCGCGGCGAGCAGATAGCGGTAATCAGGCTCAGCTCCGCGTCGGTAGCGCTGGCCTGCAGGTCGATGGTTCGAAGGACCTGGAGAGTCTGCGAATCCGACAACAACGATCGAGGGACTGGCGCGACGGGTGAGGACGTAGTATTTCCTCGTCGAGCGTTTGAATGACGTCAAACGAGGTCGAAGGCGCAGCAATCAGACCGATGGACAGATCTGCGAGGCGCAGCACGGGCAACTGGTTCACAGTGCCGGAGGAACAGCACAATTTGGTCCCACCGCCAAGGACGGCTGGACAGCAAAAAAGGACAAGGCAAAGCACAGGGATGCCTGGATCAGGGCCGCATGGGTCTTTCGGATCTCCTACAGGGGCGGACGGGCGGGCGGGCGTAAGTAGATGATATCAGGTTTCTGACCTTAGCAGGCTCAGATCGAACGCCTCGCGAGGCACGGGAGGCTGGGAAGGGCCAAGCGTAGAAGGGCCGAAGCCCCCCTTCCGTGTCGGTTCGTACCGAGTTACTGGTTGAGCGCCTCTCCGTAGAGGTGGAGGCGCGTTCGGGTGACCCGGCAGGTCCATCGGCACGCCGGCGATGCGGCCCGCGTCGGGGTGACCGGTCAGAGCCAGTAGCCCTGAGCCAACGCCGGACGCCGCCGAAGCCGTCGGTGATGAAGGCAAAGCCATGCGCGTACTGGAAGTCGCAGACGTGATAGCCCTGAACTCAGGACCGCCTTCGATGCCCTGCGCCTGGTTGCCACCAGAGAGGGTGAAGATGAGCTGCTCGCCACACCGGCCAGCAGGGTCGAGGTTTGCTCGGAGGCGCAGCGCCGCCGCCCGTCGTCGATCCATGGTAGTGGATCGTGCAGGCGCCGCTCACGGATCGGTGCCCAGCCAGTCTTCAAAGGGTGTTCGGATAATGCTACCGGTATCGAAGCCGGCCTGGTTGGTCCGAACGGAAGAGCAACGTGGTGGTGCAGCGCGGATCGCGTGTGAAAGTTCTTCGGATGTCTCCGCTGTTGTCCACGAAGCGCGGCTCAGGAGCCGCCAAGCTGGCGGTAGCCACCGTGCTAACAGGGGCGAAGCTGACCGAGATCGGCCGCTGCCGATGGCGGGCAGGTCATTGGTCGTGTCGGCTTCCAGAGAGCTATGAAGGAGCGATCACTTGTGGACTCAACCGAAGGGATTGGTCGTATGAACTTCGTACACGATCGACAAACCACCCAAAGGCAGTCACGGTGGTCGTACCGGTGGTGGTATTGACGTTGGCCGAGCCGCCAGCGCCATCGGAACCAGCGTTGGCAACCAGGAAGAGCTCCAGGTTATCGCTGGTCACCGGCAGCGGCAGAACCCGCCGAAGCCACGTAATGGTTGATGACGGTCAGCTCGATGCCTGCAGACGAAGAACCGCAAGATGAAGCGAGTCGCCTGGCTGAGCCGCTGCGTTGTTCGACAGAGGCTCCCAGTATCCGCTCTCCCAGTGGGTGTTTCCAGGGGTAAGGTCGAACCGAGAGTCTTGAACGCGATGGCGAAAGCCTTCGCAGAAGGTGATCGAGAACCCTCAGCTTCACCGTCAGGCACTGCAGGCCCGTAACGCGTCGGGACGGTGGGTGGGCCCAGGATCGGCACCACCAACGTTGAGCACGTTGACGGTAACGGAATCGTGGTCAGATGGTGATCGAAGAGCGTGATCTGGGTGAGCGCAGGAGGTCATGATGTCAGGCACGCCAGCTGCGAAAGCGTTGCGCGAACCGAGGTGGTCACGAAGGGTCGTGATGAACAGGAAGCAACCGCTGGCCGGCTCGCCGGGGTACAGTGCATGAAGTCCGGAACCGGAACGCCCGGTCGCCAAGCGGCACCGAAGTCGACCTGTTTCACTCAGGCAGCGGCCAGAACGGCTAGGATCTGGAAGCGGATGAGTGCAAGAGCCGAACACAGATCCGGGCGGGTTGGTGCAGTTGTTCTCGACGATGACCAACCACGGCATCGTTGACAGCTGCTACCTTCGCCGTGGTGATGTTGTTGAAGTGTTGACGTTCAGCGACACGCTGACGTTGGTGACAATGCGTTCCGCGTCGGATCGCCAGGCCCGCCTTGGGGGATGTTCTGGCAAACCAGAACGATGTCGCCCACGATTTCCGCGATGCCTTCAGCGCGCACACGACCGGCCGGAACGGCCGTGGCTTGTACGTATTTTACCAGGGTGCGAGGCGTGCGGTCGTTTGTGCAGTGGCCATTCGCCGAGCATGTTCCCAGGACCAGCAGCAGCGCAGTCGAGCTCCTTTAGCTGCCATGTTCAGTTCTCCTCAACTCCACAAGCAGGTTGGCATTTTTCATTTGGCGGGAATGGCAGGCCTCCACGCAATGCGACAGGCTTTCTCCCGAAATTGTGCAAGTTCAGCACCCGGAACACGCCCGCTCAGGTGACCGGAATCACGAGAGCGAGGTAGCGCGCGAGGGCGGGGATACCGCCAAAACCGTCGGTGATGAACGCGAAGCCGTGCGCGTGCGTCGCAGACTGCGATGACGTAGCCCTGGAACTCCGGAGCGCCGGTGATGTTCTGCGCGTTGTTGCCGCCCGACAGCGTAAGTAGACTCGCCGCCCGCAATGAAGTCGAGGTCTGCTCTGGGGGAGCCGCGCCGCCACCGTCGTCGCACCGTGGTAGTGAATGGTGCAAGCGCCGGTTTGCGGATTCGGTGCCCAGCCAGTCGCTCGAGGTGTTCGAGATTGCCATGCCGGTGTCGAAGCCAGCCTGGTTGGTCACGAACCCAGAACAACAGGGTGGTGCAGCAGCGATCGTGATGAACGTACGAGGCGTGGCCGTGGTATTCTCGAGCGTCAGGCGCACCGTTGTTCGCGACAGATCGACCTTCAGCGGGCAAGCTCGCCGAAACCGCTACCAATCGCGGGCAGATCGTTGGTGGTGTCCGCTTCCCAGTCCTGCCATGATCGGTACGTCGACCTCAACGCCAATCGGAACGGATCATCGTCGAGGACCTCGTAGGTCGCGCCGAAGCCGCCGGAAAGGCCAGTGGTCAATGTCGGTCGAGTGAGGGAACTGTGCCGCCGCCGCCATTGGCGTCGCCGGCCCGCTCGAGACGCAGCGAGTCGCCAGTGATGGCGGGTTGCCCGTCTCGATGACCTTGGGAACGCGAATCCGAACACCCTGCGGGATGTTGTAGAAACGGATCAGAAGCGGGTGGCGCCGCGCGTTGTTCGAACAGGGCCCAGTAACCCGACTCCACTGCGTGTTACCCGGCTGGAAGGTTGGGACGCCTTGCGTCTTGAATGCCGTCGCGAAACCTTCGCGCAAGCGGATGCTGGCAGAGGCTTCGGTGTCGATGCACTGCCAGACCAGCGATCGCCGACGAACCGCTCGTGATCAGGCCCAGGATCGGCACCGCAACGTTCCAGCGTTGTTGGTGGTCGCGATCGTGGTCGGACCGGTATCCGCGAGAGGAACGCGGTGATCTACTCGACGGGAAGGTCGCCGCATTCGGCACGCCCAGCTGCGAAAGTTGGCGCGCACCGACGAGATGCGCAGCGTCGTCGCCAGCGGATAAAACGCCGTGCCCTGGTCGTCAACGGACGCGCCCGGATACCCAGGAAGTGGACTTGATTCCACTCCAACCGGTTCCGAGGCCGCCAACACACCGTGCTGGGGATCCTGCACCCACGGGCTCGGGCGCCGCAGGCCGGTATTCACCGGGTCGTTGCAGTTGTTTTCATTGATGATCAACACCGAATCGGTGACGTTCGTCGCGTCGAAATTGATGTTGTTCGTCACGTTGACGTTCAGCGAGACGCTGACGTTAACGAGAAAGGCCGATGTCGGCGCGAACGCCGCATCCGTTGCCGTACAGGCCAGGACAATGTCACCAACCAGTTCTGCAATACCCTCGGCGCGAACGACCGGGGGAACCGCAGTAGCCTGGCAAGTAACCAAACCGATGGTTTGAGCCTGGGCCACGCCGCTGCCGATGCCTGCAATCGCAAGCAGAGCGAGCAAGACGGCGACTTTTCTCATGGCTACCATTTGACTCTCCTTCTCCCACAAGAACTGTCTATCGCGCGATGGTCTTTTCAGTTGGACCATCGCTTTTTGTCGAACCCGTGAGCGGGGCAACCCCGCTACGAACCACACGGACCGCTCCAGTATAGACCAATAGAACGGATCTCCACAACGGCGGTCCGATCTTTGGTTGGTTCTCGGGCCCAGGCCGGCTCATGGCCGAGTGCCAAGACCCCCTCCGAACCCAAAGCGTGCTGAAGAAGTATCCTCCTCCAGCCGTCTACCAGGGAGTACCACACGAAAGTACTACATGTCAACTGACTGAGCGGTTCCCCGGACGCTATTTCACAGCGTCCGGATGATCTTTGGCCCAGTCCAGGTATTCCTCAACGGTATAGAAGACTTTGTGCTTATATAGGCGGCCTCGATCTTCTACTTTGTCTGTCCAGTCGAGCGACCAGGAGTCACCGACCCGCTGCATCCACTCATCGAGCATGGCCTGCATTTCCGCTTGCACCTGAGCGGCGGCGGCATCGTCGACGAGGTTCCGCATTTCGTAGGGGTCTTGGGTCAGGTCGTAGAGAACCCAAGGCTTCTCCTCGTAGCGTGCGTACATGTAGGTCTTCGTCCGCACACCGCGCCAACCCGCAGCGACCTCGCCGCCGTCGTAGGGCCCGAAAATCTGGAAGAACGCTGATTTGGGGCCATCCTCCGCCTCGCCCAGGATGACCGGAGCCAAGCTCGTCCCCTGCATTTCGGACGGAGGCTCAATGCCGCAGAGCGAAAGCAGCGTCGGGGCGAAGTCGACGTGCGTGAAGATTGCGTCCGTCTTCACCCCGCTGCGGCCCTTCTTGGGGTAGCGCACGATGCCGGGAACGTTGATCGACTCCTCCCAGGGTTTTCGCTTCAAGCGAGCGCCTTGGGATCCAAGCATGTCGCCATGATCGGAAGACACGAGCACGATCGTGTCCTCAGCGAGGCCAAGTGCGTCGAGCTCGGCCAGAATGCGGCCAACTTGGTCGTCGATCGCGGTGACCATGCCGTAGTAGTGGGCGATTTCCTCCCTGCCCGGTATCCGCTCGCCGCCCGCTTTCCAGTTGGGCCGCATCGTCAGATTCTCCGGGTCGTACATGGCTCGGTACTTTTCCGGCGCAATGTAGGGGTTGTGCGGCGGCCCCATCTGGATAGTGAGAAAGAACGGACGCTCGTCGGTCTTGGTCTGCCGCAAGAACTCGATGCCAATATCAGTCCAGGCCTCGGGCTCGAAGACCTTGATCGGGATGGGCTGGTCCGTGTCGCGGAAGTAGTGCGTATCGAAGTGCCGGTGGCTCACCTCGTTGGCGGCCCAGAACTCAAACCCCTGGCGGCGGTCGCCGGGTGGAACGTAGCCAGGTTCCCGCGGGCCGCCGTCAAGATGCCACTTGCCAATGAAACCAGTGCGATAGCCGGCGCCCGCGAGCACCTCGGCGATCGTCGTCTCGCTCTCGCGCAACCGCAAGTCGTTCGCGATCATGCCGTTCTTGCTGGCGTATTGACCGGTGAGGATGTTGGCGCGTGCGGGACAACAAACCGGCGTATTGGCAAAGGTGTTCTCGAAGAGCATGCCTTCTGCGGCCAAATTGTCTAGATGGGGCGTCTTGACGTCGGGGTTCCCCATGCAGCCCATAGCCTGGGCGCGCATCTGATCAGGGAACAAGAACAGGATGTTCGGGCGCTTCTCGAGAGCATGCTCGGGCTCCGGGGCGGGCGCACAGGCGGCGGCGAGCGTGGCGCCTAGCCCTGCGAGGAAATCTCGGCGAGTCGACATGACTCCAGAGTGTAGCGATTCGCTTAGTCGAAGATGCGCTCAGCCACAGCCCGCTCCGCCGCGCCGCCCTGGCGCAACCCCTCGCGCGCGCCCTCGCGGTCGGCCTCGGAACGGTTTTGGCTCATCTTGGCCTTACCCTCGATGCGCTCGATCGGGATCTCGAAGCCGACGACCGCGCGCGCGGTCGCCTCGATGAAGTCGGGCGGCGCATCGTCGACCGACCAAGGCTGCGGCCTGCCACGCTCATGCTGTTCGGTCAGCGCGCGGAGCAGCGGCAGCAGCTCCTGAGGCTCGTGGATGCACCGCGCCCGGCCGTAAACATGGACGACTTCGTAATTCCAGGTCGGCACCATGCGGCCATGCTCGCGGGTGGATGGATACCAGGACGGGCTGATGTAGGCGTGCGGGCCGTGGAAGATCACTAGCGCCTCTGCGCCGGATTCGA
>JAWKHJ010000041.1:0-30526 GCA_041394905.1 Bryobacterales bacterium | reverse complement strand
GCAGCGACCGTCCCGTGGTCGGTTCCGAAGCCGATCAGATACGCGGACGATCCGAATTGCGAACGACACAGTTGTCCTACGTTGAGCTCGCCTCTCGCGCTCATCTCGGTCGCGCCGGCGTTGCCGACATGGGAATTGTGCTCCCAGACGATTCCCCGAGCCCCCTCGCCGTAGAAGCGGAGTAGCGAGGTCAAGGTGTCGAACATGTGCCGGTCTCTCAGATTCCAAGAAGCTGCTGAGCCATAGTACATCGCTCGGTAGTAGCGTTCCGCATCGGCGACGAGCATTGCATTCTGCGCCGCGTCGAAGAATCGCTTGCCGTCGCTCAGCGCATAATCCAGGCGTCGGGCGAGCATGTCGCGGAGCGTCGCGACCACCGCATTCTCGGAGCTTGCGTACTGGCCGACGAGCACTGCGCGGCCGTAGGAGGCTGGGTCTTTCTGCCAGGGGGTCAAAGTTCCGTATCGCGCGCGGGCGATCCTGGCCGCCTCCGGATCAACATTGTTCAGATACGCCAATACGACTGCAATCGACGTGAACATGCTGTAGAGATCAAGCCCATGAAATCCTACCCGTTGCTGTTTGTCGCGCTTCTGGAGGTTGTGATCGCGCAACCACTCGATGAACGCATGGGTTTCCTCGTTTCGCCACATCCAGGTTGGGAAACGAGAAAAGGGAACAAACTCCACGGTCGAGCGGCGTTCCTCGCCCAGCACATAGTCGTCGATGCGTGAGGCGTCGGGCCAATCGGCTTCAACGGCCACAAAATCCGCCAGTCCTCTTTCGATCAGCTCGCGCGTGATGCGGGCGCGCATGCGGTAGAACTCGCTGGTCCCGTGGGTTGCTTCCCCCAGAAGAATCAGTTTCGAGGCGCCGATTCGATCCACTAAGGCGTCGATGGATGCCGAGTCGACGTCGTCCAGGGGCTCAGAGGCCTCATGGATCAACTTGCTCACTGCCCGGGCTCCGGTCTCGATTGCCGGCGCCTCGGCCACGGGCTTCTTCTCCGCCCAGCCCTGCTCGCCGATCAAAGGAACGAAGCGGACGGGCGTAAGCTCCTGCTCTACAAATCGGTCCTCGCCCTGGCGTAGTACGCGAATGAGCACCTGCGATGAGCCCTGCCCGACGGGAATGACCATGCGGCCGCCGACTGTCATTTGCGAACGCAACGCATTTGGGATCTGTGGACCTCCCGCGGCAACGGCGATGGCATCAAACGGGGCGTGCTCGGGCCAGCCCAGCGTCCCATCCCCGCACAGCACATGGACGTTGCGGCGCCCGAGCCGCTCGAGTCGCCCTCTCGCTTCTTCGGCGAGCGCTTCGATGCGCTCGACGGTGAAGACCTCCCTTGCGACGTGGGCGAGAATCGCCGCCGCATATCCCGAGCCCGTGCCGATTTCGAGGACGCGCTCAGACCCGCGTAAGCTCAGCGACTGGATCGTCAGAGCGACGATATAGGGCTGCGAAATCGTCTGCCCCTCCGCGATCGGTAGAGGCGTATCGTGGTAGGCGAACTCGGCGAGCTCTTCCGGCAGGAACTCTTCTCGCGGCACATTTCGGAAGGCGTCGAGCAGACGCTCGTCGTCAATTCCTCGACTCGCGAGCTGGAGCTCGACCATACGGTGTCTTTCTTCAGCGAAACTCATGGAACTAGGCCTCCATGCAGCACGCCCACATTATCCGCCGCTCGACGATGCCAGACAGCCCGCAAAATCCCGAGGACTGACGAGCAGACTCCTCGGCGATCATAGAATCAGTGTCCGCCCCGGTAAATCCCCAAATTGCGCAGCGCTTCGAGGAAGTGGCGGACCTGATCGAGCAGCAAAGCGGGAACCCGTTCCGGGCGCGTGCGTACCGTCAGGCCGCCGAAACGCTGCGGCGCACGCCGCGATCCGTGCGTGAGATCTTCGACGCCGAAGGAGAGGCCGGCTTGGAGCGCCTGGAGGGCGTCGGCGACGTTTTGGCGCGGCAAATCCGAATCACGCTCGCGACCGGCCGTCTGCCTATGCTCGAGCGGCTACGAGGCGAGTCGGACCCGGAGGCGCTGCTCGCTTCCGTGCCGGGCATCGGACGCAAGACCGCGGAGCGCCTCCACCACGACCTAGGGATCGACTCGCTAGAGGATTTGGAAGCAGCGGCGCACGACGGCAGGCTCGATACGCTCGCCGGCTTCGGGACCAAAAAGATCGCCGGCGTCATCGACTCGCTGCAAGGCAGACTGGGGCGGCTTCGCAGGCGCACACCGCCTTTGCCGGAAGAGCCGCCGGTCGAGGATCTCCTCAGCGTGGATGAAGAGTATCTGGAAAAGGCGGCAGGCGGCGAGCTCAAGAAGATCGCGCCCCGCCGTTTCAACCCCAACAACGAGGCTTGGCTTCCCATCCTCCATACGCGCAGGTCCGGACGCGAATTCACAGCGCTTTTCTCCAACACCGCGCGGGCGCACAGACTCGATCGCACCCGCGACTGGGTGGTCATCTATTGCGATCACGGCGGCGGTGAATTCCAGTACACGGCTGTCACCTCCCGCGAAGGTCCGCTCACGGGGAAGCGCGTCGTGCGCGGCCGCGAGGAGGAGTGCCGCGCGTACTACCAAACCAAGCACGCATCGTCCGCGGCACAGTAGCTCAGAGGCAGCCTCTAGACGCTCAAGACCGGACAAGGCGAGCAACGAATCGCGGCATAGGCGCTCGCGCTCAAGCCGCCTTCCTCGCTCGACCCTCCGGCCCCACGGCCGATCACCAATAGGTCGACGTCCCTTTCCCGCAAGAGTCGAGGCAAGCGCTCTTCGAACTCGCCGCTCTCGATGCGGATCTGGGCCTCAATCCCTTCTTGCTCGGCGAGACGCTCCAGCCGAAGTCTCGCCGACGCCTCGAGGGTCTGAACGAATTCCTGGTGCGCGCCCGTGCCCATCAGGTGAAAATCCGGTCCTATGTAGGCGAGCAATAGCTCGGCGCCGAACGTCGCGGCGAAGCCTCGACCATAACTGACGACGTTTTGGCCGCTATCCTTCAGGTCGGGCAGGCACGCGATTCGCTTGTACGGGTAACAAGCCTCCGCCGGATGCTCAAGGTGGGCGCCCGTCAGCACCGGGCACGCTACGTCGTGGAGGACTTTCGCCGTGTTCGAGCCGAGAAGGTACTGACGATATGGGCTGTCGCCATGGGTCGGCATCACAACCAAATCGACCGCCCGCTCTTCGCAGATGCGGCGAACCGAGCGACTAAGCTCGCCGGGAAGGACGATTAACTCGCTGTCTGCCGCCGGAGCTTCACGCTCCACCAGGTGCGCGAGCGCTTCCGCGTCATACGCTTCCTCGAGTCCCGGCGCCTCGCCGCCCTGATATTCGCTCGGGGAACCGGATACAACTGCGTGCAACAACAACAACTTCGCGTTGAACCTGCTGGCAATCGCAGCGGATTCGCGAACGCCGAGCCGCGCGCGATCCGAAAAGTCGACGGGAGCCAAAATGGTGTGAATCTGCATCGTTGTCTATCTTGAATCAAAATGCTGAAAGTGCGGCGCCACGCTCGCTCTAGCGTTCCTCAGGTTATCGACAGCGCCTTGGCTCCGCGAATTGGGCCAAACTTTAAGTCCCGGAGCGCGAGATTGGCGTCGGCGAGGGGATAGGACTTGACGATCGGTCTCAGCGGCACGTCGGCGGCGAGTGGCAGGAACTCAGCGATGTCGGCCGCCGTTACGTTGGCCACGGACTTGATCTCTTTCTCCATCCACAAGTGATCGTGATAGCTGAGCGCGAGGAGTTGATCCTTGTCCCCGTCTTCCTTGCGAATCGCATTGATGACGAGGCGTCCGCCGGGCTTCAGGTTTGCCAGCGCCTCGACGACCGGCAGCCAAGCCGGCGTAGTATCGATGACGGCATCGAGCAACTCTGGGGCGCGGTCCTCGGTCGGACCGGCCCAATAGGCGCCAAGATCGAGGGCGAGATCCCGCTGCGCCGGGTCGCGTGCAAAGACGAAGAAACGCGATTGAGGGAAGCGATGCTTCGCCAATTGCAGAACGAGGTGAGCCGAGCCGCCGAAACCGGTCAGTCCCAGCGTTTGTCCATCGCTCAGCCCAGTGAGCGCGAGCGAGCGATAGCCGACAGCGCCGGCGCACAGCAGCGGCGCTGCCTCCAGGTCGGAAAATGTCGATGGAATCGGGAAAGCGTAGTTCTCATCGACGACCATGTATTCCGCATAGCCGCCGTTGGCATCTCGTCCTGTCGCTTCGAAAGAGGAACTGAGGTTCTCATCCTCTTCACCCGTCGAACGGTGAATCCAGCCGACGCCAAGGCGGTCGCCGAGGGCATGCTGGCGAGCGCCCTCTCCAAGCTTGTCTACGCTGCCCACCACTTCATGGCCCAGGATGATGGGCAGCTTCGGCGGCGCGGTCCGTCCTTCAATCTCGTCGAGCTCGGTGTGGCAGACGCCGCAAACGGAGACGCGCAATCGAAGTTGCCCAGGCCCGGGCTCGGGGTCCGGCAGTTCGACGGGCTCGAGCGGCGAGGCATCCGCCGTCAACGGTCCGATGGCCTTCAGAATCATCGCGCGCATGTCCTTCGTCTCCTGCTAGGGATTCTAGCGCCCAACGCTGCCTACACAAATGCGACACCTCTGGCGCTCGAGTAAATACGGGGCCAGAAGCGAGTAGTCATGCATTCCAAAGGCCCTTCGCCTCGTGCGGTCAATTAGAGCTGAACAATTAGCGCCGGCGGCGATCATACAAGCTTTAATCCCCTTCTATCTCCGTCGTCTTCCTCGGGGGCGGCGGAGCCCTAAGATAGGGTTGTGGCGCCAAGGTTTCGACGGATTTGGACGAGTTGGCTCGTTTGCGTGGTCGGCGGAGTGGCGCAAGGGCAGATCCGTTTTGAGGATGTGACAGCGAGGTCGGGTGTCGAATTTGTCCTGGCCAATCATCCCAGTGCGCGGAAGCATTTGGTCGAGACGATGGCCGGCGGCTTGGCCGCGTTCGATTTCGACGGGGATGGGCTCGTCGACATCTTCTTTGCCAATGGGGCGCCGGCGGAGACGTTGGAGAAGGCCCGGCCCGGGGACTCGAATCGCCTGTATCGCAACCTGGGCGAAATGCGCTTTGAGGACGTGACCGCGAAGGCCGGGCTGGCCGGCGTCGCCTTCTCGACTTCGGCGGATGCGGCGGACTTCGACAACGACGGTGACCAGGACCTCTTCGTCGGCGGCGTGCGGGGTAGTCGCCTGTATCGCAACGAAGGGGACGGGACATTTGCGGACGTGACTACTGAAGCTGGCATTGATGAGCCGCGCTGGGTCGCCGACGCCGCGTGGCTCGATTTCGACAATGATGGGCTGCTGGACTTGTTCGTCGCGCGCTACTTGGATTGGACTCCCGAGTTCGATGTTTTTTGCGGCGACGAGCCGGCCGGCGTGCGCTCGTATTGCCATCCGCGGATGTTCGACGGGTTGCCGAATGCGCTCTATCGCAATCGCGGCAACGGAACGTTCGAGGATGCTTCAAAGACGGTCGGGCTGGATTCGCTGATTGGAAAGGGCATGAGCGTGTCGGTGGCGGACTACGACCTCGACGGTTGGCTCGACGTGTTCGTGGCGAACGACAAGGTTCCGAACTTCCTGCTGCACAACCAGGGCGGCAAGCGCTTCGAAGATGTGGGCTTGTTCGTGGGCGGCGCGCTGCAGGATCACGGCAAGCCAGTGTCGTCGATGGGGTCGGACTTTCGCGATTTGGACGGCGACGGGCGTCCTGAGCTCGTCTTCACGGCGTTGGCGGGCGAGGATTCCCGCTATTTCGGGCCGTGTCATCGGATTTGCTCGAAGATGCTTCCTACGCAAGCGGTTTGGCCGCGGCGACGCGCGAGATGAGCGGTTGGGGAGTCGGGCTGTTCGACTTCGACAACGACGGACGCAAGGACCTGTTTACGGCGAATGCGCATGTGAACGACACAGTCGCGCACTTTGAGGCTTCGCGCTACGAGTTGCCGAATGCACTGTTTCGACTGAAGCCGGACGGGAGTTCGGAGGACGCCTCCGAAGCGGCTGGGTTGGCAAGGGCGCCGGCGAGGGCGCACAGGGGCGCGGTATTCGCGGACTTCGACCGCGACGGTAGGGTAGACGTGGTGGTGACGGTGTTGGGCGAGAGGCCTGAGCTGTGGCGCAACACGACCCTGCGGAAGCAAGTTGCCTGCGGTGCGGCTGAAGGGTGGCACGTCTAACCGCGACGGCATTGGAGCGCGGGTCCGTGTGGGCCGTCAGTGGAATCACGCGACGACGAGTGTGGGTTACGCGTCTTCAAGCGCGGGGCCGGTCTATTTCGGACTGGGAAGTCAGAAAGAGCCCGTTGAGGTGGAAGTGATCTGGCCGAGCGGCGCGCGCCAGATTGTTCCGGACATCAAGCTGAACCAGGAGGTCGAGATTGTCGAGCCGGCGCCTTAGTCGAGCTTGGCTCGCCTTCGTCGTTGTCTCGTCCATGCGCGCGGCTGAGCCCCTGCTGCCGGTGTTCGTCGACATCAGCCAGGGGTCGGGCGTCGACTTCGTGAGCCAGCCCTCGGAGACGACGCAGAAGTATCTGCCGACGACGATGCTGGGCGGCGTGGCAATGCTCGACTACGACGGCGACGGGCGGCTGGATCTGTTCTTCGTCAATGGCGCGCGCGTGGCCGACCCGATGCCCAAGGATGCGAAGCCGGACAAGAGCGATCCTCGCTACTGGGACCGGCTTTACCGCAACGAGGGCGGCGGGCGCTTCGCTGACGTGACCGAGAAGGCAGGGCTACGTGGGTCGTTCTACGGGCAAGGAGTGGCGGTGGGCGACTACGACAACGATGGCGACGCGGATCTTTACGTCACCGGCATCGAGCGCAATGCGCTGTATCGCAACGATGGCGGCGGGCGTTTCCGCGAGGTGAGCGAACAGGCGGGAGTTGCGGGCGGCGGCTGGTCGACGAGCGCGGCGTTCTTCGACTATGACTCCGACGGCCTGCTCGACCTGGTGGTGGCGCGCTACCTGCACTGGAGCTTCGCGCACAACCCGTACTGCGGCGATCGCGCGGCGCAGCGGCGCTCGTATTGTCACCCGGACGAGTTCGAGGCGCTGCCGGCCCTGCTCTATCGCAACCGCGGCGATGGAACGTTCGAGGATGTGAGCGAGCGGTCGGGTTTAGCTGCGTCCGCGCACAAAGGGCTGGGAGTGGCGCTCAACGACTACGACAGCGATGGGCGCATCGATGTGTTCTTCGCGAACGACTCGTGGCCGCAGCACTTGTTTCGCAATGGGCGCGCGGGTTTTTCTGAAGAAGGGTTGGCGCTGGGCGTGGCGTACGACGAGGACGGCCGCGAGTTCGCGGGCATGGGGGCGGACTTGCAGGACTACGACAACGACGGCCGCCCTGACCTGTTCGTGAATGCGTTGGCTCGGCAGGGCTATCACCTGTATCGCAACCAAGGCGACGCGTTTGCGGAGGTTTCGGTCGCAGCTGGTTTGGCTGAGCCGACGCAGCTGAGCTCAGGCTGGGGCGCGACATTCGTAGACTTCGGACAACGACGGCTGGAAAGACCTGTTTGTGGCGCAGGGGCACGTGATGGACAACATCGAGGTGACGCAGCCGGGCCTGCGCTTATCGCGAACCGTTGATGATGCTGCGCAACGAGGCAGGGAAGTTTCGCGATGTCTCCGGCGAGCTTGGACCCGCATTTCGAGAGCCGCTGGCATCTCGCGGCGCGGCCGTGGGCGACCTGGACGGTGACGGATGGCCCGACCTGGTCGTGTATCGCAACGGCGGTGAGCCTCGTATTCTGCGCAACCAGAGCGTGAAGGGCGTGCATTGGCTGCTGGTGGAGCTTGAAGGAGTGAAGAGCAACCGCGATGGCATCGGAGCGGTGGTGCGCGTGTTGGCCGAGGATGGCGTCGAGCAGACGGTGACGGTGAGCGCGACGGGCGGCTATCTTTCGGCGAAGGACCGCCGGGCGCACTTCGGGTTGGGGCCGAATGCGCGCCTGAAGCTGATCGAAATCCGCTGGCCCAGCGGTGTGCTGCAGCGGCTGGAAGACGTGCCTGCGGATCAATTGTTGAAGATTCGCGAAGGCGCGAACTAGCCGAATCGCTCTTTGCGCACGATGCCTTAGCCTTCGCGGACGACGATGAGCTGGTTCGCTTCGACGCCGCTCAGGGTTTCCCTACGGCCGAGCGGCCAACGGATTTGGATGTCAGCGAGTTTCGCATCGCCGAGTCCGAAATGCAGCCGGAAGTCGTTGACGGAGTAAAAGCTCGCCTGCGCCATCAACTCTTGGGCCTGCGTGCGTTCACCGTAAGTGCACAGAACGCGTGAGCCGATGGCGCTGCGGTTCGACTCCACGCCGATGAGCTTGATCTTCAACCAGTTGCGCTCGCCCGTCAGGTCATTGCGCAGCAGCGAAGGCGGCTCGTTCATGTTGACGACGAGGATGTCGACGTCGCCGTCATTGTCGAAGTCGCCGAAGCAGCAGCCGCGGCCCACGTGTTCCGCGGCGACGCCGGGGCCGGCTTCGGCGATGAGTTGCTCGAATTTGCCCTCGCCCAGATTGCGGTAGACCAAGCGCGGCGAGGCGTAGCGGAAGCCGGGCACGGCGCGGGCGAGCTCGGGATAAACGTGGCCGGTGACAGCGAACAGATCCGGCATGCCATCGTTGTCGAGGTCGGCCATGCCGGCCCCCCAGCCGACGAAGCGCGTCTCGACGGCGAGACCGGACGAGATGGTGGCGTCGTCGAAGTAGGCGCTGCCGTCGTTGCGGTAGAGCACGTCGGTGTCGTCAGAGAAGTTGGTCTTGAAGATGTCGAGGTCGCCGTCGAGGTCAAAGTCGCCGACGCCGAGGCCCATGCCGGCTTGCTCCATGCCGTCTTCGCTGAGCGCGGCGCCGCGCTCGAGGCCTTCTTCCCGAAACGTGCCGTCGTGGTTGTTGAGGAACAGCAGGCTGGGGGTGGAGTCACAGGCGACGTAGAGGTCGGGCCAGCCGTCGCCGTCGAAGTCGGCGGCGGCCACGGTCATCCCGTAGGTTCCCTTGGCGGAGGCAACGCCGGACGCGACGCTGACGTCTTCGAACGTGCCGTCTCCGCGGTTGCGGAACAGGCGATGCGATCCTGGGGGCAGGCCCATGGGCCCGCAGTGGACATCGGCGCCTTTCCAGTTGCAGCCGCCCTTTTCGCCCGGGCGTGGGGTTGCGTCCATGTCGAACTCGACGTAGTCGGAAATGAACAGGTCGAGGTAGCCGTCGCGGTCGAAGTCGACGAAGCTGCAACCGCCGCCCCAGCGGGTCTCGGCGTTGCGCAGCCCGGCTTGCTCGGTGACGTCGGTAAAGGTGCCGTCCCCATTGTTGCGATAGAGGACATTCTGGCCCCAATAGGTGATGAAGAGGTCATCGTGTCCGTCGTTGTCGTAGTCGCCGACCGTCACAGAGTAGGCCCAGCCGCTGTGTTCGAGCCCTGCTTCGCGCGTGATGTCGGTGAACGTGCCGTCGCGATTGTTGCGGTAGAGGCGGTTGGTAGAGCCTTCGGGCGCGCCGTCGATGCGCGAGCCGGAGAGCAGGAAGATGTCGAGCCAGCCGTCGTTGTCGTAGTCGAGGAAGGCGGCGCCGCAGCCGGCGGTCTCGATGATGTAGCTCTTGCGCTCGACGCCGCCGAAGATGACGGGATCGCGCAGGCCGGCTTGGGCGGCAACGTCGACGAAGCGCGCCGGCCAGGGCTTGCCAGACGGCGGAGCCCGGCGAGCAGGTTTGACGCCGCGAGAGGCAATGCCCTGTGCGGCGGCTGCGCGCGCGAGTAGGGCCAGCCATGCGCGGCGGGTCCACATCGGGTTAATGGGCCTCCGGGCCGGCGGCGCTGCGCAGTTGTTGCGACTTGGCCAGGGCGGCCCGTGCCTGCTCGTTCTGCCCAAGAGCGCGGTAGGCGCGCGCGAGCGAGTAGTGGAAACTGCCGTCCTGGTCGGCGGGCAAGGCGCGTTCGAGGGGCTCGATCGCCTCTTGGCGCCGGCCCAGCTTCACGTAAGCCGATCCGAGGCGGCCGGAAGCGGCGAGCAACGATGGGTCGAGCTCGATGGCGCGGCGCAGGGGTTCGACGGCCTCCGGTGCGCGTTCGAGCGAGAGCAGGCAGTCGCCCTCGAGGAAGAGCGTTTGCGCGGACTCGGGCAATTGTTCGATCAGCGGCAAGGCGGTTTCACAGTCGCTTGCCAAGCGTAGCGCCGACGCCAACCCAAGCTTCAGCGAGTCGCTTTTGGGATCGAGCTCGAGCGCCCGACGCCACTGCTCCGCGGCTTCGCGGCTCATGCCGCGTGCGTCGAGCGCACGGGCTTCGAGCTCGTGAGCTTGGCTCGACGGCGGCAGCGCATTCAGGCGCTCGAGCGCCTCAGCGCCGAGCGCCGCGAAGCGCTCCTCCCGCAAGGCGCAGTCGAGATCGTCGGAAGAGCAGGGCGTCGCCATGGGCGCTGGATTTGCGGCCAGTAAGGCGCAGGAGCGTTCGAGGCCATACCAAACCCGAGGATTGTCCGGGAGCGTCTTTGCGGCCACGACGAACTGCGTGGCGGCCTCGCGAGGCTCGTCGGCTTGCAGCAGCGCCTCGCCCAGCATGAGTGGCGCGCTGGGATCGGCGACTCCGAGCGCCATGGCCCGCGCAGCGGCTACCACGGCTTCTTGCGCATGTCCGCCGCGCAGCAGCGCAGCGCCAAGGAAAAGCCACGCCGGCGGGAAGTCCGGGCGCTGCTCGACGAGGGCCCGGCAGTGCTCGGCGGCGGCGTCGAACTCGCCGGACATCTGACGCGCCACGGCCAACTGGAAACGCAGCGACAGGTCCGAAGGCGCCGCTTCGTAAAGCTCCTGGTAAATCTCAGCCGCGTCACCGGGCCTACCCGAGCGGGCGAGTTCACGCGCTTGGGCTAAACGCTCCTGCTTGGTTGCGGCGTGCGCTGTGCAGACGGCCAGCGCCAGCGCGGCGATGCAGCTAACGGCGCTCGCGCGGGGCACTCTTCTTGACCTCCCGGAACTTGGCCAGCGTCTCGCCTGCCTTGTCGCTGTCACCGTTCTTGGAATAGATTTGCGCCAACAGGTAGAGCGGCTCCGCGTACTGCGGGTCGAGTCCGACGGAGCGTTCGAGCCAGCGCTGGGCATCTTCGGAGCGGCCGAGTTTATGCAGCGCCTTTCCGCCCAGATAGAAGCTGCGAGCAGAGTAGGGGTCGCGTTTGGCGGCTTGCGTTGCGGCCTGATAGGCCTGCTGCGCCTCGTCGCGGCGCAGCAGTAGGTCGGCGAGATTCGCGTACGGCCAAGCGTATTCGACCTTCTGCTCCTCAGCCAGCTTGATCGCCGTGAGAAAGTGCCGGATGGCCATCTGGTGGTCGCCCTGCGCGTCGTAGCAGAGACCGAGATTGTCGTAGGCCTTGTACGACCTCGGCTCCAGCTTGAGCACGCGCTGGAACTGCGCCATGGCGTACTCGATGCGGTTGTCCATGTAATAGATGCGCCCCAGCATGTAGGCTGCTTCGTAGTTGCTTGGTTCGAGCGAGAGCAGCTTGAGGAAGGTTTGCTCGGCGGCGGCGGACTCGCCGATCAGGTACTCGTAATTGGCGCGGATCTTCAGCGCGCCGGCGTTCTTCGGGTCCTGGCGAAGCACGATCTCGAGCGTCTTGCCGACCTCGTCCCAGCGCTCGAGCATGAGCAGCGCGTTGGCCTTGGCGAGCAGGCCGCCGATGTTCGAGGGGGCATGCGCGAGGGCCTGCTCGGCGGCGGCGAGGGCCTCTTCGCGGCGGTGTGCGCGCGAGAGCGCGTAGGAACGCTCAGCCAACAGCGTGACGCGCGAGGGGCAGGCTTCCCAGGCTTGTAGCAGCAGTTTGGCTTCGGTTTCAGGATCGCCCACGCGACGGGCGTTGGCAGCGAACTGTTCAGAGGCGTAGACGTCGCAGGGGCTATCGAACTGTTGCGCTGGCGCCGCGGCGGCCAAGGCGAGCAAAATCCAGGCCGATTTCGCACGGAAATGTCCTGCTCGCAGAGCCATCGAAGAATCCCCGCTCATAGTATTGCAGTCCATCGGGAACGGAAAGGCGGATCCGCTCTTGCTCCGAGCCGGATCCGCCCTTGGTTTGCGAACGAAAACGTTCGAGGTTAGAAGGCGATGCGCGCCTCGAGCTGCACTTGGCGTTGGCCGCTGCCTGCAATGCGGAGCTTGCCGAAGTCCGCGCTCGAGACGTTCGTGGTGACGAACTCGCGGTTGTGGCGGTTGAACGGATTGATCATTGCCACGCCGATCTCGAAGTTGATGTCCTCGGTGAAGAGGAACTTCTTGGTGAAGCGGAAGCGCTCGCTGGACGAGTGCGGTCCGCGGAGGGCGTCGATCTGCCGGGGCGCGGTTCCGACGCGCAACGGAACACCGTTACCCGTGCGGGGGCTCTCTTGGAACGAGGCCGTGTTGAGATACGGTGTGCCGACGAAGTAGTCCAGGTCTTCCGAGGCGCCGCCGACCGAGAGGTTCGAGCCGACGATGTCCGGCCGGATCGAACCGAAACCCGCGGGGGTGTTCAGGCCGCCCTGGCTGACCGAGAATGCCGCTCCCGTTTGGTACTGGTGGATACCGCTGATGGTCCACCCGCCGACGAGGAACTTGAGCGCCTTGGATTGGCCTTTGAAGGGGACCTCGTAGAGCCAAGTCACTCGCAGTTGGTGTGGAATGTTGTAGCCGGCCACCGACCGCTCCAGGCCGCGATTGAACTGGTCCTGCATTCCGACGTCGCCCATGTTGAGTTGGTTGTCGCTCAGAGCCAGAGTTTTTGACCAGGTGTAGGCTCCGAGCAAGCCAAACCCGCTCTCGAACCTTCGGCGCAGCGTCAACTGCATCGAGTGGTAGATGGACGTTCCGTTGTATGGATAGGCTTCGTCGATCCCCGTGTACTGCGGAAACGGCCGGAGGGCCTGCGCCACGGTCTGGGTTTCGCTGAAGCTCGCGAAGGGCTTGTATTGGGGATTGGCGGCAACCTGCTCGCGAAGCACGTCCCCCATCGACAGCATGGAAGCCGGCAGTGCGTTGTAGGCGCTGGCGGCGTTTGCATTACGCAGGCGGGTGCCCTTGTTGCCGATGTAGGCTGCCTCGAAGACCGTCTGGTGCGGCAGCAGGCGCTGGATGGTGAAGTTCCAGTTCTGCACATAAGGCAGACGATTCGTATCGCGGGCTGTCGTCGTCATCCCGGTGTAGAGCTGCTGTCCCGGGTCGGTATTCGGCAACGGGGTAGCCAGGCTCGGGTATGGGTCGTCGAGGTAGGCCGACGGATCGTCTGCGAAACCGGTCGGGCTGGTATTGGCGTTGATCGGGATCGAGCCGGTGAAGCCGGTCGTGAAGCCACCGAAGCCCCAGTCATTGCGGATCTGCGGCGAGTTGGTCATACCGTACCCGGCGCGCACCACCATCTTCTCGCCCATCTGGTAGGCGATACCAAAGCGCGGCGTGATCATGAACGGGTAGGTGTCTTGGAAGCGTTTTCCGAACACGAGAGCGCCTGGACGCCCGTCCGCCGCCGGGTTCGGGGTATCGAGATCGACCTCCGACATGCGATCGGTAACCTCGAAGAACGGCTGGATGATTTCCCACCGCAGGCCGAGGTTGAGGGTCAGCTTGGGCGTGACCTTGAAGTCGTCCGAGACGTAGAAGCCGTGCGAGGGGTGACGGTGGCCCGAGTAGAGCGTCGTCACGCCGCGGCCAGCGCTGTTGACGGCGCCGAGCAGGAAGCTAGCAAAGGCGTGCCCCGTTTCGAGGCTATAGCCGGACAGACGCGTCTCGACCGGCGTGAAGTTGAAGTTGCCCGATCCGTCTTTGGAGCGCTGGTTCATCCAGTAGCGGCGATACTCGTAACCCAGCCGCAGCGTATGCTTGCCGCGGATGACGGTCAGGTCGTCCTGGAAGATGTAGCTGCCGTTGAAGCTCTCGCCCGCCGAGCTCGAGCCGATCTGCATCAGCGCGCCGCCTTGCCACTCCGTGCCCGAGAAGTTCATCCGCGGGAAGTGGCTCGGCGAGGTGTTCTGCACGCCGATTTGCGAGGCCCAGTCCTGGTCCACGTAGACCGACTCGTTCGAGTTGCGGAAGCGGTTGTAGCCGCCTGCCAAGCGATTGACGATGGTGGGCGTGATGGTGGAGTTCCACGACAGACGAATCATCTGCGACGGGGTGTTCTGGTTCTGGAAGACGCCCGTGGGCAGACCCGGAACCGGACCGTAGCGGCCACCGGGGGAGTTGTTGCGGCTGCGCTGCTCGCTGTTCCAATAGCCGGAAAGGCTGTTGCGGCCGTTGAGTTGGTAATCGATCTTGGTGCCGACCGTCCACAACTGGAAGAAGGGGCAGCAAGCGCCGATGGTCGACATGTTGCGCACCATGCGGTCGAGCTGCGGGTCGACGATGCCCACACTGTTGACCACGTTGTTTGCCACGTTGCTGAACCGGCTCTGAGGAATGACGTTGCCGGCGAAGGGCGTACGCAGGATCGTCCCATCCGCGAGCTCTCGCGTGCTCAAAGGGTCGTAGATCTGGCCGTAGCGCACCTGGTTGCCCGCGGCGTCTACGCCGAGCACCGAACCCGATTGTGCGTTGCCCGTGAAGGCGGGGTCGAACAAGCGGGAGAAATCACCGTTCTTGAAGTCCGTGTTGGGCAGCGTGGTGTTAAAGCCGGAGATGTTGAATGTGGAGCGTGTGGTGCGCTCGAAGGTGTTGGAAAAGAAGAGCTTGTTGCGTCCGTCGTAAACTTTCGGAATGTAGACGGGGCCGCCGATCTGGTAGCCGTAGTTGTTCGTTCTATCGGGCGCTTTTTTGGTGCCGGTGGAATTGTTGGCGTACGTGTTGGCGTTGAGCGCTTCGTTTTGCACGTAGTAGAAAACCGCGCCGTGGACGTCGTTTCCGCCGCTCTTGATGCCGAAATTCGCGACTGCGGTTTGACCGCCGTTATACTGTGCGCCCATCGCGCCGGTTTGCAGCTTGAACTCGCCAACTGACTCTGCGCCAGGACTCATCTCGTTGTTGTTGCCGCCCATCAGGTCCATGCGGCCGACGGGGATGCCCTCGATGAGGATCTCGTGCGAGTACTGTTGCCCGCCGTTGATCGAGCCTTGAAATTCACCGCCGGTGGTGCCGGGGAGGCTCGAAAAAATGAAGCTTTGGATCTGGCGCTGGCCGTCGGCCACCATGATTGGCCAGTTCTTGTATTCTTCGTCGCTGATATAGCGGCCGACCTCGGCCGTGCCGGCTTCGAGCAGCGGCGGTGCGCCGGTCACCGTGACCTCTTCCGCGACTGCGCCAACCTCGAGCTCCATGTTCACCGTCAAGGTTTGCGCGACCTGCAGCGCGACGTTATCGCGAACCGTTGTCCGGAATCCGGGCGAGCTGGCCCGGAGTATGTACGTGCCGGATGGCACGTACGGGAACGTGTAAGCCCCCGCGGACGTTGTGGACGTCATCGTTTCAACGCCCGTTGCCGTGTTGGTGATCGAGACCGTGGCGCCCGGAATGACGGCGCCGGTGGTGTCGATCACCGTGCCGTTGAGCGTACCCACTGAGCCTTGCCCCCGCAAGGCCACGCCGCCGACGCTCAGGGCAAGCAAGCCGGCTAGCAACAAACTTCTGCTCATCGCAGAGGGAGATGTCATCGTGAACTCCTCTTGTCCTTTTTCTTCAACCTGAACAGCCGACGGGCCGCAGGACGCTTCGTCCTGACAACGAGACAGAAATGACCCCGCCGCACGGCTGCCCCGTCCCGCGCATTCTGTTTTCCACAGAACAGCGCACGGACACTACCCGTGTGGCCACCGATGGTGGCTTCCCCCACACGCGAAGTCAAATAGAATTGATGTCAAACGATTCTTGGATCTCAAGATTCAGAAAAATAAGAACTTACAAAAATTTGTGAGGAGGCTTCCCGGATCGCTATAATCGACACGGTTCAGGGTGTATGGGGATGCCTGAGGGTACTCACTCGCGAGTGGTGCTGTTCGGATCCTTCGAGGCCGACTTGGCTTCGGGCGAATTGCGCAAAGGCGGAGTGCGGGTCAAACTGCCGGAACAGTCGTTCACGGTCCTCGAAGCTTTGCTCGAACAACCAGGCGCAATCGTCTCGAGAGAAGAGCTGCAGAAGCGCGTCTGGACTCCGGACACGCATGTCGGATTTGAGCGCAGCTTAAATACGATCGTTCACACGTTGCGCTCGGCTTTGGGGGACTCGGCGCGCAATCCGCGCTTTATCGAGACGGTGCACGGCCGCGGCTACCGCTTGCTGACGACCGTTCGCCCTGGGCCGCTGGTCTGCGACGTCGGAGCCGGAGCCGGCCGTCCATGCGGCGCCGCGCCGCAAGCCGGCCGCATTGTGGCTGTTAGCCGGCTCGGCGGCGATGATTCTCCTGGCGAGCGTCTTGTTCTTGGCGCGCGGCTGAAGCCACCAATGGAGGGCCGGGGGCGGCGCCGTTGGTCCTGCCCTCGCCCGTCACCAGTTATGTCGGCATAGAGGGCGGGCCTGCGTTTTCTCCCGATGGTTCTGCCATCGCATTCCACTGGAACAAGACGCCGGGCGGAACCTTTGACATCTATTACAAGCGCGTGTGGCGACGAGGCGGCCACGCGGGTGACTACCGACTCGGCCGACGACACCAACCCAGCGTGGTCGCCCGACGGCCGGATGCTGGCGTTCCTGCGGCGGTTGCCCAAATATCAAGCCGGCGTGATGCTCGTGGGACGGGACGGAGGGCCGGAGCGGCAGTTGACCACGATTGGCGCGAACGACTCCAGCCTGTCTTGGTCGGGCGACGGCCGCTGGATCGCTTTTGCGAACGCTTATCCGGACTACTTGCGGCACCGCGCGAACGAGGCTGGAATCGTGGCGGTTGAGGTCTCCTCGGGGCGCCGTGTTACGGTTACGCGCCCGCCGCCGTTGAGCCACGGCGACTTTTCGCCTGCGTTCCTGCCGCGCGGCGGACGTTTGGCGTTCATCCGCGGAGTGAGCGCTTCGAGCGCCGACATTTACTTGCTCGACGTGGACGCAAACATGAAGCCGTCCGGCGAGCCGCGGCGAGTGACCTTTGACGGCGCGAACATCGCGTCGCTGGCTTGGGATCCGGATGGCGATCACCTCTATTTCTTCGGACCGCTCGAACCAGTCGAGTGCCCAGACGATATGGCGGATCGAAGTGGGGCATGAGGGGGCGGAGCCGATTTCTTTGGGGCCGAGCCGGGCCGGCGCATTGACCGTTTCGCCGACGACCCGCGAGGTCGTGTTCGTACATCCAATCAGCTCGGAGAATCTATGGCGCTTGCATGTTCGCGGGGACGAGGATGTGGAAGCGACTCGCATCACGCACTCGACAAGCGTAAACCGCCAGCCGGCGCTGTCGATCGACGGCGAAAAGCTGGCGTTTGAATCCGGTCGAACCGGGTTTCGCGAGATCTGGATGTCTGAAGCGGACGGGTCGAATCCGCGACAGGTCTCGTTTTTCAACGGACCGAGCGCGGGCACGCCGCAGTGGTCGCCCGATGGCCGCAAGCTCGTTCTGGATGCACGCCTCGATGGCTCCGGCGACGTATTCGTGCTCGACATTGACGAGGGCGTGCATCGACGGTTGACTGGACATCACAGCGACGACATCGTACCGAGTTGGTCGCGTGATGGCCGCTGGATCTACTTCGCTTCAAACCGCACCGGCCGCTACGAAGTGTGGAAGAGGCCGGCGGAAGGCGGGGAAGCGGTGCAGGTTACGCGCCAAGGGGGCTTCCACGCCCGAGAATCGGTTGACGGCGAGTGGTTGTTCTACGCCAAGAGCATTACGGAAACTTCGCTGTGGCGCGTGCATGTGGACGGCGGCCCGGAGGAGGAAGTGCTGGATTCGCTCGGCGAATGGTCGAACTTCGCGCCGGTCGAGACGGGAGTTTACTATTTCGCCCCGCCGGTGGAGCGGCGCACGACGCTTCTGTTCCATGACTTCGCGACGGGCCGGTCGCGGACAGTCTATGAAGTGGATGCGTGGCTCAATGGGGGGCTGAGCGCGAACCGAGCAGGGTCGGTCGTGATCTTCTCGCAGCCCGAGTCGCAACAGGCCGATTTGATGGCATTGAGCACGCCCGCCGCGCCGCGCTAGCGGCCCTTACGAGGCTGAACATCGGTCGGCCGCTTATCGGGCTCATGCTACACTCTCGGCGGACCATCGGCTTTCCGCCGAGGCTCCGTTAGCGGTGTCCGTGCAACGCGGCGCATGGTCTAGCGGGGGAGATTCGGGCTCGTTTCGTGCAGGCGTCGGCGGACTGCGGGATCACCCCCCTGCGGCGCTCTTGTGCGACGGCGGCCGGGCGCGCATTCCGCGCAAATAGAAGAAATGCAAAAACTAAACGCGAACCAAGCGCTAGTCGAAAGACGCAAGACCGCCGTTCCACGAGGAGTCGGTATGTTTGCCGGCGAAACGGCGGTCGTCCGGGCCGAGGGCGCCTGATTGACCGATGCGGAGGGTCGCTCGTGGATCGATCTATCGGGCGGCATAGGCGTGGTGAACGCTGGGCATTGTCCGCCCGAAGTTGTCGCCGCGATCCAGAAGCAGGCCGCTGATTTGCTGCACATCTGCATCCACGTAGCGACTTACGAGCCCTACGTCGCGTTGTGCGAGAAGTTGAACACCTTGCTGCCGCACGGCGGGCCGACAAAGTCGATGCTGCTCAACAGTGGCGCTCGAAGCAGTGGAAAACGCCGTTAAGATCGCGCGCCAAGCCACCGGGCGCTCCGCGGTGATTTGCTATTCGGGCGCCTCCATGGGCGCACGATGATGGGCATGTCGCTCACTTCGAAGACGGGCTACAAGCTCGGCTGCGGACCTTATGCACCTGAGGTTTATCGCCTGCCGTTCCCCAGCCGATTCCACTTCGGCGACGGCTTGAGCGAGGAGGCTTTCGTCGCGCGCGAGCTCGAGCGGTTGCGCGAGGCGTTCTATACGTACGCCGCCGCCGAGCAAGTGGCGGCCATCATCATCGAGCCGGTCCAAGGCGAGGGTGGATTCATCCCTGCACCGGCGGCCTACCTGCAAGGCCTACGTGCGATTTGTAACGAAACGGGGATCCTGTTGATCTGCGATGAAGTGCAGTCCGGATTCTGCCGCACAGGCGAATGGTCGGCCTATGAACACGCCGGCATCACGCCAGATCTTCGACCTGGGCCAAATCGATGGGCAGCGGAATGCCCATCGCCGCGGTCGTTGGCCGGGCTGAAGTGATGGACGCAGCTCGCCCTGGCACGATCGGGGGAACCTATGGCGGAAACCCGGTCGCGTGCGCGGCGGCGCTCGCCACGATTGAAGTGATGGAAAAGCAGAACTTGAACGCGCGAGCCCGCGAAGTGGGCGCGCGCATGCGAGCAAGCTTCGAGGGCTTGCAGAAGAAGTGTGATGGATCGGCGACGTTCGCGGTCTGGGCGCGATGATCGGGATGGAGTTTTGCTTCGACCGAGACCCGTCGAAGCCGGCCGGCGAAGTGGTTGCTTCCGCGCTTGCCAAGTGTCGCGATGAGGGCGTGCTGGCGCTACCGGCCGGCGCGCACGGCAACATCGTGCGTACTTTATCCCCGCTCGTCATCTCTGACGCGGATCTCGATCACGCCATCGAAGTGATCGAACACTCGGTGCTCAGCGCCGCGAGCGAGGCGCGCCAGTGACGCCTTCGCCATTGCCGGCATGCAGCTCAACCTGAGCGCCGAGCACGACAACATCGCTTACATGCGTTCGCGGCTGAACCTGCTGATGCACATCTATCCCGTGGGTGCAGATGGTTGTGTTCAGCGAACTAGCCGCACTTGGTCCCTCGCCACGCCGAGCGCAACGGTTGCCTGGTCCTGCCGAGGACGAGTTTCGCGAGATGGCGTTGCAGCACGACATCTGGCTGCTACCGGGTACGCTCTTCGAGAAAAAGGACGATAGAGTCTTCAATACGGCCTCCGTCATCAACCCCAAGGGTGAGGTCGTCGGACGTTTTCGCAAGCTGTTTCCCTTTCGACCCTACGAGCTCGACGTGGAAGCGGGCGATGAGTTCTTGGTGTTCGACGTGCCGGACGTTGGGCGCTTCGGCGTGTCGATCTGCTATGACATGTGGTTCCCAGAGACCTCGCGCACGCTCGCGGCGATGGGAGCGGAAATCATCCTGCACCCCACGATGACGCCGACGATCGACCGGGAAGTGGAGCTGGCTATCGCCCGCGCCACAGCGGCGCAGCAACAGTGCTTTTTCTTCGACGTAAACGGGGCGGGCGGCGGTGGCAACGGCCGCTCGATCATCATCGGGCCGTACGGTGACGTGTTGTACCAAGCCGGCCATTCCGAGGAGATGATTCCCATCGAAATCGACGTGGACCGTGTGCGGCGCAGCCGCGAGACGGGACTGCGCGGGCTGGGGCAACCGCTCAAGAGCTTTCGGGACCGGAATGTCCATTTTTCCGTCTACGACCGGGGCGAGACGGATTCGAACTTTTTCCATTCGCTCGGGCCGCTCGAGAAGCCGAGGCGGGGATCGAAGGCGGGTCTAGACAGACGCAGTAAGGAGGAGACTTGAGGAAGGCTGTCAGTAACAGGGAGTTTCGCGCCTATTACGACGCATCGCAATTTCGAACCGACGCGTGGAACGAGCTCAAGCTCGCGACCGCACGTCTAGCTCGCACACCCTCCACCGGAGAGAAGTCCGAAGCCTCGCAGGCGATCCTGGACACCCTCGATGTGCTGGAGGAGGTTGAACGCTACTGGGCTTTTCCCGGCAAGCGGGCCTGCCACAACCTCCGCAATATCGCCGCACGCGACTGGCGACCTTCTCTAGCCGCTCACACCGCGCGCATTGCGCGACTGCTCGAGAGCGACGACTACCGCCGGCGCAACGTCCACGACATTTTCCGCGACCTCGATGACGCCGCGTTGGAGAGCGATTCATTGGATTCGTTCGACTCGGCAGCGCGAGAGAATCGTCCCTACTTTGAGATCCTCGTCGTCGACCGGATCTCACCCGAGGAAGAAGACGCTGTGCGCTCGTCGATGCTGAGCATGCGGCGAGAGCGCGACGAGTTCATCTACGACATCGTCTTCGTGCCGAGTTGCGAAGACGCCATCATCGCGGCGCTTTTCAATGACAACATCCAGGCCTGTGTGCTGCGCTACAGCTTCCCGCGCGCGACGACGACGTCGCTGCCGGAGTTGCGCGACTATTTGCACTTGGTCGACCCAGACCTGCTGGCGGCTCTCGAAGAGTCGGACCCGAGTGTAGCGCTGGCGAAGGCGCTCAAGAACGTCCGGCCCGAGCTCGATCTCTACATGGTCACCGACGATCCGATCGAGAATGTCGCCGGCCGCACGGACGGCATCTTCCGCCGCGTGTTCTACCGCCAGGAAGACTATCTCGAGCTGCATCTGAGCATCCTCAAGGGCATTGACGAGCGCTACGAAGCGCCGTTCTTTTCCGCACTGCGCGATTACAGCCAGAAGCCGACGGGCGTCTTTCACGCTCTGCCCATCTCGCGCGGCAAGTCCATCTCCAAATCCCACTGGATTCAGGACATGGGCGACTTCTACGGTCCGAATATCTTTTTGGCTGAGACGTCGTCGACGACGGGTGGTCTGGATTCCCTACTACAGCCGACCGGGCCGCTCAAGCGCGCCCAGGAAAAGATGGCGCGCGCCTACGGCAGCCGCCGTAGCTACTTCGTCACCAACGGAACATCCACGGCCAACAAGATCGTGATGCAGGCGCTGTGCCGGCCGGACGACATCGTGCTGGTTTCGCACGACTGTCACAAGTCGCACCATTACGCGCTGATGCTCGCCGGGTCGAATCCGGTCTACCTCGATGCCTACCCGCTGCAGCGCTACTCGATCTACGGCGGCGTTCCGCTCAAGGAGATCAAAAAGACGCTGTTTCGGCTGAAGAAGGCCGGCAAGCTCGACCGCGTGCGGATGTTGCTGCTGACCAATTGCACCTTCGATGGCGTGGTCTACAACCCGGAGATGGTGATGCGCGAAGTGCTGGCCATCAAGCCAGACATGGTCTTCGTCTGGGACGAAGCTTGGTACGCTTTCGCGCGCTTCACGCCAACGTATCGGCAGCGGACGGGCATGGAGGCCACGCATCGGCTGCGTGAAATGTTCAAGAGCGAGGCCTACCGCGAGAAGTACGCCCTCTGGAAGGCTGAGCATTCCGAGCTCGACCCTGAGGCGGAATCTACCTGGACTGAAAACGCTTTGCTACCGGACCCCGACCAGGCGCGGCTACGGGTCTACGTCACACAATCGACGCACAAGACGTTGACCTCGCTGCGCCAGGGTTCGGTCATCCACATCCAAGACCAGGACTTCATGCGCAAGGCGCACGACGCCTTCGAGGAGGCATACATGACGCATACCTCGACGTCGCCGAATTATCAGATCCTTGCGTCGCTCGACGTGGGCCGCCGTCAGGTGGAGCTCGAAGGATACGAGTTGGTCACCAAGTCGGTGGAGCTTGCGATGACTTTACGTCAACGCATCGAGGAAAACCCGGCGATCCGAAAGTACTTCAAGCTGCTGCGTGTCGAGGATCTGATCCCGAGCGAGTTCCGCGCCTCCGGCCTGACGCGCTACTACGACCCCGAAAAGGGCTACCAGCGCATGCAAGACGCTTGGCGCGGCGACGAGTTTACGCTCGAGCCGCAACGTGTCACTGTCCACGTCGGCGCCACCGGCATCGACGGCGACAGTCTGCGCAAGCGCCTGATGGATTCGTTCGACATCCAGATCAACAAGACTTCGCGCAACACAGTGCTGTTCATGCTCAACATCGGCACTACGCGCGGGGCGATCGCCTACTTGTTGGAAGTGTTGATGAAGCTCTCCCGCGAGTTGGACGAGGCCGCTGAGGAACGCAGTCCCCTCGAGCAGGAGCAGTTCGAGGACAGCGTGGAGTCATTCACCGAGCGACTGCCGCCGTTGCCGAACTTCAGTCACTTCCATCCGAAATTCCAGCCCGAGCCGGAATCCGGCACGCCAGAAGGCGATCTGCGTACGGCGTTCTTCCTCGCCTATGAGGAGTCGAACTGCGAGTATTTGCCCATCGGCGGCGCCCTGGACGAACAGATGGCGGCCGGTCGGGATGTTGTGTCCGCGATGTTCGTGACACCCTATCCTCCGGGTTTCCCGATTCTGGTGCCGGGACAGGTAGTCAGCGACGAAATTCTGAGCTACCTGAAGGCCCTGGACGTGAAGGAAATCCACGGCTATAACCCGAAGTTCGGGCTACGAGTCTTTACAACCGAAGCGCTCGACAATCTCAACCGGTTGTCGGCTCGCTTCTGAGATATCGGGTCATGAAGGCCCGCGATAGGGCCACGGCCGGAAGGCCGTGGTTCCATCCCGCAACCACGGAGACAAGACGATGAGCACCCTGCGAGGCATTTCCGACATTCGGCGCTATTTTTACCGCAATACCGTTCCCACCTACTTCATCAGCGCCACGCCGTTCAACCTGCTCGGAATGGACGAGTGGGTGCGGAACTTCAAGTACATCAACTACATCGACTGCTTCGATGGGGCGCACCCAAATGTCGTCACGCCGCCCACGCAGACGGACCGCGTGTTCAATTCGATCGAAGAGATCAACAACTACATGCTCGAGCACAAGGGCATTGTGGATTACATCAAGTCGCGCGGCGACGGCGGTCGGGCGGTGTTCCTGTTCTTCGACGAACGCACGGAAGAGCTCTGCAAGGAGCTGAATCTCGAGCTCTGCTTCCCTCCTGCAAATCTGCGCGAGCAGGTCGACAACAAGGTCACCGCCACGCGCATCGGCGACGAAGCCGGAGTGCCGAGCGTTCCAAACACTCTTGCGAAGGTCGAAAGCTTCGAGGGCCTGATGGAAGCGGCCAATGCCGCCGGGTTGGGCGACGATCTCGTGATCCAAACCGCGTTCGGCGACTCGGGCCACACCACGTTCTTCATCAAGACAAAGGAAGACTACGAAGAACACGCTGAAGAGATCGAGGCCGAGCCCGAGGTCAAGATCATGAAGCGGATCAACCCACGCGGCGCCGCGCTCGAAGCCTGCGTCACACGGCATGGCACCATCGTCGGTCCATTGATGACCGAGCTTGTCGGCTTCAAGGAGCTCACGCCGTATCGCGGCGGCTGGTGCGGCAACGAAGTCTTCGCGGGCGCTTTCTCGCGCGAGATTCGCGACAAAGCGCGGAAGCTGACCTTCCAGTACGGTGAGGCGTTGCGCAAGCGCGGATATCGCGGCTACTTCGAGGTGGACTATCTGATGGACCTCGATTCGGGCGAGGTCTACCTGGGCGAGATCAACCCGCGCATCACCGGCGCGAGCTCGATGACGAACCTCGCCTCGTTCGCGCACGCTGACGCACCCTTGTTCCTGTTCCACCTGCTCGAGTTTTCCGGAGTCGACTTCGAGCTCGACGTCGAGGAGCTCAACGCGCGGTGGGCCGACCCGGATAACATCGACGGCTGGTCGCAGCTTGTGATCAAGCACACCGCTGACACGGTCGAGTACATCACCAAGGCGCCTCGCAGCGGCATCTGGCGTCTCGAGGAGGGTGGGGGACTCTCGTTCCAGCACGTCCAGACGCACCGCCGCACGGTGGAGAATGAGCAGGAGGGCTTCTTCTTGCGGATCGCCGGCCAGGGCGACTACTTTTATGAAGGCGCGGACCTGGGCATCCTCGTCACGCCGGGCCGGCTGATGACGGACGACTTCAAACTCAATACGCGCGCCAAGGCCTGGATCGAGGCGATTCGCGCTCAATACTCCTCGCGTCCGCTCGACACGGGCGAGAACGCGGCGGCCGAGCGTGTGGCGGAAGTGGCGGGTTTCAAGTTCCTGTAGAAAGCGCGCATGGAGATCACATTTCGAGGAGTCCGCGAGCTCGAGCTCGGCCAGATTTGGAAGGCGCTTTTCCACCGCTCTTGGCCTCCTTATGAGCATTGGTTTCTGCGCGAGGGCGAGGCCAAACGGCCAGGCTTCATGAGCTGCAAGATGGCGCTCGAGAAGTACCTTCCCGAGATCGTCCCGACGTGGGAAAGGTTGGTCGAACTGTCTGGCGGCGGCGACCGAGAGGCGCGCTTGCTCAGCCTCTATCGCCCCACGCCTTATATGGCCGGTTGCTCGCAGGCGGTTTGGCAACGCGACGGCAGACCGCTCCTGGTACGCAATTACGACTATTTCCCCGAGCGGCTGGAAGGCACGATCCTGATGAGCGCCTGGAATGGTGTAAAAACGATCGTGCAGTCCGATTGCCTGTGGGGCGTGCTCGACGGCATGAACGAGCACGGGTTGGCCGTATCGCTTGCCTTCGGCGGACGCCGGGAGGTGGGCGACGGCTTCGGCATTCCGCTGGTGCTCCGAGCTGCGCTCGAGCTTTGCACCACTGCGGCCGAGGCGCGAGACCTGCTGGCACGTGTGCCGACCCACATGAGCTACAACGTCTCGGCCGTCGATGCGGCTGGCAGCTACTTCACCGCCTACCTCGCACCGGATCGCCCGCCGCATTTCGACGACGACCGTGTTGCGACGAACCACCAGCGCGAGGTGGAGTGGGAACGCCACGCCACGGCCGTGCGCACCGAAGAGCGGCATTGCTTCTTGAGCGAAAAGGTCGCCGACCACAGCGAGACCACCGAGCGCTTTGTGCAACGCTTCCTCGAGCCGCCGGTCTTCTCACAGGCCTATGGCAAGGGGTTCGGTACGCTCTACACGGCCGTCTACGATCCGGTTGGCCGTGAGGTGGAGTACCGTTGGCGGAATCACACCTGGAGGCAGTCGTTCGACGAGTTTGACGAAGGCGCGGTCACCATCCATTACAAGGACGCGCGTGGCGTCTGATGGCCGAGCCAAACTGAAAGGCGACCTAGGCGGAGTTGCATTCTTCGCCATCGCCTTTGGCTCGATGATCGGCGTCGGCTGGGTGACCGCACTCGGCTCGTGGTTGACCAGGCCGGCCCTGGCGGCGCGATCGCCGCCTTCGCGGCCGGCGGCGCGGTGATGTTGCTCATCGGGCTGTGCTACGCCGAGCTCACCGCCATGCTGCCCGTGGCGGGCGGGGAAGTGGCATACGCATTCGCCGCGCACGGTGTGGGGCGAGCATTCGTCGTCGGCTGGTTCCTAGCCTTCGGCTACCTTTCGGTTTCGGCGTTCGAGGCGATCTCCGTTGCGCGCGTCGCAGGATATCTATGGCCGGTATTCGATCGCTGGCCGCTCTACTCGATCGGCGGCGAGCCGGTGTATGCGCCGCACCTGGCGCTGGGCGTCATGTTGACGCTCGGCGTCACCTGGCTGAACTACCGCGGCATCAGCGGTGCGGCACGGTGCAGACCGCGCTGACGGCGGCTTTTTTGGCCGCCGCACTCACGCTGGTCGGCTACGGGCTCCTGTTCGGGAACTTGGCTAATATCCATTCCTGGTTTGCATCGCCGGAACGCGGAGCCCTGGGCGGTTTTCTGGCAGTATTTGTGACTGCGCCGTTCTGGTTTGTCGGGTTCGACACCATTCCTCAAAGCGCCGAAGAAGCTTCGGGCGAGCTCCCTCCACGAAGGCTTGGTCTTCTGATCCTTGGCTCCATTGCGGCTGCGGCCGTGTTCTACTGCCTGCTCATCCTGTCTGTAGCCATGGCCGGCGATTGGCGCGAGGTCGCCTCGGCGCCGCTGGCTACGGCCGAGGCGTTTCGCCGGGCGTTGGGCTCCGATGCCGCTTCGGATCTCGTGCTCGTCGCCGCTTTGCTTGGGCTGCTCACCAGTTGGAACGGCTTCTTCCTGGCTGCCGCGCGCGTGCTGTTCGCCATGGGTCGCGGGGCGGTGTTGCCAGAGAGTTTCGGATCGATGCATCGCAAACACGGAGCGCCCTCGGCGGCGGTGCTCTGGTGTGGTGCGGTCACAGCGTTGGGGTGCCTGCTCGGGCGTGGCGCCATGTTGGCGTTCGTCAATGTCGGCTCGTTCTGCATCGCATTGGCGTTCCTGGGCGTCTGCCAGTCCGCCGCCAGTTTGCGCGTGCGCCACCCGCGGGCTGTCCGTCCTTATGAGCCGCCAGGCGGACGGCTGACAGCCTTCGCTGCGCTTGGCGGCGCAACGTTCATCCTGGCCGCCATCGCCCTTCCCTTTAGTCCCGCCGCGCTGCGATGGCCGTTGGAGTGGGGAATCCTCGCCGCCCTTTGCGCTTCCGGCGCAGCGGCATGGGCGTTCGGCGCCCGCGTCCGCTCGGAAGTCAGCGATGAAGCGCGCGCCAGGCTCATCCTCGGCGATTCTGTTCACAATCTCGACAGCCGTGCTACCGTGCGGCTGGACACCGGAGCGAAATCATGAATCCATCGGATTATTCTTCGGCCATCACCGCGGCAGTTGGGGCGCAAATCGAGCGAGTGGTGGCGTATATGCCGATCGTTGGCGTGGCGCTGTTGCTCGTACTGCTGGGCTATATCGCCGCCCGCGTCGCGCGCGCCGTTGCGTTCCGCGCGAGCGCCGCCATCGTGGACCGGTTGTCCAAACAAGCGATCATTGAACGCGGGCTGGGCGGCGGATCATTGCGTTCGCGGATCCCCGTGTTAGTTCGCGAGACGGCGTTCTGGGCCGTCTTCCTGCTTTTCCTTGCGGCCGCGGTCGAGGAACTGCAGATCCCGGCCATCTCGAGCCCGCTATCCGCGCTGGCATTCTACGCGCCGCGATTGCTCTCCGGCCTACTCATAGCGATCGTCGCCTTCGGCATCGGCAACATCGTCAACCACTGGGTCAGCTCCACGCTCGCGCCGGTTGGCGTGGCCCAAGCGCAGATGTTGGGCCGTTTGGCGCAATTCGCGGTGATTGCGGTCGGCTTCGTGATGGCGGCGGACCAGGCGGGAATCGAGAGCACCATCCTCATCCTGGCCTTGGGTATCGTGCTCACGGTCACGCTCGGCGGCATTGCACTCGCCTTCGCCATTGGCTGTGCGCCGATGGTTGGGAATCTGGTCGCTTCGCACTACGCTGCCAAACAGCTCGCCACAGGGCAAACCGCGCGCGTCAGCAACCACAGCGGCGTCATCACGCAGATCACGTCCGCCTTCGTCGTGCTGCAAACCGACCAGGGCGAAGTGCTCATTCCGGCACGCAAGTTTCTGGAGGAAGCTTCGGTCATCGCGGGCTCGGCGCCTGACGGGCGGAGCGCGTAGTGGAAGCCGGGCTGCTTTTGCTGCGCGAGTTCTTGCGCAAGCATCCGGCTGAGGCTGCGCAGGAGCTCGAACGCATCCCCACCGACGAGGCCGCCGCAGTGCTCGCCGACGCGCCGCCGGACGAGGGCGCTCCAGTGCTCGCGGCCATGGGCGCGATGGCGGCTGCCGAGGCGCTCGATCTAATGGAGGTGCCGAGCGCGGTCGCGCTTGTCTGCCGGCTCGAGGCGCGCGTAGCCGCGATGTTGCTCCGACGCGTGACGTTGCCGTCGCGCCAGAACATCCTCTTCGTTTGCCCTGACCTGTGGAAGACCGGCATTTCCGCCTCGCTGGCCGTCGGGCCCGAGTCCGTGGGCGCCGTCATGGACGGCCGCGCCGCCGTGTTTCCGGCAGATTGGAAGGTGAGGGAGTTGCTCGCGTTCATGGCGGCCCGACCGGCGCGGCTTGCAATCGACGTTTTCGTGGAAGACCGCGAGCACGGTTTGGTGGGCCGCCTTGATCTGCGGGCGCTCGACCCTTTGGCTGCCTCGCGTGAGCTTCGCGGAGTGATGGCGCCAGATCCGCCGCGGCTGCCGCTGCGCGCCTCCATTCGCGCGGTGCGTGATGACGTGCTGTGGCGGCGCTTCGACACGATCCCGGTGATCGACGAGAGCGGACTCTTCGCCGGCGCGCTTCCGCACCGCGCCTTGCGCATGGCCGCTCAACGTGAAGCCAGCGGAGACGCTAGGTCGCCCGGCGGCGCGTTTGTGGAGTTTGCCGAATTGGCCTGGACCGGCTACGTTGCCGCTGTGGACGTGGCCTCTTCGCTCACACGCAACCTTGGGCCGACGCGTGAGGAGGGGGCAGATGGCCAGAAAGATCAAAGCCAAGACGCTGGCTAGGCTCATCGTTCGCTATTTGGACGACTTTGGCGACGAGGCGGCCGAGGCTGTGGCGGAAAGCCAGCCCGACGACGGCGCCGAGCTTCTCGGTCTGCTGCCCCCTGATCACTCCTGGACGCTGCTGCGTTCTTTACCCGTCGGCGATGCGCGCGCCTGGCTCGAGCACTCCGACGAAGAGACGCTCCGGCGGCTCGTTCTCGACGCCAAGCCCGACGCCCCGCCCGATCAAGACCTCCCCGCGCTCACGCGGCAAGCGATCGCATTGCTCACGGCCTGATGTACAACTCGCCGGAGTTGCGCTCCACTCCCTGCTTCGCCTAGACTGCGGCCTGCAAACAGCATGGCCAAGAAGAGCAAAGCACTCTATAAGTGGACGAAAAAGATCCACATGTACGCCGGGCTACTTACCTTTTCGGCGCTTGTCGTTTGGGGCGTGACCGGGGTGCATGCGGTCTTCTTGCCCAAGCCGGGCGAGTTTACGCCTCCGCCCATTTCCTCGGTGCGAGAAGTTCCCTTCCAAGCCGCGGGCAACATGGACGACAAGGAGCTGGCCAAAGCGATCTTCGAAAAGATCGAGATTCCACTTGCCGGCGGACGCTACAACGTCCATCGCGACGAAAATCTCAACCTCACGTTCAACGTCTTCACCATCAACGGCGGACGTGTCGTGACGTACTTGGAAGACCAAGGCATCGCGCGCATCGAACACCGCGCGAATGACGTATTGGGATATCTATCCTCCATGCACACGGCGAGCTCGCGCCGTCATCAGCTCTCGCTGGCCGCAAATGCTTGGGGCTTCTACAACGAGTTTTCGACTTGGGCGTTCTTGTTTATGACGATTTCCGGCGTCTACCTCTGGATCGCGTCAAGGCCTGGCATGCGTTGGGCGCAGATTTCGTTTTGGTCGATGGCGGCCGTGACCGCCGTACTCTGGATTGTGATTCGGTGAAGCCATGTTTCAATGGATGCGCAATGCTCACCTGTGGATAGGGCTGGTCTTCGTGTTGATGGCTATGATCTTTGCCGTCAGCTCGCTCTTCTCGATCTACAGGCCCTATATCGAGACCCACCAAGTGGAATCGGAGATCCAAGTCCGGATTCCACCCGAGGCCGCGGGGACGCCTCGCGCTGCCGCACGAGCGCTCATGGCCGAGCACGACCTGGCCGGAGACCTGCGTCAGATCCAGGAAAAGGACGGCAAGGTCACGTTCCGCATCGTGCGGCCTGGGGAGTTCGCTGATGTCGAGTACACCGCCTCAACCGGAGAAGGCGTGGTGAAGCGCAAGCGCCAAGGGGTGCTCGAGACCCTGATGCAATTGCACACCAACCACGGCCTTTGGCACGAGTATTTCCCGGCGAACGCCTGGGCGGTGTTCGCGCTCTTGACGTCGGCGGGCTTGCTGTTGCTTGGCCTCTCCGGTATCTACCTCTGGTTTGTCCACTACGACGAGCGACGCATCGGCGCGGTCCTGCTCGGCTTCAGC
>JAWKHJ010000040.1:0-30824 GCA_041394905.1 Bryobacterales bacterium | reverse complement strand
CTGGTGGTTCGTTTTGTTTGCCCCCGGAAATGAAGCTGACTGTCGTCATCCCCGTATACAACGAAGCCAAGACTGTCCGCGAGCTCGTGGAGCGCGTCCTCGCGGTCGAGCCTGCCGACAAGGAGCTCGTCATGGTCGACGACTTCTCGACCGACGGCACGCGCGATGTCTTGGAGCAGTTGGCGAAAGAGCACGCGAACATCCGCATCTTCTTCCACGAGAAGAACTACGGCAAGGGCCGCGCGCTACGCACCGGTTTCGATCACGCACAGGGCGACTACGTGATCGTGCAGGACGCCGACCTCGAGTACGATCCCGAAGACTACGAGCAACTGTTGCATCCGCTCGAGCGCGGCGTGGCCGACGCCGTGTTCGGCTCACGTTTTCTCTCGACGCAAGAGCACCGTGTGCTCTATTTCTGGCACTCGGTGGGCAATCGCATCCTGACCCTGCTCTCCAACATGGCCACGGATCTAAACCTGACCGACATGGAGACCTGCTACAAGGTTTTTCGCCGGGAGCTGATCCAGGCCATCCCGCTCGAGGAAGATCGCTTCGGCTTTGAGCCCGAGATTACAGCGAAGGTGGCCAAGGCGCGGGCGCGTGTCTACGAGGTGGGCATCGCCTACCACGGCCGGACCTACGAGGAAGGCAAGAAGATCGGCATGAAGGACGGCTTTCGCGCGCTGTGGTGCATCGCGAAGTTCCGTCTGAAGCCGCTGACGCTAAAGCGCCCCTGGACGCCGGGGCAATAAGCTCACTGGCCCGGCAGCCTCCACTCCTTCGGCGCCTTGAACCCTTCTTTGCCTTCGTTGTACGGCGGCACCGCGTTCGCCGGCTGCAACGATCGGAACTCCCGCGCCTTCGCCATCAGCCAATCGACGATCACCGGGTGCTCGTCGGCGACGTTCTCGTTCTCGTTCGGGTCGCGCTCGATCTTGAACAAGTACACCTCGCGCTTGGGTGTATCCACCTCAGGCTTGTTTACAGGCGGCCCGATGACGACCAGCTTCCATTCCGGCGTGATCACCGAGACCTGCTCCGAGTCCTCTCCCTGCTGGCCGATGTAGTTGTAGAGCTCGCGGCCCATACGCTCCGTCTGGCCCGACCAAACGTCGAGCAGGTTCCGGCCGTCCAGCGGCTTGCCCGGCGCTCCCTTGACCCCAGCGGCGGCGAGCATGGTGGGCATCACGTCGATATTCGCCATCGGCGAGCTCGTCTTGCGCCCGCCCTTGAAGGCCGCCGGCCAATGTACGGCCGCGGGCACGCGAATGCCGCCCTCGAAAACGCTCGCCTTGGCGCCGCGTAGCGGGTAATTCGAGCTGATGCCACCCACGCCGCCGTTGTCCGAAAGGAACAAGACGAGCGTATCGTCGCGCTCGCCCGAGGCGTCGATGGCGGAGAGGATTGTCCCCACACCGCGGTCGAGCGCGGCGATCATACCGCCCAGGATGCGGCGGTTCTTGCGCCGCTGTGCGTCCGCGCCCCATTTACCCGGCACGGCTTCGAGCGTGCGGTAGGGGTCCATATCGGCCTCGAGGGCTTGAAACGGACTGTGCGGCGCGTTGAATGGCACGTAGCACAGATACGGCCCGTCAGAGGCGTGCCGCTTGATGAAGTCCGCAGCCTTGGAGGCCACCACGTCGGTGGAATAGCCTTCGTCATGCGCCGCCTCGTAGCCGGAGTGCCAGTCGAGCTCGCCTTCGCGCTCGTGGGTGAAGTAGTCAATCGCGCCGTTGTAGTGGCCGAAGAACTCCGTGAAGCCGCGGCGCAGCGGGTGGTACTTCACGTCAGAGTGGCCCAAGTGCCACTTGCCGAAGACGCCGCGATGCTCGTATCCCGCCGCGGCCAACCCGTCCGCGATGGTCTTCTCGGCCGGATCGAGCCCGCCCTTGCGCCACGGTGGGTAGACCGCCCGCATCGAGCCGAAGCGGATCGGGTAGCGCCCTGTCATCAAGCCCGCGCGCGTCGGCGAACAGACGGGATGAACATAAAAGCGTTCGAGCTGAACGCCTTCCTCGGCCAGCTTGTCGATGTTGGGAGTGCGAATCTCGCCGCCGTGGAAACCGACGTCGTGGAAACCGAGATCGTCGGCAAGCAGGATGACGATGTTGGGCTTGTCAGCAGCGGAGAGGGCAAGCGAAAACAGCAGGGTCAGCAGCGCAAGTCGAGGCACCTCAAGAGTGTAGTCCATGGGAGGATCAGAGCCGCCAGTGCAAGCCGGCGGTTCGGCGCCCGCACTGCGGAAACCGCCGGATTGCACCGGCGGCTTTGTTGTTGGGCGGCGACTCGCAACTGGAAATCAGCCTTTGGTTCGCAGCAGGCTGAGCCGCTTGAGAACGACCGTCCTAAACTCGCACCCGCGCCCACTTCTTACCCATGCGCAAGACCAACTCGTCCACGCCTGCCGGGATCTCATACGCCATCTCGGCGTGCTTCTCGCCATTGATCTCGACCGCGCCTTCCTTGAGCTTACGGTTGGCTTCCCCGCCCGAGCTCGCCAGGCCAATCGTGCGCAGCAGCTTGTCGATGCGGACAGTCGAGCCGTCGCGTAACTCCGCGGGCAGCTCGTGCTCGGGCATGTCCTCGGGCACTTGCCCCTGCTGAACGACCTTGCGGAAGGTCTCTTCGCCAAGGTCCGCGCCGGCGGCATCGTGAAAGTCCGTCGTGATGCGCCGCGCCAGCGCATGCTTGGCGTCCATCGGATGCTGCTTCTTGAGCGCCGCGATCTCGGCCAGGCTCAGGTCGGTGAGCAGTTCGTAGTAGCGCCACATCAGCTCGTCGGAGGTCTGCATCACCTTGCGGTACATCACCTCCGGCGGCTCCGTCACGCCGATGTAGTTGCCGAGCGACTTCGACATCTTCTGCACGCCGTCCAAGCCTTCGAGCAACGGGACGGTGGCGATGATCTGCCGCTCCTGGCCGTAATGGCCCTGGATCTCGCGGCCAACCAGCAGGTTGAACTTCTGGTCCGTACCGCCAAGCTCGACATCCGCCTCGAGCGCCACCGAATCGTAGGCCTGTGTGAGCGGGTAAAGCAGCTCGTGTACCGAGATGGGCTGCCCGCCCGAGTAGCGCTTCGAAAAATCGTCGCGCTCGAGCAGCCGCGCGATCGTGTACTTCGAAGCCAGCCGAATGAGATCTTCAAATCCGATTTTGCCGAGCCACTCCGAGTTGAACCGGATCTCGGTCTTGTCCGGATCGAGAATCTTGAAGACCTGTTCTTTGTACGTCTCAGCGTTTTCGAGGATCTGCTCGCGCGACAGCGGCGGACGCGTAACGTTGCGCCCCGTTGGGTCGCCGATCATCGCCGTCGAGTCACCGATCAGGAAGATGACCTGATGGCCGCAATCCTGGAAGTGCTTGAGCTTGCGGATCAGCACCGTGTGGCCGAGGTGCAAGTCCGGCGCGGTCGGATCGAAGCCGGCCTTCACACGCAACGGCTTGCCGGTCTTCTCCGCGCGCACCAGCCGCTCGCGCAGGTCCTCTTCGCGGATGATCTCGTGGAAGCCCTTCTTGATGTAGGCGAGCTGTTGGTCGACGGTCATGCGTTGGCTGCGATCACGCGGCGGCCGACGACACGGTATTGGCCGCTCAGCACGAGATTGATCGCTTCAGAGTAGATGCGGTGTTCTTCTTTCAAGATACGCTCAGCGAGCGCGTGCTCGTCATCTCCGTCAAGCACAGGAACGACGGCCTGCTTGAGGATTGGCCCTGCGTCTAGCCGCTCATCGACGAAGTGCACCGTACAGCCGGAAAACTTCACGCCATGCTCGAGCGCCTGCTTCTGCGCCTCGAGCCCCGGAAACGACGGCAGCAGCGACGGATGAATGTTGAGCACGCGCTGCGGGTACTGCTCCACGAACCAAGCGCTGAGCAAGCGCATGAAGCCGGCCAAGCACACCAAGTCCACCTGCGCCTCGCGTAGCCGCGCCACGGTCAGCCGGTCGTACTCTTCGCGCTCCAGCCCCTTCGAAGGAATGTGCTCGGCGGGAATGCCCAGCGCGCGCGCCGTCTCGAGACCCTTGGCGTTGGGCTTGTTCGAGAGCACCAGGGCAATCTCGGCGTCGACCTTGCCTTCGCGCACGTTGCGCGCGATCGCTTCGAAATTCGAGCCGCGGCCCGAGAGCAGAATCCCCAGCTTCTTCATTCCGAGTACACGACCTTTGCCTTGGCCTTGGCAGCCCGCTGCTTGGCCACCTCGCCCAACACGATCGGCATTTCGCCGGCCTTCTCGAGCTTCTCGATGGCCTGCTTGCGCTTGGCCCCCGGCACGACGAAGATCATCCCGACGCCCATGTTGAACGTGCGCAGCATCTCGAGGACGTCCACGTTCCCGATCTCGCGCATCAGCTCGAAGATCGGCGGGGGCGTCCAGGCTTTCAGGTCGACGCGCGCCTCCACGCCCGCGGGCAGGATGCGCGGCGTGTTGTCGGTGATGCCGCCGCCAGTGATGTGGGCCGCGCCGTGAAGGAGGCCGGCGTCATGCAACATCGTCAGCGGTTTCAAATAGCTGCGGTGGATCTGCAACAGCTCTTCCCCAACGGTCCGTTCGAGCATCGGGTGCTTCTTCGCCACCGATAGACCGGCGGTCTCAAACAAGAGCTTACGGGCGAGCGAATAACCGTTGGTGTGCAACCCGGTCGAGGGCAGCCCGATGAGCACGTCGCCCACGGCAACCATGTCCGGCGTCAGCAGCTTCTTACGCTCAGCGACGCCTACGATGAAGCCCGCCAAGTCGTACTCACCCTTGCGGTACATCCCCGGCATCTCCGCCGTCTCGCCGCCGATCAGCGCACAGCCGTTCTCCTGGCAAGCCTTCGAGAAGCCACTGACGACCTGCTCCGCCACATCCGCCTCGAGCTCTCCCGTGGCGAAGTAGTCGAGGAAGAAGATCGGCCGGGCGCCCTGGACGGCGATGTCGTTGACGCAGTGGTTGACCAAGCATTGGCCCACGGTGTCATGTACGCCCATCGAGAACGCCACGTGCAGCTTGGTGCCGACGCCGTCAGCCGAGCTGATCAGAACCGGGTCTTTCAGCTTTTCTCCGGCCAGCGAATAGCAGGCGCCAAACGCGCCCACGCCGGCCAGCACGTTCTTGTTGAACGTGGCCTGCGCCAATTTCTTGATCTTCGCCGTGGCGCGGTCGGCTTCGTCGATGTTGACGCCGGCGTCTTGGTACCGGATCGGTCGCTTAGCGGACATGGGAAGGGAAACGCCCATTATCGCAGACCGTCGCCCCTCGCCCATCGATCGGTTGACCGTTCCTAGCCGCTCTTTCGTCCGCCAAACACCGCGAGCTCGAAAATCTTCAGAAAACAGTCCACGTCCTGGAATCCGATTTCCCGCAGCCATGCGCACTGCAGCTCCAACGGAGCGAGGATGTTCGCTTGCTTGTCGTCGCGTCGAACGTACTCCGCGGCGATCTCTTCGCGCGACCTCGAGCCGAGTGAGCTGTGATAGACGAACATCGCGTCGATCAAATGTTCCGTCGCCTGCTCCTCGACCCACGGGGTCGTCGAGGATACGTGCTCAATGTTGAGAAACAGGCCGCCGGGCGCGAGCAGGTCGAACAACTCCCGGTACAGGCTCTGCTTGCGCTCGTCCGGCTGGTGGTGGATCGAGAAGCCCGAGACGATCACGTCGAAACGCCCAGGTTCCGCCAAGGCTTCGAGCCAATTCGGTTCGCCGTAGTCCGCCTGCAGGATCGCAACGCGGGCGGACTGACTCTCGAAGCGCTTGCGCGCCGCTTCGAGCATCGTTTCGGAGAAGTCCACCAGGACGCCGAACGAGTGTGGCCATGCGTCCAGGATGGGCGCGGCGAGGAACCCGTCCCCGCAGCCGAGATCGAGCACACGCCGCACCGGCGCATTCCGCGCGGCGATCAGCCTCAGCATCACATCCACCTGCTCAGCCGCAAGCGGAATCGCACCGCGAACCCCTTCCAGATAGCGGCGGGCGACGGAGTCGTCCTGCCAAACGCGGTCGTCAGCGATGCTCATGTCACCAAGTACAGCAACGGCTAGACAATAAGTCAAATTTATGATTTTTGTTCATTCAATAATTTATACATATGACTTGCAGGTTCGGTGTACCATGGCCACGAAAAGTATTGATATTTCGGAGGATCCGACATGCGCCGTCTTGCGGTGTACCTGTTTTTTGCTTCGATCGCGCTCGACGCCAAACCGCTGATCTTTTACCGCGGCGTCTTCAACAGCGCGAGCTTCGCGCCCGCCGGCGTGGCGAACGGCGCCATCGCGCGGGGCTCGATCTTCTCGATCTTCGGGCGAGATCTCGGACCCGAGAAGTCTCCCCCGCTCTCCTTTCCCCTGCCCTCGTCGCTGGCCGGCGTTGAAGTGGACGTCTGCCGCGCAGGGACTTGCCTGGCCGCAATTCCGCTGTTCGTGAGCGCAGCGCAGGTCAACGCCATCATGCCCTCGAACGCCCCGCTCGGCGCGGTTTCGGTGCGCGTCCGTTTCAACGGCGAGGACGGCAACTTCATTCCGGTTACCGTCACGGACGCGAGCGTCGGCATCTTCACGGTGAACAGCCGTGGCTTCGGGCCGGCCATCTTGCAGAACTTCGTCGCGCAGGGCAATACGCCGCTCAACTCCAATGTCGCAGCGGCCCAGCCCGGCCAGGTCGCCATCCTTTGGGCGACCGGGCTAGGCGCGGCGCCCGAGGCGGACAACTTGCCGCCGCAGGGTGGCACGCTGCCCACGCAAGTGGAAGTCTGGGTCGGCGTCGAGCCAGTCACGAACATCCTCTACGCCGGCCGCGCGCCGGGGATCGCTGGGCTAGACCAAATCAACTTCATCGTGCCCGCGAACGCCCCGCACGGCTGCTTCGTCCCCATCCACGTGCGGACGAACGGGCGTACAGTCAGCAACGGCGTCACGATGGCGATCGGCGACGCGACAGCCTGCAAAGACGCCCACAACCCGTTGCAGGCGCCGCTGACGATGGGCGGACGCGTGGGCGCCTTGTTCGCGCAAAAGGTAACTTTCGAGGCCGACGTCGATCCGGTAGCGGCCACCACGGATCGCCCGACTGGGCGGGCCTCGCGCTGCGTCAGGAAGCGGCGAATCCCTACGCGTTCGACCCGATAGCCGCCTGGCCTCCGGTGGGCTCGTGCGTGACCTACGAGGTTCGTGGCGATCTCAGACGCGGCCCGCATCCGATTCCCTCCGCCGGCGTGCGCTACTTGGACGGCGGCGACCTCTGACGGTGATGACAGGCGGCCAGACGACGACAATTGCGGCTGCGATCAGCGGGTATTTTTCCGGCAGGCTCCTTGGCGACTTCTCCAAGCCGAGCTCCGATTTCGCACCCGCGTCCACTTTCTCGGCGACCACCCCGGGAGGCGCGGACGTCGGCGCGTTGAGTGTGCAATCGACAACCGGCCCCGACGCGGCCTGGACCAATCGCGATACCTTGACCGCCATCACGCCCGGCGAACCGCTGGTCGTGACGTGGTCGCCGCCCGGAACCCCGGCGCTGGCCGTGATCGGAGGCGGCTCGGTCGATCCGACGGCCAACGTCACTGCCGTATTTGCGTGCGTCGCCGACGCCGCCGCCGGGTCGTTCACCGCTCCCGGATGGGCAACGGCCAACTTGCCGCCAACGAGCGAGCGCCGGTGGGAGGCGGACGCCTACCTGGGCCTGGGCATAGCGCCGAGAGAGAGCTCTTCTTCCGCGCTCGCCGGCCTCGACGCGCTACTGACGGTCTACACGTCGTGGGATGCCAAGAACGTGCGAGTGAACGGGGGTGCGCAATGAACCGGCTCTCGAGAAGACGCGTCTTGGGCGCTCCGTTCGCGGCCACGATCGCCGCCGCGCTCGCCGGATGCGAAGACAAGGAAGCCGCATCGGGCGACATCATCGTGTACCGGCGCTACAGGGGCCGCCTCTACCAGCAGAACTACTTCAAGGACGAAGACAACTCGCGTTTGACCTACGTTCGGGATGATCAAGGCCTCTGGTCGGACATCGAGGGCGACACTGCTCTCGGCGACGCAGTCGAACGGGCCGGCGAGGTGGTTTCCGAGTCCGTCGCCAATGCCCCGCAATTGCGCGAGGAGCAGTCCGCTTCCCCACAAGCGGTGATCGAGCAGCAGGCTCGTTTCTACGCCCTCGACATTGGCGGGAACCAATGATCGCCTGGTGGCAATGGACCCCGATTCGGGCGAGGTCTTCGCCACAATCCCGCTCGATTTCGGGAATGCCGCGCCATGGTGATGGTTCCGCGCAGCGGCGGCTCTACATTTTGCACGGCGACGCCGACGCATTCGGCTCGACGCCCGCGAGGCCCGCGCACATCACTGAAGTCGACACTGTCAATCTGCGCATCCTGCGACGCTTGCCGCTCCGCGAAGGCTTGGCGTTCTCCTTCGGACCACCCGATGGAGATCTCGCCGGATGGCGCGTTTCTCTATGTCGCCAACGCCGGAGTCTTCCAATCCGAGCGACGTACGAGCAAAGCACGATCGAGGTTGTCGAGGTCGCTTCCGGCCACATCGTTCGAGTCCATTCCGATGCCGGCGGCGAGGTCGTTTGACGGCTCGCCGAATGGAACGATTCCCGTCGCGCGCCTGCGTGGCAGTCCCGACGGCTCGATGCTTTGGGCCTATGGGAGCGGGCGCATGGTCGTCGTCGACACGCTGAGCAATACCGCCGGCGCCGATTTCGCTTTCCCCGGCGGACCGCGCGACTTCGTCTTCCACCCTGATGGAACGCGCGTCTATGCGGCGGCGATCAACAAAGTCAACGTGATCGACACGACTACGTTCACCCAGATCGCCCAAATTCCACTGGAGGGAGCGGTCGATACCGTGCGCATGGTCATCACGCCGGATGGCTTTGACCTGTTCGTACGCGACGACATCGGAGGCAACCTCTACCGCATCGAAACCGCAACAAACACGGTGGCGCAGCGGATCGAGAAGAATGCGGGCTGGGTCAGCTTCATGGCGTTTGCGCTTTAGACCCAGAAGCTGCGGCATTGGGCGACCACAGCACTTCTTCTAGGCCAAGCTTGACCGACGACCAGCGGCCCCATACGAAGAGGGCGTCGCTTAGGCGGTTGAGATAGCGCAAACCCGTTTCATCGATGTGCTCGACCCGGCGCAGCGCGACGAGCAAGCGCTCGGCGCGGCGGCAGACCGTGCGCGCGACGTGCAACTGCGCATCGAGCGCGGAACTGCCTGGCAACACGAACGAGCGTAGCGTGGGCAATTCGGCGTTCATCGCGTCGATCTCCGTTTCGAGCTGATCGACGTCAGCGGCGGTTACGCGGGGCTGCGCGGGATGCTCCTTGCCGGGATCGGTGGCCAGGATGGATCCAAGGTTGAACAGCTCATGCTGCACGCGCAGCAGGATAGCGGCGAGCTCGTCCAACCCCGCCTCGAGACAGGACACACGCGCCTGCCCGAGGAAGGCGTTGAGCTCGTCGACCGTGCCGTAGGCTTCGATCTTGAGGTCATCTTTGCCGACACGGCGCCCGTTGACGAGGCTGGTCTCGCCCATGTCGCCGCCGCGCGTGTAGATGCGGTTGAGGGCGAGCTTCGGCTCGTTGTAGGGCTTGGCGGACATGCCTTCCATGATATCGGCCGGCACGCCTCTGTAGCCGATCTAGCGCGCCGGAACGTGGGGGTTGTGGGCCGGCATGCTCTCGAGCGCGGCCTTCAGCTTCTCGTAGACTGAGCCTCGCTTCGGCGCTTCGGCTTGTTCTTCCGGATCCGTGGCGAGGTCGAAAAACGGCCGTCGCCGTACAGCTTGTAGCGTGCGTCACGGGCAAAGCGGACTTCCTGGTGACGGTAAGCGTCATCGAACTGTTCGGCGTAGGGCGTGGGAAGTACCAGGTGAACAGCCACTGTCGCGGGTCGCCCGGCTTGCCCTGGATGCGCGGCCAGAAGCTCCGTCCGTCCGACTTGGGGCCGCCGCGCCGATCACTTCGGCTAGCGTCGGCAAGAAGTCCGCGAAGTCGACTGAAGTCGTCGAGCACGCGACCGCCCGGCCCAAAGCCCGGAGCGCGCACAAGCAGGGGCACGTGGGTGCCACGGTCGGTCGGCGTCCCCTTGCCGCCTTGATCACGCGGTCGCCCAGCCGCGACCGGATTTTCTTGTGCGTGCCGTTATCTGCGGTGAAGATCAGCACCGTGTTCTCGCGCAGGCCGAGGCGGTCGATCGTGGCGTCGACGCGGCCGACGATCTTGTCCATGTAGGCCACCATGTCTTCGGTTGCGCTGCTCGTCCTTGCTGTTGCGGTCCGCGCTGTCCGGAGTGGGCAGGAATGGGTCGGGACCAGCGCCATCGGGTAGTAGACGAAGAACGGCCGCTCTCGATTGCGCTCCATGAAGCGGATCAGGAAGTCCGAAAAGACGTCAGGCCCATAGGCGTCGGCGGGCAAATCGAGCAGCTCGTCTTGCTCGATAGACGGCGTCCAGTAGCGAGGTCGTTTGGTCAGCGGCGTATTCCAAAGGCAATACGTGTCGAAGCCCGCTTCGGCGGGAGGCGTCCCAGCCGCGTCGGCGCTGCCTTGCAGCTGCCACTTCCCAGCGATGGCGGTAGCGTAGCCTGCGTCATGAAACAGCTTGGCGAAAGTCGTCTCGCCGGGAGCGAGCGCGCCAAAGTCGACGTAGTTGCGCACGTTGCTCTTGCCGGTCATGATCGTCACGCGGCTGGGCGTGCAGAGCGGCGTCGAGAAGGCGTTGCGAAATCGGACGCCGGAGTCGGCAATCCGGTCGAGCTGCGGCGTCGAGTACTGCTTGGAGCCGGAAAAGCCGAAACACTCGTAGCCGACGTCGTCCGCCATGATGAGCACGACATTCGGCGGGGCGGCAAAAATGCGACGCCGCGAGCGCGCAGCAAGCTAGACGCAGAATTGCGTTGTACACGTGCTGAAGTAGAATCCCCATGTGGCCTTCTTCGAGAAAGATCCTCCGCCGGCGGGCTTCCGAACGGGTACTTTGACCGTGGAGCCCGATCACCTGCCGACGCGCATCTCCGTTCTGAGCTACGGTACACATTACGCCAGAGAGGATGTCGCCGCAACGGTCAATCAGTTACGCGAGCTCGTCGATGGCGACGACGTTTATTGGATCCACATCCAAGGCCTGGGCGAGCCCGAGCTGATCGAGTCGGTTGCATCGGTTTTCGAGCTCGACCCGATGCTCGTGGAAGATCTTGCCGAGCGACGCCAACGCCCGAAGGCCGAATGGGTCGACGGACCAAACATCGCTATCTTACGGGCGCCCTATCAGACCTCTCTGCAGACGTCCGGCTTAGAGCAAGTCAACGTTCTGCTCTCGAAGAACTTCGTGCTCACCATCCAGGAGACGCACTCCGGGCTGTTACAGCCTGCATGGGACCGCGTGCTGGCGGGCTACGGCGAGGCGCGCAAGGGCGGCGCTCCACGGCTCTTCTACCAGATCATCGACTGCATCATCGACAGCTTCTATCCCGAGCTCGAGCGCATTGGCGACCGCCTCGAGGAGCTGGAATCGCGCGTCATGGAGTCCTTCGACGAGGGCATCCTCTCCGAAGTCAATCAAGTGCGCACCGAGCTGGTGAACCTGCGGCGGCTGAGCTGGCCGCAACGCGAGGCGCTGCAACGGCTGGTGCGCAACGAGAAGGCGATTCTGCCGCCGGAGCTGGAAGGCCCGTTGCGCGAGTGCTACGACCACAGCATGCAGGTGGCGGAGATGATCGAGTCGTACCGCGAGTTGGTCGGCGCTATTAACGGGACCTATCTCTCGGCGGTGAGCAACCGCACGAACGAAGTGATGCGCGTGCTGACGATCATGGCCAGCGTGTTCATCCCGCTCACCTTCATCGCCGGCATTTACGGCATGAACTTCGAGAACATGCCGGAGCTCAAGATGCCCTACGGCTACGCGGTGGTGTGGATCGTGATGCTGGGCACCACGATCTGGATGTTGCTCTACTTCAAGCGTAAGGGCTGGATCCGCTGGGGCGAAGGCGGCGATGACCGCCGCGGTTGACGCGAGTCTTCTCAGTATTCGCAGCGCGCGTTGTCGGCCTTCACGAAGTACTTCTTGTAGTTCTTCGCTTTCGGGTCCATGCAGCCTTCAAGCTCGAGAAGCTCCACTTTCCGGAACTGCACCGGATGACTCTCGCTTTGCAGTGAGATCGAGCCGCGTTCGAGCAGCTTGCCGTCCTGCATCACCTTTGGGTCGTAGTTGTCGACGTTGCCTCCGCCGATCTGCGGCAGTTCGTATTCGATCACCACTTTGCCGTCGAGGATGTGGCGAATCGACGCCGAGCCCAATGCCAACACTTCCGCCGTCACCCACTGGTCGCCGTCGAAGGTCGGCGTGTCCGCCGTCACGCAGTGCTTGGTGATGAGCTTGCCGTCCATGACGACATTCGTGCCGGGGGTGCAAAGGTTGAGCGTCGTGCGGGGGCCTTCGCTCAGTCCGCCAAGTAGTTGCACTTCGATCGAGACGGGGAAGTCCTGGTCGACGCCCATCGTCGAAGCGGGCTGGCCGTGGATCATGATGCCGCTGTTGCGGCGCGCCCATCCCGGGCCGTTCTTGGCTTGGTCGCCGACGAAGCGATACTCGACGCGCATGCGGTAGTAGCCGTACTTCTCGTTCTCGTAGAAGAGATGCCCGAAGCGCTCGTGGAAGTCGTCATAGGCTTCATAGCCGACTTCGAGCAGGCCGTCCTTCACGCGGAAGGTGTTGCCGAAGTTCTGTCCCACCTCGTAGCCGGTGATTTTTGGGGTCCAGCCGGTGAGGTCCTTGCCGTTGAATAGCTGCACCCACTCTTCCTGGTCGGGGTTGTTCTGAGCGGCAGCGGACAAGGCCAGAATAGCGGCGATCAGCACGAGTCGAAGCATCCTTCGGAGTATAGCCGGGCCGTCGACCTGCGTACTAAGATGACGGGCTATGCCCGAACCGCAAAAGGCTCCCGATCCGTCGCTCTTCTGGGACGCCGTCACCGCCTTCCACCGCAGCGCGGCCATCCGCGCCGCCGTCGAGCTCGACGTGTTCACCGCGATCGCCGCCGGAGCGAACACCATCCCCGTCTTAGCCGAGATGGCCTCTGCGTCCGAGCGTGGATTGCGCATCCTCTGCGACACGCTCACCGTCTGGGGCTTTCTCACCAAGTCCGGCGAGACCTACGCGCTCACGCCCGACTCGGCCATGTTTCTCGACCGCCGCTCAAAGGCCTACGTGGGCGGGGTGATCGGCTTCCTGCAGCACGAGTTCCACCGCCGCAATATGGATGAGCTGACGGAGACCATCCGCGCGGGCAAGCGGGCCCATAGCGAAGAGTTGCTCGAGGTGGAGAACGAGGTATGGGTCGAGTTCGCGCGCTCGATGGTCGGCATGGTGCAGCCCATGACCGGGTTCGTGGCCTCCGTCGCGACCGAGGGACTGGAGGGGCCGTTGCGCGTGCTCGACATCGCGGCCGGGCACGGGCTCTACGGAGTCGCCGTGGCGAAGGCGCGCCCCGATGCACACATTACGGCCCTCGACTGGCCCAAGGTGCTCGAAGTGGCGAAAGAGAACGCCGCGCGTGCCGGGGTCATGGACCGCTACGAGTTGCGCCCGGGCAGCGCGCTCGATGCGGACTTGGGAGAAGGCTACGACGTGGTGCTGGTCACCAACTTCTACCACCACTTCGACAAGACCGACTGCGTGAAGCTCGCCAAACGCTTCCACGCGGCGCTCAAGCCCGGCGGACGCATGGTGACGCTCGGAGTTCGTGCCCAACGCCGACCGGGTCTCGCCGCCGGGCGCCGCGACGTTCGCCTTGATCATGCTGGCGAGCACGCCGGGCGGAGACGCGTATACCTTCGACGAGTACGATGCGATGTTTCGCGAGGCGGGCTTCGGGGCGAGCCGCGTGGTTGACCCGCCATTTGGGACGCACCGCGTCGTGGTCACTCCGGCTTGATGTGCAGATCGGCGATGTCGATGGCGCGCACCCACGGGTGGCCGGCGACGCGGATGGCTTCCTTGCGCTGACGCTCGTCGCGTACCACGCCGTGCAACTCGGCGATGCACGTGTCGGTGACATGGACTTCGAGCGCGCCGAGGCGATAGGTGGCGAACTGCTGCCGGATGGTGGCTTCGATCTCGCGATGGTCCTTGAAGTCGCCCACGGCGCAGTTGCCGCCGAAGGCCAGCCGTTCGCCCTTCAGGTCGGCGCTACGCGGATTGCGAACGAGCGTAGAGGGGGCGTTGGATTTGGGCCGCGGCCGGTGGGAGAACTCGGAATCCGGTCGCCCAGATGATCGCGGCGAAGGGAAGAGCCAGCGAGAGCAGGCCGAACAGTAAGGCTCCGCCAATGATCAGCGTGTCGCTGGAAACGCGCTGGGGCACTCGTCTTTGAGACTAGCGGATTGCGATTGCGGCTGCTTCGCGACAAACGGCGACAAATCGCGACATTTTGCGGGCTCCCCTTAGATCTTCAGGGCAGGTATTTGGTCTCGTTTTCCTTCATTCGCGTCACACCCTGCAGGTCGAAGATGCGGCTGACCGGGACCATGCGGTCATCGATCGTGTGGATTCCGCCGGCTCGCTTGATCTCGGCCAGAAGGGCTTCCTGAGCCTTTACGGCGGCGCGCAGCGGTTGGTTGGCGTAGATCATGAGCTGGATCTTGCCCAGGCGCCGGACCTGCTCCTCGGTGAGCGAGGGTAGCTGGTCGGGACGATGACGAGCGGCGCCGCGCCGTCCCAGCGTTTGGTGAACTCGACCACCTCGTCCGGCGTCTTCGACTTGGAGTGCACTAGGATGCAGTCCGGCGCCGGCCTCCGCGTAGTGGTGGGCCCGGCTCAAAGCTTCCTCCACGCCCCAGCCGGCGATCAGCGCCTCGGTGCGGGCGATGATGACGAGATCCGAGCCTTGGCGGGCGTCGGCGGCGGCGCGCACCTTGCCGGAGAACTCCTCGATCGAGACGAGCTCTTGGCGCCCGCCCGGCAACAGGCTCGTATCTTTGGGGAACTTCTTGTCTTCAATCGAGATGGCGGCTGCGCTCCGCCTTCTGGAACTCGTCCACCGCGTAGATGACGTTGTTGGCGTTGCCAAAGCCGGTGTCGCAGTCGGCCACGACCAGGATGTTGATGCGGTCGCAGATCGAGCGCGTAGCGTTGAGCAACTCGGTCATCGAGATGATGCTGGCGTCGGGCAGGGCATAGGAGGCGGAGATCGCGAATCCGCTGCTCCAGATGAAATCGAAGCCGAGCGCCCTCGATCAGCCAGGCTTCGAGAGCGTTGCAGACGCCGACGCCGGTCAGCAGTTCGCCCTTGCGGATGCGCTCGCGGAGTTTGGTTGCTTGGTTCATGAAGGTCAGCTTCAAGATACCGCGGGTGTCAAGGGTGAAGAAACCGCATGCTTCCGCATGCGGCACGGTGAGAGCGGACAGCTCAAGGGCGGGCCGACAACAACCAGCCCAGGATGAGACGGAAGTGCCGCGTTGGAGTCGCGACGCCAAACCTTGCTGAAGCGCAGCGATCCCGATCAAAAGGTCGTCAATCGGAATCACGATGCCCCGAGCCGCTTGCTGCCCCTGATGGAGCTGCCAACTCAGCGTTCTGGTCGGTGACCGCTGCACAGAACGTGCTTCGAGCTCATCGATGAACGCCCTGCGATTTCGGATCTCGAGGTTACTGGCTCGAGCTCTCCGTGCGCAAGCTCCAACACGGTTACTGCGAAATGACACTTCAATCTCACGAATGCCTCCGCACACTCTCCAAGAACGCCTCCACGGTTTGGCCAGCGCGCTCGCATCGATGATGACGCTCGAGTCGAGGACACCCACGAGGTCGGCTGCCATCTCTCCTGGCGCTCCGGATACCCTCTTCGACATCACGGCCAAAACCTTCGTCGAGAGTTGCGGTCGAACCGCTGCTGGCGGAAGCGAACACCGAGATCGGCCGCCCCGAACGCACCGGAGATCGAATGATGGCGATCGGTCGGCTGTCTCGTTCCACGACGACCTGATGCCGGCGCGATTTCGAGCACGGCCGCAAAGTCGAGGCTGACTTCGCTTTCCGACATGTGAACGCTCGGCAGCGATGATAGAGCATCGCGTGCAAGGCCGAGACGAAAACCCGGGCATTGCTGCCCGGGCTCGGTAAAGGTTGAGACTGAGTGGAACTCAGTACTTCGGGATCGACGGATCGACTTCGTCGGCCCAGCGCAGGATGCCGCCGGCCAAGTTGGTCACGCGCGAGAAGCCCATCTCTTTGAGGATCTTCTGCGCTTTGCCCGAACGTACGCCGGACTTGCAGTGGATGACGATTTCCGCGGTCGAGTCGAGCTCGCCGACGCGGCGGGCCACTTCGCCAAGCGGAATCAGGGTCGTGCCCTCGATGCTGGCGATGTCGTACTCATGCGGCTCGCGCACGTCGAGCACGAAGATGTCGTCTCCGGCGTCTAGGCGCGCTTTGAGCTCGAGCGGCGTGATCTCCGGCAGCTTGCCCTTTTCAGCCTCTTCGGCCGCGGCGGCCTGCGGGATGCCGCAGAACTGCTGGTAGTCGATCAGCTCGGTGACCGTCGGGTGGTCGCCGCAGACCGGGCACTCCGGGTTCCGGCGGAGCTTGAGCTCGCGGAACTTCATGCCGAGCGAATCGTAAAGCAGCAGCCGGCCGCTCAAGGTTTCGCCCTTGCCCAGGATGATCTTGACGGCCTCGGTCGCCTGGATAACGCCGATGATGCCCGGCAGGATGCCCAACACGCCGCCCTCGGCGCAGCTCGGCACCAGCCCTGGCGGCGGAGGCTCCGGATACAAGCAGCGGTAGCACGGTCCGCCCTCATAGTGGAAGACCGTCGCCTGCCCCTCGAAGCGGAAGATCGAGCCGTAGCAGTTCGGCTTGTTGAGCAGTACGCAGGCGTCGTTGACCAGATAGCGCGTCGGGAAGTTGTCGGTTCCGTCGACGACGATGTCGTAGTCCTTGATGATGTCGAGAGCGTTCTCGCTCGAGAGGGGGACTTCGAACTTCTCGATCTCGAGGAATGGGTTGATATCCTGCATCGACTCGGCGGCGGAATCGATCTTGGGCCGCCCGACGTCCTTGGTGCCGTGGATGACCTGGCGTTGCAGGTTGGTCACGTCCACCACGTCGAAATCGACGATGCCGATCTTGCCCACACCCGCCGCGGCCAAGTAAAGCCCCAGGGGCGCGCCCAGGCCGCCCGTGCCGACCATCAGGATCTTGGCGTTTTTGAGCTTGCGCTGGCCTTCCAGCCCGACTTCGGGCAGGATCAGGTGGCGCGAATAGCGCAAGACTTCGTCATTTGTAAGCTCTGGTAGAGCCGACATGCTTACCTCCCGCCAGCGATCGAAGGGACGATCGAGATGGTATCGTCCGGCTTCACCGGCGTCTTCTCACGGTCCAGATAGCGGATGTCCTCATCGGAGACGTACACGTTGACGAAGCTGCGCAGCTTGCCCTCGTCGTTGAAGAGCTGCTTCTTCAGGTCCGGGTGCGCCGCGATGAGCTTGTCGAGCGCCTCACCGGCGCTCGTCGCGTCGACTTCGACGCTGTCCGAGCCGCCGGCGTACTGACGCAGCGGCGTGGGGATCATGATTTTGGCCATTCTGTCTCTCGCTTCCTTGGCGATGCGCCACCGGCGGGAGCCGGACCCTGGACGGGTGCGGCGCTGACGGCGCAAAAGGTCATTCTATCAACAATCTGGGCAATCACCCAATTCTCGCTAGGGATTCGGGGGATTGGCATCTAGGGATGAGATGCGGTCGAGCGCCAAAAGATTCAGCATCAGGTGGCGCGGGTGGTGGAAGTTGCCGACGCGGGTCGCTTTTTCCTCGTAGGTCACCTTGCGGTCGGCGCTCAGAATCCACAGCGCGTGGCCATGGGGGGCAAGCGGCCACTTGTCGCGCACGTAGTCGTAGGTGCGGGCGAACCACTCACGCGCCCAGCGATCGTCGCGCTTCTCGATGAGGAAGAGCGTGCCGATGAGCACTTCTTCCTGCAGCCAGAGCACCTTGTCGACCTGCCAGCGGTTGTCATCAACGTGGTCGATCGAGCGAAAGAATCCTTGGTAGACGTCGTCCCAAGCGATCTCGACGTGGCGGCGGAACAGGGCGGCGGCGCGATCGAGCAGGGCGTCGTCCTTGCGGCGGTCGGCCTCGAACATGACCATCCAGAGCGTCTCGATGGCGTGGCCGATGTAGCAGAACTGGTCGTAGCCCTGGCCGGCGCGGGAGCCGTCGTGGTTGACGACTTCGTTGAACAGGTCGTACGCAGGGTTGAAATGCTGGTCGAGCAGGGCGTCGGTCGAGCGTTTGGCGAGCTGTTCGGCCCAGGGGTCGGCGCCGGCCTCGAGGTACTGCGTAGCGAAGCGCAGTAGCACCATCCAGTGGCCGAGCACGCGCGGACCCGGTATCGCGGGCAGTCCGGGCGAGTAGGTGACATCGTAGCGGTATTCGGGGCTGTCGTAGAGCGCGACGTGGTCTTCGACGATCTCCTTCGCCATCACGCGGTACTCATCGTCGCCGGTGGCGCGCGCAAACTCCGCCAGGCCGTTGGCGACGAAGAGGCCACCGTAGATGTCAGCCGTGCGTCCGGGTTTGGCGACTCCGTCCTGGGTGAAGGAGGCCGGCCACAAACCAGTTTTGGGGCGGTGCGGCAAGATGAACTCGACGGACTTGCGCGCCACGTCGAGATACTTCTGCTCCTGCGCAAGCGTGCGGTAGAGGAACGAATAGACCCAGATGCCGCGGCCCTCGTACCAGGTTGTCTTGTCGGTCAGAGGTTGACCCCGTTGCGGTCGGTGTTGCACATGAAGCCGCCGCGCTCGTGGTCGATGACGTGCGCGTCGAGGAACGGCAGGAAGTCGTCGAAGAGGTCGGCGTGATAGAGCCCGCGCAGTTCGGGGAGGGTGCGGCCGGCGAGCGTGTTCGCAGGCGCCGGCGACTCTTTGGCGGCGGGCGCGGAGCATGCGGCGAGCCCGGAAGCAAGGGTCGCCATCGACAACAATGACCGTCGAGTCACCGCCAGATTGTAGCGCTAATGACCTACAATCGCGGCCACGATGCGTCGACTCGTCCCGGCTCTGCTCCTGCTCGCTTCCTGCTCGTCCAGTCCGCCTCCCAAGGTCGATGGCGCGCTCGTACAGTGGCAGCCGGTGGTGGTGAGCTTCAGCGGTCCGGAGTCTCGGAAGACGCTGACCCGAATCCGTTTCGCGACTACCGGCTGAGCTTTGCGTTCGAACATGCGGCGTCGGGGACTTCGGTAGAGGTCCCGGGCTACTTCGCGGCGGACGGCGATGCGGCGGAGTCGAGCGCATCGGCCGGCGGCGTCTGGCGAGCCGTGCTGTTGCCGAGCAAGACGGGCGAGTGGACCTATCGCGCCTCCTTTCGGACTGGGCCGGATGTGGCTCTGAGCGAGGACCTTTCGGACGGCGCGGCTGCGGGGTTCGACGGGGCCTCCGGCTCGTTCACCATCCACGAGCCGAAGGGCGACGCGCCGGGCTTTTACGCCCAGGGACTGCTCGAATACACCGGCGAGCGCTACCTGCGCTTTGCGGGTTCGGGCCGCTACTTCCTCAAGGGCGGCGCGGACAGTCCGGAAAACTTCCTCGGATACGCGGACTTCGACCAGACCTACGATGCTGATGCCGGCTCGGGCAGCTACGAGCACATCGGGCAGGTCATCCATCACTACGAGCCGCACGTGCAGGACTGGAAGCCGGGCGACCCGACTTGGCAAGGCGGCAAGGGCAAGGGAATCATCGGCGCGCTCAACTACCTTGCGTCCAAGGGGATGAACAGCGTCTATTTCCTGACTTACAACCTCGATGGCGGCGACGGACGCGACGTCTGGCCGTGGTCCGACCTGGAGGTGCGCCACCGCTACGACGTCTCGAAGCTCGACCAGTGGGAAGTGGTCTTCCGCCACATGGACCGGCTCGGCCTGATGCTGCACGTGGTCACGCAGGAGACGGAGAACGACCACGCACTCGGCGGCGGGCCGGGCCTGAACGACGTTCGCAAGCTCTACCTGCGCGAGTTGATCGCACGCTTTGCCCACCATCCTGCTGTGGTCTGGAACCTGGGCGAGGAGAACAATACACCGGACGCCGACCGTAAGGCGATCGCGGCATACATTCGGGCGCTCGATCCCTACGACCACCCCATCACGGTTCACACGCACGCGAACAAGGCAGATACCTTCTACGACGGCATCCTGGGCGATCCGAACTTCGAGGCGACTTCGATCCAATCATTGCCGGAGCGCTACTACCAGGAGGCATTTGACTTGGCGCGACGCTCGGCGGAGGCCGGGCGGCAGTGGGTCATCTTCCACGATGAGCAGAACCCAGCGAGCGATGGCGTTCTGCCCGACGCGGACGATCCGGACCACGACACGATTCGGACCGAAGCCCTGTGGGGCAACCTGATGGGCGGCGGCGCGGGGGTCGAGTGGTACTTCGGCCACCAGTATCCGCACATGGACATCAACATGGAGGACTGGCGCAGCCGCGACCGGATGTGGGACCAGACGCGCTATGCGCTCGAGTTTTTCCGGGAGCATCTGCCGTTCTGGGAGATGACGACAGAAGCTGGACGCATCCTGCGCAAAGGCGACGAGATCCTCGCGGTTCAGTTGCCGAAAGGCGGAACGACAAGCGTGCGGCTGGGCGAGGGCGACTACCAAGTGCAATGGTTCGACCCACGCACGGGGGGCGACTTGATTCCGGGTAGCGGTCTCAGCGGTCCCGGTGAGAAGCGGGTGGGCCCTCCCCCATCCGAGCCGGGGAAAGACTGGGTGGCGCTGCTGACCCAGACCCGCTAGTTCGAGCTCGGCTCGGGAGAGCGCGTCTCGCTATAATCCAAGTGGTTGATTTTATGGCGGTCGTAGCTCCATCCATCCTCTCCGCGGACTTCGCGCGGCTGGCCGAGCAAGTCGACATCGTCAAACAGGCCGGCGCGAAAATGGTTCACGTCGACGTGATGGACGGCCACTTCGTGCCGAACATCACGCTCGGGCCGCCGGTGGTCAAGTGCTTGCACGCGGCGACGGACCTGCTGCTCGACTGCCACCTGATGATCGAGGACCCGGACCGCTATACGCCGGACTTCGTCAAGGCCGGTGCGAGCATCGTCACGGTTCACCAAGAAGCTTGCACGCACCTGCACCGCAGCCTGCAGCTCATCCGTTCCGAGGGAGCGCGTGCTGGAGTCGCAATCAATCCGGCCACGCCCGTCTCGACGCTCGAGCACATCCTGCCCGATGTCGCACTGGTGCTGGTGATGAGTGTGAACCCAGGATTTGGCGGCCAGGAGTTTCTACCCTTCGCGCTCGAGAAGGTAGAAGCGCTGCGCGCCATCCGCGACGACCGCAACCTGAGCTTCCAAATTGAGATCGACGGCGGCGTCTCGCTCGATAACGAGGGAGCGATCGTCAATGCCGGCGCGGACATCCTCGTTGCCGGGTCGAGCATTTTTGGAACCCCAGATCCGGCCTCAGCCGTAAAAAGCATGCAGGAGCGCATCCGCGAAGCGCGGATGGTGCGCGTCTGACAACGCACACGTCGGATCGGCTCCCGCTCACTCGAGATTGCTAAAGTAAATCAAAGACTTCCGTGATGCAGATCCGTACGATTCTCCCTGTCGTTTTTGCTCTTGCCGCGCTGACCATCGGCTGCGGCCGCAACCCCTACGACAACCCCATCGCGAACAACTCGCAGCAGCCGGACAAGATTCTGTTCGATCAGGCGATCGAGAACATCGAGAAGCATCGTTATGAGCTGGGCCGGCTAACGCTGCAGACGTTGATGAACACCTACCCCGACAGCGAGTACATGGCCAAAGCCAAGCTCGCCGTCGCGGACAGCTGGTACCGCGAGGGCACCTCGCACGCGCTCGCGCAGGCCGAGGCGGAGTACAAGGACTTCATCACTTTCTACCCGAGCATGGAAGAGGCGGCCGAGTCGCAGAAGAAGGTCTGCGACATCCACTACGAGCAGATGGTGAAGCCGGATCGTGACAACACCCACGCGGTGCGCGCCGACCAGGAATGCCGCCAGCTGTTGCTGCAGTGGCCCAACAGTGTATTCGTCGATTCGACCAAGCAGCGCCTGCGCGAGATCCAGGAAGTGCTCGCGGAAGCGGAGTACCGCGTCGGGATGTTCTACACGGATAAGGGCAGCTACCGCTCGGGCGCGAACCGCCTGCAGACGATGGCGGACCACTACCCGCTGTTCTCACGCAATGACGCGGCGCTCTGGGAGCTCGGCAACGCCTACAGCCGCATGGGCGAGCAGTTTACCGAGCAGATGGTGGATGCCTATACGCGGATCGTGCGGGACTATCCCTTGAGCCAGTACGTCGACGACGCGAAGGCAAAGCTGACTGAGTTGAACCGGCCGATCCCGGAAGCCAACGCCGAGATGGCGGAGCTGATGCGTTACAACCTGGACAACCAGACGCACAAGACCAAGATGAAGCAGGCGTTGACGATCTTCGGCACGTCGCCCTACCTGGGCGAGGCTGCCAAGGCGGGCGAGCCGGCGATGACTTCGCTGATGCCTTCGACGCCTCCGGGCATCCGCACGAACACGAGCGTCGGCGTGCAGCCGAGCGCGGATGTGAGCGTAGAACCGCTCAGCGACTCCAATTCCCAGCTCGACAAGAAGCCGGATGCGCGCATGAGCCAGGAAGGAACCCAGGAGAGTCCCGGGGGTTCACCGCAAAAACCCCAGTAATTTACCTAACAGCCTCGGCAAATTCCGAGTCCCGGGATACACTTTGAGTTGTGTCGAGCCGCCTGAGGCGGATCGAAGAGGCACGGCTTGAGTCTCGTACTAATCGCCGACGACAATCCACACGCCCACAGGATGGGGCGGCAGATCCTGAGCCAGGAGGGCCATGACGTAGTCACGGTCTCCAATGGCGACGAGGCGCTGCAATACCTGGGCGAGAATCACCCGGACCTGATCATGGCGGATACTCGCATGCCGGGGCCGAACGGGTATGAGGTTTGCCGCCAGGTCAAGAAGGGCGGACGCTTCCCGGACGCGCGCGTTGTCCTGCTGGCCGGGCCGCTGGAACCGTTCGACCCGGAGCTTGCCGCCGAGGTGGGCTCGGACGCGGTGCTGCACAAACCGCTCGACGCCTATTCGCTGATCGAGACCATCAACCGCCTGCTGGGCGAGCCCACAGCGGACCCGGTCCAGCAGCCGCCCGAGCCGGAGCTCGAGGATGATGGCGAGACCGTGACCGACTCCGCGCCCGCCGTGGCGACGCTCGAAGCGCTCATCGGAGGCGAGGGCGACCCGTTCGAAGAGCTGGTGGAGCAGGCGCTGGGCAAAGCCGACGCGCAACGCGAGCGCGAGTCCCAGGTGCGCGGCGCGGTCACCGAAGTGCTGCAAGCCTCGCTGCCGACCCTGGTCGAGACGTTAACGCAACGGGTGCTCGAGCGGTTGAACGGGAATCACTAGAAGTACACACGCGCGGTCTATTCGAGCGCGAGGTCGATCACGGCGCCGCCGGCATCTAGGCTCTTGCGGCCCGCTTCGAGGATCGCCGTCACCCAGACAGTCTCCCGCACCGTCGCCAGGCGACCGCGGAAGTCCGCCGCTTTGGCCTCGCCGGCGCGGATGGCGTTGACGGCGAGCACGAAGTCTTCGATCGAACGGTAGCCATACCCTGCCCTGCCCGCGAACTTGCCCTGCGCGTCGGGTTCGTACTTCATGAACAAGGGATTGGCCGAGCGGTAGCCGTCGGCGTCGGTCGCGAGCGAGTAGCCGCGGTGGGCCTGGTCGACGGTCACCTCTCCCTTGGCGCCCATGTAGAAGAAGCGCTGCTGCGAGTGGACGTCGCTCTTGGGCGCGATCCACGAGGCGGTGTAGACGCCCGTGCCGCGTGCGCCGCTTGCGTTTTCCCAGTCGACCGTCAGGGTGATCGTGTCCTCGGCCGGAATCCCCATGCCTTGCGCAACACCGGTGGACGCCGAGGCGTAAACGCGCTTGGGGCGAGCGAACGCCCCCACCGCCCAGGCATGGAAGTCGATGTGGTGGGCGTTGAGGTAGTAGCTGATGTCGCTCGATTTGCCCGCCCAAGCGCGGAAGGTGTCGAGCTGCGTCTTGGGCTGGCTCATGTAGGACTGGAAGAAGCTGAATTCGCCCAACCCGCGGATGCGGTCGCGCGCATCGACATAGATCGGATCCCAGCGCTTGTGGACTTCCATGGCCACGAGGACGCCCTTGTCTTCGGCGGCGCGCAGCAGCGCGAGATGCTCGTCGAGCGTCTTGACCAACGGCTTGGCGGCGAGCACATGCAGCCCGCGCTCGACCGCGGCCAGGGCGATCGGGAAGTGTGTGTCATCCGGAGTGAAGATGGTGACGACATCACCGGGCTGCATGGTGTCGAGCGCAGCGAGGTAGGCGTCGGGATCGCGCTCGACGGCGTCGGCGGGGAAGGACTCGAACGAGACGTCGAGACCGCCATAGCGCTTGCCGATCACGCGCTCTAAGTGAGTGCGGATGCCCGGAAACTTCGCGCCGTTGGTTCCGGCCATAACGAGGCGGCCGGCCAGCCCGCGTTGGCGTAGGTCGAACAGCGTGAGTCCGATCACACCCGCGCCCTTGTCCGAGCCGGCGGCGCCGCCGTGAACGTAGCCGGTGGTGTATTCGCCCGTGCCGACCATCAAGCAGCCGGCGGGGTTCGTGCGCGTGGGTTGCATGGCAGATTGTTCAGCGTCGCGCTCCGCCCGTCCCGAGCGCAAGGGGATGGGGGTCGCGGGATTCAGGCTAGGCCGTATTCGTCGGTACTCCGGCGCGGGGCGCGAGCGTCCTTGGATGCTGGGGAACTCGCTTGGCCGGTAAGCCATTCCATCTTGTGATCGCGCTCCTAGCCGCACTAGCGGCGCGGGCAGAGGTGACGTTCTTGCCGGTCGAGTCGGTCGCGGCGTTTCCGGACGCGGTTGCGCCGAATGCGCTGCAATACGCCTGCGCATCGAACCTGAACGAGCTGGAGACGTTGTTCCGCGAGCGTGGGCTGCTGCTCTCGCAGGAACTGATTTACTCGACCAAGCAGTACGCTGTTTGCCACATCTACTACGAGCCGACCGTTCCGGGATATCGCGCGTCGCCGGAAAGCCGCCCCATCCAGGGGCTCTACGTCGCGGTCGATCCTTGAGCTTCATCGTCCGGACGGAGCCAAACGGCGATAGCCTATCGATCGCAAAACAAGCGCTGCCGCTCATCGACCGTCCATTGGACGTGACCCTCAGCATCCCCGGCGGCTTCGATCCTGAGCTTTGGCCGGGGGCGCTCGCGTTTCACTTTGGCGAATCGAAGCATCGCTTCCAGATGCGCAAGAGCGGCTCATCGAGCTCGCACCCGTGGGCGCAGGACCACCAAAAGGCGGGCGAGGTCGACGGGCGACTGTGCATCCTGGTCCCGCGGCGCATTTTCGAGGGCCGGCGCGACGACGGCGAGACGTTCGGGCCGATGCTCGATCGGCTCGACGATCCGGTCTTCACGCGGTCGAAGCTTTCGTGGGAAGGCGGCGACATTCAGTTCACCACCGACCCTAGAAACCCCGAACGGCTGGTGCTGATGCATGGCGGCGTGGGGCGCTACTACTGGGGCTTGGGCCTCACGCCGGCCGAGTCGAGCTACGTGCTTACCGCGGAGTTCGGCGCGGACCTGGCGATCGATCTGACGCCGACCAGCATGCACGCCGACTACGCGGCCATGGCGCTGCCCAAAGGCGGCGTGGTATTGGTCTCGCGCTCGACGGGCAACGATCCGGATCTGTTCCTGGCCGCGGCGGGGGTGATCGAGCGTCTGTTCGGCGCCCGGCCCCCTCCGGCGTGGCTCGATTTTCGCCGCTTTCTCGAAACTTGGGACAAGGACCTCGCGACGGCGGCGGGACCACTGCGGGGGCTCATTCGAGGCGTCGCTCGCTCATTGCCTTCCTACGAATACCCAGAGGATCCTGAGCTCGAAAGGAACCTGACCGCCTACGTGGGGGAGCAGTGCGGCGGCGACCCGACAAGCTGCTTCGGGGGACCGGGGAAGAATGCGATGCTCGAGCGCGCGCCGGATCTGTTGCGGCGCTCATCGAACCAAAGCGCAGCCATCGCCTTGTTCGACTTGGCGGCTGAGCGAATGCTCGGCGTGATGGAGGCGCAGCTGCCGCGAGAAGCGAGCCCGAGAGAGCTTGCGCTCGAGGGCGTGGCAGAGACGTTCGAAAAGCTCGGATTTCGCGTGATCCGTGTGCCCTACATTTATGCGCCCAAGTTGCACGATGCGTGGCCCGGCGTCGCCTATGTGAATTCGCTGGTAGACGGCGACCGCATCTTCATGCCGGCGCTTGGGCTGGGTCGATTGGAGACGGAGATGTTCGCAGACATCCAGCAGCAGCTTGGACCGGACTACCAGGTGATCCCGGTGAATGCTTGGGCGAGCGTGCTGAGCAATGGCGGCGTGCATTGCGTGTTCGGCATCGTGCGGGCGCCCAGCGGAGGCGGGGGTACGCACTAGACCGCGCGCTCGGAACGTCACGGAATTTCGCTCGCGAAGACTCGCGACCCGGCAAGCCTGGCGGAACTGCAGGACGCCCTTTGCCGCATGGCGCCTCGGCATGGGCTATCATCTGTGGTCGCCATGCGAATTCCAAGCGCCGTCCTGGCCGCCGGCCTGCTCTGCTGCTCGCTCGCCTTCGGACAGCAGAAGCCCAACATCCTCTTCATCGCGATCGACGACCTCAACGACTGGGTTGGTCCCCTTGGCGGGCATCCGCAGGTGAAGACGCCGGCGATGGACCGGCTGGCCGCGCGCGGCCTGACCTTTCTCAACGCGGAAACCCAGGCGCCGCTGTGCAATCCATCGCGCACGGCGTTGATGACGGGCCTGCGGCCCTCGACCACAGGCGTCTACGGACTGCAACCTTGGTTCCGCGACGTGGACGAGCTCAAGGATCTTGTGTCGCTGCCGCAGTACTTGAAGAAGAACGGCTACCGCACCTACTCGACCGGCAAGATCTACCACGGCCGCTACGGGCGCGCCGATACGGATCACGAGTTCGACGAGCTTGGACCGGCCGCCAGCGTCGGCGCACGGCCCGAGCATAAGCTCGTCGATACGCCCGCGCCGCATCCGCTGGTGGACTGGGGAACGTTTCCGCACAAGGACGAGGATAAAGGCGATTGGGCCGTGGCGAGTTGGGCCGTGGAGCAGCTCGAAAAGCAGCCGCAGGAGCCGTTCTTCCTCTCGGCCGGCTTCTTCCTGCCGCACGTGCCCTGCTACGTGACGCAGAAGTGGTACGACATGTACCCGGAGGAGACTCTCGAGTTGCCGCCGGTGGACATGCACGACCGGGACGACACGCCGCGCTTCTCGTGGTACCTGCACTGGAAGCTGCCGGAGCCGCGGCTGAAGTTCCTGCTCGAGGCGAACCAGTGGAAGAACCTGGTGCGCTCGTACTTGGCCTCGATCAGCTTTGTGGATAGCCAAGTGGGCCGCGTGCTGGATGCGCTGGAGGCTTCGGGCCACGCCGACGATACGATCGTCGTGTTGTGGTCGGACCACGGCTGGCACCTGGGCGAAAAGCTCATCACGGGCAAGAACACGCTGTGGGACCGCTCGGCGCGGGTGCCGTTGATCTTTGCCGGACCGGGCATCGTGCAAGGCAAGAAGACAACGCGGCCGGCAGAGCTGATCGACATGTACCCGACGCTGGTGGAGCTCGCCGGGCTGCCCGAGAAAAAGGGCCTGGACGGCCACAGCCTGGTTCCGCAGTTGAAGAACCCCAATGCGGCGCGCAAGTGGCCCGCCATCACGACGCATAACGCCGGCAACCACGGCGTCCGCAACGAGAAGTGGCGCTACATCGTGTACGCGGACGGGTCGGAAGAGCTCTACGACATGGAGAAGGACCCGAACGAGTGGACGAATCTGGCCGGGGATGCGAAATACAAGGCGGCGCTCGAAGAGATGCGCCAATGGGCGCCGAAGACCAGCAAGCCGCCAGTGCCGAACAGTGCGTCGCGGATTCTGCTCTACGACGATGGTGAGGTGAACTGGGAGGCGAGGACGTTCCGCCGGGGCGCCGATCCCGGAGCTGTAGGGTATGCGCAACTTCACCGCCGGGGGTCTGGGCCGCAGCGGGCCCTCATTACGCCAACAAGGCCCGGCGGAGCGCGATGCTCAGACCGAAGGAGCCTCCCCAGGATCCTCCGGCGCTCCGCCGGGCCTAACTCAGATGTGCTCCCCGGCCCTGCAAACAAAAGGCAAATCAATCAAAATCGGCCAGGGGGCGGGAGCCTTTGACGCGCTCAGGCTTTCTCGTTCAAACGCGCCGACTCGTCCAAAAGCGGGGCGACCGCCGCGCGTGGCCGCCGCTCAAACATTTCGCCAATCGTGAGTTGGGTTGCCAGCGCCAAAACGCCGGCCAAAGCAAAGAAGGCCCACTCGCCTTTTGCGGCTTGGCTCAGAGCCCAAACGACCGTGCTCAAACCCACGCCAGCCGTTCCTAGAACTCGTTTCATTGCCATTGGATTCCCCTCTCACTTACCTAGAGCGACGTTCCAAGGCAAAACACGTCATGGATTCGAAAAAATTTGCGGGGCAGCGCTTTCAGGCGATCCAGGAAGGGCAAATCGCCCTCCAGAAAGTCCAAATCGGCCAGCTCAGCAGGCCTGCGCCAGAGTGTTTCGGCGAAGAAGGACGAGTCTAAATCGCCGTCCCAGCCTTCTACGGCCAGGAAAATCAACAAGATAGGGCTCTTGCCGGGATAGGCGAACTCGTAGCGCTCGATTTCGCGGCCGATCCGCGCCTCAATGTGCAATTCCTCACTAAGCTCGCGGCGGAGGGCCTGCTCGGGAGACTCTCCCGGCTCAACCTTGCCGCCGGGGAACTCCCATTTGCCAGGATGCGCCTGATCGGAGCGCCGCCGGCAGGCGAGGATGGCTCCGCCTTGCACGAGGATGCCTGCAACTACCGTCGTCATCGTCCTTGGCCGATGCTATCATGCGGCGAAATGTTCTCCCGACGCACTTTTCTCGGCGCCGCTTCGGCCTTGGCCGCGGCCGCCCCTTCTCCCGCCGCTCGCGAGGCCTCGGCGAAGCCGGCAATCTTGGGAGGCGAACCCGTTCGGAAGGCTCCGTTCCCGGACTGGCCTGTGGTCGCCGCCAACGACGAGCAGGGCGTCGAGCACGCGGTGAAGTCGGGCGCATGGAACCGCCGCACGGGCGATCGGGTGCAAACGTTCGAACGCGAGTGGGCGAGCCACATCGGCGCAAAGCATGCGTTGGCCACCAACGGCGGCACGACGGCGCTCTATGCGGCGCTAGCGGCGCTCGAGGTGGGCCCGGGCGATGAGGTCATCGTTCCGCCCTATACCTTCATCGCGACAGTGAACGTCGTTTTGCTTCACCACGCGCTGCCGATTTTCGTCGACACGGACCCGGAGACGCACCAGATTGACGCGAAAAAGATCGAGGCGGCGATCACGCCGCGGACGCGGGCCATCCTGCCGGTCCACATAGCAGGGGCGCCGTGCGATCTGGACGCTGTGCTGGCGGTCGCGAACAAGCACGGCATCCCGGTAGTGGAAGACGCATGCCAAGCGCACCTGGCGGAATGGCGCGGGAAGAGCGTCGGCCTGCACGGCGCGATGGGTTGTTTCAGCTTCCAGGCTTCGAAGAATCTCAATTGCGGCGAAGGCGGTTGCCTAGTGACGCAGGACGACGGCTTGATCGTGGCGGCGAGCGCCTTCCACAACAACGGCGCTTCGCTGCATGGCTCAAACGGTGATTTGCGCACTGGAACCGGCTCGAACCTGCGGATGACGGAGTTGCAGGGCTCGCTCCTGCTCTCACAGATGGAGCGCATCGAGGCGCAAGCCAAGGTCAGGACCGAGAACGCGGCCCGGCTGGACAAGCTGCTGTCGGACGTACCCGGCGTGACGCCGGCGAAGATTTATGACGGCTGCACGCGCAACGCGTACCACCTCTACATGCTGCGTTACGAGCCGGAAGCATTCGCCGGCATGTCGAAGAAGGTGTTTTTGGATGCGGTGAAAGCGGAAGGCGTACCGCTGTCAGGCGGCTACGGGCCGCTGAACAAAACGGACTTTCTCGAGAAGACCTTTTCGTCGCGGCCCTTCAAGGCCATCTACTCGGACAAGCAGATGGCTGAGTGGAGGGCGCGAAACCACACGCCGGTGAATGACGACCTATGCGAACGCGCCTGCTGGTTCTCGCAGACCACGCTGCTCGCCGGCAAGAACGACATGGAGCAGATCGCGGAGGCGTTCCGGAAAGTACAGCGGAACGCCGCGGCGATCGTCGCGGCTGGCTAACCCAGCCGTCGCTCTAGGCGGCTGCGATCTGGCGCGCTGGACCGCGATAGGATCCGTTCAGGAGCGTCTTCTTGGCACGATTCATAACCGCCATCGCGATCATCCCTTTCACAATCGCCCCGACGGGACCGTTTTTCTTGGTGGCTTTGAGGCCCCACATCAGGCCCGCGCCGAAGGCGGCGGCGGCAATCGTGCTGCGCACGGGGCGGTCCTCAAACGAACGGCGAACGCCGCTCACGGAGAGGCCCGCAAAAGGGTTTTCGGTTGCAATGGTGGCGGGTAGCATACTCGTTAGAGCACGTCCCCGAGGCGATTGTTACGCCGCTTTGCGGGCGACACTGTTGCGGCGGCCGTAGGTGAAGTAGATCAGCATCCCGAGGGCGAGCCAGATCAGCAGCCGCTCCCAGGTTTCGCTCGGCAGCCCCAGCATGAGACCGCAGGAGGTGAGGATGCCGCCGATGGGCAGCCACGGGAAGAACGGCGCCTTGAAGGGCCGATGCAGGTCCGGCCG
>JAWKHJ010000039.1:0-30963 GCA_041394905.1 Bryobacterales bacterium | reverse complement strand
CGACGATCGAGCCGTAAAGCACCTGCGCTTTAGCGGCTGGGGCGGACATTGCGAGCAGCAAAAGACCCGGGAGCAAAGCTCGGCCGAGTCCGTGCGCGCGAGAGCGCATATTCATCTAGTTCTCCCTTACTTGTTCCCCGCGCCCGAGGCGATTGTCCAAACACTGGCTCGGAGTCGAGCCCCGCCTGACGGGGAACTGTTGCTAACCTTCGTGAGCCGAAGTTCCCCGGTTGGGAACTGCGTCGAACGTTGACGATGGGCCGGGGCGCGAGACATTTCGCCCGACCCGTATTTCCTTCCGAGTGTAGGAAAGCACGCAGCGCGTGTCAACGTTAGGATTTCACACAGGGAAATTACCCGTATGGTCTATTTTCATCAACGAAAAATGGTCAATCAAGAAGCAGACGGACAAACGCAACGCTCTCAGCCCGAAGGAGGCCCCTCCATGCTTCGCTCGTTCGCCGCCGTATCTGCGATCCTGCTACTAACCTTCATGTCAGCGTCTGCCGAAACCCACCGCTTCGAGCCGAAGCGCTACCACCACACCTTCTCGTTCGCCCATGAGCCGGTCCTGCGCGTCAAGCCAGGCGACCGCATCGTCACCAAAACCATTGATGCCCGCGGTTTCGACGCCGCGAACAACCAAGTCGGCGAGCGGCCCAATCCGCAGACCGGCCCGTTCTACGTCGAGGGCGCCGAGCCCGGCGATGTGCTCGTGGTGCACTTCGAGAAGATCGAGCCCGCCCGCGCGACCGCCTGGTCGAGCAGCCTGCTGGCGCCCTATGCGGCAGACCCGGCTTTCCTGCGCTTCGAAGGCGAGCGCGAGCAGACTACCGAAACCTGGAACATCGACAAGCAGCGCGGAGTAGCCCGCGTCGCCTCTGACGCCATCCTCCCCAGGGGGATTGAAGTCCCCTTGCAACCCATGCTAGGCTGCGTCGCCGTAGCGCCTCCGCGTAAGGAGGCGGTCGCCACCAGCACCCCCGGCGAATTCGGCGGCAACATGGACTACAACGGCATGAACGCGGGCGTCACGCTCATGCTGCCTGTGTCCGAGCCCGGCGCCCTGCTCTTCTTCGGCGACGGCCACGCCCGCCAAGGCGACGGCGAGGTGGTCGGCAATGCGCTCGAAATCGCGATGGACGTCGAGCTCACCGTCGACCTCATCAAGGGAAAGAGCATCGGCTGGCCGCGCCTGGAAAACGACACCCACATCATGGCCATCGGCAGCGCAAGACCGCTGTTGCAGGCGCTGCAACACGCCACCACCGAAGCCCAGCGCTGGCTGATGAGCGACTACGGCTTCAGCGAGCGCGGCTCGTCTCTGCTGATGGGCCACGCCCTCGAGTACGACATCGCCAACGTGGTCGATCCGCACTTCACCGTGGTGGCCAAGATCCGAAAGGATCTACTCAAACCCGGGCGCCCCAAACTGCGCGACCCGTGCTATCTTCGGCCACCGAAGGTTATGCAAGCGCTTTCAAGGCATACTTGCAATACGTTGCGCCATCTTTTCGCCCTGCCGCGGCCCGTATCGGCGCAGACCGCTCTGCGCCATCCGGCCGTTCCGGGTCGGCACGCACGATCCCGATCTGAGCGTTCGATCGATGGACGACGAGGCCAACAGATCGCCGACCAAGCACTGGACCGCCGAGAACCAAACCTGTCGTCGATGATCCGGATCGACGGCCAATCCTGATCGCCTGATCGAGCCGACCCGCGATTTGTCTGACCAGCGCCAGCAATGCCGGCTCTGCCCCAGACCTGTCGCGCCCCACTGCGCGTGAGGGCGCGATCATTCTGCTGTATCGCCGAAAGGCCGGCGGTTTGGCACACTGGGGGGAGCGGCGAGGGGTTGCCGCAACCGGGCGCGGTAGCTGCGGTAAGGCAGAAGCCTGCAAAGCTTTGATTCGCCGGTCTGATTCCCGGCCCGCGCCTCCAATTCTCCTCTAGGTCCGGAATGAGTCCCTGTGTTATCCTGTCCCCGCAGAATCGCCATGTAAGCGCTTTCACATAGGCCTTTGCATCGCTTTTTCGACCCTGTTGCCGAAACCATGACCAGAACGCCTGCTCTTCTCGCCTTCACTCTCCGCCCCTCTTGCTGCACGGCTGACTACAAGCCCGCCGACGGCCCTTTGATGACGCGGTGGGCCAAACAGGTCTCGCCCGGACAACGCCCTGCCCGAGTACCCCTGGCCGCAACTTCGCCGTGACGAGTTAATCAACCTCAACGGCATGTGGCAATACGCCATCGTCGACCGTGACGCCGAGCAACCCTCGAAGCTGGGCGTGAGATTCTCGTTCCCTTCGTACCGCAGGCCGCACTTTCAGGCATCGGCAAGCCGGTCTCGCCCGATCAGGCGCTGTGGTACTGCCGCACGTTCGAGGTCCCGGCGGACTGGCGCGGCTCGCGGATCTGGCTCAACTTCGCGCGGTCGATTGGCAGGCGACCGTCTGGCTCAACGGCGTCAAACTCGGCGAGCACCGCGGTGGCTATACGCCGTTTTCGTTTGAGCTCAGCGATGCGCTCGCGACCGGCGCGGAGCAAGAGATCGTCGTGCGCGTGTGGGACCTGACGGACATCGGTTCTTCAGCCGCGCGGCAAGCAGGTCAACGAGCCTCAGGGATCTGGTACACCGCCGTCACCGGCATCTGGCAGACCGTCTGGGTGGAGCCCGTCGGTCCGGTTTCGATTGATCGTCTCTGGCTTGAGCCCGACATCGACAACGGCCGCCTGATCGTGAAGGCTGTGCTGCATGGCAATCCCGCCGGCGTGCAGCTGCGCGCCTGGCGCGCTCGATGGCGAGCAGCAGGTCGCCCAAGCCTTCGGCCCTGCCGGCGAAGGCCTCGAATTGCGCATCCCCAAACAGAAACTTTGGTCGCCCGAGTCACCGCATCTATACGATCTCGAGGTCGGCGCTCGCGCGGCAACCAAACACTCGACTCCGCCGAAAGCCACTTCGCCATGCGCAAGATCGCCCTGAAGCGCGACGAACGCGGTTACCAGATGCTCGCCCTCAACAACGAGATCCTGTTCCAGATGGGCCCGCTCGTGACCAAGGATGGTGGCCGGACGGTCTCTACACGGCCGACGGACGAAGCTCTGATTTACGACATCAAGGTCACCAAAGACCTCGGCTTCAACATGGCGCGCGCAAGCACGTAAAGCGGTCGAGCCCGACCGCTGGTACTACCATTGCGTGATCAGCTCGGCTTGCTGGCTACGCCCAGCGGCTTCCCTGGACGCGGCCACGAGCGCAGCCTTTTCGTCTTTCCCTGGGACGAGGACGCCAAGCGAACCGGCAATGCCCAGGCCCAGTTCGAAGGCGAGTTGCGCGAGATGATCGACCACCTGCAGCAGTTCCCCTCCATCGTCACGTGGGTGCCTTCAATGAAGGCATGCCAGCCAATACGATATCGCCCGCATCGCCAAATGGATCCGCCAGTACGACCCGACGCGGCTCGTCAACGCAGCCTCTGGTTGGACCGACCGTGGCGTCGGCGACGCTCCGACACGCACATCTATCCCGGGCCCCGGCATGCAGTACGGAGGTGACCGCGCGGCCGTGTTAGGCGAGTTCGGCGGCCTGGGTTGGCCCTGTCGATGACCATCTGTGGTGGAACAAACGCAACTGGGGCTACCGCATCGGTACCACTCGCGCGATGGCTCGGCACTCGCAATACGAAAAAGTCGTCGGCGAAGTCGTCGGTGGGCCCATCAGCCGAGGACTGGCTGCGGCAATCTACACACAGACCACAGACGTCGAAGGCGAGGTCAACGGCCTGATGACCTACGACCGCGAAATGGTCAAATTCGACGCGGCCAAGCTTACGCGCCATGATCCACGGCAGGCTCTATGCCAAGTTGCGCCCTCGCGCGTCCTGCTACCCGCCGTCACGACAAGCCGCAGCCCTGGCGCTATACCTGAAATCGCCGGGCAAAGGCTGGGAGCAAGCCCGCTTCAACGACCGCCGCTGGTCGCGGATGGCGAAGCGCCTCTTCCGGGAAAGGCCGGATGTCGAGTTCGTCAAATAATGGGACAGAGGAAGGCCCGTCGATCTGGATGGGCGTACGTTTACGATCGACCAGATGCCGAAGAGCCTCTGGCTCGAGATCCAGCACACGGTGACGGACGGTGAGGTCTACATCAACGGACAGAAGGTTGACACGCTCGACCGTTTCAGCCGCCGCGAGTACCGCCACACCGACATCAGCGAGCACCTCGGCGCTCTCAAGCAAGGCGAAAACGTCATCGCCGTCCATGCGCCGTCGGGGCTAACCCGCGCGACGATCCGAAGAACGTGGACGTCGGCCTCACACCGTTGGAGTAGCGTTAGCCGGAAACCGGCTGCTCGACAGCGCTTCTTTCGAGGGGTCGAAGAACATCACGCGATTGCGCCGATACGCTTCAACGCCCAGCGCGACAGCGACCTGGGAGCGATAGCCCAGATGCCCGTCGAGCGGCGTGGGCTTGCGCGTGCGGATCGCCTCGATGAAGTACTGCCGGAAGGTCGGCGTCGGCGGCGCGTCGATGCGCAGCTTCAATTGAATGGCCTGCTTCTCGGCCCGTTCTTCGAAGAGCCTCTGGAAATAGTCATCGTAGGAAGGGCCGGGTTTTGCGATCGACGGTCCTTTTTGACGTACTCGTCGTAGCGCGCGCCTTCCAATCCGGTTCGGCCAGTAGCATTTGCATCAGAGTTGGTTCTTGGTCGCGCCGGCTGGCCGCGAAAGTCCGGGACGCGCTCGCCCTTCTCTTCAATCCAGCGGCCCATCTTGTCCAGCCCGCTGCGCACCACTTTGTCCTTGAAGTCGTCGCGATAAGGATCCTCGGGCTCAATCAAGATGTAGTCGGGACGCATCTGGCTGCCGCCGTGGAAGTGGATATCTGCCTCGTTGCCGCGGATGACGATCGGCAACTCGACCGAGTTGTTCAGCGACCCGCCGCACACAAGCGTGTACTGGCCTGGGAAGTCGAGCGTGATGACGAACGTGTCGGGCACCTGCATCACCTGCTTGGGCGTGAAGTAGTTGCCGCCCGAGCCTACCGCGCGGATCGGGAACTCGCGGCCCAACACGTGGATGAGCGGCGTGATGTGGTGATAGAAGAGGTCCGTCGCGATGCCGCCCGAGTAGTCCCAATAGCGCCGCCAGCGGAAGAAGCGTTCCTTATCGAAAGGCACCTTCGGAGCGTTACCCAAGAAGGCCTCCTTAATCGATGTTCGCCTCGGAAGCGCCCTCATCGATCGGGTAGTTCCAAGGCGGCTGGCGCGCGTTGCGCTGCGGCTGGTCTGGTTCCAAAGCACCTTGCTCCAACACCGCCGTCTGCGACGGCCTTGCGCGCCGGTTCCCAAATGCCGCGTGCCATGTGTTCGCTGTCGACCGACAAGATGCGCTGGGTCTCTTCGGGAGACGCGGACCATCTCCTTGGCCTCCTCGAATGTCATGCACATCGGCTTTTCGACGTCGACGTCCTCGCCGGCGCGCATCGCGTCGATCGCCATCGGCGCATGCCAACGGTCGGGCGTGCAGACGATGACCGCATCGACATTCGAGTCGCCGAGCAAGTCGCGGTAGTTCTGTAGCCCTTCGCGCCGGTCTTTGAGACGCCTGTACCGGGCCGTGGCGCATAGATGTCGCACACGGCCGTCACCGCGTCTCCGGCCGCTCTCCGAACTCCCGCAGATGGCCGCGAGAGATGTTGCCCAGCCCGATCACGCCGATGCCGATCACGTCGTTTGCGCCGCGAATCCGACTATAGGAAGCCGCGCTTGCGGCAAGGGCGGTGTAGCGCAGCACTTACGCCGAGAGCAAGCTGGCTGGCATCACGGCCATTGTAGCGTCCGCGGAAGGCCAAACCATGGTCCCGGGCTTCTTCGCTCGGCGGAAGACCTTAGCCGGCCATGGTACTCACAAAAACCGTTTGAACCCTCGGCCCCATTGAACGAGCAGCGAAATCGGCCTATTCTTTCTACAGGGAGCACACGTTATTTCGCCATGCTAGCCGCCCTGAAATTCAACCCGCCATGGACACCAACTCCATTCCTTCTCGTCCGCACTTGCGCGTCGAGCCGCGCCGCGCACCGCTGAAGTCGTCACGCTGTTCGTCGCCGCTCTGCCGGCAATCGACGCTTCTGCGAGGCCCGTGTGAGGAGCGCGGTGAGGACCGATGACGATCCTAGCCGCCGCGCCGCTCGAGAAAGGCGAGCAGGTGGTTCAACGAGAGCTCGGTCGGTGTGGATGTTCGTGAGCGACTCGTCACACGAGGACTCTGGCTTCCGCATCGAGCTGCAGCGCGAGGCGTTCGCCGCGCTGGCGGGTCGACGAGCACGGCGAGATGCATCGGCGCGCGAATGAGAAGACCGTGCGCGCGAGTGTCGTGGTCCTGGACGTCTCTGCCGGCGGCCTGCGTATTCGCACGACGGATACTGTTCCGGAATCGGGCGAAGTCCGCATCAAGTTTGCCGGTATGGTGCGCGACGGCGAAGCCCACATCCTCCCGATGGGCGAAGCAACCGTCGCCGGGATTGAGTTCGCCCAGAGTAGGAATCCAAAATCGTATACACTGCCTCCAAACCCCATAGGAGGCCCCATGCCCGCTGACCGTCGCCACTTCCTGCCACAATCCGCCGGACTCGCCGCACTGACTGGCGTAGCCGGCTGCTCCACCGCCGAGAGCAAATCCGGAAGGCCTCGCCGGCCCATCCATCTACGACCGCCTGGGCGTCACGCCCGTCATCAACGCGGTCGGCACCGTCACCATCCTGGCAGCCTGATCATGCCGCCGGAAGTCATTCGCGCCATGGAAGAGGCTTCGCGGCAGTTCGTGCCCATGCGCGAGCTGCACGACAAGTCCGGCAAGCACCTGGCAAACATCATCGGGGTACCCGCCGTCACATCACGTGCGGCGCTCGCCTCGGCCATCACGGTGGCTACCGCCGCCTGCCTGGTGGCGACGACGCCAAGCTGCGCGCCTTGCCTGATGTGAGCGGCATGCCGCACGAGATCATCCAGCAGAAGGCGCACCGCTCCGGCTACGAAGGCAGATGCCCTGCCACCGGCGCCCAAGACGGTCTGGGTCGAGACGCGCGAGGAAATGGAGAAGGCCTTCAATCGCACCGCTATGGCCTTCTTCCTCAACAAGCACGACCCCGACGGCCAGATCAAGCAGCAAGGAGTTCATCGAGATCTGCAAGGCGCACAACACGCCGATCGTCAACGACTGCTGCCGACGTACCGGCCAACCGCCTGCGCGACTACGTTGACGAGGGCTTTGACTTGGTCATCTTCTCTGGCGGGAAAGGCCTACTGGGTCCGCAATCGTCGGGCCTGCTGATGGGTCGCGAAGACCTGGTCGAAGCGGGCAAAAAGGCGATCAGCCCCTACGGCGGCATCGGCCGCGGCATGAAGGTAGGCAAGGAAGAGATGGCCGGCCTGGTCGCCGCCGTCGAGCGCTACCTGAAGGTTGACCATGCCGCTGAGCGCCGCGAGATGGAAGCCCGCGCCAAAACGGTGATGGACAAGCTCGCCGCCAAGAGCAAGGTGACGACCGAGGTCGAAATCCCCGAGATCGCCAACAACGTGCCGCACGTGCTGGTGAAATGGAACGAGGGCGACGCAGGTCTAACGTCCGGCGAAGCAGTAGAGAAGCTGCAAGCCGGTTCGCCGCCGATCTGGGTGTCGCGGGTCGGCGACGGCGAGCTGCGCATGTCGATGTGGATGCTGCGCGACGGCGAAGCCGAAGTGCTCGGCGACCGGGTCTCAGCCTTGTTCGCCTAGCGAGTTGGCCGAAACTGTCAGGTTTTGGCCGAGATTTCCTGTTTTTGGTCGTATTGAGCGAGGCCCGGCTGATGTTCTCAGCCGGGCCTCTTTCCTGCCGTTCGCCGCAGGCGCGTGCTCGAAGAACCGGTTCCCTACTACCGCGGAGTTTGCGGGCGGCTTACGAGGCCCAGCCGCCAGGGCGCTAGGAGATTTTTGAAGTGGACTGCGCAGTGAGAGCCGGCCGCCTCTCCGTGGCCGGCTTCTTTATCCACTGCCAGACTAACATCGAGGACGAAGGGTTTTATAGTGGCTGTTCTAAGGCGCAGAGGCCAAGGCGTGCTGATTCCATGTGGGTTCGGTTGCCGGCACAGAATCTCGGAATAGTGTGATGCTGCGGTCGGACCGGGGCCTTCGGGCAACGGGCTAGCTGCCGAGAGTCTACATTTCGAATGGCTTATCGTTTCGACCCTAGGAGAGGCCTTGGAGAAGAGGTTCGGCGGATCGCTCAGGAGCAGATCGAGAAAGCGCTGGACGAAATCAACGAGAGCGAACCGCGAGAGGCGGCTCACGCGGTTCGCAAGCGCATGAAGAAGGTGCGTGGGCTCGTACGGAGCGTGCGTCCGAGCCTTGAAAGCAGTACCGTCCAGCGAACAAGCGCTTTCGCGACATCGGACGGCGGCTCGCGCCGTTGCGCGATGCGACTTCGCTGCTGGAGGTCCTTCAGATCTCGAGGAGGAAGGTGTGGGCGAGTCCTTCGCCGAAGTGAGAGAAGGCTCGAGCGGCGCGGAGCAGGCGGAACGAGAAACGCTCGAGGGGGACCTGATTGATGCGGCGCGGCGCGGAGCTGCAACGAGGGTTGCAGTCGGTCGAGAAGTGGGACCTGAAAAAGGTGTGGCCGAGCCGGCAGGACTGAAGTGCAACTACCGCCGCGGAAGGAAGCGCTTCGCGAGGCATGTCAAGCGCCTCGGCCGGAAGCGGTTTCGCCGAGTGGCGAAAGCGGGTGAAATACCTTCATCACTGCCGCCTGATTCGGCTGGCTTGGGAGGGGCCGCTGATGCCTGCAGAGACGAAGCCCTCACCGGCTGACTGACCCTTTGGGCGAGCATCACGATTTGGCTGAATTGCATCAACTGCTGCTCAGCCGGCCTGGGAGTTTTGGAGGCCGTGAGGCGGTACGCGTGGCGCTCGAGCGCGCGGGGGAGCGACGAGCCGCGCTGGAACTGAAGCCTTCCGGCTGGGACGAAAGCTCTACGCCGAAGCGCCGAAACGCTGGCGCGCCATTCCAGACGGGCTGGCGGGCTGGCGTCGCGGTAGCTGCGCGTTGGGGCTGGGGATTACCTGCGCGGTCCGGGCTTGACAACAACCTATCATGATCGTCCCTTTCAGCCTTCGCGATGAAAACGACGTGGGGATCGAATTGACCGCGTACGCCGGTGTTGGTCAGGGGCTGATGCAGTTCCGCAGGTCCGCTTCCGGCTGAAACAAGACCTTCTCGACACGCAGGCGCCGTCTGCCGCCCGGCGTTTCGCAATCGACCTCGTCGCCCTCTCCGTAGCCGAGAACGGCGATGCCCACGGGAGAGAGAATCGACAGCGCAGCCCTGGAGTCGCCAGTCTCGTTTGGTAACGCGAGTCGATGCACGCTCAACTCGCCGGTATTCAGGTCACGCAGCATGATTTCGCTGCCCAGCGTGACGCAGCCGGGCGCAACCGCTTGATTGTCCACCACGCGCGCCCGGTCCAACTCCTCTTGCAGCCGGTCCAGCAAAGTGCGCGTGCGGGGGTCTTGCGCCCACCATCCGTCAACCAGCCGCTCGAGCCGATCGAAGTCCGCTTCGGTGATGTGAATTGTGTTCTTTTGCATGGCAAGCGTCTCCTTAGAGCAGGATCTCGCGGGCCAGCCAAGCGGCCGCGAGGATGGCAAACGTGATCAGACAGTCGCGGAGGTCCTCGACCGAGCGATGTCGCCTGCGATTGCGATTGCGATTTCGCCTCCGCACCTCCTCGAGGTCGCGCATCGTGAATCCGTAGCCGTCCATCGTTGACTCCCTCCGACCCTCAGCCTAGCCTCTGCACATCTGTAAAAAAAATAGAAAATTTGGGTCATTCAATTAGAATTATTGAAAGAATGACGGAATCGGAATCTTGGCTCAACTACCATCACTTGCTCTACTTTTGGACGGTCGCCCGCACCGGCTCGATCACGGCTGCTGCGCAGCGACTCTCGCTGGCTCAGCCGACGCTCTCGACGCAGATAAGAACGCTCGAGGAGAGCCTCGGGCACCAGTTGTTTCAGCGAGTCGGACGACGACTCGAGCTCACGGAGACTGGGCGGGACGTACTGCGCTATGCCGAGGAGATCTTCTCGACCGGCAACGAGCTGATGCAGATGCTGAAAGGGCGATCGCCCGGCGCAGTGCGGTTCACAGTGGGTGTAACGGAAGTACTGCCGAAGCCTCTGGCCTACCGCTTCCTGCTTCCCGCGCTTCAGCTCGAAGGGGTGAAGTCGGTTTGCTATGAAGGCAAAGCTACGGATCTGCTCGCGAAGCTGGCGGTCAACGAGCTCGACTTGGTGCTGTCGGATTTCCCGCTGGGGCCGCAGCTCTCGGTGAACGCATTCAACCATCTGCTCGGCCGCAGCGGGGTTTCCATCTTTGGGGCTCCGAAGCTGGCGCGGCGCTACCGCTCCAAGTTCCCAAGCTCCCTCGACGGCGCGCCATTCTTGTTGCCGACGCCGAATACGGCGCTGCGGCGCGCGCTCAACCATTGGTTCGCGGGCCGGCGCGAACGGCCCTTGGTGCTGGCGGAGTTCGAGGACTCCGAACTACTCAAAGAGTACGCTCAGGACGGCGGCGGGCTTTTCGCCGCACCTACCGTGAGCGATGACCACACGGTGCGCAACTACAAAGTGCGCAAGCTGGGAGAGCTTGTTGACGTACGGGTGCAGTACTTCGCGATCACCACGGAGCGCCGCATCCAGAACCCGGCGGTGAAAGCGATCGTGGAGAGCGCGCAGAACGAGATCTTCGGCTGAGGCGCGGCGGCACTAGTCGGCGTCTAAGCGACCCCAGGGGCGCCGCCCTCCCAGCCGCGCCGGAACCAGCGGAATGCACAAGCGGGGAGGTGCTCTTTCACGTCCTGCGAGGCAAGGCAGTCCTCCCGGCGGCGGCAAGACCGTGTCGTAGGCGCGCGCCAAGGGCGTAATCGAGTCTGAAGGATCACGATGGGGGCGCTCTGTCCTCTGTGCGTTCAGTTACAACGATGTTAGGACTGCGATTAAGGCAATGCGACCCGCCTGGTGGCGTAGCCGGCTACCAAGCGTAATATCCGGGCCGAGTGCGCACCCGCGCTCCGTCGCGCTTGAGGCGTACTTCCACTTTGCTCCAAGCGCCGTCGAAATCTTGGTTCTTGGGGTAGTAGCCGACGCGGTAGATCGACTGGAGCTCCGCGGAGTCTTCCGCGTACACCGGTTCTAGCGAGCGCAGTGACACAGCGCGGAAGAGCTTGCTGCCGGCGGCTGTGGCCAAGGCCTTGTTGTAAGGGCTTTCTCGCGCCAATGATGCCACTGCTGATTGCGCGAGGTGGCGGCGCTTCGGCGGCATCCAAATAGAACGTGATGAGTTGCCCATCTCGCGGCGGCGCGCTCCAGGTTCGAAAGCCACCATGGACGGGCGGCTGTGTCCCAGGCGCGGCAGCAGTTGGTTATCCATGCCGTCTGACAGCACGACCAGTGCATTGCGCTCGAAGCGGCGCCTGGCCAGCTCCTGGGCGTAAGAAAGCACGATCGCGTCGTAGAGCGGCGTCGAACCAGCAAGCGGCGGGATGTCGTCGATGCGCTGGAGTAGCTCGCCCTCGTTGTCGGTGAGCGCGAGAGAACTTGGTAATGAGTCCGCCAGCACGTAGACCGCGACGCGATCCTGCGGCCGTGCGATGTTGACGAACTGTCTCGCGGCCTGGATGAGCGTAAAGCGATCGTCCAGCGTAGACGTGGAACAGTCGAGCAGCAAGACCAAGTTGAAGCCGGTGTTCTCGCCTTCGACCGTCTTGACAGTCTGCGGGACGCCTTCTTCCAAGATCTCGAAGTCCGCCGCGGTCAGGCCCGGGATCGGGCGGCCGTCTTCGTTGAGCACTGCGACGTCGAGATCCACCAAACGCACGTCGTCGGAGAAGTGCGCAAAACCGGTGTCGAGATCAACGCCGTCATCGGGCCCAGACTGCGGACCCCGGCGCTGCATCTCGAGCGCTTTGTCGAGGCGAAACATGCGGCGAATCGTCTCCGCGGCCTCCGCGTGCATGCGCACAGGCGAGTCGCCGGGCATGTCGCCTTCGTGGATGCGCAGGGCGTCCGGCCATTGGGCCTCGATGTGAATGTCGCCGTAGACGGACTCGCGCGCGGGGCGGCCGTCTTCGAGGGTCCAGACCATGTCGGGATCGGGCGCCAGGCCGTCCAGGCTCGAGCCAACGCCATTGGGCAGCTCAACGATCGGGGGCTTGCGCACGGATTCAACCCGCAGGCGCGTGGCCTGCCAAGGTGCGGTGACGTCGACTTGGCCGGTGGCGATCTTGACATTCGCACGGCGGAACAGACCACGCAGGTCGACCCAGCCGTCCACGCTTTCGACTTCGAGCATGTAGCCGTAGGGCAGATCGATGTCGAGGTCGACGCGGGCGCCGTCGGCAGGCCGTGCGCGACGCGCATGCGGCGCTGCAGGCGGTCGATGACGACGTCTCCGTCGACGACGGCGCGGTCTTCGCTCGACTTGCGGATGCGCACGGCGTCCGTGTTGACGACGCGCACTTTCACCCCGCCGGAGGGGTTGTCCACGAGCAGGCTGGGCGTGTGGGCGGCGGTGACGTCGGTCCACCAGGGATCGGGGGCCAGGGCGCAGGCTTGGCGCTCTTCCGTGTTGTCGGTGACGACGGCGAGTTGGTTGTCGACCGACTTGACGCCCATCACATCCCAGGCGGCGCGCTCGGCTGTTTCGACATCGCGTTCCTGATCGACCTCGCCGTGGAGGATGATGCGCCCGTCCTGCACGACGGCATGAATGGGGCGCAACAAAATGGGCTTAGGCGCCGTCTTCGCGTTGATGCGCGAGGCAATGCTCGCTGCCCTTCGAGTAGCGCCGCAGCTCCGATTCCCAGATGCGCCAGTACGCATTGACGCGCATGGCCATGTCTTCGCTGGACGGGGCCGGGGGCTCGATGTGATTGAGCACGTCGGTGACGCTCGACTTTGGCGCACGCGGCGCTCGAGGTCGGGCGCAAGCGAAACAAGGGAAACCGTGCCGCTGAGGGTGACGGTGGATCCGTCGATCTTGTACTCGACCCAGTCGTAGACACGCAACCGCTGGGTAGAGCGTAGCGCCTCTTCGACGCGTTGTTCGAGCTCCGTCGGGGCGGAGGCGCCCTGCGAGCGCGAGCAGGCACCCCAAAACGGCCCCAACGATGGACGCGCGCCGGATGACTCGCATTGTAAGGGCTAGACTGTGTAGATGGTTTCGGTTTTGCGAGCGGCGCGGTTCGCCGCTTCTTTCATGCTCTGCGTGCTGCCGCTGGCAGCGCAGGGGATCGCCATCGATCAGGGTCAGATCGCGACGGACTTTCAACCGCTGTTCGACGGTGAGACGTTGGACGGCTGGATCGTGCAACCGCGCCCGAACGCTACAGGCCAGTGGGTGGTGGAGGACGGCGCGCTGAAGCCCGAAGGCAAGCCAGGCGCACTGGCTACGGCGCGCAGCTTTGGCGATTTTGAGCTAGTGGTCGAGTGGAAGACGGCGCCCGATGGCAACAGCGGCATCTACTACCGCGTTCCGCCCTCCGCGCAGTCGGCAACCGGGATTGCGATCGAATATCAGCTTGCCGACAATGCGCGGAAAGCGTCTCAAGAATTCCCGGACCGGCGGAACGGCGCGGCGTACGGGCTGTATCCTCCGACGGAAGACGCGAGCAAGCCTGTAGGCGAGTGGAACGAGAGCCGCATCCTGGCACAGGGCAAACACGTGGAGCACTGGCTGAACGGCGTAAAGGTGGTCGAGTTCGAGATTGGGTCGGACGACTTCAAGCAACGGGTGGCCGCGAGCAAGTTCGACAACCCGGCTTTTGCGTTGGCCGTGCGCGGCCGCATCGCACTGCAGGACCACGGCCAAGCGGTTTGGTTCCGCTCGGTGAAGCTACGCCAGTTGGGTCAAAAGCGTGTGACGATTCCGGCCTGGGAGCGCACGCCGACGCAGCAGTAGCTCAGCGCAGGCCCTTGGGCTCGTAAACACAGAGCGGATCCTGCGCCAACGGGTCGCCGGTTGCGCCGTAAGCCCGGGCGCGCGAGCCGCCGCAGAGGGCGTGATACTCGCAAACGCCGCAATGTCCGCCAAACTGCGTGGGGTCGTGCAGCGATTGGAACAGGGGCGCATTGCGGTAAACATCGACCAGATTGTCCTTGCGGACGTTGCCGGCAACGAGCGGTAGGAAGCCCGCCGGACAGATGTCTCCGGTGTTCGAGACGAATACGATGCCGTGACCGTCGCGGATGCCAAAGCCGCGCGCCACGCCGCTACGCCTGATCGCCTCGCCGGTCTGGCCTTCCTCGCGCATGCGCTCGAGCGCGACGCGACGGTAGGAAGGGGCCTCCGTCGTGGCGACGATGAAATCAGCAGTCCGCGAGGTTTCGTGGATCCAGGCCATGAGCTTTTCCGCTTCAGGCGGATCGAGCGGAGCGAGGACGCGCCCGCGACCGACGGAGATCAGGAAGAACATGCTCCAACGGGCGACGGCCATGGGCTTGAGCAACTCGTAGATGGCGGGAATGTCGTCAGCGGTCTCGGCGGCGGCGAGCGTGTTGACCTGGAGCGGGATTTCGAGCTCTTTGGCCCATTGCATCGCCTGCATGGTGCGGTCGAAGGTTCCGGGCACCTGGCGAATGGAATCGTGGCGCTCGGGGCTGGATCCATCGAGGCTGAGGCCGAGCCCGTCGATGCCATGCTGCTTGAGCTTGGCCAGCACGTCGCGCGTGAGCGCCGACGTAGCGGCCGGCGTGATGGAGACTGCAATGTCGAGGGCGCGGGCGGCGTCGATGAGCTCGAACAGGTCTTCTCGCTCCAGAGGGTCGCCGCCGGTCAGGATCAGGTGCGGCTTGGGTTCTCCAAAACCGGCGATCTGTTCGAGCAGCGCAAGCCCAGCGGCCCGATCGAGCTCGAGCGGGTGATGGTGAGGAACGGCCTCGGCGCGGCAATGGCGGCAAGCCAGCGCACAGGCTTGGGTCACCTCCCAGTAGACGTTGAGCGGCGTCTGAGAGTAGTCGCGGGGAGAGTGGTGCGGCGCGCCCATGCCTTTAGGGTAGTGTGTTGGCCGGGCGCGCGGGCGCCACTTGCTGAACCCGGCTTGCCAGGCAGTGCAAGATTGAAATCTAAATTACCAGCGCCATGGTCACGCTAAAGACGAAGATCACGACATCCCACCTCGAGTCCATGCGAGACTTCTACGTCGCGATCTTCGGAATGGAAATACTACAGGAATGGAACGAACCTGACGACAAAGGCGTGATTCTCGCGATCAGGGGCGGGGATCGAGAAGCCCTGCTCGAGATTGCTCATGGCGCTCAACCGGGAGACTTCGCCCTCAGCTTTCAATTCAAGGTCGACGACGTGATCGTCTATCAGGCGGATGGTGATCCGTGCCTCGCACCCAGACGGAATCTCAGGCTTCAGCGGGCGTCGAGCAGTGAATTGACGCCGAGCGCGATGCCTTCGATCTCCGCACTGCCTTTGAACAACGTGCTACGCCGCCGCGAGTCGCCGTTCTTGACGGCCTGCAGGGTGGAATAGATGTCAAATATTGGAGTGATGAGCCGGTTCTCCACGCGGGCCGCGAGCAGGCGGGCGACGAGGAATGTGAGGAAAGCAAGCAAAGCCGCGGCCCAGGCGCCGGCGCGCGCCAACTGCTGAGCCTCATCGTCGGAACGAAACATCGCTTGTCGATTGACCGAGCTGAGACGCCGCAGCGCGGTGACAACGGAGAACCGCGCCTGTTGGTCGCCGCGGATCGCCGCTTCCAGGTTGGTCTTGATCGAATCGAGCAGCGGCTTTTCCTTCCTCGGTCACGTTGGCAGCCGCCTTGGCGTAGGCTTGGCGCAACTCGGAGGCTGCGGCCTCAGGCAGAGGGCCGCTTTCGAGCGCCAAAGCGCCCAACATCTGTTCGATCGCGCCGAGCGACTCCACGTTGTCCGCGGCAACTTGCGCAATGGCCGGCCCCATGCGGTCCAGCACGGCGATATGCCGAAGGCGGTCGCGAGTTGTAAGCCGAAAATCAGGCCGAATGCGATTCGGAATTCTTTGGTGGAGATGCATAGGCCTAATCGGTCGCCAGCTTGCCTAGCGCCTCGCGCTTGAGACTACGACTAGGACGTCTTTGTCTTCGATGATCTGCGTGCCGGAAGGAAGCCGCACGCCGGAGCCTTTGAGCGAACGCGTGGCCACGACGGTAACGCCATACTTGCCTGGCAGGCGCAGCTCCGCCAGAGTCTTGCCGACGAATTCGGTCTTGGCCTCAACTGGCCACGACGATCGCGTCCCCAGGGGCAGTCTTCCGCCTGGTAGCCGCTCGGTAGACGAACGCGTCAGCAAAACGTTCCCCGAACCTCGAGGGGCTGGATCACCCGTGCGCGCCGACCATGTGCAGGATGCGCGCATGCAATTTGGAGTTGGCGCGCGAGACCACACGCGGGCCCCGAGCTGGCGCAGCAAAGCGGTGCAAAAGGATGGAGGCCTCGTGCGACTCGTCCCCGATGGCGCAGATGCAAAGGTCGCGCGCGGCGGGTTGTGCGCGGCTGAGCTCGTCCTCATCGGTCGCATCGAAGACGGCGGCCTCGAGACCACGTCGGCCGCTTCTTCCACGCGCTTGGCGCTGGCGTCCACGGCCAACACTTCCACGCCGCGCTCGGCGAGCGAACGGGCGAGGCTCATGCCGAAGCGTCCCAGCCCAATCAACAATGCCTGCTTGGTCATCTGCCCTCCCTAACCCACATCGATTTCTTCGCGCGGAAAGCGCCAGTCGGTCACGTGCGAGCGCGACGCCAGAAAGGCGAACATCGACACGGGGCCCACGCGGCCGATAAACATGGCCGCCATGATTATGATTTTGCCAATCCCGTCGAGCTTTCCGGTGGCGCTGATGGACAGGCTCCACCGTGCCCAGCGCGGAAACGGCTTCGAACAGGACCGCCACCGGGTCGATCGATCGCGTGAGCAGAGCAGCCATGGTGACGAAGAACAGCGACGCCAGCCCCATCAGGGCGATCACGGCGGCCCGCTGCACGGTCTCGATCGGGATGGTGCGACCGAAGGCCTGGTTTCGGAGCGTCCGTCCACCGCTGCCTTCACCGCCAGCGCCAACACAGCCGCGGTAGTGGTCTTGACGCCACCGGCTGTACCCCCCGGGCTGCCGCCGATGAACATGGAGATCATCATGATGGCGAACGTGGCTGGATTTGAGGCGGCTATGTCGACGGAGTGTGCTGAAGCCGGCCGTGCGCAGCGTGACGGCCTGAACCAAGCGTTGTGGATGCGGTCCAGCAGACCGAGATGCCCGAGCGTCCGGCTCCACTGACCGCGCCGATCAGCACGGTGTCGATCGCCAACAGCAAGCCGGTGGCGGCGAGGACGAGGCCACACCTGGGCGCGACGCTCACGACGCTTCCATACCTCAGGTAGGGCGAAGACGACTGCGGGCGAGATTCCGCCGAGGATGATCAATGCGCTGGCGATGTGCAGCACGAGCGGATCAATCAGGCCTCGGTTTGTAGCGCGAACCCGGCGTTGCAAAAGGCGGAAATGAAGTGAAGACGCCGCGCCACAGCGCTTGTCCCAGCGTGTCGCCCGAGCGCCAAAACAGCGCAACCAGGCCTGCTGCTCCCAGCCCTTCCGCAAGGAAGGTGAGCGCAAGCAGTCGCATGAGTGCGCGGTGTAACTGGCTGCCAATACGGGCGCTGATCGTGGCGGCCAAGACATTTCTCTTTGGAGGCCGAGCCGCCGGCCCAGCAGGACCAGGATGGCGGTCGAGTAGGTCATGATGCCCAGCCCGCCGACCTGGATCAGCAAAAGCAAGAAACCCTGACCAATGCCTGAGAAGGCCGTCGGCGTGTCGAGCACGATCAGGCCCGTGACGCAGACGGCGCTGACTGCGGTGAAGGCGGCGTCGAGCCAACCGACGCTGATCCCGCTCGCCGACGCAGAAGGTAGAGCGAGCAGGGTCGTGCCGGCCAGACAAACCGAAGCGAAAGTCGCCACCAACAGGTAGGCGGGCCGATCGAACAGGATGGTCGCAGGCCGACCGATCGTCCCCTGTCGCGATAGCCGGGAGGGAATGACCAGCAATGCGGCGGCCGGCGCGAGCGCCATGCCGGCGGCCATGCGCGCGAAGTCGCCCCAGCCCAGCGCCACGATCGCCACTCCCAGCAACGCGGCGCCGCGGAAAATCCAAATGCCTCGCGGGTGGGTTTGGCGAGCGAGTCGGACCCACTGGAAGACAAACCCCCAAGCCCCAAGCAGCGCCAGCATCGCCGGCCCCAATCCGCCAGGCGTGGTCAGTCGGCCAATGACCCAAACCACGAGCCAGCCGGCCAGAGCCGCCATGCAGGCTGAGCGCGCCGAAGCTGCCGCCAAGTCCAGACGCGTCGGCGCCAGCGCCCGCATCCGGATGGCCATCGGGCGGTCCGAGATCCAGGCCTCGATGGCCAGGTGCGCCGAACCCAGCGCCACCGCGAGCGCAATGCCGGGGGAATGCAACAAATACGGCGCGAGCGAGACGATCGCGCCGAGCAGGCCGGCCGCCGCTAGACGCTGGTCCCACTGGCGATTCGGGCTCATGGCCAAGCCCCCAGCGGTGATCGCAGTACAGCTTGCCAGCAACAGCCAGGGCTGGAGGCCGAACCAGTCTTCCGGCGACGGCGCAAGCGGCATGCCGAGCGCGTCTCCGATCGCGAAGTAAAGCGGACCGGCGATGGTCAGCAGCCCAGCGAGCGAAGCGATGCTCGGGCCGGGATGCATCATCGTCCGGCGCGAGGAGGGGATCAGGCTCTCGTTCAGCAGTCCCTGCAAGATTCCATCGTAAAGCGGATTAGCGTCCCACTCTGCTGCGTAGGTCCCAAATCTCGCGCTCCAGGCGTTCGAGGCGCATTTCCAGTCGAGTCAGGCGCGTGTCTAGCGCGCGCGAGGCGGGCGTTGCGTCGGCGACGCTACGGTCCAGGAGTACGCGCTCGATGGCGGACAAGCGCCGCTCGAGACTTTCAACCGGACCGGGAGGAGCCGCGTCCTGAGGCGGCTCCTGAGCGCGCAGTCTGCGTTGCAGAGCGACGGCCGCTAGTGCGCCAGCCGATGCGAACAACCGTTTGCGAGTCATGCTGTCGCTCCACCCAGCGCGTTCGCTGGTTCTCGGTACAAGTCGGCGCCGAAGATTTCGTGCATCCGGTCGAAGAAGGCGTCGTCGTCTTCGATGGCGGAAGCGGTAACCCATTCCTCGTCCGAGACGCGGGCCCGCCCAGCGACGAAAACTGCGGCGTCGCGCCCGACCGGGTAACGGAGCTTGTGCTCCTCGGATTCGATGGCGCGGCGGATGGTCTCGGCACACGCGATCGGCAAGGTGGGTTCTTTGAGCTGCGCTGCAAAAAGCGCCCAAAGGCGGCGTACGGCCGCCATCGAGGGCAGGTCTGGGTCGAGCTCCTTACTTCCACCCTTGCTGAAGATTGGCGTAAGCACGACGCCCGGCTCGATGATCGCTACGCGAACGCCATAGGGAGCGAGCTCCTGCGCGAGGGACTCGCTCAACGCCTCCAGCGCGAACTTGGAAGCTGCGTAGTGACTGTGAGCGGCCAACACCACGCGTCCTGCTATGGATGTGACGTTTACGACGACGCCGGACCTGCGTTCGCGCATTCCTGGGACCACAGCCTGAATCATTCGGATGGCGCCGAAGTAATTGGTCTCGAACGTGCCCTTGGCCTTTTCGAGAGGCGTGACCTCGACCGGCCCGCCTCCGCCGACGCCGGCGTTGTTGATCAAGACGTCGATGCGGCCGGCTCGTTCGAGCGTTTCGGCCACCGCTCGATTGACGGAGGCGTCGTCGTTCACATCGAGCTTGACGGTCTCGACACGGCCGGCCGCCTGCTGCAGTCCTTCGGACGCTTCGGGGTTGCGCGCGCTGGCAAAGACCCGGTAGCCGCTGTCCGCCAAATGCAGGGCGGTTTCAAGTCCGATTCCGGTGCTGCTTCCGGTGATGAGGACAACCTTCATGGCTCCATCAGTCTATACTTTCGGGCGATGCGCGCAGGTTTCAATCGCCGTGACTTCCTCCAGACCGCCGCAGCCGCGGCCCTCGCGGCTTGCGGAAGCGAGCCGGAAAAGCAGGTGCAAGCGCGGCCGAACATCGTGATGATCATGGCCGACGACATGGGCTATTCCGACATCGGCTGCTATGGCGGAGAAATCCCCACGCCGAACCTGGACCGGCTGGGTCGTGGCGGGATGCGCTTCACCAACCATCACACGAACAACATGTGCGTGCCGACGAGAGCGGCGCTCATGTCCGGCGTGCAGAGCGACGTCTCGGTGCAGAAAGGTGTTCTCCATCCCCGCACGGTCACCGTGGCGCAGAGCTTGAAGGACGCCGGATACCACACGCTGATGAGCGGCAAGTGGCATCTGGCCAAATCGCTCGAAGACAAGCCGAACATGCCCTGCCACAAGGGTTTCGACCGCTACTACGGCATGCTGTTCGGATCGGCTGACTATTGGCAGGTCTACGGCCTGATGCGCGACGACGAGCCGGTGATGGAGGAGTGCCAACGCGAAGACTTCTATTTGACGGATGCCATTTCCGACAACGCGGTCTCATTTTTGAAAGATGCCGAAGGGCGAGACGAGCCCATCTTCCTGTACTTGGCCTACACCGCCGCGCACTGGCCGTTGCACGCGCGCGAGGAAGACATTGCGCGCCACAAGGGCAAGTACGCAGGAGGGTGGGACGCCCTTCGCGAGCAGCGGCACGCGCGCATGAAGGAGCTCGGCGTGGTGAACGCGGATTGGCCCCTGTCGCCGCGCAATGCCGAGGTCCCAGCCTGGCAAGATGAGCCGCACAAGGAATGGCAGCAGCGCCGCATGGAAGTCTACGCCGCGCAAGTGGAAGTGATGGACCAAGGTATCGGCCGCGTGCTCGCTGAGCTCGAGCGCCAAGGTAGGCTCGCCAACACACTGGTCTGTTTCCAGATCGACAATGGCGGCTGTCACGTCGAGTACACGCCGGACCGCAAGGGTGATTTCTTGTACGAAACCACGCGTGACGGCCGCCCCATCGTGCCGGGGAATCTGCCGGACATCATGCCCGGGCCGGAGGGCACATTCCAGAGCTATGGCCACGGGTGGGCGAACGCTTCGAACACGCCTTTCCGGATGTATAAGCAATACGACCACGAGGGCGGCATCCGAACGCCTCTGATTGCGCATTGGCCGGGAGTGATCGCGGCAGGGTCGAAGAGCGATGCGCTGGCGCATGTTGTCGACCTGGCGCCGACGTTCCTGGAAGCGGCTGGGGCCGAGCATCCGGCGGACTTGCTGCCGTTGGATGGAACGAGCCTGCTACCGGTGATGTGCGGCGGCGAGCGCGATGCGCCACAGACCCTGTACTGGCAGTGGAACCACGGGCGCGCCCTGCGCCAAGGCAAGTGGAAGATCGTCGCGATCGACAAGGGGCCCTGGGAGCTGTACGACCTCGACGCCGACGGAACCGAGCTGCACGACCTGGCCGCCCAGATGCCGGAACGTGTGGCCCAAATGGAGGCCGACTGGCAGCGCTGGAACGAGCGCGGCGAGCAGTTGTAGCAGACCGGTCCGGTACGACGTTCGCGCCGGAGATCTAGGGCCGAACCCGAGTGTTGCGGCCTCGCGGGCAAGGGCTACGATCGGGCGTGATGGCCGAAAGTGGGCGCCAGAGCACCGCCCTGATGGGCGTCGTCTGCCTCGCGGCGGCGGTCGCGCCCTACGCCTACGGCGTGTTGCACTCGCCTGGGTTCGGATATCTGGGGGACCAGCCGGTACATCTCGAGCTTTCGCGCGCCTTTGCGGAGGCAATGGCCTCGGGCGAGATTCCGCCATCGTGGGCGGCCTCGTTGAGCGGCGGGCGCGGCGGACCAGCGTTTGTGCTCTATCCCCCGCTGTTCTTTACGCTGACGTGGCTGTGCTCGCTGGCAGCCCCGAACATGACAGCGGCGTTGGGGTTAGCGCTCGTGCTTTCGGTGGCATGGCTGTTTGCGGCGACCTACTACCTGGCGCGCGCAGAGCTGTCTCCTCGGCGCAGTTTGTTGGCGGCAACTCTGGTTCCCTTGCTCCCTGGGGTTGTGCTGATCGGCTGGGGCCGCGGATTGCTGCCGAACTTTCTGGCGCTGGGATGGATGGCTTTTCTGTTCGGCGCTGCACTTCGAACCGCCTTGGAGCCCGCTGCGTGGCGGCATCGCGGCGCTCTGTTTCTGGCGTGCTGCGGGCTGACGCTCACCCATGCTCTCAGTTCGGTGATGGCGCTGGTATTCGGCTTGCTGTGCTTGCCCATCTTGGCAAAACAAGCAGGACGCAAGGGACTAGCTACCGTGGCGGGATCGGCCTTCGCCGCAGCCGCGGCGACGGTCTGGTTCTGGGTTCCCTTGATGCGCGCCAGCGGCTTGGCGCAGACCCCTTACTTGGCGCAATCCCATCCTTATGAACAGAGCCTCTGGCTGCGCCCGCCAAGCGCGCCGGACGCGTACAGCCAGACATGGGAAGGGCTCAACGACTTCGGACTGATCGTCGCTGGGCTGCAATTCGCACTCGTCGCGGTCATCCTGCTGGCGGGCTATCGGCAAACAAAGACCCAAGTAGTGCGCTGCTTACCTTGGGTGGCCGGTTTTGTCGCGCTGGCGAGCGTCTACCCCGTGGGCGCCTGGCTCGCGCGAGCGCCGGGACTGGCTCTTATGCAGTTCAGTTGGCGCTGGCAGGGGCCGCTTGCCATCCTCTGCGCGGTGGCACTGGCCGGGTTGCCACGCAAAAGGATGCAAGCGCCCGCTGTGGTTGCCATGCTGCTCGCTCTGGGGTTCCTGCCTTTCTTCCGTGGCTCAGACGCGCTTCCGGCGGATGTCGCGGAGCTTTCGCCCCGACCCTTGAGCGAGCAAGAGTACGCTGAGGTCGGTCCGCGCCAGCGCGCGCTCTACACGGGCAACTTGATCGAGATGCGCCCCTTAGGCTCGCCAAGGCTGCGGTATCCGCCGGCTGACGCAGGGTCGATTGAAGTGGTCGCAGGCAATGCCGAGATCGAAGCAGCATCCGTCGAACAAGCCGAACGCGTCTACCGCATCCGTGCTGACGGCCCGGCGACACTGCGCCTACAGACCTTCGCCTTTCCCGGCTGGACGGCCGAATGGCAGGGCAAGCCGGCCCCGATTCGCGTGGAGTCGGATACGGGGCTCCAACTCGTAGATGTGCCGGCGGGCGAGGGAGAGCTGCGGCTCGCGTTCAGCCGCTGGGCGCTGTTGCTGGAGCCAGTGCACTAGCATGGTTGGGTGATCCCCGTTGCACTGACCATTGCAGGCTCGGACCCCTCCGGCGGCGCCGGTCTGCAAGCAGATCTGAAGACGTTCCACCAGCTAGGAGTCTACGGCATGAGCGTCGTCACCCTGCTGACGGTACAGAACACCGTGACCGTCGAGTCCGTCGATCCGCTCGAGCCGGACTACGTCCAGAGACAACTCGCCGCTGTTTGCTCGGACATTCCGCCCACGGCGGCCAAGACAGGCGCGCTCGGTACGGCGGGCATCATCGAGACAGTGGCTAAGTGGGCAGCGCAAAAGCCGTGTCCGCTCGTCGTCGATCCGGTGATGATCTCCAAGCACGGCAGGCGTTTGATGGCGGCGGACGCGCGCGAGACTCTGATGAAGAAGCTCCTGCCGCAATGCGCACTGGTTACGCCGAATACTCCCGAGGCCGAAGACTTGGCCGCGATGGAGATCCGTTCGCTCGAGGATATGGTCGAGGCAGGTCGGCGCATCTTGGCCCTTGGGCCGGCGGCCGTGCTCGTCAAGGGCGGGCACCTGGAAACAGGCCACAACCAAGCAGTGGACGTGCTCGTCACACCCGAGGGCGAGGAGCGCTTCGTCTCGCAGCGTTATCAGACACGGCACACCCACGGCGCCGGCTGCACGTATTCGGCGGCCATCACCGCCGGCCTCGCCAGGAACTTGCCATTCGTCCAAGCCATTGCGGCCGCGAAGAAGTTTATTTCCGAAGCGATCGCGACCGCGCCTGGACTCGGCGCCGGCGCCGGGCCGCTAAATCACCACGCAGAGTAATTGCCTGCGCCGAATGTCTGGAATTCCCGTACCAGTACACGGGGACTAGTTTCAGACTTTTGTCACCAAAAAGCCGGCTCAAGTAAGCCGATTGCGCGACCGACATACCGCTTCAGGCTCACAAGACATATGTCCTCCATATGTCGCGAGTACCAGGTCCGCTATGGGCCCTCTTGACTATTGCGGCAAACACCTTACGCCCGCAGAATAAGGCGTGAAGGGGCTTCGATGTTGTCTCCGAGACTCCGCTAAATCGTTTCCTTCCCATACTCCTCTTTCTTCGAGCCTGCTTAGAAGCCCCTTCGACTGAACATTCAATGAGCCTCAGCCCCGGCATCCACTCGCTAGCGATCGACGACCTCACGCGCAGAGCAGCCTCCCCGGGATATGCGTCACCTGCATCGCCGCCGTCCTTGGATTTCGTTGGGCGCGACCCGGCGGTTCGCGAAGTGGTCGAGTTGGCGAAGCAAGTGGCGGACACGGCCGCCACGGTGCTGATCACGGGCGAGAGCGGCTCGGGCAAAGAAGTTCTGGCGCAGATCATCCGCCGTCACAGCGGGCCGCGCTCGGAGCCATTCGTCGCGGTTAACTGCGGTGCGATTCCAGAGTCGCTCCAAGAGTCGGAATTCTTCGGCCATGTGAAGGGCGCCTTCACTGGAGCGGTGGAACGCAAGACGGGCAAGCTCGAGCGCGCCAGCGGCGGGACGATTTTTCTCGACGAAATCAGTGCAATGAGCAAGTCGCTCCAAGCGGCATTGCTACGCACACTGCAATCCGGCGAATACTCTCCGGTCGGCTCTTCGGAGACGCGCTTCTGCAACGTCCGAGTGATCGCAGCCGCAAATCGCAATCTCCTCGAAATGATTGACGCCGGTGAATTTCGCCGCGACCTCTATTACCGTCTCAACATCATTCGCCTGGAAATTCCGCCACTGCGCCAGCACAAAGGCGACATACCCGAGCTTTGCAGCCACTTTGCGCAAACGCTCGGAGCCAAATACGGCAAGCCTCAACTCCGCATCAGCCAGGAAGCGATTCAGGTCTTGATGACTTATGACTTCCCCGGCAACGTGCGCGAGCTTGAAAACTTTTTAGGGCGTGCGGCCATTTTGTGCCGCGACGGTGTGATCCAGCCGCAGCATTTGCCGGCCGAAGTCACCGATCTGAACCCGCAGCACGAGATCCTCGAAGATCTAGATGACTTCCAGTCCGCGAAAGCACGCGCGGTGGAAAAGTTCGAGCGGGCCTACCTGACGGCGGTCCTGCAGAAGTGCGGCGGAATCATCAGCCGGGCATCCTCGTATTCGGGTTTGAGCGAGCGCAACTTCCACGAGAAGCTCAAGCGCTACCAGATCAATGCCAAGAGTTTTCGGGGTCCCGCGAGGGACTGATCCGGGACCGCGGCGTACCTTTCTCTGCCCCTTCACCTCCGTCGCGGCTCCCGGATCAGCTAATTCAGAGTGTAGCCAGGCGCCCTCACGAAGCACGCATATCGAAACACAACAGGCGAGGCGAGCTGCCGTCAAAGCCGCGCGTGTTTTGCGAAATGTAAAGCAGGCCGCGGCTGATCACAGGCGGGCTCCAGGTTTCGCGGGCGAAGAACAGCTTCGTCTTCGAGGCGATAGCAACGCCCTTGGGCGACATGTCCAACCACAACAGATGGCCCCACTCGCCAAGAGCAAGCCAACGGTTGTCCACCCGCATCAACGAGCCGCGGAAGGGACTGGCCGAAATCGCCCGCTGCTGCCCATTCACCTCGACCGTCTCGTCCCATTCGAGAACCTTACTCCAGACCGTCTCGCCCGTCTTGCGGTTGACGCAGCGCAGGACCGCATCGGGCTCGTTGCGGCCGGCGAAGGCGTAGAAGTAGCCGTCGCGCTCGAGGGCGGTGGTCCAGTGCAGGTCGAACTCGCTCGATTCCCAAGCCTTCTCGACAGAAAAGTCCGGTTGAATGCGCAGCAGAGCCGCACCGGTGCGGTAGGCCGCCGAGATCAACACCTCGTTGCCCACAACGACAGGCGTTGCGGCATTGACAGACTCGTAGCTGCGGCTGCGCCATGGGAAAGAGAAGTGCAGCTTGCCCGTCTTCGCGTCGAGCATCAACAGCCCGCCGGTCGGCGGACGGCTCTCGCCCCCGGCGAAGACGAAGATCTTGCGCTCGCCGTGGATGTCCGCCGCGACGGGCGAGGCGTAGCTCGGCCCCCACTCGTCGCCTGCGGCCCAGGCCAGGCTTCCGGTCATTTTGTCGAAGGCCGCCACGCAGGGGCCGCCAGGGGCGCCTACGTTGACGATCAGCAGATCACCTTCCACGAGTGGTGTAGAGGCGGTCCCAAAGAAGTCCTGCGGCATGCGAACTCGGCAGCGAGGTCGCGCTTCCACAGCAGAGCGCCGTCTGCCGCGCGCAGGCAATGCAACTTTCCCTGCGCGCCATAGGCGTAAACAATCCCCATCGATGGCGACGCTTGCGCGTGGGCCGTTGTTGTAGCCGTAACGATCGCTGAAGTCGGTGGGGTATTCAAACGACCAGAACAAGCGGCCGGTCTCAGGCTCTAGACATTCCACGCGCTCGCGGTTCGCCAACCGATGCATGTAGAACAAGCGTCCGTCAGCGATGGTTGGCGAGCTGTAGCCGGTCCCTTTGGCAAACTCCCAGACGAGCTTTGGCCGCCCGGGCGCAAGGCTCTCCAGCAGCCCGGTGTCGTTGGAGGTCATATTGCGCCGCGGCCCGAGGAACTGCGGCCAGTCTTCGGTCTTTGCTCCGGGCGGCAACGACTTTGGCTTTGCGTGGAAGGTCGTCGCCGGGCTGGGTTTGGCTTGCAGGGCCTTGACTGGGCCGGGGTCGAGTCGTTCAGGTGGCGCTGGATCGCGCAGTTCCGCGCCCCTCGCGCAAGCCGCCGCTAGTGCCAAAAACGCGCGCCGATGCATTGCAGGCAATTCTAGCGGACCCTGCATGGGCATTGGATAATGAAGCCTGTGCCCGGCCGCATCCTCCTACTGCTGCTGCTCGCTGTGTACGCCCGCGCCGCCAGCATGGACGGCGATATCACGGTCATGGTGCGCGACCCTGCCGGGGCTCCGGTGCGCGCCAAAGTCACACTACTGAGTTGGACGTCGATGTTCCGCGCGGCGCAAACCGCCGGAGAGGACGGTCTAGCGCGTTTTCGGCGGGTTCCGCTGGGCTCGTATGGTCTAGAAGTCAAGGCAAATGGTTTCGAGACGGCGACGCTCCGGCTCGACGTGCCGTCCGAGTTGCCGGTTCGCCGCGAGGTGACGCTTTCGCTGGCGGCAGTGTCCTCTTCGGTGACGGTTGAGAGCGTCGCTCCGTTGCTCGATTCGACCGAGCCGTCGCAGGTCCTGACAGTGGGCCGGGAGCGGCTGGAATCCGCGCCGGCCGCACCGCTGGGCCGGGGCGTGATCGACAGCGTGACGGATCTGCCGGGTTGGCTACTGGAGGCCAACGCCGTGCTGCACCCGCGAGGCTCGGAGTACGACACGCAATATGTGCTCGACGGGGTGCCCGTCTATGACAACCGCTCGATTGGCTTCGTGCCCGCATTTGCCGTCGACGAGCTCGAGTCGATCCAAGTCTCGACGGCGGGCGTGCCGGCGGAGTTCGGGCGCAGGTTAGGCGGCGTGATCGAGCTTTTCCCGCGGCGCTCGCCACAATTGGGGCGACGGTCGGACGTCGAGTTTCGAGGCGGGACTTTCGCGACGGTGGACGGTGCGGTCTCCACGCACTATCAAGCCGAGCGCTACGCCTACTCAGTAGGCGCCCGGGCTGGACACACGAACCGCTATCTGGACCCGCCGTCGCTCGAGAATTTTACGAACAAGGCCTCGTCTGCGGGAGGCTTCGCCCGCTGGGAGCAGGATTTCGGCAACCGCGACCGGCTCACGCTCTATGCCCGCGCGAACCGCGTCGGCTTTCTGGTGCCGAACGACCTGACGCAGCAAGCCGCCGGGCAGCGGCAGGATCGGCGCGGCATGGAGACGACGGGGCAGGCGCACTACCAGCGCACGCTCTCGTCGAGCTGGCTACTCTCGGCCCGGGGCATGGCCCGCGACGTGGGCGCGCGACTGTGGAGCAATCCAGCCTCGACGCCTGTTTGGGTCGACCAGGACCGCGGCATTCGCGAGACGGTGGCCTCGACGACTCTTACCTGGCAGGGCGAACGCCAGACAGTGAAGATGGGCGGCGACTTTCGGACAGCGAAAGTGCACGAGCAGTTCCTCTACAGCGAAGCGGAGCAGTACCCCGCAATCGGGATCGACTTCAGCGAACGTGCGCGTTCGAACGAAGGCTCGTTCTTTATCCAGGACCAGATTCGCTTAGGAGCGTTGAGCCTGAATGCGGGCCTGCGTTTCGATGGGTATTCGTTCCTGGTCTCCGATTCTGCGTTCAGCCCACGCCTGGCTGCGTCGTACTTCTGGAAGGCGACCGGACTGCAGTTTCGCGCCGCGTACGACCGGATGTTTCAGACGCCGCCGCTCGAGAATCTACTGCTCTCGAGCACGGCCTCCGCACTGCGCTTCGACGGCGTTGACGACGTGATCCCCGTGCCGCCCAGCCGCGCAAACTTCTATGAAGTTGGCGTGCGGAAGACGATCGCCGACGCGCTACGGCTCGACGTGACGCACTATTGGCGCAAGTTCGACCAGTATTTCGACGACGACGTATTTCTGAATACCGGAATCGGCTTCCCAATCACTTTCGACAAGGCGTCGATCGAAGGCACGGAAGTGCGGCTCGAGATGCCGCGCTGGGGGCGCTTATCCTCCTACGCAAGCTGGTCGAACATGCACGGCCTGGCGTCATCTCCGGTCACCGGCGGCCTGTTCATCGAGGGCGGCGAGGCAGAAGAGCTGCGCGACCTTTCGAGCACCTTCCCAATTACGCAGGACCAGCGCAATACCGCCGCCGCCATGGTGCGTTACGAGTGGCATCCGCGGCTGGCAACCTCTCTGCGCGCCCGTTACGGCAGTGGCCTGCCGGTCGAGCTCGAGGACGATGACGACGACCCGACGGACGAAGAGGGGGAAGATGCGGCGATTCCGGATGCGATCCTGCGGCGCGTGAACTTTGCCCGTGGCCGTGTGCGGCCGAACTTCTCGCTCGATTTCTCCCTCGCCACCGCCATCTGGAGCCGCGACCAGCGTTCGCTGCGTTTGCAGCTCGACGCGGTGAACCTAACCAATCGTCTCAACGTGATCAACTTTTCCGGCTTGTTCTCCGGCACGGCACTGGCCCCAACGCGCATGGTCAGTCTGACTCTCCGCACGCGCTTTTAGCACCAGATGGCGCCCGACTTGCATCACGAAGGATGGAAGTTCCCATAGGGAGGTCGCCATGAAACGCCTGGAAGGAAAAGTCGCGATCGTCACTGGAGGGGCGCTCGGCATCGGTCGGTCGGCATGCCGCCTGATGGCGCAAGAGGGCGCGGCGATCGCCGTGACCGATGTGCTCGATGACGAAGGGCAGAAGTTTGTCGGCGAGCTCAACGCCGAGGGACTAAAAGCCGTGTTCTTCCATCTCGACGTCGCGATCGAAGGTCAAGTAAAAGACGTTTTCGCAAGGGTTTACGAGCGCTTCGGACGCCTGGATGTCGTGGTGAACAATGCGGGCATCGAGGGCGTAAACAAACCGACCGATCAAATTCTGGAAGAGGAGTGGGACCGCCTGTTCGCCGTGAATGTGAAGGGCGTCTTCTTTGGAACGAAGCACGCGATCGATTACATGCGGCGCAGCGGGGGCGGCAGCATCATCAACCTGTCGTCGATCTACGGCATCATCGGCGCGGCGGACCTTCCCCCCTATCACGCTTCCAAAGGAGCGGTGCGTCTTATGACCAAGAATGATGCATTGATTTATGCTCCCGAGAAGATCCGCGTCAACTCCATCCACCCCGGGTTCATCTGGACGCCGCTGGTGCAGCGTTTCGGCAGAGACTCTGGCATGGAAGACGATGAGTTGTACCAGACCCTGTCGGCCAAGCACCCCCTGGGCCACCCAGGCGAGCCGGACGACATCGGCTGGGCGGTGGTCTACCTGGCTTCGGATGAGTCGAAGTTCATGACCGGCGCCGAGTTGGTTGTCGACGGCGGCTATACCGCGCAATAGGACGAGGGTGCATGGCGGACAGCCGCCAGCCGCCACGCGACCCTGGAGCGTTCCAGTTTGGGACTATTTCTCTGCGCGGAGTTCCACTTTGATCCTTTTATAGGATCTTTACTGCTTCCCATTTCACCGAGTTGCTAGTTTGAATGCGGCGAGCATCTGGACGCCGCGGGCTTGCGACGGCGCACCGGTCGCCCGAGCCGCTTGGCTTGCTTCCGCGCCGAGCTGTCGCCTCGCCGCGCAGCAGGTACGACTGATTCTCATTTCCCCGTACGAGGGGTTTCCTGCAAGGTAGCGATTCTTCCGGTTTCGGGCTCCAAAGGGGGCGCCCAGTGTGAGGAAGGACTGCGCCCTTGAGGGTTGTTCGAACCAGAGATCGCAATTTGGAGAACGTGTGGGCAAAAAGTATGGGTTGCTGATCGGCGTTTGTCTCTGCGCGGCGACGGCCGTTGCGGAGTATCGTTTGGGGCCCGACGATCGCATTACGGTGGACGCCATTGGCGCGCCGGAGATCGCCGGGAGGGAGTATCGCATTGACCCCGGAGGCGAGGTTCGCCTGCCGATGATTGGTTCTATCGGCGCGGAAGGGCGTACGCCTGCGGAAGTCGAGCAAGAGATCCGCGCACGCCTGGACCGGTACATCCGAGACCCGCAGGTTTCGGTAGCAGTTCACTCGTTCGGAAGCCGCCCGGTCTCGGTTCTGGGCCAAGTGGCGACGCCCGGGGTTCATCAG
>JAWKHJ010000038.1:0-31989 GCA_041394905.1 Bryobacterales bacterium | reverse complement strand
GGCTGCAAGGCGAGACCGTCTGGGCCGCCGGACATACGCGCCCACCGGGCAACGCCTACCTGCTGGCTGGGCTGCTGTCGGCGTTCGGCGGCATGCGCGAGACCGCATTCCACGCGGTCTCCGCGCGCTTCTCGGTCATTACCTTGTGGGGCTGCTACTTCCTGGCCCGCAAGTTCACCGATCGGCCTCTGGTAGCCGGGCTGTGTGTCGCGGCGGCCCCGCCCTTTCTCGTCAATGGCAACAAGCTCGAATCCGACCTGCCGATGCTGGCCCTACTCGCGGCGGGCGCGGCTCTGCTGGCGCATCGACGCTTTGGGCTGGCGGCCCTGGCTCTTGCTGCCGGCTGTTTTTTCGGCTACCAGGCCGTGTTTCTCCTTCCGATTTTTGCAATATGGGTTTGGCTCGAGGCGCGGCGCAATGTTTGGGCATGGTCTGCTCTCGCGGCCGGACCGGTCTTGTTGGCGGCGTGGCAACTCTACGAACGCGCTGCAGCCGGGACGGCGCCGGCGGAAACCTTGGCGGGCTACTTCACTTCGTACGGTCTGCTCGCGCTCGAGCGCAAATGGCGCAGCATCCAAGCCCTGCAGGCGCATCTTGGACTGATGGTTTCACCGCTGTTGGTCTCCGCCGCGCTGTGGCGCCAAGGCCGAGCGGAGCTGGCCGCCGGCGTCGCCGCGGGCGTTCTGCAAGCCACCCTGCTCACGGATTACGGTCTCGCGGAACGCGCGCTGTTTGCAGTCACAGCCGGCGGAGGCGTGGCGGTATTGCTGTGGTGCGCACGCTATGCCATTGGAGTTCTGCCGAAAGCGCAGGCCATCCCGGCTCTGTGGTCGGTTTGCTTCTTTCTAGCTGCGACGGCCGTCTTCTACGCCGGTTCGGCGCGTTACCTGTTGCCTCTGGCCCCGGCGGTCGGCATCATCATCGCGAACTGGGGACTATCCCGCGGTTGGCTGGCTGCGGGATTGGCGCTCAACTTCGCCATGGGCCTGAGCTTGGCGACAGTCGAGTACAGCCAGGCGAACACATATCGCGCCATCGCGAAGGAAGTAGCCTCACTGAGCCAAGGCCGCCGCGTCTACTCGAATGCCGAGTGGGGGCTGCGATACTACCTTGGCAAGCTCGCTGGGTCCGAGCCGTTGCTCGCGCAACAGACAACCCCGTCGGGCTCGCTGATCGTCGAGAGTGCGCTCGCGGCAGCCATCCCCTACCGTGTCGACGGCGTCCGCAGGCGATCTCTTGAAGAAAAGATCGCAAGCTCATTCCCGCTGAGAACGATCGGCCCGGGCTCCCACGCCGGCTATTCCTCTAGCGAGTTTGGAGTTCTCCCCTTCGCCATCCATCCTGGCGCGTTCGACACTGTCACCGTCTACGAGGCCGGACGCGCCGAACCGACGCTTTCGTATCTGAAGATGGACGATCCGCGAGCCGATGAGCATCTTCTCGGCGGCTTTTACCCTTCTGACGGCGCCGAATGGCGCTGGATGGGGCCGGAGGGGGCGGCTTTGGTCGTCAAACCCGCAGACGCCACCGCCTTCGAGGTCCGCTTTCACATCCCCGACGGCGACCCCGTGCGCCACCTGGAAGTGCTGGCGGACGGTCATTTGCTGGGCGCTGAGGACTACGAGGCGACAGGCGGCTTCACATTTCGTGCGCCCGCAGCCGCCGCGGGCAGGGCAGGCGAGCCCGTTCGCATCGTCATTCGCGCTTCCCCCAGCTATACCCCGCCCGGGGATGGCCGGGATCTTTCCATCGTCATGATTGCCTTCGGCTTCACGACGGAGTAGCTCAGCCCGCGTTCGTGCTGTAGTCCCATCGCGAACAAGCCCAGCGTTTCGACGCTGGGCTGATTCGTTTCAAACTTACGCGCAATGCGCGGGGTCTAGGTTGCCCGCACGCGGCCCATGATCAAGGACACGACAAACAGAATCAGGAACAGGAAGAACAAAACCTTCGCAATTCCCGCAGCCGTACCGGCGATACCGCCGAATCCCGGAAGCGCCGCAATCAGCGCGATCACAAAGAACGTTAAAGCCCAACTCAGCATGGCGTCTTTCTCCTTTTTCTCCTCGAACTCGTTTCTCGGGGCGCCGCAGCTTTGTCTTCGTCGCCCGTTCGTGGGGTTGAGACCCTAAGCCGCTAAGGTGTTACGCCTAATTCATTTTGTGGATGCGCTCTCTGTGGCCGCCTCGGAGGGTCACAGGCGTCGGGACGCTATGATGGAAAGAGGCGATTCCGCCGGTATTCAACCTTGAGCGCAACGGTTTCCCAGCCGTCCGTGGAGACGCCACGGACTTCAGGGTCGAAGACCAACCTGCTGACCGGCGGGATGGTGATGCTTGCGCTGGGCCATCTGACCACTGACCTCTACTCGAGCACGGTTGCGACCATGCAGCCGGTCCTCGGCGAGGTTTACGGCTTGTCGTTGGCGCAGGCCGGTCTGTTGGGCGGGGTGTTCATGTTCGCCTCGTCCGTGCTGCAACTGCCGTTTGGCATCCTCAGCGACCGCTACAGTTCACGTTTGTTCAGCGTGTTCGGACCTCTGGTGGCGGCAATCTTCCTATCCAGCCTGGCCTGGGCGGGTGGGTTTCCGGGGTTGTTGGCACTGGCAATCCTCGGCGGCATGGGCGTTGCGGCCTTCCACCCGCAATCGACCAAGGACGCTACGCACCTGGCCGGCGCACGGAAAGGCGTCGGAGTTGCGCTCTTCATCACAGCAGGCACTTTCGGCCTCGCCTGCGGTCCGCCGTACTTTTCGTTCATCATCGAGCGCTTCGGCTTTCCTGCTTTCGGGGTCGCAATGGCGCCGGCGTTTGTGATCTGTGCGTTTCTGCTCTGGAAACTCCCGGCCCCGCACGTCGAGCCAGGCTCGGCGGGCAAGCGCCCGGATTGGCAGGCGCTGCGGGCTCAATGGCGGCCCTTGGGCCTGCACTATGCGCTCGTTTTCGTCCGCTCGATCGTACAGCTGGGCGTCGGACAGTTCCTCACGCTCTACTTGGTGCGGGAGCGCGGGATGGAAATCGCGCAGGCGTCCTTGATCCTTGCGCTCTTCTTCCTGGCCGCGGCCACGGGTTCGCTCCTCGGAGGGAATTTGGCCGACCGTACCGGCGGAAAGCATGTCATTGGAATCTCCATGGCATGTTCCACACCGCTGCTGGCCGGGTTCCTCATGACCACCGGCTGGCTGTCCATCGTCTTACTCTTTCTGGGCGGCGTGTTTCTGCTGCTCACGATTCCCGTGAACGTCGTGATGGCCCAAGAGCTCGCGCCCACCCAGCGGGGAATCGTGAGCTCGCTAATGATGGGCTTCGCCTGGGGCGTCGCCGGAATCACCTTCGTCCCCTCATTGGCCTCGCCGCGGACCACTTCGGCCTCCAGACGGTCCTCTGGGGGTCGTGATTACCCTCTCGCGGGCCTTCTGCTCGCTCGGCGTCTGCCGGACGCATAGGTTCAGTACTCTCCAAACCAACCTGGACGCGCTCGGAGGCATTCAAGCGCAGGCGAACGTGTGCGCCAAGGACTTCTCCTAGGGCGAGTCTAGGAATGCAACATGCCCCGGTCGCGCCCTGGAATACCCGCAAAGACCCCAGGATGCCTCCTGGGAGAGCGAGCATAAGGCATTGAAACTATGGAAGTTATTGTCGCTTCACGCGACTGGGGATATGGGCTGAGCGCCTCAGGCGTTTCGGAGTGGCATATTCCACTATTCCTGGGTAGTCATACGGCAACACACCCATTCGAAAACGGTACTAGACACCCATGGCGGAGCCAGCAGAGAGCGCCGCATCATTGGCGTGTAAGGTCGCTACGGCGAACGAGCTCAAGGCGAACCGACACACTACAAACAAATCACCAGGGAGAGAGAATCCAATGAACAAGTTCAAGAGCCTGATCATCCGTCTGCTGAACGACAAGAAAGGCCAGGACATGGTCGAGTACGCCCTGCTCGCCGGCTTCATCGCCGTTGCGGCCGGCGCGATCCTGCCCGGCATTTCCGACAACATTAGCATCATCTTCTCGAAGATGTCCTCGGTTGTCGCTGCCTCGGCCACTGCCTAATTGGTGAACCGGAGACTGGCGGTGAATACGCTGCCAGTCTCCCGTTGGCCTCGCGTAGCACGGTCTACAGGGCTGGCGGCGTCCCCGCAAACGGTTCACCCCGGATGGGGCGAAACCACGAAACAACGTTTCAACCGCATGCGGGGATTCCCAGGTGCGCACGAAAGCCCCGAAAGGGCGAGTTACTGACAGAGGAGAGAGACACACATCATGCACAAGCTCCAAGCTTTGATCATCCGTTTGGTGCAGGACAAGAAAGGCCAGGACATGGTCGAGTACGCCCTGCTCGCCGGCTTCATCGCCGTCGCGGCTGGCGCGATCCTGCCCGGCATCTCCGACAACATCAGCATCATCTTCTCGAAGATGGCGTCGGTTGTCAGCGCCTCGGCCACGGCCTAATCGCGCACCACGGAAAGAACCTACGCTGGGCGGTCCTTCGGGGCCGCCCATATCTCGCTGCCGCCAGCCCGAAAACGGTCAACCCTGACGGAAGCAGACCATGCTCAAACGATTTAGCCGCGCCTTGGACCAACCAGCGCGCGCACGAAAGCCCCAGAGGGCGAGTTACTGACTGAGGAGAGAGAAAGACATCATGAACAAGAAGCTTCAAGCTCTGATCATCCGTTTGCTGCAGGACAAGAAAGGCCAGGACATGGTCGAATACGCCCTGCTCGCCGGCTTCATCGCCGTCGCGGCTGGCGCGATCCTGCCCGGCATTTCCGACAACATCAGCATCATCTTCTCGAAGATGGCGTCGGTTGTCAGCGCCTCGGCCACGGCCTAATCGCGCACCGAATCGACGACGGGCGGTCGTTCGCGACCGCCCGTCTGCGTCTCCGGGGTAAGCGTCCGTCTGCCTGCGGACTAACGAGCTCCGAGCCAGCGGCAAGGTTCGCCATCGGGGCAAAACAACACCCGCGGCAACTCAGCGACGTGTTTCTCGGCCCAGGCCAGTCCATTCACGAATAACGCCGTGGTCCACGCCTCGGTGTCGAGCGCAGACTCGGCAAGCACCGAGACCTGAGCCGTCCCCTGAGCCGGCATGCCCGTGCGCGGATCAAAAATGTGGCTATAGGTCTTGCCCTCGGCCCGGAAGAACTTTTCGTAAGAGCCCGAGGTCGACAAGGACTCGTCGCGTAGGTGGATTTCGATCACTCGGCCCTTGTCAGAAGGGTCGCGGATCTCTGTACGCCAGCCTTTCGGCTCGTCCGGCGGCGCGCCGATTGCGTACATGCTGCTAGAGCCCGCGCTGATCATCGCCGAGCGCATGTGATATTTGTGGAAAATCTCTGCGATCTTCTGCACCGCGTAACCCTTCCCGATCCCGCCAGGGTCAATCTCCATTCCCGCGCGCGTGAAGCGAACGGTCCGTTTCGCGGGGTCGAGAGCGATTCCCTGGTAGCCGACTTCGCCCAGTGCGCTGCGGATCTCCCGCTGCGAAGGCAAGCGTCCGGATCCCTTGTAGAAGCCCCACACCTTCACCAGTGGGCCGACGCTGATGTCGAACGCACCTTCGGAAGCTTGGCTGTACCTGAGGCACTGCTCGATCAAATCAAAGCTCTCCTGCGAAACCATCACGGGATGGCTTCCCGCTTCCCGATTGATGCGGCTCCACTCCGAGTCATCCTTGTAGTTGCTGATCAGCGCGTCAATGCGGCGCGCTTCGTCGAAGGCTGCAATCGCGGCGGATGCCAGCGCCCCTCGGCGCTCGCCATAGAGCGCGACTCGCAGCTCGCTGCCCATCACGGTCGCGCTCGCCTCGTAGCGCTCGATCTCGGAAGGTTTTTCGGCGGCACGTGCGCCGCTCGCGCATAGCAAGACAGCAACGAAGACCGTGAGAACGTCGTCAATGCCGCGTTTGGATCGCTTCTTTACGCGCTCGAGCAGCGTCTCGATGCGGTCGGCGTTCATCTGGCCGCGGTCGAGCCGAAAGTCGAGCAGCGGCGTGCGGCGCATGTCGAGTCGCTCAGCGAGTTGCGAGCGGATATAGCCACTGGCGCGAACGATTGGCTCTAGATAGCTTCGCTCGTCCTCGATGGGATCGGGATCGGCCGGGGAAAGAAAGACCTTCGCATTGGCGAGATCCTTGCTGAGCTCGACCTTGGTGACGTGGACCGAGGGAGCGCGAGGGTCATCGAGCTCGGCCTCGAGAATTTCCGAAAGCTCGAGGCGGATCTGTTCGGCGGCCCGCTCGCGCCTGTGACCTTGCATGCTCCCTTTTAGATTAGCTCGATCGAGGAGTCGACTAGGTCGGCGCCGAGCAAAGAAGACGCGGCTTGTTCGGCGGATTGAAGCAGCGATTCGACTCCGGCTTTGTTCGATGAAACCGCGACGACGGCTACGGTACAAAGCTGCCAGCTCGACTGGTGATCGACTTCGGCGACAGAGACGTTAAAGCGCCGGCGGATGCGGTCTTTGAGAGACCGCACCACCTGACGCTTGTCCTTCAGCGAATGCGCTGCCTGGATGTGAAGCTCGAGCGTGAGGAGGCCGATTGCGGGCAACTACAGGTTGAGCTCCTGGGCGACCTCGATGTTTTGGAACAGTTCGATGACGTCGCCTTGCTTGATGTCGTTGTAGTTGTGCAGCGTCATACCGCACTCCTGCCCGGCGCGAACCTCGGAGACGTCATCTTTGAAGCGCCGCAGCGAAGACAACGCGCCCGTGTAGACCACGATGTTGTCGCGCAGCAGGCGCGCCTTGGACTTGCTGGTCGCCTTGCCTTCTTCGAGCAGGCAGCCTGCGACCGTACCGATCTTCGACACGTGGAAGACTTCCTTGACCTGAGCACGGCCCTGGAACTCCTCTTTGATGACAGGTGCGAGCAGTCCCGCCAGCGCCTTCTTGAGCTCGTCGGAGAGCTCGTAGATGACCGTGTGCAGCCGGATCTCGACGTGCTCACGGTCGGCCAGCACGGCAGCGCTGCGCTCGGGCCTCACGTTGAAGCCAACGATGATGGCTCCGGCGGTGATCGCGAGCAGGACGTCCGACTCAGAGATTGCGCCCACACCCGTGCGGACGATCTGAACCGCAACCTTTTCGGTCTTGAGCTTCCGCAGCATGTCCTCGAGCACGTCGAGGGAGCCCTGTACGTCCGCCTTGAGGATGATCGGCAGCTCTTTGACTTCGCCGCGTTTGAGCTTGTCTTGGAACTGTTCGAGCGACAAGCGCGAGGACGCTGCAAGCTGTTGCTCGCGCTCCTTCTGCTCGCGGTGCTCGACGATCTTCTTGGCACGATCGGTGTCGGTGACCACAGTCAGCTGATCGCCCGGTTGCGGCAAGTCCTCGAGGCCGAGCACAACGACAGCGGTTGAGGGACCGGCCTCGTTGAGCTTCTTGCCCTGATGGTCGATCAGCGCACGGACACGGCCGAAGACCGAGCCGACGACGAAGTAGTCGCCAACCCGCAGCGTACCGTTCTGCACGATGACCGTCGCGACGGGACCCTGGCCACGGTCGAGCTTCGACTCGAGTACAGTGCCGACCGCTGCGCGGTTCGGATTTGCCTTCAGCTCACGCAGGTCTGCCGTGAGCAGCACCATCTCGAGGAGTTGGTCGAGGTTGGTGCGCTGGATGGCCGACACGTTCACGAATACGGTGTCGCCGCCCCACTCTTCCGGCATCAGGCCACGGTCGGAGAGTTGCTGCTTTACGCGATCCGGTTGCGCGTTGTTCTTGTCGATCTTGTTGACCGCGACGACGATCGGGACGCCGGCGGCCTTCGCGTGATCGATCGCCTCGAGCGTTTGAGGCATCACGCCGTCATCGGCTGCGACGACCAAGATGACGACGTCCGTGACTTTCGCACCTTGAGCACGCATGCGTGTGAACGCTTCGTGGCCAGGCGTGTCGACAAAGACGATCTTACGCCCGTTGTGTTCGATTTGCGAAGCACCGATGGCCTGCGTGATGCCGCCCGCCTCGCGATCCGCAATGTGTGTGTCGCGAAGCGCATCGAGCAGCGATGTCTTGCCGTGGTCGACGTGACCCATCACGGTCACGACCGGGGCGCGGGTTTCGAGTTGCGATGGATCTTCGGCGAGGTCCGTCTCGAGGGTTGTCTCCTCTTCGAAGCTGAGCTCCTCGACGGAAGCGCCGTATAGCTTGGAGAGGTCCTTGATCATCTGCATGTCGAGCGTCTGATTGATCGTCGACATGATGCCGCGTTCGAACAGCGACTTGATCAGAACGTTTGCCTTGATGCCAAGCTTCTCGGCGAGCTCCTTGACCGTCGCGCCTTCGCTGATGACGATCTCGGTGTTCTTCGCCTTGAGTTGCGCCTGTGCAGCCCGCGCGGCCCGCTGCTGCTGCAGGATTTTCGACTCGCGCTCGGCCTCGGGGTCGCGGCGGGGACGTCCGGCGCCTCCTGGACGGGGACGGCGGTTGTCACCCGGGCGCGGACCGCCCGGATGTTGCGGCCGGCCGGGGATGCCGCCCCCAGGCCGCTGGGTCGGCATGCCAGGGACCGGTCCTGCCGCCGGACGCGGACGTTGATAGATCGGTTGACCCGGAGCCAAAGGCTGCGTGCGCGCAGCCGGACCAGGACGGCCGGGAGCGCCGGCGCGCGGGCCGCCGGGCTGATTCGGATTGACGCGGCGCTGCTGAGGTTGCGGAGCGCCGGGCGCTGGGCGCCCAGGCGACGGGCTGCCCGCAGTCACGGGCGGACGCACAGGAGCGCCAGGCTGTGCACGCGGCGACCGAACCGGCTGCGGAGCCTGGCCCGGCGCTACACGGCGGGCCGCTGCGGGCCGCTCGACTGGCGGCCGTGGAATTCGTGGTGCAGGCGGCGGCGCGGGGCTCCGGGAACGGCGGGTTTCGTGGGCCGTGCTTGCGGACGAGTCTCCGCGGATACCGGCCGCTGAGCGGGGCCTGCGGCGGCGCTGGCGGCGCGGGCCGTGGCGGCGCTGGCGGCGGGCTCGGAGGCGCGGGCTTCAGCGGTGCTGCCGGAATACTTGGGGCCGCTGGCGCCAGGGCTGGCGCGCTTGGCGCTGACGGCGCACTTGGCGCCGGGGCCTGAGTGCGCGCTTGCACGGGCGGCTTTGGCGCCGAGACAGGCGGCGTCGGCGGCGCGCTCGTGGTCGGCGCGACCGGGGGACGGACCGGGCGTCCACCCTGCAACGGGGGACGGAAGACGGAGGATCCTCCGCCGGTGGGAATGCGCGGAACCGAGGCGCTCGAAGGCGTCGTGTTCACTACGGGCGGGGGCGCCGGCGTAGGCCGGTGACGCTCGCGCGTCGGAAGCTCCAATTCTGGCAATGCGTCAGGCTCCTCCGACGCGCTCCCGCGCAGTCGGGTCCGAATCTTGTCGGCGGTTCCTTCATCGAGAGCGCTGGAATGCGTCTTTTTGTCCTTGACGCCCAATTGCGGCAGAAGGTCCAGTATCTCGTGGGCCTTCACCTCCAGCTCCCTTGCTAGTTCGTTGACTCGAATCTTGTCTGCTCCTCGTCCTAACCGCCGTTTACTATTCGCGCCTGCTCACATGGGAGGCTAAAAAACCTCTCTCAGAGCCGCGACCTCAGTGGAGCGGTAGGGCCTAGACCCCGCGATCGTTCAAACTCACCGAGCGCCATCCAGCGCGGCCCTGAATCAACTAACCTCGACGACCCCTCTACAGGTCTCCGCTCCATCCTTTGGATATCCCGGTGTGGGAAATCTTCTAGGACTCGCGTTCGTCATCCGATCCGCTTTCGTCACCATCTTCGTCGAGATCTTTCTCGATTGGTTCCGAATCAGCGTTCGTGTAAGACGTACGCATCTTCATCGTATCAAAATCATCCAAAGGTATTTCTTCGTCGTCTTCTTCTTCGTCTTCTGCGCCTTCCATCGGCAATCCGGGAAGGACCATCGGTCCGGCTTTGACCGGTTTGGCCTCGTCGTCAGCCGCTTCCGGCGCGACGGGCTCACCCGGTTCGAGCGGCTGCACCTGTGCGACAGGCTGCTCGAATTGGCCATAGTAGCCGTTGACCGCGAGCTGGATGCGCTCGAGCATTCCGGAGTCCATGCCTTCGATTTGGCCCAGCTGCTCGGGCGTCATGTCCGCCAAGGCTTCGACCGTCGCAGAACCGGCCTCGATCAGCTTGTCGGCAAGGTCTTCCGGCAAGCCGAAGTCGATCAGAATGCTGACTGGAGTACCCGCGCCCGACATCGCGGCCATGGCGGCCTCGACCTCCTGGCGTTTCTCCTCTTCGCTCTTGATGTCGATGCGCCAACCGAGCAACTTTGCCGCCAGCCGCACGTTCTGACCCTTTTTGCCGATCGCCAGCGAAAGCTGTGTTTCATCGACGACCACTTCCAAGTGGCGGGTCATCGGGTCGATCACCGTCACGCGGCTGATGCGCGCCGGGCTCAAAGCCCGGCCTGCGAGCTCGACCGCGTCGTCGGAATACTCGATGATGTCGATCTTCTCGCCGCGTAGTTCGCGGATGATCGACTGCACGCGCATGCCCTTCATGCCCACGCAAGCGCCGACCGGATCGACGTCTCGATCATTCGATTGCACCGCAATCTTGGTGCGCTCTCCCGCCTCGCGGGCGCACGCGCGAATCTTCACTGTGCCGTCATAGATCTCCGGCACTTCCTGTTCGAATAGACGCTTCACGAGCTCTTCCGAAGCGCGCGAGACGATCACAGCCGGGCCACGGCCGGCCTTCTCGATGGTCTTGATGATGACGCGCACGCGGTCGCCGGGCGAAAAGCTCTCCAGCCGCGATTGCTCGCGGCGGGGCAGACGCGCCTCGGTGCGGCCCAGGTCGACAATCATGTCGGGACCTTCGCTGCGCTTGATCGTGCAGGTTTCCAGATTCCCCAGCCGGTCTTGGAACTCCGCGCAAATCGTATCGCGCTCGGCCTCTCGAATCTTTTGGAAGATGACCTGTTTGGCCATCTGTGCGGAAATGCGGCCCAATCCTTCCGTCGGCTTCGCGACGCGAATCTGGTCGCCCACTTGGACGCCAGGTTGCTTCTTGCGTGCCTGGTTGATGCTGACCTCTCGCGCAGGGTTGGCGACGAGATCCGTCACGGTCATCAGAGCAAAGACTTCCACATTGCCGGTCTCAGGATTGAGCTCGGCAATCAACTCTTCGTTCGATTTGTAGTATTTTCGGGCCGCCACCAAAATCGCATCTTTGACGGCGTCCATGACGATGGCCGGGTCGATGTTTTTGAGCTGGCTGAGCTCTTCGATTTGAGAATAGATCCCTGGCATCTCTGTGTCGTGACCTCACATTGTGCTACAGCTCGACGACCAACCGGGCCGTTCGGATGTCTTGTAGCCCGAATCGAAGGGTTTCGCCTTCGGCAGTTTCAAGAATTGCCTCGCCGGCGTCGGACAAACCTGCGAGCCGGCCGGTGAATTGACCCCGGCCGTCGACCGGCGTGCGCAGCCTGATGGTGGCTTTCTTCCCCGGAAACGTTCATAGTCGCCGGGCTTGACGAGCTTCCGATCGAGCCCCGGCGAGGAGACTTCCAACGAGTAGGCGCCGCCTGGAACCACATCCTCGACGTCGAGGATCGTGGACACCTGTTTCGACACAGTTTCGCAATCGTCGAGCGTAACGCCCGACGCCTTATCGATAAAGATGCGCAACACGCCCTTTCGTCCCGAGCCATGCCACTCCACATCCACGACTTCCAGACCTTCCGACGCGGCGACGCGCTCGGCTATGTTCCGAGCTTGCTCGACGATCCGCGTATTCTTCTCTGCCACGGTGTCTTTTCGTGTTCCAGACTCGCCGAAAATTGCGGCGAACAACAAAAAAGTGGGCCAAAGCCCACTCGCACAGCTCGCCGCTGTCGACGTCGCTTTTCATTCTAACGGGAAGGCGAACAATCCGCAAATGGGGTGTTTCGCCCTTCGTTCGTCAAAAAAGTTTGGAGGAGTCGAGCAGGATCGTGACCGGTCCTTCGTTGAGCAACTCGACGTTCATCATGGCCTGGAAGACGCCCGTTTGCACCTCCAAGCCCCTCTGCTCGAGCTGCTCGCAAAAGTAACGATAGAGACGGTCGGCCTCGTCCGGCTTAGCCGCGCCATCGAAGCTCGGCCGCCGGCCGCGGCGTACGTCGCCGTAGAGCGTGAACTGGGACACGACCAACGCGCCCCCGCCGATATCCTCGACCGAGAGGTTCATCTTGCCGGAATCGTCCTCGAATATGCGCAGACCGGCGGTCTTCTCGGCCAAGTAGCGAGCGTCGGTCTCGCTGTCGCCTACGCCCACTCCCAGCAGGATCAGTAGCCCTTTCTCGATCGCTCCAGTCGTCTTTCCGTCGACCGTCACCGATGCCCGCCTGACGCGTTGGATCACTGCTCGCACGACCCTCCATTATCGCCCCTGGGCCCTCGCGGAAAAAATGCGCGCAACGATGGTTCCTTCAGGCGCATCTTTGAGCGAGAATGGCAAACAGCGGTCCTGAGGAGGCCGCAATCGCATGTCAACGATGAGCATCTCTCTCGAAGAAACACTCGACCAATCGGCCAGCCTCTGGGAGGGGCTTCAAGGCCTGGGCGGCTCGTTTGTCGCCGACGCTTATAGCGCCTACGACGACGATGACGACGAGGAGGACGACGACGAAGACGACGACGATGATGACGACGACTGGGACGACGACGACGAGGGCGGCTTCGATGACGAAGACGACTCCTACGACGACGACGACGATGATTTCGACGATGACGAGGACGACGACGAAGACGACGACTAAATCGCGAACTTAGGCCCCGCGAGCCATCAAGCTCGCGAGTAACTGATTGAAGCGCACCGGGTCCGGCAGCTCCGAGCCCTCCGCAAGGGCGGCATAGCCATAGAGGAGCTCGGCGTAATCAGCTAGGATCGGGTCGTTGGCATCTTTCTCGTAGCGCTCCTGGAGCTTCCGCACGATTTCGTGCTTGGCGTTCAGCTCCAGGATGCGCTTCTGCCTTGGTAATTCCCCTCCGCTCATTCGCATCATCCGCTCCATCGTGGGGCTCATGTCGTGCTCGTCCGAGGCCAGACAGGCCGGCGACGAGGTCAATCGCGACGACAGCCGTACGCTCTTGATCCACTCGTCGAGCTTGCCCTGCAAGGCCCCCAGCATATCCTTGTAGTTCGCGGCTGCCGCTTCGATGTCCTTCTTCTCCCCAAGGTCTAGGTCGCCCTTGGCGGCGCTCTTCAGGCGCTTGCCCTCGAACTCGGGCAGGTACTCGACGACGATCTCGTCGACCGGGTCGACGAAGTAGAGCACTTCCCAACCCTTCTCCTTGAAGGCCTCGAGTAGCGGCGAGCTCTCGCACAGCGCGCGGGACTCGGCGGTGAGATAGAAGATATCGTTCTGCCCCTCCGGCATGCGCAAGACGTAATCGGCCAGCGTGGTGAGCTCGCCCGCGGGCTTGGCCGAGGTCTCGCACAGCAGCAGCGAGACCAGCTTGTCCTTGTGGGAGAACTCCGACGTCAGTCCTTCCTTAAGCGCCCGGCCGAATTCCTTCCAGAAGACCAAGTACTTTTCCGGATCGTCTGCCTGCAGCTTCGAGAGCGAGTCGAGCGCCTTCTTTGTGAGCCACTTCCGGATCTGCGCGATGTGCCGGTTCTCCTGAAGCATCTGGCGCGAGACGTTCAGCGGCAGGTCTGCCGAGTCGACCACGCCTCGCAGGAAGCGCAAGTAACGCGGCAGCAGCTCCTCGGCGCGATCCATGATCATCACGCGCCGAGCGTAGAGGCGCAAGACCGTAAGGCGAGCCGTAGAGGTAAAGGTCCTGCGGGCTGCTCTTGGGGACGTAGACGAGCGCCTGATACTCCGAGACGCCCTCTGCCTTATAGGCGAAGTGCAGCAGCGGATCTTCCCAGTCGCCCGTGAGGTCCTTGTAGAAGTCGCGGTACTCCTGCTCGTCGGCTTCGCTCTCCGAGCGCGCCCACAAAGGCTTCTGCGCGTTGAGCAGCTTGTCTTCGGTGACGATGGTCGACTTGCCGTCCGGGGTGACGATGCCGTTCTCGTCGGTCTCCTTCTCCTCGCGGCTCACCTTCATCCGAATGGGGTAAGCGATGAAGTCGGAATAACGCTTGATGATCCGCTCGAGCGCATACTCGTCGGTGTAGTCCTCGATGCCGCCTTCCGCGTCGACTGGTTTGAGCTCGAGCGTGATGGTCGTTCCGTGCGTGCGCCTCTCTCCTGGCTGCAAGGTGTAGACGCCGTCGGCGCGCGACTCCCATTGCACGGCTTCATCCGATCCCGCACGCCGCGTGACCAGGCGGACCTTGTCCGCAGCCATGAACGCGGAGTAGAACCCAACGCCGAAGTTGCCGATCAGCTCCGGCGGCGCGGATCCATCCTTGCGCGCCTTGACGGCTTCGAGCATCTCGCGGGTGCCGCTCTTGGCGATTGAGCCGATGTTCTGGATCACCTCGTCACGGCTCATCCCGATGCCGTTGTCGCTGATCGTCAGCGTGCGCGCGACACGATCGACGGCGAGCCGAATCTCAGGCTCCCAGCCGGTCTCCGCGAGATCCGGAGAGGTCAACGCCTCAAAGCGCAAACGGTCGATCGCATCCGAAGCGTTCGAGATCAGCTCCCGCAGGAAGATCTCTTTGTGCGTATAAAGCGAGTGGATGACGAGATCGAGCAGCCGCCTGGTTTCGGCTTGGAACTCATGCGTTTCGACATTTGCAGCGGTCGACATCGGACTTAAATTGGCCTCCGGTGGTGGAATCAGGAGTGCGAAAACACTCCTACTTCGATTCTAGGCCATGGACCAAATCGTGGGGGCTTTGTCGTTGGTCTGTTGAAAGCGGCCGCTCTGGCCGATCTGTTGAAGAGCCTGGCCGAATACCCCCTGCATGCCCGTCAAACCGTTCCAGACCGCTGAACGCAAAGCGATCCTTCGCAATCTTCCCGTCTTTCCTACCGTTGCTCTCGAGCTCATCAAAATGCTTGAAGAGGAAGGGGGCGCGGACCTCCATGTGGTTGCGCGTCTGCTGGGGCGCGACCCCGCTTTGAGCGCGGAAGTGCTGCGGCAGTCCAACTCGGCGTTGTTCGCGCGCAGGGGCGGAGTTTCCGATTTGGTCAGCGCCGTCACGCTTCTCGGCTCGCAGCACACCTGCCGCATCGCGATGAACGCGGCCTGCCGCGGGCTGGCGGCGCCGGCGCTCGGGCGCGCCGAGCTGCGGCAGTGCTGGGAGCATTGCGTCTCGACAGCGTTCCTCGCCGCGGCTCTCTCGCCCGAGTTCGACCAAGCGGCGGGGACCGCCTACACGGCCGGCTTGCTTCACGACGTCGGCTGTTTGGCGCTGCTTTCGGTCTATCCCGATCGCTATCTGGAGACCGTCCGGATGAGCGCCGAGGAGTCCATCCCGCGGCTAGAGGTCGAGCGGCGCTTGTTCGGCGTCGATCATTGCACCGTCGGTTCGTGGTTGGTCGAGGAGTGGCAGCTTCCTCCGGAGTTGCGCGACGTCATCATCCTGCACCACGATCAGCGTCCATTCGAACGGTCGTTGGTGTCGTTGGTCGCAGCGGCGAATGTGCTGGCGCACCTGACCCAGCCGCACCCGATCGAGAGAGTGGCATGGGAGAGCCCGTCCTCTTACCTGGCCACGCTTCCGATCGACCAAAATCGTTCCTTGCGGCTGGTGGACGAAGCGGTCGAGCTCATCAAGATCGAGGTCGCCTAGACAGCTGCGAAACGATAGCAGCAAGGCCGCCGGGTTAGAGGATGTCGCGCGGCTCGGCCCGCATCGCCTTCATCGCCTCGGCGTAGCGCGCGCCGCAGGTCTTCCCGCGGTATTCCGCCAACACGCGCTTGGCCTCCTGCGCGCCGTCCGGACGCGACGGGTCGTACGGCTGGTTGCGCACGAACGCCATCAGCTTGCCCAACCACTCGTTCGCCTGCTCCCACTCGTCCGAGACGTCCACGAAGGTGTCCGGCTCGAACCCGATCGTATGGCCGGGCCCGTTGTCATATTGGTAGATCCGCCGCGGCGGCCGCCAGCCCGGCGCATCGAGGATGCGGTTCGCCCCGTGCAGCGCGATCTTCGACAGCCGCGCCCCAACCTCGTGGTCCGGGTGCCGGTCGTGCGGCCACAACATCACCGCGACGTCGGGCTTCACGTCCACCACCAGCTGCGCCACCTCGCGCTTGCGCTCCTCCGTCACTTCGAATTGCATCGACGCTGCCGTCAGGAAGCGCATCTCCACGCCATAGCTCTTCGCCAAGGCGCGCGACGTCTCGAGCAGCTCCGGCTCTCGCCCCTCCACCGGCGGCCAATTCGTGTAGTCGCCGATGATCGCGCCGATCACCACGCGATAGTTCTTGCGTACGGCCTGGAGCAGCAGCCCCGGCACTCCGAACACGCAATCGTCATAGTGCGCCCCAAGCGCAAGCAGAGTCGGCATTCCGAGAGTGTAACGGACAAAGGGCCGCGGGCAGGCGTCCGCCCGCAGCGGCTAAACTGAATCCTTATGGCCAACTTTCCCGTCGCCGTCATCACGGACGAATTCACGCAAGACTTCGAGCAGATCTGCCAGACCACCCGGGAGCTCGAAATCCCCGGTCTGGAGGTCCGCACCGCCTGGGACAAGAACATCGTCGACATGACCGATGAGCAGGTCCTCGAGATCAAGCGTCTCGCCGAGAAGTACGGCCGCACCATCTGCGGCGTCGCCTCGCCGGTCTTCAAGTGCACCCACCCCGAGGGCGGCGACATCGACCATCGCTTTGAGCAGGATGCTTTCCACGCCGCTCATACCTTCGAAGACCAGCCGCGTATCCTGGCGCGCGCCATCCAAATCTGCAAGATGCTCGATGCCCCCATCCTGCGCGTCTTCAGCTTTTGGCGCACCGTCGAGCCGACAAAGCTGCACAACCAGATCGTCGCCTCGCTGCACCAGGTGCTCGACGCCGCGCGCCCGGCCGGTGTGAAGATCGGCATCGAGAACGAGCACGCCTGCAATCTGGCCACCGGCGCGGAAGTCGCCCCGGTCCTCGAAGCCATTCCCGACCCCAACCTCGGCATTGTCTGGGACCCGGCCAACTCCTACGTCGCCGGCGCCGTCGCGTTTCCGGATGACTACGAGAAGATCCCCAAGGGCCGCATCCTGCACGTCCACGCCAAGGACGGCGTCATGGACACCACGATCGACCGCATGCAATGGGGCGACGTGGGGGCCGGCAAGGTGAACTGGAAGGGCCAATTGGCCGCGCTCGTCCACGACGGCTACCACGGCCTGGTCAGTCTGGAAACCCACTGGGCCGGCCCCGGCGGCGACAAGTTCGCCGGCAGCACCATCTGCGCCGAGAGCCTCAAGCGCTTGGTCGCAGAAGCCTGAATCGAACGGGGGCAGTCACTCGAGTGACTTGTCCCCGTGTCCCGCTGAGCCGCTACAATGGCGCCCATGCGCCGCGTCCCGCTCATCGCTTTCTGTCTGTTGTTGGCCTCTTGCGCGAAGGAGCAGGCCCCGCAGCGCCCCAATATCGTCTACATCATGACGGACGATCATGCCGCGCACATGATGTCCGCCTACGGCTCCAAGCTCGCCTCGACGCCCAACCTCGACCGCATCGCCAACGGCGGCGCCCTTTTCGGAACGCCTTCGTCACCAACGCCCTCTGCGCACCCAGTCGCGCTACGCTGCTCACCGGCAAGTGCAGCCATGCGAACGGCCAACGTTCCAATCAGGACACATTCGACGGCTCGCAGCCCACCTTCCCGAAGATGCTCCAGAGCGCTGGCTACCAGACAGCCATGATCGGCAAGTGGCACTTGAAGTCCGACCCCACCGGGTTCGACTACTGGAACATCCTGCCGGGCCAGGGGGCCTATTACGACCCGAAATTCATCGAGATGGGCGAAGAGAAACAACACCAGGGCTACGTCACCGACCTCATCACCGACTTCGCCATCGACTGGATCGACAAACGCGACCCCGAAAAGCCCTTCTTGTTGCTCTATCACCACAAGGCGCCCCACGGCCAATGGCAGCCCGCTGAGCGCCACAAAGACCTCTGGGCCGACGAAGAACTGCCGCATCCGGCCACCTTCGACGACGATCTGTCCGGTCGCGCCGAGGCCGTACAGCGCAACAACAGCCGCTTGAACCCGGAGCTGCTCAAGCGCTGGGGCGGCTGGCAGCGTCTCGGGAAGCAGCCGATCCCCGAAGGCCTCTCCGAAGACGAGACCAACGACTGGATCTACCAGCAGTACGTCAAGGACTACCTGCGCGTCATGGTCGCGGTCGATGAGAATGTTGGTCGCTTCCTCGACTACCTGGACGAGGCCCGGCTATCCGAGAACACGCTCATCATCTACACGTCGGACAACGGCATGTTCATGGGCGATCACTTCCTCTTCGACAAGCGCTTGATGTACGAGGAGCCGATGCGTGTTCCGCTTGCGGTGCGCTATCCCGCCGGAATCAAAGCCGGAACCGACATCGACTCGTTCGCGCTCAACGTCGACTACGCGCCCACGATGCTCGACTATGCCGGCGTTCCCGTCCCGGCCGACATGCAGGGCCGCAGCCTACGTCCTGTTCTGGAAGGTAACACGCCCGAAGACTGGCGCCGCGCGTTCTACTATCACTACTACGAATGGCCGAACGGCCATCACGTCGCGCCGCACTACGGAGTCCGTACCGAGCGCTACAAGCTCATCCACCACTACGACGACCGCTACGGCGGGCCAACGGCGTGGGAGTTGATCGATTTGCAGGCCGACCCCGAAGAGCGGCGCAACGCGATCGAAGATCCAGCCTATGCGGACACTGTGACCGAGCTCAAAACCCAGCTCGAAGGGCTCAGAACCGACCTGGGCGTCCACTAAGCACGTAGTGCCAGCAAGCTGCGCATGGCGCTCCAGTTGTCGCAATCGCGCGGCTCAATCACCCATCGAGAGCCGTACCGGCTTGCGCCGTCCAGACAGATTGCCGGGCAGGGCAGCCGTCCTAACAATCGATTGAGTTGTGGCTGTCCTGTCAGGCCTTTGCTCAGACCATGTCCTTCGCCGAGGAACACGACGTCGCATCGCGTGCGCCGAGCAAGTTCCGCCAGCTTCGTCTCCTCTTTGCCGGTCTCCACGTGGATGGCGGCGTCCGGGCAACACCTCTGGACCAGCTTCAGCAAGCGCGCCTCGGCGACATCACTATGCAGGGGCGCATCAGAGTCCATTGTCGTCAGCAACGCGTCCTCTTCGATGCTCGGCGTCACGCACAGCACATGTACCTGTGCACCGAGTTGACGCGCCATCCGAACTGCCGCTTGGAGGTGGCTGACGTTCGGGCTCACGAAGTTGACGTAGCAGCCGATCCGGCGAATCGGACCACAGGCCGGCGCATTGGCCAACCCGGCCGTCATCGTCCACAGCGGCGCGGGGATGCGCTCGAGCAGCCGCGCCCGCGTAGAGGTCCGGAAGGGGTTGACCCAACGGAAGAACTTCACAGACGGCGCCATGATCAGGTCGATCTTCGCTGTCGCCCAATACCGCTCGACGACGTCCTCGAGACGCCCTCGGACGGCAAAACGCTGACAACCGCGTTGCCGGTCCGCCTCGGGAAAGAAGGTTGCGATAGCGCGCTCGACGTGCTCACGCTCTGCTTTGTCTTGGTAGACGTGCATGATCGTCAGCCGCGCCTGGGCTTTCTCCAGCAAATGGGCGGCGGCGGGTATCGCGCGCTGGGAGGGTTCATCGAACTTTGTCAGAAAGAGAATATGAAGGGAATCGGGCATGAGGCGGCCGTGGGCGTTAAAGGGTCAGGTTAGACGCCGGTCCAAGAAGGCGGAAGACCTCTTGCGATACTCTTTCGAAGTCCTTCGGATAGGCGTCCTTGGCGCCCGCTTGGGTATCGTTCAGCCTATCCTTCGGTTGTCGGACGATACCTTGTTCCCCCGCGTCCGCTTGGCAATACTGAGGAGCGGGTGATGCCAACCAGGCTTCGAGTGTTCGGCTTAGCGGTGCCGGAGCGCATGCTCGAGCGCCGTTGGGTGCTCACGCTCGCCTTCGTTTGTATCGCGATACTGGCGACCATCGAGTGGTCGCACGACTTTGGCGTTTCTCTCGGTGTGCTCTATGTCATACCCGTGGTCATCGCCGCCACGGCGCTGACGAGCATCCAGGTCGTCGGCATGGCTTTTCTCTGCGCCGGAGTTCGCGACCAGTTCCACCCGCCGCTCGAACCGATCGAGACCCTACTGCGTTTCGTGATGGCTTCGATGGCCTACAGCTCCGCCGGCTTGCTGGTGCGAGAAATCTTTCAGAACCGCCAGCGTGTCTTGCTCTACCTGCAGCAGTTGCGCCTCGAGACCGAACTGCGTCGCAAGGCCGAGGAGCAGTTGCGCATCATGGCCGACGACAGCCCCGCCGGCATGCTGACCTTGGACGTCCATGCGCGGGTGATCGCCGCCAACCGCGCCGCGCATGAGATGTTCGGTTTCGTGGGTGGACGCTCGATGGCAGGCTACGACGTCAGCCACCTGTTGCCCGCCTTTGCGAGCGCGCTCGAGCTCAGCGCAACACGCCATCTCCGTACTTCGGCGTCTGGCTGGGCCGCGCGCGTCAGCGGTGAGAGCTTTCCTGTCACCACTTGGTTCTCGACCTATGGCTCGGGCGACGGGCGCTGCTTGGCTGCGGTCATCGTCGATACGTCAGAAGAAGTCCGCGATCGGGAGCATGAGAACCTGCAGCAACTGCGCGAGTACAACCAACTGCTTGCCGGCGCGGTGTCCCACGAGATCCGCAACATGTGCTCGGCGATCTCGGTGGTGGCGTCGAATCTCAAGCGCTTGCCCGCGCTCCAACGCAACGACGACTTCGAAGCCCTGCAGGTCCTGGTGAACGGACTCGCTTCCGTTGCGTCGTTCAAGCTCCACGATGAGCGCTTCCGGGCCGAGTCAGCAACGGTGCGGCAACTGCTGGATCAGTTACGCATCGTAATCGAGCCGGACTGGGCGGACATCGACGGCGAGATCGAGTGGGACATTCGAGTGCCCGCGAACACGCTCGTGCGCGGGGCGCCGCATGCGCTGATGCAAACGTTCCTGAACATCGCGCAGAACTCGCTTCGCGCGGTCGCCGGGGCGGACGAACGGCGCTTGTCGGTGCAAGTCTACGAGCGTGACGGCCGAGTGGTGGCCTCGTTTGTCGACACCGGCGTTGGGGTGCAGCACCCGCAGGACCTATTTCATCCGTTCCGGGCCAACGCGGACGGGTCCGGCCTTGGCCTGTACGTCTCGAGAGCCTTGATGCGCAGCTTCTCCGGGGATCTGGTTTATCAGCCGACGGAATCCGGATGTCGCTTCGATGCGATACTGGCCATCATCCGTGAGAACGGTTCGCGCGACGTGGACGATCATGAATCCGCCCTCTCCAGTCCGGCTCTACATTCTTGACGACCACGCGTTGTTCCGTGAGGCCCTGGCGCGTTTGCTCGATAGCGACTCGACGATCGATGTTGTGGGTACGGCGGGTTCGACCGATCGGTGCTGGGAAGACCTGCAACGCCTCAAACCGGATATTCTGATCCTGGATTATGACCTGGGCGAGGAGAACACCCTCGACTTCGTGGCGCGGCTGCGGGAGGCGCGGCTCGACTGCCGCATCCTGCTCGTGACGGCCGGACTGCCGGACGAGCACGCACTTGGGTTCATCAAGATGGGCGTCGCCGGCGTCTTCCACAAGCAAAAGCCGCCCGAAGACCTGCACGCGAGCATTCGCGAGGTCGCTACCGGCCGGATCCTGATCGACCAGTCCTATTTGCAGTCGCTGGTCTCAACCGCTACCCAATCGAAAGCTCGCCTGACCGAGCGTGACAAGTCCGTGCTGCGGTTTCTTGTGGAAGGCCGCTCCAATAAGGAAATCGCCGCCGAGCTTTCGGTCTCGGAGAGCGCGGTCAAAAGCAGCCTACAGCAACTCTTCGCCAAGACGGGCGTACGCACCCGCAGCCAGTTGGTGCGTGTGGCTCTCGAGGACTACCGCGGCGAGATCTGAGAGCTTGCAACCGCGGGCGATAATGAAAACAGAGGCTTCGCACATTGCGCTGAAGCCTCTGTGGATTTCGTTCCAAAACGGAACACGGCGCCCGCTTTTGTCGCCGTTTGTCGCGGATATCGGCCGGAGGCTTAGTCTCCCGCCACCGGCTCCTCCACCGGCTTCGCGGGCTTGCTCCCATTTCCATTCCCATTTCCGTTCGAGCCGAAGCTCGAGAGGATGCGGAACGGGCTCTCTTTGCCCGCCTCGTCCGCTTCCTTGTCGCGGCCCGCGCCGTAGACGTTGAACGGTTGGAAGTCGTTGATCGCACGCAGCTCTTCGAGCGTTTGCTTGCGGTGCTTGGGGATCAGCCGGGGCGTCTCGGCGACGTTGTTTGGCTCCTTGTCCCAGTTGAGATAGAGATGTTGGGAGAGCTTGTCCTCGGAAACTCCAGCAAAGCGCATGGCCGGCCACTTGAACACCTTGCCGTGCACGTGCTTTCCGCGCAGATAGTAGAAGATCTTCGTGCCGACGCGGAAGTAGGAGCGCGAGCGGTCGCGCATCTCGCCGAAGTCGCGGCTCTGCTTCCAGGCCGTCATGATGAACTCCCACTGCAACTGCGTGAGCTCTTTGGACTTGAGCGGCTTGCCGTCCTTCATGCGCGTCTCCTCGAGGGGCGTGAAGATTGACGGCACGTAGAGCACGTGGTTGTTCTTGAGGCGATGCAGCAGGTCGAGCGACTGCTTGAGGTCTTCCTCGGTCTCCTCAGGCAATCCGATGATGAAGGTGTAGACCGGGAACCAGTTGTTTTGGTTGAGGATGTTCGTCCCCTCGACCACGATCTCCTGCCAGTCCTTGATGTCGAACGGCAGCGACTTGCCGGACATGGTCAAAGCGCCAAGGCGGGGCGATCCCGTCTCGATGCCGATCAGCGGCGCCAGGAAGCGTCCGTCGGGGTGCGACGAGTTGCGATTCCGCAGAGCCGACTTACGCAGCAGGATGTCCGACATCTCCTTGATGAGATGCGGGTTCACCACGGCCGGCGCGATCGTCGCGTGCGACAGCGGCAAGTACTCGACGCCCGGCTCGCGCGCGATCGACTCGTAGAAGTTGATGATCGCGTGCGGATTCGGAATGTAGAACGGCGCCGCCGCCCCGTAGATGAAGATGTCTTCGGAGACGGGAAAGATGATCTTGCCGCCGTTGCGCGTGTTGGCGCGAACGCTTTCGAGCACCTGGTCCGTCGGCACCGAGATGCGGGTCTCGAGCGTGGGCGAGCAGAATGCGCACTGCCGTCCGCAACCGCGGGTCATCTCGACGATGCCGTACGTCGAACGCTTGCGCGGAATGACGAGCTGGTCAGGAGACGGCTCCGGCGCGTCCACCACCTTCGGTAGCGCTTCGCCATTCCAAGCCTTCTGGAACAGCTCGAGGATCACGCTCTCGGCGCGGCCCTTGATGATGCAGTCGATGCCGAGACGCTCCTGGTTGCCGGTCTTTTCGATCTGCCAAGAGCCGGCGCCGCCGACGATCACCTTGGGCCGGTAGCGCCGGATTGAGGGATGCAGGTAGACGCGCTCGGACTCCGCTGCGTTGATCGGCCGCGCGGTCGAGCCAAAGATATTCGAGTAGACACCCGTCGAAAACGCCGTCCCAATCGGGTTGTGCGCGCCCACGCCGACCGCGACCGTGTCGGGGCCGACGAACTTGTCGAGGTCGTCCGGATAGCAGACGACCACGTTCTCCGGACCGAACTCGCGGCCGAGAATCTCCTCGGTCACGCGGACGCCGTACGGCATGACCTTTGCCGAGCCGTCTGGGTACCACTCCTTCGCGAGGTTCTTCTTGTAGAACGCGCGAGGAACGTACCGCGCCGGAGCGGATGCGTAGACCATCTGCTTCCACGGGCTGAACGCCTGCTCGGTCGACTCGGTGTCGGGGGACGTGAGGACGAATTTGACTCCGTTGACTTGATTAGGCATTGGGTTTCCGATGATTGTAGCGAAACGCAGACCGTAGCCTTTGTTGGGAGCTACAGGCTTCCCCTTGTTCGGTAGATCTTCGAGGGGCCGCTCTCGAATGCGAGGTCCATCTCAGACGCGACCGTCTGCTCGAACTCGCGCCCGCCGTCAACTGGTTCTTCATCGCGCCGTTGGCGATCGGGATCTCCACATGATGAGACGGCGGATTGTGGGTGACATCCGGGGCTAGCTCCCGACCGGCGATGCTATCCTCTTCGGAATCGTCATGCAACTCTCCTCCCGCCTGACAAACGTCCGCGGTGAAGGCGCCTTCGATGTCCTGGTCAAGGCGCGCGCTCTGGAGGCGCAAGGCCGCGATATCGTCCACATGGAGATCGGGGAGCCCGACTTTTCCACCGCTCCCCACGTGGTGGAGGCCGCCAAACGAGCGCTGGACGCCGGCTACACGAAGTACGGTCCAACACAGGGCGACCCGGACCTTCGCCAAGCCATCGCGGACCACATCTCGTTCTCGCGCGGCATTCCGGTCGACCAGGCGCAGGTGGTGGTCACACCCGGCGCCAAGCCGGTCCTGTTCTTTCCAATGCTCGCGCTGCTCGAGCCCGGCGACGAGGTGATGTATCCCAACCCGGGATTCCCGATCTACGAGTCGACGATCAACTTCTGCGGCGCCACCCCCGTGCCCATGCCTTTGGTTGAGGAACGCGGCTTCTCGCTCGATCTCGACCGCTTTCGCGATTCTCTGAGCGACCGCACCAAGATGGTCATCTTGTGCTCTCCGCAGAACCCAACGGGCGGCGCGATCCCTGAGGAGGACATGCGCGCGATCGCGGAAATGGTGCGTGATCGCGACCTGATTGTCCTCTCCGACGAGATCTACTCACAGATCTGGTTCGACGAAAAACCGTTCTCGATCGCCTCCGTGGAAGGGATGGCGGAAAAGACGATCATCTTGGACGGCTTCTCCAAGGCGCATCGCATGACTGGGTGGCGGATCGGCTACGGCGTACTGCCCAAGTGGCTCGTCGACCCGGTTTGCCTGTTGATGGTGAACTCGGTGTCGCACACGGCGAGCTTCACGCAGCGCGCGGCGATCGAGGCGCTACGCGGTCCGCAGGACACCGTACACGAGATGGTTGCGGAGTTCAAACGGCGGCGCGACCTGATCGTCGGAGGCTTCAACGCCATTCGGGGCTTCCGTTGTGCGACGCCTGGTGGCGCCTTCTATGCCTTCCCCAATGTCGAGGAGACCGGTATCCCGTCGAAAGAGCTCGCAAATCGCATCTTGCAGGATGCAGGCGTTGCCTGCCTTGCCGGTGACAGCTTTGGAAAGTACGGCGAAGGTTACTTGCGGTTCAGCTACGCCACCGCTTACGAGAAGATTGAGCTCGCGCTCGAGCGAATCGGCCGGCTCATGCGCGATCTGTGACGTCAGAACGGCTGCTTCTTGGTCGAGGCGGTTCTCGCCGAGTAATAAGGCACCCGCGCAACCGCGAGCATAAACATTCGTCGCCGAAGTTCTCGTCCTGATCAGGAACGCGCCTACGGATATTCGCTCCGCCGCTGAGAACTCCGTTGCGGCGACGTTACGTCGTCGGCAATGGCCCCGGGCTCTGGGGTGAGTGCTCGGACCGATCTTCCGTCTTGGATTTGGCCGATGTTTCAAGTCCTCGAGAATGTAGGGAAACCACGTGATTTCGCCCGAAACGCTAGTGGCGCTTTCTGGTTGTGATTCTCCGAGTCGCAGTCGTTAAATGGGTCCTGGGCATCCGAAATTATGAAGCGGGATTCCTTGCATCGTGATCACCAGGAAACTATTGAAAAGAAAATGGTTACCATCCTGCGGGAGGGGTCCTAGGACTTCGGTCCTAGTGGTTCTATCTTTGCAAGGAGCATCGGAATTCCATAGTGCATTTCGCGTATTTTTTCATTGACACACCCAGAGAAACTCTGATACGAAATACCTATACCGAATTCCGGTGGTGTGACGCGGCGACGAATGAGCGCCGCGCAACCTCGAATCGCCGGATACATGAGTGGGAGAGAGAGGATCTGGCGGCGAGGTTTTGACACTTCGCATCGCGTGAGCGCTGTCTCAAAGCCCCCCTTGGGAACGGAATTCGCGAGGCCGGCCCACCTTTAGAAGGCTCATTCCACCATCAACGCTCAACTTGCTTGGCCCTGGCCTGGTCCGGCCCAGCAAGGTTATGGACGTGAGGGAATTCGTGAACGCCGGGTCTATTGACTGAATTTTTAATCCAGCCAAAGTCGGGGGGGAGATGACTACAGCCACGACGCGTGACTGGTATGCGCTTGTTGTTAAGCCACAGCACGAGAAGAGAGTCGCCGAGAGTCTGCGGCTCAAGGGTTTTGAAGAATTTTTTCCTTACTACCACGCTTCCCGCCAGTGGGGCCGGAAGCGCCGAACGGTGAGCCTGCCGCTGTTTCCGCAGTACGTTTTCAGCCGTTTTGCCCTGTCTGAGCGATTGGGTGTTTTGGAGATCCCGAGCGTGCGCGGGATCGTGAAGTTCCAGGGCCGTCCGGCCCCAGTGGACCCATTCGAAGTCGACCGGGTGCGGGCTTTGATTCGACACGCGAACGACGTGTCGCCGCATCCGTTCCTGAATGTCGGTTGCACCGTGCGTGTGCGGCAGGGGCCGCTGGCGGGCGTCACGGGCATCTTGGCGCGCTTCAAGCAGCGCCATCGGCTCGTGGTTTCGGTCACGCTATTGGGCCGATCCGTTGCGGTGGAAATCGATCAGGCCGCCGTTGAAGTCGTCAAAGCCGGGCCCATCCCGGTCATCTCCGAAGCGCAGTTGAACTAGCCGGCGCGCCCGACCGGGCGTCATTTCGCCGCGTCTCCGAAGGGCGTTCTCGCGCCCAGGTTCCCATATGTCCATATCACCGCTTTCTCCGAGCGATCCTTTCGCGGGCGCAACCGTTGCGTCGTCTTCCGCTGCTGTGCGGGCGCCAATCGAGGAGTTGCGCGAGAGGCTCAACTCCCGGACGGCTGTCGCAGGCGTCATCGGCCTGGGCTATGTAGGCTTGCCGCTTTCGGTCGAGATCGCGCGGCGCGGCCTGCGCGTGATGGGCTTCGAGAAGGACGCGGCCAAGGTAGCAGAGCTCGCGGCGGGGCGTAGCTACATCTCCGACGTTGCGTCGAAGGAAGTCGCAGAGATCGTGTCCGACGGGCGCTTCCGCGCCACAACGAATGCCGAGCTTCTGGCGCACTGTGACGTGGTGAGCGTGTGCGTACCCACGCCGCTGGGGAAGACACGCGAACCGGACATGCGCTTCGTCATTTCCGCGGCGGAGGATTTGGCGGCGGCGCTGCGTCCGGGAATGCTCGTGCTGCTGGAATCGACGACATACCCGGGTACGACGGACGAGCTGATCCTGCCGATGCTGAGCCGTTCCGGGCTGGAGGCCGGCAAGGACTTCTTCCTGTGCTTCTCGCCGGAGCGGATCGACCCGGGCAACCCCACCTTCGGCGCGAACAACATCCCAAAGGTGGTGGGCGGCGTGACGCCGGCCTGCACTGAGATGGGCCGGCTGTTCTACAGCATGGCCACCGACACCGTGGTGCCGGTCAGCTCCGCGCGAGTCGCCGAGACTGCGAAGCTGCTCGAGAACACCTTCCGGATGCTGAACATCGGCCTCGCCAACGAGATGGCGATGCTGTGCCGCACGATGGGCATCGACGTCTGGGAAGTGATCGAGGCGGCGGCGACCAAGCCCTTCGGCTTCATGCCGTTCTATCCGGGGCCGGGTTTGGGCGGGCATTGCATCCCCGTCGATCCGTTCTACCTGTCTTGGAAGAGCAAGCAGGCCGGCGGCGAACCGCGCCTGATCGAGCTTGCGGGCGAGATCAATGCCCGCATGCCGAATACGGTGGTTTCGATCGTCCAGGAAGCTTTGAACGACGCGGGTAAGCCAATTCGGGGATCGCGCATCCATGTGGTTGGGGTGGCTTACAAGAAGAACGTAAGCGACACGCGGGAATCGCCGGCGCTGGACATCATTCGCCGGCTACGGCGCTTCGGCGGAGACGTCGTGTTCAGCGACGCCTTCACGGACACGTTCCGGGTGGACGGCGAGACGCTCGAGGCGATCCCGTTGGCGCAGGTGCGCGAGTCCGACTGCGTGATCCTAGTGACGGACCACGACGGGGTGGACTACGCGCAGCTCGTCGAGGATGCGCCGCTGATCGTCGATACGCGGAATCGCTTGAAGGCTTTCCGCAAGCCCCACATCGTCCGGCTGTGATGGCGCCAGTTCGGCGTTCGAGGTCGGCTCTCCCCTCCAACTGACATGTTGAGAAAACACTGCCTCGTCAGCGTGATGCTCGCGCTGGCCGTTGTCTGCTTTCCGCTGTTCGCTCAAGAGCGCTTCGCGGCGACAAGGGCGGGGGTTCAGCCGCCTGCGGACGAGCCGTCGGAGGTTCCGTCGACCCCGGACGTGACGAACCCGGGGTACCGCCTGGGAGCGGGGGACGAGCTCTCGCTGTGGGTCAAGGATGCGCCGGAGATCAGCCAGCGGCCCTATCGGGTCGACGGAGAAGGTCGCATCAAGGCGCCGATGATCGGGATGGTCGAGGTGGGCGAGCTCTCGGTGCGCGACGCCGAGGCGTTAATCGAACGCAAGCTGCGCCCGTTCTTCCTGGACCCCGAAGCGGCCATCACAGTCACGACTTTCCGGAGCCAGCCCGTTTCAGTGCTGGGCGCAGTGCGGCAAGCGGGCTTGCAGCAGATCGTGCGCGATACGACGTTGATGGAGGCAATCTCGATGGCCGGCGGGTTGACGTCGACGGCGGGCTATCGTGTTCGGCTGACGCGTCATCTGAGCGAGGGCAAGATTCCCCTCCCGGAGGCGAAGCTCGACCCAAACGGGGAGACGAGCTCCGTCGAAATTTCGACGGAGGACCTGCTGGGAGCGCGCGCCGACGCGGCGACGATGCTAGTGCGTCCGCACGACGTGATCAACGTGCCGGAAGGCGAGCTGGTTTACGTGCTCGGCCAGGTGAACCGCGCCGGCGGGTTCGTGCTGGGCGTCAAGGAGAAGGTCTCCGTGATGCGCGCCATCGCGATGGCGGAGGGCGTGGCGAACGGCGGCGCTCCGAAGCACGCGCGAATCTTGCGGCCAACGGACGACGCTATGCGGAAAGAGATTCCGGTAAATCTCAACAAGATCATGTCCGGCGAGGACGAAGATCTGCAGTTGTTTGCTGGAGACATCCTGCACGTTCCGGGCAGCAAGATGAAGAAGGCGGCGAAGATCGGCATGACGACGGCGTTGACGATCGGCACGGGCATGGCGATCTTCCGGCTGGGCCGGTAGTCCGCGCTGGTCCGGAGTGAACTCGTGATGCAAAGCGGCCCCCCAGAGTTACCCAACCGCTACTACGGCCCGCAGCCGCAGCAGGCTTCGGGCGCGCGCTACATGGCGCCGCCGCGCATCATCGAGGTGATGCCGGATTCCTTCGACGGCGGAGGCCCGGGTGGTCCGGAGCAGAACACGCTGCTCGAGTATTGGCAGGCGCTCTACCAGAACCGTTTTACGCTGTTCCTGTTCCTGTTTTTGGGCGGAGCGCTGGGTTGGATGTACACGCTGCCCAAGACGCCGATTTACCGCGCCGTGGCGTCGCTCGAGGTGCAGGAGATCAACGAGAGCTTCTTGAACATGGGCGACTTCGACATGAAGTCGCGCAGTTACTCGGAAGAGTCGAAACTGCTCACCGAGATGAAGATGCTGGAGAGCAAGTCACTGCGTACGCTCGTGCGCGAGAAGCTCGCCAACAAGGAAGCCGCGCCGGGTGTGTTGCAGCGGGATCAGTTGACCAACCTACTGGCATTGGCCGGGCTTCCGCCGCTGAAACCCCCGCCGACTCGCGCCGATGCCATCAATCACGCATCAGGCAGTGTCATCGTGCGCAATCCGCGCTCGACGCGCATTGTCGAGATCGTCACGGAGTCGACCGACCCACGTGTCGCGGCGGACTTCGCGAACACTTTGGCGCAGACTTATATCGAGGAGACGGTCGCCGGCCGCCTGGAATCGTTCCGGGAAACGACGGCCTGGCTCAACGAGCAACTCGAAGAGATCAAGCGCAAGCTACAGAAGTCCGAGGACGAGTTGTTGCAGTACGCCAAGTCGTCGGGTCTTTCGCTCTCGGGTGAAGCGGACGCGCGGCTACGGCAGTTGCAGGCCGACTTGGCGATGGCTGAGCGGCAGATGTTCATCGACAACTCGCGCTACCGCGTCTCGAACGAGAAGAGTCCGATGGCGTTGCCCGAGGTGCGCGCCGATGGCGCCGTGCAGACCTTCGAGCAACAGCTCGCACAACGCCAGACCGAGTTGGCCAAGCTGGAAACCACGCTCGCGCCAGGGCACCCGAAGGTGAAGGAGCTCAAGGCGGAGATCGGCTACCTGGAATCGGCGCTCGAGACGGCGCGGCACAACGCGATCGAGAGCGTGCAGAGCGAATTTAGCGTCGCGAAACTGCGCAACGAACTGGTCCAGGAGGCTTACCAGCAACAGGAAGACCTGGTGCTCGACCAGAGCGAGAAGCTGATCTACTACAACATGCTCAAGCGCGAGGTCGAGACCGAGCAGAGCATCTACCGCTCGATGGCGCAGCGGGTGAAAGAAGCGAGCGTGGCTTCGGCGATGACGGGCAGCAACACGCGCATCGTCGACCCTGCCGAGCTCGCCTCGCGACCTTACAGCCCAAACCCGTCACAGAGCGCCATGGTGGGCGCGGCGACGGGGCTGTTCTGTGGTGTGATGTTCGTGTTTCTACGGAATTCTTCGGAAACGCGTTTGCGTGGACCGGGAGAGACAGCGGGATTGCTCGGCATTCCAGAGCTCGGCGCAATCCCGTCGATTGCGGCGTCGAATGCGGACGGGCGGCGGCTAATTGGCGGAAAGCGACAGAAGAAGAAGCCGCTGAGCCTAAAAGGCGGGGACGAGAAGACAGCGCTCGACCCGCACCTCCAGTCGTGGAGCGAGCCGAGCTCGCCGATGCTGGTTGAGGCGTTCCGCTCGGCGTTGACGTCGCTGTTGATGAAGGAGCAGCCCGGCCGGGCGTTGATCTTTACGAGCCCGGAAGCGGGCGAAGGCAAGAGCGCCACGGTCAGTCATTTGGCGCTGGCCGTCGCCGAGATCGGCCGCTCGGTGGTGGTCGTCGACGCCGACCTACGCAGCCCGCGTCAGCAGGAGATATTCGACGTCTCGATGAGCTGGGGCCTGACCGACCTGGTGAGCGGCGGTACGGACATCGACAGCCTGCCGCGCGAGGGCTTGGCGAAGGAGACGGCGATCGAGAACGTCTGGGTTTTGCCGGCCGGCCCGGCGGTGGCCAATGCGGCGCGACCCTTCCACAGCCGCGAGTTTCGCGCCTTGCTCGAACGCCTCAAGCGAGAGTTCGACATGGTGTTGATCGATACCCCCCCTGTTCTGAGCTTCACCGATGCGCGCATCATGGCGCGCTACGGCGACGACGTCGTCTTGATCTTCCGCGCCGGCCAGACCTCGCGCGACCACGCCTTCGCAGCCACCAACCTCCTGCGCCAGGATGGGCTCTCGATACTGGGCTCGATCGTCAACGACGTCAGCCCGGACGCAGCCGTCTTGGGGCACTACGCGTATAGTCAGCGCGCCTTGCGGCAATAGCCGGCCCTCTCGAAAACCCCGCACATGTCCACCGCACCTGTGATCGACAGGCTGACCTCACTGCGCAAAAGCAGCGAGGGACAGTCTCAGCCCCCTCCGTCTTCCGCCAGTCACGTCCTGCGCATCGAGCCCTCCGAGGGCTGGAGCGCACTGGGCTTGGCGGAGCTGTGGCGCTATCGCGAGCTGATCTACTTCCTCGTTTGGCGTGACATCAAAGTGCGCTACAAGCAAACCGCGCTTGGCGCCGGGTGGGCGGTCATCCAGCCGTTCTTCACGATGGTCGTCTTCAGTTTGTTCTTCGGCAAGCTGGCCGGGGTGCCCTCAGACGACCTGCCGTACCCGATCTTCGCCTTTGCTGCGCT
>JAWKHJ010000037.1:0-33803 GCA_041394905.1 Bryobacterales bacterium | reverse complement strand
TCGATCGCCGGGGGCTGCGGGCCGTCGGCGGCGCTCAAAAGGCCGGTGAAGAGCGCGAGCAGTGCGATCTTTCGCATTTCCGGGTGATGTTAGCACGCGCGCGCTCAATCGAGGCGGAGCGCCATGGCTTGCAGGTCGAAGTCGGTGTAGGCTCGGTACTCGCCCCGCAACCACAGCAGGACGCGCCGTCCGGCGGGAGCGGAGGGCAACAGCGGGCGGATGTTGTCGAGCGTCGAGTCTCTTGTGACAGGGGTGAAGTTCCACGAGGCCCCACCGTCTTCGGTATGGCCGCGGAAGATCTCGTAGTGGCGCTTGCCGTCGGCGGCGCTGATGAGCGGGGCGCCGGTCGCGGGGTCGGCGTCCGACGAGAAGTAGACCGTATCGAGCTTGGCGGGGTCGAGCGCGATGTTGCCCGTGTAGTCGTCTTCGCCAGGGTAGAGCTTGCCGCCGGCGTAGGCGAGCTCGTGCTCGACCCAATGCTCGCCGTCCCAACGCGCGTAGTGGTAGCGCAGGTCTTCGCCGGCCACGCCGTCGGGCAGTTCGGCGGAATCTTTCTGCACAGAGAAGACGCCGACGGGACGGCCTTGCGGGTCGAGTTGGAGGTCGCTCACCCAGGCGACGTTGTTTGGGTCGCCGGCGAAGACGAGCGTGCCTTGCTCCGGCCGCTCGAGGCCCTGGTCGAGCTTGGCGATGGCGGTTCCGTCCGAACCATGGAGCTCGCCTTTGCTGTAGACGACGTGATAGACGCTGTTGTCGTAATTGCGCGGGTGGCCCTCGGTGTAGAACAGGTGGACCGACGCTTGGCCGTCGGAGGCGTACTTGACGTAGGGCCGGTGGCGATACTCGGTGGGGACGTGGATGACGACCGCGCCTGTTTGCCAGGTCTCGCCCCAATCGTCGGAGTAGACGTAGCTGGGCTTATAGGAGTTGTGCAGGCCGCGGAAGAAGTCGTAGAGGCGACCCTTGGGCTGGTTCTCGTCGCGCAGCAGGTAGAGGTTCTGGTAGGTGAGCCGCGTGGGTTCGCTTGGGACGTACTGCCGCTCGGGGCCCCATTGGGCGGGCTGATTGGGCTCGGAGACGCGGTAGTAGAAGTGGTTCTCATTGCCGTGCTGGGCGTAGACGGCGAGGAAGCGTCCGTCGGGGCGCTCGATCAGGGCGGGGGAGTCGTGGTCGTCGAGCTGGAGCTGGTCATGCAGCTCGATCGTCTGGGCGGCGCCGGAGGAGAGGTCGTAGACGGTGACCTGGATGTCGCCCTTTCGCGCGGGGTCGCGGCGGCCGGAAGCGACCGAGCCGACGATGAGCGTGTCGCCGGAAACGAGCGCGCGCTCGTCTTCAAACCAGCACCAGCCGGCGTCGTCGGCGACGACGAAGGGGGCTGCGGCTTCGGCAGGCGGGGTTTGGGGCGGGTTTTGCGGCCCTGATCCGCAGCCGGCAAGGAAGAGGAAGAGTGCAGTCGAAGCTCTCATGCGCAGTCGGCAAGCAAGTTGCGTGCCAGCTACTCCTCCGCAGGCACGGGCGCTGGCGCCGGGCGCTCGGGTAACAGGATAATCGGCGCACGGCGGAAGGCGAACTTTTGCCTTGTTCGTCGATGACGCTGAGCTGCACTTCGTAACGGCCGGGCTGCAGTTGGCTCAGCGGGATCTGGAATTCGACCGGAACCGAGCGACGCTCTTTAGTGTAGACGTCGGCGCGGACGGGCTCGGACTCGAAGGTCTTGCGCCCGCCGCGGAAGAAACTGACCGCGGCGGCGACGTTGGGGACGACGTCGCGCTGGTTCTGCGCGCCGGGGTCGTAGAGCTCGAAGTAGACGTATAGGGGCTGGTCGCGGCGGAATACCCGCGTGACGGACGGGATGAGCTTTTCGCCGTCGTGGATGAGCGGGTGTTGCTTGACGAGCTTCTTGGCGACCTTCGCGCCGCCGACGGCTTCCTTGACCGCCTCGCGCTGGGAAGCCCAGATCACCGAGCTCAGGCGGGCTTGCTCCTTTTGCTCGCCCAGGTCGGGAACTTCGAAGGACGTTTCGAACGTGCCCATCTTGCCGGTCTCGTTCTCGCGGGCGAGAAACTTGAGCCGGTAGCGGCCGGGCGGCAGGGTGAAGCCGGAATCATACTGCAGGTTGCGAGCGCCGAGTTGGCTGGAGGCTTCCTTGTCGAAGTCGACCTGGATCTCGTCGCGCACCACGCCGAGCATGATGCCGCGCATGTCGCGAACTTGCCCGATGAAATCGATACGGGTGGACTCGTTGCCGCCTTTGCGCGCGAGCTCGAGCTCGGAGCCGGGAATTTTGACCGCGATCGGGACGAAATAGCGGTCGGTGTTCAGACGGAAATAGTCGACCTCGAGCGCGAGGGTGAGGTCGGTGACGGGGTCGCCGAGCAGCAAAGCTTCTTCGAGTTGGCGTTCCTTGTCGGACGAGGTGAAGTGTTCGAAGTCTTTCGGACCGAAATAGCCGGAACGGTAGTCGAGCTTGGCTTTGGGGAACTCAGGGATGTCCACTTTGACGCGCCGGAAGCGTCCGTCCATCGCGGGGTTGGTGGAGTAGTAGCCGAGGATGTAGTAGCTCGAGATGGCTTGCTGCGCCTGGACGATGCCGAGCGCGAGGTCGTTGTTGTCGAGCAGGGCCTTGCCGCCGGTGTCTTCGGCGAGGGTGACCAAGGTCTCTTGTTGGTTCTCGAAGCGTAGTCCGCGCTGGCGCTGAGCGCGGCCGGAAAAGATGGACGCCGCGGGCGGAGCCTTGACTTGCGTTGCCGGCCGGAGCTTCGGCGACAAGGCCGCGGGCGTCGACGGGATAGAACGACAGGTTGGCACGCACGGCGGCGTTGATGGTGGAGCGTAGCTGCGAGTTGTTCTCCACGCCGGTACGGCCGACTCCGGAGGAAAAGTATACGAGGGCCTTTTTCTCCGGGAGCGAAGCCAGCATGCGCGCGGCGTCTTCGAGCGCGGAGAGCTTGCGGTCGGTGTTGAAGACGTTGAACTCGGTCTCGTCGGCCTGAAAGGCGGAGCCGTCGTCTTCCATCAGCTCGGAGTCGGTCTCGAACAAGTCGGCGAGCTCGCTGCCTTCGCCGACGCGAAACGAGGATACGATGTCGCGCAGCAGTTCTCGATCGGCGGTGAAGTCCTGCACGACCTTGAGCTCGCTCGAATAGGTCATGATGCTGACGAGGTCGGACTCGGTCATGCGGGCGTCGAGAAAGTCGATTGCGGACTTTTGGGCCCGAATCTGATCCTCGGCGGGCATGGAGGAGAAGTCGAAGAAGAGCACGAGCAGGCGGCGGTCTTTGTAGAGCACCTTGCCGGCCGTAGTGGGCGTGATGTCGGTATCGAGGCGCGGGCGCTCGGCGTCCTCTGCCCGCGGCTCGGCTGGAGCCAGCGGCGTGAGCGGCTGGTCCTGCATGCGCTGGAATTCGAAGACAGAGATTTTCTGTCGGTCATTGTCTTCGAGGACGCGGAAGTCGTCGGCGGTGAGGCCTTCGATGGGCTTGCCGTCGCGGTCCTGGACGGCCACGTTGACGATGACGAGGCGTGTGGTGGTCTCGAACGTGAACAGCTCGCCGTCTTGTTGCGCGCGAAGTCCGGCGGCGATGAGGAGGAGCGCCGCGACGAGAGCGCCTGTACGATTTGCGTTCTTCATCAGAACCTCACTCGCATGCTGAGCGTAATGGTGCGCATGTTGCCTGCGGCGGTGGGCAGGCCGAAGTTGGACGCGTTGACGGTGGTCGCGAGCCGGCTGATGTTGACCTTGTTGAACGCGTTGTTGCTCGAGGCGCGCAGCTCGAGCGAGCGTCGGTTGTCATCCAGGCGAAAGCTGCGGCCGACGCTCATGTTTACGGTGAACACGCCCGGTCCGGGGATGGTGTTGCGGCCCGCGTTGCCGAGCTGGCCTGCAGACGGCGTGGTGAACGCGGCGGGGTTGAACCACGCGCCCGCGAGCGTGACGGGCAGGCCCGTCGAATCCGCGCGCCCGCTGCCGACGACGCCCGAGCCGCCGGAATTGGCTTGGTTGCCCAGCGCTTGCGCGGTCAGCGGAGTGCCGGTGTTGCCGGCGATGTTGCCGGTGATGGTCCAGCTTTTGAGCAAGCGCTGCCACAGGTGTTCCGGGGGCGGCCCGAAGACGCCCTGCGCGATCGGCGAAGTCCAGACCCACCCGGCGGAGAGCGTATGCCGAACGTCGAAGCTCGACAGGCCACGTTCGAGCGACAGGTTGTCGTCATACAGCGCGACCACCGCCGCGCCGCCGCCGAAGGTGGAGACGTTGTCGATGGACTTTGACCAGGTGTATGCAGGTTGCCCGCCATGCCGCGGCGGAAGCGGCGCACCAGCCGTACTTGGCCAGCGTGGTAAACGGAGTTGCCCTCGGCGCTGTCATACGTGAATCCCACCGCGTCCGCGATCTGGCGGTCGTCGCCGGCGACGCCGGCCGTGGTGCGGTTGGGGAGCGTTGGATGTCGAGCCGCGTGCCCTTTGTACCAAGGTAAGCGGCGCTGAGCACCAGAGACGCGGGCAAGTTGTGTTGCACCGATAGGTTCCACGTCTGCGCGTAGCCTACGCGGTAATTGCGCGCGACGGCGTATGTGTTGAGGATGGAGGCGTCGGGCGAAGCGGCAAAGCCGTTGGCGAGTGTGAGCAGATTGTCGACTCCGGTCACGAGCGTGGTGGTGACGGAGAAGGGCGGCTGCTGCGCCAGGCGCGAGGCGGCCGAGTTGTAGACCGAGCCGTTGTAGTACATGCCGTAGCCGGCGCGGACGACGGTCGAGCGCTTCTGCCAGGGTTTCCAAGCAGCGCCGATGCGCGGCGAAAAGTTGTTCTTGTCCGATTCGATCAGAGCAGCGGGAAAGGCTCCGGTATAGGGGCCGGACTCGCCTGAGAGAACCGCCGCCACGTCCGTGAAGCCGGGCGCGACGTCAAGGTTCGCCAATCGCCCGTATTTCTCACGAAAAGGCGGCTGGAACTCGTAGCGCAGTCCGTAATTGAGGGAAAGGCCGGAGCTGATTCGCCAATCATCCTGCACATAAGCGTTGATTGCATTGGCGCGAAAGTAGGTGTCCGGGTTGCCGAAGCGGATGGAACTCGATTGCGGCGCGCCGAGCAGGAAGTCGGCGAAGTCGAATCCGGTGTTCGCGATGGGCAGGCCGGCGGAGTCGTACTGGCTCGTCGCGACGCCGGAGAAGGTGAAGGAGCCGCGGGCGTTCTGCTCGCTGATGCTGTTGAGCAACATGCGGCGGAAGGTTCCGCCGAATCGGACCGTATGGTCGCCGTTGACGATGGTGAGCCCTTCGTCCAGGGCTAAGGTCGTATTGGCGCGGCGCGATGGAGCGGCGTCGGTGAGGTTGCCAAAGTTGGTGAACGAGAGGTTCGGCGGACCATAGTTGATGGGGTTTTGGGAGGAGCCCTGGATGCCGAGCACGGCTGCGACGTCTTCGCCGTAGGCAAAGTAGGGCAGCACGGTGTTGCGGTCGCGGCTGAAGTTGAAGCGCGCGTTGCTGATGACGTTCTGCTTGATGTTGCGCGTCCACGAGAGCGCTGCGCTTTGGCCTTTGCCGTTGGTGGTGTCTTCGAAGCCGAACAGTTGCAGGTTGCTCTGGTCGCGCAGGCGTGCGTTGTAGTTGAAGGCCAGGCGGTCCTGGAGGTGACGCTCCGCATGATGCGCACGCCGAACGAGTCGCTGTTGTTGGGGACCGAGGAGACGATCTGGTAGTTGCGCACGCTGCCTGGCAGGTTGGGCAGCGGGATGAAATCGGTGAGCCCGAGCGCGGCGGGGTCCAAGCGCGAGAGCGGGATCTGGTTGTTCGCGAAGGCTTCGCCCGTAGCGGGGTCGAAGATGGAGACCGGGCCGCGGACGACGGATTGCGAGAAGTCGCCCGTGCGTTCGAGCGCGCTGGGCAAGGTGGCAAAGGCGTTGTAGGGGTTCCGGCTGCGCGAACCCCGATAGTTCAAGAACCAAAACGTCTTGGTATCGGTGACGAGCTTGGGGATCTTGAGCTGTCCGCCGACGGAGGCGCTGAAGGTACTTTGCGCGTAAGAAGGCTTCTCGATCGACTCGCCGGTGATCGAGTAGGGTTTGGCGTCGAAGACGGAGTTGCGCAGGTCGAAGCTGAGGTTGCCGCGGATGGGCGTCTGGCCACGATTGGCGCGGTTTCCAAAGACCATGGCGGCGCGGCGGCGCATGAACTCGGGCACTTCGCGTCCGCCGGGACCGCGGCCGGCCGCGCCGCGCCGGCCGGCAGGACCGCCGCCAGGGCCGCCGCCGCCAGGGCCGCTGCCGAAGCGTCCGCCTGGACCTCCGCCCGGTCCGCGACCGCCCGGCCCACCGCCGCCTGGGCCGCCAAACCCGGGACCGCCTCCTCCCGGTCCGCCAAAGTCGGAACCGCGGGCGTCTTGCTCGCCGTTGGCTTGGGCGAAGATATCGCCGCCTTGCTGGCCGAACCCGCCCGGGCCGCCGAAGCCGTCCGGCCCGCCAGGTCCACCGGGGCCACCTGGGCCGCCGGGACCGCCGAAGAACCCAGGCGCCATGGGCGGTGCGTCGAGAGCGCGGCTCACGCTGCCGTTGACGAGGAACGATTCTCCGGCGCTTTGCTGCAGTTGGGCGGTGTCGAGCGTGTCCGCGCCAAACGACTGCGCCTCCATCGCCGCAACCTGGTCGGCGACGTTCACCTGCACTTGCCGAAATCGCCTGCCGGGAGCGCCCTCTTGGCCCAGGCCTGGGCGCACACGTTCCGGCGGCTGTGCGGTTTGCAGCTCGAGGGTCCAGTCCAGGGGGGAGGCGTTGCCGGACCAGCTCTGCTCCGCCGTCGCGAAGCCAAACATCTCGACCTTGAGCGCCCAGTCGCCTTCGCCCAGGTCAGGGAACTGGTAACGGCCTTGCTCATCGGTATAGACGGTCTTCTCGACGTCGCCTTGGAGAGCCGTGACGGTTGCGCCGGGAATGGCTTGTCCGCCGGAAGTGACCTTGCCGGATGGGCCGTCGGCGTCGAGCACGGAGGCGAGAAGGAACAGCAGAGCCGGAGCGAACCTGGGCGGCATGGGACTAGAGTCGCTCGCCGGGCGGAGAGAGTTAGTGCTTTGGAGGTAAAGGGTGGGTTAAATCAGAGAGCCCGGAGGAATGAGGCTCGGGGACGCCCCACACTCGAGGGCGAATTGGAGCGAAGCGCAGACTTTGCCCATCTGCTCAGCGCTAAGAGAAGTTAGCCTTCGGCCGAGTTTTCGCCTATCGACAGTCACGAGGTTGTGGAGATTAACCGCGCAAGGCTGTTTGAATCCATCGTCCTCGGTCAGGATGACCTCGGAAAGCGCGCCACGAATGGTGGACGAGACTGGCGCAACGGTCACGCGGTTGAGGTGGGGAATCGAGCTGGAGCGCGTGAGCACGACGACAGGGCGTTCCTTGTCCGGCGCCGAGAACCGATAAAGTCTGACGTCTCCTCGCTCTATTCGTCCGGCCACATGGCCTCCTCTTCCCAGACGCGAAACTCTTCAGGATCGTCTGGGATGCGCTGGTACGCCTCTCGCTCCAGGCGCTCCATGAGCGCAATCTGCCGGCTTCTGAGATCGCGTTCGACGCTCGAACGGATGAACTGAGAGCGATTCACTTCGTCTTCGGAGGCGGCTGCATCGATGCGGCGAAGCAAGTCGTCGTCGATCACGATTTGGACAGTAGCCATGCCCACATGCTATTCCACAGTTGAATCCACAGTCAATTGTGGGCTTCGATGGGTGGCGTGGCTTGTCCGCTCCGAGGCGGCTACTTTTTGTCTACCCAGACGGGGCTCGACCAGGCCATCTCGGTGGGGAAGGGGTTGGGCTTCGAGTCAGCGTAACGGGCGACCACGGCCGGGTCTGCCTCTTGGGTGACGCGCAGGTAGTAAAGCGCGTCGCGGTCGAAATCCGGGTCGCGCCAGTGCAGTTTGGCCTCGGCGGAACCGTCCAGCTCGGCGCGGTAGGCGGTGGGGAAGGGGTAGGGCGTCCCCTGCTGGTACTTGATCACCTCGACCGCCAAGAGGCGGCGTACGCCCTTCACCTTCGCTTCGATCAGCGGCCCCGACGAGGCCTCCACTTCCGAGCCCATTAGGTGGCCGTCGACCTTGAACTCCAGCTCGATCGGGTCGCCGGTGGTGGCGTAGATGCGGCGCTTGCGGATGGCGTCGAAAATGGCGGGCCTGGTCAGTTCCGCGGCATAAACGCCGGTCAGTCCCTGGATGCGGGCGCCGTAGAGGTCGTGGCCATCCGAGCCGCCGATCACGCCCAAGCGCCAACCCATTTTCCAGACGTCCTGCATCGAGCAACCCTTGATTTCATCGCCATTTATGTGCCCAGGGTTACGGTAGTACTCGAAGCGCCCCCAGGATGAGCACATCTCCGCCGCAGGCTCGACTTTGATGTTGACGTAGCTCCAGTCAGTGCCGCCGGTAAGGGGCCGCGTGATGTGGTGGGCGAAGATCATCCCGTTGGTCTTCGACATCAGGTCGGAGAACTCGCGAATGGAGTCCGAGATGCCCTCGGTCGGTCGCCACAGCTTGCCGCCAGGGGTCTCGTAGATAGCGTGGCGATGGCCGGCGCGCGGCACGACGTAGTCGCCCTGCGTCCACTCGAAACCGGGGATGGCGACGAAGCGGCCGGGTTGATAGATGGCCTCGGTCAGGGCGTCGTTGATCGCGAGCTCAGAGTAGAGCAGCTTGTTCGAGTCACCGTGCGAGGTCGTCGCGCCGAAGTCGGAGCCGAAGCGGTCACGGTGGAAGTTGAAGAGCTGGTCGACCGAGCCTTCGTGACCGTCGTCGACCAGCAGATGGTTGTGCAGGTCGCCGAAGTAGAGCTGGTAGCGCCCGGCTTGGCCGTCGAAGACGGGTTGGCGCTCGGCCTGCCGCATGGCGAGACGAGGCTGCGGGGTCAGATCCGAGCCGGCGAAGGCCGCGAGCCGCGGTAAGCCCTGGGGCGGGGAAGCGACCTCACGGAGGTAGATGTCGCGGTTGCGGAACGTCCCGCGCCCGCGTTGGTAAGCAATGACCGCCCGGCCTGGCTCGGGGATGTAGAACGACGGCAACTGGTCGGCGCGCTTGGGCGGACCGTCGATGGCGACCGGCTCGTCCATGCCGAAGACGAAGGGCTTCCAGCCTTCGGCTGTGAGCGCAGCCATGCCGACCTTCCAGTCGACGTGGCCGGCGAAGAACTGGAAACCGACCCAGACCGAATCATCCGGGCCGACGGCGAGGCGCGGCAGGTCGCCTTTGTGGACGAAGCCCGGGTCGTCTCCGCCAGCGGGGTATTTCCATTTGCCGTCCGAATCGCGCACGACCACACGCGTCGTGGGCCGGGGTGGCCCTCCCTTGGCCGGACCGCGGCGGCCCCATTTGGCCTCCAGTACTTCGTTGCGCGCGTAGGCGACCCAGACCCGGCCGGCTGAGTCTACACCGAGGTCCGGCGCGTAGGCGTCGAGCTTGCCGTCGCCTGGGACGTCGAGGGCGGCGCCCCAGCGGTTGGCTTGGCGGTCGTAGCGGGCGGCCTTCACGCGATATTTGCCGTCTTCGTAGGCGTCCCACGCGGCCCACAGGGCTCCGTCGGGCGCGAGGGCCAGGTTCGGACGAAACTCCGGCGCCGGCGTCGAGGAGACGTCCGGCATCTGCCGCCAGCCCGAGCCTTCGAGCGTGTAAAAGACAATGTCCATCGAGCCGCGACGATAGCTTTGGGCAATTAGCCAAAGCCGACCCGTCTCGTCGGCGATGAGGTCCGGCTCCATCTCGAGCCGCCCCGCCGTCAGGATCTTGGTCTCGCTGCCGAGCGAGAGGTCTGGCCCGACGCGGCGCGAGTAGAGCGCGAACTCGTTGTTGCGGCGGCTGACGAATACAACGAAGACATTTCCGGCGGAATCTTCGGCGAGTTTCGGATCGAAATTGACGCCGAAATCGTCATTGAGCACGAGCTCGTCGCCCCACTCGCCCCCGTGGCGACGGCGTACGACGATGAAGTCGCCCTCGGTGTAGTCGTCGTACTTGTGCGGCCCGGGCGTCTCCTTGGGGCGGGCGGAGACGTAGGCGACCCAGTCGTCGCCTGCCTTACTTCGGATGATGTCTGGAAAGCCGTGATTGAAGCTCTGCCCGTACTGCATCAGGCTGATCGACTCAATTTTGCCGACAGTGCGTAACGGGGGCTCTTGCGCGGCCGATTCGGTCGGCCGCGACAGTCGGAAAGCGAGAGCGAAAAGCGCCAACAGGAGCGCGGATGCAAGAATGCGTCGCAGCATCACCCGCAGACGATACCGCAGCGCACTAGGCCGCGCAAGCGCTTACAAGCCTTCTGCGCGCGCCTATTCCGCGCCGCCGGGAGGCCGGTAGCGCGCGCCTTTGGCCTTCTCGATGGCGGCGTCGGCTTCCGCCACGGTGAGCAGTGCAGTCGTTTGGACGGACACGACACCGCTCGCGCCGGCCAAGATCGAGAGAGCTGCCGCGCTCGGTGTGTCGGGCAGGTCGACGATGAAGATGCAATCGTCGTTGCCCAGGCTGAAGTAGAACGCCTCGAGCTTGCCGCCGATCGTCTTGATCGCGGCCTTGACGTCGCGTTGCCGCTTGGCAGCGCCGTCCTCCATCAGGCCGCTCAGGCCTTCACTCGAGTACTGGGCTACGCCCATGAACTTTGGCATCTGTGTTCTCCTCGAACAGACGGTCTAGTGTAGCGTCCGCGACCAGAAAGTGCGCGGGGCCTCGTGAACTCGTGCGAAACGTCAGGGGCTGGAATATCGTCGAAAAGAATAGGAGCGTAAACCCGGCGCGCCCGCGGGGTTGCGATACACTGACAAGTACCTGAATCAGACGGGAGGACTGGAGACACATGCATCGAATTTCTTTGTGGGCGGCCGCTTTGGCCTTTGCGGTTGTCGCGCCGCTTGCGCAGGCGCAGAGCGCCGACGACGGGAAGGAACTCTTCGAAGCCAAGTGTGCGGTGTGCCACAACGCCGACAGCAAGGACAAGAAGATCGGGCCCGGCTTGGCCGGCATCAAGGACGGCAAGCTGCCCAGCGGCAAGGAAGCCAGCGAAGCGAACATGATGGAGAACCTCAACAAGGGCGGCAACGGCATGCCTGCGTTCGAGAAGCTGCTCAGCGACGAGGAAAAGCAGTCGCTGATCATGTACGTGAAGACGCTTTAGTCCGTCCCGACAAATCAGAGCACGAGGCGCGGTTCATCCGCGCCTCTTTGTTTTCATTCTCCTCCAAGCCTTCTCCGCCTCTACCGCCAGCAGGCTGCATGCGCCCGCAGCCAACGTCACTCCGAGGTCCCTCGCCGAAAGCGCGACCGTCTCAAAGACAGATTGCAGCGGGGGCGCATAGACGACCGCGAGTTGCAACCCGGTCGACAGCGCCACAGCCAGCGTCAGCGCCCAGTTTGACCACGGCCCTTGCCGGAAGAACGATTCGCTGCTCGAGCGTACTCCGAGCGCCAGCGCCATTTGTGAGAACGTCAGAGTCGTGAAAAGCATCGTCTGCCACTGAGGCAGGCCGTCGCTCCAATAGGAGTAGGCGACCGCCAGCGAGACGCTGCCCATCAGGAGGCCCGTCCACAAGACATCGCGCCCCAGTCCGTGGCTAAAGACGCCGTCTCCCGGCGCCGCCGGCGGCCGCCGCATCACGTCGTTCTCCGCGGGCTCGACTCCGAGCGCGAGCGCCGGCGGCCCGTCCGTGATCAGGTTCATCCACAGGATCTGCACTGGCGCGAGCGGCGTCGGCATCCCCACGAGCGGGCCGGCCAGCATGACCCAAAGCTCGCCGCAGTTAGCTGAGAGCAGGTAGCGGATGAACTTGCGTACGTTGTCGAAGATGACGCGGCCTTCCTCGACGGCGGCGACGATCGTGGCGAAGTTGTCGTCGCGTAGCACCATGTCGGCCGCCTCTTTGGCAACGTCGGAGCCGGTGACGCCCATGGCCACACCTACGTCGGCGCGCTTCAGAGCCGGAGCGTCGTTCACCCCGTCGCCGGTCATGGCGACGATCTCGCCTTGGCGCTGCAATGCGGCGACGATGCGGAGTTTGTCTTCCGGCGAGACGCGGGCGTAAACGCTGGTCTTCGCGGCGAGCGCTTCTAGGTCGGTGTCCGATGCCGCTTGGACGTCGGCGCCCTGGGCGATGTTTTGCGGGGAGGGAATGCCAACTTCGACTGCGACGGCGCCGGCGGTTTTGGGGTGGTCCCCCGTAATCATCACCGTACGCACCCCGGCCGAGGTACAGGTCGCGACGGCCTCGGCGGCTTCGGGGCGAGGCGGATCGAGCATGCCCGCTAGCCCGACGTAGATCAAGTCGTGCTCCAGTTCCTCCGCTCCCGATTGAGGCTGCGCTTCTAGCGGTCGCCAGGCCAAGGCCAGTACCCGCATGCCACCCTCGGCCAGCTTGTCATGCTCCGTTTCGATGCGTTTCCTGTCTTTTTCATCAAGAGCTTTTGCTCCATTGATTGATTGAGTTGCCGTGCAGACTTCAAGTATTGCGTCAAGCGCTCCTTTGGCGAATACGGCGTAGGTGGAAGGGCTGGGTAGTTCGGTCAGGCCGTCGGTATGGTGGGCGGTCGCCATGCGTTTGCGTTCGGAATCAAACGGCGCTTCCGCAACGCGGGGCGCGCAGGACTCGATCTTATTCTTGTCCAGCCCCGCGCGCGCTGCCCCCTCAATGAGGGCGACCTCGGTGGGGTCTCCCTGCGCAGTTTCGCCTTCCAGGATGGCGTCGGAGCATAGCGCGCCCGCCATCAGCGCCAGGCGAGTCATCGGGCCATTTTCGTCCTCGGGTTCCACCGGCTCGATGGTGCGCAGGCTCATGCGGTTCTCGGTGAGCGTGCCGGTCTTGTCGGAGCAGATCACCGTCACCGAGCCCAGGCTCTCGACCGCCGGCAGCCGCCGGATGAGAGCATTGCGGGCGAGCATGCGCTGCGCGCCCAGGGCTAGCGCAATGGTCACGACCGCGGGCAGGCCTTCCGGTGCAGCGGCAACGGCTAAGCTCACTGCTGTCAGAAACATGCGTTCCAGTTGTTCACCCTGTGCTAGACCTATGACGAATACGACCGCGACCACAGCGAGCGCGGCTGCAACGAGAACTCGCCCCAGCCGGTCGAGGCGCCGTTGTAGCGGGGTGCGTTCTTCGCTCACGCTCTGCAGTAGGTTCGCGATGTGGCCGAGCTCGGTGCGTAGGCCTGTCTCGACCACCAGAGCCACGCCTCGCCCGGCCGCCACCGCTGTGCCGCGATAAACCATCGTGCGTCGCTCGGCTAGAGGCGTCTCCTCGGGCAGCTCTGCTTGGGCTCGCTTCTCGACCGGGACGGACTCGCCGGTAAGCGCTGATTCATCGGCGGTGAGTGACGCGGCTTCGAGCAGGCGGCAGTCCGCAGGAACCGCATCGCCGGCTTCGAGCAACACGATGTCTCCCGGCGCGACCTCGGCTAGGGGAACTTCGACCACATGACCGCCGCGGCGTAGTGAGGCGGTTGGGGTCGAGAGCGCAGCGAGGGCTTCCACTGCTTGCTCCGCCTTGTACTCCTGGCGCGCCCCGAGCGCGGCGTTGAGCACGACGATCGCGGCGATCACGTACGCGTCGGTTTGGTCGCCTAGCGCGAGGCTGATGATGGCTGCCGCGATCAGCAGTAGGACGAGCGTCTCCCTCAGCTGCGCCGCGATGATGTAGGCGAGGCTGCGGCCGGCGCGGTGTGGAATCTCGTTGCGGCCGTGCTCGGCGAGGCGCCGGCGAGCTTGCTCAGGTGCAAGCCCTTCCCGAGCGTTCGAATCAAGTTTGCCGAGCGCCTCTTGAGCCGAGAGGCTATGCCAGCGCACGGCGCCGGCCGGGGCGCTCATTCCTCCTCGACGGGGGAAACGAAGCCGGTGGGTTTGAGCGCCAGCACGGAACAGTCCAGCGCCGAGAGGGCTCGCTCGGCGGTGTTGCCAATGAGGATGCCGGCGATCCCAGTACGGACCAGCGTGCCCATGACGACCAAGTCGACGCCATTGTCCCGTACGAAGGAGCGGATGGCGTCCGCCGGGTCGCCCTCGATCAGGTGAACCTGCTCAGGCGGCAAGTCGAAGGGCTCGATCAACTTGTCGAACGAGAGCCGTGCGGCGTCGCGGATCTCGTCTCCCAACGGCTCCGCTCCTGGGCCCGTGCTCCACGCGTGCAACGCGTCTACGCGAGCGCCTTCGATCTCAGCGATGCTCGAGGCCGTCTCGAGAATCTCGAGGTTTAGGCCAGCCTCGCGAGGTTCATGCGCTGACGGGTCGACCGGCGCGAGTATGCGGGTGTAGGCATGGGCTGGCGGACGCACAGCCCACACGGCGCAGGGGCAGACGCGGAACAGGCCCATCGCCGTCGCGTGCGCATCACCGTCGCCGCTGGGGACGTCGAGCATCACCAGGTTCGTATCGGCAGCCAGAGCTTCGCGGGCGATTTCCAGGAAGGGCTTGCCGTGGCGGGTGGTCGTGGTGACGTCGACGCCGGATTCGCGCGCTTGCGCCGCTAGCCCCAGCAACTTTTCCTCGGCGTCCTTGCGCAATGTCTCTTCAAGAGATGGGTACGAAAAAGGCGGGTAGCGCAAGTAAACCGAAAGCTGCGGCGTCACCGCCAACAACCGTAGCTTCGCGCCCGTCAGCTTACATAGCCCGATCGCGCGATCATATGCGGAGCCCGCCGATTTGGCCGGATCGACGTACAGAAGAACGTTTCGGAAACGATCCATTATCCGTTCCTTCGACGCGCCCCAATTCGTGTTTCTTGGAGGGGCCTACGCCTCTTCCCACGCCTGCAATCGCTTCGCCAAATCGGCCTGCGCCTTGGATGCCTCGGGCTTGCCGTAGAGGTTGTTCGTTTCGGCTGGGTCGTCGGTCAAATGATACAGTTCCGGCGTCCAGGTTGGGTGGTCGCGGGGCTCCACGAGCTTCCATTCCGCGGTTCGCAGGGCGTGGAAGCGGTTGTCGAGCAAGGCGGCATCGTCCCATTCCGCGCCGACTACGGTTACGATTTGCTTCGCGCTCGGCGTCTGGAAGCCTTCGGGCAAAGGCAGGCCGGCTAGGTCGAGGAGAGTTGGCGCCAGGCAGGTGGTGTCCGTCACGCGGTGCACCCCGCCGCTGATCTTGAAGCCGGCTTCGTAGTGGAGGGTGCAGGGCGTGTGTATGGCGCCGTCGTACGGCGCTTCCGGGCCCATTCGGCCTTGATCTCCGAGCATGTCGCCATGCGCGGAGGTGAAGACGATTAGCGTGTTCTCGAGCTGGCCCAGGGAGCGCAGCTTGCGAACGATGCGGCCGATCTGCTCGTCAAGGTAGGAGACGCCGCCGAAATACGCGCGCCGCACGTCGATCAGCGCCGCTTCATCGCCCTTCGTCACGTAATCGGAAGGTTGATCCTCCGCTGTCGGCGGCTTCGGACGCTCCTCCGGGAGGCGCGGAATCGAAATCTGCTGTGGCGGATAGCGCGTGGGCCAGGGGAACGGCGAGATGTAGGAGTTCGCAGGATCGTGGAAGGACACGAAGCAGAACCAAGGTTCGCCTTCCTTTGCGGCCTGGACAAAATCAATGGTCCGGTTCGCCATCCAGCCGACGGGATGGTCCTCTGCCGACAGGATCGAGCCGCCGACGCGCCAGCGCACCGGCCCTTGAGCTTGCACCTTGCGCGCCAGCGCGTAGATGTCGCCGTTGCGGTCGGGAAACTTTTCTTCGAAGAAGGCTTTGTAGTCGCCTGAGAAGGTCGCGCTCGAATCGAACAACTCGGCCATGTCGCGGCCGGGCAGTTCGAAGTCACCGACCAGCCCGGTGCGATAGCCGTGCTTGCTGAGGATGGCGGGCAGCAGTACGCTCGTGTCCGTCAGAGGGCTGTCGGCCGTGGTGACGCCGTGTGTCCGAGGATAGCGACCGCTTAGCGCAGAAACGCGCGAGGGGTTGCCGCCGCCGGCTGCTGAGTAGCAATGCGTCAGTGCGACGCCGGTGCGTGCCAGCGCGTCCAGCGTTGGGGTTTTGACGACGGGGTGGCCCATATACCCCAACGTGTCGCCGCGCACGTTGTCGCCCATCAGGAATAGGATGTTCGGCGGTCGGGATTGCGCGCGCGCTCCGGCGGCGAGTCCGAGCGCTCCCGCGAGGGAGGCCCCGAAGGTGCGGCGAGTCAGGGGGGCGGACATCTTCAATTGAGTGTAACGGTCCAAAGGTCGGCTCCTCAAAAAGGGGTTCGACGCGGGGGGCGCGAGAACGTTGGGCGGACTGCTTCGCGCTACGATTGGATGCGTGGCGAAGGATTGGGCGGCCGTACGTGAACAGTTTCCCGTCCTGTCGCATTGGCGTTATCTCAATTCCGCGACCTTCGGCCCCGTGCCGCGTTGCGCGACCGAGGCAATCCGCAGCCACTTCGAGGATCGCGACCGTACAGGCTCGCTCGATTTCCTCTCCTGGTTTGATCGCCTGGATGAGGTGCGCGCGTCCGCCGCGACGCTGATCGGAGCGACGGCGGACGACATCGCCTTCCTGCCGAGCGCGGGCGTGGGCCTCTCGTGGATTTTGAACGGCGTCGACTGGGCGCCCGGGCGACCGCATCCTGGGTCTGGCGGACGAGTTTCCAACAACCTTTATGCCCCCGGCTCGCTCGGCGCGAAAGCGTGATGTTCGACGCCGCGCCCTCGGGCGAAGCATTCGATGCGGACGTGTTTCTGGACCGAATCGGCGGCGAACCCGGCTGGTCATGATCAGCGCCCTCAACTATGCGTCTGGTTTTCGGCCGCCGCTTGCCCTCATCGGCGAGGCGTGCCGCCAGGTGGGGGCGCTGTTCCTAGTCGACGGTACGCAGGGCGTCGGCGCCATGCCGTTTGACGTCACGCAAACGCAGGCGGACGTGGTCCTGGTCCACGGCTATAAGTGGCTCTGCTCGCCCACCGGGGCCGGCTTTCTTTACGTTCGTCCGGAGGCGCGAGAGTCGATCGCGCCCTCTGTTTACTCGTGGCGCAGCCACCGCGATTGGCGCAATGTGAACAGCCTGCACCATGGCGCGCCGGAGCTTCCTGAGGAGGCGGCAAAGTACGAGGGTGGCGTGCAAAACTTCAGTGGATTGTTTGGGATGGGAGCAACTCTGAATCTGATGCTCGAAGTCGGAATCGAGAGGCTGACAGCCCGTGTCGCCGAGCTCTCCGCTCTTGCTCGCCGCGCCCTAGCAGACGCCGGCGCTGACGTCCCCGGGGAAACCAATCCGCTGTTTGACTCGCCCATTGTGACGGCCCGCTTCCCTGATCTAGACCCGTCGCTGCTGAGCGCGCGGCTGCGCGAGGGCGGCGTCGCGGTTGCGGCGCGGAAGGGCTTTCTGCGGGTTTCGCCACATTTTTTCAACGACGAGCGCGACATCGCGGCGCTGGCCGAAATCGTCGGCCGGCACGCGCACGCCCACTCATAAATGCAATACGACGCCATCTTGGTGCTCTCCTTCGGGGGCCCTGAAAAACACGAAGACGTGATTCCGTTCCTCGAGAACGTGCTGCGTGGCAAGAATGTGCCGCGAGAGCGTATGCTCGAGGTCGCCGAGCACTACTACCACTTTGACGGACGCAGCCCGATCAACGAGCAGAACCGCGAGTTGATCGCCGCGCTCGAGCGCGAGCTCGGGCGCACGGGTCCGCGTCTGCCCGTCTATTGGGGCAACCGAAACTGGGAGCCCTACCTGGCTGACACGTTGCGTCGCATGGCCGACGAAGGCGTGGAGCGCGCCCTGGCGTTCGTCACCTCCGCCTATAGCTCTTACTCGGGCTGCCGCCAATATCGCGAAGACGTGGCTCGGGCCCGCGAGGAAGTGGGCGAGCGCGCGCCGGAGGTCCACAAGCTGCGCGCCTTTTTCAATCACCCGGGCTTCATCGAGCCGATGATCGAAAACGCCCAGGCGGCCCTGGATCGCATTCCGGCCGAGCGCCGCGAGGCGGCGCATGTGGTGTTTACCGCCCACAGCGTGCCGCTGTCGATGGCCTCTACCTCGAAGTACGTCGTGCAACTCGAGGAAGCGTCGCGGTTAGTCGGCGCGGGCATCGGCCGCCATCAGCCAAAGCTGGTGTGGCAGAGCCGCAGCGGCCCGCCGACCCAGCCCTGGCTCGAGCCGGACATCCTCGACTATCTTCGCGGCCTAGAAGGCGTGAAGGACGTCGTGATCGTGCCCATCGGCTTCATCTCCGACCACATGGAAGTGCTCTATGATCTCGACACCGAGGCCGTCGACGTGTGCCGCGAGTTGGGACTGAACATGGAGCGGGCGGCTACCGTCGGAGCGCACCCGCGCTTCGTGCGCATGATCGTCGAGCTTGTGGAAGAACGAATGGAGGGCGGTCCGCGGCTGGCTCTGGGCTCGCTTGGGCCGTCGCACGATTTCTGTCCTGCCGACTGTTGTCCGGCGCCCGTGCGGCCAGGCCGACCCGCCGGAGCATAAAGTTGTACATGTTCTGTTCACTATTTTGACAGAACCTATACAGGGGTACAGGCTAAGGGTGTTCGCGAAAGCGAATCGACAACCCGAAAGGAGACCTGATACCCATGACAAAACGTTCTCTCGCCCGCTATGCTGCCGCTCTCGTCCTCGCTCTGAGCTTCGGAGGCGCGTCGTATGCGGATCATCACAATGAATCGAAGGACATCGTCGATACTGCTGTTGCAGCAGGCGACTTTACGACTTTGGTGAAAGCTGTCCAGGCCGCCGGCTTGGTCGACGCACTGAAGGGGGACGGACCCTTCACGGTTTTCGCTCCCACGGACGAGGCCTTCGCCAAGTTGCCGGAAGGCACGTTGGCGTCCTTGCTCAAGCCGGAAAACAAGGAAAAGCTTGCCGCCATCCTGACCTATCACGTCGTGCCGGGCAAAGTGACGGCCGCGGACGTGGTGAAGCTGAAGTCCGCGGAGACTCTCAATGGAAAGTCCGCCAAGATCTCTGCCTCGAAGAAGGGCGTGATGGTAGACGGCGCGAATGTCGTCAAGACCGACATCATGACCTCCAACGGCGTGATTCACGTGATCGACTCTGTGATTCTGCCGAACTAGCCTGCCCAACTAGATCGCGTCGACCCTGGCTCGCGCGGGCGGACGGTTTTTATTCCCGTCCGCCCGAACCTTTTTCAGGGCCATGGGCGTAATCCAAAATCGGGGGATGTTTCAGACGGTCTGACGTTGACTCTCTAGGAGAAACGTTTTGACCCATTGGGAACGCCGCAGCCCGCGGCCGATCGCCTATTCCGTCGCGCTGCATGTTGGCGCGATGTGCGCCATGGCGCTGTTGTTTTCGAGCCAGTCTGTGCGCCGCTGGGCCTCAGGGTCGGTTCGGCTCATCGTCCCGGTGGACGTGCGGCCGAGCTGGAAGTCGCTGCAAGCGGCGAACGCCGGCGGTTCCGGCGGAACGAACCAAACACAGCCGCAAAGCAAGGGGCGTCCACCGCGCTTCCAGCCGATCCCGCTGGCCGCTCCGATGGCGTTGCCGCCGACCGCAACTCCCATCCTGGCCGTGGAGCCGGCGTTGCTGGGTCCCGAAGATACACCCGTCCCCAAGATCGACATGGCTGTCCTTGGCGACCCCTTCGCCGCGCCGGGGCCGCCTTCGGGCGGTCCCGGCAGACGAGGCGGTGTGGGCACGGGCGACAGCGGAGGCATTGGCGACGGGGATGGCCCTGGCGTCGGGCCCGGCTCCGGCATCGGCGTCTTCACCGTTGGCCGCGACGGAGTGACCAGCCCCAAACTGTTGCACCGGGTCGAGCCGGAATACTCCGACGAAGCGCGCATTGCGAAGTGGCAAGGCTCGGTGAAGCTGCGCGTCGAAGTCTGGCCGGACGGCCGGGCGCACAACCTTCGGGTGCTGCGCGCGCTGGGTATGGGCCTCGACGAGGAAGCGATCGAAGCGGTGCGAAAATGGCGGTTTGCGCCTGGGCGGCGCAACGGCGAAGCCGTACCGACGTTCGCCACGATCGAGGTGCGGTTTCGGTTGTTGTAGCGGCGTGCGCCGCGCCGACTTACAGCTTCGGATAGACCAGAAAGCCGGAGTTCTTCGTCTCGACCGTGTAGAGCGTCTTGCCCGAGGTCACGTACAGCGTTTTGAGATCCGGGCCTCCGAAATTGCAATTCGTAATGGGATCTTCCGAGACGGGGATGACGCCAGCGAGCTTGCCCTCGGGAGTGATCACGTAGACGCCGGCCGGGTTCTCCGGTAGGTTGCCGTTGTCGCCGGCCGCGCCGTAGAGGTTGCCGTCGACGTCGATGGCCATGCCGTCGATGCCGCGCCCGCCGCCGAAGCTGTAAATCGACCGGCCGTTCGAGAGCGAGCCGTCTTCGGCGACGTCGAACGCCATGACGCGCGCTTCCGTCGGCGTGCCCGGTTGCGTGTCGGCCACGTAAAGGATTTTTTGATCAGGGCTGAGTGCGATGCCGTTGGGCTTGGCGATTTCGGGCTTGGTGGCCACGCGGCGGAGCGAGCCGTCGGTGTCGATCATATAGACGTCTTCCGTCTCGAGCTCGCGTCCGTCCTGGGCGCCATAGCGCGGGTCGGTGAAGTAAATGCGGCCGTTGGCGGCGACGACGATGTCGTTGGGGCTATTGAGCTTCTTGCCTTCGTACTCGGAAGCGAGCACCTCCACCTTGCCGGTCTTCATGTCGGTGCGGGTCACGCGGCGGTTGCCGCCTTCGCCACCGCCTTCGCAGGCGAGCAGGCGACCCTCGCCATCGAACGCCAGGCCATTGGCGCGGCCCGAGGGATTGCGGAATTCGCTGATCGAGCCGTCAGGCGCGTATTCGAGGATGCGGTTGCCGGTGATCTCGGTATAGAAGACGTGTCCATCGGAGTTGGCGGCGGGGCCTTCGGTGAAAACGAGCGAGACGGCGGTCTTGGGCCTGGCGTTGGGCGCGAGCAGCGCGGTGGGGTAAGGCAGTTCCGCGGGGGCGGCGGCCTCGGGCGCGGGCGGAGGCGCGGAGGCGCATCCCCACAGCAAGACGAGCACGGCAAGCAGGCTTCGCATAGGACGGCTATCTTACCATCGGAGGCGATGACACAGGCAGGCTATGTGCTGACTGGCGGGCGTAGCTCGCGCTTCGGTTCCGACAAGGCGCGCTATGAGATCGACGGACGCCCCTTGGCGTGGATCACCGCCGAGAAGGTGCGCCAAGCGGCGGGGTCCGTGGCGCTCGTCGGCGCGCCGCAGCGCTATGCCGACTTGGGTCTGCGCCTGATCGCGGATCCGCGTGAGGATTTTGGGCCGGCGGCCGGAATCGTGGCGGCGCTCGAAGACTCGTGCGCCGAGTGGAATCTAATCGTCGCGGTGGACATGGTGGGCGTGACGATTGAGTTCTTGCGCTTCTTGCTCGACCGCGCAGATGAAGACGTGGTGATGCCGGTGCAGCCGGATGGACGCGATCAGCCCCTGTGCTGTGCGTACCGCACGACGGCCGCGGCGGCCCTCCGCGCGCAGATGGAATCCGGGGTTAGCCGTGTGACGCGAGCGTTGGAAGCGGTGCGCGTCCGGCGCGTGTTACCGGAGGAGTATGCGCGGTTCGGGGGCGCGGAATTGTTTGAGAATTTGAATCGGCCGGGGTAGGGAGCGCGCCCGCTCTTTCCCCGCATTGCATGCGGGGCTGTTTCCTGCCTCGCCCCTTCAGGGCGGGTACAGCTCACACCCTCACGCGTTCGGGAACTTCCAAATCCTCAACGCGTTCTTGCCTAGCAACAACTCGCGGTCTTCATCCGAATAAAAGTCGCACCAACGGTCGACGAACTCGAGCTCCTTGTCCATCGGTAGCTCCCAGCGCGGACGCGGGTAGCCCGTCCCCCACACGAGTTGCTTCGGGCCAAACTCCTCATAGATCGCCTTGTAGAACGGCCACGTGTCTCGATAGGGGAACTCCTTGATCTCCGACATTTCGTAGGGCTCGGAGTTTGAGATCCAAACGTGTGAAAAGCGCTTGAGCGGAAACATCTTGCGGAACTCAGGCCACGGGTCGGCGAGCTTTAGATCCGGCTTTCCGGCGTGGTCGACGACGATCTTGACGCCGGGGAAACGGCCGGCCATGTCTTCGAGCATGGGCATCTGGTGGGTGGCGATGTAGAAGTTGAAGACCGCGCCGAGCTTCTCCGCCTCTTGCCACAGCGGGTAGCTCTCCTTGGCATTCAGCCAAGCGGACTTGGGGTGATAGATCGGGCTGAAGCGCATGCCCTGGAAGCCTTGATCGACGACCCAGTAGCGCAATTTGTCGGGGGCCTGCGGGTCTTCGGGGTCGAGCAGCCCGTGGGCGACGAAGAGGTTGGGGTAGGAGTGCAGCGCGTGCGCGATGTAGGAGTTGTCCCAGCCGTAGTAACGCGGATTGATGAGCACGGCGTAGCGGATGTCGAAATCACGCATCTGCTCAACTTGGTTCTCGACCGGCGCGGAATCAGCGCCAGTCAGGGCGCTCAGGATGGTGGAAGGGGAAGCGCGGGTCCTGCGTCCAGAGCTCGAGATGGGTGTCGATGAGCAGTCGCGGTTGGCTGCGCGGCGAGCGCGGCGGCGAGCGGCGAACAGCTGCGGCGGGAGACCATGCCGATAGTGTGTAATTCGCACTCGCGGCCCCACGAGTCGCTATCATTCTCCCCGTGCGCCACGTCCGCTTGCTTCTGCTTTTCGCCGCCGCCGCTGCTCTGGAGGCCAAGCCCAACATCGTGCTCATCGTGGCTGACGACTTGGGCCACGCCGAGTCGAGCGCCGGTGGGCCTGCGCGATTCGCCGACGCCCAACATCGACTCGCCTTCGCCGAAAACGGCGTCCGCTTTACCAATGGCCAAGCGTGAGCGCGCCGGTCTGTTGCCCCTCGCGCCGGCTTGATGACGGGGCGCATGCAGACGCGCTAGCCATGAGCTCAACGCGATCGCGCAGAATCCTGGACGACGGGATCGGCTTCGCCGTTACGAGCGCACTCTGGCGGATCGCTCAAATCGGGTTACGCGACGGGATTGTGGGCAACAATCGGCGCGGAGGCTTCGTGGCATCCTCGCAGCGGCTTCGATGAGTTTTACGGTTTTTGAACGAGGGCCACTACCATGCCCAAACCCACTGGGCGTGACGACTTGGCTGCGCATCGCGAAGAACCCCGAGGGGCCGGGGCCGATACTGCGCCGCGGCCGATTCGTGTTCTCTGACCACATGGGCAACGACGAGCCGACCTACGACCGCGAAAACCCCGTGATGCGCGGCATTGCGCCGATCACCGAGCCGCGCTACCTGACGGACGCGCTCGGCGAAGAGGCGGTGGACTTCATCGACCGTCACCGCGACGGGCCGTTCTTCCTCTACTTGGCATTCAACGCGCCGCACAGCCCCATGCAGGCCGCCGACGCTTACATGCAGAAATTCTCGGCGTTGACGACATTCACCGCCGCATCTTTCTCGCCATGACGGCCAACATGGATGCCGCCGTCGGACGCGTGCTCGCGAAGCTGCGTTCGCTTGGCCTTGAAGAGGATACGTTGGTCTTTTTCTTGAGCGACAACGGCGGACCGACGCGCGCGATTGTCGACAATGCGCCGCTACGGGAAGGAAGGGGCAGGCTCGCGAAGGCGGCCTCGCGTGCCGCCCCTAGCGCATGGAAGGCGCGTTACCCAAGGGGAAGGCGCATTGACCAGCGGCCGATCGTCCGCTCGACGTCGCCTGACAGCGTTGGCCGCGGCCGGCAGCGCTGTTGCCCACCGATCTGATGGCGGGGATCGACGCCGTATCTCTACGAAGAACGACGTCCACACCGACGCCGCTCGCTACGGCTCGCGTACGCAGCCACGGCGATTGGAAGCTGGTCGGGCGCTACGAGCAAGGCGTAGGACTCAAGGAGCCTGAGCTCTACAACCTGGAGGCGGATCTGGGCGAGAGCGAAGACTTGGCCGCGCGCGAACCGGAACGCTTGCAGCAGCTCGAACGCATCCTCGCCGACTACGACGCGCAGATGGTCGCGCCGCTTTGGGGCCCGGACCCGCGCAGCCGTTCGACGAAGACGAACGTTCCGCTCGAGCTGCTGGAGCAGTGAGGAGGACGCGATGGGGAACGGTCACTTGATCCGCGCGCTCCTGTTCTTGGTTGGGCTTTCGAGTGTAGCCGTCGCGTCGGAAAGTCCTTCGCGAATGCACATAGCGGTCGAGTTTCACTCCGATGCCGCCCCGTTTTGGGCTGTGTATGTGATGAAGCGGCCAACGGCAGGCACGGACTGGGAACTGCGCTGGTGGCGAGCGGGTCCGACGCCTGACCTTGCTCCAGGGTCGACGAAGGCCCTATCCGGCCGCACGGCTCGAACCATAGAGAGCCTTTCGCGACGAACCTGGTGCGCAGCGAAGCAGAAGACACTGTCCGGCGTCTACTCCCGCAATCACGTGGCGGTGGATATGCTCCAGCATCCGGCGGACTTCGTGATCGTCGCGGATTGCCCCGCGGGCGAACGCGTCCTCGAGTTGCCGGACTACCCGAAGAGGATGGACAAGCTGGCGAATCAAGGACACGTCGTGGCGAGGCTGTGGCGATGTGGCGATCTCGCAGCCGCCGCAGGCTACAGCGAGGGCAACCCGTTTGTGGATCTGAACGAATCGGAGGACTATCGGCTCCAAAAGCAGGGCGAAGCGATCGTTCCGGAGCTACTCAGCGGACGATATGACGGCGGCCTGGATGAGGATGGATGGGCGCGAGCGCTAGAGGGGTACAAAGGCGCTCGCCACAGGTCGGACCTTGATCCTGAGGTGCGCGTTCGAGAGTCCGGCGGCGTGGAGTTGGTCGGGCCCGAGATCGAGTATCCGGCGCTTCTGAAGATGGCGGGGATTCAGGGACCGGTGACCTTGGAGTATACGGTTGAGGCCGGCACTGGCGCGGTTCGGGTGATCGAGGGTTCTGGCAGCGGACACCCCTTGGCTTTGAAGTCGGCGGCAGAGTCGCTTGCCGGCTGGCACGTCAAGAACTTCGAAGCCGTTGGGCTTGGACCGTTCACCGCGAACATCGAATATGACTTGGAGCCGCCTGCTATTGCGAAGAATAGCGCTAGAACTCCCCAGGAACTCGCGCTGCACGCGCTCAGTGTGCTCGCCTAGCTTGGCCGGCGCTTGTAGCGCGGCTCGTGGCCTTCGATGCGCATTGGCCGCCCACCAGGCGAACGGGTCCGTAGGCGCTGGGCTCGACGTCGACGATCGCGCCGCGTTGCCCGACCACAGGTTGCGCCAGCGCGTCGCGCATGGAGAGTACCGGTCCGCAGGGACTTCGTGGCGCTCGAAGGCTTCGAGCCAGTGAGCCGCGCTTCGCGCGGAACACCTCTTCGAGAATGGCTGTTAGCGCCGCGCGGTTGTGCGACCGCGCTGGATTGTCGAGGAAGCGCGGGTCTTCGACCAGCTCTTCGTGTGCGATCGCCTTGCAGAAGCGGGCCCAGGTGCGCTGGTTGAGCGCTCCGGCGATGATGGGCGCGTCTCGCACTCGAAGAGCTGGATAGGGCGCGATGTTGCCTTGCGCGACGCCTACCAGGTGGCGGGTCGGCGTCGGCCAGTAGGACGCCGCCGGCGAGGTTGCTCTGCGCGCAGAGCATGCCTTCGAGCAGGCTGACCTCAACGAAGCGTCCGCGGCCGGTGCGCTCGCGCGCGCGCAGAGCGACGCGATCGCTCTGCCCGCGAACAGCGGAGGCGACGATGTCGGACACCGGAAACGCAACCTTCGCCGCTGCCTCGCCGGGCGCGGCGCTCGTATGCAACGAGCCGCTGGATCGCCTGGATAATCATGTCGTAGCCGGGGCGGTCGTGGTCCGGTCCATTCGAGCCGAAGCCTGACACAGCGGCGTACACCAGACGCGGATTCGCCTCGGCGAGCGTCTTGTACCCCAGCCTGAGACGGTCCATCACGCTCCGGACGAAATTCTCGACCACCACATCCGCGCGCCGCGATGGCCTTTGCCAAGCGCAGGTCGGCGTCGGCTTTCAGGTCGAGCGCGCGAGGGCTCCTCCTTGTTGCGGTTCATCGAGAGAAGTAGGCTGCCGAATCGCCGACGAAGGGCGACTCACGCGCGCGTCTCGTCGCCGCGCCCTGGCTCTTCGACTTTGAGGATGTGGGCGCTCAAGTCGCCCAACATCAGCGTGCAGAACGGACCGGCGACGGCCCGGGTAAAGTCGAGCACGGTGATGTCGTCGAGCGGGGCCACGGGAGTCTTTTTTGCGAGGGAGCTAGCGAGTGGTGCGAACGGGGGGACTCGAACCCCCACGCCTTTGCGGCACTGGAACCTAAATCCAGCGCGTTCGCCAATTCCGCCACGTTCGCACGTTGTGGATCTTCCGTTCATGGTATCGCGATCCCGGCCCGGCGGGCGGCCTCGATTAGCAATCTGGATGCACCGGCCGAACGTTGCTCTGCAACGGCGCATGGCTGCAAGCGATATCCCAGAACGTTCGTTTCTACAGCCTAGAATGGCCCGCACTTCGCCGAAAACGCTTACAATCTAATGTCGGTCGTGACTTCCAAGTAGTGGTCCCCGTTCGAAAGTTCATGGCTAAAAGCTCTCGACGCCCGCGCATGGCGACGATCCAGGACACTGCGCCGACTCCGGGGCTTGTCGGCGATGACCGTTTCTCGGGCGCTCAACGGCCACCCAGACGTCAAGGATGAAACCCGGGACCGCATCCAACAGCGGGCTCGGTGAGCTCAACTACAGGGCCAATCGTTGGGCGCGCAGCCTGGTTACGCGGGAATCGCACATCATCGGCGTCGTCATTCCGGAGATTGCGCACACGTTTTTCTCTGAAATCACCGCCGGTTTGCAGCAGACCATCGAGCCCCACGGTTACACGCTCATCCTGTGCAACTCCGCCGCCGACCTGCAGCGCGAGCGTCGGCGCAGGTGGACATGCTGCTCGGCAGCCGCGCCGACGGACTGATCGTCGTCGCCTTCGGCGCCGAGGAGCCCCAGCTCTACCAGGACTTGCAGCGCCAGCACGTGCCATTCGTGCTGATCGACCGGCATTTCCCGGAGTTTGAGTGCCCTTGCGTGTTGACGGATGACCGCCGCGCCGGGCTGCTCTGTGCCCAACATTTGATCGATCTGGCCACCGCAAGATCGGATTCATCACAGGCTCGGACGTCAGCGTTTCGCGCGACCGTTGCCGGCTACGAAGAGGCGCTCAGGGGGCGGGCATCCTAATCCGGCCGGAATATCGGCGCGGGGCGGCTTCGACTGGCAGAGCGGCGCACGCGCCATGAAGAAGCTTCGGCCCTGCGCACCGCTCCGACGGCAGTTTGCTGCGTCAACGACCCGTCGGCGATGGGCGCGATCCGTTCGTGCCGCGGAAGCTGACTCGAAGCGCCGCGCGACATCTGATCACCGGCGTCGGCGCCATCGAGTTCGACTACGCCCCCGAGCCGTTCATGACCACGACGTTGATTTCGCGTCTCGAGTTTGACGAGCGGCGGAGACATGCTGCTCACGCTGATCGAAGGCCGCAAGCCGGAATCCGATGGTGCAACGCATCGAGCCGGAGTTGGTGATCCGTCGCTCCACCGCACCGCCGCGTGCGCGCTGCCAAGGCGCGTGAACTAATCCGCGCCGGCAGGGCTGGCTTCGGCGGCCTTGCGCCGCGCGAAAAGTGCGCCCAGATCGTCGAACAGCGGAGTACGCCACCGGCGTCACGATCAGCGAGCAGCAGCGACAAGCTCGGCCCGCCGATCACGACGATTGCAATCGAGCGCCGCCTGCGCCTGGGCCGGCTCCCAGCGCTAGCGGCATCATGCCAGCCACCAAGGTCAGCGTCGTCATCAGGATCGGCCGCAGCCGGTCGCGATTGGCTTGCGGGATCGCCACGTACGGTCCAACCTGCGCTCGCGCCGCAGGTTGTTCGTGTGGTCGACGGCAGAATCGAGTTCTTCTTCACCACGCCGAACAGCACCAGGATGCCAAGCGCTGAATAGAGGTTCAGCGTCTCGCCGCACAACCACAGAAGAGGATGCTGAACGGCACAGCCAGCGGCAAGCTCAGCAGAATCGTGACCGGGTGAACCAAGCTCTCGAACTGCGACGCCAGGATCATGTACATGAACACGATCGACAAGAAGAACGCCAGCATGAGCTCGCGCATCGTCTTGTCATACTCGCGACCGCTGCCGATCACCGTCGTCGTGTAGGCCGTCGGCATGTTCAGGTCTTCGGCGGCCTTCTCCATCAAGGGCAGACGGTCGCCGAGAGCGTAGTCGCCGGTGATGTTGGCGCGCAGACTGACTTGGCGTTGCCGGTCCAGTCCCTCGATGCGGTAGGCCGTCACGTCTTCGCGCAGCCTGACCAAATTGTCCAGCCGCACCAACCCGGCTTTCGACGAAGGCACATAGAGCTTCGAGACCGACGACGCCGAAGCGCGGTCTGCGTCCGAGAGGCGAATCTCGACGTCGTATTCCTCGGCGACCTTGTCGTCGCGGAAGCGCGAGACCTCGTCGTCCCCGCCTACCATGAGGCGCAAGGACTCCGCGATGTCCGAGGCGTCGACGCCCAGGTCCGCGGCGCGGTCGCGGTCGATCAGCACGCGTAGCTCGGGCTTGTTGAGACGCAGCGTCGTGTCTACGTCCACTAGGCCGGGAATCTCGAGCGCCGCCGCGCGCAGCCGTTCGGAGTAGTCGCTCAGCGCTTGCAGGTCTGGCCCGCGGATGACGAAGTCGAGATCATACGGCGCAGTTCCCGTCGAGAGCGTACGGATGTTGCCGACGCGCACGCGCAGGTCGGAGAAGCGCTTGAGCCGCGCACGGACCGCATCCATCACGTCACGCTGCGAGTAGATCCCTTCGAAGGCTTCGCTTGGGCGCCCTTCGAGCGTCTTTTCGAGCAGCCGGGTGAACGAGAAGACGCGGTTCTCTACGTCCTCCAGCCGCACGTAGACGCGCGAGCTGTTGACGTTTTGCAAATAGCCGGTACCGACCAGGGTGACCACGTGGCGCACGCCCGGCAAGTCGCTCAGCTCGTTGTAAACTCTGCGCAGCACCTCTTCCATCGAGGCCAAGCTGGCGCCTTCGGGCGCCGTCACGCTCATCTCGAACTCGGCTTCGTCCACGTTCGTTGGCAGGTACTCGGTCCGCACCATGTCCATCAGCGGGATGGTCGAGAAGATCACCACCAGGGCCAGCGCGCTGACGATGAACCTGTGTCGCATGGCCGAGCCCAGGATCTTCATGTAGATGTTTTCGATCCAGGCGTAGAGGCCCTTGCGTGAGCCCCCGTGCGCCATGGTCGTGCTCGCCGTCAGCAGGCGCGAGCTCATCATCGGCGTGAGGCTGAAGCTGATCACCAGCGAAACCAGAATCGCGACGGTCGCGGTCAGGCCGAATTGATAGAGAAAACGGCCCGAAACAGACGACATGAACGAAACCGGCAGGAAGACCACGATCAGCGAGAACGTGGTCGCCATGACCGCCAGGCCGATGTCTTTGGTCGCCTCGACGGCGGCGCGCATCGGCGGCATGCCTTTCTCTTCCACAAAGCGGAAGATGTTTTCGAGCACCACGATGGCGTCGTCGATCACAACGCCCACCATCAAGGTAAGCGCCAACATGGTGATGTTGTTGAGCGTGAAGTGCAGCCAATACATCGCGCCGAACGCGGCGATGATCGACGCCGGGATCGCGACGGCGGCGATCACCGTGGCGCGCCAATTGCGCATGAACAGCAGCACCACGAGCGAAGCCAGCACCGAGCCCAACACCAAGTGCAACTGCACCTCGTGGAAGGCTGCCTCGATGTAGCGCGACTGATCTTGGACCACCTCGAGCTCGACGCCGGGCGGCAGGATGTCGCGGACGCGCTCGAGCTTTTCCTTCACGCCCTCGATCACCTGCACGGTGTTCGCGCCCGACTGCCGGCGCACTTCGATAGCGACCGCCGGCCGTCCGTCATAGCTCGACGCCGTGCGCTGCTCTTTGTTGCCGTCCACCGCGTAGCCGATGTCACGCACACGCACGGGCGCGCCGTTGATGACGGCTACGACCAGGTCGTTGAAGAGCTTCGCGTCCGGGAAGCGCCCAAGCGTGCGCAGCACCAGCTCGCGCGGCCCCTCGTCGATGCGGCCGCCGGGGATGTTCGAGTTCTGGCGCGCCACCGCGTCGCGCACCTGGATGATCGGGATCTTGTAGGCTGCTAGGCGGTCGGCGTCGATCCAGACGTTGATTGCCCGCTTCTGTCCCCCGTTGAGCGCCACCTCGCCCACGCCGCCGGCCGACTCGATGGAGTCTTTGACCTGCCGCTCGGCGATCTCGTAGAGCTCGCGCGGCGTGCGTTCGCCGGCCAGCACGAGCGTCATGATCGGCGACGAATCCGAGTCGAGCTTTTTGATCAGCGGCGGTTTGGTGTCGCGCGGCAGCAGGTTGATCGACCCCGCGACGGCGTCGCGGATGTCCTGCGCGGCGATGTCGATGTCGCGATTGAGGTTGAAGGTGACGGTGACGATTGACAGCGATTCGGTCGACGTCGAGCGGATGTTGTCGATGCCCTCGACGGTTGCCACTGCGTCTTCGATGCGGCGGGTCACCGTCGATTCGATCTCTTCCGGGCTCGCGCCCAGCAACGTCGTGCGCACCGAGATGATGGGCAGGTCGACGTCGGGAAAGCGGTCGATGCCGAGCTTGGGGTAAGAAACCGCGCCGATGACGACCATTGCCATGACGAGCATCACGGCGAACACCGGACGTTTGACGCAGATTTCGGCGAGCTTCTGCATAGCGCCTCTAGAGCACGCGCGCCGGCTCGCCGGGTGTCAGACGGTCGCTGACCTGGCGAACCACCTGCGCGCCGGATTCGAGCCCTTCGACGACCTCCACGCGGTCGCCGTCGAGCAGCCGTCCCGTCTTGACCACGCGATCTTCCAGCTTGCCGCCGGCCACAACAAACACGCGCTCGACGCCCGCGAACGAGAGCACGGAGTCGCGCGCCACGGCAATGCCGCGGGCGTCCGGATTCACGGTAATCAACCCTTCCGCGAACGCTCCAGGCCGTAGCACTCCCGACGGATTCGGGATTTCGCCTTCGACCAGAAGCGAACGGCTGGCCGCGTCAATCGCCGGGCTGATGCGCACCACGCGTCCCGCCGGCGTCTCGCTCAAGCCTTCCACGCGCACCTCGATGCGCTGCCCCGTGCGTACGCGCACCGCCGAGCGCTCCGGAACTTCCAGGCGCAGCCGCAAGGGGTGCTGCCGCACTACGCGCACGACGGGCCCGTTGACCGGAAGATACTCTCCCAACGAGGCGATGCGCTCCGTGACGGCGCCGTCGAACGGCGCGCGGATCTCGCAATCAGCCAGGTTTTGCTTGATCAGCTCGAGCTGCGCCCGGCGCTCGCTCAGCTCGGCGCGCAGTTGCATGACCTGTTCCAGCGCGCCCTGGTAGGCGGCTTCGGCGGCGTCGCGGGCCACGCCGGCCTTCTCCATGTCGATCTTCGAGAGCACGCCTTCCTGAGCGAGCGTGTTGGTGGTTTGGAAAATGAAGCGCGCCTCCTTGAGCTCGGCGGCGGCCTGCTTGACGATGGCGGTCTCCTCGGGAGTGACGGCGTCGTCGGCCTTGTCGAGGATGCCCAGGCGGGCGCGCGTCTGGCTGACTAGGGCTTCGGCCTGCCGCAGCCGGAACTCGTAGTCGCTCTTTTCGAGCTCGGCCAGCTTCTGTCCTGCACGTACCGTGTCGCCCAGATCGACGTAGAGCTTGGCGACTCGGCCGGGCACCTTGGGCCCGAGCGTCGCCTCCTCCTCTGCGTAAAGCTCGCCGTTGGCCGAGACGATCTCGGGGATCAAACCTTCCTCGACGCGCTCCACGCGCACCTCCGCAGGCTGGTCTTCGGCCGGACCTACCGCGGAAGCGGTTTGTTCGCTGTAAGGACCGGAACAAGCGGCCAAACTGAGCGCCAGGATAGGGAGATACCGCATACGTAGAGCGATCGTCATTCTCGCACGGAAGAAGGTAAGGCGACGCCGGCGGACGGTTGGTTATGCGCCCCCTGGTTGAGGTTCGAGGCCGCTACGGGGCGGTCACGGCAGGAAGACTTCCGCAATAGCAATCCCCGACTCTCCGGCCACGGCGTAAAGCAGATACACCCTCCCGTCCTCCTCGAAGATCGCCGGATCGCGCAACTGGTTCACCGGCCCATACGCGACGCTGCGCATCGAGGGCTCCACGGGCTGGTTCGCACCTTCCCAGTCGCGTTCCGGGCGCAGAACCTCGACCGGCGGGGTTTCCTTCCACTCCATCCAGGGTTTCGAGAGGTCGATCGTGCTCAGTTGGATGCTCTCGGGCGCGGTTCCGACCTGGGTCCAAAAGACGTAAAGCTTGTCGCCTCGGCGCAGCAACGCGCAATGGCGCATGTCCGGGTTGAACAGCACCGGGCCTTCCTCAAAGCCAGTTAGCCCGTCTTTCGAGCGGTAAACCTGGCCCGGCATCGCAATGCCGTACGTCATTCCGTCGTAGGCGAACGTCCGCAGGTAGGTGCGGCCGAGCTTTTCCGGCCTAGCTTCGAAGTGGACGCCGTCGTCAGAGAGCGCCACGCGCGTGAGCTGCGTCGCGAACGAGTCCAGCCCGTGGAAGTACATGACAATGCGTCGGTTGGCGTCGTCGACATGGACGTCCGGGGAGGCAATATGGGGCAGTGTGGCCTCCTTGGCGAGCGAATGCGGCAATTGTTTGCGCTCGGTTGACGATCCCGGGATCTGCTCACCGTACTGCTCCAGCGCACCCTCGGGGATGGGCGGGGGCTCGCTTGGAAAATACGAATCGGCGATTTGCAGGCTGCCGGGCTCGTGAATTTTCCATGGACCGAGCAAGTCGTCCGCGTAGGCCAAGCGGATGTATGTGCCTTTGTGGTCGGCGAAGTAGAGGTAATAGCGGCCTAGCGGCTCCTCGACCCACTCCGGCACGCGGATGAGCGACGGGCCCTGGATGTTTTCGCCGATGCTCGGGTGGATACCAGGCGCGATGATGGGGCCGTCGCCAAGTCGTTCGATCCGAATTGCGGACGCTTCTTCCGGGTTGGCGGCCTCCTCTTTTGGGCTGGAACACGAGAGCAGGGCGAGTGCCAGAAGGGCGGCGAAGCAGCGGAACACGGCTAGATCATACCAGCGGGTCGACCTTCCCCGGGCGCTTGCGGCATAATCTGCGCGTGGAGCGCCCAAGCGCAATGGGCCGCTGGCTGGACCGCAATGCCAAGTGGGTCATTCCGGTAGGCATCGGGGTCTTCCTTGGCTTGGCCGGCCTCGGCATCTTCGGGTTCCTGCGCTGGTTCGACAGCTTTATTCGGGGCCAGCCGTCCTATCGCATGGCGCTGCAAGAGCTCCGCTCTCACCGGGAAGCCAACGAGGCGCTCGGTTCTCCGATCACGGCTGAAGGGCAGATCCAGGGGAGCTGGCAGCGGACCGGACCGCGCACTGTGGCGACGTATTCGGTCCCCGTTCAGGGATCGAGACGGACCGGCAGGCTGCTCGTGCAAGCGACGGCGTTCGGGGACGACTGGACTCTCGAAAGAGTCACGCTGCAGTTGCGGGGACCGCCGGGCAGCATCGTCATCATCGCCCCTAGCGCGAGCGGCAAATAGCGCTTCCCGGGCTAGCGCATCCCGGCGGCTTCTTCAAAGCGATCGACCACCTTGTCCCACGAAAATCGCGACCGAACCAGCTCGAGCCCCGCCCGCGCGACCGCGCGCCGGGCCTTGCCGTTTTCGAGCAGCGCCACGCACTGCTCCGCAAACGCATCCGGGTCGTCCGCGATTCGGAGGTCGGCAGGCGGATGGATCTCCAATCCCTCCGCGCCGATCGTCGTCGATACGACCGCCACGCCGGCCGCCATCGATTCGTAGATCTTCAGCCGCGTCCCGCCACCGAT
>JAWKHJ010000036.1:0-34555 GCA_041394905.1 Bryobacterales bacterium | reverse complement strand
CGCTCTGGCCTCCGGACTGGCCTTGTTGTCCTTGCTGACCGGACTGGCCCTGTTGACTCTGCTGTCCTTGTTGCCCTTGCTGGCCCTGTTGTCCGGACTGAGCTTGCTGCGATTGCGACTGGGACTGCGAGCGGCGCTCGAGCTGCTCGAGCTGGCGCTTCAGCTCTTCAGCCTCGCGCTTGAGCATCTCCTGCTGCCAGCGCTCGGCAAAGCTGGCCTGGTCCTGCTCGCGCATCTGTTGCGCGAGCTGTTCCTGGCGCCGCGCGAGCTCTTCGAGCTTCTTGAAGGCGTCGTCGATCTCGCTCTCGAGCTGTTGCTGGGCGCTGGAGCCGCCGCCGGTCTCGTACTGGTTCTTCTCGAGATCCATCTCGAGCTCGAACATCTCGGCGAGGTCTTGGCTCATGCCGCCGCCTCCACCGCCGCCCCCGCCGCCTTGTTGGAAGGCGACCTGGATGTCGGTGAACAGCGACTCGGCGCGCAGTAGATACTGCAATGCCTTCTGCTCGGGCTGGACCGCGTCCTGCAGCTTGAAGCCCTTGAGCTGGTCCGAAGCCGGTTGCATGGACTCAGCGGCGAGCTCGAGATTCTTGACGAACTGCTGGAACTTCTCGTTGACGCCGGAGAGCTGGCGCGCACGCGTGCGCTCGGCGAGAGTCTTGGCCTGCTCCTTGAGCGTGAGCTGGAGCTCGGAAAGCATCTGCGCGCTCTCGCGAATCTCTTCCTTGCTACGGCCGTCTTTCGCGCTTTGCTCCTGAATGAGGTTCCAGGTGGCGGTGATGATCTCTTTCTGCCGCTTGGAGATCTCGTTCTGCTGGTTCATCTGGCCGCCGCCACCGCCACCGCCTTGTTGCGACTGCTGGAAGGTGCGCTCGAAAGGCTGCACCTCGATGAAATACATGTCCGTACGCGCCGCCGTGGCGTGGTCGCGCGCGGCGATGTAATAGGAGATCAGGTCGCCGGGCTCGAGCTTGCGGCGCACCGTCTTCGGCTTTTCTTTTTCTTTGGGCTTGAGCGGCTGCTCTTCGGCGCCGCGCGGCAGCAACATTTGGATGCCGACTTCTTCGTCTTCGGGCAGCTCGGTCTCGGTGACGCCCATGTCTTCGAGGTAGAAAACGTAGTCCTTGCGCACCTGACGGCCGCCGCCGCCGAGCGCGACCTTGGTCCAGTCGCCGCCGTTGATCGAGTAGTTGAGCTCGAAGGAGCCGACGCCGAAATCGTCGGTCGCCTCGAAGCGCGCGGCCACCTCTTCGATGCTGGTCGCCTTCCAGTCGCGGCCCGGTTGGAGGATCTTAACGTCGGGTTTCTCGTCGGACGTCACCGTGATGAAGAAGTCCTCGGTGAGGCTGACGTGCTCCCCTTCGTACAAAGCGGCGATGTGGTACTCGCCATCCTTTTCCACCTGCAACTGGGCTTTCACGGTCAGGCCTTCGCCCTTGAGCGCCAAGTCGTTCTCGTTGACGGTGAGCACGCCGCCCTTGAGCGGCTTGTCGGTTTTGATCTCCACTTCGACTGTCGTGCCGACCAGGGCGCGGATGTCGCCGCCCGGGTCTTCGACGATGTCTTCCATGCCCGTCCACTTGGGGAACTTGTAGGTCAGCTTGATGTTCTCGACGTTGGGCATCTCGACGACGCGCACGGCGTACTCGTTTGAGCGAATGCCCCCCGCAGTGACCACGTAGTGGAACGGCTCGTGAATGCCGGTGAAGGCAAATTCGAAGCCGGCGCCCTCGCTTTGATGCGCCATCGGAGCGGCTTCCCAGTCGACGCTGCTCTCGTATTTGACGGAGATCTCCGCGTTGGAGGCCTCGAAGCCCACCGGCTGCGCCTTGACCTTCAGCCCAGCGCCGGAGCGCACTGTCGAGTCGCCCGGTTCGATGATCAGGTCGTAAAGCGGTGGCTTGTCCGGCAAGATCCAGCCCGTCCAGAGCTTGGCCGTGCCGTAGCCCCAGTAGCCGGGGCCGGACATGCCGAGCCACAGCAGCACCGCAGCTGCGACCAAGCCTAGCCCGGCGTACGAGACGATGCGGCCGGTGGAAACGACGGTCTCGACCGGCGCGGCTTCGGCCACGCGCATGGCGTCTTCTGCCAGCAGGTCAAGCAGGGGATTGCGTGCGCCCGTTTTCTCGGCGCGCTTGGTCTCGTCGAGGTAGGTTTTGACGCGCCCCTGGAAGGCGGGAACGGAACGTTCGATTTCGCCCGCAACGCCCTTCTTTCCGAGGTTCATCAGAGGCCGCGCGAGCAAGGCCAAGACCGCCGCGATGAGGCCGCCGAACAGCAACGTGCGCGCTCCGATGACGCTCGAAGACGAGAAGGCGAAGCGGTTGGCGAAGTAAACGAGGATGACAGTGAGGAAGAGGGCGGCCAGCGCCACCGCGCCGGCGCCGCGCGAAGCGAGGCTGAGGCGCAGACGGCGGCCGAATTCGGCCACGTATTCCTGCAAATTCATCGTCGTCACTTCGTCACACCTCTCTTCTCACGTCCAACCGCCGATTGCCTATGACGGATTCTAACAGCACGATTGCAACAAGCAAGAGCAACAGGAAGCGCCAGATGCGCAACGGCGGCGGTTTTACAGCCGCCGGCTGGGCTTCGCCGCCCGCGGACGCCGCCGCGCCGCCGCCGCGTCCGGTGGATTCCCATAGCTCGAGCGTGTCGCGCTCGATGGGGCGCAAATTCGATTCGCGGGGATCGGGGTTCACCGCGACGAGCTCCGTCCCTTCCGGGCTGCGCAGCTCGTAGAAGCCGACCTCTTCGAGCGGCACGTCGTTGCGCGTGACCGCTTCAGAGAGCGACAGCACGCGGTCGCCCTCCGGGGTGAATACCTGCACCATGCCGGCGCCCTCGCGGCGGCGGGCGAGCTCGAGCGTCGAGTCGACCGTGGCGAGCGTCATCTCGTCTGCAGAGCCGGATAGATAACGGGCTGTCTCGGCCACGAACGGCACGAAGACCGGGCGCACAGGCAGATCGTTCCAGATGTTGTCGAACGTGGAGCCGAACACCAGCACCCGGCCGGCGCCGATTTGGCGTTCGACGATCAGCGGCGAACCGTCGGCAGTTTGGGCCGCCACTTCGTCGCCTTCGCCCGGTGCGATGCGCGCGTAGCGGAAGAACTTCACGCCGCGGAAGCCTTCGACCTGACTCAATGCCGGGTGCGTCGGGTCGACGCGGCCAACGAGCTGAAAGTCCCCCTGACCAACGGGCGACGGGGCGACCCGCTGTTTGGTCAGCGGCACGGCCCGCGCGCGGCAGTTTCCGGGCCCACGGTGATGAGCACCGAACCGCCCGAGCGAACGTAATCCATCAACGTCTGCTCGTAACCCGCGGAGAGCTGCGCGACATCGGAGAGCGTCACCAGGGCATAGTCGTCCGGGTCCAGCCGCTCGGCTTCGCCCGGCGAAGAGGTCTTCACCTTGAAGACTGCGGCCTTGGAAGCGTTGAGCGCGGACTCGTAGTAGAGCGCGTCGCGGCGGCGGCGATCGTTGGTGACGAACAGGATCGGGTCCGGGTCGGAGTTGTCGAGCGCGACCAGCCGCACGTCGTCGTCCGCCAAGTCGTCCGACGGCGAAAGCGTGAGCTTGGCGCGGCTGAAGCCGGCGGGCGCGTCGAAGTCTTCGAACAGGAAGGATGCGCGGCCCATGGCCGGCACTTCCTGGCTCTTCGAGGCGATGGTTTGCCCGTTGATCTCGAGGCTGACGGTCTTTTGCGCCGGCTCGGGGGCGAAACCGGCAACCGTCACCTCGAGGCGAGGCTTCTCCTGTCCAACAAGACGCAGCGACCCCTTGACGCTCTCGATCGCCCAATTCTCGTCGTCGGGCGAACCGACGTCCACCGGATCGAGCTGCGCGACCGTGGGCAGAGCCACATCGGAGAAGCGGCCGGGCATGGCGGCGTTCTGGAAGTCTGAGATCAGGTGGACCTCGACGGGCGTGTCCGGGTTCGGGATGAGGCTGCGCACAGCCTCGACGACGTCTCCGTAGGAGTTGCGCGAGGAGGTGGGCTTGAGCGCTTCGAGCGCGGCGAGCAACTCAGCCTTCTCCCGCGTCGGGTTGGTGACGACGCTGACCGAAGGGCCGGTCGAGAGGATCTGCCCTTGGTCCTGGGCATCCATGCCGTTGACGATTTCGCGGGCGCTCTCGACGGCGCGGTTCCAGCGGTCGCCGAAGCGCATCGACATCGAGGTGTCGAGCACGATGAGGTGCAGGGAAGGGATGTCGCTGAGGACAGTCGTCGGCGGGCGTTCCCAGATCGGTTTGGCAAACGCGAAAACAAGCAAAGCGATCAGCGCGAGTCTCGCCGCCAGCAGCAGCAGATAGCGGAATTGGCGCTGCAGCAAAGTGCTCTGGGTGCGCTTCTCAAAGAACATCAACGACGCGAACGGAAGCCGCACAGGGTTCTCGCGTTGCAGCAGGTGGAGCCAGAGCGGAAGTCCGACCCCCAACGCACCGAGCAAGAACCATGGGGACAACAGCGTCATTCGTTTGCCTCAGCACTCCTCATCTTCTTCTTTGGCGGAACAGCAGGTACTCGCGCAGCGCCAAATCCAGAGGCCGCGATGTATCGAGCAACACGTAGTCGCCGCCGATGCCCTGCACGGTCTTTTTGAGGTTTTCCATGTGCGCGCGCATCCGTTCGGGGTACTCGCGCTTGGCGAAATCGGAAGAGACCTCGAGCAAGTCGCCCGTCTCCATGTCTTCGAGCACGGTCGCTTCGCTGATGTCGGGCTGGATCTCGGCCGGATCGAGAATCTGGAAGAACATCATCTCGTGACCCTGGAAGGCGAGCGGCCGCACGCCTTTGACCACGGTTTCCGGGTCGTAGTAAAAGTCCGAGATCACTGCCACGAGACCGCGCTTGGAGACGTACTGCCGGAAGTGGTCAAACGGCAGCTCCAGGTTGGTGACCTTCGATGCTTCAGCCTGGTCGATCGTATGCAGGATGCTTTGCAGGTGGCCGGGGCGCGTCGAGGGATGGCGGTAATCGTTCACCGCGGCGTCGAAGCAGATCAGCCCCGTCGCGTCGTGTTGTCGCGTCGACAGGTACGCAAGCGACGAGGCGAGATACTTGGCGTATTGCAGCTTGGTCTGCGGCGCGCGCCCCTTGAAGCCCATCGAGGCGCTGGTGTCGAGCAGGATCACCAAGTGCGTGTTGGTTTCGCCCAAGTAGCGCTTGATGTAGGTGCGTTCGGTGCGTGAGAAGACGTTCCAGTCGACAAAGCGCGGATCGTCGCCCTGCACGTACGGGCGATACTCGGCAAAGTCCAGACTGAAGCCAAAGAACGGCGAGCGGTGTAATCCTGTCAGGACTCCGTCCACAACCGTGCGCGCAACCAGCTCCATGCTGGTCAAGCGTCCTAATACGGCTGGGTCGAGGAGCTGCTGGATGGCCATCGACTAATCCTTCGGCGCTGGGCGCTCTGCGATGAGCTTGCGCAGGACGTCGTCGACGGTGATCTTGTCCGATTCTGCGTAGAAGTTGGTGAGCATGCGATGCCGCAGGATGGGCAGCAAGAGCGCCTGCACGTCTTCGTAGCTGACGTGGAAGCGGCCATCCATGAGCGCGCGCGCCTTGGCGGCCATCGTGATGAACATCGTGGCGCGAACCGAGGCGCCGTAGTTGACGTACTTCTTGACGACTTCAGGCGCCAGCGGATCCGACGGGCGGGTGGCGCGTACGAGCTCGACCGCATAGCGGTTGACCGAGTCCGAAACCGGAACCTGCCGGACCAGCCACTGGAACTTGAGGATGTCTTCGTCGGTGGTGACGGCCTCGACCTTGGGTAGCGGGACGCCGCCGGTGTTGCGGCTGACCACGTCCATCTCCTGCTCGGCGCTGAGGTAGTCGAGCACCACATTGAAGATGAAGCGGTCGAGCTGCGCTTCGGGCAGGGGATAGGTGCCCTCGAGCTCGATCGGGTTCTGCGTGGCGAGCACGAAGAACGGCGGCTTGAGGTTATAAGTGTTGCCGCGGACGGTGATCGTCTTTTCCTGCATCGCCTCGAGCAGTGCGGCCTGCGTCTTGGGCGGCGTGCGGTTGACTTCGTCGGCGAGCAGAACGTTGGTGAAGATGGGCCCTTGAACGAAGGTCCAGGTGCGATGCCCGTGGTGACGTCTTCCTCGATGATGTCGGTGCCGGTGACGTCGGTCGGCATCAGGTCCGGCGTGAACTGGATGCGCTTGAAGGTTAGACCCAGAGCGTCGGCGAGAGTCCGTACGAGCAGGGTTTTCGCTGTGCCCGGCATGCCGGTGATCAAGCAGTGGCCGCCCACCAGCAAGGTGAGCAGCAGATGCTCGACGACCTCGTCCTGTCCGACGATGATTTTCCGCACCTGCTCACGGATGCGGTTCATCGAACCGGAGAACTTCGCAACGAGCTCGCGGGCTTCCGCGCTTTCCAGGCCGGTCGATGCAGTCGAAGTCATAAAACGTCTACTTTTTCGTCAGATCGAGAAGGAGTTTTTGCGCCGGCCGAAAGGACGGCGCGGCCTCGAGCGACAGCAAAACTTGCCGCCGAGCCCTCTCGGAGTCCCTCAGTGTATAGTAGGTCTCCGCCAGACGGAAGTGCGCCGCAGCTTTGTCCAGCGGATCCATCGCGAGCGCCGCTTGGTATTCGCGCAACGCCTGTTTCGGTTGTTCTTTTTCGAGCAGCAGATCGCCTAGCTTGACGTGTAACTGCTCGTCGGCGGGCCACACGTAGAGCACCTCGTCGAGGGCGGCAATCGCCTTGTCGGGCTCGCCGGCTTCGGCATACCAGTCGGCCAGCTTCTTCAGGCGCTCGGGGCTGCGGACCGCCACGGTCGAGATAGGCTTGCAGCTCGGCGATGGCTTTCTCCCGCTCGCCTTTTTCCTCGTAAGCGTCGGCCAGAATCATGTAGGGCGAACCGGCTTCCACGTAGCCCGGGTACATCTTCTCGAGCTTGCGGCCGATGGGGATCACCTTGTCCCAGTCGCTGGCCTTGGCCGCGGTGAGCATCTCCTTGAGCTCTTCGCGCCACAGCTTCAGCGCGCCATCGTCGGCGAGCGGGCCGAGCTTGCGGATCAGGAACTCGCGGAAGCGCTTGTCGAACTCTTCCGGCTCGACGCCGAGGGCCTGCCGGATCGCCTCGGGAGTCGAGGCCTCCTTGCCGTAGAGGTTGAGGATCTCGACCAGCTTCTCCGGGCCCCACTCGCGGTCGATCATCTGGCAAACCAAACCGGCCTGGAAGTACGAGACGGCGATTTGGTTCGGATAGCTCGGGCGGATGAAGCCCTTGTCGAGGTCGGCCACCGGGAGGAGCTTGCCCTCGTTGAAGGCCATCACGAAGTCCGGCGTGATCGGCTCGCCCCAGTTCGGACGCGCCTCCCACTCCTCGTACATCGAGATGCCTTCCGAGTACCAGCGCGGCACCAGGTGGTCGGTCGCCTCGAGCGTGAACACGTGCGCCATTTCGTGCCACAAGGTCGTGCCCCAGTGGAACGTCCCCGGCGAGCGGCCTGACGGGCTGTCCATGGCGACCAAATAGCCGAAGGTGACGCCGAGCAGGCCGACGCCCGGCATGCCCATCGTGCGCACGGCAAAGTCGTCGTGGTCGGGGTAGAGCTCCACGTGGATCGGGCGCTGCGGCATGAAGCCGTACTTCTTCGAGAAGCGCTCGACGGACTTTTCCGCCAAGTCGATCACGTAAGGCCGCAGCAGCTCGGCTTCCTTCTTATGCAGCCGGACGATGATCTCGGGCGCTTCGAGCGCGGCGCGAGCCTCCTGATCGTCCTCGAACTGCGTCATGTCGCGGCTCGAGAAGGTGCGGAAGTTCTCGAAGCTGTCGAGCAGGCGCAGCGAGTTGACGGTCTTGGCGCTGAACGGGTCGCCCTCGAAGGCGATCTCGAGGTGTCTGCGCCCTTCGGCCTCCTTGTTCTCACGCAGCAGATTGACGCCCAGGTCGGCGTGCGCGGACCACAGCCGGGGATTCAGCTCGATCGCCTTTTGCAACAGCTCCGCCGCTTCGCGATAGCGCCGCGTGATGACGTAGTAGTGCGCCGGGATCGCGTAGATCTCGCCGTAGGTCGGGTTGTAGTCGAGTGCGCGCTGCGTCCACTCGCTGTTGGTCACGCCGCGAATCAGGTCTTCGGAAGCCTTGAGGGCGTAGGTCTCGGTGGGGGCGACGCCGAGTTTCTCGCACATCTCGAGTGCGGTATTGAGCGCTTCGTCCGCCTTGGCCAGGTCCTTCTCTTCCATCAACATCTGGGCGCGCAGCAGGTAGCCTTTGACTTGCTCAGGCTGCTCTTCGAGCACGCGGTCGACGATCTCCTTGGCCTTGCCCTCGAAGCGTTCGGCATAGACGGTGGCCACGCCGAGGCGCGCGCCGATGTTCTTCTCGTCGATCTCGAGCGCTTCGTTGAACAGGTTCAGCGCCTCGCTCTCGTTGTGGGTTTGCAGATACAGGTAGCCCCAGCGCACGCGCAACTCGGGATTCTTCGGCTCGGCATCGATGGCGGCGCGGAACACTTCGTTCGCACGCTTGAGGTCGCCGAGCGCCCACCACGCCTCGGCGCGGGCGAAGACATCGCCGCTGGTCGAAACGCCTGAGGGCACCCGTTCGTTCTCAGGCAGGCGGCCGCGCTCAGCGTAGCTCGTCGTACGGCGCGAGCGCCTCAGGACGCTTGCCGAGGTGGGGATCCTGGCTCCCGCATGCGGGCAATGCGCTGGAAGCCAGTAGCAAGGCGAGCGTCAACGGGAGAGTCGCCGCTTTCATGGCTGCGCCTTCTTCTTTTTGGCGCTCTCGATAGAGATCTTCTCCCTCGGTTTCCGCGAGCTTCAACAGCAGGTCCTGCAATTCGTTCAGATACTCGCCCTCGCCCATCGCATCCTTGCGCAGCTTCAGCAACCTTCGATCTTGGTTTGCAGATCCTCGCGTTGCGCCACGAGCGGTTGCAGGGCCGGATCGCTCAGGATTTCAGCCGATTTGCCCAGCCTGGCCAACGTGAACGAGGAAGCCAACTCGCCTTCCATGCGCGGGTGCTCGCTGGCGAGCAGCTTCGCGGTCTCGAAATAGGACTTCACCTTGGCGTCGGCGTATTGATAGGCTTCCGCACGGTGATGGTTTGGTTCTTGTCCGAGTCAGCTCGGGGTTCGAAAACGCTTTCAGCCCAGTAGCGCGAGAAACGGTCGCGTTTCGCTCGCGTCCGCTCTTGGTGGCCGTAATCACGATTCGTCCCTTTCCTTGCAGCGCGTCCATCGAGGCGCCGCTCGAGCTGGTTGCGTTTACGACCAATTGGCGCTCGGCTGGCAACGCGTCCATCAAGCTCGCTAGCCGCGAGCCGGTCAGGTCCGGTCCGGGAATGTTGAACTTGTAATCGGAGCCGTCGTACGAACCATGCCCTACTAAGATGACGGCGACCGTGTCGTCGGCGTTCAGGTTGTTCTTGAGGGCAGTCAGGGTCTCGGCGATCTTCTCGAGCGTCGCGCCGCGGTCCTTCAACAGGTGGACGCGCTTGGCGTCTCCGGCAGTGGCGCGCGCCGCCTCGGCGATTTTGCTGGTCTCTTCGCTGAAGCGCTCTTCGTAGCGCGGCTCGCCCGGCAGCCCCTGCACAATCACGTAGTGCAGCGCGGCCTGCGAGGGCAGGGCTGCTGCGAACAGCGTCAGCAGCGCGACCATACCGTGGCGCAAGCCGCCAGGCTTGCCGGGTCGCGAGTCGTCGCGACCAAATACGCCGTCGCGATGACTCGCGACGCTGCAAACGTGGCCGTTTGCGCCACGACAGGGCAAAGCTGCGGCGGTTCTCAGCGTCATATCGTTCCCCAGCGCCTCCGCAGCATCCACTCCGTGGCCTTCAACCCTGCGAGCAGCAGGAACATCACCGGAATGTTCCACAGGTCAAGCGTCTCACGCGCCGAGATACCCGCCTCGGAGAAGCGAATCTCTTCCGGCAGGCCCGCAGCTCATCGACGTTCCAGTAGCGGCCTCCGGTCTGTTCCGCCAAGCGCGTCAGCAGGTCGCGGTTCTGCGCCGGCTGAAAGTCTTCTGCTACTCCGTCTTGCCGCAATACGTGTGTGACGGCTGAGCCGAGCGATTGGTCACCGACAAATGCTTTTGCCTCCATCCGGTAGGTTCCGGCGCTGCCGCGATCACTTCGCCCAGGTAGACGCCGGGCTCGTCAGGCGACGGGTGCATCTCGACCGTATGCGGCTCGCCTTTCTCTGGAGTGACGGTTACGTTGACGATCGCGTTGTTGGCGATCTCGTAGGTCTTTGTGCGCACCTCGGCGCGCAAACGCACACGCGGATCGTCGGCGTAGAGAGACCGGTCGGAGGTCAGCGTGACCGGTGAGGGCGACGAGGCGGTCAGGCTGCGCATGAGCTGACGCCAGAAGGTGTGATGGCGCTCGTCCTCGTGGTCGAGCTGCATCTTCCATCGCCAAGTCCCGCCTGTCGCCGATCATCGCTTTGCCGCGGCTGTGGCTCTGGCTGACCAGTACGGATGCCGTCGCGGCCCACCCGGCCTCGGCGTGACTGCAGCCGGCTTGGCTCGCCAATCGTTTGGTAGTCGCCGATCTGCGGCATCTCTTCCCAAAGCTTGGCGCTCTTTGCAGTGTCGGAATCCAGGCGGCAAATGAGCGAGTCGCGGCCATGGACGGTGAGCCGCACGGTAGCTTTCTCGCGGGCGAAGGTATGCGCGGCTGCCGGTCTCGAGCTTGCCGGCAGGGCTTTCGGCCACTTGCGATGCGCCCCAGCCGCCGTCCGCGAGGCCGTTGCGTCCGGCCAGCATCAACAGCGTGCCGCCCCGCTGGTTGACGAACTCGCGGATCATCGTCTGCTGCCTGGCGTGAAGAACGCCGCCTCGAAGCTGCCGATCACCAGCCCGTCGTAGGAGAATAGCTCGTCGCGCGTGGTTGGGAAGCCTTCCTTGAGGTCGTCGGCCGAATCCACTTCGGCGGTAGTACTTGTTCGTCGAAGTGCGCAGCAGCGTGACCAGTTGCACGCTCGGGTTCGCACAGTGCGCGCCTAATGAACTTATCTCCCAGCGCGGCTCGCCTTCCACGTAGAGCACGCGCTTGCGTCCGCGCGGGACGTCCATCACACGGCTGAGCGTGTTGTTGCCGGTAATCTCTTCGCCGGGCAGCGGGTCGACCGTGAAGCTCAAATCGCGCAGGCCCGGCTCGCCGGCGGAGAAGTCGACCATCTCGACCTGCACGTTTTCGCCGCGGCGCAGGGCGACCTCTTTCGACGCCAACACGGTGTCGCCGTCCTTCACGCTGATGCGCCCGGGTTGGGCGACGCCGGGATGCCGGATGGTCATCTGGGCGCTGACCCGCGACTTGGGCAGCGCCGTCGCCGGGGCCACCACGTCGGCCAACTCGAGGTCGCCGTCGATTTCCGTTGCGCCCAGGCCCACGGTGTGGATGGGGACGTTGCGTTTGCGGATCTCGCTCATCAGCTCGCGGCTGAACGAGCCTGAGTTGTCCGAGCCGTCGCTGAGCACGATCACCGCGCCGAGCGGACTGGCGGCGGACTCGCGGAGCACGCCCGCGACCGAATCGCCGATGCGGCTGCTAGGGCCCGGCGGCGGCAGCTCCTCGAGAGACTGCAGCCGATCGGCCTCGGAGGAAAACGTATACAAACGTACGCGGAAGCGCTTTTCCAGTCCTTCGATGACCCCGTTCTGCAGAGCCGTGACGGCTTTTTGCAGGCGCGACTGTTCGCCCCCGTCGCCGAGCGCCATGGAGCGCGAAGCGTCCAGCAGGACCGACACCACGTTCTGCTGCGAGCTCAGCGACTGCACGCTCAGCCCCGGCTGCCAGAAGGCGAACAGCGCCGTCGCCGCCATGGCCGCTTGCAGGCCCCAAATCACGAGTTTCTGGCGATTTGTGAGCCGGCCCGGCGACTGCCGCATGTTCCAGAACAGCGCTGCGCCTGCCGCCAACACGAGCAGCACGAGCAACCATACGGGCCAGCCGCTGGCGAACAGAAAATCCCCTTTCCGGTAAACCGTCAAGGGGTAATGGAATAGAAGCTCGAACACGCGTCTACTCTCAGTATGTCAGTGCGTCATCGCGTATACGACGTAGTTGATCCCGAAGCGGTAGGCCAGCGCCGTCATCTTCTCGGGGTATTCGGGCCAGTCGGCGTGCTCCCATGCGTCTCCTAGATCCATGTTGAAGTTGATCACCACCATCAGCCGGTTGTCGTCGTCGTAAATGCCGCGCCAGTAGCCGGGGTATCCGTCGTAGCGTTCGTAAGTGAGGCACTGCATCGCCTCACGTATGCCGGGAATTTGCGTGCGCTCGTCAAGGTCGTAGAGCACGTGCATCACTTCGTCCTGTTCGGCGATCTCGACGATCGGACGGTCCGGGAAGACGCGGCGCATCGACATCACGAAGCCTTCCCATTCCTCGCCGCCGTGGAAATCGTCGACCATCAGGAAGCCGCCGCGGTCGAGGTACTCGCGCAGCCGCGCGGCCTCCTCGTCGCTCAGTTCCCAGCCGCCGACTTCGACAGCGTAGATCCACGGGTATTCGAAAAGCTCTTCCGAAAGCGGGCTGACGTAGCGGCCGCCATCCGCCGCATCGAGCAGCGTGAGGCGCTGCACGCCCTGCATGAAGTGATACTCGGCCTCCGGCCAGTCGGTCAGCCAGCGTTCGCGGCCCCAGCCGCGGCCGCCGTAGCCGGAATATGCAAGCCGAGTGAAGAAGAATTCCGCACGGACGGTTTCATCCGCGAAGCCCATCCCGGGCTGCTGCATGGAACGTCCGCGCCGCCCGCCGCGTTGTCCGAAGAGGATCAATCCCGCACACAACCCGATTGCTAACAGCAACAACAATCGGCGGTGCTTGGATTGCATGAATGCTTGCCTCGTTCGTTTGCGGCGCAAGGTGATCGTAGCATACGGTCGTTGCGCAAGCTTTCCGGTTACCGGCCCCGCTCAGATCCGTCCGGCGGCGCCACAATGAAGGTTCGCCGCCATGTCGAAAGCCGCCATCGTCTCCATCCTGTTCTTGCTCGCGTTCGTCGGGCTTGTCGTCTACTCGACGATGGACCTGCGGCAGGTGACCTGCGAGGTTTGCATGACCTTCAACGGGCAGACGAAATGCGCCACCGCCTCGGGCACGACGCGCGAGGAAGCGCAGCGCACGGCCACCGATACGGCCTGCGCGCCGATCTCCGGCGGCATGACCGAAAGCATCCAATGCTCGAACACCCCGCCGGACTCGGTGACATGGTTCTGATCCCGCTATGATGGCCCTGACATGACCCTACGCCTGCCCCTCGTTGCGCTCGCGCTCGCTCTCGCCGCCTACGCTGCCATCCCCGCCGGATTCACCTCGATCTTCAACGGCCGCAACATCGCCGGCTGGCACATCTCGATGACCAACCACCACGGAGATACCTCCGAATGGCGCATCATCGACGGGGCCATCACCGGGACGCAACGCCCCGACGGCAACGGCGGCATCCTGCTCACCGACGACAAGTACGGCGACTTCGAACTCTACGTCGAGGTCAACCCGGACTTCGGCTGCGACAGCGGTCTGTTTCTGCGCTCGAACGAGGCGGGCCAAGCCTATCAGGTGATGCTCGACTACCTGGAAGGCGGCAACATCGGCGGCGTCTACGGCGAACGGCTGCAAGGCGTCGAGACGACCCCCAGCAAGGGCTGGGAGGACGTCTGGAAGAAAGGCGACTGGAACGCGATCCGCGTGCGCATGGAAGGCGAGAAGCCGCACATCCAGGTGTGGCTCAACGGCAAACAGATCACCGACTTCCAGGACACGGCTAACCACGCCGCCGGAGGAGCGCGCGAAGGGATGATCGCCGTGCAAGTCCACGGCGGCTCGCGCTGGGTCAAGGGCGGCTACCACCGTTTTCGCAACTTGGCGGTCAAGCGGCTGGACTAGGGACGCCCGCGATCTGTCAAAACATGCGTTCCAGGTCGTGAGTCCCAATCGGGATCCTGCCAAAGATTTGGAGCAGACGCTTCTGGCTGACTTCGAGCCGCTTGAGCGCTTCTTCGCTCACACGCGCCGCTGCTGAGATCGCCGTATCTCCGCGCATCCAGGCCTCCGCCAAGGTCGCCCCTGCGTGGACGGCGTCAATCGTTCTCTGCGCCGACGGCAGCGCTTCCTCCTTGGACGCCGTGCGCCAACAGTCGGCGGCCCGCACGATGGACGTGGGCATCTTCCAGGCTTGCAGCAGCTTCGCGCCCGCTTGCTCCCAGCCGATGCCGAAGGTCGCCTCGATGTCTTGGGACTTTTCGAGGTCGTCCGGAAACTCCGACGCCAGGGCCAATTCGCCGACGTTATGCAGCAAGCCGGCCACGCGGAGCTCGTGGCTCTCGTCCGTCGCCTGGCCGATCTCCGCGCAAGCCACGGCCGCCGCCATCGCTTTGCGGCGAACCGCGTCCACGATTGGCGCATCCATGCGCAAAACCTCGAAGAGCTTGCCCGCCACCATGTGGCACAGCAGCGCGCGCAGGCGGCGGTGGCCGATCACACGGATGGCTGTCGCGGCGGAGACGACCTCGCCCGGTACGCCGAAGTACGCCGAGTTGGCCAACCGCAGCAGCCCGGTCAGCGCGCCCTGGTCGCTGGTCAGCACCATCTCCAGACGTCGATTCGTACACAGCGGTTCGTCGAGCATCACCAGTGCTCGCTGCAAGGCCGCCGCGGAGGACGGGAGCTCGCGCAGCCGCTCCAGGTGATGCCGGGTTCGCTCGTGGAGCGACTCTCCAGTCGCCGGCGTCGCATCTTCGCTTCGGTTGACCAAGCGCCCTCGCCCTTCTATCGGCGGAAAGCTCTTGGCGCAAAAGGGGGCGGAGAGGCGCTCAGGACGCTGGAGCGGAGAGGGTCTTGACGATTTGCTCCGCCGAGGCGCGCGCGCGTTCGAGCTCTCCCGGCCCGTAACTGATCGCCCCGACCCGCGGATGTCCGCCGCCGCCGTAGCTTTCGCACAGCGACGCCAGATTGTGGTCCGGTTCCGCTTCCGCCCACGGGTTCGAGCCGACCGAGATCTTCGTGCGGAAGCCCGCGTCCACCACCGCGACAGTGTAGACGCTCTCGGGGTAGAGGAAGTAGGGAATGAACTTGTTGTAGCCAGACAAGTCCGTATCGCCCAGGTCGAAGAAGACGACCTTGTCCTTGCACGTGGCGCGCTCGCGGATCAGCTCGATCGAAGCTTGATGCTTGGCGTAAAGGCGCTCGAACGTTGCGGCAATCTCGGGCTGGTGCATGATCTCGCTGAGCGACATCTCGAGCATCATCGGAATCACCTTGGCGGTCAGGTTCTCCTCCGACGCTTCGAAGACCAGCGTGAGCTGCATGGCCGGCTCCGGCATCATCACGGCCGTTTGGGCGTTCTCATACCGCGCGCCGTCGATGATGTCGGCCCAATGGATCAGCTCGCTCATGGCGGACGGATTGTAGCCGAAATTCTCTCGTGCGATGTCCGCGATGAACTGAGTACACGAGCGGTAGCAGGGATCGTAGAACTTCTTGCCCGAAGTGTCGCGCCGGTAGTGCGCCTCGTCCTCTTCGCTCAAGAAGGCGCTCTGGTGGTGATCGAACCACCATGTCAGCTTGTCGTTCGCGGCGTACTTGAAATCGACGATTGCGTTCTGGTCGCCATCGAAGAGCTCATCGGGGAATACCTGCTTGGCCTGATGAAACAGGCCGCCATAGGCGATCTCCGCGTCCGCCGCGACGCGTTGCCGGAAAAAGTGTGAGAAGATCGCCGCCGAGCAGGCGCCGTCAAAACACCGGTCGTGATAAAGCACTCGCGCCCGCATGGGGAAAACTGTTCATGATGCACGATGCCGCACTGGGAAGCAAGCGCTCACATTCTCCACGTCGCGAGCCGCAACGCCGCCAGCAGCAGAACCAGCGACACGATCGCGGTCGTCAGGCGTACTTGCTTCAGCACGCCGAGCCCGCGTAGCAGGCTACGCATGCGTTTCGATTCCATGTGCGCATGGAAAAGCCGGTTCACGCGACTGCGCGCGAAGACCTCCGCCCCGACGTAGAGCAAGACGCTGGCCAGCATCGCGATCACGAAGGGCCGTAGCGACGTGGCGCGCCAGCCGGCCAGCGCGATCGCCGACAGCGCCACCGCAGGCAGCGTTGCCGCGATCGCCGCCCCAAGGCCGATTTCGCCCAAGTAGAGCTTGCGGAAGCCCGCCCGAAGAGCCGTCGTCAGCCGCGCAGCGTAATCCTGGCTCAGTGTGCCCGTGCTCTTGAGCTTCTCGGCTGCCGCGCCGCCTTCGCCAAGTTGCTGATTCGCCTCCGATTCCAGGCACTGGCGAATGGCGTCGACGGTGTTTTCATCCGGCCCAACGCCGAACGTCGGCGCCTGTTGCACGGTGGTTTCGAGCGTTTGCAAGTCTCGTTTCGAGCATGCCGACAATGTTCTTGAAGTCGAACACGTAGGGCATCGGTCGCCAAAGCCGTCCAGGCGGATTGCCGTCCCTTCGGTGTCGAGCACCATTTCCGTGATGCGGCAGCTGAATGCGTAGCGTCGACGCAACGCGTTCTCACGCACCTCCGGCGGTCTCTGCTCGAGCGTGCCGATTGAGGCCAACTGCTCGAGCGAAAAGGTCTTCAAGCGGCCCACGACCTCCGGCTGCGCATGGCGCGCTTCCACTCGAAGCGCGACTGCACGCTGCAGCCGAGCTTGTAGGTCTGTGGGTCCAGCCGGATGCCCCGCAGGTGGAACAAGAGACTGACCCAGAGCCGCCGCAGCGGCTGCAGGTGACTTTGCCGCTGTTGGCGCAGCCGGAAGCAATTTGGCTTGCCCTGTCCGTAGCACTGCCCGCACTGGCGCTCGCCCCGAAGAGCCGCACATGTTGCAGTTCTCCATCACGGTTTCGCTGTGCTGTGGTAAGCGGTTGGCGTAGCTGTCCCAGACGGTCTTGGTGACGTAGCGCTGCATGCGGCCGGCGCTGCCGCAGGAGCCGCAGCGCTGCTGGCCGGCTGCCGCCGCAGCCGCTGCAAGAAGTCTGGCCGCGTCCGCTGGCACATGGAGCAGACAGCGGCCTTGGCCGGAGCAGTTTCCGCAGGTGGTCCTGCCTGTCCGCCGCAGGAGCGGCAACGCGCCTGAGCGCCACAGTGTGACGGACCTGTCGAAACAATCGCCCGCCGTGAGCGCGCTGTCGTCGCCGGCGTGGCGCTTCGGCCCACTTCCGCATGCGCTCGGCAGGGCCTGCGGCGGCTGCACGGGCGTTCGACGCTGCCTGCTCGGCCGATCCTGCGCCCGGAAAGGATTGCACGCCCGATGGCAGTTGGCCGCTACCGCTCTGGGGTTCGATGCTGAAGCCTCGGCGAGTACCAGCGACGCCCGCCGCCAGCCTGCGTCTCGCGGTCGCTTCTGCGTTTGAGCGATGTTCGGTCGAAGCGAGTGAGCGGCTCGAGGCATGGCGACCTGCTCGTACAGCAAGTCAGCGGGCGTCTTCCATAGGCGATCAGGTCGAATTTTTGAGTCTACGCGATCCGCATCCGTGGACGGGCGGGCCAGGCCGCCGCGTCGAATGGGATACCGGCCCAGGCTCCCGCCGGGCCTGGAGATCGCCGCCAATGCATTCCGACACGTCCCGTCCTCTCCGCGCCGATTGGCCGCCCAGCGCTCCTCCGATTCCGTGCGCACCCAGATGCACTACGCCCGCAAGGGCGTGGTGACTGAAGAGATGCTCTACGTCGCCAAGCGCGAGCCTTGCGCCCGGTTTTTGGTGCGCACAGGTTGCCCGCGGCAGGATGATCATCCTGGCCAACATCAAGCACGCGAACCTCGAGCCGATGGCCATCGGCGTGGCGTCGAAGTGCAAGATCAACGCCAACATCGGGAATTCGGCCGTCAGCTCAACGTCGACGAAGAGCTCGAGAAGCTGGCCTATTCGGTCAAGTACGGCGCCCGACACGGTGATGGACCTGCTGACCGGCGGCGACATCCTGGATCGCAAGCAGATCATCCCGTAACCGCCCGTGCCGATCGGAACGTGCCCATCTACGAGGCCCTGACGCGTCAAATCGGCCGCATCCAGGACCTGGACCTGGCCGATCTTCCGTGAAGTGATCGAGGAGCAGGCCGAGCAGGGCGTCGATTACATGACCCCGCACGCCGGCATCCTCATCCAGTACGTTCCGCTGGCCGTCAAGCGTCTCACCGGCATCGTCAGCCGCGGCGGGTCGCTGCTGGCCGAGTGGATGGTGCGCCAGCACAAGCAGAACATGCTTCACGAGAACTTTGAGGAGATCTCGCAAGATCTTTCAGAAGTACGACGTGAGCTTCGCTCGGCGACGGCTTGCGGCCCCGGCTCATTGGCGGACGCCTGACGAAGCGCAGTTCAAAGAGCTCGAGACGCTGGGCGAGCTGACCAAGAAGGCTTGGGAATACGATGTCCAGACGATGATCGAAGGCCCGGGCCACATCCCGATGGACGAGATCAAGCTCCAGGTCGACAAGGAGAAAGAGCTCACACGAGGCGCCGTTCTATACACTCGGCCCCTTGGTCACCGACGTGGCTTCTGGGTACGACCACATCACCAGCGCCATCGGCGCGGCCATGATCGGCTGGCACGGCGCGGCGATGCGCCTGCTACGTCACGCCCAAAGAGCACCTGGGCCTGCCGAACAAGGAAGACGTCAAACAGGGCCTGATCAAGCTACAAGATTGCCGCCCATGCGGCCGACATCGCCCGCCACTGCCCTGGCCTGGCGACTGGGACGACAAGCTCTCCAAGGCGCGCTACGAGTTCGACTGGGAGAAGCACCGACCTGTCGCCTCGACCCAGAGACGGCGCGCGCCTACCACGACGAGACCTCGCCCGAGGAGGGCTACAAGTCGGCGCGCTCTGCTCGATGTGCGGCCCGAACTACTGCTCGATGAACGTCTCGAGCCGCGTGGCCGAAGTGACGATGGAAGAAGCGGAAGCCGTCACGCGCGCGGCGAGCAGTTGGTCACGCTGAGCGGGGACTAACGTTTAGAACCCGCGGGCTTCCGCCCGCGGCACGGTTGGGCATGCCCGGCCTGTTGTACGCGTCGCCACCATTGTGTGTATCGTCCGTTGCGATGCCGTACTCACCGTGCCGCGCCCGGAAGGGTGCGGGTTCTGCGGATGACTCCCATCCGTCGATGTACTCCGGCCAAGTCACCGGATTCACGTAGAGATTCATCGGGCGCCCTTTGTCCAAGCACCACGTAGCGCATCGCGTTATCTAGTTCTTTCATTGTCCAAAGCCAACCGTGCTGCCGTGCTGAGCCCAGCGCCTCTCGCGCCGGCCGAACTTATCGTTGAGCGCCTGACTCAAGAAAGCTCAGCTTCTATCATTGTTCCGGCGCGATCTGCGCTGTCGTGACCAGGTGCAGATGCGTGGAGCGGACGTGGACTGCACAGATCCCAGCTCCCCTGCCGCGCGCAACTCGCGAGCGTTTCGTCGAGTACGAGGTGCCGTCAGGCTCGGAAAGGACGACTGGCTGTTCTTCATGATCTGCCGCCTGGAAGTCTCGCAACGCCGCGATTCATCCACATAGGCGTGCTGACCGCATTGTGACCTCGATCGATCGAACCGCGCGATCTCCGTGCAACCTCGCTCCGTAGCAGGACATAGTGAGCAGATAGCCGTAAGGCTCCTTTGGCGGCCGCTCATGAGCTACGTCGGTGGCCATCCGTCGCACCTATGACTCCACAATCCGCCCTCAGCCTCTTCCGCCAACAACGCCAGCGCTCGTTCGAGAATCCTCCGCTGTTCCACCGCATCCCCCGGCCCGCCCAACGGATACCCCAACGGTTTATCCACGAACAGGCCCGCGGCGGCCGCACCTGGGCAGTGATCTCGCGCAACAACGTCACCGACGCCGTCGGAATGCCCGCCGCTTCGATGACGCTCTGGATCAGTCCGACCGACTGATGGCACAACGGTCAAACCGGCGTCAGCAGCACGGCGTCAACGCCCGTCTGCACGTAATTTCTCCGCAGCTTCCGGCGCGGTTTCGCGGGTGAGCCGGGCCGGCGCCGGGATGGAGCCCATGAAGCTGAAGTGCCGCGGAGCGGACCTTCGCCGATCCGCCCTTGGCGCTCCATCTCCGCCAGCCGGTCGAGCGGCAGCGCGACGTTGGCGTCCTGTTCCAGTCCCGCCGCGTCGAACGCGTCGCTGCGGTGACCGATGCGCAGGCTTGCGAGATCGGCGTCGCGCGCGATCTCGCGATAGCTGAAGTCGCCGCCCTTGAAGCCCTCGTCGAACGGCTCGTGCCCAGGCCCGTAAAGCGCCGCCGTGGTCACCACGGCCACCCGCGCCTCCTCGAGGGCGTTTCGTCAAGCGCACCCCAGGCCGCCACTCGTGCGAGCGGTAGCGGTAGGCCTTCATGTACGCCCAGTAAGAGAACTTGAGGTCGCGCAAAGACGCCATGGTCTTGAGGATGCCTGCTGGCGGGCCGAGGTTTTCAAAAGGGAAGCAAGACCGTGCCCCCCGATTTCGCTTCGGCTTCGATGCGCGCTTCCTAACGAGAGGACTCTCGATGACCTTCCACGAGCAATTGCGAGAGCGCGAAAGGCAGTGGCGGCTCTACCACGAGTGGGAAGAACAGAATCCACCACCGGATAGACCTCTTGAGGCCATCATGGCCGCACTCAGCGCCATCTGGCGGCGCTTGCCCGCGGACGTCCGGTCAACGGACCCCGATCCGCAAAAACTGGGTCTAAAGAAACTACGCGAGACGCTCAGTCGGCTCAGTTGCTGCCAATGAGCGATCTCGATGCAGCCGTAGCGGAGATATCTCGCGCTTCCAGAGGATTCGCGTTCCACACATGCTCGTCGGAGGGCTGGCCGTTGCCGCGTGGCAGGTTCCGCGGGCGACTTTGGATGTCGACGTTTGTGTCGCGGTCGATCCCGCGCGCGTTGCGGAGGTTGCGCGGGCCTTGGACGGCAAGTTCACTCTGAGAGCATCGACCCGGTTGGATTTGTCTCCCGCACCGGTCCTGCCTCTGGAGACGGCCGCTGGGGTCCGGATTGATTGCATTGGCACGCTTGCCGTATGAAGTTCGTGCGATCGAGCGGGCTGTTGTGCACAACTTCTCTGGAGAACCTGTACCCGTCATGCCGGTCGAGGACCTTATCTACGTCAAGTTCGCTTCCGAGCGCGCGAAGGACACCGAAGACGCGACAAACCTCCTCGAGACATGCATAGTCTCGACTGGTTCATCTCAAGCCATTGCTACTCGAAGCTTCGCAGAGAACATGGCGAACGACCATCTCCGAAGAATCGTCGACGAATCGCTTCCGTAGCAGGCCAAGGAACCCGGGCATACCGCTGCCCGGGCTCTGTTCTATCGCTACAGCGCGGCCAGCACGTCTCTCATCAGCCGCTGCGCGCCTTCCACGCCATCCCACGGCCCTTCTTCGTACTCCAGCGCGATCTTGCCGCGGTAGCCGTTGTGGTTGAGGATCTCCACGCAGCGCGACGTCGATGCGTTGTCCCAACGATCCCAGTACTTGGCGTGCACCGTCGTGTGGCGTACGGCTGCCACCGCTTCGAGCGCGTGGTAGAGCATGTACTTGTGCTCCCAATTGCAGAAGTCCGGCGAGGGCTTCGCAATAGGGGTGGTTCACTTCGTCGAGGATGATGCGGATGTTGATCGGGTTCGCCGTCAGCCCCCAGTGGTTCTCGATGGTCACCTTCACGCTGACCTTCTCGCCGTACTCGGCCATCTCGCGGAACGGCGATCGCGTTGGCGAAGTACTTCTTCGATCTCTTCGTTACGCGGGTAGCCCGTCGTCGCCGTCGCCGCAGGTGCAATGCGCGGGCCGCCGCTGTTCACGCGCATCGACTGCGCGCCGATCGTCGCCGCGCCGTCGAGCCACTTCTTCGCCGTCGCGATGCCCGCCTTCCGCGCCTCTGGGTCGAGGTCGCAGATGTTGCGCGGCGCGTTGTTCGAGATGTGGTGGCAGCGCACGCCCGACTTCGCGATCACGTTCGCCATCTTGTCCAGCCACTTCTTGCCCGACGCCGTCGCTGGGTCGAACTCCTGGATCTTGCGCTCCTGGCCGTTGTAGACAACGGTCTGCTCCTCGAACATCGACTCGTCGTTGACGTCGCCGAACAGCGACGACCACAAGTCCATGTGCGCACGCCGGGGAATTTGTCCTTGGTGAACTGCGGGAAGTCCAGCAGCGTGATCGTGCCGTACTTCTTCTTCATTGCGTCCGATTCGGGACTCGGCCGCGAGCTGCGCCGCGGAAACAGCCAGCGGATGGGGTAGGTGTTCGAAGCCAGCCGATCGAGCTTCTGCTTTTCGGTCAACGGGCTCGGGTCGGCCTTGGCCGTGCTCGCGAGCAGAGCGCCGGCTGCCAGCGCTCCTGCTCCGGTTAGGAAATCGCGTCGATCGTTCATATGGCCAGAGTAGCGAGGCCAAGACCAAAAAAATAGAGTTACCTTTTCCTCGAAACAGCGACACAAGGATGCAGGCCGGACGACGGCCTTTGCTGGAGAGCGAGGAATATGAAACGAATTTTCCTTTTCGCACTTACGGCGCTTCTGGCCGCCGGCGCGGCCGTCGCGCAGCAGCGGCAGATGCCCGCGCCCACTAACCTCAAGGTGTTGCCCGGCGACATTGAGCCGCAGCGCTTAGTGGGCATCATGCGCAACATCTCCGCCGGTCTCGGCGTACGTTGCACGCACTGTCACACGCCCCCTGATTTTGCCTCGGACGAAAAGCCCGAGAAAGAGATCGCCCGCGACATGATGCGGATGGTGCAGAACATCCGCCAGCATGCCGACGAGTACGCCCCGGATGGCCGCGCCGACAAGATCGGTTGCTGGACCTGCCACCGCGGCTCGGCCACCATCGAAGATCCGCCGCCGCCTCCGCAGGGCGGGGGAGGGGGTGGTAAGAAGAGCTCGAACTAGCGCGCGTCGAGACTCCGCCCCTGAAGGGGCGCGTGCGTCAACTGGCGTGCGCGCCTTCTATAACCTGCATCAAGGCCTCGTAGAGGTCCTTGCGGCTGTAAGGCTTGCGCACGACGGGCACGTCGTGGAAGTCCGGCGGGATCATGATCGAATCGCTGTATCCGGTCGCAAACACGAATGGAATTCCGCGTCTGCGCAACTCGCTTGCCAGCTCGATCGACGTCTCCTTGCCCAGATTGACGTCGAGCACCGCCACTGGGCGCTCGAATTGTTCGAGCAACCGCAGCGCGTCCGCCGTGGTTGCGGCCGTTTCCACCTTATCGGCGCCCAACTCATCGAGCATGCGCTGCGTGTTCAGCGCAATCATCATCTGGTCCTCGACCACGAGCACGTGATAGCCGTCCAGCCCGGCCAGCGGCGCGGGCCGCGTGGTCTTGCGGATCTCTCGTTCTTCGACCTCTACAACATGGCTGGCGGGAATCACGAAGGCCGCCCTCAAACCTTCGGGCGCATACTCCACCTTGGCCTTGCCGCCCAACTCGAACGGAATGTTGCGCTCGATCAGCACCGAGCCGAATCCGCTGCGGCTGGGCTCCTTCACCTCCGGTCCTCCGCGCTCCACCCACACGATCTCCAGGTCGCCGCCGTCCAGCCTGCGCCAACTCACGCCCAAACGGCCGGTTTCTGTCGCGAGCGCGCCGTACTTGGCCGCATTCGTCGTCAGTTCGTGGATCACCAACGCCACGATAGGGAAGGCGCGCGAATCCAGCGTCACCGGCGGGCCATCCAGCTCGATCGCGCGTTTGGCCAGTTGGTACGGCGCCGTCTCGCTTTCCAGTAATGCTCGGAAGCTCGAGATGGAGCTGCGCGTGATGTGGTCATGCGCGAATGCAAGAGCCCGAATGCGGCCTTCCAGCGCCTGCACATACTCTTCAATCGAATCTGCCGACTCCCGTCCGCGCGCAACCAGCGCGCTCATCAGCGCCAGGATGTTTTTCACCCGGTGGTTGAGCTCGCTGATCAATACCCGCTGCCGTTCGCGGCTTTCGTTGCGCTCGGCGACTGCCGCTTCGCGCGCGCCCAGCGTCACTTCGAGCAGCGATACACGCAGAGTCTCCGCCAATAAGCGGTCCGAAGGCGACCATGGCGTCGAGACGCCTCGGCGCTCCTCTTGCCACGCCGCAAAGCTCTTGCGCGGGGATAAGCGCACCTTGTCGTCCTCAGCCACCGTCTTTGTCGGCTCCCCGGCCCAAACTACCTTTTGCGGCAACTCGCGCCGAAAATACAGCAAGAAGTCGCCCGTCTCCTTCGCAAACGGGATGGCTAACAAGCCGCTGGCGGTCTCGCGGTACCGCTCGGCCGAGGGAACGACTTGCGCGAGCTCATGCGTCGCCAGCACGCGCCCCCGCGATTCGTCAACCAGCAGTTGGACCAAGTCGGAAATCTCAGATTCGTCCGGCGTGTCACCGCTCGCAGCGATCTCTCCGGCGACCACAAGAGCGAATCCGTCGGCGTCGATCACAGACTTCAGTTTCTCCGTCTGATTGGCCAGCGATTCAAACACCGAACCCTCGGGCGCGAGCGAGCGTACCAGCGTGTCGATCCGGTCGCGCGCCGCGTGCAACGCCTCGAAGTTCTCCGCTCGCTCTGCCGCCTCGAGGTGGACCGAGAAGAATTGGGCAAACAACTGCGCCGCCGAGCGCACGCGGAGCGAAACCGCTTTCGCCGAGTAGTGGTGGCAGGCGATCAGGCCCCACAACCGCCCACCGACGATCACCGAGATCGACATCGACGCACCGACGCCCATGTTCTGCAAGTACTCGATGTGAATTGGAGAGACCGCTCTGCCGCAGGAGTAGGTCAAGTCCAAAGGCCGGTCGGCGACGTCCTGACGCGCCAGGATCGGAGCCGGCTCGGCGTTCACGTCGGCAATCAGTCTCGTCAGGTTGCGCTTGTAGAGCTCCCGCGCTTGTTTTGGGATATCGGTCGCCGGGTAACGCAGGCCCAGAAACGATTCCAGGTCCCAGCGCTTAGATTCCGCGAGCACTTGCCCAGACCCGTCTTCATGGAAGCGGTAAACCATCACGCGGTGATAACCCAGCAGACGGCGCACCGAAGTCGCCGCGGTATCGCAGAGCGCGTCGAGTGAGCGCGACTCCCTCAGCCGAGCGGCGAATGCGTTCACCAATGACATCGGCGAGGCGTCATCGAGCGCCGAGTTTTTTGCGTCACTCGCCTGGAGCTCCAAGATGCGCCGTTCCTCGTATTGGTGAACCGCCACGTCGAACGTTCCTTCCGCGCCAGGAATTCTCAAACCAAATAGAAGCCCGGGCTGCCCTGGCTCCGGCGAGGCGAGCTCGGCGTTCCCGATCTCGTGCATCGCCTGGTGCGAAAACACGTCGGCGAACTCCGCCCCTAGCAATGAATCCGCTGACCGGCCAAGCAAAGCCGCGACGTTTGCTGATGCGTGACTGATGGTGAGCTCGCCAGCGATGCCGGCAACCAAAACGCAATGGGGTTGCACCGCGCCCGGTATGTGTATCGGCTCTCGGTCGCAATTCGTCAAATCAACTTGGGTATCTGTCATGCGCTGCAAGCTCCGTTGAGCCAGGCCTCCATAGCGGCAAACGTCTCCTCCGCGCCTTCCAAAAGAACCGGGAGAATTCCGGTCGTTCCGGCAAGCTCGAGCTCTTCGAGGAACTTCCTCCAGAGTTTGGAATCTTGCTGGTGGCCTGAGAGAAAACGACGGCCGCGGTGGTTGGGCAGCAGACGGTCCAGAGAGCGAGCCAAGACCGTGCCGCCAAGGGTCGATCCTTCGCGAACATAAAGTGTTCCAAAGAATTTATCCTTCGTGACGATTGGCTGGAAGCGTGCCTGCGGAAATGCGTCGAGCTGACTCTGCGAAACGCCCAGATCTTGAAGGTCGAGCTCCAAGTCCGGAACGCGCCGCCTACCCTGCATGATCGACTCGAGCCCCAGCCGACGCGCGGCTGAGAATAACTCTTTCTCGAGCGGACCATGGAAGCCCAGCAGCCGGCTGAGCATGGCGGTATAGGTCTCTCTCGTCAGCGATCCGTGCAGCAACGCGGCGAAAAACGGGTGCGTGTGTAAGCGCGTGTGCGCCGCCGCCGTCTTCGCACGCAAGCTGTCACGCACGGAGGGACATGCGTTGGACTGCGGCATCTAGGTCAGTGTATGCGTGTTGCGGACCCCAAACGCGCTTTCTTACGGTAACCCAGACACGTCGAATCCGGCGCTGCGGAGTGTGCTGTTCCTCTCCTGGTCCCAATCCGTTCGTATAATTAAGGATCGTTTTTGTCATGGAGCTGCTGATGTCTTTTCTCCCGCATTTCGCGCATCCCGATTGGTTGCTGCTGCCCCTACTCGGCATGGCCCTTTTCCCATTGGCTTCAGCAGCCCAGGATGCCGACGCCGAGATCGACATCCCCTATACCAAATTTGTTCTCGATAACGGACTGACCTTGATCGTCCACGAGGATCACAAAGCCCCCATCGTCTCCGTCAACGTCTGGTACCACGTCGGCTCGAAGAACGAGAAGCCCGGCAAGACCGGTTTTGCTCATCTCTTCGAGCACCTCATGTTCAACGGCTCCGAGCACTTCAACGACGACTACTTTCAGGCGCTTGAAAAGGTTGGGGCCACCGACCTGAACGGCACGACCAACACGGATCGCACCAACTACTTCCAGAACGTCCCGACGCCCGCGCTTGACCTCGTCCTTTGGATGGAGTCCGACCGCATGGGCTACATGAACAAGGCCATCGATCAAGCAAAGCTCGACGAACAGCGCGGCGTCGTCCAGAACGAAAAGCGCCAGGGCGACAACCAGCCGTACGCCATCGCCAGCGATCTGATCACCAAGAACACCTACCCCGCCGGCCACCCTTACTCTTGGACCGTCATCGGGGAGATGGAGGACCTCGACGCCGCTTCGCTCGAAGACGTGCATGAGTGGTTCGACACCTACTACGGCGCCGCAAACGCGACGCTCGTCATCGCAGGCGACATCGATCCGCAAACCGCCAAGGAAAAAGTCGAGAAGTACTTTGGCCACATCCCGGCCGGCCCGGCAATCGCTCGCCAAGAGAGCTGGATCGCCAAGCGCACGGGCGAGCATCGCCAAGTGGCCCAAGATCGCGTCCCGCAAGCGCGGCTATACAAAGTCTGGAACACGCCTGGTTATGGGACGAAGGACGCCGTCATGCTCGACCTGATCACCGACGTTCTCTCCGCCGGCAAGAGCACGCGCCTTTACAAGCGCCTCGTCTACGACGACCAGATCGCCACCTCGGCCAGGGCGTCCATTTACGGACGTGAGATTGCCGGCCAAGTCACCATCACAGCAACCGCGGCGCCGGGCGCGGACCTGGCGCAACTGGAAAAGGCGATCGACGAAGAGCTCGCCCGCTTCCTCGAAGAAGGCCCGACCGCCGAAGAGCTGGAGCGCTTCAAGGTGCAACATCGGGCCAGCTTCATCCGCGGCATCGAGCGCATCGGCGGCTTCGGCGGCAAGAGCGACCGCTTGGCGCAGAACCAGGTCTTCATGGGTGACCCGGAGCACTATAAAACCCAGCTGCGCTGGGCCGAAGAAGCGACGCCCGAAGAGCTGCGCGAAGTCGCGCGCAAATGGCTCTCCGACGGCGCCTACGTGCTCGAGATTCACCCCTTGCCTGAGACCAAATCCGCGCCCACCGACGTCGATCGTTCGAAGCTGCCTGAGGTCACCGGGTTCCCCAAGCTCGACCTTCCGAGCCTGCAACGCACGACGCTGTCGAATGGCTTGGAAGTCGTCTTGGCCGAGCGTCACGAGATCCCAACCGTCGAGCTGACTCTGATGGTGAACGCCGGATTCGCCGCCGACCAGTTCTCCGCGCCGGGCGTGGCCAGCATGGCGATGTCCATGCAGGATGAAGGAGCGGGCAAGCGCAGCGCGCTCGAGATCGGCGACGATCTCGACCTGCTGGGCGCGAATCTCTCGACCGGCGCCGGCATGGATAACTGTTCGGTGCGTCTGTCGGCGCTGACGAGCAAGCTCGACGAGTCACTCGACATCTTCGCCGACGTCGTCTTGCATCCCACTTTCCCCGAGAACGAGCTCGAACGGCTCAAGCGGCAGCGCCTGGCCGGGATCCAGCAAGAGAAGACCAACCCCTTCGCGACGGCTTACCGATTGTTGCCCGCGCTGATTTACGGCAAGGACCACGCCTACGGTCAGCCGCTCACCGGCACCGGCACCGAGGAGTCCACCAAGGCGCTCACTCGCGAGGACTTGGTGCGCTTCCACGACACTTGGTTCCAGCCCGGCAACGCCACGGTCATCGTCGTGGGCGACACGACGCTCGCCGAGATCAAACCGCTGCTCGAGAAGCACCTGGGCGGCTGGAAGAAGACGGCTGACGTCCCCAAGAAGAACATCGCCCAGGTCGATCCGCCGGCCAAGCGCGTTGTCTACGTGGTCGACAAACCTGGTGCGCAGCAGTCGGTCATCATCGCAGGCCTGCCCACCGTCCCCAAAGACAACCCGGAAGAGGTCGCGATCGAGACCCTCAACGCCATCCTCGGCGGCACGTTCACCTCACGCCTCAACATGAACCTGCGCGAGGACAAGCACTGGTCCTACGGCGTCCGCACGATGGTCTTTGACACCAAAGGCCCGCGGCCGTTCCTCGCCGTCGCGCCGGTGCAAACCGACAAGACCAAGGAATCGCTCCAAGAGATGGACAAAGAGATGCGCGAAATCCTCGGCGACAAGCCGCCCACCGCGGACGAGCTCGCCAAGGCGCAGGATAACCTCACCTTGCGTCTACCCGGCCGCTTCGAGACCAAGCGGGCCTTGATCGGCGCCATCCAGGAGATGATCACCTACGGCCTGCCGGAGGACTACTACGAGACCTACCCGCAGCACGTCCGCGCGCTCGACGTCGACCAAGTGGCCAAGGCGGCCAAGGAGATCGTCATGCCCGACCATCTGGTCTGGATTGTCGTCGGTGACCGCTCCAAGATCGCCGCCGGCATCGATGAGCTAGGCTGGGGCCAAGTCCACCTGCTCAGCCCCGACGGCGACATCTTGAACTGACGCTCGCTCTCGGCGTCGCCTCCCACATGGTCAACTCGCTTGTCACGGCAATTTCTATCTAGTAAGACCTTTGTTATGAACCGCTTGCGGCTTAGTCTTCTCGAGATACTTGCAGTGGCGGAGTATCCTGAAGTCGAGCGCTCTTTCGCCCCGATCGTCTAAGGTCCTGCCCGCAAATGTCGTAATTTGTCGCCGTTTGTCCGGGTTTCGGCCTGCAATCGCGTTTACTGCCGTTCGGCCAACCGGATCACCGGCGCGAGCAGGTTGTCCACTGGTGCGTAGTCGTCCCGCAGCACCAGCCGGTTCGAACGCCGCCGCAGGGTCTCCAAGTGCTCGGGGCGTAACCGACCGGCGCTGGTCTCGGTATAGTCCATGCCGGAGAGGTCGAGCAGGCGGTTCGAGCCGACGACCACGAACGTGTCACGCGTCTCGTCGTCGGTCGGGCCGCCCGGCGTGGTGCAGAACGCGTAGACGTGCGGGAAGCTCTGCTCGAAGGTGTTGATCATCGCCCCGATGAACTTGCCCGACCTGTAGACGTCGATCACGTTCGCCAGGAAGGCGCCTTCGGGCGACATCAGACGCTTGACCTTCTCGTTGAACTCGTAGGTCGTCAGGTGGAACGGCGGCGAATAGTGGTTGAAGGCGTCGCCGTAGACCAAGTCGAACCGCCCGATCGCCTCGCCGTCTTCGATGCGCCGCAATAGGTCGTCGACGTGGTTGCGCGCATCGAGGTTGAAGATCTTCATGTCCGGATGCGGCTCGAGACCGAAGGCGTCGAACGCCGCCTTGGTGACCATGGGGTCGATCTCGGCCACCTCGGCGTAGCTGCCGGGGTAATGGCGCAGCATCCAGGCGGGGAAGACGAACCCGCCCCCGCCCAGGAAGAGCCCGCGCGCATGGCGGCCTGCGGGCAAGGTGCGGATCGCCCGGTCGGTCACCCCGGCGTAGATCTTCTCGTAGTCGTACTGCAGGTTGTCAGGGTCGTACCAGTCGATGTAGGCGTGGATCAGGTAGTCGAGGGTCATCGAGCGCGTGCCGGGCGGATCCACCTCTTCTTCCACGCGGATGCGCGAGTAGTTCGACTCGTCCATGAAGTAGACGTACTCGTCCACGCGGTCCCGGAAGCCGAGCCGCAGCCCGGTCTGCTCCGCCCAAGCCCACGGCGCGAACGCGGCGAGCACGCACGACGTCAGCACGCCCCCCCAAACCCAAGGCAAGAAGGCTTGGGCGCCGAAGAACAGCGACATGCCCAGCAGTACGCCCGAGACCGAAAACAGCACCGCCACCGTGCCCATCTTGGCGATCAGGAAGTAGCCGGTCAGGAACGTCCCGACGATCGAGCCCACTGCGCCCCAGGAGTAGACGCTGCCGATGGTGCGTCCTGTGTGGCTGCCGATCTCGAGGGCCAACTTGGCGGCGATCGGACTGATCATGCCAAGGATGGCGGCTGGGGCGAAGAACACGATGAAGACGTGCAGCGCGATGCGCAACGCCCAGTCCTGGCCGCGCAGCAGGGTCGAGACGCCCGCCTGATCGTTGAGCACGGGGATGACCAGGCAAGCCGCGGACGCGATCAGGAATAGCGACGAGAGTGCTTCGCGGGCCTTGTAGCGGTCCGCCAGCAGGCCGCCGACGTAGTTGCCTCCGGCGATCCCGGCCAAGACGATGCCGATCACCGACGTCCATGTGTAGAGTGAGCTGCCGACGTAGCGTGCAATCAGCCGGCCCGCCACCAACTCCACCACCATGATGCAAAGGCTCGAGACGAAGACCGTCGCAATCGGTACGATCCAGGCGTGGCTTTTGGCCTGCGGAGACTCGCTCATCGGCTCAGGGCAGCGTCTATCGTAGCAGCGCGGAAGGCGCGGTGCGCGGCGCTACTGGACGGCCATTTCGTGGATGAAGGCCACGGCCGCGGGCAGCGCGTAGAACAGGATGATGACGTAGCCGATGGCCCAAGCGCGCGAGCGCGTCGCAACATCCGCCAGCCTCTCCGCAGCCATCAGCGGCAACCGCCGAATCGGCTGGAAGGGGTAGACGATCGCGGTTCCCGTGACGTTGAACAACGCATGCACCAGTGCAATCGTCACGCCCGCCGCCGCGTTGGGGCCCGAGACGGCCAGCGAAGCCATCAGCGCCGTCACCGTCGTGCCGATGTTTGCGCCCAGCGTCACCGGAAAGGCTTGCTGAAGCGTGATCAATCCCGCGCCGGCCAAGGGACGAGCAGGGAAGTGGTGATCGAGCTCGACTGCACGATCATCGTCGCCACCATGCCGATCACGATCGCCAGATATCCGCTGCCGCCCAGCGTGTCTCGACCAGCCGCTCGGCCTTGCGTTGCATCAGCGAACGCAGCGTCCTCACCAGCATGAGCAGTGCAAAAAGACCAAGCCCGCGCTCAGCGCCGAGATCACGACGCCCTGCAACTGCTCGTTGTTGGCGAACAGCGTGTGGGCGATCCAATGCATCGGTTCCGCGCCCACCTTCAACACGCCCTTGAGCGGGCTGTCGTACGAGACTCCCGAGGTCTCGCCCAGGCTGCCCGCCAACCACGTCGCCGTCTTCTGCAGGTAGCCCGTCATCAGCTCGAGCGGCAGCAGAATCAGCACCGTCATGTAGTTGAAGAAGTCGTGGCACGTGGCGACCGAGAAGGCTCGCCGGAACTCGTCCTTGCGTCCGATGTGGGCGAGCGACACGATCGTGTTCGTCACGGTCGTGCCAATGTTCGAACCCATGATCATCGGGATCGCAGTGGCCACCGGCAACGGATTCTCCGGCGCTGCGACCAAGCCGACGATCATCGACGTCGTCACCGACGAACTCTGCACCAGCGTCGTCGCCAACAAGCCCACCATCAGGGCTACGATCGGGTTTGAGGTGGCGCGGAAGAAGGCGTCCAGCAGGTCGCGGCCCAACAGCTTGAAGCCGTCGCCCAAGCCATGGACGCCCAGCAGAAACAAGAACAGCAGGGCAAGGACGATCGCCGCGGTGAGCAGCGGATTGCGGTCCTTCGATTCGGACGCCGCCACGACAGTCCTCTCCTTGGTATGGATGGGCGGATTGCTGATCATGACGAGCTAGCGGGCAAAGACACGCAAGTGTATCACGTCAAACAGAAACGCCTCAGACCGTTTCTTCCATCAGGATGGGAAGCAACTCAGGCTCCGGTTCGGGCATCTCACCGGCGTTGTCCAGGAAGCGTTTGTCGAGCAAACGCGCCGTGTCGATGCGGCCCATCGCGGACAGCAAATTCTCGAAGACGTGGGGGTTGTCCGCGCGCATCTCGTCGAGAAACCACGCACCGAGCGACGCACGGTTCCGGTCCGGTGCGGCAGACACAAGGCGTCAATCGGATGCCCTTCTCCTCGGCATAGCCCGAGGTGATCTCTTCGCTGGTGAACACGAGCGGCCGGATCAGCCGGAACTCGCCCGAACGGCTGTTGGTGACGGCCGGCAAGGCGCTCAGCCTTCCGGTGAACATGGCGTTGCGCAGCAGCGACTCGCAGAAGTCGTCCGCCGTATGGCCGAGCGCGACGACGTTTGCACCGAGCTGTGAGGCGATGTCATAGACAGCACGACGGCGGTAGCGGCTGCACATGTCGCAGCCGTGCTCGGGCTGCTCTTCGAGCAGTTGGAACGAAGGGTCGTCGCGGTAGTAGGTCCAGCGCACGCCGCGGTCGTCCATGTGCTCCTGCATGGGCGCGATGGGCGCGAGAAACTTACCTTGCTCGACGGTGAAGGCCTCGACCTCGAACGCTACGGGAGAGCGCTTTTGCAGCAGTAGCAATGCGTCCAGCAAGGCGAGCGAGTCCTTGCCACCGGAGACGCCGACGGCAATACGGTCGCTCTCACGGATCATGTTGAACTCATGAACCGCCTTGCCGACTTTCCTTAGGAGTTGCTTTTCGAGGCTCACGCAGCGGGCTTCGGGGTGAACCCCCATTATAGGGGGTTAGCCGCTTGGTCATCTCGTGGCGAACCGTCAACGCACTTGCCAGATCTTGAGCCCCTCCGGAGCGCCGGTGAGTCTTCAGGCAGCGCCGGTGTGTTTGGCTTTCCAACTGCTGCATCATCGGTTCGAACGGGACAACGCGCACGTCGACCCAGGGCGCGATGTCGAGAGTCGGCAGTTCCTCCTGTCCTTCGAAGATGAGTTGGGTGACGATCTGTTGACACCACGTGGCGCCGGACTTGGCCCACGTAGCGATGACGATGTCGGTGTCGCGGAACGGGAAGTCGTTCCAGCGATGGGAATCCATCAACTGGTTGAGCATCTCCCGGGTTTTAAGAGGAGCGGCGTGTTCGGGCAAGGCTGGCCTCCTGGGCGAACCATAAACACTTTGCACTGGCAAATGCCGGCAGAAAGCGTAACACGGCGCCACTCCGTGTGACACGCAGTGGGACGGCCAAAACCAGATTTTCTTATCTGATTCTCGGTGGAGACGGCCCCAGGGGAGCGCTTCGCCTACAACCCAGGCTTCGGTGGTTTAACCGTTTCCCACGGCTTCACGCCCTTCATCCGCATGTGGCGGCGATAGACTTTGTCGCCTGCCGTCAGGTAGAGCGTTTCCAAATCCGGTCCCGCAAAGACGACGTTGGTGAAGGGGCCGGCATTCGGCTTTGCGAGGACGCCGACGACACGACCGGGCTGGTCGCAGATCTGCACGCCCATTTCCGTCGCGACCAGCAGGTGGCCCGTATCGGAGACCGTCATCCCGTCGGCGCGCGAGCGGGTCGAGTAGTCTCCGACCTCCAGGTGGTAGAACGGCTGTCCGTTGGCGACCGTTCCGTCGGGTTGGATCTGGTAGGACCACACCCAACGGTTCGCGTAGTCGGCCACGAACAGCAGGGACTCATCGGGTGAGAGCAGCACCCCGTTCGGCTTCTCGACGCCCTTCGTGTCGAGCAGATGCTTCTCCCCTTTGGCGCTCACGTTCCAGACCTTGCCCTCGCCAAGCTCGGTGAAATAGAAGTCGCCCTTCGCCGTGACGGCCACGTCGTTCGGGTGTACGTCTGGGACCACCACAGTCTCCGCGCCCGACTTTAGGTCGATCGTCACGATGGCGTCGGCGCGGCAGCCGTAGAGCGTGCCGTCCTTGGAGAACATCAAGCCGTTGGTGTGGTTGGTGTTCTCCTTGAAGAGCGAAACCTTCTCGGTCTTCGCGTCAATCTTCCAGATCTGCGACTTGCGCACATCGGTGAAATAAACGTCTCCGTTTGGCGCAAGGGCGGGACCTTCGGTCAGTCCGTGGCCTTCGCTGACGAGCTCCCATTGCGAGGCTGGGTCGCCGAACTCGAGGACGAAGTGCCGTTCGCCCTTCGGCGTGTGGTTCGCCTCGATCGGCTTCTTCCAATCCGACCACAGCCAACGCATCCCTTGTGGCAGGACGGAGCGCCCGTGCTTGTTGTTGTGGCCCTCCTGGCCGATGACGAACTCGACATCGTAGCCGGCGTAGGCGAGCGCGGAGTGCACGTCCTGGTTCGCCATGAACCAGGAGCCGGAATAGATGTTGAGATCGTGTTCGCCGTCCTGCATCCAGACTTTGAGCGGCTTGGGCTCCACCTTGCGAATGAGGCCGGGGTAGACGTCGCCGCCGCG
>JAWKHJ010000035.1:0-38798 GCA_041394905.1 Bryobacterales bacterium | reverse complement strand
CTTACCGCGAATGACAAAGCAAAGGTAGTGTTCCCAGAATTTGCGAAACGCCCGAACGTGATTCACCAGAAACTCGAAGCCCAGCAGCTTCCATAGCTTGAGCAGTTTGATGTGGAGTGTCTTCTCACGCAGACGGCTGCGGGAGTAGTAGCTAAACCCGCCGTCCTGTGTGAAGTAGCGGAAGGAGAAGCTGTTGAGGTGCCAGCGGTGGGTTGGGTCGCAGAACGAGCTGAAGTCCGTGTAATGCGGCGTCTCCAATCGAATCACGCCGCCGGCCCTCGTCACCCGGTGCAGCTCTTCGATCGTGCGAACCACGTCCTCCACATGCTCGATCACGTGGATCAGTTCGACCCGGTCAAACGTGGAGTCGCGGAATGGTAGCGCGCCGCGATTGATGTCGCCGATCACGTCAGCGGCCGTGTCGCGGTTCGAGTCCAGCCCGATCGAGCCGGGGCGTTTGTTCAGGCCGCAGCCAACATCGAGAACCCGCACTTCGCTTGGTTACTCCACCGGCTTCGGCTGCCCGTAAAGCGTAATCGCCGGGTGCTTCACCATCGCGCGAACCTCCCACGGCCCGCCCGACGACAAAGCGGGCTCGACGATGCTATACGCGCCCGTCGAGCGCATCGTCACCGTCTTCGTCGCCTTCCATGGGTCATCCGGCTCGTAGAGGTCCGCCATGTCCTTCTGCTTGCGGTACTCAAAGCCAACCGCGAGCGACGACTGGTCGCCCATCGACGCCAATTCGCCTTCGAGCGTCACCTTGCGACCCTCTTTCGTCGCGCCCGTCGTCGTCACCGCCGGCGGATCCAGGTTCGGTTCCGCGTTGGTGATTTCGAATACGACCGGATTCGGCCAGCGGCGGTCGTTGTAGAGCCGCTGCGCACGCGTCGCCGTGATGTGCAGCCCGTCGGCGCGCTGCTCCCACTTGGTTTGCGGCACGACCTCGGGCCGATACTCGAGTACTTTGTCGTTCTGCCCCAGGATGCGGACCTTGGTCGCCGCGGTGCCTTTCACGGACTTGAGCGTGAATGAGCGCTCCTCGGCGTACTTCCACGGCTCGCCCGTCACGAAGGCGTAAACGGTCTTCTCATCCTTCTTCTTGGTGAACCAGATCGGCCCTTCGTTGGTGATGATCCACGTCCGCGTCCCGTAGATCGAATCGCGGTTGACCATCATCCACAGAGCGATCTCGCGCAGCCGGTCGGCCTGCTCTTTGGGGATGTCGCCGTCCGGATGCGGCGCGATGTTGAGCAGCAGGTTTCCGCCCTTCGCCCGCGTTTCGACCAGCGTCTCGATCAGCTCCGTCCCGGACTTGAGCGTATCGTTGGTGGGACGGTACTGCCATTGCACGCCCATGGTCAGGTTGCCCTCCCAAGGGCCGTCCAGCGGCAGACCGGGCGTATACTGCTCCGGCGTCTCGATCTCGCCGCGCGTCACCACGGTCTTCGGCTGGATCTCCCACGCAAGCTGTTTGAGGCCCTCGGGCTCGCCGTCGATGAAGAACACCTCGACCGAACCATAGTTGGTATAGAGCTCGCGCACCTGCTTGCGGTCGTACTCGAGCAGCGCCGGGTTGTTGTTGGTCAGCACCTCCGGGCGGCGGCGGCTGAGCAGCGTCCCCTGCTCGTGTAGGAAGTGGAAGTCGTCGGGCGAGAAGTAGATCCCGATGGCGATGCCTTCCTCGCGAAACGCGTCGACGATCTCTCGCGTGACGTCCCTCTCGAACGGCGTGTGCTCAATCGAGTAATCCGTCGTCTTCGTGTGGAACATGCAGAAGCCAGAGTGGTGCTTGGCCGTGAAGACCACATAGCGGAAGCCGGCGAGCTTCGCCAGCCGCGCCCACTCCTTGGCGTCGAACTTCGTCGGGTTGAACGAGCGTGGCAGCTCATTCTGGAAGCGGTCGATGTAGTCCTCGTCCGCCCCGACCAGCGAGTGCGAGATGACGGAGCCGACTTGGCTGTCGAGGCTCCAGTGCAGGAATAGGCCGAAGCCGAGATCGCGGAACCATTCGATCCGCTCGGGGTCGTTCTGCGCGGGCAGCAGGGCGGCGCAGACAAGTAGCAGGGGCAACAGACGGCGCATGACCGCTCCATGCTAGCAGGAGCGCTATCCTCAGTTTCAGGTCGATGCGCGCCGCGAACGAGCTGAGTTGGCCCAAGCGTCTGCTCTTTACCGCCGTCGCGTTCGTGCTGTTCTTCGGCGGCCTCGAGCTGGCATTGCGCGCCCTCGGCGCCGGTAAGGTCGAAGCCGACCCCTTCGTCGGATTCGCCGCCACCGTACCGCTCTACATCGAGCGCGACGGCTGGATGGAGACCAACCCTGCGAAAGCGCTCTGGTTCAACCCGCAACGCTTCGAGAAGAAGAAGCCCTCGGGCGTCGTGCGCATCTTCACACTCGGCGGCTCCACCACCTACGGACGCCCTTACGACGACGTCGCCAGCTTTTCCGGCTGGCTGCGCGAACTGCTCGGCGAAGTCGACCCCGCCAAGACCTACGAAGTGATCAACGCCGGCGGCGTCAGCTACGCCAGCCACCGCGTCGCGGCCGTCATGGAAGAGCTGCTCGCCTACGAACCGGACATTTTGGTCGTGTATACCGGCCACAACGAGTTTCTCGAGCGGCGCACCTACGGCTCGCTGCTCACCGCGCCCCGCTGGACGCTCGCGCTCGGCGGACTGCTCGAACGCACCGCCATTTTCCGCGCGGGCCGGGAACTGCTCAGCCCCCGGGGCCCAAGGCTATCCTGCCCGCCGAGGTCGACACCGTGCTCGACAACTCCGCCGGCCCCGAGCGCTACCATCGCGACGACCCGCTCTCCGCCGCCGTCACCGAGCACTTCGAGCGCAACCTCGAGCGCATGTCGGAGCTGGCGCAGCGGGCCGGGGCGCACATCCTGTTCGTCACCCCCGCTGCCAGTCTTCGCAACTGCTCCCCTTTTAAGAGCGAAGGCCCTGCCGAGCGCGACGCCTCTGTCTGGTACGCCCGTGGCGAGAGGCTCTACGCCGACGGCAAATACGCTGAAGCGCGGCGCGCCTACGAGCGTGCGCTTGACGAAGACGTCTGCCCCCTGCGCGCCACCAGCGCCATCCGTGACGCCGTTCGCCACGTCGATGCGCCTGTGCTCGATTTCGAGCGTATCCTCGCCGGGAAGTCCGAGCACGGCGTCCCAGGAGACGATTGGTTTGTCGACCACGTCCACCTCTCCGAAGCCGGCTACCGTTTGCTCGGCGTCGAAATCCTCGAGAAGCTGCAGCAAGAAGGCTGGGTCGGCGGCGGCGCCCCCACGCAAACCCAGGTCGCCGAGGCTGGCAAGCGCATCCATGCGCGTATGGACGACCACGCCTACGGTGTCTCCTTCCGCAACTTGGCGCGCGTGCTCTCCTGGGCCGGCAAGGACATCGACGCCGGCCCCGCCGCCGAACGAGCCATCGCCCTGCTCGGGCCCGACGCCGAGGCCTATGAGTTGCTCGGCCGCGCGCGGCAGGCCCAAGGCGCGCTCGATTCCGCCGAGCGGGCCTACCGCGACTCGATCGCCGCCGACCCCGAGCGCGCCAACGGGTACGCCCGCCTGGGGGCTCTGTTGCTCCAGCGTCGCCAACCGGCCCCAGCCAGCGTCTACCTAACCGAGGCCCTGCGCCTGGGCGCCGAGCGCGCCGAGGTCCACAACAACCTAGCGCTTGCCTTGATGGCGCTCGGCAAGCCCGGGGACGCCGAGCCGCATTTCGAACGCGCCACGGCTCTCGAACCCGACTCCGCCAAAATATGGGCCAACCGTGGCGTCGCTGAGATGCAGATGGACCGCCTCGACGAAGCCGAGTACAGCCTCGCCCAAGCCGTCGCCCTCGACGCGAGCTCCGTCGAAGCCTGGACCAACCTCGGCATGCTCTACGGTCAAACGGGCCGCTGGGCGCTGGCGGAAGAGGCCCTGCGCGCCGCCGCCGATCTCCAGCCGCAATCGCTCGCGGCCAAGTTCAATGTTGCAGTCGCCCTACAGCAACTTGGCCGACAGGACGCAGCGCGCGCCCTCTACGAAGAGGTGCTGCGCGCCGACCCCAGCCACGCCGGCGCCCTCCGCAACCTCGATCTGCTCGACGGCCGCTGACCGTGCTGGGCAGGATCGCGCCGCATCCGCCAAAATGAAGAGCGAATGCGTACGATAAAAGCGGCCTCCCTGGCCCTGTCGCTAACCCTGCTCAGCGCGACCTCTCTCATGGGCGTGGAAATCATCGGTCACCGCGGCGCCTCCCACGACGCGCCGGAAAACACCGTACCGTCGGTCAAGCTCGGCTTCGAGCAAGGCGCCGACGCCGTCGAGGTCGACGTCTACCTGACCAGCGACGGCAAAGTCATCGTCATTCACGACTCCAACACCAAGCGCGTCGCCGGTGTCGACAAGCTCGTCGTCGACAAACCGGGCGCTGACTACACCGCCTCGACGCCGGCAAGTGCGAAGGCAGGGCGCGCAGTGGAAGGGAACCAAGATTCCGCTGCTCGCCGAGGTGCTCCAGGCCGTTCCGCCCGGCAAGCGCTTCCTGGTCGTCGAGATCAAGTGGCCCGAGATTTCGCCTGGTTCGAACTGGCAGGTTCGACCGCGCGCTGGTGCGGCCAGGTCATCCTGATCTCTTTCAATCCGCCACGAGTCCATCCACGGCGCGAAGAAGCGCAGCGAACAACTGCTCCGCCTACTGGCTCTACGGTTTCAGCGGCGACGAGCGGCCCAGCACGATAACGTCAACGACCTCGACGACTCGGTCGACCGCGCCAAGACGGGTGGTTTTCCCGATGGGCTCGACGTCAAATACGAGGCCCCTTCGACGCCGCTTTCGTCAAGAGCATCAACGACGCCGGCATGGGCTTGTACGTTTACACGGTCAACGACGCCGCCGAAGCCAAACGGCTCGAGAAAATGGGCGTGAAGGGCGTGACCACGGACCGGCCCGCCGATGCGAGAACAATTGGGGGCGCGCTAAAGGCGAGCGACCATGGCGCGGCAAGGCAGTTTAGCCGCTTCTTCGAGCTGCTCCTTTGGGCGCTGCTTGCCAACGGCTTGGTTTGGGTCTGGTTCTACGGCGGACTGACTGGCTGACCGGTTCGGTGGTCACGGGCGTGCTCGTCGGCGCGCCGCTTTCTGCGCACGCTAGGCAAGATCCGTTTCCCGCTTCCCGCGCAAGGTGACCACGGTAGTGGCGCTGGCCGTCATCGGCTTCTATCCCCTCGACGTGCTGTATTTGTCGGGCGACTCCCGTCGGTCCACGGTGCGGCTGATGTTTCTGTTGACGGCGATCAAGATCGTGACTGCTGCGACCGCCCGGGGATTATCTCTACCTGGGCATGCTGGCCTTCTTGGGCCGCCGGCAGCCTTCCACCGCGCTCGGCCACGCCGGAGCGCGCGGGGCTGGCCTTCCTGGTCAGACCTGGCATCTTCCTGGCAGCTGCCGCCGGCCTACGCGATCTTCGAGGATCAGCGCGGCAGCGGCGGAGTCGGAACGCATCGTGGGCGGAACGCCGCCCAGGTTAGCCAAGCGCATGTTCTCGCTCGGCCTGGCGCGCTGGTTACCGCATCCTGGTCACCAGCGCGGGCCTGTTCATGCTGCCGCGTGGTGCAACTCGCCGCGCCGCTGCATCTGCCCGGCGGACACCTCTGTCGGCTTCTCGAACGAGGTGAACTCTGGGCGCCACCGGGACGCTCTCTGCCGACCTGACGCCGGTCATGCGCGTCCAGCTGGCCGACGTCGAGGACCTCTCCGGGCTGCACTGGCGTGACGTGGCGTTGTTCCGCTTCGACGGCGAACGCTATCCGCGCCGCAGGCCGGCGCGTGCTCGAAGCCGGCGCGCAAGGCATGCACCTGGGACACGAGCGCCGCGTCGACGAGGGCCGCCGCTCAGCTACCGCGTCGCGCCTCGAGTTTCCCTCGCCACCGATGCCGTTCTTCTCGCCGGCCAGCCTGAGCAGGTCCGCTGCGCTGCTCTTCAACAAGGCTGGTCATCATCACGGATCTCCGGCGACCTGCACGTGCCCGACGCCAGCAACCAGGCATCACAACTGTGAAGCCCAAACCTGGCTGCCGGATCTCGACCGTCTTCAGCCCTCCGACGTGGTCGAGCTATTCGGCCAGGACTTTCAGTCGAAGTACCTCCAACCCCAATCTCGACCCGCGAATCGCCGAGCCTCAACCGTGAAGCGCTAGGCGACGCCCGCGCCCTTGCGCAAGGCGCGGCGCCATCGAGAGCCTCCTGCGCAACAGCTTCGGCTACTCACTCGAGCTGCCCTCAAAGAGCATCTTCGATCCGCTCGCCTATTTCCTGTTCGAACGGAAGGAAGGCCACTGCGAGTACTTCGCCTCGGCGATGGCCATCATGCTGCGGCTCGAGGGCATCCTGTCTCGCGTGGTCAATGGATTCCTCGGCGGGGTTTGGAATGACCTGAGCGGCATGCAGGTTCTTGCGGTCATCCGACGCGCACAGCTGGGTCGAGGCCTACATTCCTGGTTATGGTTGGCTAGAGTTCGATCCCATGCCGCCGACGCTGGAGGAGTGGCGGTTCGTGTCCAACTCCGGTAGATGCTTTGATCGCCGCAGAGTCGGCCTGGATGCAGTGGATCGTCGGCTACGATTCGTCGCGGCAGCGCGACTGGCGCGCACCTTCCAAGAGGGTTCTACCGAGGCCGCGTCGACGCGATGATCCGCTGGGAAGACATCGCTGCCGGATGGCGGCCTGGCTCGACGGCAGCCGCCGCGTTGGGAGCCGGAGCAGGGCTGGCTGGCCGTGTCATCATCGTGCGCGCACTGCCGACGCTTCGCGCGCCTTGCTCTGGGGTTGGCCGGCCCTGGGATTATTGCTGCGCAAGCGGCGCGTTGCCACGGGCCGCGCGAGCGTCAACACTGTCGCTATTTTCCGAGTGAGCGCGCCCTGGCCGTTCTCGAGCGCAAGGCTTCAAGCGCGGCAGAGCGCAACGGCGGAAGAGTTCCTCTCTCTCCCGGTATTCCGACACGAGCCTGCGTGGCCTGCTGAAAGCCGTCATCGACGCCTACAATGCGGCCCGCTTCGGCGGCGACGGCGAGGCCGAGCGCAAGCTGCTCCGGTCTTGTACAACAGCTCGAACGCGTCAAACGCCCCGCCCACACCGTGTGAGATCCGCGAGCAGCAAGCCTGCGCCACCCTGGCATCCTCTGCCATGCGGACCGGTCCGCCGTCCCGCTCACCCTCGCCCTTTTCACCCTTTCGTCGCTCACGTGCTGAGAACTGGCCCGGCTTCCATGTCCCACGCGCCAAGGCGTTCCTCGGAATCCAACCTCCTGCACTGGAGCTGCACCGAGAACGTCCTGTGGAAGACGCCTCTCTCCGGCGCTCGCTGCGTGGTCCTCACCCATCGTCTGGGGCGATCGCATCTTTCTGACCAACGCAACCGCCGACGGCGCTCCCGCCACGTGCTCGCCCTCGACGCTAACACCGGCAAGGTGATTTGGGATAAGCATGTCTTCGATCAAGAGATCGCTGCAAAAACGCCAGCAAACCCTACGCCTCGCCCACCCCGGTCACCGATGGCGAAACGGTCTTCGCCGTCTTCGGGCAGGAAGCACGTCGCCCTCGACTTCGACGGCAACGTGCTTTGGAAGAATCGCGAATTCGACTTCTTCTCCGAGCACGGCCTCGGCGCGTCGCCCATCCTCTACAAAGACACGCCTATCATGGTCTTGACCCTCCAGCCGCACCGATCGAGAGAACAAGGTCGGCTGGAAGATTCCCTGGGACGGCGCCGCGATCAGCCTGATATTGACCCGCAAGCGCCAGTCCGTGGGGCAAGGAGTGCCGGTGGCTCAGCGCACGTCACGCTCAATTGGATGACCGTCGATGGCAACCGCACCAGAGTCTCCGGGCGCCGACGCCATCCAAGGCCACGACCCCGAGACCGGTGAGCGCCTCTGGAGCGTCTATTCGCAGTGCGAAGGCGTGGTCCTGTCTATCGTCGTCGAGGCGGGCTGGCCTATTCGATCTCAGGTCTTCGAGGCGACCACCATCCGCGGCTGCCGCGCCCGGCGGCAAGATCATCTGGGAACAAACGCGCGCCGCCTCGCACATCCCGTCGATGATTTACGACAAAGGGCTCTTGTTCAACATCAACGAGATGGCATCGCCACCTGCATGGAATGCCGAAACGGGCGAAGTCATCTGGCAGGGAGCGCGTTTCTATGGCGGCAAACACTGGCCTCGCCTGTGCTCGCCGAAGGGCGGATCTACTTTCTCCGAAGAAGGCGAACGACTGTTATCGAGCCCGTGGCTTCGCGAATATGAAGAGCTTGCCCGCAACCGCCCGACGAGCACACACAGGCCCTGATGGCGGTCTCAGGCGGGCGGTTCTATATCCGCACAGCCGAGCATCTCTGGGCGATCGGCCCAGTCACGTTGAGGCTCCGAGCGCATGGGCGCTATTAAAAGTCGATTGCCATGACACCATCCACGTAATTGTCAAGATCTTCACCCAACCAGGCTGGTCACCGAACTGCAGGACAGCGAACCGTGACAGACGGACAGGGTGGTTGCTGATCGGCTCCGACGATCACTCGAAATGGCCCTCTTAGCCTGAGGTTCCACGATCTTGCGAGGGCGGCGCGATCCACGGGCAGCATCATCAGGCCCTTTTAGGTGCCGCGGAACTATCTCGATCACCCAGATCCAGCAGCAACCCCGTCTTCGCCCTGCTCCCGGTCGAAGGTGAGTTTGCCGAGGGCTCCGAGGTCTTGTGAAAAACACAGCCCGACACCTCTTCGAATCCAGCCTTCAGATCAACGAGGAAAGCTCATGCGGCACGTCGCTATGGCTGCCATCCACGGCACATCCGCGTGTCGGCCCAAGAGGCTCCGCATACGGTCGTTCATCTTGATTGTCAAAACCCTACCAACCGCAGGCCGATTGTCGGGCGCGAGTCATCAGTGACGAGATGGCAACCGTGGCCGGTTGCGCCACGAATGATTCAGACCTTCTCCGGAATCTGATACGGCGAACGTCCCCGCCGCTCTGAGCAGCTTGTCCGCCTTTCGCGGTCGCCTGCCGCCATGCCTGTCTTCGGGTCCATTTGGATCACGCGGTTCAACCGGTAGCTCGCGTTCGCGTAATGGCACAGCGCCGCCGATGCAACGCCGTCCGCGACTGCATGCAGTTTGGAACGGTCCTTCGCGCGTAGCACCGCGTCCAAGAAGTTTTGCATGTGCGGACGAGGATCCGCCACGTTCTTCTGATATTTCTGCTGTCGACCGTCTTCTCGCGCTCGTCGCCAATATAGACCTGCACGCCTTCCGGGTGCAGACATTACGCCCTTCGAACCGAAAATCAGGTTCCCCCACCACCGACTTTGCCCATCACCGCCGGCAACTCGACGTTCGTATCCAGGTTGCGCACGTCGAAGTAGATCTCTTTGCCCGGAAAGTCGAACAGCGCCTGTTGCGTGTTCGGCGTCTCCTGGTCGTCCTGCCAGACGAACCCCCACGTCCAGGACGACGTCGCCCGGATCGGCGAATCGTCCGGCCTCAGGCCCAGCGCCCAGCGCGAAATGTCCATCTCGTGCACGCCCTGTTGCCGACGGTCGCCATTGCCCGTGTCCCAGAACCAGTGCCAGTTGTAGGCGAAGCGGTTCTTCGTGTATGGACGCATCGAAGGGTCCCAGGAAGAACGGCCAGTCCAGCCCCGGAGAGGCGGCGGCTCCTCCTCGGCGTATGGCCGATCGAGTTGCGCCGCATGGCAGCAGAGCCCGCGCACCATGTAGACGTCGCCCACCACGCCCTCGCGCAACATCTGGATCGCCTCGCGTTTGTGCGCGATCGAGCCGGCTCTGCGAGCCCGTCTGCACGATGCGGTCGTACTTCCGCCGCCGCGATCATCTGCATTTGCTCGTAGATGTCGTGGCTGGCCGGCTTCTCGGCGTAGATGTCCTGCCCGCCTGGCACGCCCAAATGGTCGTCAACGCAGATGCCAATGGTTCGGCGTCGCGGTCGAAACGGCGTTGATGTCTTTCGAATCGAACGCCTCGCGCATGTCGCTGTAAAGCTTCGGCTTGTGCCCTTGCAGCTTGTTCACCAGCGCCTCAGCGCGCTCGCGGGGCGGCTTGGTTTACGTCCACCACCGCGCAATGCGCAGGTTCGGCAGACGGGTCAGAAAAATACTGGATGTGGTCACGGCCTCGCGTCCGCCGACGCCGACCACGCAAAGGTTGACCGTGTCATTCGCGCCGAGGATCGGGCGGGCCTGTGTGGCCGCCGCAAACGCTGCAGCGGACTGGACGAACGTACGTCGATTCATCGGTTTCGATGTTAGCAGAGCAGCTAGCGCCGAAATGGGTGGTGGCTGGACCAGAACATAGCGCCAGCCAAGGGTGACCGAATTGGGGCGATCCCGGCGCGGTTGGAATGTAGCTATATGGATATGCTATTAATGCCGAACGGCACCGCTGCCCGTCTTGATCCTGATCCCGCCATAGATGCGGTTCTGGTTGAAGGCGTGGTCGCGCCGCGCCGACGTTGAACAGTAGCTCTTCCGAGCCGACCAGGTAGTAGCGCGATCGCCCGATCGGGATCTCGCCCCAGCGGTACCGCGCCCGCAGTTCATCCTTCCGCCCCTGCGCATAGCCACGTTCCTCTAGGCGCAGGCGGTGTTTGATGGTGAACTTGGACGCCTGGTGTCGGATGCTCGCTTGCTCGTAGAAGCGATGCTCGGTGGTCACGAGCTTCGGGCCTTCCGTCTGCTTGTGGAGCGAACGCACATAGGCGTACCTGACCGTGAGCGCAACGTGCTTGCTGGCGCGGAAGTTGACGCCCGGACGCACCAAGAATAGGCTGGAATCGGCGTCCGGCGGCTCGAAACGGTAATGCGTCTCGAAGTGAGGCGCCCCAACGATCGCTCACAGGGTGATCGCCCGCGTAGTAGAACCACAGGATGTTTGCTGTTGGGTGGTGGCCAAGCCCGGCGCGGCGAGCAGGGCTGCCAGCAGCCAAAAGCGAGTCCCCATCCACCTAGGATACCCCGCGACCAGCCGTCGCGAGGCTGTATAATCAAGCCAAATGACGCGTCGCGCCTTTCCTCGCTACTGCTACAGCCACCGCGTCCGCCGCAGGCCCGCCGCGCAGGACGACATCCCAGTCATCGACATCCACCAGCACACGCCCTATTCCGGGCGCGGGCCCGACGACCTCGTCCAGCACCAGCGCGACATGGGCGTCACCCGCACCGTCTTGCTGCCCGCCGGCCGCCGCCTCGGTCTCGCCGCCGACGCCGGCGGCAACGACGTCTGCTGGGCTTTGCGTGACCGCTATCCCGACGAGTTCATCTGCTTCGCCAACGAGCTGCCTGACATCCCCGAGACGCGCCAGGGCGCTCATGAGCGCATCAAACGCGCAGGCCATATCGGCATCGGCGAACAGTTCCCCGTCGAATCTGACTCGAAATCCATCGGTTTCGTCGCGCCCATCGCCAAGGAGTACGACGTGCCGGTTTTGCCAGACCTTCCAGCACGAGGCCGAGAATCCCACCTCGGCAACTTCCACAAGATCCTGGAAAAGTCTGACGCAGAATCCTCATCGGCCACGCGCAGACGTGGTGGGGCAACATCGACAAGAACCACAAACAGGAGATCCTCTACCCGACCGGTAAGGTCACCCCGGGCGGGATCCGACCGCCATCTGTCCGACTACCCCAACATGTTCGGGGACCTGTCCGCCGGCTCGCCGCAACTCGCTCACCTGCGACGAAGAGCACGCCAAGGCGTTCCTCATGCGCCACCAGGACAAGCTTCTGTTCGGCCTCGATTGCAGCGACCCCAGTTTAAGAGCGAAAAGGCATCGGCGTGCCAACCCTAGCCATCGCGCCGCCTCGTCACCGACAAGCAGCCCTGCGCAAGATCCTGCATCATTAATGCCAAGAAGATCATGCGCGTCTGATGCAAAGCGTTGATCCATATTCCAGCCCCGGGCGCGGGCCCGGGGTCCGCACATGTGTTGGGTGCTCCTACTCGAGGACGATCTCGACGTTCGTCGTCTCGTAATTGGGGACGCCCATTTCCCGCACCGCGACCGCGTTCGTGACGGTTGCCCCCTCGCTTCGGCCTGAAGGAGGACCAGCAGCACGTACTTGGTCGAGCTGTCTGTCGATCGTATAGCACGATCGAGAATCGGCCTTTGCTGTCGACACGGGTGTCAAAGGTCACGCGCCGTCAGGACGGGAAGACTGGCGACGCCAGGACCCAGAGCGATGAAAATCAACATTCTGCAACAATGCGGCTCTCGATCCGGGGAAAGGTGACCGCGGGCCATTGTAGGTCGCACTGGGCAAGCTCTTCGAGGCCTACCAAGATGTCTGTCTCAGGTTGCAGCACGCGAATTGACGGCGGTATTTACGAAACCCTCAGTTCCTCGACGACCAGAGGTAGGTCGCCGGAGGGGACGTGCGCGGAATCGGCTTTCCGCGTAGTCGAAGTCAGACGTCCACTGCATTCTCGCCAGCGAACAGCTTGACGTCTGTACCCTCCCCCAGGTTTGAAGTAATCGAGCCCATGATAGAAGGTAAGTCGTACAGTCCCTGTATCATCGGCATAGGCGAGTGTGGATAAGAATAGGAAACACGCCAGAGTCCGCATCGTCTTGAGTTTAGCTTGGCCGATACGTTTCCAGGTATCTAGTCCCGGATTGGCGTCCGGGGATTAGTTTTAGCGCGGGACGCGGTATCCTGATGGCCATCGATGCGAATCCTCTGCCTATGTCGAACGATTCCGCAAACATTCACCAGCCAGCGATCGAACTTCCCACACATTGTCATGGCCCCGGCGGCATGGGCGTCGTCGAAACGCCCCTCCCTCTTGAGATCGGCCCGGACAAAACGTCGCCCGGAAGACCGCCACCCCAACGGAGGCTCTTCCCCCGTGTTGACCGAGGACCGCGTCTTCCTGGCCTACGAGAACGAGAAGCTCTACGTGCTCTGCCTCGACCGCGCCGACGGCAAGATCCTCTGGCGCCGTGAAGTCCCGCGCCCGCGCCAGGAAGACTTCAACAAGACCCACGGCCCGGCCTCGCCCACGCCCGTCACCGACGGCAAGAATGTCTACGCCTTTTTCGGAGACTTCGGTCTAATTTCCTTCGGCCCTGATTTACAGAGGAGCGTTGGCGGTTGCCTCTGGGGCCCTTCGCGAACATCAACGGACACGGTCATTCGTCGCCCATCCTCGCCGACGGCATGCTCATCCTCGTCGTCGACCAGAACGACAATTCCTACATCATGGCCGTCGACCCCGACTCCGGCCGCAAGATCTGGAAGACCGATCGTTCCGAGACCACCCGCAGCTACGGCACCGCCGGCGTCTTCCGCCCCTCCGATGCGCCTTCGCAACTCGTCGTCCCCGGCGCCTACAGGCTCATCTCCTACGAGCTGCGCACCGGCAAGAAGCTCTGGTGGGTCGACCGCATGGCCTGGCAGGTCAAGTGCGTTCCGCTATTCGACGGCGACACCATCTACGTGAACGCCTGGGAAAACGGCGGCGACGAAGGCCAGCGCCGCTAAAACTGAGCCGCGGGCCGACATGCCTCGCGCAGCATGATGCCAACCACGATGGCAAGCTCCCTGGCGCGGAGCTGCTCGAGGAACACCTCAAGAACGAGCGCGCCTGGATCGAGCACGACTCGACGGCGACAATTATCGGCTCTCGCGATTGGGACTTCTACGCCATGCGCCGTGCGCCCGTGAATCTCGTCGCCGTGCGCCCGGCTGGTCGCACTGGCAACCTTACCGATACTGGCCGTGCTCTGGCGCTACACCAAGCCCTGCCCAACACGCCTTCGCCTCTTCTGCTCTACGATGGTGTTCACCTGGTGAAGGACGGAGGCATCTTCCAGCATCAACAAGCAGGACTGGCGAAGCCTACAAGCTCGCCCGCCTCGGCTCCGATCTCCGTCGACGCTCTGGCTGGTCTTCGCCCCGTCGCCGCATGACGGCAAGATCTTACGTCGTAAACCAGAGCTGCATCTGCGCCACTCTGGCTTGTCCGCATTTTCGGGCGAGCATGGGAGACCATCGCCGTCAACAAGCTCGGCGGCTACTGTCTGTCCACGCCTGCCATCGCCGATGGACGCTTGTTCGTGCGCACCGATTCGACCTCTACGCCTTCGAAGCGCAATGACCGGTCCGTCCGTTCCTGCTGGCGCTGGCGCTTTTTCCGCCGCCGCCCCGCTCCCGGCCTACCTGATGAGCATGTCCATGCGAGCCTCACCGTCGAGGGGGCGTACCGCCAAGCTCCAAGTCCGCATGCCGATCTACGAGATCGCCGATCTCGACCCGGTAAGCCAAGATCCTCGACAGCTTCCGGCTGCGCGTCGACGCCGAAGACGCCCAACGCACCTCCGGCGAATGTCACGAGGCCTGCCGACGCGGCCTACGTCTGCGACGCCGAGTACGCGCTGCCCTCGGAGCCGGACGTCCTAGAAGTCGACTGCCGCTGGCTGGAGGCCACCGTTCCGAACCATTGCCCACATTCTCCGCGCCGTACGCGGCGACGTTGCCGAGCAACAGGTGGTCTCGATTATACCAACCCGGCAATGACATCCGCTTCGTCCTGCTCACCGCGTGGCAGCTTTTCGTCCAAGAAGCAGGCGCGGGCGCCCAAACGCGTCCTTCACCGGAGACCGGCGCACCGCTCTTCCTGGTGGCGCTTGCCTTGGCTGCGCTCGCGCAGGAACTGCTGTGGGATCGCATTGCGTTTCTGGTCGCCCAGTGCGTGTCGGCGGTACTGGTCGAGCAGTTTCGCTGGAACCTGCCCCCGCGCTTCGTCGAGTCGGCGGAGTAGTTTTTGATCATCTGCCCATCCTTGCGGTCGAGACGCCTTCACGCTTCCCGACGCGGGCGCACGATGGCTGCTGGTCAGTACGGCATGGCGTGGCCTCTTCACGGCTCTATTTCCCGGCACCCTTGGCGCAAGCAATGAGCGCTGCCCGCGTCCTCACGGGCGCGGCGCTCGCTGAAGCGGGCCTGCTCAGTCCTTCGCTGCTGCTGATCCTCCGCCTGCGCGTGATTTCCAAACGCCTCGCTGCGCGTCCTCGCCGGCCCGCGTTGCCGGTCATCGGCCTAGGGCTGGTTCGCCTGGCGGATGTTGGGGTAGGGGCGCTAACCTACATCCCGGCATACCAGGAATAATTGCCGCCCCCTACGCTCTCCGGCAGCCTATCCGTCAACGTCAACCGCGTCAGATTTCTGAGGCTCTTGTATCCCATCTGCCGCGGCACGCGCAGCCGCAACGGCCCGCCGTGCATCGCCGGCAAGTCCGCGCCATTCATCGCATAGGTCACCAGCGTCTGCGGATGCAGCGCGTCCGCCATGTCGAGCGCATCCTTCAGCCTCCCGGATGCACTCACACGCCACGTACCGCGTTCGCGGCGCCGCCTCCGCCAACTCCTCGAGCAACGCCGATACCGGCGTCCCAATCCATCCCGCAACGAACGACCAGCCCTCCTCGCAAATCAACTGCGTGATCTGGCTGCTCTCCTTCAACCCGCGCACCTCCGCCAGCGACAGCGATAGCGGATTCGCCACCATCCCGTCCACCTCCAGCCGCCAGTCGAGGAATCCTCCAGCCTGCCGCCGCTCGTACTCCTCGTTCGGCGTCTTGCTGCGGTTCGCGAACGGCTTCGCCGCGATCTTCGAGCGCGGAAACTCGCGTGCCAGCGAATGCCGCGTGAGCATCCGCTGCGCGGCGTACGTCAGCGTCTCGCCCGCGCCATAGAGTGGGCTCGTAATCGGCGGAACCAAACCCGCCCGGCTCGCGGCCAGCCCGACCCCTGCCACGCCTGCTGCGCCCAGTCCCGCCGCCATCCACCCGCGGCGCGTGAGTTTGCTCATGCCTGCTCCTTGCCGCGGATCATCGCTCCCACGCGGCTTCGGAATCCCGCCAAGTAGACCATCCAGACGTGGACGGCCAGGAACGCCATCAGCGCCACGAACACGACAAAGTGCAGCGTGCGCGCCGACTGATGCCCACCCAGCGCATCGACCATGGACGGAAATACCGACACCACCGCCGGCGACATCGCCAAGCCCGTCCACAGCATCACCGGCAACAGCACGAAGACCACCACCGAATACGCCGCCCTCTGGAGCACGTTGTATTCGCCCGTGTCCGCCGGCTTCTCGAAGCGCAGGTGGCTCGCGATTGCTTTGGAGAGCCCCGCCCCGCTCAGGTCGCGGCTCCCAGGCAGGACGTTCCGCGCGAAATGCCCCGACAGCAAGCCCCAAACCCAATACGCCGCGCCCGCGAACACCAAGAACCACGCTGACTGGAAGTGCAACGAGCGGCTCCAGCCGTTCTGGTCCGGCAGCACGTAGTCATAGCCGGTTGGCACGTAAGGGCGCGACGAGGGAACCGGCAACTGGAACAGCGGCTCGGTTAGCACGTTGCCGTCCTCGCCCCAGTAGAAACGCGGATGCGAAAGGACGATCTCCGCGCCGCTCCAGGCCAGCGCCAAGAAGCAAAGTGCTCCAATCCAGTGTGTCGAGCGCACCCACGCCGAGTGGCGCGGCATTGGCGTTGCGTGGGCGCCCGGCATGCGCGGATTGTAGCACCGGGGTGCGGCCGTTCCGGCTAAAAAAGAAAACCGCGGGATCGCATCCCGCGGTTTTCATTTTTCATTGTTCGATCGCGATCCAGCCGAGTTAGGAGGCCGCCTTAAAGCGCTTCGCGACTTCGTCCCAGTTCACCACGTTCCAGAACGCTGAAATGTAGTCCGGGCGGCGGTTCTGGTAGTTCAGATAGTAGGCGTGCTCCCACACGTCCAGACCGAGGATCGGCGTGTGGCCGTCGGTCAACGGGCTGTCTTGGTTGGGGGTCGACTCGACGACCAGCTTGCCGCCATCGACGCTGAGCCAAGCCCAGCCGCTGCCAAAGCGGGTCGCTGCGGCGGTTCCGAACTTCGACTTGAAGTCGTCGAAGCTTCCGAACGCTTGGTCGATCGCCGCGCCCAGGTCACCGCCCGGCGCGCCGCCCTTGCCGGGGCCCATCACCGTCCAGAACAGCGAGTGGTTGGCGTGGCCGCCGCCGTTGTTGCGCACGGCGGTCCGGATGCTCTCCGGAACCTTCGCGAGGTTGGCGACCAAGTCTTCGATCGACATGGACGCCAACTCGTCGTGGCCTTCGAGGGCCTTGTTGACGTTGTTGACGTAGGCGGCATGGTGCTTGCCGTGGTGGATTTCCATCGTGCGCGCGTCGATGTGGGGCTCGAGCGCGTTGGGGGCGTAGGGTAGATCGGGCAGTGAATAAGCCATGGGGTTCGCTCCTTTTTCTTTGGGGTTTCCTACTGTGGATGCGGAAGGTCGGGGCTACCTGTTACGCCAAAGGCGCGAGGAGACGGCCGAAGCTTTCCAGTGTACACTTCGTCCGCTTCATTGACGAAACCGGACTCGCGCGCCATCCGCCTAACAGATTAGAAGGTCGATAGTAAGATTGAAACCAATGTCCAGCCCGGCCGAAGCGGAACGGCGGACCGGTGGCGCCCAGCAGCCAAATTCTTTACCAGCGCCCAACCGCCCGCAACTCGTTCCAGAACCGCCTGACACCCAGCCGAAGCGTGGCGCGGGTTGGCTCTGGCTGTTGCTGCTCGGGATGCTCATCGGAGCAGGTGTGTTTACGTGGCTCGACATCCTCCCCAACGAGCCGGGCAGCGCTCCATCCGCTGTGGCGACGCCCACCGTCGTCGTCGAACCGCAACCGTTCATCCGCTCACTCCGGCTGACCGGCACGGTCGCGGCGCGCGAATCCGTCGCCATCCGCGCCCCGCGTCTCCGGATGCGCTCGCAGTTGACTCTCACCGAGCTTGCCGAGGCGGGCTCATTCGTCAAGGCCGGCGACGTCGTCGCGCGATTCGAGTCGCGTGAGCTCGAGGACCGCGTCGACGACATGACCTCCAACCGCGTCCAGCGCGAGGCGCAGCTCGAAAGGGAACGAGCCAAGGTGCTCGTCGAGCAGGAAGCCATTCGCCAGCAGCGGGACCGCGCCAAAGCCGAATACGACAAGGCGGTCTTCGACCTGCGTAAGGCCGAGGTGCTGTCGCAGATCCAGGCCGAGATCCTGCGCAACACCGCGGAACAAGCGAAAGCCGAGTGGCAGCAGCTGGAGCGTGAGCTCGAGTTACAACAGGACGTTTTCAAGCGCCGTATGCGGATCGAAGAGATCGACGTTCAAGACGCCCAGCTCCGCTACGAGCGCTACGCCCGAGACCTGGAGCGCATGGTGCTGCGCGCGCCCGTCAGCGGGTTGGTCGTCCTCGAGCCCATGTACAAAGGCGGGGGACAATTCCAACAGGCCTCACTTGGCGACCAGGTCTACCCCGGAACCACGTTCTTGCAGGTGGTCGATCTCTCCAGCTTGCACGTCGCCGCCTCGGTCAACCAAGTGGACGCCGGTGCGGTCCGAGTCGGCCAGCCGGCTACGGTTCACTTTGACGCCTATCCCGGGATTGAGGTGCAAGGGCGCGTCTCGAGCGTCGGCGCCATCGCGGGTTCGGCGGAAGGCTTCGGCTCCCGCAACGCAGGGCTCTACGTCAAGACGATCCCCGTAGAAGTCGCCTTCCAGACCAAAGACCCGCGCATCATCCCCGACCTCTCCGCCGCCGTCGACATCCAGCTCGAGAAGCGGGATGACCAGTTGCTCGCGCCGCTCTCGGCTATCCAGCGGAGCGCCGCCGAGCCCTTCGTGTTCGTTCGCGAGGGCAAGTCCTGGGCCCAGCGCCCGGTCGAGCTTGGTGAAACGAACGAGGTGGACGCCGTTGTTGTCTCCGGCCTGGAGCCCGGCGACGAGGTCGCCCTGGAAAAGCCGGCACAACCATAACCCTTTTCGGTTTTCGTTCGTCTTGCTAGACTAAGCACCGAATCGCTGAGTTATTTCAGTAGGACTGCCCATGTCGCCAAGCGCCCGCCCCGAGGGGATGATGTTCTCCGTACCCGCGTCGCTGCCGGAGCCCAACCGGCAAGCAACGCCTCCCGTCGAGGCGCCCGAACCGCCGGAACAACAGAAAAAAGGCAAATACGGTTGGCTGATCGTCCTGCTGGGATTGGGTTTGGGCGCTCTGATCTACACGCTCACGGACAAAGGCTTGGTCCAGCAGGCGCAAAATGCGGGGGCCTCGCTCCGCACCGCCACCGTCGCCACCGGCAAGCTCGACCGCTCGCTCCGCGTTGGCGGCACGATCGCCGCCAAGAATTTTGCAGCCATCCGCGCGCCGCGCCTTCGCGGTCCCGGCGACACCGGCCGCGCGGGCCTCATCCTGATGCATCTGGCCGAACCCGGCTCGATGGTGAAAGCCGGGGACGTCGTCGCCAAGTTCGAGCTCAAGTGGCTCGAGGACCACATCGACGATCGGCGCTCGGCGATGATCGTCTCCGAGTCCCAGGTCGACAAGCGTCGCGCGGAACAGTTGATCACTCTCGAAACCGACCGCCAAGCCGCCGTCACCGCGAAGGCCGAGTGGGAGAAAGCCAAGTTCGACCTCAAGACCGCCGAGGTTCGTTCCGAGATCGAAGCCGAAGTGCTCAAGAACCTCGCCCAGCAGGCTGAGGCGGCTTTCGAGCAACTCGAGCAGCAGCTCACACTCGAGGAGGAGGCCCACAACGCCGAGCTCGAAGCTCTGAAGATCACCGTTCAGGAAGACAAACTGCACCTCGACCGTCACCTGCGCGATTTCGAGCGCATGGAGATTACTTCGCCCGTCAGCGGGCTCGTCGTGATGGAGCCGCAATACCGCGGCGGCGGCCAGATCAGCCAAACCGAAGAAGGCGATCAGGTCTACCCCGGTTCGCTGTTCATGCGCGTGGTCGACCTCTCCAAGATGGTGCTCACCGCTTACGTCAACCAAGTGGACGTGCAGAAGGTGCGCGTAGGCCAGATGACCGATGTGCATCTCGACGCTTATCCGGACCTCTCCTTCCAGGGGAAAGTGGTCAGCATTGGCGCCATCGCCGAAGCCGGCAGCGGCAGCCCCAGCGGATTCCGCTTCGGCGGCGGGAGCGGCCTGTTTCTCAAGACCATCCCGATCGACATCGAGATCACTTCCGACGACGAGCGCGTCATTCCCGACCTTTCGGCGAGCGCCGACATCCACATTGAGACCGATGAAGAAGGGCTGATCGCTCCGCGCGAGGCCGTGCGAAGCGAAGGCGATCAGTCGGTGGTCTTCGTCCGGAACGGTGGCAAGATCGAGCGCCGCGTGGTGGAAGTCGGACGCAAGAGCGATACCCATGTCATCGTGCTCTCCGGCCTAAGCGCCGGTGATGAAGTTTTGCTCGAAGCGCCGCCTCAGCCGGAGGCCTAACGCCCCCACGGGCAGCCCGCCCATGGCCGGCTGGAAACGCAACCCTTGGATATTCGCCGCGGCTCTGGCCGCGGCGTTCCTGCTTTCGCTCCTTGTGGCCTGGAGTCCCGCCGGCCGCGCGGTCGACTTGGCCTCCTACGACGCCTTGTTGCGGCTGAACCCGCCCGCGCCGAGCCCGCCCGAGTCGAACGCTGTCATCCTTGCCATCGATGAAGCGTCTCTTGAAGCCGTCGGCGGCATTCTCGAGTTGCGCCGCCCGCTGGCTCAAGCGCTCGCGACTGTTGCGGAACACGATCCGGCAGCGGTCGCGGTCGATATCGTCCTCTCCGAAGCCCGCACGTCCAAGGAGAATGCGCCTCTCGAGCAAGCTCTAGCGCAACTTCCGCGCGTGGCGCTCGCCGCCAATCTGCGCACCGACGCTTCCGGGTGGGAACAGCCCTTGCCCGAGTTCCAGCAAACCGTTTCCGCGCTCGGCCACGTCCACGCCGAGCCGGACGCCGACGGCGTGTGCCGCCGCATCTTGCTGGCCAAAGCGGCGGGCAGGGAACGGCTATGGGCGCTGGCCTTCGAAGCGTATCGGCTCTCCTCTGGTTCGCCAAACATGGTCGAGACAGGGGATGCGCTGCAAGTAGGCGCCGTAGAGATCCCCATCCCCGCGCCCGAGAGCCCGGAGTTGCTCATCCGGTTTGCGTCCGATGACGCGCCCATCGAGATCCTGCCGCTCGAACGCGTGCTCGAAGACCCCGCGAGCGCCGCCATCGTGCGGGACCGCGTTGTCTTCGTTGGCGTGCGCGTATTGGGCGGGCTCGACCGCTACCTGATGACGCCTTACTCTTACGGCGAGCCCATGCCCGGCGTTGAGATCAACGCCAACGTCTACCAGACGCTCGCTCGCGGCGACTTCCTTACTCCAGCCCGTCCCACCACGTCCATCGTGCTCGCGCTCGCTCTGGCTTCGGCCATCGGGTTTGTGTTCTATCGCCTCTCCGGTCGAACGGCGCTGTGGACCGGGCTCGGCCTGCTGGCGCTCGCCCACGTGGCGCCCGCGGCGGCCTTTCGCGCCTCCGTCGTACTCCCCGCCGCGGAGACGCTTTTCCCCGCCTGGGGCGCCTTTGCCGTCGCCTCCGCCTTGCACTATCTCGTGCTGCGCGGCCGCCTGGACGACGCCGAGGCGCAGCGCAGCCGCTACCAACGCGCGGTCCATTACGTCACACACGAGATGCGCACGCCGCTCACGGCCATCCAAGGCTCCAGCGAGATCATCAGCCGCTACAGTCTGCCCGAAGAGAAGCAGCGGGCCATCGGCGACCTCATCCACAAGGAGTCTCAACGCTTGGCGCGCATGGTCGACATGTTCTTGAGCGTCGAGCGCCTCTCGAGTGGACAGCTCGAGCTGCGCCGCGAGTCCGTTTCGCCCGACGCCTTGTTGGCGGAGTGCATCGACCGTATCCGACCGATTGCGGAGCGCAAGCGAATTGAAATTCGGCAAATATCGGACGGCGCTCCGGATATTTGGGGAGATCGCGATTTTCTCGAATATGCCTGCTATAATTTGATTTCTAACGCTGTCAAGTATTCGCCCGCCCAGACAGCGATCTCCGTCCGCGCTTGGCCCGAAAAAGGGCATGTGCTGGTTTCCGTCGAGGACCAGGGTTACGGCATGGACGCGTCCGACCTAAAGAAGATATTCCAGAAATTCTACCGCGCGAAGACCGCGAAGCAGTCCGGCGAGCAGGGGACCGGCATTGGATTGGCGATCGTCGAAGAGATCGTCGTGCAGCACGGCGGCTCGATTGCGGTTGAGAGCGAGGTCGGTCGCGGTTCGCGCTTCACCCTAACGTTGCCGAGCGCGCCGGCGCCGGCGGCTTCCTCCCTTGGCGGAGCCCAAACGGAGCGCGCATGAGCGAGAAACCGCAAGTCCTGTTTGTAGAAGACGACCCAGCGATTCTGGCCACGTTTTCTGTTGGCCTCGAAGCCGAGGGCTATCTCCTCGACGCTGTTTCTTCCACCGAAGAAGCGCTGACACGGCTGGCCAACCACGCCTACCCGATCGTCGTAACGGACATCTACCTCGACGAGCGCACCGGCCTCGACGTGCTCAAGGCTGCACAGGACTATAACCCCGGCTGCGCCGTCATTGTCATCACGGGGCAGGGCACGATGGAGACCGTGATGGAGGCGACCTCCCGCGGCGCCTTCGAATATCTCGCCAAACCCTTCGATCTCTCCAAGCTGCTGACCGTCCTGCAACGCGCCGAGGCTTCGCTTGCGGGCACGGGTGAAAAGCCGGTCGAGACCCCCGAGATCCCTCCCACCGAGATGGTCGGATTTTCCGAGCAGATGGTCGACGTCTACAAGACCATCTCACGAGCGGCGCCCACTGATGCGCCCGTGCTGATCCTGGGCGAATCCGGCACGGGGAAAGAGCTCGTCGCACGGCTCATCCACAAGAGCTCCAAGCGCGCCGACGGCCCATTTGTCGCCGTCGACTGCGGCTCGATCGCGCCAAGCCTGATGGAGGCCGAGCTGTTCGGCGCCATGCGAGGGGCTTACACGGGCGCCGAGCGTGACCGCGCGGGCTTGTTCGAATCCGCCGAGGGCGGCACTGTCTTCCTTGACGAGATCGGGGAGATCGACGCTGGCTTCCAGCTCAAACTTCTGCGTTTCTTGCAGGAGAGGGAAGTACGTCCGCTCGGCTCCGCCAAGGCGCGCAAACTCGACGTCCGCGTGGTCGCGGCCACCAACCGCAACCTGCGCCAGATGGTCGACGAAGGCCAGTTTCGCGAAGACCTATGGTTTCGCCTGAACGTCGTGCCGATCGATCTGCCGCCGTTGCGCGAGCGGCGCGGTGACATCGCCGCCCTCGCGGGACATTTCCTCGAGCGCTTCAGCGCACGCTATGGACGCAAGCTGAGCCTGTCGGCGGAAGGCCTGCGCGCGCTCGAAGAGTACACCTGGCCGGGCAACGTGCGCCAGTTGCAGCATCTGCTCGAGCGGCTGGCTATCCTCGAGCCGCGCCCGACGATCGGCGGCGAAGCCGTGCAAGCGGCCCTGCGCACGCTCGAGCGCAAAGAGCGTCCAGTCGAATCGCTCGCCGACGCTGAAGAAGAACAAATCCGCAAAGTGCTCGCGGCCACCGGCGGCAACAAGACCCGCGCCGCCCAAATCCTCAACATCGAGCGCAAGACGCTCTACCGCAAGTTGGAGAGGATGTCTCTGTAGAAGGACCTTGCCGAGCCGCAGCGGCAATGCTGCGGTATCGACGTTTGGCAGACACGCAGAACCGTAGTGGCGCCCCCGCGGCTCGGTAGTGGAAAGACAACCGTCGTCTAGGCAAGCGTATGCCTGCGCCACACCCGCGTCAGCCTCTCGTTATCCCGGCGTTTCACCGCCGCGGCCATCCCATCCGCCAACTTCTCCCGAAATCGGCTCGACGCAAACGCCTCCACGGCTGCTTCGGCCACATCCAGATCTTCGCGCTCGATCGCTTGCTGCCACAGCTCGGCGACCTCTTCGCGTGGGCTCGCCGCCAGCGCTAGCGCAATCGCCCGGCGCCCCATCGGGTCGCGGTCCCAGTGTCGCTTCAACGCCGCAAAGGCCTCCGGTTGGCTCGCAGCCCCAAGCGCGCCGTACGCTTCTCCGCGCGCCTGTTCATCCGGTGATTGCAGAAAGCCCGCCACGAACTCGACCGCATCGAACACATCCAGCGCCAACAAGGCGGACAAGCACGCCCCGAGCACCTCCGGCTCCAAGTCGCCCACACGCGCTTTCAGTCGCAATGGCGCCGCGCCCGCCTCGTGGCCCAAGTGCGCAATCGTTGCCGCCGCCTCGCAGCGCACGTGCTGGTCCGGGTCCAGCAGTGCGTCGGTTAGCTTCACCAGCAGCTCGAAGGCGTCCACCCGGCACCCGGGCAGCGCCGCGATGCAATTCGCCCGCAAAGCCCCTGCGCTGTCCTCCTCTTTGCCCCAACTCGGTTCCATCTGGCGGTGCGCCGCCCCGCGATAGAACGGTTCCGGATCGTCGTAGCCCAAATCCTTGAGCGCCACCGCAATCGCAGTTTTGCCCCAGCACTGCGGATCTTTCTTCACCGCGTCTTCGAACAAACGGTCATACGCTGCGAGCAGATCCGGCGTCAGGCCGCGCAAGCCCAGCTCGCCGGCTACCTGCGCAGCCTTCTTCACCATGAAATTGCTGCGCTTGTCCGAGAGCGCCTTGCGCAGCTCCGGCTCGGCGTCTATGCCGCTGTCGCTCCTCCGCAGGGCGTCGATTTCCCGCAGCCTTTCTTCGAAACCGCGCTTGCTCACTGCAGAAGCTCGATCACGAGCGAGCGGAACGGCGCTGCATCCACGTTGACCAGCTTCGGCGCATTCTCCCCGGCGTTGTGCCAAATCACTTCGCCCCCAGTCCGCTCCCGCACGATCGAGTCGCCCGTCTCGGCGTCGATACGCTCGTACTTCGTGTCGTTCAGGAACACGATCACTTGGTCCGTCGGCCGGATGTAGGGCGTGCGCTCGCCACCCGGCGCGATGACGCGCTCCGTCACGCGGACGCGCTCATTCTCGAGCACGACCTTCGTCTCGGGTTCCGCAGGCGCGGCGCAGGCGATCACAAAGGCGAAAGTCAGCGCGGAGGAAACCGCTGCGCTGATGGCGGCAACGCGTAGGGTCGTCATGGCGTCTGGCATTGTCCCACACCGTTGCTGGCTGGCCCGTTTTCGGCCATGATGAAACATTCCCCATCCCATGCACCCCCACGCGCATTTTCCCAACCTGCCCGTCGAGGGCGACGCCGCGTCCGCGGTTCAAGTCGTCTCTTATGAAGACTTGCAATGTGGCGATTGCGCCGTGTGGCGCCGCATGCTCGACCAGACCCTCCTCCCGAAATTCGAGGACCGCGTCGCCTTCATTTCTCGCGATTTTGCATTGCCCAAACACAGCTGGGCCGAGCTCGCCGCCATGATTTCGCGCCGGCTCGCCGTGCATGACTCCGCCGCCTGCATCGACTTTCGGCGCTATTGCTTCACCCACATCGCCGACATCAACCTCGAGAACCTGCCTGACCGCGCTGCCGAGTTCTTCGCCGCGCGCGGCTTCCCAACCACCGACGCCGTGCTCGCCATGGAGAACGCGGACCTGCGCACTGCGGTCCGCGCCGACCACGCCGAGGGCGTCGAGCTCGGTGTCACCCACACGCCCACCGTCTTCGTCGGCAAGCGCGGCTTCATCGAGGTCTTCACCGCGGAACAGGTTGCCGAGGCCATCGAAGCGGCTCTGGCGAAAGCCTAGCCCGACTACACTAGAAAGCTCATGAAGCCTGTCGCTCTGGTAACCGGCGCGAGCCGCGGCATCGGCCGCGCCATCGCGCTTGATCTGGCCCGTGATCACGAAGTCGTCGCCACCTACCGCGGCAGCGAAGACGCCGCCAAAAGCCTTGAAGCCGAGTCCGGCGCACGGATTTTCCGCTGCGACATCGCATCCGGCGAAGATCGCGCGCGTTTGCTCGATTTCTGCTTCGAAACCTTCGGCCGCCTCGACCTGCTCGTCAACAACGCGGGCATCGCCCCGCGCGAGCGGCGCGATCTGCTCGAAGCCAGCGAGGAAAGCTTCGACGAGGTCGTCTCCACCAACCTCAAGGGGCCGTACTTCCTCACCCAAGCCGCCGCCCGCCGTATGCTGCCCCAAGGCAAGGGCCGCATCGTCTTCGTCACCTCGATCTCGGCTTACACCTCATCCACCAACCGCGGGGAATACTGCGTCTCCAAGGCAGGGCTGAGCATGACTGTCCAACTTTTCGCGGACCGGCTTGCTGCGGAAGGCATCGGCGTCTACGAGATTCGCCCCGGCATCATCCAAACCGACATGATCGCCAAGGTTAAGGGCAAGTACGAGAAGCTCGCCGAGGAAGGCCTGCTTCCACAGGGCCGACTGGGCCTGCCCGAGGACATCGCCGCTGCCGTCCGCGCCATCGCCGAAGGCCGCCTGGACTACTCCACCGGCCAAGTTCTCGACGTCGACGGCGGCTTCCACTTGCGACGGCTTTAGCGGTCCGATCTGTCCGTTTTGGTGCGGGTTCTAAAGGTTCGGTTCTAGACCACAAAACAGAAGCGCCCGAAAAACCCGGTGTTACAATCGAGGTGCGTCCACGGTCGGCCCCCTACCGACAGAGGAGATATTCAGAATGGCCGCAGACCCGAGCCGCAAAGTAGTCCTACTCGAGCTCAACGAAATCACCTGGAATTTGATCGACCCGCTGATCGAGAAGGGCGTTCTGCCGACTTTTGCCCGGCTCAAACGCGAGGGCGCAATCGGCTCCCCGATGAGCGTGGATCTCGGCAAGCATCTCGACCCCTGGATTACCTGGACCTCGGTTTATTCCGGCGTTCCGCAAACCGAGCACGGCGTCGAGTTCCTGCAGCAGCCGCCGGAGAGCATCAAGGCCAAACGCATTTGGGAGCACCTCGACGCCGCCGGCGTTCCGGTTGGCGTCTACGGCAGCCTTTGTTCTTGGCCGGCTAAGCCCGTCAATGGCTTCCTCGTCCCCGACACATTTGCGCAGGATACCGGCACGTACCCGCCGTCGCTCGAGCCCATCCAGCGGTTGAACCTCACCTACACCCGCTCGACGCGCCTGCCTACCGACAACGACACGCTTTTGTTCAAGGCCAAGCTCGGCGCCAGCCTGTTCAGCCTGGGCCTGCGCCCGGCCACCGCGATGACCATCGCGAGCCAGCTCGTCTCCGAACGCTTCAACGGCCATCGCTGGAAACGGGTCGCCCTTCAGCCCATCGTCAATTTCGATTTCTTTACGCACCTCTACCGCAAGCACAAGCCGCGTTACGCGAGCTTCTTCTCCAACCACGTCGCGCACTACCAGCACACCTACTGGCGCGCCATGCAGCCGGACGAGTTCAATCCGCTCGAGACGACGCAGAAGGAAATCGACACCTACGGCGGCGCAATCGAGTACGGCTACCGCACTGCCGACGCCTTGATCGAGCGTTTCCTCGGCTTCCTCGACAAGGACACGACCCTCGTCATCGCCTCCAGCATGGGCCAGAAGCCTTTCAAGACCGCCCTGCGCACCGGCAAACGCGTGCAGCAGTTGCGCTCGCTCGACAAGCTGGTTGAGATTCTCGGCATGACCGGCCGCGCCAAGGCGATCTCGATGATGTCCGACCAGTTCAACGTCTATTGCGACGACAAGGCCGGCCTGCAGCACATCCTCGAGATGGTCACCGCCGCGTACGTCGATACGCCCGAGCAGCCAATGTTCACCCCGGACGTCGTCGACGGCGCCGTCACTCTGACCATCAAGCCGTACGACACCACTGGCCCGGATTCGAAGATTGTCTTCCCGCTCTGCCCGGGCGGCCCTGAGTTCCGCTACGACGACATGGTCTACATCAGCGACCAGACCAAGTCCGGTTGCCACGATCCTAAGGGCATGCTGGTCTTCTGGGGCGCGGGAGTCAAGCCCGGCGCACAGATCGGCGAGTGCAACAACCTCGACATTGCACCCACGCTCATGACCTTGCTCGACCAGCCCATCGGACGTGATGAAGGGCCGCGTGCTGGACGAAGCCTTCGACGGCTCGGTCGCTCCGAGACAGCCGGTCCCCGGTTTGGCGGCGGTCTAGGCTCCGTCGCAACTGCGCCCGGTTGCGACACGCCGCACCCGTGTCCACGATGCCACCCGTGAACCCCGTTCGCGTTCTGTTGATCGCGCCTCAGCCCCCCATCTTTGGGGGCCAAGGCGTGCAGGCAGCAGCGCTTGGTTCAGCAACTCGACCCGGATCCGCAAGTCGACCTGGTCTTTCTGCCGATGAATCCGCGCCTCAGCGGCCCATTGCGCTTCTTGCACGAGATCAAGCTCGTCAAGACGGCGCTGATGTTCTTCCTCTATGTCGCCAAGCTGATCCCCGCGTCGGCGCGCGCCGACGTGATCCACGTCTTCGCGGCGGGTAATTTCTCGTTTCTGTTCGCCCCCGCTCCGGCCATCGTCGTCGGCAAGCTTCTCGGCAAACCCGTCATCGTCAACTACCGCGACGGCCGCGCGGAGTCCCACATGCGGAACTGGTGGGGGGCGCAACGGCTGATGAGTTGGGCGACCGCCATCGTCGCGCCGTCGGGCTATTTGGTCGATGTTTTTGCCCGCTTCGGCCTCGAGGCGCAGTCGATCCCCAACGTCATCGACCCATCACGCTTCCATTACCGCGAACGCCCCAAACCGCGCCCGGCCTTCCTGCACAACCGCGGATTCGAAGAGCTCTACAACGTCCCCTGCACGCTGCGCGCGTTTCAGATCATTCAGCGCCGCTACCCCGAAGCGCGCCTGACGCTGACCCACGATGGTCCGTTGCGCGCGGAGCTCGAGCGCTTGAGCGTGGAGCTCGGCCTACGCAATGTCGAGTTTCGCGGCAAGGTTTCCCAGCAGGCCACTCCAGATGTGCTCGATGAGGCGGACGTCTACCTGACTAGTCCGAACATCGACTGTATGCCCGGTTCGTTGCTCGAGTGTTACGCCTCCGGCTTGCCCTTCGTCGCAACCGCATCAGGCGGCATCCCGTACATCGTCGACGACGGCCGCACGGGCCTGCTCGTCCCCCCCAACGACCACGAAGCCATGGCGGCGGCGGCCCTGCGTTTGCTCGAGGAGGATGGCCTCGCCCTGCGGTTGACCCGCGCCGGCCGCGCCGAGCTTCCCAAGTACGACTGGAACGCTACGGTCGGCGACCAGTGGCTAGGCCTCTACCGCACTTTGGCTGGCAGAGCACAACCACTTGCGCCGCCTGTTGTGGAACAATAAAGCGTCTTCCTGCTTGAGTCAGGAACCGGATCGATGGAGAAGAGCGCCGCAGGATTACGCGTCGAGCATCTAACGAAGCAATACCCTACGCCTGCCGAGCCGCTCGTCGTCCTTCGCGACGTTTCGTTCTCGCTCGAGGCGGGAGAGGCGCTTGCCATCATGGGGCCGTCCGGCTCCGGCAAAAGCTCTCTGCTCTACATCCTGGGCGCCCTCGAGAAACCGACATCCGGGTCTGTGATCGTCGCCGGCGAAAACCCGCTGGATCTCGACCCGAAAGCTCTGGCTGCATTTCGCAACCGCAAAGTTGGCTTCATCTTTCAAGATCATCATTTGCTGCCGCAGTGTACGGCGCTCGAGAACGTCCTGATTCCGACGCTCGCCGAGGGATCTTCGCAGCCCGCGGAAGAAGCCGAGCAGCGCGGCCGCGCCTTGCTGGACCGCGTCGGTCTGAGCGCTCGCGCTGACCATCGCCCCGCAGAGCTTTCCGGCGGAGAGCGGCAACGCGTCGCCATCGCGCGCGCTCTCATCCAACGTCCGCCTTTGCTGCTCGCCGACGAGCCGACAGGCAATCTCGACCGGCGCACCGCCGATCATGTGGCGGACTTGTTGCTCGAGCTCCAGCGCGAAGAGGGTTCGGTGATGACCGTTGTCACCCATAGCGCGGAGCTCGCCCAGCGCTTCGCGCGCCGGGCTGAGCTCATCGAGGGAGGCCTCGAACCGCTATGATGCCTTTCTCGGCCATTCCGATTTCACCTTCGTTCGTTCTCTCGCCTCCCCCACGTTTCATCCCAAGAGTTGGTCACATTTATGCATCACGTCAAGGTCCTCGGTCTCATCCTTGCCGGAGGCAAAGGTACACGCCTCCATCCCCTCACCAAGGAACGGTCCAAGCCGGCCGTGCCCTTCGGCGGCAAATATCGCATCGTCGACTTTGTACTAAGCAATTTCATCAACTCAGGCATCTATTCGCTCTACGTGCTCACCCAGTTCAAGAGCCAGTCGCTGTTGCAGCACTTGCGCGACGCCTGGCAGTTTTCCAACCTGCTCAATAGCCAGTTCATCATTCCTGTCCCGGCTCAGATGCGCAAAGGGGAGCACTGGTACAAGGGTACGTCCGACGCGATCTACCAAAACATCCACCTGCTCGAGCTCTCTCGTCCCGAGATGGTCGCGGTCTTCGGCGCCGACCACGTCTACCGCATGGACATCTCGCAGATGATCGCCTATTACCAGGAGAAAGATGCGCGCGGATGCGTGGCCGCGCTGCCCATCCCGATAGACCAAGCCGGGGAGTTCGGCACGATGGTTGTCGATGAGGATTTCCGCATCCTCGAATTCAAGGAGAAGGACGCCCATCCTCCCGAGATCCCAGGCCGGCCCGGCTGGACGCTGGCCTCGATGGGCAATTACATCTTCGACACCGAGGTGCTCATTCGCGAGCTGCGGCGTGACGCCTCCAATGCCGATTCCCATCACGATTTCGGCAAGAACATTCTGCCGGAGATGATCCAGGAATATCCGATCTACGCCTATGACTTCTTCTCGAACGTCATCCCGGGCGAGTTGCCGGAGAATCGCGGCTACTGGCGCGACGTCGGTACGATCGAGGCGTACTACGAAGCCAACATGGACCTGCGCTCGGTCAAGCCGGCGCTGAATCTGTACAACTATCAATGGCCGCTACGCACGGCCGAGTACCCGCAAGGCCCTTCGAAGTTCACTTTCGACGAGGATGGCCGTCGCGGTCACGCCATCAACTCGGTCGTCGCGGAAGGCTGCATCCTCGCCGGTGGTTCGGTGCGCGGCTCGGTGCTGGGCCGGCGCGTCTATGTGGACAACGGCGCGGTGTTGAGGATTCGATCGTCATGGACGGTTGCTATATCGGGCCCGGAGCGCATGTGCGGCGCGCGATCGTCGACAAAAATGCGCGCGTCGGAGCCCGCGAGCGCGTCGGCGTCGACCCGGAGTACGACCGCAAGCACCACCACGTGTCCGACTCCGGCATCGTCGTCGTGGAAGGCCATCGTTCGACGATTCCTGTCGCCCCGGTGGCAATCTAGAGCCCCGCACCGCCGGAACCCGCAGCCGCGATTCGCTGTAGCCGAGAGCGAATTAGCACCTGAAGGGGGCGGCGCCAGAAACAGCCCCGCATGGAATGCGGGGTAAGCAGCCGCACGGGATACAAGGTCCCTATTCCCGCGCCTCGGGCAACTTCAACCGTACCCACATTGCGCGCCCGCCCTCGGTGTCCAGCACCTCGGCTCGCACGTCGCCGTCCAAGGTCACCTCGTCGCCGGTGCGTAGCATCCGGCCCATTTGCTCGGTCACGAGCCCTGAGATGGAATCGATTTCCTCAGAGGTCAAGTCGAGCGAAAGCTCTCGGTTGATGCGGTCTAGAGGCAGCCCGCCGCGCACCTTGTAGACGCCCTCCTGCTCGGGGATGATGTCGGGCGTCTCCTCGTCGAACTCGTCGCGCACCGACCCGATCAACTGCTCGATGATGTTCTCGAGCGTAATCAGTCCCACCAGCGAGCCGTATTCATCCGACACCGCCACCATATGCTGCCGTAACGTTTGCATCTGCCGGAGCAGCTTGGAGATCGGCAGCGTATCGGGTACGGTGCGCAGCGGACGCATCACTTTGCGCAGGTCGAACGGTGCGTCGGGTCCAATCCCGATCAGGTCTTTGATGTGGACCAGCCCAAGCAGATTGTCGAGCGACCCGTCGCAAACCGGGTAACGCGTGTGGCGCGCCTCATGGACGATATCCAAGCACTCGGCGAGGTTCGTGTCGACGTCGATGAAGACGATCTCGCGCCGAGGCAGCATCACCTGGCGCACAAAGGTCTCGTCGAAGTGAAAGACGTTGGTGAGCAGTTGTAGCTCCCCGGCCGAGAGCTCGCCGGCGGCGCCGCCCATGCGGATGACCGCCTGGATCTCCTCTTCCGTCACCGCTTCGTGCGCCTTTCCGCCGGTCAATAGGTCGGCTAGCTTGCGGGTCAGCCAGACGGCGGGATGCATCACGCGCCGCAGCAGCGTGATCGGCCACACTACATAAGGCCAGATCGCCCGCCAGGAGACCGCGCCGACCGTCTTGGGGATGATCTCCGCAAAAAGCAGGATGAGCAGCGTGAGAACGGCCGAAAACGCCGGCACGCGGCCAGGTCCCAACGCCTGAGCGGCCACCATGCCCGCGACCGCCGCTCCAGCCGTGTTGGCCACGGTGTTCAAAATCAGAATGGCGGAGGTTGGTTCGGCGACGTTCTTCTTCAAATCGAGCATGCGTCCGGCCGCGCGTGCTCGCCTGCCTCCTCCGGCCTCGGCTTCGAGCACAGCTTGCCGCGTTGAGTAAAGCGTCGCTTCAAACAACGAGCAGAGAGCCGAAACCAGGACCGTAATGCTGACGACGAGGATGAGAACTGTCATGACCATGCCCCCGGTCGAGCCGGGGCGCCTGTCCATTGTCGCGCTTGAGGCGTGGATTTCGCTCAAACCAAGTCTGTTTCTGTCGATGAGGTCGGTAGCGCAAGAAGGCGGACCGTCCCGCCAGAGAGGCGAAGAGTCCCCGGAGGAAGGAGGCGAAGGAGGTCGCGATGACAATTGCAGAAACTCAAGGACTGAGAGACGTCGCCCCACAGAAAACGGGCGACGGCCCAAGCTCGGAGAACGCGGCACGCAACCGCGAGATCCAAAAAGCGATCCAGGCGATCAATGAAGGAGGAGGCGCAGGCTCCAACAGTGAACTGCGCTTTGCCATCGACGATCAGACCGGCCAAGCGTTGATAAGGATTGTCGACCGTACGACCGATGAAGTCATTACGCAGTTTCCGCCCGAGGCGACTCTGCGAACGGCCGAGATTCTCAAGCGACTGCAGCCGGGCGACCGCATCGCCTGAGAACGGGAGGAGTACGGATGTACGCAGAGATCGACGAGCACCAGGTGCTCGAGGGCGATCCCGTCGAGCTGGTTTGCCTTCTCTACGGCAAGGCCCTAGAGAAGCTGGCGCTCGCCTGCCGGATGACTGCGCTCGAGGACGTGCAGGAGCGCAACCGGGCCATCGCCCGCGCCTCTGAGATCGTCATCGAACTGCAGTCCTCCCTCGACCTCGAGCAAGGCGGCGAGGTCGCCACTAACCTCGAGCGGCTCTACGAATACGTCCAGCATCGATTGGCGGCGGCGATGGCCGAGCGCTCTGACGAGCCGCTCGCCGAAACCATAGGGCTGCTCAAGACCTTGGCCGAAGGTTGGCGTGACGCCAGCGACAGCCGCAAGGGCGCGATGAATGTCCCAGAAGCGCCCGTCGAAGAAGAAGAAGAACCGGCGCTCGCCGGCGCCGGGCGCACTTGGACGGTTTGAACCCCAGAGGAGGATTGCCATGGCAGCGCCGCCGATCAGCTTTGTGGGAGTCAGCAAGTTCTCGGACAACTTCCAGACGATCCTCGAGCGCACCTTCACCGTCGCCAACCTGCCGGTGAAGAACATCGAGTCGGACCGCTCGCTGCTGAGCGAGCGCAAGACCGAGCTCAACGCGCTGGCCGGCGACTTGCAATCCCTGCGCGACGTCTTCGCCTCACTCGGCTCGCTAGGCGACGCCGGGCTCGCGAATGTCGGGACGAGCGACGCCGGAGTCGCGGTGGCGACCAGCACCGGCGCTCCCGAGCCCATTGCGCTCGACGTCGTTGTCACCTCGCAAGCCACCAAGTCGCGCGAGACCACCCTCAACGGCTTGGCGGACACGGATACGACGGCGCTCTCGGCCGACGGCATCTATAAGCTCACCGTCGGCGGCGTCACTTCGACCATCGACCTCTCCGGCGGCGACAACACTCTCGCCGGCCTCCGCAACGCGATCAACGCGGGCGACTACGGCGTCAGCGCCGGGGTCTTGAATCTGTCGAGCGACCCCGGGAATCCGGACTACCGCCTCTCGATTACGGCGAACCACACCGGCGCCCAGGCGCTCTCGCTCAAGACGAGCGGCGACGCCGATCTGCTCACCGTCGAGAATCAAGGCACGGACGCCGTCTTCAGCGTCAACGGCGTCTCCAAGGTGAACTCGAGCAATACGATCGAGGACTTCGCGCCGGGCCTTTCGCTATCCATCGTCGGAGCCGGCTCCGCTTCGATCGTCGTCGGCGACGATGCTGCTTCGGTCAAGGCTAAGCTCACCGACTTCGCTCAGAAGTACACGGCCGTCGTCTCGCGCGTCCAGGCCCACATTGGAAAGGAGGCCGGAGTCCTGTCGGGCGACATCCTCATCCGCGAGGCGCAGTCGACGCTACGCGCGATCACGTCGTTCGCGGGCGACTCGAGCACTGTCAACTCGATTGCCGCGCTTGGCCTCGAGCTTGACGATCAGGGCCAGTTGAGCTTCGATCCCACGAAGTTCGATCAAGTCGCCAAGTCGAACTTCGAAAGCGTGCGCACCTTCCTCGGCACGGCAACCACAGGCTTCATCGGGAATGCGTACAGCCGCTTGGGCGACCTGGCCGACCCGATCGACGGGCGCATCCGCACGGCGGTCGGCTTCATCGAGGAGTCCGACCAGAAGCTCGCTGAGCAGATCGCGCAGCTCGAAGAACGGATCGATTTGCAGATCAAAAACCTGGAAGAGCGCTTCGGAGCCGCTGACACGTTGCTCGCCAATCTCGAGTCGCAGCAGACGCTGCTGACCAAGCTGTTCGATACGAGTAGCAGCTCCCAATGAGCGAAGCGGAGGAGTTGCTGCGGGCCTCCGAGGCGTTGGCGGCGGCCGCTACGGAAGGGCGCTGGTCAGAGGCGACGCGCCAGGCCTGGCGCCGCGCCGACTTGCTCGACGGCGTCGAGGATCTGGACCCGGAGACGCTGCGGGCGGCCCTGCGCGCCGGCGAAGAAGCGCGCATAGCGGTTGCCAAGCTGCGCGCCGAACTGGAAGCCGAGCTTGCCACGCTACGGGCGTCGCGCCGCACCGCGCAATCGTGGCGGCCTTATCGTGAGGCTTCCGGCGGCCTGTTGGACGTCTCTTCCTGATAGCATCGGGAGAGATGATCCGAATCGAAGAAGGCCCCATGCGCGAGATGATCGCCCACGCCGAGGCGACCTACCCCAACGAGTGCGTCGGCGCGATGATCGGCAAGATCGAGAACGGCGTCAAGACAGTGGATTATGCCCTGCGCCTGGAGAACTCGGCCGAAGGCTCGCAGCGGGCCTATTACGAGCTCAAACCCGAGCACCTGCTCAAAGCCGACAAAGCCGCGCGCGAGCAGGGCAAGGACATGATCGGGATCTACCACTCCCACCCCGACTGCGACGCCTACTTCTCGCAGACAGACCTGAAGAACTCCTGCCCCTGGTATAGCTTCGTGGTGCTCTCGATCAAGGAAGGGAAGTTCGACCACGCGAACTCGTGGTTGCCGGACGCCGAGCAAACGAAGGCGGATGCGGAAGAACTCGAACACGGCGTTTGACCGCTTTTGTCAGGTTTTGGCGGAGATTTCGAAGTTTTACGAGGCCCTAAGCGACCGAGGCCCGGCTGGAATCCAGCCGGGCCTCAGTCTTTTAGGAGTATTCCTGCCGTTCGCCGCAGGCGCGTCCTCGAAGAACCGGTTCTCTACTACCGCGGGTTTTGCGGGCGGCTTACAAGGCCCAGCCGCCAGGGCGCTTGGAGATTTTTGAAGTGGACTGCGCAGTGAGAGCCGGCCGCCTCTCCGTGGCCGGCTTCTTTGTCCAGTTTAAGAGTAGCACTAAGATCCAAATAGGTAGGTTAGGCCGCCACCCAACCCCAAGATCACGATCCGAAAATCTCCGAATCGAGTTCTTGGAAGATGGGAGTGCCCGGTCGAACGAGGGGGCAAGAGTGTCCTCATGAAGGCGACAGCATCGTTGCCGGCTCGTTGGAGTTCAAGAATCGACTTTATTCGGACGCAGAGCGTGCCAGAAGCGGACTTGAGGTCGTCGTTGGAATTCCCTCTGCTTTTCGATTCCTCCGTTGCCTCGGCCTTCGCCTTTGATCACTTCGTCGGCCTTGTTTGGCTTTCCACAGTGGTCACAGAGGGCCCTGAGAACTTCATCGTCGAAAGGTACGACTCAAGGTGGCGTCGCCGGAGTACGCGAATCCCTCGCGATTCGCAGTCGTCAACTTCGGCATCCGATCGTTCGTCTCAGTCTACGAGACGAATCACGGTCAGGTCCTGGCTCAAGCTCTGAAGGAGCGCCATGAGCGCGCCAAACGATCAGTCTCAACGTCCGAAGCGTTCCCAGCAGGAACAAACAACACGTCGTTTTCGATTCCTCACCGACAACGCAGGGCCAGGATAGGATATCGACGTTATCCTAAACTCTGGGTCATTACGGTAGGCTGACCGAAAATAAAATGCTGTTCTCAGGCTATCATGCGTAATGTTCTCACGTCATGGAAGAATACTTCGCTCCGTTCGACTGATTGAAGAGTCGTGGTGTCGCTCGGACGTTCATAGTACTCTCGGTCCCACATCCAATTTCCAGGAGAGTGACGATGCCGGCGCCAAGCCAGGAAGCCCTCGAATAGAGAGGACTTACCGGAGCCATTTGGCCCAGTGAGTACTACTAGCCTGGCGCTCTTCGGCAGGCCGCTAACGACAAGCCGGTGAAACCGCCGAAATGAGGTTAATTCTACGCTCTTGATCCGCATTTCTGATGGGTAGGTTGATCGTAGCGCAATTGAAGGTGCGCGTTCTCTGGGGTTCCGAGCCAACGGAATGAAGCCGAATCGAGGAGGATACTTTTTGGGTGGATAGGTTCTGCAACCGTGCCGAGACGCTCAGTGGGCGGTTGCGGTCAGTGGTTCCTAACATTATCCGATTGTCGGGGCTTTGGGGCGACGAGGCGAGTGGGATGCGAGAAATGTCGTTGTCCGCGGGCTTCCGCCCGCGGCTCCTTGGTCGCGGTGGTTGGCGGCGGTGACGTGGTTGAGAGGTGCGAGTACGTTGCGGATTGTTTCGTTTTGGGACGAGGTGTGCGGGTCGCTTTGGTAGATTGGCGCTCGTGAAACCAGAAAGGAGCCGTGGGCGGGAGCCCACAGGCAGGCCAGCCAAAAAACCTTGGGGATACTTTCTGACGTTCACTTGCTATGGCATGAGGCTGCATGGAGATTCGCGTGGGTCTGTAGATCGCGAGCATAACGGCTATGGCGGGCGGTATTTGGTTGAGGATCATGCTCGGGTGGATGTCGAGCGACGTTTGATGGCAGAACCGGCGGTTTCGTTGGGTGAGGCGGGGCGAGGAGTCGTGCTCGATGAGATTGTGTCCAGCTGTGCGCGGCAGGGGTGGACTTTGCATGTGGCGCATGTGCGATCGACACATGTGCATTTGGTGGTTTCGGCGGACGTGGCCGGAGGTGACGCTGGGTAAGTTGAAGGCGTTTGCTAGCCGGGCGTTGAATGACCGTTTTGGCCGGCGTGAGAAGTGGTGGGCGAGGCACGGGAGCACGCGGTGGTTGTTCGATCCGCGTGGGGTGCAAGAGGCCGTGGACTATGTGGTAAAAGGGCAGGGGCGGAAGATGAGTCTGTATGTGAATCAGCGGGCTTGGGAGGAGTACTGGGAGGGGTGACGTTTCGCGGCTGATCGGACGGTGGGATGGTTAGCCGTCCGCGGGCTTCCGCCCGCGGCTCCTGGGTTGCTTTGTCAATGAGGACTTAGAGCGAGCCGCCGTCCCACTTGTGCCCGGCGTCGGGGAGGAAAGTGACGCTGTCGCCGAGGGCGATGAGCCAGCCGCCCGGGACTTTGGCGCGCTTGATCGCCAAGTTGGACTTGACCGGGCGAAACTCCAGGGACTTTTCCGGCGCGGCGGCGGGGGCGGATTCGGTTTTCTTCGCGGTCGTGGGCTGTTTGCCGATGGGCTCGTAGTGCCCGCGGATGTTGGCTAGGTTCGTGCCGTAGCGCTCACCGAGGTAGGTGAACTTGAGCAGGTCGCGGTCTTCTTCGGGGTCTTGGATGATGGCGCCGAAGGGAAGGTCGATGCGCTTGGACGTCGGCATACCGGTGTTCTTGTTGAGCAGCACGGCCTCGACGAGCTTGGTGGTGGTGAACTTCGCCATCGCTCCCCGATTGTAGAAGGTTGTGCCTGTGAGGGTGCTACACTGACGCCCGTATATCGATAACGGGCGATGTCATGCGACTCTCTCTGCTGATCCTCACTTTCCTGCTCACTGCGTCTCAGGCCTTCGCGCAACCTGGCATCTTCACCAAGGAAGACCTCATCCAGTACACCCCGGAATGGGCGGGCGAGCGCTTCCCGGACGGTCGCCCCAAGGTCTCGGACGGCATTCTCGAGCGCATGAAGGCCGTCACCCTGGAAGAAGCTTGGGCTGTTCTGCGCAACGAAGGCTTTAACTGGCAGTACGAGGACGGCTGGATGTCCATCCATCCCGACAAGGTCCTCGTTGGACGCGCTCTCACGGCGCAGTGGCTGCCCGGGCGGCCGGACATCCACAAGGTGATCGAGGAAGTGGGCAAGAAAGACGGCCGCATTGGCGGCCAGAACGCCTGGCCGGTCGACATGCTGCAGCAGGGCGACGTTTACGTCTGCGATCACTTCGGATTGAAGAAGAACGGCGCCTCGATCGGCGACAACGTCGCCAATGCCATCTACGCCAACAGCGGCAACGGCATCGTCTATGACGGCGTGATTCGCGACATCAACGGG
>JAWKHJ010000034.1:0-40772 GCA_041394905.1 Bryobacterales bacterium | reverse complement strand
GGTGAAGGGACGTCCTTCGCCATCCGTCCGGTCGCGATGAAGCCCAACGAGTATAAGATCGTCGCCGACCGCTTGGCGGAGATCTTCCGCTCGGCTCCCAAGCCCAAGTCCAAGAGCCTCAAACCGCCCGTTGCCGACATCGAGGGCCGCTGGGACGTCCAAGTGGACTTCACGCGGGGTTCGGCCAAACACATGCTCTTCCTGGAGACCTCTGGATCGAACGTCGCCGGCACCCACGTTGGCACGGTCAAGCGCGGTCCGGTGAAAGGCAAGATCGACGGCGACATGGTCGAGCTGTCGAGCGTGCTGACTTTCGAAGGCTCCAAGCTCGGCTACTCGTTTGCAGGTAAGCTTTCCGGCGACACGATCACCGGCGAGATCGACCTCGGCGAGTACCCCACCGCCAAGTTCACGGCCAAGCGGCACGGTTACGGCGGCGCTCTTCCCTCCGACCCGGCCAAATCCGGCAAGGTCTAGGGACCTGTAAAAAAGGCGGCCTGACGAGCGGGGAGGGTTGCTCGTCAGGCCGACCAGTCGTTCGGGCGCTTGCTTCTGTTAGCGCGTGAGACGCATCACTTCGCTGCGTACCTTCTCGAACGCCTTCTGGATTTCTCCGATACTCGGCGCGTATGTGTAGCTGCCCATCGGCTCGTCGGTCGCGGCGGTGATCTGCACGCCGTAGCTGTCGCTTGGATCGTTCGAGATACGCTTCATCAACGCTGCGTCCGCATCGTAGCCGTAGCCGCCCAGGCCGATGGTGTGGATGTGTACGCCCCCGAGCGAGCTGTCTCGCCGGGCGGTCTGTGCGATGTTGAGCATCAGGTTCTTGGCCGCGTTGTGTACGTTCGTCCCGCGGAAATCCGAGTCCGAGTTGTTGGAGCTGTCGTTGTAGAGACGAGAGTTGTTGTACGAGTACGGGAAATCGCCCGCGTCACCCAAGCAGCCTCCGGGCGGGTTGTCGTCGATGCAGAATGTCTTCGCGGTGGAACCTGCTTCGCTGGCCGACCAGTCTCGCGGCCAGCTCTCGTTGGGGTCGAGAACGTACTCTGCGTTTCCGCCGTAGTCATTCGTGAAGCCTGTGCAAACAGGATTTTGCGGGTGATCGAGTACGGTGCTGCCGCTGTTCACCGGAGCCGGGCCGGCCTGGCGCTTCCAAAGCCGCGAATGTCGTAAAACTGCGGGCTATTCCAGGTGGAGGTGTCCTGCCCCGCTCCCAACGTGCCTTCAAGGCTGCCGCCCGAGGTGGGGCACCTGGGCCCGGAGCCGCCCGTCTTGACTTTGAACCCTGCCGAGAATGCCGAGGGTTGTCCATCCGTGAAGAAGACGATCGCGTTCAGCGCGTTCGCGTCATTCACTCGCATGAGCTCCGAGTATGCCAACCAGAGGCCCGTCGACGAATTCGTGTACGCCGAATTCGGCACCGTTTGCATCTGAATGAGGTTCTTGATCACATTCCCGGTCTTGAATCCAGTGCTCAGCGGGTAGTCCACGTTCGCACCGGTGCCAAAAGTGACCAAACCGACGCGGTCGCGATTGTTGTCAAACTTCTGGATGAACTCGATCGCCGCGTTCTGAACGTCATCCCACGCCCCGACGTTCTTGAGCGAAGCCGAACGGTCAAGCACCACCACAACGTTGACGTCACGCCGAGCGGCGTAAGCCGACGAGCGCACCGTAACCTTGTTCATTCCGAAGAAGCGCATGAAAAACGTGGGCGCTTCGGCAATCGCGTTCACACGGGATCTTTGCATGCCTGGCGCGAGCGAAGTGTCCGTCTGAAACATGCTCGTGGCGCCAGGACCGACCTGTTGGGAAGCGATGTGAACCGATTGTTCGAATCGTCCGGTATTCCCCGTCAGCAGCAGACCATTGGGAAAGTTTGCAGGCCGAAATTGCATCTGCGTTACGCCGAACTCTCCTTCTTGGTCGCTGTAGCTCACGCCGCGCTCGAGCGCACGCATACCGCTCATCGCCGCCGCGTCCGTCGCGGTTGAGAGGAACGTCTTGACGGCGTAAGCCAACACCAAGTCCACGGCCAATCCGGCCATGCCCAAGGACATGGCCGAAAGCATGGCAATCATGACAAGTACCTGGCCCTTTCGCTTCCGCGTCGAATGCTGGAAATATACTGTGCCCATTCCCGCGTCTCCCTAGGCGGCATTTTTCCGCCACTCGTCTTCCTAGCGAAAGATTGTCCCAGACCAGTCAAGAGCTCAATGGACAGTCAGTAATTGATCTTGTTGGGACTTGCGTACCAAAATGAACCAGCGAAGTACCCTTTCTTGAAACTCCAGCACTCTTTCCCCTGGAAGAAATCATTGGGAAACCTGCTATTTCGGGCAAGATCGGGCGCTTCGGGACCCATCGAATGGACGCCGGCGAACGCCAGGCTCGACGTTTAGTCATCCCTGAAGACTGGCTGCCGAACCCTGACGTCGGAACGATGTCCCGAGTCGGCACGGGCTCAACTGTTGCTTTAGTCCTAGACTGCCTTGCCTGTCCCAGGCCGGAGTATCAGGAAGCCCCTCTGTCGCGTCCTTGCGCCACTCCTTACAATCTCGGTCTTGGACTTCTTCTACCAGCACTGGTACTTTGCCACCGCCTTCCAGGCGGCAATGGTCATCCACTGGGTGCGGACGCGCCTGGAGTCCTACTGGCTGTGGGTTATCCTGCTGCTCGGTCCGCCTGGCTCCGTTCTCTATCTGATCGTGGAGGTGCTGCCGGGCATTACGCTGGAAACTTCCCGCGATCGAACGCCTCGAACGCCGCCGCGGCGACTGGTCCGTGGCGTGCAACGTTCAACACCAACTGAATCAGAAAACAGAGCGCTGATCCTGCTTCGGAGATCAATCGGTGCCATCGAGCTCTATGGAGAGGTGATCCGCCGCGATCCGCAAGACCCGGATTCGCTGTTTGGCCGCGGCAAGGCGCTGCTCGCCTCCGGCAGGGCGGCTGACGCCGTTCGCGACCTCGAGACCGTCGTCGAACGCGAACCCGCGCACGCCTTCCACGGCGCCGCGCTGGCTCTCGCCGAGGCCTACGAGGCGGACGGCCGCGACGACAAGGCCGAGCGAACCTACCGCGCTATCCTCGGCCGCACGACCGTCTCGGCGGCCTACTACGGCTACGCCCGGCTCCTCGCCAAGCGCGGCGAAAACGACGAAGCGCGCGCCCAGCTCCAGAGCATCCTAGCCAAACAACCCGGCCTGCCCCGCTACCTGCGCCGGCAAGAGCGCCCCTGGGTGCGCAAGGCGAAAGCGATGCTCAAAGAGCTCGCCTGAGCGACTCAAGCGCTGCGGTGTCTGAACAGCAACATCGCGATCCCAGGCAACACAATTGCACCCGCGAACGCCAGCAGAAAGGAGTTCGCCTCCAACGCATAAGCCCCCACTGCGGCGTAGACCAGCGCAATCGCCAAATTCGACAGCGCCGTCAACAACACGAAGCGCCCCAACGGCATGCCCGCCACCCCGGCGAACACCACCGAAGCCTCGGCCAATACCGGGACCGAGCGGCACACGATGATCGCCCAGTCCCCCCAGCGCCGATGCGCCTCCGCCGCCCGCTGCAGCTCATCCTCGCCCACAAACCGCCGGGTAAAGCTGCGTGCCGGCCTGCAACCCAAGGCATAGCCCAGCAGAGCGCCCGCCGTCATGCCCGCCCAAGTCACCGCAGCGCCCAAGCCCAACCCCAGCAGGTAGCCGGATGCGGTCGCCACCAGGCTCGAAGGCACCGGCAAAACGATATCCGCCGCTAGCAACCCGCCAATCGCCGCCGCCGCGACCGTCGGCCCGCGCTCGCCCGAAGCGAACGACTGCGCCCACGCCGTCACCGCGTCCTCATACAGAAAGAACGGAACCAGAATCATCGCCAGCGCCAACGCGCTCAGCAAAACCCAGCGAAACACGCTTGCCATGGACGCGCCCCCAGCATAGCGCTTGTTAACCTTGGAGAAGGCCGCCCTCGCCGCAGGCCTCCCCGCCAAGTCGCACCTGTCCGATCGATGAGGACGCGCCCGTCAGCGCGTGCGTCCCAAAGCGAGGTACGCCATGACCCAGGCGCGGCGTCTGTACGTTCTTCTCTGCGGTTACGAGGTTCTCCCCAAGACCGTATCCACCAAGGGGCGCGGCGCGCGTTACATCATGGCCGAGCCCATCTGCGCCTACCTCATCCAAACCACCTCCGGCTATGTGCTCTTCGACGCCGGCTTCAACACCTACAACACCGAAGACCCCATCCGCCGCGGCCAGTTCTTCGAGCGCTGGGGCATGATCCCGCCCGTCGTGTTGCCCGAGCACCAGGTGCTCTACCAGTTCGACCAGATCGGCGTAAAGCCCGAGCAAATCGGCGACGTCGTCATCAGCCACTCGCACTTCGACCACACCGGCAACTTGAAGTATCTGCGCCACGCTCGCATCACCATGCAGAAGCGCGAGTACGAGTACGCCATGCACGAGGCGACGCCCAAGAACGCCGTCATCAAGTCCGACTTCGACTTTCCAGACATGAACTGGAACCTCATCGACGGCGACTTCGAGATCGCCGAAGGCGTCGACGTCATCTACACCCGCGGCCACATGCCCGGGCACCAGTCAATGGCCGTGCGCCTGCCCAAATCCGGCATGAAGGTGATGCCGGCCGACGCGGGCGACTTGATGGAGAACTACGAGGAAGAGATCCTGCCCGGCCAAACCGTCGACGACGAATCGGCGCGTGCGGCCATCCGCAGATTAAAAGGCATCGTCGACTCCACCCACGGCGAGTTTCTGCTCACGCACGACCCCATCCTGGTCCAAAAAACCAAGCTCGCCCCTGACTATTACGAGTAGCCTATGCCGTTGGATATAGGGGATCACGTCTAGAAACTACCTGCTCGCGAATCTCGTCCAGAAAGGCATGACACGCAGAGCGGTTTTGATCGCCCCTTTCGCGCTGCCCATAGCGTTGCTGGCCAAGGACAAGCGCCGCCGCAGCGCCAACATTGATGTCGACATCGTGTTCGGACCGCAGGACCGCCGCATCATCCGCGAATGGGTGCACGCCCAGCCTGCGAGCGGCTTGCCGCCGGGGCTCGCCAAGCGTGACCGCCTGCCGCCAGGCCTCGAAAAGCAACTCCGCCGCAAAGGCTCCTTGCCACCCGGCCTCGAGAAAAAGCTGACGCCCTTCCCGGCTGACCTGGACGCTCGCCTGCCGCCCATCGGCCCCGACTACGAACGCGTCTTCGTCAACGGCCGCGCCGCCATCGTCGCCCGCATCGGCCAAGTCGTCCTCGACATCTTTGTCCCCTGACCTACATATGGCAGGCGAGTCAGCGGCCCCAGTTTTCGTTGGTTCCGCAGCGATGCAGATTGAAGGCGCCGTCTTTATAGGCGTCCCAGAAGTCTCGCTCACTTCGCCGAACACGCTGTAGGAATTGGCGACGAAAGCCGAACCACCACGGCCTCCAGCCGCGCTTCCGCGCCCATTCCTTCGTCCAGGAGTGCAGCACGACCTCGCAGCGCTTGCCGTCGAGCGCCCGTTGGAATTCTTCAAACGAGTCCGGCTCCCAATGGTTGGGCATCAATCGGCTGCCCCTTCGATCAACGCAAGAGTAATGAACTCGAGATCCTTGCCGGCCAGGGGATGGTTGTAATCCCGGTGACGATCGAATCCGCGGATTCGATCGTGGTGAAAAGGCCGGGGTGGATGGGCTCGCGACGGCTCCAGGTAAAAGCGGGACCGTAGTGCGCTTGAAATGCAACACGCGGTCGGTCCGATGCAGGCCGTAGGCCAATGCGGGCGGAACCACTACTGTTTTGACTCTCCCAATTCCATCCCGAGCACGGCTTGGTCAAGGCCCGGTATGACATCCCCGGAGCCAAGGATGAAACGAATCGGCAGCCGTCCAGCGGACGTATCGATCAGATCGCCGCTGACGGTCCGGAGCGTGTAGTCGACGCTGACCGTGTCCCCGGCTTTCGCTTTGGTCACGGCCGCACCTCCGGCCTATTCAACGAGCGTCGAGGGTGAGCAAACAATGCTGTTGAGAAGCCCCATCGCAGATCCTCCATGAACGGAAAAAGCGGTGGCGAGGATTGAGGGACTTTGGGAGGATCAGGCGGAACTGGTGATCGTCTGAGTCGAACAAGCCCGTCAGGGTTTTTCTAGGTTCGCGCCTCAGTCTAGCAGAGCCAGGAGCCGCCCGAGCCCGTATTTCGCCGGCAGCCCTCCATCGAGCGGCAGCAATGCTGCTAGAGTAGCTAAAGCGCTGATCCAGCTTCAGGATTCGTCTTCCCCGAGAAGGCAGTTTAGGACCTCGATCACCCTCACGCCGGTCCCGGATCTGTCTTCCAATGAACATCCTCCTCTACAACCCGGACAACGTGATTACCCGCAACTTCATGCCGCACCTCTGGATGTTTTCCTCCAGAGGCTGACGCCGCCCGGCCACAAGGTCTTCCTCATCGACGGCAACGCCCGGCCGATGACCGAAGCGGAGCTGTGCGACTACATCCGCGAAAACGATATCCGGCTCGTGGGCATCGGCGCGATGACGCATGATCGCCCGAGCCTACAAGGTCGCCGAAGCCATACGCGCCATCGGCGGTGCCGGTCGTGATGGGCGGCCCGCACGTAACGGAAGTCCCCGATGAGCCGCTGGGACGCGATGGCGGCAAACGCTACGCCGACGCCATCGCCGTCGGCGAGGCCGACAACACCTGGCCCCTGATCGTGGAAGACGCCGCCAACGGCTGCCTGAAAGAGCTCTACGAGCCGGTCGATGCGGAGGGCAAAGAAGTCAAGCCGAGTCTCGACAACTACCCGGACATCGGCTGGACGGAGCTCGATCTCGACCAGTTCAATTTGGTGCCGAAGATGCTCCGGTCGCGCCTGAGCAAGCTTGGAGATGGCTGGGGATCATTCCGCGTGGTGCCCATCGAATCGGGCCGCGAAGTTGCCCCTACGGGTGCGAGTTCTGCACCGTGACGGGCTTTTTTGGCGACTCGCTGCGATTCCGTTCGAATGAGAGCGTGGTCAACGAGATGCTGCGGCTCAAGCGGCGCGCCCGGCAGGACCGCGCCAAGGGCGATCTTCTTCGTCGACGACAACTTCGCCATCAACCGCAAACGCACGAAATCCTTGCTGCGCGACATCATCGCCGCCGATGCGAAACTGCCGTGGGTCGCCCAGATCAGCGCCAACCTGCTGCAGGATGAGGAGCTCGTCGACCTGATCGAGCAGGCCGGGGGCAAATGGATCTTCATCGGCATGGAGTCTATCGACGACGGCAATCTCAAAGACGTCAACAAGAGCTTCAACAAGCCCGAGACCTACCAGGGCGTGCTCGAAAGCCTCGCCAAGCGGAATATCTACGCGATCACCTCGTTCATCTTCGGCATGGATAACGACACGCCCGGCGTGGCGGAACGAACCCTCGAGAAGATCCGGAGCTGGCCCCCGGGGCTGCCCGTTTTCGGACAATTGACTCCGTTTCCGGCGACTCCGCTCTACGACCGCCTATTGGCCGCCGGAAGGTTAGACCGGCCGAAGCACTGGATGGATTTTGCCCCGTTCTTGATGTGCCACAAGCCCCTGAAGATGACGATTGCGGAGGCGCGGAATGAAGTGGGGAAAGCGTGGAGCTTCTCCTACAGCCCGGAGCGCAACCGTGAAGCGATCGATTGGCTCGCGGACAAGCGGGTGGGCGAGCGCATCATGCATCTGCTGGCGCGCATCGCCTTTCGAGGAATCTATTTCCCGCAGGTCAGCCGATTTCAATGGCTAAAAGCCATCGGACAGAACTGGAGCCTAGCGTGGAGTCTGATCAGGCAACTCCGCAAAGATCCCTCCTCGCGAACCACCCAGGCAGTCGCGCCGGCCGAGGCCGGCTCCTGACAGCGTGTTATCCTAATGGAGGCGCACGATCGCCAAACGCTCCTCCGGACATCTAAGCGCGCCGTCCACCGGCGACTCCCTTGGTCCCGAAAGCCTTCGTGACCCGGGAGAGCCGCACGATGAGAACTCTGTTTATCGCCAACCTCGACAAGAAAACGACGGAAGATGACGTTCGAAAGGTGTTCGAACCCCACGGCGAGATCGACTACGTTCAGATCGCGCACGATCCCAACACCGGCCTCTCTCGGGGCGTCGCCTTCGTTCGAATGATCGACCCGAAGAGAGCCGCTGGAATTCCAAAGGTCATGACGGGAACTCTCATCGACGGCCGCACCGTCCGCGTGAGCTTGATGACGCGCAATCACTAGCGCACTCCCATCTCATTCGCCCCGGCCTAGCCGCATCATCCGCAGCCACGCGCCTGCAAGAGCGTGGAAGCAACCCTAGCCAGCATCAAGGAGACCTTCGAGTAGAACCTCCGGGCACAAAACCGAACCCGGCGGCGTCTCTACCTTCGCATGCGCCTTCGGGCATCTCTGGCAACCACGATCGCCATAGGTCTTTTCTGCCTTTGGCGCGTTCAAGTCACCGTCTGGCTTCACCCGCCGAACGCACATATCTATTCCCTTCTGGAACGTTCATCGGACGCATCGAGCACTCCTGGCTCAACGATGCCTCTACGCCTTCGGCATGGCCGCCATCCTTTACGTCCTCTACACCGCGAAGGAGTACCTCAGCGCCGCCTCGAGCTCGCCGCTAACAGCCGAGCGTTGGCGCGACCACCAGAGCGCTCAAAGCGCATGATCGGAACCGGCGTCACGCTGATCCTGGCCTGGCCTGGCTCGAAGAAATCGCCGACCTCGTGCCCTGGCTACGTCTTCGACAAATGGGATCTTGCCGCCATCTACCTGGGATTCCTCTCGGCTGTGCGATGCTCCCGCGCCTTGCCTATCCCGTCTTCGATGCCTACCCGCCGTGCGTCCCCGCCCCGCGCCGGCCTCCAGCGTCCTCGCCGACATCACCCGCCTGCTCTGTCTCGCCTACGTCTTCACCTACACAGCCCTGACCGACCCATCCACCGACAGCGACCGCTGGTTCCACATCGCCGAGCCTCTCCGCCCTCATCCTGGGCGTAATCTACCTCCTCAAAAACGCCACCCGACACCCGCCCACCGCACTCGCCCAACCAACCCCTACTGCGCTCGCCTACCCGCCAAGGACTACGCGGGCGGAAGCCCGCGGACTAGCCGTACATCTCTGCCCCAATCAACAGCCCCGCACATAAGCGCGGCGCAGCCCAGCCGTAAAGCGGCGCCACAACTAACAGCCCCGCGCGTAAGCGCGGGTGAGCGAGGCCGCCACTCCAAGCCAGCCGCGTAGCGGCGACACTGCCTCCGCTACGGAATTGCCGGACCCTCCGTGAAGCGCATGCGTTCGGCTTCTGAGCACGACCCGGCTTTGCCAATCATAGCGCCGACGCTCACACTCACCGCCGACGATCCTCAGGAGGAAGCCTGCGGACCCGTCGTCTAGCTTCTCCGATACACTTGCATCTGCGGACCTATGGTCTCTGGCCCGGATTTCTGGCCCCGATCTCTCCCCACTCGGTGCCGATCCCCCTCCATGATTCCCCCGAGTCCCAACAAAACACCCGGACATGGCGATAATCTCAACCTGTCGTGGACACTGAAGCAACGGCCAACAAGCGAGACCTAGCCCAAGAGCACGACGACCTCCTCTTGGCATTCGGCGGTCGATTCGCTATCATGTCCGACGTCGACAATTTTACGAAGGGTGGAACACCTCACCAGCGCCGTCTCATTGCTTTTCGGTTCGACCGCGATCCTTTCTCTCCTCGGGCTGGCTGGGGAGATGGGAAAGAACGCAACGGTCGCGGCCGCAGCGATAGTTACGCTCTTCTCAACGTTGGATCTTGTCGTCGGGACCGTTCGAAAGGCGCAGCTTCATGCCGATCTCGCTCGGAGATTCTCAGAACTTGAGTGCAAAGCGGGCGACCATTTCACACACGATCGCTTAACCGAGTGCCGGAACGAGCGGATCATGATAGAGGCTGATGAGCCCCCGCAGCTACGGGTGGTGAGCGTACTTACTCACAACGACCTATGCCTTGCTATGGGAATCGACAACTTCTACGAAATTGCGCTTGGCGACAGCTACTCGGACAGGTATTTAACATAGATCCGCGCCCAGTACCACGCCCCGTACCAGTCACAACACCTCAAGGCTAGAGCCGCGCTCGGCGGCGGGACAACGTCCGGGTCGGGCTTAGCGGAGAATGCCCAAGATGCCTTGCGCGCGGCCTTTTGGCACTCTTCGTGGCCTTCTTGACGGGTAATTTGGTACCTTTGCCACCACCCTTGGCAGCTTTCCTCGGCCCCTTGCCTGGTCTAGCGCTCTTCCGCGTGGCCATTTCAACAGCTATTTCTTCTTTGGCGGGGGTACCACGTCGCGATCGAAGACAGGTCGTCGCGTTGTGTCTCGCGTGTCTTCGTTGTAACGTTCTTTCGACGGCACCGGTGGCGTAGGCCTGGGCCTCGATCTGGTTCGGGCTTTCGTTCGGGCATTTCATCCTGAGAAGACCACATCGCGCATCGACAGCACCGCATGGTCCGTAACGAAACAAGCTAGTTTAATACTGCTAGAGATTACTATTACAAGCGCGTGCCAATCAATTAATCGTCGGGGACGAGTTCAAAAAGTCCCGTCACCCTGTCCTTGCAGCCCGGGTCGGGTTCCCTTGGGAGGCGGCGAACCAGGACAGACTCGATTCCGCGGAGCGAGTAGAATTGAGTGGATCATGCCTCACATCCGTCACCCTATTATCAAAAACCCGGAAACCTGGGGTGCACCCCATGAAGCAGCCGACGAAACCGTTGCTCTTCGACGGGATCATAGGCGGGAAACCGGGACAGCCTCGGTTCCGTGACGCACAGCCGTAGTACCTGCTGCTCTTCGACGTAATTAACGGGACCAGCCCCAGAGCCTCCCCGCAGGTTTTCTTCATCCTCCTTCCGTGACTGTTCGCTAACTCCCGCCCCGAAAGGGGCGCTCACCTGACGTTTCACGAGGACGCGTGTGGCGTACGGCAGGAAAACTCCTTCAGGATCAGAGCCTGACTCCCCGCCCTTCGCTGAGCCCGAAAGCACAGCCTAGACCCAATCAGGCGTCGAATCGGTCCGCTCAGACCACCCCTCAGGGAGAGCACCGGAGCGCAATCAATCGCCTGTTCATTGTCCTGCCCCATGTATTCAATGAGACTGATCCGGCCAAACTCCGTGACCACAAAGATCGGATAGGTAGGCCCCTCGTCGCGGTAGGCTCGCATCTGGTCGAGATGATCGTTCTGGCAAAGCACCGTGCGTTCGCCGTGCTGGTGGACCCATTGGGGAAAGAAGACCGACCCGTGGACCACCCGTTCGGCGGGAACGAAGTTGACCACGACCGAGGTGCCCGTGGGCTCATTCCACGAGATCTTGAAGACCCGCGGTCAGCATGACAATGTCGGCCTTTTGGTGCTTCACCCAGCGGCCGCCAACCGGGCCCGAGTGGATCCGATAGTCGATGGTCGTGGAGTTCTTGATGTACATCTCGTAGCGCCATCCGTTGGCATAGCGATAGAGGAATCGGTAGCCGACAAGGCCGGATAGATCTTGACGCGGAACTGTGTTTGAGGAGTCGGCGGGTGCGCTATCACTCATGGTGTTCCTTCGCTACGGATGAATTAGATGCCTGTCGCTCTTATCGCATCGACGCGGGCCACAGCATAGTGACTCTTCACCCATGCCAGACCCAGAAACGTACAGACCATGGCAATCGCCAGCGTGTACCAGAACGTCCCGCCTCCAGCCTGGATGAGCGACGCGCCGACCAGCGAGCTCAGCAAGCCCCCTGCTCGCCCGACCGCTGCCGAGTAGGCGACTCCAGTTGCGCGCATTGCCGTGGGATACACGTGCGCCGCCAGTGCGTACAGCGATGCCTGAACCGCTCCGGCGAACAGGCCGGTGACGCCAATGCAAACTAGCAGTGCAACAGGATGTCCATGCGCCTCGACGGGCGCCGCCGAGACCGCCAAGGCTCCTCCAGCGCACGCGAGAGCGCCAGACAAGACCGGCCCGCGCGTACCGAGCTTGGTCACCAAAACGCTCCACACCAAAACTCCTAGGACGCCTCCAAGGTTGAAGGTGGCGAGCCCGGAGACGGCAACTTCTAAATCGAGACCTTCCGCGACAAGCAGCGCCGGGAGCCAACCCATCACAAGATAGTTGAAGCCCAGGGAGAAGAAGAAGGCGCCCCACAGTCCGACCGTATCTCGGGCAAGCCCTGACGAGAACAGTCCGCTGAGCGACGGCCTTTCCCCTCGTTCCGCTTCCTCGCGGCTCGCAAACGAGGCTCCGGCCGGTATCGTATGGCCGATGCGAGTCAAGAGTCGAGCGAGCTGAGGCCATGACTCGCGCCGGCTGACCAAGAAGCGGGGTGATTCAGGCAGGTACGCCCAAAGCACAACCGCAAACAGCAGTGGCAGAGCGCCGCCGACCAAGTACAGCCCGCGCCATCCGTAGCGCGGCAAGATCTGTGCAGCCAGCAGACCACCGAGCATTCCGCCGAGAGGGACGCAGACGATCGTGAGCTTCACCGCCATGCTACGCATCCGGACTGGAGCGAGCTCCGCGGTGAGCGCAGTGACGTTTGGCAAGGCTCCGCCGGCGCCAATGCCCGTCAGCAAGCGCAAGACAGTCAGGCCGACGATACCTTCGATAAACGCCGTCGCGATCGTCGCTAGGGCGAAAGTGAGTACGCAAACGATGAGTGTCGTTCGGCGGCCGAAACGATCGCCGTAGTAGCCTGCAAGGGGACCGCCTACGGTCATGCCTACCAAACCTACTGCGAGTACGAACCCGAAGTCGGCGCGAGCTACCTTCCACTCGTCCATCAGCGAGGGGATGGCAAAGCCCAGAATCTGAATGTCGAAGCCATCGAAGACGACGGCGATCGCAACAAGCAAAGTAAGCAGTTTCTGATAGCTGGACCAGGAGCTACGATCCAGCAAATCGCCGACATCTATGGTCTGGCTCATTGTCCCTGCACTTGCCGCGCTTTCGGCTAGACGTCTCGGTCTGGTTCTCGACTCGCCATCCGGGAAGATGATGATCGTACTCGGCGAGACTGCCCGTCAACGGTCACGCAGTTCAACAGAGAAAAAATCCGTAGCCTGGAGCCCCCTGGTCTCGACCAAATCGTCACGCCGGTTCGAGATTTCCCCCCGGCCCCTGAACCCTCTGCGATTCAGCACCTTGCGCGCTCGTCGCGGCACTCCTATTCCCGAAACCCTTTGTATCCATCAGCTAACCTGGCAGTGGACAAAGAAGCCGGCCACGGAGATGCGGCCGGCTCTCACTGCGCAGTCCAAATCCCAAATTCTCCTACGCGCCCTGGCGGCTGGGCCTTGTAAGCCGCCCGCATCAGCAAAGTTCCGCGGTATTAGGAAACCGGTTTCACGAGGACGCGCCTGCGGCGTACGGCAGGAAAACTCGTTCAGGATCGAATCGGGCGACCGCTCACCTCGTTGCGCTAGAATCGTGCGCAGCTTTTTTCCCAAGAGGTTCCCCGATGAAACGACTGCTCCTGCTCCTCGCCGTCTGCGCCCTCACCCTCGGCGCGCAAACCAAGAAGATCCTCGTCATGGGCAACTATGACGAAGCCATCGACGATTGGCGCAAGGTTTCCAACAAGGTCAAGCTCGTCGAGGTCACCCCCGACACCGTCATGAAGGAGATCGGCGACGCCGACGCCTTCATCGGCTCCATCAAGCCCGAGATGGTGATGGCCGGCAAGAAGCTCAAGTGGGTTCAGGTCACCAGCGCCGGCGTCGAACCCGTGCTGCACATGTCCGGCTCGACCGCTCTGCGCGACAGCGACATCATCCTGACCAACAACCAGATCGTCCAGGGCCCCGAGATCGCCGACCACGCGCTCGCCATGCTGCTCTCGCTCACCCGCGAGATCCCGCGCTGGCTCGCGCTCAAGGCCGAGAAGAAGTGGCAGGCCACCCCGCGTGATCTCTACGAACTGCGCGGCAAGACGGCCATCGTCATCGGCGTGGGCGGCATCGGCATGCAGATCTCCCAGCGCGCCTGGGCCTTCGGCATGACGGTGATCGGCGTCGATCCGGAAGACATCCCCTTCTCGCCCTTCGTTTCGCGCGTCGTGAAGCCGGATCAACTTGACGACGTCCTGCCGCTCGCCGATGTCGTTTTCATGTCCGCGCCGCACACCGAGAAGACCAACAAGATGATCGGCCCGAACCAGTTCGAGCGCATGAAAAAGGGCTCGTGGTTCATCGCCGTCAGCCGCGGCAAGACCTACGACCTGAGCGCGCTCATCAAGTCGCTCGACAGCGGCCACCTCAAAGGCGCCGGCGTCGATGTCGTCGAGCGCGAGCCGCTCGAATCGACCAGCGCCCTGTGGGAGTTCCCCAACGTCATCATCACGCCGCACATCGCCGGCCGCTCGGACATGGACCGCGACCGCATGCTGGGCACGGTCAAGGAAAACATCCGGCGCTTCGCCGAAGGCCTTCCGCTGCTCAACGTCGTCGACAAGCAGAAGGGCTACTAGATCCAACTAGAGGCGTCCGCCAACCCCGGCGGACGCCTTTTTCATTACCTCCTAAAAAATTAGTTGACACGTCCGGGCGTTATCTCTTAACTTTTTAGTTGAAGATGCCTCGACCGCGATCCAAAACCCTCACCGACGCCGAATTGCGCTTGATGGAAGCGCTCTGGGAGCTCGGTCCCGCTACCGTCGCAGAAGTCGTCGAAGCCCTGCCCAAGCAGGAGAAGGTCGCCTACAACACGGTCCTGACGACCCTGCGCATCCTCGAAGACAAAGGCTATGTCGCGCACAAGCAGCGTGGCCGCGCATTTGTCTATGAGGCGCTGGTCGGCCGCGACCAGGCGCGCCGCTCGACCGTGCGCCACTTGATGAACAAGTTCTTCGACAACTCCCCCGCGGCCCTCGTGCTCAACGTGCTCGAGAACGAGCAGATCGACGAGGAAGAGCTCGAGCGTTTGCGCGCCCTGATCGACAGGAGGACGTCATGAGCGACTGGAGCTTTGTGTTGGGCGAAGTCCTGTTGAACGCCTGCTGGATCGGCACGGCGCTGTGGTTGGCAGTTTGGGCGGGGAACCGTCTGCTGTCCGCAACGCCCGGCTTTCGTGGCGGCCTCTGCTTGGCCGCCTTGGCGGCGAGCGCTTCCCTGCCCGCGCTGCAACGCATCGAATGGCCGGAGCCCACTCCAGCTTACTCGCCGCTGGAACCACTGCCGATCGCCCTCTCCGACTTCGAACCATCGGTCACGCCCGCGACCATGCAGGACGACTGGCGCGTGCCAGCCGGTCCTGTTGCAGAGGCGCTTGTTCGGCTCTGGCTGCTGGGCGCGGCATGCGGGCTCGCCTACCTGGTCTTCGGCGTATTCACAGCGCTGCGCCTCAAAGCCAAAGCCCACACCGCACAGAGGGAATGGGCGGAGCGTGCTGAGCGCTGGAGGAGCCTCGCGACCCCGCGCGCACGCCTCCTACTGTCCACCGACATCGATGCGCCCGTCGCCGTGGGCTGGCTTCGCCCAGCCGTCCTCTTCCCCGAAACTCTAGCGAAAGCGCTCGACGAGCAAGAGCTCGAGCGTTTGTGGCTGCACGAGGCGGCCCACTTGGAGCGGCGCGACGACTGGCAGATCCTGCTCGAGAGGCTTTGCCTGGCGCTGCTGTGGTTCCACCCGGCCGCGTGGGCGCTGGCGCGCCGCGTGGCCGCCGAACGCGAGATGGCCTGCGACGACCTGGCCGCCGATCGCGCCGGATCCCGCACCGATTACGCGCGTACTCTTACGCGCTTGGCTGGACTTCGCCTCTCCCGCGGCGTGGCCCCGGCCCTTTCCATCGCGGGAGAATCCAACCTTTCCAGGAGGATCGAAATGCTACTCAGAGACAGCCCCGGCTCTTCCCGCCTGGGCCGAAGCGGCCTGGCCTTCGCCGCGGCCCTGTGCGGGTCGGCCATCTGCGCCGTGCTGGCCGTTGGGCCACTGATCGGCCTGGCGCAAGTGGCTCCGCCGGCGCCAGCGGTTCCGGCCGTACCGGCAGCCCCAGCCGCGCCCCCCTCGCCGCCTTCGGTTCCGTCGCCCGCCTCGCCGCGGTCGCCGCTTGCTCCGCCAGCGCCGACAGTCCCGATTGCACAGGCCGCGCCGAAGCCTGCGCCCGCTCCGCAACCCAAACCCGCGCCAGCGCCTGCGCCCAAGCCCTCTCCGCGAGCTCAAGTCGACCCCATCGACGTGGAGACCCAAGCCGAGATCCGCGCCTTGTCCGAAGAGACGCGCAAGATGAGCGAGGAGATCCGTGTCCAGGTAGAAAAAGACCTTGGACCGATGCGGCAACAGCTGAATGCCCTTCGCGAACAGATGCAGGTTGAGCAAGCGCCGTTCGTCAAGAAGATGAGCGAACTTGCCGAGCAGATGGCCAAGCTCCAAGTCGAGCAGCCTTTGACAGAAGCGCAGCAGCGCGAGCTCGAGGCGCACGGCCGGGCCATGGAGGCGCAATCCCAGGCCCTAGAGAAAGCCATGGAAGCACTCGCCCAGAAGATGGAAGCCGTTCACGAACGAGCGAAGCCGGACGAAGCGAAACTGCGCGAAATGGAGCGCAAGATGGAAGAAAGAGCCGCCGAGATGGAACGGCGCATTGAAGAAGCGCGGAGCGCCGCCGCCAGCAGCGCACCCAGCCTTAACTCCCCCTTTCACCCCCAAATGATCGCCGGCGGCTTTGGCGGAATACGCCAACAGACCGGCTGCCGCTAGAAGAATGCAGGGCCGGGCCTGCGGCTCGCCAACCGCCGGTTCGGCCTCCGCACGTCCAACAACCCGGAAGCGTCCTACGGGACTGGGTCTTCGGTTCCGAGAGGGACGGCGGCCCGGCACCGGCTGATGCGCTCCGCCGTCATCCAAAGGCCTTCCAACAAGCCGTATTTTCGGACAGCCGTAGCCGAATATCGGGAGCAACTCGGCGCGTAACGGCAACGAACACAGGATGAAGCTCAGCGGGCTGGCGTAGGCTTGATACGTCTTCACCAGCCCAAGATAAGCCTGCGCGGTGACCTGATTTTCAGGCAGGCGAAAGGCGTCCGCCAGCGCCGCGCCGTAGAGCAAAGCCGTCAGGCAGAGGTAAGGCCAGGGGCTTTTTAGGGATTGCCGCAGTGCGGGCATCGGGGCAGACCTTCCATCCTCTTCTTGCCGCAGACCGGGCAGTCTCTCAATTCGCCTTCGGCCGGTTGACCAAATAGATCACCAGGCCGATGACGCTGAGGAATAGGACGAGCAAGACCCAGAGGATCGGGTTCTCCATGCCGCGCGACTTGGAATCGCGCGCGACCCAGATGAGCAGAGCGATGTTGATCGCGAGAAAGACGATCGGGATGAGCAGCATCGTCCCGCCGCAGGCCAGACAACCTCCGGCGGCGATCGCATCCTCGACGGATTGGTCTTGCGCGATCAGTGGGGCCGCGGCGAGAAAACTGATAGCGAGTGGGCGCAGAAGGGAGTTGAGCATTTTGGGTGGCGCGAGTCGACGATGAGAGGGTACTACATTCGTCCCCCAAGACACCTTGCCCCGCGCCATGAGTGCGCCGTCAACCGTCCGAGTGGACGCCTCCGCTGTGACTTTTGCGAATCAATCCCATCATGCGTAGGTTGATCCGGGCGAAGCGCCACATCTGCCAAGGCAGGAAGGTTCGCCAGAACAGCGCCGCACGCGTCGGCCTGGGAGCTTGCATTCGCTTTTCTTCGAAGCTCGTCATGGCGGTTCACTCCGGAATCAGCGTCCAACCCGGGCGCATGCGCGCCTTGTAAAGAAACATGTGGTGCAGCAGGATCTTGATCCAGTGCCCGGCCAGCCCGATTTCACCGAACGTGTAGTGCGGGTCGCGGCCCGTTTCCGGGAAGCGTGCGTAGTCGGGCACGATTGGAAACACGGTGATCGATGCGGCGGTGCCAGTGAAGGGATTCGCGCCGGCGGAAGCCACGCACGCGGCGCCGGTCTCGGCCATGGAAGCGGTCGCCGTCGGCCCTTCGCTGCGGCCCTTCGCCATGTCGGCGATGCTACGCGCCACGGCCTTGCCCATCATCGCGGAAGGCATACCGGTGCGCGGCGGCGCGGGCGAAATCGTCAACCCGGCGGCGGTTTGCCGCGGCCGTGAGATCGGGTGCGGCGGCGCGAAGGCGATGCCCGGCGCGAAGATGTTGCGGTAGACCGCGCTCTGGTAGGTCCGCGGCCAGTCCGACGCGCTCCACTTCTCGTAGGGAACCTTCTCGTAGTTCGCATCCACCCGCAAGAAGCCGTTCGGCGCGAACAGCCGATCCGTCATCTCGAGCCCAGCGGCGTCGTAAGCCTTCAGCCCAACGCCAGAGAAGGGCGGCAGCAACATTGCCATGTCGAACAGAATCTCGCGCTGCTCGCCGTCGAGCGTCTCGATGTGGGCGACGCCTGGGTCGACCCGGTGGACGTGAGCGCGCGTAACCCAGTCGATGCCGCGCTCCGCGAAAAGCGATTCCGTAAAGATGTTGCTCGGCGTGACGTAGCCGCCGTGGTTGAGGTACAGCCCGTCGATGCCGAAGTCACCCAGCTCGTATTCGTTCGTCACGAAGACGATGTCCGCCTTGTCGCGAACGCCCTTGGCGCGTAACTCAAACTCGAGGTTCACGACGTATTCGAACGCCGCGCCCTCGCAGGTACAGGAGCCATGCCCGACGCCCACGAGGAAGCGTTGCCGTTCGCCGCGGCGCATCCGCTCGACCTTTTCCTCGAAGACTTTCGCTGTCTGCGCGGCATGCTCCGCCGTGCAAACGGATAGGCTGTTGCCCTGCGGCCCCAACCCCGGCGTCGCGCCAAAGTTCAGCTTCGGCCCGGTGGCGTTCACCAGAAAGTCGTAACGCACCTGCTCGCGCTCGCCCGCGCGCGCCCCGAGCGTCCACTCGATTTCAACGAACGGATCGGGGGATTTCGCGCTGCCTTCCGGGTGAACCGCCACAGCCTTCGCCTGCTTGAAGACGATGCGGTGGCGCTCATAGAGCGGCGCAAGCGGGACCAGGACCTTCGACGGGGGCATCAGCCCCACGCCGACCCAGATATTCGAGGGAATCCAGTTGTAATTTGGTTCCGGCGAGACGACGACCACTTCATCTCCGCGGTCCAGCCATCGACGAAGGAAGGAAGCGGTGGTGTGGCCGGAGATGCCCGCTCCCAAGACGACGATTTGCGGCATTTTCGCGCCTCCTAGCGACGGAGGAGCAAATCAGGGACCGTTTGCGGCCGTCGCCCTGTCGACGTGCGGCGCCAACGGTCAGCGGCCTGGATCGGCAACCGAACGCACGTCGGCATAAACTGCCGCGCACCCGCCGCCGATGAGACTAGGAGCAGCCGTCCGCCTCAACGCATGGCCTACGCACTCAGCGAATCCAACGCCGAGCGCCTCAACGCGCTCGTGCCAGCCTCCATCATGGCCATCGTGCTCATGATGGTGCTGCCGGTGCCCGCCTTTCTGCTGGACCTGCTGATCTCGCTGAATATCACCTTATCGGTCATTACGCTGGTCGCCACGATGTATATTACGCGCCCGGTGGAATTGAGCGTCTACCCTTCCCTGCTGTTGCTGCTCACGCTGCTGCGGTTGGCGCTCAACATCTCCAGCACGCGGTTGATATTGGTGCACGGCCACCTCGGGGCCGATGCCGCGGGCAGCGTCATCGAAGCATTCGGCAACTTCGTCGTCGGCGGCCAATTCGCCATCGGAATCGTCATCTTCATCCTGCTGCTCGCCATTCAATACGTGGTGATCAACCACGGCGCGGTGCGTATCTCCGAAGTCACCGCGCGCTTCACTCTGGACGCCTTGCCGGGCAAGCAGATGGCGATCGATTCGGACTTGAACGCGGGACTGATTGAAGAGACCGAAGCCAAGCGCCGCCGCGAGGAAGTCACGCGCGAAGCTGAGTTCTACGGCGCAATGGACGGCGCGGTGCGCTTCACCCAGCGCGACTCGGTGGCGAGCATCATCATCACCGCGGTCAACATCGTCGCGGGATTGTTGATCGGCGCGGTGTTGCACGGCATGCCGCTGCGGGATGCGCTCGAGACCTACACGGTGCTGACGGTGGGCGACGGGCTGGTCACGATCATACCTTCCCTGTTGATCTCGGTTTCCGGCGGCGTCATCACTACGCGCGCCGCGGGCGAAGGCAGGCTTGGGGTCGACTTCTCGCGCCAAATGTTCCTCAAGCCCGAACCGTTGTTGATCGCATCCGGGGTGTTGGGCGCGATGGCGGCAGTCCCGGGACTGCCCACCGTCCCGTTTCTAGCGTTGGGCGGCGGCGTGGGCGCGCTCGGTTGGAAGCTGCGCCAAGCCGAGCCACAGGCCAAAGCGTTACCGGCGGTGCAACAAAAGAAGCCCGCCGAGTCCGAAACCTACGAATCGCTGCTGCGTGTGGAGCCGCTCGCCATCGAAGTCGGCCTGGGTCTGGTCTCGATGGTCGACTCCGAGCAAGGCGGCTCGCTGATTCGCCGCATCGCCGGCGTCCGCCGTCAACTCGCCGCCGAGTTGGGCTTCGTGCTGCCCGCCGTCCGCGTCACCGACAATCTGTCGCTCAAGGCGCGCGAGTACGTGGTTCTGCTCAAGGGAGCGGAGATCTCGCGCTTCGAGATCCTCTCCGGCTCCTCACTGGCCATCAATCCAGGCCAGGCTCGCGGCCAGATCGAGGGCGCGCGCTGCGAAGAGCCTGCCTTCGGCCTACCGGCGGTCTGGATTCCAGCCGACCAATCAGATAAGGCGCGCATGATGGGCTACACGGTCGTCGATCCCGCAAATGTCGTTGCGACACACCTGACCGAATTGATCCGCGCGCACGCCCACGAGCGCTCTCGCGCCAAGATGCGGACGCTTTTCTGAGCCGGGTCCGCGAGCAAAACCCGAAGCTCATCGAGGACCTCGTGCCCAAGCTGATGCCGCTCTCGCTCGTGCAGCGCGTGCTGCAAAACCGCTGCGCGAGCGCGTGTCGATCCGCGACGCCCTGACTGTTCTCGAAGCCTTGGCGGAGGGCGGAGTGGCCACCAAGAACCCCACTTTGCTCACCGAGTTCGTGCGCCATCGCTGTCGCGCACGCTGGTGAAGCCCTATTTGAACGACAAGGGCGAGCTTCCAGCGTTCCTGCTCGACGCCACGCTCGAACGCCAGATCCAGAGCGGCGTGGAGCACAACGAGCAGGTTTCGAGACTCACGCTCGCGCCGGATGCGGTGCGCGACACGCTCGAAAAGGTGAAGGCCAAAGTGGGCGAGTTGCACGGCCCGGCGGCGCTGCTGTGCGGCGCGACGGTGCGCTTCGCGTTGCGGCAGATTCTCGAGGCGGATTTGCCGCTGTTGGCAACGCTGTCGCACGCCGAGATTCCGCCGCACATTCAGGTGGTTTCGCTTGGGACGGTGAAGTAAACGGTGAAGGAGCACGAGACGGTCATGCGACTGAAAACCTATCACGCGCCCACCCTCCACGCGGCCCTGCGGCTCGCGCGCATCGAGCTGGGCTCGGAAGCCGTCCTGCTCGAAGCCAAGGAGCAGAACGCCGAGACCGCGGAAGCGCGCTTCCAAGTGACTTTCGCGCTCGGGGCCGACGGCGAGCTCATCCAGACGCAGACGCCGCCGATCCGAATCGAACAACCGCACTGGAAGCAGTTCGTCGACGCACCTGCCGCGAAGCCGGAGGCGACGCAGCAGCCTGAGCGGAAACCGGAACCCGAGCCCACCGCTGAGGCTAAGCCGAAGCCAAAGAGTAGGACACGCAAGCGCGCGACCCGCGCCAAGGCCGCCGCAACAAAGCAAGCGCCCGCTGCGCCCGAAGCGCCGGAGTCCAAGCCCGAAAGGCAACCAACCTTCGAGGCTCTGCGCGCGCCGGAGCTCGCCGCCCTTTTCGGGCGCCTCTGCGCCGCCGGCGTGCAATCGACGGAAGCTGCCGCGCTGGCCTCCGAAGCCGCTCGGCGAGCCGGTTGCGACAACGATCCCGTCGCGCTCGATGCCGCCCTGCGCGCCGTGCTCGACGCCGGTTGGCGCATCCACTCGCCGCGCGAGCCCGCCGCCGACCGGGCGCGTCTGATTGCGCTGACCGGTCCGGCCGGCGCCGGAAAAAGTACGACCGCAGTGCGCTTGGCGTGTCTGCTCGGCCAAACCTACGCGCGCCCGGCGGCGCTGGTCAGCCTGGGCCGCCACCCGGTGGGCGGCTCAGCCGTGCTCGAAACCTGGGCTACGTTGCTGGATCTGCCGCTCGAAATCGTCGAGACCACGGAAAGGCTCGGCGAAGCGCTCGACCGCTTACTGTGCTCGCCGCTCGCGCCAGGAGTCATCTTGCTCGACACACCCTCCGACGGCGCCGCCGCCCAGACAGCCCTCGCAGCAGGCGCCGAGACCCACCTCGTATTGCCGGCGACCGATTCGCAAGCCGACATGGTGCGCGCCATCGCACGGTATGAGCCATGCCGCCCGTCGGCGATCGTCTTCAGCAAGCTCGACGAGGCCGCCCTACCCGGCGTCCTTTGGAACCTGCAAAAGACCGTAGCGCACCCGGCCTCGTTTCTCGGTTGCGGTCCGGGCTCTCCCCGGGACCTCGAACCGGCCACCGCAAAGAGACTCACGCAACGGCTGATGGGCCGCTGACGCCAGCGCGGGGAGAGACGCAACACGCATGTACCAGCAAATGACCAATCTAGTGGCGGAGGATTCGAAACCGGATCGCAACGAGCTCATCCTCGAGCACTTGCCTCAGGTCAAGATGATCGCTTCGCGCATCCACGACCGTTTGCCGGAGAGCGTCTGCCTGGATGATCTGATCAGCGCCGGCGTGTTGGGGCTCATCGATGCGGTTGACCATTTCGACACGACACTCAACTTAAAGCTCAAGACCTACGCCGAGCACAAGATTCGCGGCGCCATCCTCGACAGCCTGCGCTCGCTCGACTGGGCCCCGCGTAACAAGCGCAAGAAGGCCAAGATGATCGAGGCCGCCATCACCGCGCAGGAAGCCAAGCTGCACCGCGCGCCTAGCGAGGATGAAGTGGCGAAGTACCTCGACATTTCGCTCGAAGAATACCGCCGCTGGCTGGTCGAGACACGCGCCGTCAACCTGGCTCCCATGGAGCAAGGCCCGACCGGAGACAGCGAAGGCTCCGACGTATTGCGCTTCGTTTCCGCCGATGATGACGAGTGGCCGACCACCCTGTTCGAGCGCGCCGAGTTGCGCCGCCTGGTCGCAAAAACCGTTGGCGGACTGCCCGAGGTCGAACGCACCATCGTCACCCTCTATTACGGTAAGGAGCTCACTCTGCGCGAGATTGCCAAAGTCGTCTCGCTGCACGAGACACGCGTCTCGCAACTCAAAACGCAGGCCATCCTGCGATTGCGCTCCGCTCTGCGCGCCAAATGGCCTGGGCCGGCGGTGGAGTAGCGAGCCATGTCGACTCAACTCAGCCAGGACGAGATCGATCACCTGTTTCGTTCGCGCACCGGCGCCGAACCCGAGGAGACGGCGCGCGAGGTCGTCGTCGCGCCTTACGACTTTCGGCGGCCCGACCGCATCCCCAAAGAGCAGTTGCGCTCCATCCACTTGATGCACGACTTCTTGGCGCGCAACCTAGCCTCGTCACTGGGAGCCTACCTGCGCGCTTACGTCAACGTCAGCCTCGTGTCGCTTGAGCAGATCTCGTTCGGCGAGTTCCTGCAATTCCTACCCGCGCCCACCTGCATCTCGAGCGTCGCGATGCCGCAATTGGACGGCTACGCCGTGCTGGAACTCAATCCTTCGCTGGTAATGCCGATGCTCGACGTGCTGCTCGGCGGCACGGGCAGAACCGAAGAGCAATCCGAGCGCGAGCTCACCGAGATCGAGCAATCGATTATCGAAGGCGTCTTGCGGATCATCCTGCAGGATCTGCGCAATGCCTGGGCGCCGGTCGCGCAGATCGATTTCAAAGTCGATGCCATCGAAACGCAGCCGCAGCTCATGCATATGCTCTCCTCCAACGAGGCCACCGTCGCCATCGGATTCGAGATCACGATGGGCGAATCGCGCGGCATGATGAACTTCGGCGTGCCGTCCGTGCTGGTGAAGATGGTGGGCCAGAAATTCGAGCAGCAGTGGTCCATTCGCCGACGCTCGTCCGCCGAAGTCGACCGCGAACACGTGCGGGCTCTCGCGGGCCGCGCCCCGGTCAAGGTCGGCGCCCGCGTGGTCGGTTCGCGCATCCCATTGCACCAACTGTTGGGACTCGAAGTTGGCGACGTACTCTCGCTCGAAACCCCCGTCCGCCGCCCGGTCCAGGTCCTGGTGGCGGGACTGCCCAAGTACGAGGCCGACCTCGTCGCGCAGGAAGGGTTTCGCGCCGCGGAAGTGCGCGGCCGGCTGGCGCCCAGCGCGACTTCCAGCGAGGGGGAAGCGTAGTTGCGCATCCAGACGAAAAGCGCGGAAGGCGTCGACTCGAGCCACTGGTTCGCGCAAGCTTGGGCGGCGGCCTTGGGCGATGTCGTCGAAGCGCTCGACCTAGGCGGCGGTGCGGGACCGCTCGAGGTGCGGGCGGCGAAGGCCGAACCGGAAAGCTGGAAAGATTGGCCACAGCCCCTTTGGCACGGCCAGTCCTGGCAACCGAATGCGCAAAGCCGACTGTGGATCGGCTGCGCCTCCAGCGCACCCAAGGCGTTGTGGACCCACATCGGCGGCGGGGAGGACGAGGACGACGGACAGACGCTCGAAACCTTCCGCGAGATCATCAACCAAGCCGCCTCCGGGGCCGCGGCCGAGGCGACATCGCGGCTCGGCCGCGCGATGCAGCCCTCGGCCTTCGAGAAGGCCAACGCGCCCGAGGCAGGCTGGGCGGTGGAGTTGCGCTTCCAAGCCGGCGGCCGCGATTGCGCGCTCGCCCTTGTGGGCAACGCCGCGCTGGCGGAGGCGCTCAACCCGTCCGAGGTCGGAGCTCCGGAAGCCGAAGCGCCTCCGCGCCGTCCGGCCATGCAAAGCCCGGCCGCCCAGGCCCCAGCGAACGATCCTCTGGAGATGATTCGCGAGGTGAACCTCGAGCTCTCGGTTAGTTTCGGCGATACGACGATGCCGCTCGCTGAAGTGCTCAAGCTCTCCTCCGGCGCCATCATCGAGCTCAATCGCTCGGTCTCGGACCCGGTGGAAGTGCTTGTCAACGACAGCGTCATCGCACGCGGCGACGTCGTCGTCGTCGACGGCAACTACGGCGTGCGCATCACCGAGATTGTCAGCCGCCGCGCCCGCGTGCGTTCCATGCTCTAGAGAGGAACCGCCCCCACGATGATCGAGCTCAGCGATACTGCATTGGCCTTAGCCATCGCCGCCCTAGCCCTCAGCGCCGTCTCACTCGCTGTGAGCATTGTCGCCCTGCGTCGCGCCGGGCGCGCCGTCGCGCAGCTCGCGGAAGAGCGCGTGGCGCGGCTGTCCGCCGTGGGCGCGGCCGAAACGCAAGCGCGCCTCACGGCGGGACGCCTGGAAGCCATCGAGCAGCGCGTGGGCAAAGCCAACCGCGTAACCCCAGCCAAGCGCAATCGCGCGATCGAGCTGCTCGCCGCCGGCGCGAACGAATCGGCCATCGCACGGGAGCTCGGCTTGCGAGAAGCGGAAGTGGCGGCCCTGGCTGCACTCCAATCGTGATCGCTCAGACCGCAGCTTCCGCCACAAGCTTTCGCTGGCATTCCGAGCGAAATGCGTTGCGATAGACCAGGAAATTCAGCAGGCACATCGCCGGCAAACTGAGCGCCCCAAAGAACGGCAGCCACTGGAAGGCCAGCAATATCAGCGACACGATTCGCACGAACCAGCGCAGCAGCATGCGCCGTCCGCGCGGAATGTAATCGCGCAAACCAGCCAGCAAGCTCAGCCGGTAATAGATCACGCCGGGCACGATGCCCAGGAACGGAATCGCGCTCATCATCGTTGCGAAGAGCAGCGTCTTCGGTAGTCGCCCGTTCAGCCGCGCGACATACGCCTCCGCTGTCTGCGGAGAATCGAAGACTACCGTCGAGCAAGCCGAGCAGATTTGCCGGACGGTCTTTTCAGACAAAGGCGTCGCACATTCGGGGCAACGCTTCTTCGCCAGCAGCTTGAGGCGATGCTCGCTCGGGTCTTCAACACGCGCCGTCTTCGGCTGGCCCCAGAAGCCGATCTTGCGCGGATCCGGCAGCGAGCGATTGCACTGCGCGCAGGTCAGCGCCGAAGGGTGATTGAGCCCCTGGCAATGCGGGCATGGGACTTTCAGGCTTTGCTCGCGAACCTTCAACCGCCAGCTCACCAGCCACAACCCCACAGCCGTCACAGCGGCTACCGACAGGGCGACCGCCGGAAACACCACGAACAACAGCACGCCGACTGTCACCCAGCCGTCCTCAGCCCAGCTCAAAATGCTTTGTACGCCTAGGTCGTCCTCGGGGTCCAGCTCGTCGAGGAACTCGAAAACCTGTTGCCGCATGTCGGCCAGCAGCCAAACCAGACCCGCGGGTACGATGACCCAAAGCGTCTCGAGCCCGAAGCCCGCCATGTACACGCCGCCCGCCGCAGCGCCCGCGCCGAGCCCTGCTTTCACCCGCACGCCGCTGTTGACCACCGCACTCCCCAAGCTCTTGGACGGCGCGTCAATCAGCTCGAAAAATTCACGGATGCCGTTGTTCTTCTCTTTGAGGGACTCGAGAACAGCGAGCACGGCCAGGATGTATAAGGTGGTCGGGTGGGTCAGCCAGGCCGGCAGGTCGAACGCCAGATCCACCGACAACGGCCCCAGCTCGTCAAGGAACGCCAGATGGCCATCCTGGGCAAGCCGCGCAAAAAGCGCCAGCAGGAATGTCGTCAGGAAAAGGCGTGACGCGAAGAACGGAACCGCGCCCAACGTGAGCGCATATTGCCCGAGGCTCATCAGTCATCGGCCGCACAGCGGAAGCCCAGATTGGTCAGCCCACTGTCGCGATCCGTATTCATGCGCGAAGCCACGCGGTAGCCCTGGCAGTAGTTGGAGCTGCACAGCCAACTCCCGCCGCGCTGCACTTTTTGCGTGCCCTGCTTCGGGCCCAGGGGGTTGTGGGTCGGCGACATCGAGTAATAGCTCGGGTCGAACCAGTCCGCGACCCACTCCCAAACGTTGCCCGTCATGTCGTAGAGCCCATAGCCGTTCGGCGAAAAACTCTTGACCGGCGCCACGCCTGAGAAGCCGTCGCTCTTTTCGTCCTTTTCCGGGAAAATTCCTTGCCATGTATTGGCCCGAAATTGACCGCCCGGCGCAAACTCGTTGCCCCAGGCAAACTCCGCGTTCGGCAAGCCGCCGCGTTCGGCGTACTCGAACTCGGCTTCTGTCGGCAGGCGCTTGCCCGCCCATTCGCAGTAGGCCACGGCGTCATCCCACGAGACGTCCACGACCGGGTTGTCCATGCGCCCCGCGATCGAAGTCTCCGGCCCCTCCGGGTGTCGCCAGTCAGCACCCTCCACTAGGTCCCAGCCGTGCTGCTCCGGCTTGAAGACCACGGAGGTGCCGATCTCTTCCGCCGTGGTGACGTATCCCGTAGCCCCGACGAATTTCTCAAAGTCCGCGTTCGTGACTTCGGTCGTGTCGATCCAGTAGGGGTCTAACGTTACGCGGTGGGGAGGCCCTTCGTAGGGGAATCCGCGCTCGGTCCCCATCATGAAATCCGCCGCGCCGATACGCACCATCCCTGGACGATCCGGCGAGGAACAACTGGAAAGAACGAAGGCCGCGGCAAGGACGACGGCCGGAAACACGCTTCGCACCCTCGGTATTATAGGGCGCTGGAGGCTCATCGATGAAACCCACGTTCGCCCTTAGTCGCCGCCAAGCTCTGGGAGCAGGTGCGGCGCTGGCCTCATCGCCCTTGATCGGCGCCGCGCCGGGCGCGAGTCGGCCGCAACTTCTACGCCGGCCGTACCAACCCGCAGCGGGCGGCCCTGAGCGCGACCATTACGTCTATCTGCCCGCGGGCTTTTCGAGCGAAGAGGGCAAGAAGTGGCCGGTGCTGCTGTTCCTGCACGGCAATGGCGAACGCGGGGACGGCAAAGACGAGCTCGCCTACACGATGATCCACGGCCCGCTGCAAGAGGCCTGGGTCCAGGGACGCGACCTGCCGTTCGTCATCGTTCAGCCGCAGCTCGACTGGTACACGCGCCGCAAGCCGGAGCGCCGCCCGCCTCCGCCGGTGCGCATGAACGACCAGCCACCCCCGCCGCGCAACTACGGCTCGCGCCCCACGGCCACGATGAAGCGCGAGGAGCCGCCCGGGGAATCCCGCTTCGCTCTGCCCGAAGGATGGGACATGGTTGCGCCCGATCTGCTCTCGATGGTCGACGCAGCCCTGACGGATTACCGCGGCGACCCGGACCGCGTCTATCTAACCGGCCTGAGCTACGGCGGCTACGGCACGTGGTCGATGGCCTCGATGCACCCCGACCGCTGGGCGGCGGTTGCGCCCGTCTGCGGCACGATCGATCCGGCGAAGGTCAAACCGATCGCCGACGCCAAGCTGCCCATCTGGATCTTCGAGGGCGGACGCGATCCAGTAGTCAAACCTGAGTGGGTGATGGCCGCCGCTCGTGCTCTCGAAGACGCCGGCCACCCCGAAGTGCGCGTCACCGTGCACGAAGACCTGGCGCACAACGTCTGGACGCGAGTCTACGAAGGCTGGGACGTCTACCAGTGGATGCTGCGCAACCGGCGAGGCGCCAATGCGTGAAATCCGTATCGCAACCGTTCAGTTCGAGGCGCGCGACGCCGACAAAGCCTACAACCTCCAACGCATGGATGAGCTGGCCGGGCAGGCCGCGGCCGATGGCGCCGAGCTCGTGGTATTTCACGAGTGTTGCGTCCCCGGTTACACCTTCCTCGAGAACTTGAACCGCGAAGAGATCGAGGCCTTGGCAGAACCCGTGCCCGGGGGCCCCTCGATCGAAGCCTTGCACAAGATCGCCGGCAAGCACGGCTTGGCGCTTGGCGCGGGGCTGGTCGAAAGCGATGGCGACCGTCTCTACAACACGTATGCGGTCATCACAGCCGATGGCGTCGTCGCCAAACATCGGAAGATCCATGCCTTCGTCAGCGAGCACCTGGCCTGCGGCGACTCGTACACGGTGTTCGGCTTCCTGGGATGCCGGTTTGGGATTTTGATCTGCTACGACTGCAACCTGGTGGAGAACGTGCGCGCCACTGCGCTGATGGGCGCCGAGATCGTGCTCGCGCCTCACGTCACGGGCTGCCTGCCCTCCCCCATGCCGGGCCGCGGCGTGGTCGAACGCGAGGTTTGGGAAAACCGCAAGCTCGACCCGGTGCGCTGCCGCCAGGAATTCAATGGACCAAAAGGCCGCGGTTGGCTGATGCGCTGGCTGCCCGCGCGCGCCTACGAAAACGGCGTCTACTTGGTCTACGCGAACCCGATCGGTGACGACGGCGGGACGATCAAGCCCGGAGGCTCGTTGATCCTCGACCCCTTCGGAGAGGTCTTGGTCGAGTGCGAAAAGCTCGGCGATGAAGTGATCGCGGCGTCGCTCGACCCGAAGAAGATTCAGGTCGCCCCAGGCCAGTCCTACCAGCGTGCGCGCCGACCGGACCTATATCAGTCACTGCTTGCGCCGAACCCGCATCTGAGTCCCGACGGCAAGCCCGACGTGTGGTGGAAACGGAGGGGTAGAAAGTAGATCGATCTTTCTACCTAGCAGGCGCAAAGCCGGTCGATGCGCGGCGCCGCCCAGGTAGGCGTCGTGCGCTGCACCAAGCGGTAGTCTTCCAGCAAGCTGCCCAGGAACCGCCCGGGCTCCGGGTCCGGCGATCGCGGAAGCTTCCGCGCGTCGCGCCATCCGATCAGCCACGACCCGTTGGGAGGCGCCGGCTCGGCGTAGACTTCGTCCCGCAACGCTTCGTCGAGGGAAACGAAACGGTAGCCGCGGCCTTCGATCACTCTCAGAATTTCGTCGACATGATCGAAGCTGAGCGCGCTCGCATGCATCAGCAACACCTGCGCCGGCTCCCGTCCCAGTGTCTCGAGCGAAGACTGCTCGGCGTGCTCGAGCAACGCCGCCAAGTACTCGAGATAGGCCTTGGCCGTCCGCTCGCGGCGCACCTCGTCCCCACGGGACAGCGTCCAGGCATAGACTTCCGCGAACAGCCAATCCTGAGCGTCGACGGTGACCGGCGCCGTCTTGTAGCCCGACCGCTCCAAGAAGCGCTCGAGCTCGCGCGGATCGCCGCCCGCTTTGTGAGAGTGCAAATACGGAAAGCGGAAGTAGCGCGGCTTCTTCCCCCGCTCAGCCAAGGCCGACCCCAGCGCCGCCTCGCCTAACACGATGTCGGCTTGGAACCGCGCCATCGGAACGTCGAGTAGATCCCGATGCGAGAAGGTGTGGTTGCCCAACTCCGCGCCCGCTTGCAGCCAGTCTCCGAGCAGGCTCTTCAGGGCTGTCGGCTGCCAAGCCTTGGGTGTAAAGCCTTCGGCGACGAAGCCAGTGAGCGGCAACTTGCGCTTCATGAACGCATCAAGGAACTTCTTGTTTTTCAGTCGGAAAGACCCAAAGTCCTCAAGTTCTGCTTTTGCAAAGCAGTGGCGGGCCGCCGGCAGGTCGTCTACCGTCACGGCGATGCTTCTACCACCCGGCGAGAGAACGACTTTCGGAGCCGCGGCCGCTGCGAACAGGAAATCTCGACGACGCATCATCCCTTCCTCCCGGGCCTGATGTCGAGCCCGAAGCTGAAATATCCAAAGCGGTATCCGCCGGTCGAACTATTCAGGCGATCGATCGACGAGTTGCTGTAGCCTGTCCGCAAACGCAGCCAAACGTGCGGATTCACCTTCTTGGCTAGCTCGAGCGTGGTCATCAGCGGATGCTGCCGCCCGTAACCCGCTTCATGCTGAAATCCGGAACCGAGCTCGGCGGTGTAGTCGAGCTTGCCCGGCAGGCGCCCCTCGAAGTGCACGGAAGCCAGTTGCGTGTAATAGAACGTCGGGCTCCACAGCAGCTCCGTACGCCGGTCGTGCCACATCCATTGGCTGCGCCCGCCGATGCGAATTTTGTGACCGCCGCGTTGTGAGATGCGGTAGAAGGCAGACGATTCGAAGGTCTGCCGCATCGTCACGCCCGAAAAGTCGCGGTGCGTGTAGCGCACGGCCGTCTCGAACTTGATGGTGGGCCTCAGCCGCGCCGAGCCCCACACCCCACTCGCCGTCAGGCGCTCCCTCAGCGCCGGTAGCGTCTCCGCAGGCCCCATTCCGAAGCCCCCGGCCAGGCTGATTTTGTCGGTGACCAGAGCCGACAGCGAAGCGTCGCCCAGCAGCCTACGCCCAGCGCCGGCTATGCCATAGTCCAGGCTCGAGACGTTCGCGTCGGCCGTGATGCGATTGCCCAGGACGCCCGTCCAGCCCGCGCCATAGCGCGTCCAGGCCAGGCTGCTCGGCTCGGCGTAGCGATCTTGGTAGGTGCGCCGCTCACGCAACAGACTGAAGCGGTGACTGACCGAGACCGGCATCGTAACCGTCTGATTCATCGAGTGATACGAATACCCCAAGCTGTCGTGGACCATCTCCGCCGAAGCTTGCACCGACGGTCCGTACTCCGCGGAAAGTTCCTGCAGGAGCCGCTCCGCTTCGGCGTCCTCGGGGTGTAGCTGGCGGCTCGCCAGCGCAAGCTCAAACGCCTCACGCGGACGCGAAGCCCATCGAGCAGCCAGAGTGCGATGCTGCAGAACGTCAGCGGTCTGTTGATATGAGGGCGGCAGCAAGTCGAGCGCACGCCGCGCCTGGATATGACGACCTGCCCAGTTCAGGGTCTGAGCTTGCCGGAAGCGCAGGTCGGCGTCGTCCGGGAACTGCTCGAGCCCTTTCTCGGCCGCATCGAGCGCATCGCCGAGGTGGTTGCGGTCCGCGAGCGATTGCACCACGCCGCGGGGTCCTTCCGGCGAGTCCGGAAACTCCTTCCAAATGTGACGATACGCCGCCGTCGCCTCTTCGCTACGCCCCACCCAACGAAGAGCGAGCCCGCGCCGCGAAAGCGTCGGCAAATCCATCTGACCCTCGGCGATCAAGCCGTCGAGCGTCTCGAGCGCTTGCGCCGGGCTGCCGCCGAAGAGCTGACTCCGCGCGAGCTCGGAGCGCGCCCAACTCGGCTGATCGGGCTGCAAATCCAGTAACCGGCGGAACTGCCCCAGCGCTTCCGGATAGCGCTCCGACCACCCCAGGACAATTGCGTAATCCCGAATCGTTGCAATATTTTCAGGAGATAACTGAATCGATTGCTCGAGGTATGCGAGGCCTTCTGCGGTGTTGCCCATGCGCGCTGCTTGGACGCCTTGCTCGCGCAACGCAGCCGCTGCATCCGCCGGTGGCGCGTCGACCGCACCGATAGCCGGAGTCAGCGCTTGCCGCCTCGGCGGGGGCGTTCCGGCTAGACGGCGTGATTCGGCGGCCAGCTCCGTTCTACCCTTTTCATCTAGCCTGGTAGAACCAATCCGATCGAAGGCCGCTGCAGCTTCCGCGTGACGCCCAAGCTTGGCCAACATCTCGGCGGCCAGAATGCGAATGTCGCTGTCCTCCGCCGCCTTGGCGCCCCAGGTGACCGCCAGCGTATAGGCGGCATCCAAACGACCCTGAGCGGCCAGAGCTCGACCAAGTCCTTCGGCCGCCGGCTCGGATTCCGGGTACCAACCAAGCGCTTGCCGATATTGCTCTTCGGCCTCTTCCAGCCGCCCGAGCCGCAACAGCGTCAGACCGCGACGCGTCAACACAGCTTCCTCGTAGTGACCGGCCGCCAGGATCTGATCGAAGCCCGTTAGGGCGCTCTCGGGGGCGCCGCCGAAGAAGTCCGCGTTCGCCATCTCGCGCACCGCCCACAGCGGTTGCTCAGGCGCCTGCTCCCGAACGCGAGCGAACTCCCGGCTGGCGTCCACGTAGCGCCCCATCCAACCCAAGGTCGTCGCGTAATCGCGACGGATCTCCATCGCCTGCGGTGCAATCTCGAGCGCCTGCTCATAAAGCGCAATCGCAGCCTCGGTCTCGCCTCCGCCCGAACGCGCGTGCAACCTCGCTTCGTCCGCCAGACGCCACGCCTGCTGTACGTCACCGGGCCCTTGAGCGACGCCGAAGGCCGTCGCAACAAATAGCCATAACCACAGTAATTTCTTCGACATACAAGAGCTAACCTTCAGTTTTTCTTACGATGCGCCAACGCACCGGCTTGGTCAGATCGAGCTTCTGGATGAACCCCTTGCTCGAGTAGATTGCGCTCGAGAGGGACATCATCATCCAGTAAGCCAGGGGGTAAAAAATGGCGAACGGGTACTCGCGCAAAATGGCTGGTTCGTAGCGTGAGTCGATCAGCACGCCGGTCAGCAGCTGTAGTAGGCACGCCGCGCCGATCATGGCGCCGAACCAGTTTGGAATCAGCGCGCCACCGTCGAGCCACACGCCGGCGAAGGCGGCGACAATCCACAAGGCGGTGATTGCAACGAATACCCAGGCCCACAGGACCGACAGGAAGCTCTCCACGTAAACCGGCAGCATGCGGTAGAGCCGCGGGGTCCACAGGATGTGGCGGTGGCGCTTGAGCGCCTGGCCCAGCCCCAACGCCCACCGGATGCGCTGCTTCCAAAGCGTCTTGATGTCTTCTGGGACCTCCATCCAGACCTTTGCGCGCGGTTCGTACTGCACGGTGTAATTGAGCATCTGCAGCTTGAATGTGAGGTCGATGTCCTCGGTCGCCATGCCGGGCGAATAGAGGCCCGCCTTGATCAGGGCCTCGCGCCGAAATAGCCCGCAGACGCCGGAGACGCACATGATGCGGCCCCAAACGCGTTGCGCCCGGCGGAGCAGGCCGATCACCGAGCTGAATTCGACTGCTTGCAGGCTCGTCAAGGTATTCGTGTGAAGCCAGGACCCGGGCGTTGCCGCAAACGGCGCTCGACGGACGGATTCCGAAAGTAGCCCGCCATCAGCCGTAGGATCTGCGGCTCGGGGATCGTGTCCGCGTCCATCACGAGGATGAGCTCGCCCATGGCGCACGGGATGGCGTCGTTCATCGCCATCGCCTGCCCCCGTTGACGTGCTTGTCGAGCAGCCGCACGCGCGGATTCTCAAGAAAAGGAAGGATCTCCTCAACCGTGCGGTCTGTTGATCCGTCGTTGATCACGATGATCTCGTAGCGTGGATAGTCCAGCTTGATGAGCCCTTCGAGCGAACGCGTGCGATGCTGGCTTCCTCGAAGTAGGCCGGGATGAGGATGCTGGACGAATGGGCACTCACGATCCGGATAGAGTTCCTTGTCGCCGTGCAGATCGTATTTGATGTAGAACAAAAAGCATGGCCGTGGAAACCCAGATTAGGCTCGTCACTACGGGATAGAAGCCAGAAGAGAACGAACCACCAGGTAGATCCTGTTGACCAACGGCTTCAAAGATCTCCCGCATGGGCCTCGTCTGGCTCAACTGCTTGCGGGGCCGACGGCTGCCCGCCTGAAGGATCGCCTACGGCCGCGGCCATCGCCCGAATTCCGACCCCCACGGCCGTTTCGGTTTCGGCGCCTTCCACCTCAAGCGGAGCGCGGTAGATCTTACGATCGTTCTCGTAGACAAGGACCAAGTGCTGGCTAAGCCTTATGTCGATGTTCTCATCCACCTCCACCGGACGGCCGAAGTAGTCTTTATCAAAGGCGCGCTGCTCGCCGGCGTGCAGCCTGGAAGGCCCACGGACAGCGAAGAGAGCCTTGTTGAAAATGACCCAAGCAGCCAGCGAGCCCAAGTAGACGCAGAGGATTCGGAGCAGCCAAAAGAGCGTATGCGACGCTTCAACGATCGAATCGCCCGTGAGCACGATCAAGAACCAGCTCAGCAGCGCTCCCCACACTCCGGCTACAACCGAAACGCGCAGGATGGAGCGGTTGCGCAACCGGTCCTTAGAGGCGCCTCGGTCGGCAGTTCCAGTCGCATGAAGAATGTTTTGGCCCAAAATAACAGATGCCGCCCAGTCTGGCCCTAAAACTGGCTTGGTGGGGCATCCCCCTCACCCAAAGTATTTATGACCTTCGTGAACACGGCCATAGGCCGCAGCCCCCATCGGAACCAGAGAAAGTCCTAGCACCCCCTAATAGGGTTCCTCCTAGTCTTAGAAGGAGAGCCTTAGGACTGACGGTACAGTCCGCGACCGACTACCAGCCGGATGGTCAGGGCTTTCTTCTTGACCCAAAAGGGGATTTTTACGAGAATGATGAAGCTTCGAGCCGCGCCCATGGGCTGCGGATTGACTTGCGAGGCCGAAATTTTCCACAAGCTATCGAGGAAAAATGAACCTACTAGAGACGATCTTGAGCGCTTCGGGCGGCGCCCCAGTCCGCGGATTGGCCCAAAACTTCGGTCTGAACGAAAATCAGGCCTCGAGCGCGCTCAAAGCGTTGCTTCCGGCGCTTTCGGGCGGATTGAAGAACAACGTCGCCTCCCCGGGAGGCCTGGAGTCGCTGCTCGGCGCCCTGGCCGGCGGTAATCACTCGCAGTATCTTTCCGACTGCGCTCCGTTGGGCCAAGCCTCGACGGTGCAGGATGGCAATGCCATCCTGGGCCATCTGTTGGGCAGCAAAGACGTTAGCCGCAAAGTGGCCGACAGCGCCTCGTCGCAGACCGGCCTCCCGGTCGACCTGCTGAAGAAGATGTTGCCGGTCGTGGCGACGATGGCCATGGGCGCCTTGGCGAAGAACACCGCACAAAAAGGCATCCAGACCTCAAACGCCGCAGCCATGCCCGGAGGAGACCTGATGAGCCTGCTCGGACCGATGCTCGACGCTGACGGCGACGGGTCGGTGGCGGACGACCTGCTGGGCCTGGCGGGAAAGCTTTTTCCCGGTAACGATGCGCTTCCGCCGAAGGTCCGCCTTCGGAATGTGAGGACCGGGAGGGAAACCACATGAACGGTGCGCGCATGCGCACGAGGAGACGGGGCAATTCACTGGCTGCCGATCGTCGCTTTCCTCGTGTACGGGATCTACTACTACTGAATCAGCAAGAAGTGCCCATGACCGGGCGGAAACAGCTCGTGGACATGTCACGCGAGCAGGAGGCGGCGCTCGGGTACCAGTCCTATCAGCAGATCTTGATGCAGGAGGACGTAATCCCGAGCGGCGAGATTGTCGATACGGTTCGCGCGATCGGGCGCCGTTTAGCGGCAGTAGCCGAAGACCCCGGGTTCGAGTGGGAATTCAACGTCATCCGCTCCGACCAAGCGAACGCGTTTTGTCTGCCGGGAGGTAAGGTGGCGGTTTACACCGGGATCATTCCGATTGCGGAAAACCAGGACGGACTGGCGGTGGTGATGGGTCATGAGATCGCCCATGCCATTGCGCGGCATGGCGCCGAACGCATGGCCCACCAGCGGCTTGTGCAACTCGGGTCACTCGCGGCGGGGCTGGCGTTGAGCGACATGGACGCTTCAACCCAAAACATGGTGATGGGCGCCCTGGGCGTCGGCGCGCAGTACGGCGTGCTGTTGCCGTTCTCGCGCGAGCACGAGTCCGAGGCGGACCAAATGGGTTTGGTCTATGTGGCCCGTTCCTGCTTCGACCCCACCGAAGCTCCCAAGCTATGGGAGCGCATGGCGTCGTCCAATGGACCGGGGCCGGCGGAGTTCATGTCGACGCACCCCAGCAACGAGACACGCATCCGCCAATTCGAAGAGTGGATGCCGCAGGCTTTGGAGATTTATCGCGAGAACTGTCCACAGTAGCAGTGCGGCGGTACCCTATTTTAGAGGAGGAAGACCATGGGAGTTTTTGATTTCATCCGCAACATTGGAAAGTCGATCCTGCCCGGTAACGAAGGGCCGGAGATCCAAGACAACATCACCAAGCTGCTCGGCGGCCAGGTGGAGAACCTAAAGGTTGAGTACGACGACGGCTTGGTCCGGCTCTCCGGGTTGGTCGACTCGATTGCGGCCAAACAGAAGGCCGTTTTGCTCGCGGGCAACGTAAAAGGCGTCGACAAGGTCAATGACGACGGCCTACAGGTAAAGCCCAAGCCGGAAGCGCCTCCGGAGCCGGAGTTCACGTTCTACACCATCGTCAGCGGCGACAGCCTCTCGAAGATCGCCAAGAAGTACTACGGCGACGCGATGAAGTGGAAGACGCTGTTCGAGGCAAACCGCGAGGTGATCCAGAACCCGGACTTGATCTACCCCGGCCAGGTGATCCGAGTTCCCAAGAACCCTTCCTAGGCTCGTCCGCCTTCGGAAGATCTGTCCGCCCGGCTGGATGCGCTCCAGCCGGGCGTTTCTGTTTTTTTGCGAAAACCCAGCTGCTTGAATTCCTGCAACAAGTCCGGTGGATTGTGATTGAAATCACTTGCACGGGTCAGATACAGGGGTGTACACTTCACGACTCAGGCGACCGTCCCTAGACCACCCCGCGGCGTAACTCTACGGTGCTACCCGTCCTGGCGGCCGGCCTGGAGGAGAGGTGCAACATGCCGGTTTGGGCGCCGTGGATTGGATTCGTGACCGCGCTGGGTTTGCTGATCTTCCAGTGCATCTCTTCTAAGGCGCCGTCAATCGAGTCGGATTTATCGGACAAGACGGTTGCGGCCTTGGCTGCCCAGAACGTCGACCTCGGCTCGGATTTCGTGATGGACGGCCGGGACGTATGGCTGACCGGAACGGTGGCGACCCAGGAGCTGAAAGTCGCCGCCGGACGCGCCGCCGCTGAGGTTTCGGGCGTGCGCGCAGTCCACAACATGCTGCACGTCGACGCGGACGCTCCCGCTCCAGCTGCGCCGGCTCCGACGAGCCCGGCTCCCGCGCCAACACCAGCTACGCCCGCTCGGGTTTCCAAACAAGAACTGCAGCGTTCGATCGACGACTTGATTGCCGGGCGCGTTGTGGAGTTTGAGTCCGGCCGCGACCGTTTGACGCAGCGCGGCGGCGCGTTGGTGGACGAGGTGGCTGCTTTGCTCGGGCGCTTCCCCGATGCCCGTGTCGAGATCGCAGGACATACCGATTCGCAGGGTACGTCCCGCAACAACCTGACACTCAGCAAGCGCCGCGCCGAAGCGGTGCGCAAGCGCCTGGTCGAAGGGGGAGTGGCCGATAGCCGGCTGACCGCGGAAGGCTATGGCGAGGACCGTCCGATTGCGGACAACAAGACCTCGGCAGGCCGGCTGCGCAATCGCCGCGTCGAGTTCACCGTTCAATAGGCAATTTCGAGAGATCCGGACCGCAAGGACGTCATGAGCTACCTCATTCTTCAGATCCTTCTCTGCTTGGTTTCGGCAGCCCTGTTGGGATTGGCGTTCGGCTGGTTCATGGGCAACCGCGGCGCGAAGACCGCACTCGAGGAGGAACGCTCCCGACACAGCGTGACGGTCGCGGATTGGGAGGGGCGCCACCGAGAGGCGCTGGAGCTGGCGGACGCCGGTCGGTCGCGAATCTCGTCGCTCGAAACCGATCTAGACGCGGCGCGCGTCGGGTTGCAGTCGAAAACCGAACGGACGATCGAGTTGGAAGGGCTGGTCAAGCAGGGCGCGACGCATCTAGCTGATCTCGAGAAGACGCTGGCCGGACGCACGAGTGAGCTCGAAGGCCTACGCGGGGACCTCGCTTCGACACACGAGAGGCTGACGGCCGTCCAAACGGGCTTGGCCGACAAGGATGGCATCATCGTCAAGCTCGAACAGGGTCTAGCAGAGCGTGACACACAGATTTCCGGACTACAGAAAGACCTCAACGCACGTGCCGGCGAGCTGGCCAGAGCCGAGAAGGCCGCGGCGGAGATCGAGGGCAAACTGAATGGACTGCGGGCGGAGCTCGAAGGCCGCGATGCGCGCATCGCCGGCTTGGAAGAGCAGCTCGGAGCCCGCTCAAACCGCATTACGGAGCTCGAGGCATTGCTCTCAGAGCGGCGCGATGTGGTAGAACGGTTGCAAAGTGAGGTAGACAGGCGGACTTCGCGCGTTGTGGAGTTGGAAGCGTCACTCGCGGATCTGCAACAACGTGTCCCGACGCTCGAAGCTTCACTGTCCGCACGAGACGGAAAGGTAGAACGGTTGCAAGAAGAGGTAGATGGAAGGAATTTGCGCATTGCCACGTTAGAGGAGCGGCTGCCGCGGCTGGAGCGCTCGGTGGCGGAGCGAGACGAGCGCATCACATCGCTCGAAGATCAACTGGCCGAGCGCTCGGTCGCATACGCCGAAGCGTCAGGACGGATTCCGGAGTTGCAGTCGCAGATCTCAGCGAGAGCAATCGAGCTCGACCAGTGCGCGAGTGAGCGTGAGTCGCTGCGCATCGAAATTCGGCAGCTGGAAGAGAAGCTGCGGCAGCAGCCCGCTCCGCAGGCCCCCCCTGCGTCCCCTGTTGCTACACCTCCTCCTCCAGCGCCGGTAACGATCGCGCCGCGAGGCCTGTTCGGAGAACCCGCGAAGGATGACTTGAAGAAGATCTGGGGTATCGGTCCCAAGCTGGAGCGCCTGCTCAACCAGATGGACATCTATACCTACCGCCAGATTGCAGACTGGAATGAGGACGAGATCGACGCGGTCCAGGCGAAGCTCGAGGAGTTCCCGGGGCGGATCCGGCGTGACGACTGGGTGGCCAGCGCGAGGATCGAGCACAAGAAGAAGTATGGTGAGGAGCTGTAGAGCCGCTTAGAGCGAGTCGCCGTCAAGCGGCAGGCCGTGCATCTTGCGATAGACGGGGCCGTCGTAGACGCGGGTGGACTTGAAGAGCTCGTGGCGGCCGTCGCCGGCCTCGGGGCGGGAACGGGCTTCCAGCTCTGCCTGAGCTTCGGCGCTCAACGGTCGGAAGTCGCTCGTGATCTTGAGATCGGCCTCGAGCTGCTCCATGGTCAACCAGCCTCGCACGATGGTGGAGACCGGCTGGCTGAGGGCGTAGCGCACGCACTCCTCGGCGCTGATCGCGGTGCTGCTTGGGATTTTGGCCACACGCGGGCCGCCGCCGAGCGTCTTCATGCCGATGGCGCCGACGTCCTTGGCGAGGCAGACCGGCAGCACCTGCTTCTGGAACGAGCGGTAGTGCGCGTCCATCACGTTGATGGGCATTTGCGCGGTGGCCCACTCATAGCCTTTGTTGAGCATCTTGTCGTGGATGCGCGGATTTTTATGGCCGGTGAATCCGATGTAGCGCACCTTCCCCGCCCTTTGCGCTTCGAGGGCAAATTGCAGACCGCCTTTCTCGAAGACCCAGTCCGGGTCGTTGTCGTAGTTGGTCTCGTGAAATTGCCACAGGTCGAGATAGTCGGTGCGCAGGCGGCGTAGGCTGTCGTCGAGACACTGTTGGGAGAACGCGCGGTCACGACCGGCGTTCTTGGTCATCAGGAAGACCTTTTGGCGCTTGCCGCCTTGCAGCGCCTTGCCCATCACCTCTTCGGCGTATCCGTCGGCATAAACCCAGGCGTTGTCGAAGAACGTGACGCCGCCGTCGATAGCGCGATGCATGATGCGGATGGCTTCCGCTTCGTCGTCGTTGCCGGCGCGGCCGATGTGGGCGCCGCCAAGGCCGATGATGGAGACCTGCTCGTCGGTGCGGCCAAGCCGGCGGGTGGGCGGCGCTCCGCTGCGGTTTTGTTGCGCCATGGCTTGTTGCGCGAGCGCAGCGAAGCCGGCAGCGTTGCGCAGAAAATGACGGCGGGATTCGTTGGCGGCGGCTGCGTTCACGATTGGGTCTCCTGGGTTGGCCTGCGCTTCACCATCAGGCGGTTCTGCCCTTTCTGCACGATCTCATCGCGCTGGTTCCGCAGCTCGAGATCGAGGGTGACGATGCCACGG
>JAWKHJ010000033.1:0-56960 GCA_041394905.1 Bryobacterales bacterium | reverse complement strand
ACCGAAGGTCATCGTGCCGAGACAGAGTCGGGAAACTTCTAGGTCGGTGTGCTGCAGTCGTCGAGTATCCATGTTTCTCTCCGGGGAGCTTACTCCGAAATATTACGGGGCGTCCTGTATCTTTTCGATCACACTATGTTAGTGTGATCGTAGTGGTGAACCCATGAAAGACGTTCTAGAAATCCTAATCGCAGAGCGTGACCGTATCAATCGCGCAATCGAGGTGCTCCAGGGGGGCGCCGAAACTTCTGAACCGGCCAAGCGTCCCGTGGGACGGCCGAAGGGCTCGGGCAAGAAGGCAGCGAAGAAGCGTGGCCGCCGCAACTTCACAGCCGAAGCGCGTAAAGCGCAGTCAGAGAAGATGAAGGCGTATTGGGCGGCTCGCCGCAAAGAGAAGTCGAAGGGCAAGGGCTAACCGCTCTCGAAGCCCTGTCTTGATAAACAACGAGGAGCCCGCGATGCGCGCTCCTCGTTTTCATTTGCGACGTTTTCATTTGCCGGCGACGCCTGTATCGGGCCGGTCGTCTGGGACGAAGCCTTCGCGGTTGGGCATCTGCACCTGGGGCAGGCTGGATGCGTCGAGTACTTGCCCCTCCTCGACGATGCCGTTGAGGAAAAGAATATAGGCTGTGACGGCGTAGACTTGGTCCGCTGTCAGAGTGCCGGGCCGATCAAATGGCATTGCGCGATTGGTGTAGTCCCAAAGCGTAGTGGCGTAAGGCCAGTAGCTACCGACCGTGCGCACGGGAGGATTTTGCTGCAACTGTTCCGGCTTGCCGAGAAAGCTGGTTTGATCGGCTCCTTTGCCTTCCGGTCCGTGACATTCCTTACATCGCAACTCATACACTTCGCGGCCTTCCTTTGCCGTACCTTGGCCGGCGGGCAGACCCTTGCCGGAGGGATTGGTTGTCGCTCCCAGTGAGGCGATCTCGTCTGGGCTAGGCGTACGGCCAACTCCATAATTTTGTGCGGCGGCGGGCAGGCTGAGGGCTGCGAGTGCGGCTGTAAACACGACGAGCTTAAACATTCTGAGCTCCCACGGCGCCATCCGCGCCGACCTGCCAGGCTTTGATCCCGTTGTTGTGATAGATCGAGTTCTGACCGCGCGCGGCGATGAGGTCTTCGACCGAGGGCTGGACATACCCGGTTTCATCGGTGGCGCGAGACAGTAGTTGCGTCTCGGAGCCGTCCCAGCGCCACGGCAAGCGAAAGCGAGTAAAAGCCTTGGAGTGACGCGGCTCGTCGAGTGCGGCTTGTTGCCAGGTTGCACCACCATCCGTCGAGACTTCGACTTTCTCGATTCTTCCCCGCCCGGACCAAGCCAGCCCTGAGACTTCATAGAAGCCGGGGCCGGAAAGCTTCTGTCCGCCGGAGGGACGCGTGATGATGGACTTGGCGTCCATCTCATAAGTAAAGATACGCGCCTTGCCGTCGGCCATTAGGTCGGTATATTTCGAGGTTTCGTCTTTTGTCATGAAAGGCTGGTCGCCAACCTCAAGGCGGTGTAGCCATTTGACGTTTGTGTTGCCTTCCCAGCCTGGGAGGATCAACCTCAATGGATATCCTTGTCCTGGACGCAAAGCCTCGCCGTTTTGGCCATAAGCCAAGAGGGCGTCGTCGAGCGCCTTCTCGACAGGAACGCTGCGCGACATGCGGCAGGCGTCAGCGCCTTCGGCGAGCAGCCATTTGCCCTCGGGCTTTAGCCCGGCTTCGGCGAGCACGGTCTTGAGAGGAACGCCGGTCCACTCGCTGCAACTGGCGAGTCCGTGACCCGCCGAAGCCGTAGGCGCTCGCTTGGCGCCCCACTCGCCGCCGCTGTTGCCGGAGCACTCGACGAAGTAGACCTTGGAGACCGACGGCAGGCGCTTGATGTCGTCCATGGAGAGCGCCAGCGGGCGTTCCACCAATCCGTGGATGAAAAGCTCGTGCGTTGCGGGGTCGAGATCCGGTACGCCGGAGTGGTGGCGCTCGAAGTGCAGCGCCGAAGGCGTGATGCTGCCGTAGAGGTCTTCAAGCGGCGTTCGGCTGGAGCTGGCTTCGGGGGTTTTGCTCTCGCGGAAACCACGCTTGGAGGTCTCGTGCGCGGAACGCTCGCCATAGCCGCTGACAGGCTTGCCGAGACGGCTGGGGGCCTCGGCGTTCTGTGCGGTGTCTTCGGTTTTGCTGCACGCGCCGAGCGCGCCCGTGAGAGCCGCGGTGATCGAAAGGAAGCTGCGACGACTGCTGTGATCCATAGGGGCCTCGAGTGAAGCCCCATGATACTCGAAGCCGCTCTATTCCAATTCGACAGGACTGTCCAAAGCGCCTTCGAGCAACAAACCGTCGATGAGCAAAGCGGACGTCCAGACGCGTTCGAGTGTGCGTACATAGTCGCGCTGCAATTGGAACCAGTTGCGCTGAGCGATTAGGACCTGCGGGTAAGCTCCGGACACTGCCACGGAAGTTTTGCAAGTACATCTCGTAAGCTTGCTGCGCTTTGGGCAGCATGATGTCGCGGTAGCGACCGGCGAGCGCGGTGGAGGAGGCGTAGTGTCGGTAGGCGTCGGCCATGCGCTGGTTGAGCGAGAGTTGTACGCGTTCCGCTTCGGCCTTGGCGGCTTCCACGCGCGCTTGGGCGGCGCGGATAGCGCCCCGTTTGCGATCAAACAGCGGCACCTCGACGCCCACCTTGAAGAAGCCGTCGCGCCCGATGGGCGTAGTGGCTCCGTAAAGCGCGGGGCTATTGCGGACGCCTGCCTCGGCCTCGATGTCGGGGATGACAGAGGCGCGCGTGCGGCGCACTTCGGCGTCGGCGTAGGAGATGCCGGCGCGCGCCAAGGCCAGCTCCGGGCTCTCGGCGAGAATGCGGTCGAGAGCGCCTTGTGCGTCGATGCGCGGGAAATCCTCGAGCTCACCGACAAGAGTGCGGCTCTCGAGCGTCGCGTCTCCCACTTCGGAGGCTAAGTGGCGCCATGCTGCTTCGAAGTCGAACTGTGCTTCGACCAGCGCCATCTCAGCCGATTGCGCTTCGATCTCGGCTTGCAACACGTCGGGACGGTCTGCCTGGCCGACGTTGGCGAGCTCTTGCGAGATCCGTACAGCCTGCCCCGCGAGGTCGGCCAAGCGGCGTTGCAGCTCGACCAGCCGTTGCGCGGCCAGGGCTTCATAGAAGCTCGAACGGATGGATGTGCGCACGCGTTGCAGTTGCGCTTGCTGCGCGGCCGCGGCTTGCAGCTTGCGGCTGTCCGCGGCTTGGCGCGCCAGCTGCAATTTGCCGCCTGTGACGATGCGCTGTTCGACGAAGATACCGACCTCGCCACCCCGCAACGCGGGCGAGTCATTTAGCTCGTCGCCCACCGCGCCGACGTGCATGTTGGGATAGCGTCCGGCCTGTCGGCGTAGGCCGGCGGCGGCGTCGACTTCCGCTTGCGCTTGGCGTAGGGTGGGGTTGCGCTCGATAGCCAAGGCTTCTAGCTCTTCCACGCGCCAAACCGGCCCGACGGGCGCCGCCGTTTCCGGCGCAGCGGCTTGAGTCGCGGCGGGCGCGTGTTGATGGTGTTCGTGCGCGCCCTGCGCCGGCTGCTGCTGCGCGAGTGCGACCTGGGCGAAGGCCAATGCGAGAACGAGCGCCCTCATGCCCGCACCTGTTGTCGCTTCAGTTCCGCGATCTTGTCGAACATCTCCGGCTCCAGTACGCGAATCAGCGTCATCATGCCCATCATCGAAGCCGTCCATTCCTTGCGCAGCCCGTAGTTTTCGGGCTTGTGGTCGACGAGGTGATCCATAGGCATCCACATGTCCTGCGGGAAGCCCGGTACGCGCTCCGCCCCCTCGGCGGCATCGCCGTGCTGCTGGTGAACGAACGCAGACGACGCCCGCTCGTGGTCGGCCGCCATGCCCAGGCCGCGCCCCAGCGCGGGGCCGTTGGCTTCGCCCATCGCTCCTCCGCCGCGGATGATCCCCATGCCTTCTTGCATCCCGAGGCCGGCCTGCATTCCGCCTCCGCCGTGGGTCATGGGGCCGACCATGGAGACCATCTGGTTCATCATGTGGTGCGGCAAGTGGCAGTGCAGCATCCAGTCGCCCACGTACTTGGCGACGAACTCGACCGTACGCACCTGCGCCACGCCGACGAGCTGCGTATTGCCGGGTTGCCAAGAGGCTTCCGGGATGCGTCCACCCTCAGTGCCGGTGGTCACCCACTGGTGGCCGTGCATGTGCATCGGATGGTGATCCATGCCCATGTTGACGAAGCGCAGCCGCACACGCTCGCCCGGCTTGCAGAGCACGGGCGTGATGTCCGGGCCGGCCTTGCCGTTCATCGTCAGCCAGTTGAACTCCATCGACAACGTGTTGGGCACGGTGTTGTTGGGCGAAAGCAGCGCGAACTCCTGCAACACGTAGGCATTAATCGCGGTCGACGTGCGGCTCGTAGTCCTGCTCGGGGTGGATGATGAACCACCCGATCATGCCGAACATCTCCTGCATCGGCATGTGGGAGTGATAGAAGAACGAGCCATGCTGGTGCACGGTGAACTCGTAGGTGAACGTGCCGCCGGGCGGTACCGGATCCATCGAAACGCCGGGCACGCCGTCCATTGCGATCGGCACTTCCAGGCCATGCCAGTGGACGGCGCTGATCTCGGGCAGCTTGTTCTCGAAGACGATGCGCACGCGATCGCCCTGGTTGACCTCGATGGTGGGGCCGGGCATGGAGCCGTTGAAGCCCCACACGTCGACCGGCCGCCCGGGCATCAGATTTTGTGGACGGGTTCGGCAACGGTGGAACTCCTTCGCGCCGTCGACCATCTTCCAGGGCAGTTTGGGGACGTCGGGCGTCTCGACGAGAACCGGTGCGCGCTGCGCTTTGAGACCAGCGCCCGAGGCCGCCGCGGCGCCCCATCCGGCCAAGCGTTGGAAGAACGATCTGCGAGCTTTTGGCATGGCGTTGCTTTGGGGATTTTGGTGACTACTGCACGACAACCGGTTTGCCGCGCATCACGATGGGCGTGACCGCTCCGAAGTCGAGCCCTTGCGCGTCGAAGCGGGACGTATCGGCCAGCGGGCTGACGACGCCGACGTAAACTGCGCAGTGGACGTGGCGCCGGAACCGATGCTCGCCGGCAAATTCGGTGACAAGATGTCCGCCGGCACGTCGAGCGATCCTTGCTCCGGCGTCGCGGTGCGGGCGAACAAAGGCTCGGACGCGCACGCTCTGCACAGCGCTCGGCGACGACGCCGACCACGCGGATCAGGTCATTCTGCGAGGTCGCCGCCGGTCAAGAAACCGTCAGCGGACGGTCGCGCCGAATCGTCACGCCGTCCCCAGGCAAGCGAAACGTCGGCGGGTCGCCCATTTGAGAAGGTTGCTGGATGGGGCCGACGGCGGGCGCCAGAGGATTCGAGCGTATAGGGCCAGGCGCGGAAGCCGCCTCGAGTAAGGCCTCGTAGTAGCCGTAGCCGGTGCGCATGATCTCGCGCCCGCCGTTGGGGCCGCGAAGAATCATCGAGCGCCGGCCTCGGGGGGCGGAGGGGGCGCTCCGCGCCAGGCCCTCTGGAGTCCGAGCCGGCGGGTGGATGAGCAAGGCACGTCCCGCGGGGCGGCAGGCTGAGCGCGGGGTTGAAGAAGAAGGCGCGGTTGGTGAGCTCTTGGAACGAAGCGCTGGCGGTGTCGATGTTGGTGACCGAAGGCCGATCTCCGAAGCGAACGCGCTGCGGCGAAACATGCCGAGCCGCGCGCCGACGCCGGAGCCAGATAGGGGTTCACCGCGTCGGTGCAGGCGCCGGGGGCGTCGGCGATGGCTAGAGTGGCGACGTTGCTTACCTTGCCGCCCACGACCTTGACCCACACCGGCGAATAGCAGCCGAGCGCGGCTTGGTCGGGCACGACGAAGTTGATTTGGTCGAGGCCGGCGAAGCCGGGGCTGCGACCCGCGTAAAGGATGGTCTGGGCCTGCGCTCCGCCGACCCAAACTTGCACTTGCGCGCGCGCCTGCACGTCAACCACGGCGCCGGTCTCGCTGGGAGGGCGGTCGTCTCCGCCGACGACTGCTCCAAGGCCGGTGCCCCACAAGGTGACGACTTGGCCGCGGCGGGCGCTGGTGGTGGTGGCGTTGAGCGGCTGGTCGGCCGCGCTCTCAAAGTTGAACGCGATGGCGGGCCCGACGCCGCGGCCGGTGGCGGTGAAGATGCCGAAGGACGAGTCGACCACGTCGACACGCACGGGGCTGGATTGTGCAGGACCGTCGCCGTCGTTGTACTCGACCTGGATGGTTGCCGGACCGAGCGGAGCGCTCGAGGGCATGATGGCGTTGATCTGGCCTTCGCTGACAAAGACCGGCAAGGCCGGGACGGCGGGCAAGCCCGGTTGCGAGATGACGATTGTCACGCCCGACAGCGTGCCTTGCAGTGGAAATTGCTGCGCTTGGGCCGGTGTTTTGGGGCCAATGGCCGTCCCGAAAATCGTGAAAATGGAGCCGCGCGCGATGGAGCCGCCATTGAGTTGGGCCGGCACGAAGCTGGCTGCATTGACGATCGACCGCTCCGAGAAAACAGGATGCGGCGACGCCGCGGGCGGCGCAGCGCAGACGAGCAGCAGGGGGAGAAAGAAGGAGACTCGTGGCATCGGCGGGGGGACCGGCAGCCGGCTCTAACCCTTTGATTGTACCTGCCAAACCGCGTGCTATTCTGGCCCTCAGTCCCCCATGACAGCTCGAATCGTCGTTCTTTTTACGCTTGCAATGGCAATTGCGCCTTTGGCCCTGCGCGCCCAAAGCGGAGAGGCGACGGTGTTCGCGGGTTTCGCGCGGCCCAGCGGCGGCGACATCGGGCGTTACGGGATCGGCGCACAGGAGATCCAGTTGGCCGACGGATGGCGCGCCGGAGCGCGGGTCTCGTTCAACTCAGGAGCGCTAACCGGCCACGAGCTTACGTATGGATATGAGCGCCACGACATCGAGATCGGCGGCGCGCCCGAGAGCACGGCGCGCATGCAACAGTTCGCCTACAACTTCGTGCTGCACGTGATGCCGAAAGGCAGCATGGTCCGGCCGTTTGTGACGGCGGGCGCCGGGTACACGACGTTTTCGCCCGGAGACGGAGGGATCTTTCGGGACGGCCGCAACGAGAACAAGTTCGGGTATAACTACGGCGGCGGGTTGAAATTCAAGCTCAGCCGCTGGGTCGGCATGCGCGTGGACGCGCGCGACCACGTGACGGGCAAGCCGAACTTCTTGGACTTGAACGGGCTGAGCGGGCGGCTGCATTCGCTCGAGGTTTCGGCTGGGTTTTCGCTGCTGTTTTGAAGCAATCAGAGCGGGATGCGCGGGCTTGCGGCAGGTGGCAAGGGCTGAGCTGTTTGGACGTACCGCAGGCTGGCGCCTGCGGCTCTGACAACCCATTCAGATCTCGCGGCGGCCTTCGATCGATTCCATCATGGTGGCTTCATCGATGAACTCGAGCTCGCTGCCGACCGGGATCCCCATGCCGATGCGGGTTACGCGGACGCCGAGCGGCTTGAGCAGGCGCGCCAGGTAGCTGGCCGTCGCTTGCCCCTCGGTCGTCGGGCTGGTGGCCAGGATGATCTCTGTGACTTCCCCGCCCTTCAAGCGCTCCAGCAAGTTCGCGAGTTTCAGATCTTCAGGCCCGATATTGCGCAAAGGCGAAATCGAGCCGTGCAGGATGTGGTACTGCCCGTTGTATTGGCGGGTGCGCTCGACGATCAGGATGTTGTTCGGTTGCTCGAGCACACAGACGGTAGTGCGGTCACGATTCGGGTCCGAGCAGATAGGGCAAAATTCGCCTTCGGCGATGTTGTTGCAGCGCGCGCAGAGTTGGATGGAGGCGCGCATCTCCGAGATCGCCCCCGCCAGCCGGTCCGCGTCTTCACGCGGCGCCCCGAGCAAGTGGAAGGCGATCCGTTGCGCGGACTTGGCTCCAATGCCCGGCAGGCGTTTGAGCTCGTCCACAAGGCGCGACATCGGCGCCGCGAGATCGGATGTCATGGCCTCAGAACATGCCCGGCGGCAGGCCCATTCCGCCCAGCATGCCGCGCATCTTCTCTTGCGATTCCTCGTCGACGCGCTTGGCGGCTTCGTTGACGGCGGTCAGGATCATGTCCTGCAACATCTCGACGTCGCCAGCGGCCTCGGGATCGATTTGCACGTCGGTGAGATGCTTCTGGCCGTCCATTTTGACGGTGACCATGCCGCCGCCGGTGGAGGCTTCGACCTTGATCTTGGCGATCTCTTCCTTTAATTTCTGCTGCGCCTGCTGGGCTTGGGCCAGCATCTTTTGCATGTTGCCGCCTGGCATTCGCATCTAAGAAAACTCCCGCAAGTTGCGCACTTCCCGCACCTGGCCTGGGAAGAGCTGTTGAAAGGTTTGGACGTCAGGATCCTCGAGCGCCCGTTGGGTGGTTTGGTCGGCCACGGGAGAGCCGTCTTCAGCCGGCTCTTCCGGACATTCTCGACCCTCTGTTTCGGCCAGATTGGGTCCCAGTGTAACACACACCTTGCGCCCAGCAGCCTTCTGGAGAGCCTGTTCGGCAGACTGCCAATCGAACTCCGAGCGTGGTGCGATCTTCCGCCGTGGCGCGCACGACGACGGCGTCGCCGGACTCCTCGACCGATGTGTGTTGGAGCGTCGAGGCGATGAAGTCGTTTCCGGCGTCGCGCAATAAGGCGACGGCCTTGGCGCGGAGGTCCGAGTCGAAGCCGCCGCAGAAGGCAGGCGCGGGCTTGGGCAGCCGGCGCTGGGGCGGGCCGAGGAGGAACAGGCGGCGGAGACGCGGCCATGCGTGCAGGAGCCGGGGCCGGCGCTGGAGGCGGCGGTTCCGGTCGGGAGGCCCGGGAGCTTGCGGCGCCGGCGCGGGACGCAGTGGCGGCAGGGGATCGGTGCGGTCTCCGTCCGCGCATGCCGCCTGAGGGGCCGCCGCTGGGTTTCGAGGCGCCGCCGCCTGAGGCTTGCGGCCGCCGCCGGCCACGCGCCTGCGATGGCCTCTTCGATGGGGCGCAGCTTGCCGGCGTAGACAAGCTTGAGCATCCCGATCTCGAGGTGGAAGCGCGGCTGCCCGGCCTCTTGCAAGTCGCGGTAGAGGTTCAAAAGCAGCTGCACGTACCGCGTGAGGTCTTCCGCGCTAAAGCGTTCAATCGCAAGGGCTGCGCGCTTGCGCTCTCCCCCCGCCCCGCAGTCACCAGCTTGGTCTCCACGCCGGCCACCTTCATCACCATCAAGTTGCGGAAGTAGCGCGAGGCTCGCCCACGAAATGCTGCGGATGGCGTCCGTCACGGAACAGCCCATCGACGATGGCGAGCATGCCGGGGGCGTCGCCATTGGCGAGCGCCTCGACGATGCTGCATCCATCACCTCGGCGGGGATGGCGCCGACAGGTCGCGCACCTCGTTGGCGCCGAGCTTGTCGCCGCAGGAGGCGATGGCCTGGTCGAGCGTCGAGAGCGAATCGCGGATGGAGCCGTCGCCGGCCAGCGCGATCGCGGTGAGCGCATCGTCGTCGGCCTGGATGCCTTCCTGCTCGCAGATCCAGCGCATGCGGCCGATCACTTGCTCCATGTCCACGGTGCGGAAGTGGAAACTTTGGCAGCGCGAGTGGATGGTGGCGGGGATGGCCTGCGGCTCGGTGGTGCAGAGCACGAAGACGGCCCACTCGGGCGGCTCTTCGAGCGTCTTGAGCAACGCATTGAAGGCGTCGTTGGTGATCTGGTGCGCTTCGTCGATGATGAAGACTTTGTAGCGGTCGCGCGCGGGCCGGTAGCGCACGTTCTCGCGCAGCTCGCGGATGTCGTCGATGCGGCGGTTGGACGCGGCGTCGATCTCGATGACGTCCATGGCCGCGCCGGCAGCGATTTCCTTGCAGACGGGATCGTCGGGGTCGAAGCTCGACTTGGGGCCGTCGGTGCAGTTGAGCGACATGGCCAGGATGCGGGCCATGGTCGTCTTACCCGTGCCGCGCGGGCCCGAGAAGATATAGCCGTGGCCGATGCGACCTTGGTCGACGGCGTTGGCAATGGTGCGCTTGACGTGGTCCTGGCTGACCACTTCATCGAAACGCTGGGGACGGTATTTGCGGGCGATGACCTGATACATCGCAGAAGCCTAGAGATAGCACGAGCGCGGGCAACGGGCCCGCGCTCCCAATCGCGTATCGTAGCACGCGGGGGCGTGGATGCCATTCGAGCTCGATCCCGTGTGTTGAGGACTTCCGGTTAGAACTAACCCCTATCTTGCGTTGAAGAGCACAATAAAACCGGAGGCAGTCATGGAGATCGAACAATTCCTGGGCTCGCTTGGCGAGCGTATCGGCAAGTATGCAAGCGTGCGCAACGTTTTCGGCGACCCGATTCACAGCGGGGACCGTACGATCATCCCGGTGGCGCGGGTGGGCTATGGGTTCGGCGGCGGCATTGACCGCGAACCAACTGAGGACGAGAGCGGCGAAATGACGCGCAAAGGCGGCGGAGGGGGCGGACTCGGAGCGACTCCGGCGGGAGCGCTCGAGATCACGCCTGAGGGCACGCGCTTCGTGGAGTTCGGCGCTATGAAGAAGATGACGGCGGCGCTGTTGATCGGCGTCGCGGCGGGTCTGCTGATTGGGCAACTCGGTAAGCGGTGATGAGGTAATCCATCGCGGAAGCTTGGAAAACGCGCAAGTGGGCAAAAGGAGCGAGTCCTTCTCGCCGGGAGATCCGGTTAAGCTGTAGGCTCCATCCGGCTCGAACACGAGGACTTACATGCGCCCACAACTTCAATCGCTTGCCTTGGCGGCCTTTCTGCTGGCGGCCGCCTGCGGTGGAAGCCCCGAGCCCGCCAGCGAGAGCTCAGCCGGCGACCGTTGGTGGCGCCACATCGAGTTTCTGGCCTCGGATGACATGAAGGGTCGCGAAACAGGCAGCCCGGAGCACCACAAGGCGGCCGAATACGTGGCCGGCCAATTCCAAGAACTAGGGCTGAAAGAGGCCGGGACGTCGGGATATCTGCAACCGCTCGATCTGGTCACGCGCCGGCTGATCGAAGACGAGTCCAGCTTGTCGCTCGTCCGTGATGGGAAGGAGACGCCGCTGACGCTGGGCGAGCAGGCCGTGCTGCGCCAAGTCGGCGACTCCGGACAACCGCTCGAAGCGGAGATGGTTTTCGTCGGATACGGAATGCAGGTCCCGGAGCTCGAGTACGACGACTTTGCCGGGCTCGACACGAAGGGCAAGATTCTGGTGATGCTGCAAGGCGCTCCGCCGGAGATTCCGGGCGCGCTCGCGTCGCACTACCAGTCCTCGGACGAGTCGCGAAAACGGTTTGAGCGCAGCGGAGCCATCGCCTACGTCTACATCCCCAATCCGCGGCTGACGGAGATCCCGTGGGAACGCGCCGCCGAGTTTCGGTTCCAGACGTCGATGGATTTGGCAGACCCGGCGCTAGCGATTGGATTGCCGACGGCGAAGGCCTCGGTTCGGGTGAACCCGGAGCATGCCGAGATGCTATTCGACAGCAGCGGGCATAGCTTCGAGGAGATTTTGGCCCTCGACCGCGAGAAGAAGCCTTTGCCGAAGTTCGCGCTACCGGGCAAGCTACGCGCCAAGGTTACGCTGGAGCAGGCCAATGCGACTTCAGAGAACGTGGTCGCGATCCTGCCCGGCACGGATCCGGACTTGGCGGACGAGTACGTGCTGCTCTCGGCGCACCTGGACCACATCGGAGTGGGAAAGCCCGTCAACGGCGACACGATCAACAACGGAGCGATGGACAACGCGTCCGGTGTCGCGACGCTGATCGAAGTGGCTCGTGCGCTGCGCGAAGGCGAGGCTCCGCGGCGCTCGGTGCTCCTGCTCGCCTGTACGGGCGAGGAGAAAGGGTTGCTGGGTTCGCGCTACTACTCGGAGCGGCCGACGGTCGAGATGGGGCAGGTCGTCGCGAACGTGAACCTGGATATGTTCCTGCCGATCGTCCCGCTGACCGTCGCACGCGGATATGGTTTGGATGAGTCCGACATTGCGGACCGGTTGCGGGCGGCGGCAAGCCCGATGGGCGTCGCAGTCCAGCCGGACCCTGAGCCCGAGCGGAACATCTTCATCCGCAGCGACCAGTACAACTTCATCCGCAAGGGTGTGCCGGCGCTGTTTTTGGGCTTTGGGTACGAGGCGGATTCGCCAGAGGAGAAGGTGTTCGACGAGTGGTTCCACACGCGGTACCACTCGCCTTCGGATGACCTCGAACAGCCGGTGGACAAGGAGGCGGCGGCGAAGTTCAACGAGTTGATGCTGACGCTGACCCGCGAGTTGGCCAACGACGAAGCGCGTCCGCAGTGGCGAGAGGATAGCTTCTTCCGCAGGTTTGCGGCGGGCGCGCAGTAGCGTAGGAATCAGCATCTTCATGGCTCAGACGGCTATCAGACATCTTCGGGGCTCGCCGTCTTTCGCTACCCCACTTGGATGCAGGTGACCTTTACTTGGCTGCACGGCTAGGCGAGTTTGCCCTTTGGGGAACGGGAGAATCGTTGCCGATCCGACTTGTGATTTACTACCTGTCGTGGCCGTATGCGCTCTCCGTGCTGCATGTGTTCGTTTCGCTGACTCTCAGCACTCAAGGGCTTTGGTTCGTGACTGGGTTTGAGGTTTGAGAAGATTATGACGAAATCGAGTCTGCGTTCGGGGGACAACACCCCTACTTGCTTTCTTGGCTGGTCGAACTTGAGAGGGCCGTCGCTTCTGGCGCGGTGCTTGACGGGCTTTCGGGACTGGTGTTCACAATCTATGAGCCGGTCTGCAACGATGCGCATCTGTGCCTTGTGACACGCGCGGGCCTGACGGCCGACGCAACTGGCGGTGCTGGACCGGTAGCGGGTGCCGTTGAACACGGAGTCGACGCTCGAAACCCTTGACCGTCGACTTGGCCTCTACTCGGCCTCCGCTACCGCCAGATGAGCGACGATTGCGATCAGCCCTTGATTGATGTTTCGGGAGCGCTGGCTGCTGGCAGCCGGCTCCAGCCACGGTAGGGAAGCGCTCCCATCGCGTGCATTTGGCGTCCGAACGACCAGAGTCAGGCTTCGTTCGAACGCGGGCAGACGCCATCCGCAGTATGCTTCATGACGTGGCGGGAAGAACCGAGTGCGCGGGACCGTCGGATTTCCAACGGACGCCCCTTCAGAACCGCAATTAGGTCCCAGCATCGAAATCTTTGAACGGTGACCGGCTCCGCTAGTATAGCCGCTCGTTGGCCTGCGTCGACTGCGACGTTCGGGAGAGAGCAATAGATTCGTCGGGCGTTGGCATGGCCAACGCACACGCCTATCCCTTCCCCAACTCCTCCGTCAGCGCTGGGGCCACTTCGAACAGGTCGCCAACGATGCCGTAGTCGGCGATCTCGAAGATCGGCGCGGAGTCATCCTTGTTGATCGCTACGATCGTCTGAGCGCCCTTCATACCAACCACGTGTTGGATCGCCCCGGAGATGCCCAAGGCGAGGTAGAGCTTCGGCGTAACGACTTGGCCTGAGCTGCCCACTTGGCGCTCGAGCGGGAGCCAGCCGTTGTCGATCACCGGGCGCGAGCCGGCGATCTCCGCGCCCAGCGCCGCCGCCAGCTTCTCCGCCACGGGCAGGTTCTCCGGCCCCTGGATGCCGCGGCCAACCGAGACGATGCGTTCGGCGGCGGTCAGGTCCACGCCACCCTTTGTTTCTTGGAACGGCTCAAGCGGTTTGGTGCGGATCTCTGAGGCGTCAAGCGTGACGGCGACCGCACGCACCGGCGCCTTTGCTTCGCCCTTCTCCACCGCATCGGCGCGGTAGGCCGAGGCCTGGACGGACGCGAAGACTGGGCCGTCGCCTTCGGCCACGACGTCGGCGTTCATCTTGCCCTGGAAGAGCTGGCGCACGAAGACCGGACGCCCGTCTTCGACACGCATGGCCGTCGCGTCGCTGAGGAAGGCTTTGCCCATCTTCGTCGCGAGCTTGGGGGCGTAGTCGCGCACCTGATAGGTGTGCGGAAACAGCACGACGGCGGGCTTCTCTTGTTCGATGAGCTGCGCGAGCGCCAGGGTGAAGCCGTCCGGCGTGTAGGCGGCGAGCAGTTCGTGGTCGACGGCGAGGACTTCGGCCACCTTCGCGCCGGCAAGCTCGTCGGCGTATTCGGCGACGCCCGCGCCAATGGCCACAGCCTTAACCTCCGAGCCTAGGGCCGATGCCAGTTGCTGCGCGGCGGCCAGCGCCTCCCAGCTCATCTTGTGTCCGCGTTCTGCGATCAGAAGTACGCTCATAGCACTCGCGCCTCGAAGCGAAGTTTTTCGACCAACTGTTTGGCTTGCTCTTGCGGCGAACCTTCGAGCATCACCGTCTGTTTGCTCTTTTGCGGCGCATACAGCTTGAGGATGCGTTGCGCCGGCTCCAGGCTCACACCGAGCTCGGCAGGCGTGAGACGAGCCATCGGTTTGGACTTCGCCTTTTTGATGCCCATCAGGGTGGCGTAGCGAACCTTGTTGATCCCGGACTGAATGGCGAGCAGCGCAGGCAACGGCATCTCGACGTGCTGGAACCAGCCGGCCTCCAGCTCGCGCTTCACCTTCAAGCCGCCGTCCGACGCTACGATCTGCATGATGATCGTCGCGTGTGGGACGCCCAGGAGCTCGGCGAGAATCACACCGACCTGTCCGAAACCGGCGTCATCGGACTGCAACCCGGTCAGCACCAGGTCATGCGGCTCTTTGGCGATGGCGGCGGCGAGCGCCCTTGCCGTCACCAGGGGGTCGCTGTCGGCGAAGGCGTCGTCTTCGATCAGAATGCCGCGGTCGGCCCCTTTTGCCAGGGCTTCGCGGATGGTCGAGGCCGCGCGGGCGGGTCCGGCGGAGACCGCCACCACTTCGCCTCCGTGTTCCTCTTTCAGCCTCAAGGCCTCTTCGAGAGCGAAGGCGTCCGGCTCGTTCATCTCATGCGACAGGTCAGCGTCGTCAACCCAGTCGCCCGAGGCGGCCACGCGCAGAGCCGAATCTCGCGCGGCCGTCTGTTTCAAGCAGACGAAGATGTTCATGCGTCCTAACAGCGTACACAAGCGCCGGACGCAGCGGCAGGAAGTCAGATCAAGTTGGGGCCCGCGCGCAGGAAGCCAGAGCGGTCCTTCATCAGCAAGCCCATCTCGATGAGCTTGACCGCTTCATCTTCGAGCAGCCAGTTGTCCAAGGGGCCGGTTTGGGGCTGGGGACGCACATCCCGGGGCAGTACGTAGCGGCCCGCTTGGGAGTAAAGTTTGTCGCCATTTCTCACGGCGGCTAGGATTCGCACCATGTCGTTTTCTCCTGATTGCCGTCGGGACCTTAGGGAGCAAGCGGCGGGCCAAACCCGCTCGAATTGAGAAAACACTCCTAGAATCAGCCTTTTGGGTCTCATTTCGCAGGCGAAGACCGATGCCGAAGACCCGGCAAAAACCACCGGTCCGCTTTGGTCGCGTGTAAGTTTTCCAGAGGAGCGAAACTCCTTGGCCGGGAGCAGTATAGTAGGGCCATGCCGATCTCTCGACGCCACTGGTTGCAGTCCGGCGGACTCGCTTCGCTCATGGGCATTTCCGCTTGTGCGCCCAAAGCGGCCGAGACAGCCTCGGGGCCCACCGTTTACGAACGCCTCGGTCTGCGCCCCATCCTGAACTTCCGCGGCACGCACACCACACTGGGCGCCTCCAAGCAGTGGCAGGAGTGCTTCCAGGCGCAAGCCGAGGCCGCGCGCGAGTACATCGTGCTCGAAGAGTTGCAGGAGGCGATCGGCGAGCGCTTGGCCAAGCTGTGCGGAACCGAGTCTGCGATGGTCTCGACCGGGGCCGCCGGCGCCATCGCCATCGGCACCTATGCCTGCGTGGCCGGCGACGACCCGGTGAAGATCCGCCAGCTCCCCAACCTCGACGGCATGAAGAACGAGGTCATCATCCAGAAGTGCCACCGCATCAGTTATGACCATGCCGTGCGGGGCGCGGGCGTCAAGATCGTCGAGGTGGAAACACTCGACGACCTCAAAGCCGCGGTCAACGACAACACTGCGATGGTCTACTTCCTGCCGGGCAACAACGATGACTATGACTGGGGCGACTGGGTGCGCATCGAGGACGTGCTGTCGGTGACGAAGCCCGCGGGAGTGCCCGTGCTGGCCGACTGCGCCAACATGCTGCCGCCGTGGAAGAACATTCCCGACTTCGCCGCCTCCGGTTGCGACCTGCTCGCCATCTCCGGCGGCAAGCACATGCGCGGGCCGCAATCGACGGGAATTCTAGCAGGCCCTAAGGAGATGGTCCGCAAGGCTTGGCTCAACTCCAACCCGCATTCGGACTCGCAAGGGCGGCCGATGAAGGTAGACCGCGAAGGGATGGTCGCGCTTTGGACGGCGTGCGAGATTTACTCGCAGCTCGACTTCGACAAGATCAACGCCGAATGCGAGCGTCAGGCGCAATGGCTCAAGGGCGAGCTCGAGCAGATCCCAGCGTTGCGTGTGGAGATGCTGCGCCACGAGAACGTCCGCAAGGTGCATCGCATTGGCGTTTGGTGGGACGCCGAGAAGGTCGGCAAGGACCGCAAAACGATTGAAGCGGAGTTAATGGACGGCGAACCGCGTATCGCCGTCGCCGGGGCGCCTGATGGAGGCATCGCCTTCTGCGTCTTCATGAACGAGCCGGGCGAGGAGCAAATCGTCGCCAAGCGCATGCAGGAGCTCTTCACGTAAAAGAGCCGCGGACATGCGTCCGCGGCTCTCGTTGAACACGATCCGGTCGACGGCTTACACCACGTACGGCTTGCGGTACTTCTCGCGCGTGATCATCTTCGTCGCCTCAGCGTCGTCGACGAACTTCGGCCCGTTCTCCAGGGTGAGCCTGCGGCCCACTCGGTAGCTGATGTTCGCCAGGTGGCAGAGCGCCGCGCTGGGGGCCGCGATGGCGATCTCGTCATGCAGCTCTTCGTGCTTGCGCGAGTGCACGGCGTCGAGAAAGTTCTGCATGTGGAGCGACGTGGTGTTCTCGTCGCCGTCCTTTTCTTCGAGCACGAGCTCGTTGCTCTCGCCCTTGAAGGCCTGGAAGCCGCTGTCGTTCATCGCGGCCCAACCTTCGGTGCCGTAGAACAGGTTGCCCACCATGATCTCGAGCGGCTTTACGCCGCTGGTCGGCGCGGTCTTCCTGGGCTTCGGGATCGAACCCTCGGCGTTGGTGTGCAGTCCGCGCACCTCGAAGATCAGCTCGCGTCCGCCGTAGTCATACGAAGCCGCGAGAGTGTTCGGAGTCTCCTGGTCGTCGGTGTAGGCGTACTTGCCGCCTTGCGCGTACGCGGCCTTGGGCCAGCCGGGGTCGCCCATGGCCCAGCGCGCCACGCCAAGCTGGTGGACGCCCTGGTTGCCGATGTCGCCATTGCCGGTGTCCCAGAACCAGTGCCAGTTGTAGGCGAAGCGCAGCTCATTGAACGGACGCATCGGGGCGGGCCCGAGGAACATGTCCCAATCCAGCCCTGGAGGCGTCGGGGAGTCCTCCTTGTGGCCGATGGATTTGCGGCGCTTGAAGCAGAGCCCGCGGGCCTGGTAGATGTCGCCGATCAGCCCGCCGTGCAATGCCGCCATGGCGCGAATCTTGAACGGCGTGGACCGGTGCTGCGAGCCGATCTGCAGCATGCGCTTGGTCGAGCGCGCCACTTCCATCATGCGGCCGCCTTCGTAGATGTTGTACGAGGCGGGCTTCTCGCAGTAGACGTCCTTGCCGGCCTGCATCGCCCAGATGGACGCGAGCGCATGCCAGTGGTTCGGCGTAGCGATCGAGACGGCGTGAACGTCCTTGTCGGCGAAGGCGTCGCGCATGTCGATGAATTCTTTGGCCTTGTCGTGGCCCTCGCGGGTGAGGAAGGCTTGCGCCTTCTCGCGGGCCGGCTGGTTGACGTCGCACAGGCCGACGATCTGCGCGCCGGGGAGGCCGGCGTAAGTCTTCAGGTGTGTTGTTCCACGCCCTCCGATTCCTACGATGGCGACGGGGATTCGATCATTCGCGCCCCAGACCCGCATGGCCGATACGGCCGCGGCGGCGCCCATGAAAAACGTACGACGAGTAGTTGAAGACATACCGCTCGTAGAATAGCGGAGCCCGGTGCGAGACGCCAAACGGGGAGCTGGTTACCGATGAGTTGCGGCGTGGCGCGCGTTTTCGCGACGGAGGCGGGCGATCTCCAGAACTTATTTCGATCCCGTTGCCGCAGAGCCCCAAAGCAGCGTAAGCTCGGAAGCGCCATGCGAAACCCCAAACGCTTCTGGATCGTGAACGGCTTGGTTCTTTCGGCCTTTGCGGCGCTCGGGCTGCGAGCCGTCGAGGAGCCGAAGAACGATTTTCGGTTCGCCATCATCGGCGATCGCACCGGTGGCGCGCAGCCGCAGATCTACGGCCGCGTCTGGCGAGAAGTCGACCTGCTGCACCCCGACTTCGTCGTCAACGTGGGCGACACCATCCAGGGCGGCGACGACGCCACGGCCGAGCAGGAGTGGAAGGACATGCGGCCGATCTGGGCGCGCTACAACCACTACCCGCTCTACTTTACCGTCGGCAATCACGATGTTTGGTCGGACGTCTCGAAGCAACTCTACGAGCAGGAAGCGGGCCGGCCGACCCACTACAGCTTCGATTACGAGGACGCGCACTTCACCGTGCTCGACACCGTGGGTCAGCGCGACGATCCCTACCGGGGGCGCCTGAGCCCGGCGCAGTTCGCCTTCCTCGAGAAGGACCTCGAAGCGAACAAGGATAAGAACCCGAAGTTCATCCTCTTCCATCACCCCTTCTGGATCGCCGAGCTCGAGGCCGAGGATAGCCCCTCGCCGCTGCACGCTCTCGCCAAGAAGTACGCCGTGAGCCACATCATCAGCGGCCACGGCCATCGCTTCGTGCGGCGGGTGCGCGAGGGAATCGTCTACATGGAAGTGGGCAGCTCGGGCGGCCAGATGACCGGCGGACTGGTGCGCGGAGAGGGTTTTCAGGACGGCCGCTTCTACCACTGGGTCTGGGCCCAAGTGAAGAACGGCAAGGTGTCGGTGACGGTAAAGGAGATCGGCGGCGCGATGGGCTCCGGGCGCATGTTCCCTGCCGAGGACTGGAACGAGGACGGTCCGAAGTTCGACGTGGCTGATCCCGCGCTGACCTACAAGCCGGAGACGTAGAGCGCGTTGAGAACATCGCCTCCGAACCGAGCCCCGGCAGCGATGCCGGGGTTTTACATTTCGGGATCGCCAGCGTCAAAACCCCAGCATCGCTGCCGGGGCTCAGTTGCGCAAGGCACTCCTCAACGGCTACTTTCAGCCGAACGCCTGCATCATGATGTTGAAGATCTGCGTGTTCGGCATGTACCCGTGGACTCGTTCCGATCCCGGGCCTTGCGCCGCCACCACTACTTCCTCGCCCGTGTGATCGTCTTCCATGCGGATCGCCTTCCCGCGATAGGAACCGTCCTTCTGGTAACCCTCTTCGCCGTCGAGCAGCGGCTTGCCGTGCTCGCCACCCGCGATGCGAAGGTCAAACGAATGGTCGGCGGTGAACAGGATCAGCGTATTCTTGAGCCCACGATTGGCCGTTGCGCGAATCGTATCGTCAAGCAACAGCGCACGCCGCAGCCCATCCTCAACTTTCGAGGTGTGCATGTCGCCTTCCACCATCAGGAAGAAGCCTTTGCGATTCTTCGACAACATTGTGATTGCGCGGTCGACAGCATCTTTGAGCGAAAACTGATCGCGGTTCTCCACGATCATGATGGCGCGGCGAGCATCGGTGGGAATTGCTTCGAGCGATTCGTACAGCGGACGCTGCGCCTGCTGCATGGCCGCAGCGATGCTGGGCTGATTCTTCTCGGCAAGGTCCTTGTCGACGGCGCTGCGGCCCGGGCCGATCAGCACATCCACACCGTCGCCATAGCTCGGATTGAGCAGGTCGTGAAAGATACGCGCGAAGTCGCGGCGGTTGTTGGCATGTGCGTAGGTCGCCGCCGGGGTGGCGTCGGTGAAGGTCATGTTCGTAATCACGCCGGTCGAGAGACCCTTCTCCTCGGCGTACTCGAGGATGGTCTTCAGGGTCGCGCCGTCGCTCTTGCCGCGCACGGCGTCCGGCCCTTGCGAGATCACGCCGTTGTGCGTCTTCTGGCCGGTGACGATCGCCGTCATGCCGGCGGCGGAATCGGAAACCCAGTTCGAGGCTGTCGATGTGTCTGACAGGCCGATGTGGGGCATGCTCTGGATGTAGAGCTTTTGAGGTTCGCCGTGGCCGAGCAGGCTGGCGGCGTTGAGCGTGGCGATTCCGCCAGCGTCGCCCAGGAAGAGAATCACGTTCTTCGCGTTCTTGGCGGAAGCCGTGAGCGCCAAACATAGGCTTAGGAGTGCGATTCGTAGCATCGATTCGATTGTAGGTCGCACCGCCTCGGCGGCGCTTGCCGCTCGCCCCGACCGTATGACGAAAATGGGCGGTGCCCTCGAGCGACATCCTCATCCTTGGCGCCGGGGTCTTCGGCGTCACCGCCGCACTCGCGCTGCGCGGCCGCGGCCATTCCGTCACGCTGCTCGACCAAGGCGCCATCCCGCATCCCGACGCCGCCTCCACCGACATCAGCAAAGTCGTACGCATGGAATACGGCTCCGATACCGAGTACATGGCGCTGATCGAGGAGGCCATCCCCGTCTGGCGCGCTTGGAACGAGCGCTTCCAGCAGCCGCTCTACCACGAGACCGGCGTCGTACTACTCTCGCGCGAACCCATGCAGCCGGGCGAATTCGCCTACGAAAGCTACCGCAACCTGCTCGAACGAGCACACCGGCCACAGCGGCTCGATAGCGCTGCGATCCGTGAACGCTTCCTGCTTGGAACGCGGACGTTTATGCGGACGGTTTCTTCCACGCAGTGGGCGGCTATTGCGAGAGCGCACGCACGGTGGCGGCGCTTACCGCGGATGCCCGCTCACGAGGCGTAGCGGTCCATGAAAACCGCGGCGTCTGCGCGCTCGAGAACAACAGCGTCCGTACCGCTGATGGCAGTATTTTCGAGGCAGACCACGTTGCTGTCTGCACGGGTTCATGGACGCCGTACCTGCTGCCAGAGCTGCGCGGTGCAATGCGCGCCACCGGCCACCCCGTATTTCACTTGAAACCGAAGACGCCGGAGTTGTTCGTTGACGCAGCCTTCCCTACTTTTCTGGCCGACGTCAGCCGTAGCGGGTGGTACGGCTTCCCGCTACATCCGCGCGAAGGCGTAGTGAAGGTCGCCAATCACGGAGTGGGCTTGGAGCTTGACCCTTACCGCGACCCGCGCGTGGTCACCGAAGACGACCATCGTTCCTTGCGCACGTTTCTCTCCGCCGCCATGCCCGCTCTCGCCGACGCCGAGGTGGTCTTCACCCGGCGTTGCCTTTATAGCGATACGCTCGATGGCCACCTGTGGATCGACCGCCATCCGGAACGCGCGAACGTGACGGTCGCCGCCGGGGGCAGCGGTCACGCCATGCAGATGGCGCCGTTGCTAGGCGGGATCATCGCCGACGCAGTCGAGGGCAAGAGCAACCGCTGGCTGGAGCGCTTCCGCTGGCGCGAGTTAAGCCAAGGGGTCCACGCGGAAGAAGAGTCCCGCTACCAGGGCTGATGTATCTTTGGTTACCGACCCTGGACCTTGCTGCGTACGCGGGCCAAAGCTGCATCGGCGTCCAGCACGGCTTGATGGAAAGTGGCGCGTGAGAGCGCCTTGATGGGGATTTGCTGCTCCACGTGGACCGCATTCGGGAGCTCGAAGCGAATCTCGACGCCGTCGCCCAGCTCAGACTGGAGGCTGTTGCGGAACTGCTCCTGCTGGCCGCCAGCCATGCCACTGAAGGCGCCACGGTGTTCGCCACTGAGGCGCAACGTCGCCGCGACGGTCAGATCGTTCGGACGCGCCTTGGTACGCGAGACCGTGACGGGCAGATCGCTGTCCAGATGGAGCGTATAGGCGAAAAAGTAGGCTGGGGTCGCGGGCTCAGGCTGCGCGTTGAAACCGGAACGATCCGCCCAGTCGAGAACGGTCTGCCGCACCGTTTCCGGCGTGACCGACGGCGCCGAGGCGTTGCCGGCGAAGCTAACGAAAGCCAGCGCAAGACCGCCGCCCACGGCCATCAAAGCCGCAGCGTGCTGCAGGCGCTCGCTCCAGCCTGGCGTCTGGCGGCGCACTTCGTCGACCAACTGCGCCAGGGGACGGAACAGCGTGGCCATTGCAGCCAAGAACAAGAACGTCGCCAACATGCCGCTCGTCTGGGGCCGCCACGGCAGCAACAGTTGGAATGGTTCGGAGAGCAGGGCAAACGACAGCGCCAAACAGATCTGCCCCAGGAAGACGAACGATCCGCTGGCAGCCGGAGGAGCGGGCGGGCCGACGAACGCCGATGGCGATTCGAGCACTTCCTCCGACTGTTCAAGGTTCTGTTTCACCGCTTCGTCGTCAAGCTGGCCCGCGGTCTCAGACAGATAGGCAAGCGACCTTTCGACGCTCGGCTCCGACGGGGCGGGCGGCCCGATCTCGTGCGAAGCCATCTCGACGGTCCTGCTCTCCGGCGCAGCCGTGGCGAAGTCGACCGCCTCAGGATCTAGCGGTTCCGGCTCGTTCGACTCCTGCTCCAACAGCTCCAGCTCGAGAGTCGCAACCGCAGTTTCCGTCTCAGGCTCCGACCCAACTTCCGCTACCGGAGACTGCTGCGGCGGGCTCGGCGATTGCCTATTTGCGGCAGCCTTGCCGCGTTTCCGACTGGAGCGTCTCTTTTTGCCGCCTCGTGCCACTCTCCAAAATTTTCCCCTGTCCGATGCGGGAGCAACACTAGCAATAGTCCGTGTCAGGGCGATAGTACTTCCGGACTACACGACGACTGTGAAGCCGCCTAGGCTCGGCGATTCGCCTCAGACGCGGCTACTCGTCGAAAGGAGCGTCGTCGTCCGAAGGCCCGCCGCCGCCCACGTCGTCAGCCAGGTTCTCGAACTTGGCGAACTTGTTGATGAAGGCGAGCTTGATCTTGCCGGTCGGGCCATTACGTTGTTTGGCGATAATCAGCTCCGCAATTCCTTCCAAGTCCTCGCGGTCCGGCTTGTAGACCGCTTCGCGGAAGATGAACATCACGCGGTCGGCGTCCTGCTCGATCGAGCCCGATTCGCGCAAGTCGCTCAGCAGGGGGCGGTGGTCGCCCTGGCGGGTCTCGGGACCACGGCTGAGCTGCGAGAGCGCCAGCACCGGGACGTTCAAATCCATCGCGAGCAGCTTCAAGCCGCGCGACATCTGCGAGATCTCTTGCGTACGGCTCTCCACTTTGCCCTTAGAGCCCATCAACTGCAGGTAGTCGACGACGATCAGCGAGAGTCCGTGCTCGGCGCGCAGGCGGCGACATTTGGCGGCGATGTCGAGCACGCCCGACCCCGCTGAATCGTCGATGAACAGCTTGGAGCCAACGATGCCGTGCAGACCGGAGCGCAACCGCCGCTTCTCGTCTTCGTTCAAGTAGCCGCCGCGGAAGCGGTGCTGGTCCACGCGGGCTTCCGCGCACAGAATGCGCGTGAGCAGCGACTCCTTCGACATTTCGAGCGAGAACATCGCCACGGTCTTCGGCGGATCTTCGGGACCGTTATCGCGCGCCACGTGCTGCGCGATGTTGAGTGCGAGCGATGTTTTGCCCATGGCGGGACGCGCCGCCAGGATAATCAGCTCGCCGCCGTGCATGCCCGTCGTCATCTCCTCGAGCTTGAGAACGGCGAGGCCAGGCCTTGCAACCGCCGGCTGGGATCAAGGAAGGCCTGGATGCCGCCGGAGTAGTTCTCGATGACCTCTTTCGGCGAGCTCAGCCCCGAGCGCAACTGCTCGTCGCCGACCTTCATGATCGCCGTCTCGGCCGTCGCGAGGATGTCGCCGACTTCTTCCGAGCTCTCCACGCACTGCGAGATGATCGTCTGCGAAGTCAGGATGAGCTTGCGCAGCAGCGGCTTGTCCTTGACGATGCGGACGTAGCTGTCGATCGAGGTCAACCGCGGCAGCCCCTCGGTCAGCGACGCGATGTAGGGGATGCCGTCGACCGACTCGAGCTGGCCATGGCGGTCGAGCTCGTTGACCAGCGTAGAGTACTCGATGCGCTCCGGCCTGTCGGCCAAGTCCTTCATGCGCAGGAAGATGCGCTTATGCTTCTCGAGCAGAAATCGTCGACGGTCAGCGCACCGCCGACTTGGGGGAATAGCTGGTCGTCGAGCAGGATCGAGCCCAGCACGAACTGCTCCGCCTCGATGTTCGAGGGAACGCCGCGCTCAGGACTTTGTTTTCGGCGGAGGTATCCATCGCAGGGGGATCGTCTTGGCGAAACCTTCAGAGCCTACCGCGCCTCGGAAGCGGATGTCACTCGATCCGCAAGCCATTTCCTTTCAGTCACTTGAGGCTGTGGAAAGAGAATGCACGTGTTTCCATCGAGTTACGGTCGATGAGCCCGTAAGTCATTGATTCCACACGTCCACAGGCAACGTGCAAAAGCTGTGAAAATCACTATCGAGGGCTTTGTTCCGATTTGGGACTGGCTCCGCCTCGTATCGTAGCGTTCGCGCGAGAGGGGATCAAGAGGCGAACAACGATCCGCCCCTCTGGGGCCCTATGGTATGCTAACTCCACTCGTACTGGAACCTCGAATATGCTCACCAGAGTCCGCCGTGGATGGGAGATCCCGGAGCGTGAGGCTACGCCGGAAAGCGCGTATCTGAATCGCCGTACGCTGTTGAAAGGCATGGGCTTTGTCGGCGCTGGGGCGCTGCTCGATCAGGCTCGCGGCGCAATCGCTCCGGACCTGTATCCGGCCAGCAGAACGGAAAATACACGCTCGACCGCCCTCTGACCGCCGAGCAGTACGGTACGGGTTATAACAACTTTTACGAATTCACCACCGACAAGCAGCGCGTGAAGACGCTGGTTGACCGCTTCGAGATCGAACCATGGAAGGTCGAAGTCAAAGGCTTGGTGAACAAGCCGAAGACTTACGACATTGACGACTTGGTGCGGCGCTTCCCTCTCGAGGAGCGGCTCTACCGCTTCCGCTGCGTGGAGACTTGGGCGATGGCCGCCCCTTGGACTGGTTTTCCGATGGCGGACCTGGTGAAGGAAGTCGAGCCGAAGTCGGACGCCAAGTACATTCGCATGGTGACCGTGATGCGGCCGGACCAGATGCCGGGCATCAAGAGTCAACCGCACTATCCTTGGCCGTACTTTGAGGCGCTCACGCTCGAAGAGGCGACCAACGAGCTGACTCTATTGGTGACGGGTATGTACGGCAAGCCGCTGCCCAAGCAGAACGGTGCGCCAATCCGCTTGATCACTCCCTGGAAGTACGGACTCAAGTGCATCAAGTCGATCGTTGAAATTGAATTTACGTCGAAACGGCCGCCGACCTTGTGGAACAAGATCGGCGCGAGCGAGTACGGCTGGTATTCCAATGTCAATCCAAAGCGCCCCCATCCGCGCTGGTCGCAGGCGACGGATCGTCTGATTCCGAGCGGAGAGGAGCGCCCGACTTTGATGTACAACGGGTACGAAGAATATGTCGGGTCCATGTACACGGGGAAGGAATTCTGACGGCGGTCAATGTCAGCTCGAATTCTGATCATCTCACCCAACGTCGAATTCAGCGCCTACCTCGAACAAGCCTTGGAAGAGGCCTCTGAATCGAGCGAGTTGCAGAGTCTCGACAACTACCCTCGAGCCGAAGAGATTCGCGAGTGGATGGCTCTCAATCCGCCCGCGGCCGTGATCATCGGCTTCTCCGACCCGAACGGCGCGCTTTCGACGATTCGGCGCTTTCGGCGCGCCAGTGAAGGCCTGTCGCTGCTGGCCGCACACAACGTTCCGAACGCACGTATGGAGAAGGAAGCCGAGAATGCGGGCGCGGACGGCTTCTTCGCACCGCCGATCGACCTCGAGAAGCTGCGCGGAATGGTCTTCGGGGTCTTACCGGAGAAAAGCTCCGGCGGGGAGCCGGCAAGAGTGCTGTCTTTCGTGCCGGCACGGGGCGGCGATGGCGCCTCGACGCTTGCGTTGCATCTGGCGCACGCGCTCTCGGAGGGCGAAGCGGGCCAGGCCCCCCAGCCGACTCTTCTGGTGGACTTCGATTTCCACGCCGGGGCCTCTGCGTTCCGGTTGAAGCTCAACCAAGGACCTTCGGTGCTGGATGCTCTGCGGCTTGGGTCGAAGATCGACGGCGCCTGGCGCAGCATGCCGATGCGTTGGAAAGGCATGGACGTGCTGGTGGCGCCGGACGCCGAGCCGAACCCGCCATCCGATCTGTTTCGCGCCATTCCCGACTTTCTGAGTTCGTACGCAAGAATTATCGCTACGTCGTGGTCGACCTGCCGCCAGCGCTCTACGCCTCGTCGCGCGACCTATTGCGACTCTCCGACCAGGTCTTCATCGTGCACACGCCGGAGGTGATTTCGCGTGCGCACGCAGATCGGCGCGCGAACGAAGTGCTCAATTTGGGCGTCCAGGCCGAACGTGTCGGCGCCATCCTCAACCGTGCCGATTCAAAAACTCCGCGCACGGTCGACGCCGTCTTCACAGGACGCGGTTTGCCGCAGTACTGCTCGGTGTGTAACGACTACGCGGCTCTACAAGACGCCGAACGAAGCGGCCGACTAGCGGCCGAAGATTCGCGGCTTGGCGCTGATGTAAAGGCCCTCGCGGCGCAGATCCGCCAGGACCTCAGGCCGCGTACACTGGAAGCGTGTCGCTACCCGTAACGCTCGATTTGGTCCGCCAAGCGCGTGAACGCATCGCAGCTCAACTGCCGCCCACGCCGCTGCTAACCGCCCAGACGCTGTCGCACAAGTTGGGCGTTCCGGTCCGCTACAAGGCCGAGTCGCTACAGCCTACCGGCGCGTTCAAGTGCGGCCGGCGTACAACTCGATCGCGGCGAACCTCGAGCAAGCTCGATCCCGCGGCGTCGTCACCTCGTCATCGGGCAATTTTGCGCAAGCAGTCGCGTGGGCTGCTTCCACGCTAGGCGTCGATGCCACTGTGGTGATGATGGAGTCGGCATCGGAGTACAAGCGTAAGCGGACAGAGGCGCTGGGGGCGCGCGTGGTCACTTGCGCCAACAACTTCGCTGCGCGCTGGGAGACCACCTTCCGCATCGAGCGCGAGGAGGGCCGGCTCCTGCTGCATCCCTATGACGCGGTTGAGACGATTGCGGGCGACGGCGTGATCGGGCTCGAACTGATCGAGCAGACGGCGGAACCGTTTTGCGTCATCACGCCGATCAGCGGCGGCGGCTTGATATCGGGCATCGCGACAGCAGTGAAGGCCTTGCGGCCAGAGTGCCGCGTAATCGGCGTACAGCCGGAAGCCAACCCTTCGATGCAGCGCTCGCTCGCGGCAGGCGAGCGCGTTGAGGTCGAGCCAGGGGCTTCGATGGCCGACGCACTAGTCATCGCCAAGCCCGGAGAGCGGACGTTCGCCATTGCGTCCGAGTTGGTCGACGAAGTCGTGCTTGTCAGCGAACAGGAGTTGGCCACGGCGGTGCGCTTTCTGGCGACAGAGGAGAAGCTCGTGGTGGAAGCGGGCGGCGCAGCGGGCGTCGCCGCGCTGATGGCCGGAAAGGTCGCGACCGGGGGCCTGCCGCCGGTCGTGGTGCTCAGCGGCGGGAACATCCTGCCGTCGAAGCTGGCGGAGTTGCTGTAGCCGACAATTACGGAACAACACCGCGTACCGCCCAAGCTCGCGCCTCCAATCGAAACGCTCTTTCCCGGGACGAAAGGCCTAATCGCCGGAGGACTTCTTCACCCAACGCCGCGCGAGCCTCCGGATCTAAGCTCTGAACGTAGGCCCCCGCCGGTCCTTGTCCTTCCAAGAAAGGCTCCCAAAAGTCCGCGAACGAGGCGAAATCCATCTCAAAGTCGAGAGGCGATGCCTCGATGCGCTTGAGCCCTTGTCCCTTCCAGAGGGCGAATAGCTCACCTTCTCGGCAAAGCGGCATGTGCTTCTCATCCCCCTTTTCAGCGGCCTCGTCGAGACTCACGGCCGCATCCCAGAACACACGCAGCATCCTCATACCCGCGCCGTAGTCCCACACCGCTGCGGAAATCCAACCGCCGGGCTTGGTCACTCTCCGCACTTCCGAGATTGCTGTTCCGGAGTCTGGAATGAAATTGAGTACGAGCAGTGACGACGCAGCGTCAAATGTGGCGTCGGCAAACGGCAGCATCTGCGCGTCTCCGCCTTCGAAGCTAAGTCTCCCGGCGACCGAGTTCCTACTTGCCGTAGAATCCACGAACTCAGGCGACCGATCGACTCCCTTCACCCTCAGATGGGGAAATCGCGCCGCGAGCGAAAACGACAGAGCTCCCGAGCCTGATCCGACGTCGAGGACGTACCCGGCCCTGGGGATACGGCCGAAATCCGTAAGTAGAGGCGCCAGCTTGGCGCTCCAGCGCCCCATGAAGCGCTCATAGCTGTCAGCGTTGGCGAACATCACGAGTTCCTAGACTGCGCTTGGGGACGTGAATGGCGCCGCGGACACAGCCAAGATCATTCGCGCCGTCTTTACGCTGCCAATGTAGCGCTTTCTGAAGACGGTGACCCAGCCGCCATTGATACCATGATTTGGTGCTCGACACCGTCTGGTCACGGACCCTTTCGCCCGCCGAACGCGAGATCCTCAACGCCTCTGATTCCCTGCCCCACCGCGCTGAAACCGTGATCATCGGCGCCGGTCTGGTCGGCCTTGCCAGCGCCTATGCGCTCGTCGAGAGCGGCCTGACGGACGTCTGCGTCGTCGATCGCGCCGGTCCTGCCTGCGAGGCGAGCGGAGCGAATGCGGGCGGTCTGTGGTTCGCTCAGCAAAGCCCAGAATTGACGCCGATCAGCGATTTGGCGGAGCTCAGCAATCGCCTCTACGACGAGCTGGGAAAGCGCTTCGCGTGCGACATGACGCGGCGGGGCGTGCTGGATCTGGTTTACAGCGAGAAGGATGAAGCGGAAGCGCAGCAGCGAGTCGACCGCATCACCGCCGCGGGCTTTCGCGGTGAGCTGGTGCCACGCAACCGCATCCGAGAGGTCGAGCCTGAGCTCGGCGTCGACGCGGCGGGCGTGCTCTCGCCCGATGACGGCCAAGTGCATCCGGTCAAGCTGGCCGCCGCGCTCGTGCGGCACTTGCGCGAAGCGGGCGTACGCATCTGCCGCGGCGTTGACGTGCAATCGCTGGGCAAACCGCTCGGAACGTCCACAGGACCGCTGCACGCTGACCGTGTGGTGATCGCCGCCGGTGCATGGACGCCGTTATTGACGGAAGCGCTCGGCTGGGCCCCGCCCATCCTGCCCGTGCGTGGCTCGCTCTTGGCGCTTCCCAGAAGCGCCTCGCCGCATCCACCACACAGTGATGGCCGAGCGCTACTACTACTGGCAGCTCGAGTGCGGCCCGATCGCCGGCGGAGGTTCGGAAGAGCGCGTGGGCTTCGAGCCCGGCTCGCCCTCGGAGGTGTTGCAGGACATTCGCGCCGAGATGGGCGCGCACTTTCCAGCCCTGGCGCACCAGCCTACGGAAGTCGCCTGGTATGGGTTCCGGCCCTATTGCGCCGATCACCGCCCCGTGATTGGCGCGGTGCCCGGCAACGAGGATCTGTTCGTCGCCGCCGGCCACTTCCGTAAGGGCGTCATGCTGGCGCCTGCATCGGGCCAAGTGATTGCGGACTTGGTGATGGGGCGCGCGCCGAGGGCCGACATTTCCGCCCTCGACCCGGCCCGCTTCTCTACTTCGCCGGTTTAGCCAGCGCTTCATCCAAAATGCGCGTGTCAGGCTCGGTCGGCACTTCGACGCCGATGAGCTTGCCCACGGTGGGCGCAATGTCCTCCGGACCGGCTTGGCCGGGGAAGGTTCCGCTGGTGACGCCACGACCGAACAGGATCACCGGCACGTGGCGATCGTAGTCGTACGCCGAGCCGTGACCAGTGCCGAACTTCCCGCCCGGATAGACCATAGGCTTCCACAACACAAGCAGTTGCGGGCTACGCGGCTTGTAGAACGAGTTGCGGTGCAGCGTCCAAAACGGGTCGTTCACCGGCTCCGGGCCCTCGAGATCGATCTGCGCGTAAACGCGGTCCACTTCGCCGGTGTTCATCAGCGCCGCGATCGCCGCCGTCTCCACCTCATCTACCGCCACGCCCTCGGCTTCGATACGCGGAACGTCCAGGTAGACGTTCCCGGCGTTGACGCTGACGACAACCTTGTCGAGAGCCGGCATGCGGCGGCGCACTTCGCTGTCGACGATCTCGGCGATCTCAGCAGAGGAGATGCGCTTGCCGTCCACGGTCTCCGCTAGCGGCAACGCGCCGTGATCGGCGGTCAGCGCCACCACGACGTTCTCCAGGCCCACCCGTTGGTCGATCTCTTCGAGCAGGCGCCCGAGCGTCAGGTCCAGGCGCAGGTTCTGGTCCATCGCCTCCTGGCTGAACGGGCCGTAGCGGTGACCGATGAAGTCCGTGCCCGAAAAGCCAACCGTCAGGACATCGGTGTGCGAGTCCTGGCCCAAATCATGTCCATCCATCGCGGCCAGCGCGGCTTCGAGGATCAGCTCATCCGCGAAAGGCGTCTGGTCGATCTCGTTGTAATAGGCCTTCGAGACTTCGCCGGGCATGGTGTGCGGGAACGTGGTCGCCACACCGTCGGCTTCGGTGGGGTAGGCGTCTTCGCGGGCGCGCTCGATGTAGATCTTCTCGTCATCGATCATGCGCTCCCACGACTTGCCGGCCCAACGGTCTGCCGGTTTGCCGCCGTTGAAGCTCTCCAGCCACCCGGGGACGGTCTTGGTGAAGTAGCTGCTGGTGATGAAGCAGCCGCAATCGGCGGAGAACCAATAGGCGCCGTCCGCCTTGTGACCGGCGGGCAGGATGGCCGAGCGGTCCTTCCACGAGACGCCGACGACCTTCGACTCTGCGTCGAGGTCCTTGAGCCGGTCTCCCAGCGTCTCGACAAGCTCCGTGCTCGGAGAGGCCTTTGGGCCGTCGCCGCCGACGGGGCTGGCGGTCTGGTCGAGGACGCAGTTCTGGTCCTTGCCCATCTCGTAGTTCCACCAAGTGTTGCCGACAACGCCGTGGTGCGAAGGGTGTTGGCCCGTGCCGATCGTGGCGTGCCCGGCCGCCGTCACCGTGACGGCATGGCGGTAGGCCGCGTCTGGGAACACAGCCCCATCGTCGAGCAGGCGCTTGAACCCGCCGTTGTAGAGGTCGTTGAACCGAGTCAGGAAATCCCCGCGCATCTGGTCGACGACAACCAGCACAACCAACTTGGTCGACGCAGGGCCTGAGCCGCAGCTCCAACTCGACAGCAGAATCAGTGTTAGCGGGAATGCGAGGGCGCGCAGTCGCAATCTCACGTCGATACCTACTCCTCGCCGTCGGCGGCTCCCGCCTTGGACGACTCGATCAGCGATCTGGCCTCTTCAGCCTTGGATTCGAGCACACGGACTTCCACCACCCCGGTCGGAAGCTCGGTCACGTTCTGACGCACGATCATGGCGTCGATCCCCGAAGACGTGAGCAGCCCGTGGACCACTTCGGCCTCGGACTCGGCGTCGAAGTTGCTCGACTCGAACACATTGACGAACTCTTCGTCGCGAATTTTTTCAGACACAGATACCTCTAGTTGGGAACTTGGCCCGGAGCTGACTCCATCGCATCGCGGATGAGCGCTTCCGCCTCGGCGCTGTCCTCGACCAGCACCATCAAACGCACCCCGCCCGGCCGCTGAAAGGTCGGCGGCACATGACGCACGAACGAAAGGATGCCGGCGGACTCGAGCAGACTCTTGAGCACTTCGGCTTCGGCATTCGCCGTGATGTCGTCGGCGGAGAAGACCGCCGTGAGCTCGTTGTCGCGCATGCCCGAGACTAACCCTCCAGATTATACGAAGCTTGGTTAGCCTCTTGCTGGGATGTCGCCGGGACCAAACCGCGCGCGCACCCAGTCCAGACCCTGCTCTTGCGAGGCGAATTCGCCTTCGAGCTGGGCGTCTTCAGCGGCCGCGAGGATGCGGCCGAGCTGCGGTCCGGGCCGATATCCGGCTGCAAGTAGCGCCTGCCCGTCGACAAGCCGCGCCGGGCGCAGCTCTTCCTCGCCAAGCTCCTCGATCTTCGATTGCGCCAGTTCATAATTGTCGAGTTTGCCGTGGCTCGAGGTGCAGTCGAGCCGGTGGAGCTCGAGGTGCTCATCGAAGTGGGGCATCCGGAGAAAGCGCTTGAGCTTGGCCGGACGCATGTCGGCCAAGTGCATGAAACGCATGTGGTTGGCCACCAACGCGAGCGCCTGCTCGATCTCGGCATTGGAGTAGCGCAGCCTGCGCAAGAGAGCGCGTCCGATCTCGACGCCGAGCTCGACGTGGCCGTAGAAGCGTATGCGGTCTGGCCCGCGTTCAAACGTGCCCGGCTTGCCGACGTCGTGTAGCAGTACCCCCAGCGCCAACGTAACAGGACAGGCGGCAGGCAAGCCTTCCAGCATCAACAACGTATGCGTCCAGACATCACCCTCTGGATGATGCTCCGGAGGCTGCTCGACGCCTTGCATCGCTTTGATCTCCGGCAGAATCTCCTGAAGCAGGCCGGTCTGGTCGAGCAGTTCAAAACCGCGTCGCGCTGCGCCTTCGGTGAGGATGCGGCTGAGCTCATCGCGGACGCGCTCGGCGGCGATGGAGCGAATCCCGGAGGCGTGCGCTTGAATCGCCTCAAGCGTCGCGGGCTCGATCTCGAAGCCGAATCGCGCAGCGAAACGGACGGCGCGTAACATGCGCAGCTTGTCTTCGGCGAAGCGTCGCGCGGGGTCTCCGATGGCCCGGATTAGGCCACCGCGCAGGTCCTCCCGGCCCCCCACGTAGTCGATCACGCGATCCTCGACTGGGTCGTAAAGCAAGCCGTTGATCGTGAAGTCGCGACGCTCGACGTCTTCCCGCGCCGAGCTCGAAAAGGTCACCTTCTCGGGCCGGCGGCCATCGACGTAGTCGTGATCGCGCCGGAAGGTTGCGACCTCGACCGCCATGCCGGAGGCCTTGACCAGAATGACGCCGAAGGCTGCTCCGACCGCCTCGGTTTTTGGGAATAAGGCCTGCACCTGCTCCGGCGGCGCGCTCGTGGCCACGTCGAAGTCTTTGCAAGACCGGCCGAGCAGGCGGTCGCGCACGCATCCGCCCACGAAGTAGGCCTCGTGGCCGGCCGAGCGCAACTTGTCAACCACTTGGCGGGCGAAGGCCTCAATCGTCATCCTTGCCCCTCCCGGGCAACCCGGCTGGATTCTCGTGTACTCGTTCGCGCCGCCCGTGGCGCATGGCGGCGGCCAACCCCACCGCCGTCTCGCCGAAGCGGTCGCGCAGCTTGTCCGCCGCTTGCAGGGCGCGCTCCCACTTCTTGCGATCTCCTCCGTCGAGCAAACTCGCCTGCCTCGCGGGGTCGCCCAAGCTTCCGGCCTGCACGCCGATCAGACGGATAGGCCTAGGCGCCTGCCAATTGCGCCGGAACAGCTCGCGAACGGTCTCGAGGATCACGTTGTCGAGTTGGGTCGGCTCGTCGAGGGTGTGCGCGCGGGTGATGGTCGAAAAGTCCTCGTAGCGCAGCTTGAGCTGAATGGTGCGCGTCCACAGGGCATGCTCGCGCAGACGGCGGGCTACGAGCTGAACGAGCTTGGCGATGGTGGCGTCGAGCAGCTCGCGGTCGGCGGTGTCTTCCGAGAACGTCGTCTCGTGGCTGATCGACTTGGGCAGTGAGCGGTCGCCGATTTCGCCTTGGAACCAGCCGCCGGCGTCATGTCCCTGCGCCTTGCCCACCAGGGCCAGCCCGGTCTTGCCGAAGCGCTGTTCGAGAAAGCTCGGCTCGACTTGGCGCAACTGCCCGATGCGGTGGATGCCGCAGTCGCGCAGGCTCTTCTGCATCACCTTGCCTACGCCCGGGATCTTCTTGATGTCGAGTGGGGCCAGGAATTCGGGCTCCAGTCCGGGTTCGACCCAAAGCACGCCATTGGGCTTGGCCAAGCCGGAGCCGATCTTGGCCACGAGCCTGGAAGATCCGGCGCCGATTGAGCATGGCAGCCCGGTCTCGCTGCGCACCTTTTCATGCAATTTGTGCGCGGCCGCCAGAGGGGGCCCGAGCAAGCGGCGCGCGCCAGTCAGGTCGAGAAACGCTTCGTCGATCGAGACTTGCTCGACCAGCGGAGAGAAGTCGCGCAGGATAGCGTGAACCTTGCGCGAATAATCGCGGTAGTCGTCGGGATGCCCATCCAGAAAGATCGCCTGCGGACAACGCCGGTAGGCCTCGCGCAACGGCATGGCAGAGCGCACGCCATACTTCCGCGCCGCATAGGATGCGGCTGAAACCACGCCACGCTCATGCGCTTTTCCGCCGACGACGACGGGCTTGCCTTTGAGCGAAGGGTCACGCAACTCTTCGACCGAGACGAAGAACGCGTCCATGTCGAGGTGAAAGATGAGGCGCATGTATCGGCGGCTGGGTGCGTGACTGTAATTGTGGCGCAGAACGTCAACGCTCTCGCCTTACAGCGAATCGCTACTAGGACCGCAGCCCGTCGCCTGCGCCTCGAGTTGCGTGTCCGCGCGCCGGTCTGATCAGAGCCGCGCCCGCGTGGGGCCGCAGTACGCGATGAACTGCTGAGCCCGTGGCAACCCAGCGCGAGCTCGCAGGCGCGGCTTGGCCCGCATTGCGGGCGGTCTCAAGACTTACGGTCGTTTCCATGTCGCCAAAGCCGAAACGCCTCCCTCTTCACACGGTCGCTCACGAAGAAGGATGTCCCTTCCAGTGCGGAGAATGCCGCCTCAAAGTCCAAGAGGTTGCGCCTCCCGCCAGCCACGAGAACACCCACGACGCCAACCACTCGCAAGCCGAAGACTGAGGCGGCAGATCGGCCCGCGGCGTCATCCATCAGCAAGAGGTCGGCCCCGATCTCGCGCGCAAGATGAATGGCCTCCTGCTCTCCGTCGTCCAGGGCCCCGGAGGGATCCAGAGGAGCAACGGAATCTCGAGAGCTGAACCACTGCGGCGGGTCTGCGATGAAGGCGCGTACAGCAGGCGGACTTGCATCCGCACTCAACTCGCGTATGACGGCTGGCGGTGAGAGGATCTCACCGTATAGCGACGGAAGAACGTCAACGGATCCGATCAGAATCAGATAGTTGATCGGGCTGGTATCGGCGACGACGATCACTCGGCCGGTAGATTACCAAGCTCTTTCAGCGTCTCGAAATCCGCGCGCAAGTCTTGGACGTCGTACGGGAACGGAACGCCGGCTTGCTTCATGAATGCGTCCACCTGCACGCTCGTCTCGAACCCGAGCATGCGCCGCACCTGAGAACGGGTCAATTCGCGCTTGCGAAAGCCCTCGATCGCGAGCGCCTCCAAAAAACGCCTCGACACATCGCCCCCACTCTTCTCGAGCGCGGCGGAGATGTCCGCTGGAAGCTCCACCTGAATGGTCATGCCGTCCTCATTCTACGCCAAGCACCCAGACAACGGGGCCCTCACCGTCCATCCCAAACTTCGAGCGTCGTCAACTCCGGGCCTCCGCCGCGATTCGCGCTGCCGGCCGCCACCCACAGCTTCCCGCCGTACTCGGCCACTCCGGTTCCGTGCCGCCCCTGCGCCAATCCAGGCAGGGATGTCCATTTCCCCGTCTTCGGGTCAAACGCCTCCGCCTCGCTGTGCGCGGCCTCGTGCGCGCCGCTCTCGCCGCCCAACACGAGTACCCGCCCTTTCCAATCAGTCGCGAAGCAGCCCGCGCGCTCGGTCGGGATCTTCTCCTTCGCGGTGCTCCAGGCGCCAGTGGAGAAATCGAAGATATCGACCTCGCCGACGCTCAATTTGAACGTATCTCCCGTCTTGGCTGAGCTGAGGCGGCCGCCCGCCGCGTAGAGCTTGTCTCCGATGACGACCGACTGAAAGTGGTCGCGCGGACGCGGGGCGTCCGGCAGCTTCGTCCAGGCGCCAGTCTTCGGGTCGAAAGCGTCGAACCAGGCGACATGACCATCCCAATGACCGTCCTGAATGCCATCGAGCACGTAGATCTTGCCATCGTGGACCGCGACGCCGGCCGCGCCGCGCCTGCGGTCTTCCGGGATCGCTGGCCCCTTGCTCCAGCGGTTGGCCTTGGGGTCGAAGATCAGCACGTTGGGCACGGGCGTCTCGTGCGGATACTTGCCCGTCAACGCGCCTAGGACATAGATCTTTCGGTCGAAGACGACCGGCTGGAAGTGGTGAATCTCCATTGGAGGCGCGGCGGCCTCGCTCCAGCGGTTCGTCTTTGGGTCGTAAACGTTGACCGGCTTCTCGCCTCGCCCGCCAATCAAGTACAGCTTTCCTCCCGCCTCGATGAAGGCGCATTCATGCCTGGCCAGCGGCTGGCCTTCGGTCTTCATCGGCGTCCAAGAGGAGGCCAGGCAGTACGACGCCGCCACCAAGCCCATTACGATGCTGCGCATGCCCATCACTATCGCATTTGGGCTGAACTGCCATCTCCGCTCGTGGTTGGGTCGCTCGCTTTTTCGCCCTTGCGCGGCTCGACCGTTACAATGAGGCGGTGGCTTCGTCCCCGACTTCTTCCCTACCCCAAACTCTCGGCGCGCTTCGCGAACATTCCGACTATTCCGAGGCCAGGATCGGCAAGCGCAGCGTCAAGGACGAGATCCGCGCAAACCTCGTTTGCAAGCTCAAAGCCAAGCAGCGGCTCTTCCCCGGCATCGTGGGTTTCGACGACACCGTCGTCCCGCAGATCGTCAACGCCCTGCTTTCGCGGCACGACTTTATCCTGCTCGGCCTGCGCGGCCAGGCCAAGAGCCGTATCTTGCGCCAGCTCGCGACGCTGCTCGATCCGCTGACGCCTTTCATTGCCGGTTCTGAGATCCACGACAACCCCTATGCGCCGCTGTCGAAGTTCGGCCGCGAGACGCTCGAAGCGCAAGGCGACGACACGCCCATCGACTGGCTGACGCCGGAAGAGCGCTACGTGGAAAAACTTGCCACCCCGGACGTGACCATCGCTGACATGATCGGCGACCTCGACCCAATCAAAGCCGCGCGCGGCGGCCACCATCTGGCCGACGAGCTCAGCATCCACTATGGCCTACTGCCTCGCGCCAACCGCGGCATCTTCGCTCTCAACGAGCTACCGGACCTGATGGGCAAGATCCAGGTCGGGCTGTTCAACATCCTGCAAGAGGGCGACATTCAGATCAAGGGTTATCCCGTCCGGCTGGCGCTGGACCTGCTGATGGTCTTCAGCGCGAACCCGGAGGATTACACCGCTCGCGGCAAGATCGTCACCCCGCTCAAGGATCGCATTGGCAGTGAAATCCGAACCCACTACCCGACGACGATCGACCACGCCGTCGAGATCACCAAGCAGGAAGCCTGGGCGGAGCGCACCGACGCGAACCTAGAAGTGGTCATCCCGGACTACATCCGCTCGATCGTTGAGAACATCGCTTTCGTGGCGCGTGAGGATTCGAAGATCGACAAGCGTTCCGGAGTTTCGCAACGCTTGGCGATCTCATGCATGGAGAACGTGGTCTCGAATGCCGAGCGGCGGGCTCTGGCCTCGGGCGAATCGATCGTCGTACCGCGGGTGGCCGACGTCTATGCAGCCATGCCGTCGATCACCGGCAAGTTCGAGCTGGAGTACGAGGGCGAGCTGCGCGGAGCCGAGCGCGTGGCGCACGAGCTAATCCGCGCCGCCGTGGCGCGAGCCTATGACGACGCGGACGACAGCCTGGGACGCCAGATCGTGCAGTGGTTCGACATGGGCGGTTCCCTCACGCTGCGTAGCGACGCGCCGGCGCGCGAAGTGGTCAAGCAGATGAAAAAGATCCAAGGCTTGACCGAAGCCGCCGCCGACCTCGCGCACGATGGCCGCACCGAACCCGAAGTGCTGGCGTCGGCGGGCGACCAGCTGATCCTCGACGGCCTTTACGCCCACCGCCGCTTGAGCCGCTCCAGGAGATCGCGGCCTCGGCGCAGGAGCGCAAGCAGAAGAAACAAAAGCGGCGTCACGATTTTGCGCCGACCGACTTCGGGGAGACGTTCAACTAATCGCGCAATGAAGTTCGTCAAGTTCACCAAGTTTCTCGGCGACGACTTCGGCATCAGCTCCGAAGACCTGATGCGTGCGCTCTCGAACTTCCTGCTGCAGAGCGGCTACCAGGACCGCCGACTCGAGTTCTCGGAAATGCAGCAGAACAACTTGGAGACCCTGCAGCAGGCCATTCGCGACGCGCTCGAGAGCGGCGAGCTGTTCAGCGAAGAGCAGCTCGAAAAGATGATCGACCGCTTGGCGGAGATGACGCCGGAACAATACCAGCAGCTCATCGACACGCTGACGCAAAAGCTCGTTGACGACGGCTACGTCTCGATCGGGCAACCGGGCGAAGCCCAGCGCAAGCGCGTGGATCAGTCCGGGCAAGGCGGGCAGGCCGGTCAGGATCTCTCTAAGCAGGACGTGCGTTTCGAGGTGAACGACAAGGCCCTCGACTTTCTCGGCTACAAGACGCTCAAGGACCTGCTCGGCTCGCTCGGGCGCTCGAGCTTCGGCAGTCATGACACGCGCGAGATGGCCACCGGCGTCGAAACCAGCGGTTCGAGCAAGGCCTACGAGTTCGGCGACTCGCTCAACCTCGACGTCAACGCCACGCTCTCGAATGCGATCCAGCGCCAAGGGCTGGGCGATACGATTGACTTAGATTACCCGGACCTGATGGTCCGCCAATCGGAGTATCAGTCCTCATGCGCGACGGTGCTGATGCTCGATTGCAGCCACTCGATGATCCTCTACGGCGAGGACCGCTTCACGCCGGCGAAGCAAGTGGCGCTGGCGCTCTCACACTTGATCCGCACGCAGTATCCCGGCGACTCGCTGCATTTGGTGCTGTTCCACGACTCTGCTGAAGAGCTGCCGCTGTCGAAGCTGGCGCGGGTGCAAGTGGGCCCGTTCCATACCAACACGCGCGAAGGGTTGATCGTGGCGCAACGCATCCTGCGCCGTCAGCGTAAAGAGATGCGGCAGATCATCATGATCACCGACGGCAAGCCGTCGGCTCTGACGCTCGAGGACGGTCGCATCTACAAGAACCCCTTCGGCCTAGATCCGCTGGTCATCAGCCTGACGCTCGAAGAGGTGCACAAGTGCCGCCGCCAGGGCGTGATGATCAACACGTTCATGCTGGCGCAGGATTACGCGCTGGTGCAGTTCATCCAAAAGGTAGCCCAGATTTGCCGCGGCAAAGCCTACTTCACCAGTCCTTACAATCTGGGCGAACATCTGCTGCTCGACTACATGAACAACAAGAGCCGCATGGTGCATTGATCATCCGGCGTAACGGCGCGACCGGATGCAAGCTCTACCCTCTCCCACGAAGGAGAACAGACCGCGATGCAGCGCCCTGCTTTTCTTGCCACATTGAGCTTGGCCCTCATTGCGGCCATCGGCATTGGATGCGCCAACAAGGGACGCACCCCGACGACACCCCCTCCGGCGCCGGAGCGGATTCCATGGCTGTGATTACCGGGACCGCCACCTATCGCGAGCGGATGCTGCCCCCGCCCCGCTCCACGGCGACAGTGACGCTGCTCGACGTCTCGCGCGCCGACGGGCCATCGAAAGAAGTGGCGAGTCAACAGTACGATCTGACGGATCGAACGGTCCCCATCTCCTTTCGACTCGAAGCGCCCAGCGATTCCTTGAAGCCCAACATGCGCTACGTAGTGCGCGCGGTCATTCGCGACCCCGAGGGCAAGCTGCTGTGGACGACCGATACGGCCTACAGCGTCGATCCAACGAAAGCGAGCCAGGAGCTCGAACCTTTGTTGCTAGTGCGCGTCCGCGGCGGCCAGGCGGAACCCTCTGGCGGTGGCCTAGCCGGTCCGGAATGGCGCGTCGAATTGATCGACGGGCGAGGTGTGATAGACAACTCGCAGACGTCGCTAGAATTCGGACAGGACGGACGGCTGAGCGGCTCCACGGGCTGCAATCGGTATTCGACAACCTACGGCGTGGACGGAGAGAAGCTCGAGATTGGGCAAGCCGCCGTTACGCAGCGGGCCTGTGTCCCGGCGCTCAACGACCAACAAGCGCGCTTCTTGGACGTGTTTCGCGCAATCACCGGCTACCGGATGCGGCCAGACGGCAAGTTGGAGTTGCTGACCTCGGATGGACGCACGATCCTGGCCAGCCGCTGAGCGAAAGTGAGTCGGCAATGGTGTCGCGCTCAGCGTACGAGCGAACGCGGGGGTAGGGCGCATGGCGTCCCTTCTCGCATTCACGATTGTCGGGCTGGCTTTGCTGGCTCTCGTCCTCAAGCTCACGCGCTCGTTGCCGCCGGTTCCGCGCGGACCAGAGCTCGTGATGCCAGAAGGGCCAAGCGAGCTTGCCGAACAAATCGGCGTGCTCACGCAGCAGCATGTTGATCTGAGCGGGCTGCATCTACTGCCGGTAGCGGTCGACGCCTTCGCCATGCGTGTGGCGCTGGCACGCTCGGCGCAACGCACGATCGACGCGCAGTACTACATCTGGGACGGCGACCTCTCCGGGCGCATGTTGCTGAGCGAGATCGTCGCCGCGGCGGATCGGGGCGTCCGCGTCCGGCTGCTGATTGACGACAATCCGACGGCGGGACTCGACGAAATGTGGGCCGCGGTCAACACGCACTCCAACATCGCGGTGCGCCTCTTCAACCCGCTCTCGATTCGCTCACCGCGCGCTCTCAATTATCTATTCGACTTCCCACGGCTGAACCGCCGTATGCACAACAAGTCGATGACAGTGGACAAAGTGGCCACCATCGTGGGCGGACGCAACATCGGGGATCACTACTTTGGCGCGGAATCCCACGGGTTGTTCATCGACCTCGATGCGCTGGCGATTGGCAAGGTCGTGCCCGATGTCGCGGAGGAATTTGACGAATATTGGACCAGCGAGTCCGCATATCCTGCCGAGGCCTTGCTGAAATCGTCCACCCGTGACGGGCTCGACGCCGTTCGGTCGCCCAAGTTTGAGAACCAAGAGCTGGCCGACGCCTATCGGGAAGCGACCGAAGAGGCGATTGCGAAGCTCGAACCGGCGTATCTCGAAGGTCGGCTGTTGACCTGGGCGCCGGTGCGGCTTGTAAGCGACAACCCGATCAAGGCTCTGAACAAGGCGAAGCGTTCGGATCTGCTGGCGAGCCAGATTGCGCCGCCAATTTTGAAGGCGAGCGGGCGGTTCGACCTGATCTCGGCCTATTTTGTACCAAGCGGCCCGGGCAGCAAGATGCTCGAAGATTTGGCGCAGCGAGGCGTCAAGGTGCGCGTGGTGACCAACAGCGTGCAGGTCTCGGATGTACCGCTCGTCCATTCGGGCTATGCGCCGTACCGCAAGCGCCTGCTGCGCGCCGGCATCCGTTTATTCGAAGCGCGCCCGCTGAGCGAGAAGGATGGCCGATCCCGGCGCCACGGGAGCACGCGCTTCAGTGGCGGCGGCGAGAGCGTGCACGCCAAGACCTTCACCATCGACGACCGGACGCTGTTCGTGGGATCGTTCAACTTCGATCCGCGCAGCGCGCTGCTCAACTGCGAAATGGGGTTTCTGATCGATGCCCCAACGCTAACTGAGGCGTTCGACAGATCACTCGACGAAGAACTGACAGAAACGGCCTACGCAGTCTCGCTCGACGCGCGCGGCCGCTTGCAGTGGGAATCGCGGCGGGGCGAGGGCGTCAAGATCTTCAACGTCGAGCCAGGAACTACGGTCCTGAAGCGCGCGCTGCTTTGGTTTTTGTCGAAGCTGCCGATCGAGTGGGCGCTCTAACGCGCGGGTGTGTCTGGACGCTGTGACTGCAAAGACGCGATAATCCGTGTCGCAGATCCGACGAAGCCATGTACGCTTTCTCAAGAGCACTCTTGCCCGCAGTGCTATTCGCGTCCGTCCTGGTCGCCCAGTCGCCAGTCCAGACTTTGCCCAGAACGGGCGAAATGTACGGCAACCTAGACCTGAACGACCCATATCGCACAACGATTCACGGCCTCTTTGCGCAGCCATTCGACTTCAACGGTGTCGAGAAGACGATTCATGTCTATATCAGCGCCGAGAACCGCCAATCGGAACCTTTCGTACTGCTTCTCGTTGACACGGATGTGGACGTGCCACGGTTCCTAGCCTCCTCCGGCTGGCAGTCCATCGCCGACGAGCAAGGCCTGATCGTAGCTGTCGCACAACCGCCGGGTGTAGATTGGAGTGGCCAGAACGACTTCGCATATCTCGAAGCCGTCTACGAACAGACGCACAATCGCAGCCACTACAACGCACAGAAGGGCAACAACTACCTAGCGGCTTACGGCCGCGCCGCGACAGTTGGGCAGATGTGGGCGTTCGAGAACCCGCAGAACTTCTCTTCCTTTGCCACGATGGGCGATCTCCGTCCGATACCAGCGGAGTTCTTGGCCAAGACCGCGGCAGCGCCTACGAATCTGCCTTCTGTGACGGTGGGCGAGATCCCCATGCCGGTTTGGTTTTTCGTCTCGAAGATGGACGCGAACGCGAAGGCCGTGCTCGACGCTTGGAACAAGCGCAACGACGTGACGGACGAGCGGCTATCCAGCGACCTTGCCACCGGGGTTTACCTGGCGCGCATGAATGTGAACGACAGCCTGATCAACGAACAAAACTTCCTGGCGCAGACGCGCTACACGGTCACGAATGATCCCGAACGCGCGTCACCTCAGATCACACGTGCGGTCTGGAAGTTTCTCTCCGCGGTGATTCGACCCGTCGGCTTCGCCAACAACGCACTCCGTCCTTCGCGCTCGGTGGAAGAGTGGGGCGCAACCATCCGTCACCTGAAGGTGGGCGACGTGAGACGCTACTGGGTCGAGTATGTGCCGGAGCAACGTTTCTTCACCAACGGAGACAAAGCGCCGCTCGTGGTCTACATGCACGGGAACAACAACACAGCGGAGTCGATGCTCCAACGCTCGGACTTTCTCAAGGTCGCCAAGGAGCGCGGCTTCATCGCGATCTTGCTGACCGGCGCGCTCTACAACAGCGGCACGCTATTTCCCAATCCCAAGTGGAACCTGACCGAGGCCGACAACGAGTTTGATGATTATGCTTACGTACGGGCCGCCGTAGAAGACGTGGTCTCGCGCTTACCCGTCGACACAACGCGAATCTACGCGATGGGCCAGTCGTATGGATCGATGGCGATGCTCGCCATGTCGTTGCGCATGAACGACATCTTCGCCGCCGGAGCAGGCACGGGAGCCTTTCTGCCGGAGCGCATGATGAACCTCTACCAGTCCAACAAGGTGCTCAGAGGCAACAAGATGCCCATCCAGGTGCTGCTTGGCGAACGCGATGGAGTGGTTGGCGACCGTCGCGGCGGCGTGTGGGAGAACGAATCCATGCGCGCCCAGATGCCCTACTGGCTCGAGCGTGATGGACTGCCCGGCGACGTCGATCGTGCGTTGACGGGCAAGTACAAGTCCGGCCGCTTCAACGTCTACGAATTTGCAAACAGCCAAGGCGTGCCACTCGTGCAGTACGTGACCGTGGACGAACGTATCCACACCATCGTCGCCATGGACCTCTACTTCCAATACGACACATTTGTCTCAAAATGGAGCCGCGGCCCCGACGGCACGTTGTTCTACATGGGCAAAGCCGTGCAGTGAGGATCGACCCGATGAATCGCAGAAACTTTCTCCGCAACCTCACGGTTGGCGCATTCTTACCCTACCTCGACCTGTTGGCCGGACCGGCCGCGGGTAAAGTGAAGATCACCAACGTGGAGTGTATCCGCGTGAAGATCGGGTTTCGTGTGAGCCCGCTGGTGAAGATCACAACCGACGCCGGATTGGTAGGCATCGGCGAATGCCACCACGACGAAACGGGCGAAGGCGCCAAGGACATCGTCTTGAATGTCTGCAAGCCCATCCTGATGGGCCAGGATCCGATGAATCTCGAATACCTCGTCTTCAAGATGAGCACGCGCACGTCCTACTACGGCGGCAACCACGGCGTGGCGACGCATGCGATCACCGGCGTCGAGTTTGCGATGTGGGACTTGATCGGTAAGATCACCAATCAGCCGGTTTACCGCATTCTCGGCGGCGGCCCGCACGTGAGTGAAGTGCGCGCCTACGCCTCCACCGGCCCGCGCGACATGCTGAGCAAGGAATCGTGCGCGGAGTTCGCCGAGCATATGAAAGGTCAGGGCTGGACGGCCTGCAAGACAAACATTCTGCGCGACCAGCAGTGGAACCAGTTGGACAACCGCCGCATCTCGAACGTCGAGGTTGACCGCAATGCACGCGGCTACGCCAACATGCGCGAAGCGCTCGGGCTGGCTTTCGATATTGCCGTACATTGCCACTGGGAGTTCGATTTCGACAGCGCGTTGCGCCTGGCTGAAGCCGTCGCGCCTGTGCGCCCGATCTGGATGGAAGACCCGCTGCCGATCGCATTCAACGAGCAGTGGGTCAAGCTGACCGAGAAGGCTCCGGTGCCCATCCTGACCGGCGAAAACCTCTACGGACGAGACGATTTCCGTCCGTTCCTCGTCCATCAAGGCGTGAACATCATTGAGATTGATGTGTCGATGGCGGGCGGGTTGCTCGAAGCGAAGAAGATCGCCGACATGGCCGAGACGTATTACATTCCCGTGGCGACGCACAATGTCGCCGGCCCTATCGCGACGATCGCTTCGGCCAACTTCGCAGCGTCGGTCCGCGAGTTCGTTGCACATGAAGCTTTCGTCTCCAACCCGATCAACCGGGATGGCCACGGCATCAACGGCGACCCGGAAGTGCTCGGTTACGACAAGGAGATGATCGTCAACGGACACATTCAGCTCAGCGACCGGCCTGGGTTCGGCATCGAGCTGAATGAGACTCTAATCCGCGAGAAATATCTGGTCGACGGAGAGCAGATGTGGTCTTAGCCCCGGCGGGTTGTCGAAGAAACGAGAAGATAGAGAAGGATGATTCGGAAACTGTACTTGTTCACGACGGTCGCGGCCTTGTTCACCGCATCCGCTCCTCTGATGGCCCAAGGCAGCCATCCAGGCCGTACGCAGTTCGAGACGCGTTGCGCCGGCTGCCATGGCGGCGACGGAGATGGCGGCGAACACGCGGGTTCCATCATCGCGCGGCTGTTCGATCTGGACGACCCGCACCTGAAGACCGTAATCCAGGAGGGCCTACCCACACGCGGCATGCCGCCCTTCCAGCTTCCCGAGGACGAGCTCGACGAGCTGGTGCACTTCCTGCGCACGCTGCGGCCGCCGCAACGTGGCCCCGGCGTCCATGCCGCCGAAACCATCTCGGTGCGCACCACAGACGGGAAGACCATTCGCGGGACCGTCCTCGGACGCGGTCCGGGCGAGCTGCAACTGCGCGGCGAAGACGGCAAGATTCACCTGTTTCGCAGCCAGGGCGAGCAGGCGCGCGAGGTGACGTCCCAAGTCGATTGGCGCGCCTATGACGGTAAAACCCTCGGTTACCGCTACACCGAGATGGACCAAATCGACAAGTCGAACATCTCGCGGCTAGCCCCGGCTTGGCTGTTCAACTTTTCTTCTAGCTCGCACCTGCAGACCACGCCTGTCATCGCCGACGGCGTGATGTACGTGACCTCTGGCAACGAGTGCTATGCGCTCGACGCGGGCAGCGGACGGGAGCTTTGGCGCTTCCAACAACCACTCACCGAGGGGCTCATCGGCAACGCCCGCGGCAACATCAATCGCGGCGTCGCCGTAGCCGGCGACCGGTTGTTCATGGTCACCGACCACGCCCATTTGCTCGCCTTGGACCGCAGCACAGGCGAGGTGTTGTGGAACACGCAGATGGCAGACTGGCGCCAGAACTACAACGCGACCGGCGCGCCCCTCGTGGTCAACGATCTCGTCGTTTCGGGCACGGCCGGTGGCGAAGAAGGCGTGCGCGGGTTCGTGGCCGCCTATGACCAAAAGACCGGCAAGGAGGTGTGGCGCTTCTGGACCGTGCCGCTGCCGGGCGAGCCGGGCTCGGAAACGTGGGACGGCGTAGACATCGAGCACGGCGGCGCGACCACCTGGATGACGGGCGGGTTCGACCCGGAGCTGAACTTGGTGTATTGGCCGACCGGCAACGCAGGCCCCGACCTGAACGGCGACCGCCGCAAGGGCGACAACCTGTATTCGTCGTCGATTCTCGCGCTCGACGCCAAGACCGGCAAGCTGACCTGGCACTACCAGTTCACGCCGCACGACGAATGGGACTGGGACGCCACGCAGCCCTCAGCTTTGGTCGACGCCAAGTGGAACGGCCGCGACCGCAAGCTGATGCTGCATGCCGACCGCAACGGCTTCTTCTACGTCCTCGATCGCACGAACGGCGAGCTGCTCCACGCCACGCCTCTGGTCGAGAAGCTCACCTGGGCGAGCGGCATCGGCGCCGATGGACGCCCCATCGAGCGGCCCAACCAGCGACCGACCGAGGACGGCACGGAGATCTGCCCTGCCCTGATCGGCGCGGCCAACTGGTACTCGACCTCCTACAACCCCGGCACGGGCCTCTACTACGTGAACACCATGGAGAGCTGCGCCGTCTTCAGCAAGAGGCCCGTCGAGTGGAAGGCCCTCGAGAGCTTCTGGGGCGGCTCGACGCGCCGCGTCCCGGGCGAGGAGCCGCAGATGGTGCTGCGCGCGATTGACCCGCAGACCGGCAAGTTCGCCTGGGAACTGCCGCAAGAGCCAGGCGCGACCGGCTTCGGGGGCGTGCTCTCGACCGCGAGCGGGCTGGTCTTCGTGGGCGACGCCTCCGGCGCATTTGTCGCCGCGGACGCCGCTACGGGCAAGCGCCTGTGGTCGTTCCCCACCAACCAACGCTGGCGCGCATCCCCGTCGACTTACATGTTCGACGGCAAGCAATACGTCGTGGTCGCCTCCGGCCCAACGATTGTGGCCTTCGCGCTCACCGAATGAAGCTTGCAGCGAACTGCGTGATTTGGCGCAGCTAGAGCGAGGGGCTTGCCCCTCCAGGAAATGTCAGGCGCCCGGCGGAATCCGCCGGCGCTACTGCGTTTTTTGGCCCATTCGCGTAGAGCCAGACTGTGGCGCCCAAAATGCACCTTTCGGCGCGGACCTAGGAGGCGGACCCGCGATGGAAACGCCGATTACGACCTATGAAGCGCTGCGGCGACATGGCGTTAGCCGCAGGGACTTCCTCAACTTCTGCGCCATGACGGCCGCTGCCATCGGATTACCGTTTGCGGCGGCTGGTCAGGTCGTCGAGGCGATGGAGACCAAACCACGGATTCCCGTGATGTGGCTCCACGGCCTGGAGTGCACCTGCTGCAGCGAGTCGTTCATCCGGTCTTCGCATCCGATTGCGCAAGACCTGATCTTCAACATGATCTCGCTGGACTATGACGACGTGCTGCAAGCCGCGGCGGGTCACCAAGTCGAGCAGATCCGCAAGAAGCTCATCGAAGAGCACTCGGGCGAGTACCTGCTGGCAGTGGAGGGCAATGCGCCGACCAACGATGGCGGCGTCTATTGTACCGTCGGCGGCGAAACCTTCCTCGACACGCTGCTCGAGTCCGCAAAGCACGCCAAGGCGATCATCGCCTGGGGCAGTTGCGCCTCCAACGGCTGCGTACAGGCGGCCTACCCCAACCCGACCGGTGCAAAGCCGGTCTACAAGCTGGTGACGGACAAGCCGGTGATCAACGTGCCGGGCTGCCCGCCGATCGCGGAGGTGATGACGGGAGTCCTCACCTACATGCTCACCTTCGATCGCATCCCAGACCTCGACCGCCGGCGTCGGCCGACAATGTTCTACGGCCAGCGAGTCCATGACCGCTGCTACCGCAGGGCCTACTTCGACGCCGGACAGTTCGTGGAGTCCTGGGACGACGAGGGTGCACGGAAGGGCTGGTGTCTCTACAAAATGGGCTGCCGCGGGCCGACGACTTACAACGCCTGCGCTAGCACGAAATGGAATGAGTGCCAGTCCTTCCCCATCGGCTCGGGACACGGCTGCTTCGGCTGCTCGGAAGACAACTTCTGGGATAACGGGCCGATTTACGAACGGCTCTCGGGAGTCCTGTCGCCGACGAGCGACCTGACTGCCGACCGCATCGGCAAAACGCTGGGCGCCGTCGTCGGCGGCGGCATCGCGGTCCACGCGGCCGCGGCAGCCGTCAAGACGCACCTGACGCAGATCCGGCCGGCGCCGGATGACACGAATCCGCCGACGGGCTCGGCCGGCTGAGGAGAGCTGCAATGGCTGTCAAACGCGTCGTGGTGGACCCCATAACTCGCATCGAGGGGCATCTGCGGATCGAAGCGATGCTCGGGGATGACGGCAAGATCGGCGATGCAATGTCGTCGGGAACGATGTGGCGCGGGATCGAGGTGATCGTCCAAAACCGCGACCCGCGAGAGTGTGGGCGTTCGTCGAGCGCATTTGCGGCGTCTGTACGACGGTGCATGCGCTCGCGAGCGTCCGCGCCGTAGAGAATGCGCTCTCCATCGAGCCGCCGCGGAACGCCAACATCATCCGCTCGATCATGAACTGCACGCAGATGGTGCAGGATCACGTGATCCACTTCTACCACCTGCATGCGCTCGACTGGGTGGACGTCGTGTCGGCTCTGAAAGCCGACCCGGCGGCGACGGCAGCCCTGGCGCAGAAGGTTTCTCCGCACTGGCCGAAATCGACGCCGGGGTACTTCGCTGACGTCGCCGGCACGCTCAAGAAGTTCGTCGAATCGGGGCAACTCGGCATTTTCCAGAACGCCTACTGGGGCCACAGCGCCTACAAGCTGCCGCCGGAAGCGAACTTGATGGCGGTTGCGCACTACCTGGAAGCGCTCAAGTGGCAGAAGGAGTTGGCAAAGGTTCACACCGTCTTCGGCGGCAAAAACCCGCACCCGAACTATCTGGTGGGCGGCACTGCGGCGGCCATCGACCTCAACAGCGCCAATGCGCCCATCAACATGGAGCGCCTCAACTTCGTCCACGACCGCATCGTTGAGGCAATCGACATTGTCGAGCACCTTTACCTGCCGGACCTGATCGCAATCGCCTCGTTCTACCCGGAGTGGGCGAACATCGGCGGCGGTTTGGGCAACTTCATGGCTTACGGCGACATGCCGACGAGCTATGACATGGCCGACACTGCATCGTTCCGCTTCCCGCGCGGCATCGTGCTCGACCGCAATCTCTCGGCGGTCGAACCGCTCGATCTGGCCGACATGAGTCAGATCCGAGAGGAGATCGCGCATTCCTGGTACGAGTATCCGGACGGCGCCGCCGCCCTGCACCCGTGGGAAGGCGTGACGAAGCCCAACTATACGGGGCCGAAGCCTCCGTACGAGCATCTCGACGAGAAGGGCGCGTACTCATGGCTGAAGGCGCCGCGCTGGAACGAGAAGGCGATGGAGGTCGGGCCGCTGGCTCGCATGGTTGTCGGCTCTGCCGCAGGCAACACGGCGATCCACGATGTGGTGGGTTGGGGACTCGAGCAGACCAAACTCGGCCCCGAAGCGCTCTTCTCCACCCTCGGCCGCACCTTCGCGCGGGGTCTCGAGACCAAGCTCGCCGCGCAGTGGCTCCTGGAAGATTTCAACAACCTGGTCGCCAATATCAAGGCCGGCGACCAAGCGACCGCCAACACCGAGAAATGGGACCCGAAGACGTGGCCGGCCGAAGCGCAGGGTTACGGCTTCATGGAAGCGCCACGCGGCGCGCTGGCGCACTGGATCAAGATCAAAGACCGCAAGACGGCGAACTACCAGGTGGTGGTTCCCTCCACTTGGAACGCCTCGCCGAAGGACTCGCGCGAGCAGCACGGAGCCTACGAAGCGGCGCTGATGGGTACGCCGATGGCCAACGCTGAGCAGCCGCTTGAGATCCTGCGCACCATCCATTCGTTCGACCCCTGCTTGGCCTGCGCCAGCCACGTAGTTGGCCCAAATGGAGAGACGTTGGCGGAGGTCATCGTCCGTTAAGGAGGATAGCGCCATGGCAACCAGCGGATCGATCGTAAGCGCAGCCTCCGGAGTCCACGAGGAGCTGGAGTCGCGGCACGTGTGGGGCGTCCCGACGAGGTTGGCGCACTGGTTTGCGGCGATTTCGATCGTTGGTCTGATCGCGACCGGTTTCTACATCGCCTGGCCCTACGCCTACAGCCAAGGCGAGGCGTATGACAACTTCTTGATGGGGCGAGTGCGCGAGTTTCACTTCGCCTTTGGATACGTTCTGCTGGTGGCGTTTCTGGTGAGGATCTTCGTGTTCTTTACCGGCAACAACTACGCCCGCTCCGGGTTCCCGTTCGTTTGGCGCAAGCAGTGGTGGAACCAAATCTTCGAACAAACACGACTACCTGACGATTCGGATCGGCAAGCGCTACGTGGGTCACAACCAGCTCGGCGCCTTGAGCTACATCCTGTTCGTCGTAATGATGGGCGGGGCCCAGCTTCTGACAGGGTTCGCGATGTATTCCGAGTCGAACCCAGGAGGCTTTTGGGACCGCATGGTCGGTTGGGTGATTCCGCTGCTCGGCGGCTCGTGGCAGGTGCACCAGTGGCACCACCTGTTCACCTGGGGGCTTTTGCTGTTCGTGATGATCCATGTCTACGTCGTGGTGCTGGACAGCGTTTTGCTCAAGAACGGACTGCTTTCGAGCATCATCACGGGACGCAAGTTCGTCAGGAAGGACGACGTTGACAGTAAGACCTGGATCAGCTGACAGCAAGGCTCCCAAGCCGCTACTGGTGTTGGGCCTGGGCAATGTCTTGCTGGGGGACGACGGCTTTGGGCCGCGCGTAATCGGAGAGCTTGCACGCGAGCCCGAGGCCGTCGTCGATGCAGACCTGCTCGACGGAGGCACGCAGGGCCTCGGCCTGCTGGCGTCGCTCGGCGGCAGAGCGGCCGTACTGATCGTCGACGCTTACGCCTCCGGCGCGGAAGCGGGGACGCTGAGCGTCATCGAATCGCCGAGCCTGGAACAGCTCGGGGCGCGCAAATCGCAGACGGCGCATGAGGGCAATGCTGGGGAGCTGCTCTCGGTGGCCGCTCTCACGGGCGATCTGCCGCGGAACATCATTTTGCTTGGGGTGGAGCCGGAACGCATTTCCGTCGGAATGGGGTTGTCGCCGCGAGTGGAGCAGGCCGTGCCCAAAGCCGTCCAGCTCTCTCTCGCGGCGCTCGCAAAGCTCAGGAGGACGCCGGCATGTGTCTAGCCGTTCCGGGGCAAGTCCGCTCGGTGGAGCAGATCGGCGACAACCTGCTCGGCAGTGTCGACTTCGGCGGGGTTACGCGCTCGGTGTTCTTGGACTTTACGCCGGAAGCGGGGCCCGGCGACTACGTGATGGTCCATGTCGGCTTCTCCATCAGCCAAGTGGACGAAGAAGAAGCCCGCGAGAATTGGCGCCTGCTCGAGCGCTTGGGGCTGCTCGAAGAACCGGAGGCAGGAGGCGGGCCATGAAGCACCTCGACGAGTACCGCGACGGCCGCTTGGCGCAATCGCTGCTGGCCGAGATCCGAGCACGCGTGACCCGGCCTTGGGTTCTGATGGAGATCTGCGGAGGCCAGACCCACACCTTGATGCGCTACGGCATCGACGAGCTCGTTCCGCCCGAAATTGAGCTGGTGCACGGCCCCGGATGCCCGGTCTGCGTTACGCCGCTCGAGATGATCGACAAGGCGATCCGGCTGGCTTCGCGCCCGGATGTGATCTTCGTGTCTTACGGAGATATGTTGCGCGTCCCCGGGTCGCAAGGCGACCTATTCCGCGTGCGCGCCGCCGGCGGAGACGTGCGCATTGTCTACTCGCCGATGGAAGCAGTGCGCATCGCGAAGCAAAATCCGCACCGCCAGGTCGTTTTCTTCGCAATTGGATTCGAAACGACGGCCCCGGCGAACGCAATGGCGATCTTCCAAGCGGCGCGGCAGGGGTTAGGAAACTTCTCCGCCCTCGTTTCGCACGTACTGGCGCCACCGGCGATCGAGGCGCTGCTCAGCTCACCGGAGAACCGCGTCCAAGGCTTCATCGCGCCCGGACACGTGTGTACCGTAGTGGGCTGCCGCGAGTATGAGGACTTAGTGAGCCGCTACCACACGCCGATTGTGGTCGGTGGGTTTGAGCCGCTCGACCTGCTGCAAGCGATCCTCATGCTCGTCACGCAGCTCGAGGCCGGCGAGGCGAAGCTCGAAAACGCCTACGCCCGCTCGGTCCGTCCGGAGGGCAACCTGCCCGCGCGCGGCATCGTCGAGCAGGTCTTCCAGGTGTGCGACCGCCGATGGCGCGGCGTCGGCGAGCTGCCGAGCTCAGGTTGGGCGCTGCGCGACGAGTACGCGGCGTTCGACGCGGAGAAGGTGTTCGACATGGAAGAGCGCGGCGTGGAAGAACCAGCCGAGTGCATCAGCGCACAGATCCTAACCGGCCGGAAGAAACCTACCGACTGTCCAATGTTCGGCGGACGCTGCACGCCGGAGAACCCGCTCGGCGCTCCGATGGTCTCCGCGGAGGGCGCTTGCGCGGCGTATTACCGCTATCGGCGTCATGCGCTGGAGGTAACCCGATGATCACGTGTCCCGCACCGCTTACCACGTCCGACCGCGTCCTGTTGGGCCACGGCGGAGGCGGACGGCTGTCGGGCGAGTTGATCCAGAAGGTGTTCTTGAAACGCCTCCAAGACCCGCTGCTGCAACGGCTCGACGACCAAGCGATCTTCGATTCTCCCGGCGCCAGATTGGCTTTCACGACCGACTCATTCGTCGTGAAGCCGCTGTTCTTCCCGGGCGGCGACATCGGCTCACTGGCCGTCTACGGCACAGTGAACGACTTGGCCATGGGCGGCGCGATTCCGCGCTACATGAGCTTGGCGATGATCCTGGAGGAAGGCCTGCCGCTGGAAACGCTCGAAACGGTGACGGAATCGATCGCACGCGCGGCCGAGCGCTGCGGCGTGGCGATCGTTACCGGCGACACCAAGGTGGTCGAGCACGGCAGCGGCGACGGCTTGTTCATCAACACGACAGGCATCGGAGTCGTCCCGGGAACGATCGATCTTTCGGCCGCAAACGTGCGCCCGGGGGACGTGATCCTGCTCAGCGGATCGTTGGGCGACCACGGGATCACGATCATGGCCAAGCGTGAGGGCATCGACCTGGAGTGCGACCTCGAGAGCGACTCCGCACCGCTCGACCAGATGGTGCGCGGGATGATCGAAGCGCATTCTGGAATTCGTTGCATGCGCGACCCGACGCGCGGAGGCTTGGCAAGCGCGCTCAATGAAATTGCCGCCGTGGCCGGAGTTTCGATGCGGCTCGACGAAGCGCGCATCCCCATCAAAGCGCCCGTACGCGGGGCCTGCGAGTTGCTCGGTCTCGATCCGCTCTACGTGGCGAACGAAGGCAAACTGGTCGCGATCGTCGCGCCCGAGGCAGCCGACGCGGTCTTGGTGGCAATGCGCGCGACAGAACTGGGTCACGACGCCGCGCGCATCGGCGTTGTGCGCGAGGGGCGGAGCGGGCTGGTGACGATCTCGACCTCTTTGGGCGCCGAGCGTGTGGTCGACATGCTCTCAGGCGACCAACTGCCGAGGATTTGTTGAGGCGCAACCATGCACGAGATGGGCATCGCAACCTCGATCCTCGCCAGCGCCGACGCGGCGCTCGAACAGAGCCCGGGTGCACGGCTACTCACGGTGAAGCTGCGTATCGGCGAGTGGGCCGGCGTAGATGCCAGCTCGCTGCGATTCTGCTTCGACGCCCTCGCCAAGGGCACGAAGGGCGAAGGCGCCCGGCTCGACATCGAAACGCCCGAGCAGAGCGACGCCCTCGAAATCGACTACTTCGAACTGGAGGAACCATGAGCGCCGTCGTCTACGAACCGATCGCCAAAAAGGTCCTGAGCGAGAACGACCGCGTGGCCGCGAGGCTGCGCGAACAGTTCCGTGAGCAGGGCGTGCTGACGTTGAACTTGATCAGCTCGCCGGGTGCGGGCAAGACGGCTCTGCTCGAACGGACGCTCGAGCTATGGCCCCCAGGGGGACGCGTGGGCGTGCTGACGGGCGACATCCAGACCGACAACGACGCCCGCCGCTTGGCTGCGTTCGGTTATCCCGTAAAGCAGATCTGCTCCGGCGGCGCATGCCATCTCGATGCGCGCATGGTGGAACAGGCCCTCGAAGGGTGGGATCTTTCGGATTTCGATGTTCTGTTTCTTGAAAACGTCGGCAACCTGGTTTGCCCCACGAGCTACGACCTAGGCGAAGAGGCCAAGGTGGTGGTGCTGAGCGTGACCGAGGGCGACGACAAGCCGCTCAAGTATCCCGGCATCTTTCACAAGGCCGAGCTCATGCTGCTGAACAAAATCGACCTGCTGCCCTACGTGCCCTTCCGCGTAGATGCGGCTGAAGCGAACGCGAGAAGCGTCCATGCCGACATCGACATCATCCAGACCTCCGCGCTCACTGGAGCAGGCCTACCGGCTTGGTTCGACTGGCTCGGGGCTCGCCGACGGACCCAGTCGTGAGCGGCTGCGCGTAACCCTGGCCGGCGCCGTCCAGGGCGTCGGCTTCCGGCCCTTCGTCTATCGACTGGCGACGGAGATGGGGCTCGCTGGCTGGACGCGCAATTCGAGCGGCGGGCTGGTAGTCGAGGTCGAGGGCGACGCGGTTGCTCTGACGGAGTTCCTCGAGCGTTTGGATGACGAACGACCGGCGGCATCCGTAGTTTTGGCGCGCGAGGTGACTTGGCTGGCGCCGTCAGGCCTGGACAGCTTTTCGATACTCGACAGTGATGATTCCGAGGCCAGGACATCGGCGATCCTGCCCGACCTCGCAACTTGCCCCGAATGCCTCGCCGAGACACTCGATCCGGAGGCGTGGCGTTTCGGCTATCCCTTCACCAACTGCACCTCGTGCGGCCCGCGCTACAGCATCGTCCTCGACATCCCGTACGACCGTCCGAACACCACGATGCGCGGGTTTGCCATGTGCCCAGACTGCCGACGCGAGTATGAGAACCCCCGTGACCGGCGTTTTCATGCTCAGCCGATTGCATGCCCTCGCTGCGGTCCGTGTTTGAACGTTGGTTTGACGGAAGCCACGCAGACATTGCGGGACGGTGGGGTGCTGGCGCTCAAGGGCGTAGGGGGCTTCCAACTCCTCTGCGATGCGCAAAGTGAGCAGGCCGTCGCCAGGCTGCGCGAGCGTAAGCGGAGGGAGGCCAAGCCGCTGGCTGTAATGATGCGGTCCGTCGAAGAAATCCGGCGTTACTGCCGGGTCTCTCCCCTCGAAGAGCAGACGCTGGTATCGACCGCGGCTCCCATCGTGCTGCTCGAGCCAAGCGGGCCGGAACGGCTGGCAGAGAACGTCAGCGACGCCTCGCCCTTTCTTGGGGTGATGCTGCCCTGCTCTCCCCTGCACCATTTGCTGCTGCGGGAGTTCCCGAGCCCGGTAGTCGCCACCAGCGGCAACTTCAGCGGCGACCCGATCGAGATCGACAACGAACGCGCCAAGCGAACGCTGGGACCAGTTGTGGACCGGTTTGTCCTGCATGACAGGCCGATCGCACGCCCCGTGGACGATTCGGTGGTGCGCATCTCCGGCAAGCGCCTAACGCTCGTGCGCCGGGCGCGCGGCTACGCTCCTCTCCCCATCCCACTCAGCGTGGACCTACCTAACGTGCTGGCGGTGGGCGGGCACATGAAGAACGCCGTCGCAATCGGCTTCGGGCGACAGGTCATCCTCAGCCAACACATCGGAGACCTCGATACCCCCGCGTCCCGCGAAGCCTTCGAGCGTGCCATTGACGACCTGTGCCGTCTCTACGAGTTCGAGCCCGACGTCATCGCCTGCGACCTGCACCCCGACTACGCCTCGACGCAGTGGGCGCGGCGGCAGGGCAAACCGCTCGTCGCCGTGCAACATCATCATGCACATGCGGCAGCCTGTGCGGCGGAAAACGACATCCAGATCCCATATCTGGCGATTTGCTGGGATGGGACTGGATACGGCCTCGATGGGACGATCTGGGGCGGCGAGTTTTTCGTCGTGGATCGCGATGGTTTTCACCGGTTTGCCCATCTACGGCCGTTTGCGCTGCCTGGCGGCGAGGCCGCAGTTCGCGAAGGCCGGCGCGCTGCACTGTCGCTGCTGTGGGAGGCTGAGATCCAAGCGCCGGCCGAACCGCTGATGCGCCAGATGCTGGAGCGCGGGATCAACTCACCGCAAACGACCAGCGTCGGGCGGCTGTTCGACGCGGTGGCGTCCTTAGCCGGCGTGGCGCACCAGAGCCGCTTCGAGGGTCAGGCCGCCATGCTGCTCGAACGCGCGGCGGGCGCCGCCACCGGCCGTCCTTATCCTCTGCCCGGGGGCGATTGGGAACCGCTGATCCAGGCGCTGCTTGCCGACCGCGAAGCCGGCGCGCCGCAGTCCGTGCTCGCGGCGCGCTTCCATGAGGGTCTAGTCGAGTGGGCTGTTTCCGAAGCGCGTCGAGCGGGCTTGGAACGTGTGGCGCTCAGTGGAGGGGTGTTTCAAAACGCGCGCCTGACGGACACACTCGTCGAACGTCTCTCCATGGATGGCAGAACCGTTGCGGTCCATCAGAGGACGCCGCCAAACGACGGCGGACTCGCCCTAGGCCAGGCAGTGCTCGCAGGCCTTGCCAGCAGCCGCTAAGCCGTCCTTCTTTGCCCAGCCACGGCGATCTTCAGCATGGTCGACGCCCTGATCCTACAACCTCTGCCCTACGAGGAATCGAACAGCCGCTCGACTATTTCAGCGCGTCGAGGCGGTTGCAGACTTGGCTGCTCGCCGTTTTTCCCAGAGCGGCCATGGTTTTGACTGCCGTCCGCGTGTTCGGTGATGGACGCGGCGCTGTGTCTTGGATTTCGGGCTGAGCGGCGAGCGGCGAGCGGCGAGGCCTAACAGAGCAGTTGCGATGAGCTACTCGAAACTGA
>JAWKHJ010000032.1:0-57324 GCA_041394905.1 Bryobacterales bacterium | reverse complement strand
CGCGCAGATTGGTGAAGCTTCCGACGAACATGAGCACACGGCGAAACGTATCCGGGCGCTCCCAGGCGGCGGTGAAGGCCGCAATGCCGCCGGAGGACGAGCCGCCGATGCCGCGCAGGTTTGGGTCGTCGGTGAGGTTGTACTTCCTGCCGACTTCGGGCAGGATCTCTTCGATCAGGAAGCGGGCGTAGCGGTCGCCCATGCCGTCGTACTCGTAGCTGCGGTTGTAGCGCTCGCGTTCGTCCTCTTTGAGAGCGGGCATCACGCCGGGGTCGATGAAGATGCCGATGGTGACCGGCATGGCTTTCTCGTGGATCAAGTTGTCGAGCACGATCGGCGTTCGCCATGCGTTGGCGCCCTCGGTCTGGTGCATGCGGCCGCCGTCCTGGAAGACCATCACCGCGGCGGGCTCGGAGGCCTTGTACTGCGCGGGGACGTAGATCCATACGCCGCGCTCGGTTCCGGGGAAGATCTTGCTCGTCCATGTGAAGTGCTCGATCTTGCCTTCCGGGACGCCGGGGTGGGGTTCGGAGTCACGAGTGAGCGGATACTCGACGGCGAGCAGCGGCAACGAAGCGAGCAAGAGGAACGAAGCCAGAACGCGCATGGTGGTCAGGATGCGCGAAATGGGTGGTGGACCGCAAGGGCTGGCGGAACCCGTCGCGACGACTCGCGACGCTGCAACCGTGGCCGGTTGCGCCACGAGGCAGACCCGCTAGGCCGGGTTAGCGGATGCTGCGTTCCCGAATACCCCGCAGAAGTTCGCGTGTATCCGTCGCGCTCAAGGGTTCGCCTGTTCGCATGACCCAAACGCCATTTTCACGGCGAAGGTAGGGGTTAGACGGCTGTGGCCGCGGAGCTTCACGCTCTCCGTCGGCCTCAATGTCCTGTTGCTTGTGCGGGGAATCCATTGACTCGAACCTCCGGGCCCCGCCTACATCCGCCGCCTGCGTCGTCCCTTGCGCCTGCGGCTCAGGCCCAGCATGCGCAAGAACGCCCGTCCGCTGCGCACGCGAGGGCGAGGAACTTCCACGTCTTCGCCCCACAGAGCCGCCCAGGGGTTGTCGATGAACAGCTTTTGCGCCATCTCCTCGCCCCAGCGATAGACGACCATGTCGTAGGCTTCGTCGAGTACCGGCGAGCGACCTCCAGTGGTGCGTCCGCAAGAGGCGACGAAGTGCGCCAGGTTGGAGTCGACGATCTGGATGGACGCGAGTTGCGCGCGCTCGCCGTAGACTCCGGTCAACGAGCCTGCGGTGACTTGGATCAGGCAGCCCCGCTCGACCCAGTGGCGCAAACGGCTCAGGTCGCTCCGCAGCGATCCGCTGCGCTCCGGCCGAGCAACCACGGGCAGTAGTCCCGCATCGCGGAAGCGCCGAAACACCTTGCCGATGCCGCCGCGCGCGATCATTTCGCCTGTGATCTCGAACGGCAGGTAACGCAGGCCGTTGATCGCGTAGCGTTCCGGCTCCTGGAACACGCGTGGAGCGTTCGCCCAGGTGAGCTGGACCATCGGACGAGCTGTGAAGGAAGATCGAGTCGCCCAACTCGCTGCAGGTCTTCGACCGCAGTTGTCAGCTCATCGCGGTCGAACGGCCGCTCGAGCTTGGTTCGGACTGGGTGACAACCAGCCGCGTGTACCCGTCTGCGCCGCTTGCCGGCACATTTCGAGCGCCATCTCGCGGCTCGCTGCGCCGTCGTCCAACCCAGGGGCTACATGCGCTTCGAGGTCGACCAAGCTTGGCCTACTCCACCTTGACCCATTCGCGGCTCTCGGCCGCGCGCGCCGCCGCGTCGAGAACCTTCTGGTTGCGCACGCCGTCGTCGAAGTCCGGCCGCACGCGGCTGCCCGACTCGAGACCCATCAGGAAGTCGTAAACCGAGTGGGTGAAGCTGTGCTCGTAGCCGATGATGTGCCCGTCGGGCCACCAGTGGCCGCCGTACGGATGCACGGAGTCACAGCAGATGATGGTGCGGAAGCCCTGGGCGTCGGCATCGTCGTCCCACGAGAAATACTGCAGGTTGTTCAGGTTCTCGAGGTCGAACACGACCGAGCCCTTGCTGCCGTTGATCTCGAAGGTGTTGTGGTTCTTGCGTCCGGAGGCGAAGCGCGTGGCCTCGAGCGTACCGATCGCGCCGTTCGCGAAGCGTGCGCACATGACCACAGCGTCGTCCACGGTCACGGGTTGCGGCCCGGAGCCGTCCAGCGCCTTCCGTTCCTTGATGAAGGTCTCGGTCGCGGCGGCCACGTCCACGATCTCGCCACAGAGATGACGGCCGAGGTCGATGATGTGCGCGCCGAGGTCGCCCAAGGCGCCGCTGCCCGAATCTTCCTTGGTGAAGCGCCAAAGCAAGGGCAATTCTTCCGACATCGCCCAGTCCTGCAGGTAGCGCGCGCGGTAGTGGAAGATGCGGCCCAGCCGGCCGTCTTCGATCAGGCGCTTGGCCATCGCGACGGCGGGCAGCCGCCGATAGTTGTGCATCAGAAAGTGACGCACGCCGGCGTTCTCCACCGCTTCGAGCATGCGCTCGGCTTCGGGCAGTGTGTTCGCCAGCGGCTTTTCGCAGATGATGTGCTTGCCGTTTCTGGCCGCTTCGATGGCCATCTCGGCGTGCAGGTGGCCCGGGGTGGAGATGTCGACGACGTCGATGTCGTCGCGCTTCATGACCGCTTTCCAGTCCGTGGAGGCCTCTTCCCAGCCCAGCGTCTTGCGCGCCTCCTCGGTCTCGTCCGGCTTGCGCCCCACGATCACCTTCATCTCAACCTTGGGGGCGTCAGTGAAATAGCGATTGACGTTGCGGTAGGCCTGGCTATGGGCCTTGCCCATGAACTTGGTTCCGAACAGTGCGACTCGAACAGACATGGTTTTCCTTGGCTGGTTGGCGGGAGCGCGCCCGCGCAGGGACGCTTAGATGAACATTTCTTCGTCGATGGTGGCGCGGTCGACCGTTGGGCGGTTGCGGCCCGACAGGTGGCGAATCACGGCGTCCACGGCAGCGGCCATGCCGCGCACTTGCCGAACCGGCTTGAGCACCGTGTTCTGGACGGCCTCGGTCGTCTCATCGACGCGGCGAAGGTTGATCGCCAAGCTCTCGTCGACGCGCTCGAAGGTTGTCTTGGCCGCCGACTGCAGGTCTGTCAGCAGCACTTCGACCCGCTCCATCTGCGTCTTACCGTTTTCGGTCAGCTTTTTCACGTCGCCGAGGATTGTGGAGGATTGAGTCCGAAAATCGCCGAGCGTCTTTTTGGCATCTTCGGCTACCGGTTCCCAGCGGTCGAGGAAGACGGTCGAGCGCTCGCGCATGGCCGATACCGACTTATAGATGGCGATCATCATGCCCATCATGATGATGAGCGCGATCGCCGCCACCCCGGTGAAGGCAGCCATGATTTTCAGTAGGAGATCTTGGTCCATCCTCGGTTAATGATACTCGTCGGGGCCCGAGCGTTTCGTTCGCCGCCTCAAGCGCCCGCGGAATGGGCGGAACTGTCGGCAGGATTGCGGCCGGTGGCCTCCTGGTATGCGCGACGTCCGGCTTCGAGCGCGGCGGCGAGCTGATCGCGCTGACCACTCATGGCGCCGCGGCCCTTGTCGAAAGCGTCTCCGGCCCGCTGACGCAGGTCTTCGCCGCGGCGACGCATGTACTCACGGCCGTCGTCGGCGCGCCGCTTCAGGTCGCTGCGCAGCTCTTCGCCGGTCGCCGGGGCATAAAGGATGCCGGCAGTGGCGCCAACGCCTATCCCGAGTAGGAAATACGCTATTTTCGAATCCGCCATGGCTCCCTCGCGCTCGGCACGATGGTAGCACAAATAGGGCGGTGCGCTTGCGAGATCGCGGGCGCGGAAATCGCCCTTCCGCAGGCCCCAAAAAACAAGAGGCCCGCCGGCAAGGAATGCCGGCGGACCGTCCGCCCAGAATAAACTTTGGGGAGGTTCGGGCGGAGAATTTTAGAGAATCAGAAGACGTATTCCGAGACCCGAGTCGGCACATGATTGCAGGCGCTAACCCGAACCTCCGCAACAGCATGCTAGTACGTTGGGATACATTACCGCAAGAAAAAACAAAAGTTTTCCCAAGCGGTTCAACCAGAATGGGCTAAGAATTACGCCCCAGCCCTAGAACACCGCGGTCGGGTTGATCGGCGAGCCTGTTCCTTCGCCCACGGGGATCGGCGCGGCCGTCAGGAGGAAGTCCCAACGGTTGCGCTTGCGGCACTCCGCAGCCAGCGCTTCCAGGTCACAGTTGTCAAAGATGGGCGTGCCCATTGCGACGAGCATCAACTGGTGGATTGGCTGGCGGACGCCTTCCACGCCGGACGGGGCGACGTCGGATGCGGCGTCCGAGCCGAGCATGGCGATGTCGCGCGCGTGCAGCCAGGGAGCCGTGGAGGCATGCAACCCGGCGGCCGATTCCGCGGCGTTCCAGGGCCCTTTGGCGTCGCGGAGCTTCCAACGGCCCGTGTAGACGAATACGACGTCGCCCGGTTCCACTTTCACACCCGTCTTCCGTTCGAACGCATCGAGGTCCTCGGGATAGATCGCCGTGCCGGGTTCGAGCCAGTCGACTCCCTTCAGGTAGGGAATGTCCAGCAGGATGCCCTTCGTGAAAATGCCGTCCTTGAAATTGGTGACTGCCAGCTTCGGCGCGCCGTCCGCGTCCACGTTTGCCATCTCGACCCCGTTGTAGCTCTTGCCTTGGTAGGACATGTGCGCCAACGCGTCCATGTGCGTATGAGCGTAACCGTGAAAAGCAACGGTGTATTCGTCGCTGACGAATTGCCCGGCGGCGGGGTTGTCGCCCATGTTGAGCATGCGGTGGCCGAAAGGCCTCGGGTTGTCCTCGGCTTCGGTCTGCTCCGCCGTGCGGGCCAGCGAGACCGGCTCGCCGTCCGTCACCAGCGCGGCGGCCAGTTTGCGCTTTTGTGGCGTGATCAGGTTGACCGTACCGATCTGATCGTCCGACCCCCAGCGGCCCCAATTGGACAGTTGCTCCATCCAGCCGTCGACTGTCGCCTTGGTGACGGTCTCGCGCGTGGAGGCGGTTGGCCCACACGACAGGGCGGCAAAGGAAAGGGCGGCGGCAAGGGCGATTCCTCTCATGGCGAGAGGAATCTTAGCAGAGCCGCGACCTTTTCGATCACTTCTCGATGTCGGCGTAGGTCAGGCCTTGGTTCACTTTGATGTTTCCCAGGGACGAAGTCGGCCCTGCGTTGCCGTTCCGGACGGTCCTCGTGCGCTGCGGCCAGCGAAAACCGTCGACGACGAGGTAGTCGGACAGATACTCCTCAACCTGCGCCATCGTGCTGTCTGGGGCGTCGCCGACATACATGCGCTTGAGCACGTCATGCGTTTCGGCGTCGAGGAAGAGGCGCAGCGGCGTATCTCCGATGTCGAAGAGTTCGATCACCTCGGTCGCGCGCCCGTCTACTTGCTCTGCGCCGCGGTAGCGCACCGTGCCCTGGGCCGGTTCCGGACCAAACAGTGCGAAGGTGCGGGCCAATTCGCGGCGTTGCAGGTCGGCCGCAGCCTGGGGCAGCGCTTGGCTGTTGGTCAGATTGCGGACCTTGCCGCCTACGTAGACGAGAACTGTGCGTCCGCCCGCCGTATCGATCTCGGTGCGCGAAGCGTCCGGCAGCACAATTTTGACCGACGAGTGAATCTGGATAGTCTGATCTTGGCGTTGAAGCTCGGTCACACGCTCGAAGGAGATGTCGTGCAACGCTTTCCCTCCGCCCGCGGCTTCACGGGCTGCATCGTAGAGCGCGCGGCCCTTCTCCAGCGGATCGTCAGCAGCGGCAAGAGGGATGCAAAACAGCAGAACCAACAAGAAATGAGTGCGCATTACAGGCTCATTATGGAGGTCGCCTCGCGCCGCTGGTATCGGCCATTTCGGCATACGCCGCCACAGGCTAGAGCCATAGCGGGCAAGCCTCCAACCCTTGCGCTGTGTTATATTTCGGGTTGGTCCGCCGCCCGCCGGACCGCGTTCGGCAGGGCGGCTCTAGTGTGGCCTTATTGCGATGACTTGCAGCTTTTCCGGACAGAACGTCCCCACCGACAAGCTCTTCGTCCTTACTATCCGCCCTCGATGGCGCATCAGAATTGGTCGAAGTCCGTCTACGCGGCGGCGCGTGCGCGGGAGGCTACGAACGCTGCGCTCGATCGAGCTTAAGAACTTCTACCCGCGCTACGTGACGCGCCCGAATCTGGCACTGAACCTAGGCATCGGTGCGCTCGGGCTGGCGCTGATCGGCTGGTGGCTCTACGTACTGGCCACGAGCTGGCAGTCGGCGAGCTTCCTCACGGCATTCGTCTTCCCATTCGCGGGAGCGGTGCTGCTGGTGTTCGCACGGTCGAAGTACAAAGCATTCAGTGAGCGTCGGCGGCTGTGGAACGAGAGCGGCAAGGCCGTCGTCGAGTCCGAGCTGAACCAGATGCGCTCGCTCGCCGCGAATCTGCCCGCCGACCCGACTGCCGAAGAAGCTGCGCCGATCCTGCGGCGCGAAGCTCCCGAGGTGCTCAGCGAGATCGCCTTCCAGGGGCAGCATTTCCGCGCCTTTACCTACCTGGACTTCGTGCTGTTTCCGCGGCTGAAGAATCCGGTCGAGAAGGGCGAGCTGCCGGAGCGGCATTCGCTCAATCGTGACGCTTACTATGTGGGAGAGGTGGTCTACGATTCGTGGCGCACCTTCCACCGTGACCGCCGAGATGTGATCGACCCGCGCTTCGTGGGTAGCGGCGGACGCCGCGGCGTGATCTGAGCGAGCGCGAGCGAGCACCCGACACCGAACAGAAAGCCTAAACCCCGCCATTGCCGGCGGGGTTTCGTTTTTCAGTGGGGTTAGACTGCGCCCAGCAGGTCCGTTTTCGCCTTGCGTGCGACGCCGGCAGAGCTCGCGTCCACGCCGCCTTCGGAGCTCCACTCGAAACGGTCGAACGCGGCTGCGTCACGGAACGCCTCTTTGCCGCCGACTTCGAGAAACGAAGCGAAGGCCGCGAACAGGCGCCGCGACTTCCCCCGCCGCTCGCGGACGAGCAGGCGCGCATCCGAACGCAGCTTCTCGTGCTCCCACGGACCTGTGCTTTCGTGAAAGTAGAGCGTACGCTCAGTCTCACCTTCGCGGTAAGAATAGACCGACAGCCCTTGGCCCCGGCCATCAACCAAGGTGTCCAGCGCGTACGCGGCGTCGGTTGCGCCGGTGGCTAGCGTGAACGCTCGTTCGCATGGCGTCTCGGTTTCGGTGTGAAACTCCACCACCGGTGCGCTCTCCCAGCGGCCGTAGCAAGGCGACCAGTCCTCTTCGTAGATCTCCCGCGCCCACTCGGACTCGCGCGGCGAGACGCAGACCACGGCATCGCTCTGATCATCCTCAAACGCGACCTTGCCGGGCTCGAGGCCGCGGATGCGAAAGCCGGGCCCCAGGCGCCAGACTTGGCGGACCGTGTGGCGTCCGGAGCCCTCGACGACGTCGCGGACGAACAACAACCCGGAATCGAACAGCAGCGCCCAGCGCCGATGCGTCAGCGGGGCATAGCCGTCGTGGCGCGCGACGGCGAAATCGAGCATTCGTCCGTCCAGGAAGAGCTCGGTCGCCGCCTGCGGCAGGCGGTCCCAGCCGAACGAGCCGCGCGGCTCGGCCTGCCCGCGTCCGTCGATGGTTAGCGTGGAGTGCGCCGCTGTCGAGCGAAAGCGGTCCCGCTCGGGCGTCTCCTGCGGGTAGCGACCCGTGCCGGGGTCTGTTAGGTAGGCCCGACCGTCGCGGATGAGTTGCACGCTCAGGGCGTCCGCGTGGCCGTGGCCGCCGGAGAGCGCACCCAGGGGGCCGGCGTCGAAGATCAACGTGCGGACGGGCTGTTCGCCAGAGACGAGCACGTGCCAGCCGCCTTCGTCGTGGCGATGGGCGGACGGCTTTGACGGCGACGCGACGAGCGCGTCCCAGCGCTTGCCGCAATCAGCGCCGGCCAGCCACAGGGTCTCTTCCCGGATCTCTCCCGCTGCCGCCTTCAGGTCCGCCCGCCCGTGCAGTAAGGCGCATGTCGAGAGCGGGTCGAGCATATGGCTCGTCAGGTTGCGGCTCTGGTCGAAGAGCCGCCCGCCGTCGTCGTCGCCGAAGCGGGGCGGGGCGCCGCCCTGCGAGAGCCGCAGTAGCATCTCCGCCATGTCGCCCGTCGTGGTCGCGATCTCCCCCGGGAGAGCGTCGTTGTTGCGGTCCGCGATCAGGCGGAAAAAGATCAGGAAATCAAGAGCATAGACGTGATAGTAAAGGGACTGCTCGAAGTAGAGGCCGTCGGGGCGCACCTGTTTCGCCGCCTGTTCGAGCACCACCTTGCGGCCCTGTTCGCGCCACTTCTCCGCCGCCTCGAAGCCTCGAAAGACCTGGCCCAGAGCGTACAGCGCCACCGCCTCTCCGAGCAGATGCGTGTTGGGGGAAAAGTAATATGACAGGTAGCGCTCGAGGTAGTAGGCGGCGTGTCCGCAGCTCTCCTCGAGCTCATTGAGGATCTCGGTTGAATCGGGCCCGTTGCGGTCGAGCAAAGCGTGGAGCCACATCCACGAAATGGCCCGGAAAGCCACCTCCAGCGCGCTCGTCCAATGGATGCCGCGGGGGTAAGGATTCTTCTCCTTCCAGTCGCGAAACTGAGCGATGGCTTCGTTGCGGAAGCGTGCGTCTCCGGTCATCCGCCAAGCGCGCGCTAGCGTAACCAGGTGCTGGTGGCGGCCGAGCTCCCAGGTCACCTTGTGGTCGCCCATGACGGAGTAGTCCAGGTAGGGAACGTCGGGCCAAGGACGGTCCGGGGCGCTGCGACCGCTGACGGGGTCGAGGCTCCAGTCGATCTCGCGGCCGAAGTCAAGCTCTTGATAACCCAGAAGATCGAAGCGCCGCTCGACGATCGTCTCCGCACGCGCCCGGAGCTGCTTTGCGGTCGCGGGCGAGCGTTTGCGGATCTGCTCGACGATGGCTGCAACCTCTGACGGGGCGAAGAAGAAGCGGCCCGTCGGGACGCGCCGGCGCGGCGGCGTGGCGCGGCCGGCGGCAGTCGCAACATGCCACGCAGGCTGTCTAAGCGTTTGTTGGTCTCTTGGGCGAGCCTAGTCCGCAGCTCGCTGCCGCTCATCTGGGTGATGCGGCGCCAGCCCCGGACGGACTCCAGCCGCCGACTCTGTTGAAGGGGTCGTGCTCAAGCGGATACCGCGAAAGGGTGAATCTACACGATATTACATCGCGCCCCCCGGGTTCGAATCGGCCCTTATACGGGCTAAACCTTACGACTTATGGGAAGGTTGCGCGATGGCTCCGTGATACACTAACCTTTCGATGGCGCGTACTCCGTTCCCCAGCTGCTTCGCCGCCGTGCTCTCGGGCTGCCGTGCGTTTGCGGTCCTGGGCGCCCTCCTGGTTTTCTTCAACTCGGCCTCCTCGGCTCAAGAACTCACCGAAACTCTTGGCGCCGATGTGCCCGGACTGGATGAAGTTCTTGCACGCGGTGAGACCGAGGCCGAGGAATACGTCATCGGCGTCGGCGACATCCTCAGCATCAACGTTTGGAAAGAGCCGGATGTCTCCGTCGAGCAGGTTGGCGTGCGCTCGGACGGCAAGAATTTCGGTGCCGTTGGTGAAAGAGGTCTTTGCATCCGGTCTGACCCCGATGCAGCTCGAAGACATCTTGACCCAGAAGCTGCGCCAGTACATCAACAATCCGGTCGTCACCGTGATCGTGCTGGAAGTCCGCAGCCAGCGCGTGTTCATCGTCGGCAACGTGGGCGCGTCGGGCATGTTGCCTCTCGAGCCCGGCTTGACGGCCATGCGGGCCATTGCGCTCGCCGGCGGACTGACCGAATTCGCGAAACGGAAGAAAATCTACGTTTTGCGCGAGGTCGCCGGTAAACCCCAGAAGATTCCTTTCGATTACAGCGGAGTGCTGAGCGGCGAGACGCCTGAAGCGGACATCGAGCTCAAGCCCGGCGACACCATCTTCGTTCCTTGAATCCAATCCGTTCTCGCCAGAGAGGTTTCGCGTCCCCGCCCAACACCGGCTCATGACCGATCCCGACACCATACACGCGCCAACGTCCCGCCCGTAAAAGCGTCCAATCGTCACCCGATCTGTTGTTCCTGGACCGCCGCATGAAACGATCCCCCACGCTCCTCCTCCTGTTTTGGTCGGCCCTTGCTTTGGCCGTACCGTCCTGGGCGCAGCTTTCGAGCAGCGCATTTCGGGTTTTAGGGCAGCCGGACCTGAACCGGAACACCTTCAACGCGGTTGAAGGCGTGGAGCTGCGGTCGCCGAGCGGTTTGGCGCTCGATACACGGGGAGGCGCGGCGCGCCTGTACGTGGCGGATTTCGGCAACCACCGAGTGCTTGGTTGGGCCGATGCGCGCACCTTCGCCAACGGTGCGAAGGCCGATCTGGTGCTCGGCCAGCCGAACTTGCTGCAAGCCTCGCCTCTAGGCATTGGCAATCGCGGCTTCAACGGCCCCACGGCGGTGGCCGTCGATCCGCTTTCCGGCGACGTGTATGTCTCCGACACGGCCAACAACCGCATCCTGCGCTTTGTCGATCCGTTCTCGAACGTCGATCGTGTCGAGCCAGACAAGGTCTACGGTCAGTCGGACTTCAACTCGAACGCGGCCAATAACGGCGGGTTGTCGCGGCGCGCGCTCCGCGGACCCACGGGGTTGGCTTTCGACCGCACGGGCAACTTGTGGATTTGCGACACGGGGAACCACCGCGTCCTGCGCTACCCGGCCTCCACGCTCGACAGCACTCAGCCGGAAGCCGACTTGGTGCTCGGCCAGGACAGCTTCACCGAAGCCGGGGTCAACTCGACCAGCAACGCAGTTTCCGCAGCGGGCTTCAACACGCCGATCGGCGTTGCGGTTCACCCGGACGGATCGCTCTACGTGGCTGATACGCAGAACGTGCGCATTCTGGTTTTCCAGGCGCCGTTCGTCAACGGTGCGGCGGCGACGCGCGTGATCGGTCAGCCCGATTTCGTCACGCGCGCGGTTCCGCCGACCATCACCGCCTCGGCGATGCGCGGACCCAACTCGGTGTCCTTCACCGCGGGCGGCGACATGCTCGTCTCCGTCCAGCAGGAAAACCGAGTGCTGATCTTCAACAAGATTGCCAGCACAGGCCCTCTGCCTGCCGCCAATCGGGCCTTGGGGCAGCTCCTGCTGACTTCGGACTTCGCGAACACCGGCACGGCGCCTAAGGCCAGCGCCAACGGCCTTTCCGGTCCGGGAGACGCCGTGGCCGGACCTCGACGGCAATATCTACGTCGCCGATTCGCTGAACAATCGCGTGCTTGCCTACACGCCGGGTTCGGCGCAAGCTTCTCGGGTGCTGGGCCAGCAAGACTTCACGAGCAACACGGCGAACCGCGTCGGCGGATCGAGCCTCGGACCGCCGCGCGATGTCGTGGTGGACTACTCGGACGAAAACTTCCCGGTGTACGTGTCGGACTCGGACAACAACCGCGTGTTGTTCTGGCGCCTTCATTGAACTACCGCAGCGGCGATTTTGCAGACGGTGTGATTGGGCAGCCGGACTTCTCGAGTGCGGCCGCCAACCCGGATACGGGCCAAGGCCAATCGCCGACGGCGACCTCGCTGTTTGTGCCGCGTGGCCTGGCTTTGAGCCAGAACGGCGATCTGTGGGTGGCCGATACGGGCAACAACCGCGTGTTGCGCTTCCCCAAGCCGATTGAGCAGGAAGGGCGCATTCGCGCCGACGTCGTGCTGGGCCAAACCGGCTTCACCAGCGCGATTTCGGCGGCGGTGACTGCACGTTCGCTTTCACTGCCGCGTGACGTGGCGGTGGGCGCGTTCGGCCAGATCTACGTGTCCGACACGGGCAACAATCGCATCCTCGAGTACGCGCCGGATCCGACCAACGGCGTTGCCGCGATTCGCGTGTTCGGTCAGAACTCCTTCGACCGTGGGGCCGCTTCGTCGACGACTTCGGCCCAGAGCCTCAACGCTCCCGCCGGGCTGCACGTCGACGATCGCGAGCTGCTCTATGTGGCGGACGCCGGCGCGAATCGTGTGGTGGTTTTTCCGCTTTCGCCGGACAACCCGGCCACGGCGGTCAGCGCCACCACGGTGATCGGACAGAGCGCGTTCGACACCAGCGTTTCGGCTGTCGGCCAGGGATCGCTGAACGGCCCGCTGTCGGTCTCGACCACCCCAGACGGGGAAGTCGTAGTGGCCGACACAGGCAACAATCGCGTGCTCGTGTTCCCGAGCTTGCTGTTCTTGCCTACTTCCGGAGGCCAGGCCTCTCAGGTGATTGGCCAAGGCGGTTCGTTCACCGGGAACCGCATCAACTACAACGCCACCACGGGGCAGGCCACGCCGCAGGCGCTGTTCGCACCGAACAGCGTGTTCAGCGACCGTAACGGCACTCTTTACGTGGCGGACTCGGGGAACAACCGGGTGCTCCACTTTCTCATGCCGACGGCCGTCGTCAGCGCGGCCACGTTCGAAGCCGGCGCCGGAGTGGCTCCGGGTGCACTGGTGTCCATCTTCGGCGTGAACATGACGCCGGATACCGCCGCGGCAGGCTCCGTGCCGTTGCCAACCGAGTTGGCCGGACGGTATGTCGAAGTCTCCGAGCAGTACCGGGCTCCGCTGCTGTTCGCCTCCCCGGGGCAGTTCAACGTGCAGTTGCCCGTTGAGGCTTCGAGCGCAGCCGGCATTCAAACCGTCGCGGTGCGGCGCGCGGATACGCGCGAGTTGCTCGCCGGCGGGCCGCTCGCCATCGCGCCCGCCAATCCGGGCATCTTCACCGCCAGTCAGGACGGCCAAGGCCAGGCGCTGGCGATCAACCAGAACGGCTCGATCAACAGCCCGTCGGCTCCGGCTGAGCGCGGCAGCGTCGTCACTTTCTTCGGCACGGGCCAAGGCGCAACCAACCCGATGGTGGCGAATGGCCAGCCCGCGCCCGGCGGTCCGCTGGCGAACACCGTCGCCCAGCCGACCACTTCGCAGCAACAATGTTTGCGAACAGGGTTTGTCTGCGCGTTCGTAGGCAGTAAAATCGCAGCAGTGCAATATTCCGGACTTGCGCCGGGTTTCGTCGGCCTCTGGCAGATCAATGTCCAGATTCCATCCGGCGACAACGTGATTTTGGGGGATCAGGTGGCGGTTCGCTTCACCTTGGGCTCACGGTTGAGCAACGAGGTCACGATCGCCATTCGTTAGGAGTCATTCATGAGCTCGAGCATTTCGAAGAAAGTTTCCGCCGCGCTGCTGGTTTTCGCCTTGGTCGCGACAACCGCTGGCTGCTTGAAGTCGCCGGAAGAGAAGTACGAGGCCTACATGGCCAGCGGCAAAGAGTACATGGAGAAAGGGGACTTCGGCGCGGCATTGATCGAGTTCAAGAACGCAGCTCGAACGAAATCCACCGAAGCCGAGCCTTTCTACCAGATTGCGCTGTGCAACGACCGCCGCGGGCAGGCCCAGGAGGCGATCGTCGCCGTACAGCAGGCCGTGAAGCTCGACCCGAACCACGTCGAGGCCAATCTATTGCTGGCGCGCTACATGGTGCAGATGGGCGGCTCGGACATCCTGCCGCAGGCGGAAGAGCTCATCAACGGCGTTTTGGCTGATGAAAGGAATAACAGCGAGGCCTTGTTCGTACTGGCTGCCACGCGCGCTCGCCTGGGCTCCGCCGAAGACGCCGAGCGGTTGTTGCAGGAAGCGCTGCGCAACACCCCCGAGCACTTGCAGTCTTCCATGGCGCTGGCTCGCCTGAAGCTCAACGAAGGCAAGCCCAAAGAGGCCGAGGACATCCTCAAGAAGGCCGTCGATAGCGCTTCGAACAAGAGCGAGGCGAAGATCGCGCTCGGCCAGTTTTATCTTGGCCAGAACCGCGACGCGGACGCGCAGAAGGAATTTGAGCAGATCCTCTCCGAAGATTCCAAGTTCGGTCCGGCCTTGCTGGGCCTGGGCATGCTCTACCTGAAACAGGGAGAGAAGGACAAAGCCGAGGACATCTACAAGAGGGCGTCCGAGCTGGAAGGCGAGCTCTATTTGCCGCTTTATGGTCAGGTGCTGATGCTCAATGGCAAGGAAGACGAAGGCATCGCCGAGTTTGAGCGCCTCGTCAAGGAGCACCCCAAAGACCGCGCCCTTCGCACCCGTTTGATTACGGCCTACGTGCAGACGGACCACATCGCGGAAGCCGAAAAGCTGCTCGATCAAGTGATCGCCGATACCCCGAACGACGCGGATGCGCGTTTGCAGCGCGCGGAAGTCTACCGCCGCACTAACAAGCTGCCGAAGGCGCAAGAGGACTTGGCGGCCGCCCTCGAGTACCGCCCGAACTCACACCAGGCGCACTTCCTGCTGGCGAAGGTTTACGGCGAGCTGGGCGATTCGCGCCTACAACGCCAGGAGCTGGACGAGGCCCTGCGCATCAACCCCGAATACCTGCTGGCGCGTCTCGAGCTCGCCCAGGCGCTCTTGCGCGGAGCCTCCGCGACGCCGCAGAGTGCGATCGATTTGCTGAACGAGGCGCCGGAGTCGCAACGCAATACCGCCCCCGTGGTTGCGGCGCGCATCTGGGCGCACATCGCGCTCAAGCAGTACACCGACGCGCGCAAGGAGCTCGACAAGGTTTCGCCGGACGTGCGCGCCGACAACCCCGAGTTCCTGCTCCAGGAAGGCATGCTGCAATCGCTGGCCGGCAACTATGCCGCCGCCCGGCCCTATCTCGAGAAGTCGCTCGAGAAGAATCCGCGGGACTTGCGCGCCTTGAACGCCCTTGCCGGCACCTACGCTGCGGAGAACAAAGAGGCCGTCGCGATCTCGACCGTGCGCGAACATGCCGCGAAGTATCCCAACGATGCGCAGATGCAGATCTCGCTCGCGAATTGGTACATCCGCGCGAAATACATCGATGAAGCCGAGAAGGCTTACCAGGCTGCGGTCAAAGCCGGCGACCCGTCGCGCGATGCGACTGTCATGCTGGCCCGCATCTACGTGGATCGCCACGAGCTCGAGCGTGCAGACAAGCTGCTGACGGATGCGCTACAGGAATCGTCCACGAACGCGAACGTGTTGCTCATGCGGGCTTCCGTGCGGGATGGGCTGGGCAACGCCGACGGGGCGATCGCGGATTACCGCGCCGTGGTAGAGCGCAACCCGGAGAACTACGTTGCGCTGAACAACCTTGCCTACCTGCTGGCCGCCCGCAAGAGCGACCTCGAAGAGGCTCTGAAGTACGCGCAGCAGGCCAAGGAAATCGCGCCGGCGGTGGTGCAGCCAGGCCAGCCCGGCGTGGCCGAGATCGACGACACGCTCGGTTGGGTGTTCTACCTGCGCGGCGTCTACGCCTCCGCGGTGGTCCATCTGCGCGCGTCGGCGGAAGCGAATCCGAAGAACCCGATTGTGCAGTACCACCTAGCCATGGCGCACGCCAAGAACGGCGACGTCGCCGCGGGCCGGCGAGCGCTCGAGGCCGGTCTGCAGATCGACCCGAACCTGCCGGAAGCGGCCGAGGCGCGTAAGGTTCTCGGCGCGGCGAACTAGCCGTCGCTTTCGTCAGGCTACCTGGCGGGAGGGTGCGTGTTTTGCACCCTCCTTGCGACAATGGAGGTTTCCGCAAGGAGCGCCTCTTTCCGACATGCCTTATAAAACTATCGACTCGCTAGACCTCCGCGGCAAGAAAGTGTTCATGCGCGTGGACTTCAACGTCCCGCTGGACGAGGATGGCAAAACGATCACCTCGGACACGCGCATCCGCGCCGCTCTGCCGTCCATCCAGCGCTGCCTCGAGGCGGGCGCGGCGCTGATCCTGGCGTCACACCTGGGCCGTCCCAAGGGTAAGCCGAACCCGAAGATGTCGCTCGCGCCGGTTGCCGTGCGCTTGAGCGAGTTGATCGGGCGCCCGGTGGCCCTCGCCGAGGATTGCGTCGGTCCGGCTGCCGAGAAGGCTGCTGCAGCTCTGAAGCCGGGCGAGGTTTTGCTGCTCGAGAATCTGCGCTTCCACGCGGAAGAAGAGGCCAACGACGACGCCTTCGCGCGTCAGCTTGCCTCGCTGTGTGACGTCTACATCAACGACGCCTTCGGCGCGGCGCATCGCGCGCACGCCTCGACGGCCGGCATCGTGCCGCACGTTGCCGAGGCCGCGGCCGGGCTGCTGATGCAGAAGAGCCGGTATCTGGCGATGGCTGTCGCCGAGCCGCAGCACCCCTACGTGGCGATCGTGGGCGGCGCGAAGATCTCGGGCAAGATCGACGTCATCGAGAACTTCCTCAAGGTCGCGGACAAAGTGCTCATCGGCGGGGCCATGACCTACACCTTCCTGAAGGCGAAGGGCTCGACGTCGGAGGTTCGCTCGTCGAGGACGAGAAGATCGATCTGGCGAAGGAGACCATGGAGAAGGCCGGTTCGAAGCTGCTGCTGCCGGTCGACCACGTGATCGCTTCCGCTTTCGCCGCCGACGCCGAGACTAAGACCTGCGCGGTCACCGAACCTGTCCCGGCCGGCTGGATGGGCCTGGACATCGGCCCCGAGACCATCAAGCTCTACACAGAGGAGATCGGAAAGGCGAAGCTCATCGTCTGGAACGGCCCGATGGGCGTGTTCGAGATGGACGAGTTTGCCGAAGGTACGCTCGCCGTGGCTCGCGCCGTCGCGGAATCGGACGCGATCAGCATCGTAGGCGGCGGCGATTCGGAGAAGGCGATCAAGAAAGCCGGGGTAGGGAAGGACATCAGCCACATCTCGACCGGCGGCGGCGCTTCGCTCGAGTTTCTGGCTGGCCAGGAACTGCCCGGCGTCGCGGCGTTGGGCGGACTGTAAGGGCGAATCGGAGCCGAGTCATCGCGACCGCTGTTGCGGTGGGTGGGTGCGCTAGATCCCTTCGTCGATCAGCATGGAGAGGGCGTAGAGCAGCGGCAGGAATACGGCTGCAGTCATCAGCAGCAGTCCCGTGACGATGGCGGGCGACGCCCATTGGGTGCCGTCCATCGTGAAGCCGGTACGCTTGTTCTTCCGCAGAATCAGCGAACCGACGATGACTGCGGCGATGCCCGCCAAGACCATGACGGGGGCTGAGCGTTGGATAATCGGTGTCGCTGCTGCCGCGTCCCACAAAAACAGCGCGAACGAAGCCAGAGTGACCAGCCCGGACAGCGCGCCGAGGCCGGCTGCCGCCAGGGGCAGAGGGGGGAGCTTTCGATCCGCGGCGGTCGGGTTGGCGGCGCCGGGCGCAGGGGCTCTTTGCGCCTCCGTACGTTGGGGCATTTCACCGCCATTATCCCCGAGGTTCTCGCAGAACACAGCGGATTAAGTGACAATCCCTGACCGCGTTCATGGGTTCGCCTGGGATGAAAACGGCCTCTGCGGCGACTCTGCTAATCTGGCGTGAGATCCTCTTGGCGCCGCTGCTCGTTTTTTTTCGGCGACGCTCCCATTTTCCACGATGACCACGGAATCGAATCCGGCGCCGCCGCCGAAGCAGGCGATGGTGCGAAACCTCTTGGGCGGCCTGTTGATGGGCTTGGCCAACCTGGTGCCCGGAATTTCCGGCGGTACGATGCTGTTGGCTGCGGGCGTCTATCCCGCGTTCGTCGAGGGGATCGCGGAGCTGACGACATTCAAGTTCCGCATGCGTACGCTGCTGACGCTCGCTTCGATTGGCGGTGCTGCGGCCGCGGCCATCGCGCTGTTCGCCGGTCCGGTGCGCACGCTGGTCGTGGACCATCGCTGGGCGATGTTCAGCCTCTTCATTGGGCTGACGTTGGGCGGCGTCCCGGTCGTTTGGCGCCTGCTCAAGCCGGCCAACGTGGCGGCGTGGATTGGGTGCGCGGCCGGTATCGCGGTCATGGCGGCAATGGCGATGCTCGAGCCGGGCGCTTCTGACACCGGCGCCGGGCCGCAGTACGGCATGCTTTTCTTTGCCGGAACGGCCGGCGCCGCGGCGATGATTTTGCCCGGCGTCTCGGGCGGCTACTTGCTGCTGGTCCTCGGCCAGTACATCCCCATCCTGAGCGCCATTGACGACCTCAAGCAGGCGCTGCTCGCCGCGGGCGGTCCTGATGTCGCGCTGTTGACAGAGGCGCTCAAAGTCGTGATTCCAGTCGGCATCGGCGTGGTACTCGGCGTGGTCGGCGTGAGCAACTTGATTCGCTGGTTGCTACACCGCTTCGAAAAGGCAACGCTTGGCGTACTGCTCGGCTTGTTGTTCGGGGCCGTGCTTGGGCTGTGGCCGTTCCAGCAAGGCGTGCGCCCCGAGGTCGGCGCGGTGATCAAGGGCCGGGTGATGACGGAGGAACTCATCGCGGAGGTCGAGCCGAAGGATTATCCGATGGAACACTTCTCTCCGACCGGCGCGCAGGTCGGAATGGCGCTGGGACTCATCGTCGTCGGGTTCGGAATTGCGCAAGGCGTCGCGCATATCGGCCGCTCCAAGGCCTGAGGCGACAACGCGGTAGGCTGGGCGCGGTATACTCCGGGTCCGGCTCTTTTGATCTATGGAAGCTTGGCTACACAGTCAGTTCTCGGAAATGCACTTGGCGCTATTGGCGCTGGTGATCGTGTTTTCTCTTTACGTGCTGGGCAAAGCCGCCGACTGGTTGGTAGACGAAGCGGTTGAGCTCTCCGAGCGCTCCCATATTCCAACAACGGTGATCGGCGCGACCGTGGTCAGCTTGGGGACGACGATGCCCGAAGCAGCCGTCTCGGTGCTCGCAGCACTGCAGGGCGCGCCGGGGCTGGCACTAGGGAATGCGGTCGGGTCTGTGATCTGCGACACCGGACTGATTTTGGGTGTGGCCTGTCTGATTTCGCCGCTGCGGCTGGACCGCAACGTGGTCAACCGACAGGGCTGGATTCAGGTCATTGCTGGCTTCCTTCTGGTTCTTGCCTGCTGGCCGTGGGCCGCGCCGATGACGGCTTTCGTGGATGGGGGCAACCTGTCCCGCCCGATGGGCATTGCGTTCCTGGTGGCGCTGGGCGCTTACATGTGGCAGTCCATCCGCTGGGCGCGGCAGGACTCGGCTGCAGTTCGCGAAGCGGCGGAGGCGCATCACCACGACGAGCACGATCCCTTGTGGCTGACCTTGCTCAAGCTACTTGGCGCCGTGGCGATTGTCGTGTTGTCGGCGCAAGTGCTCATCCCGGCGGTCACGGAGGCGGCCATACGGATGAGCATTCCTCAGAGCATCATCGCGGCGACGCTGGTGGCCTTCGGCACCTCGCTGCCTGAGCTGGTGACGTCTGTCACCGCAGCCAGGCGCGGACACGGCGAGCTCGCCATCGGCAACGTGGTCGGCGCGGACATCCTGAACGTGCTGTTCGTATCGGGCGCCGCCGCCGCGGCGACGCCGGGAGGCCTGCATGCCGGGTCACACTTTTTCCGCGTGCTCTTCCCGGCCATGCTGTTCGTTCTGGTGGTGTTCCGGATCGGGATCTGGTTGTCCGGGAAGGAGCTGCGGCGTCCGTTCGGCTATGTCTTGCTCAGCGCCTACGCGATCTACTTGATCGTCAGCTACCTCGAGCCGGGCTCGGACATGGGCTGACGCCGATGGATCCATTCACTGACAATCCTTTCGCCGTGCTCACCACGGTGGTTGCCCCGGCAGTGCTCACCAACGCCTGCTCGGTGCTGTGCTTGGGCACTGGCAACCGCATTGCGCGTGTCGTCGATCGCTCGCGCGAGCTCTCGGCGGCGCTCGAGAAGCTGCCCTCAGGCGATGAGCACTGCAATCGCTACGAGGAACAGTTGGCTGGGCTGGGCGAGCGCGCGAAGTTCCTGTTTTCGGCGTTACGCTTGGCCTACACGGCGCTCGGATGCTTCGCAGCCGCCGCGCTGGTGGCAGTATTGGGTTCGGCGAGCGCGTTCCTCGAACAGGGCTGGATCTTTCGCACGGCTGCCGCTATCGGACTGGCGATTGGCGGTTTAGGGGTCGTCTGTCTGGTCTCCGGCTGCACGTTGATGATCCGCGAAGTGCAGTTGGCGCTGCGGCACATTTCTGAAGAGGCGCAAGACGCCATCGCAGCGGTCAAGCGCTAGCCTCGGACGGGTCGAAACCCGATATCCTAGGACCCTATGACCTCACCCCTGATCAACCGGCGGCGGATGCTCCAACTCGCCGCCGCAGCGCTGCCCGCGACGGCGGCGCTCCAAGCGGCCGAGAAGGCCTGGGAAGGGATCTTCGTGATCATGCAGACGCCCTTTCACGAGGACCTCTCGATCGATGAAGACTGCCTGCGCAAGGAGACGGACTTCCTCTGCCGCGGCGGTATCCACGGCGTGGTCTGGCCCGCCGGCGCGAGCGAGACGACTTCGCTTTCGCACGCCGAGCGCATGAAGTTCGCCCCGGCGGTCGTCGAGTCCGCTAAGGGCCGCACCACGGTGCTCATCGGCGTCCATGGCGCGAACAAGTTCGAGGCGATGGAGTACGCCCGCTATGCCGAGAAGATCGGCGCCGACGGCTTGCACGCGCTCGGGCCGACGGACGGATACGGCGACCAGACCTACATGGAGGACTATTTCAAGTCCATTGCGTCGGTCTCCAAGCTGCCGATGTGCATCCAGGTCTCCAATGGCGGCATGACGACGGACTTCCTGCTGCGCATGGCGGACAAGATCCCCTCGCTGCGCATCCTGAAGCTCGAGGCCGGCAACCTGCCCCACGAAGTCGAGCGCGTGGTGAAAGAGCGCAAACGGCCGCTTTACGCATCGACCGGCGGTGGTGCGATGAATCTCTACACCGAGATGGAACGCGGCTCAGGCGGGACGATGGCGGGCGCAGGTTTTGCCGACATCCAGGCGCAAATCTGGGATTGGTTCCACGAGGGCAAGAAGAAGGAATCGTATGATCTCTTCCAGAAGTTCCTGCTTTCAGCGGTGCTCGAGCGCAGAACGACGTTCGTGTTGATGAAGGAGATTCTGCGCAGGCGCGGGATCTTCAAGAACACGATCATGCGCCGCACGAGCAAGTTCACGATGGACGCCGCTGACCAGCGCGAGCTCGACCAGATCATGGAGCTGTTGCAGCCCTACTTCCGCGCCTGAATTCCGGCCAAGTCGCGCCTAAATGAAAACCGCCGGCCCTGAGGGCCGGCGGTTTGCTTTCTCAGATGGACGCCGTTTAGTAGCGGTAGTTCTCGCCCTTGTACGGTCCGTCCACGTCCACGCCGATGTATTCGGCTTGCTCGGGACGCAGCTTCGTCAAGTGGGCGTCCAGGTGCGCCAAGTGCAGCCGGGCGACTTCCTCGTCCAGCTTCTTCGGCAGCACGTAGACCTGCTTGTCGTAGTTGTCCGCGTTCGCGTTCAGCTCCATCTGCGCCAGCACCTGGTTGGTGAACGACGCCGACATCACGAAGCTCGGGTGTCCGGTGGCGCAGCCCAAGTTCAACAGGCGGCCTTCGGCGAGGATCATGACCGAGTGGCCGTCGGGGAAGCGCCACTCGTCGTACTGCGGCTTGATATTAATCCGCTCGATGCCCTTGATCTTCTTCAGGCCGGCCATGTCGATCTCGTTGTCGAAGTGACCAATGTTGCCGACGATCGCCTTATCCTTCATCTTCGCCATGTGCTCGGCAGTGATGATGTTGAAGTTGCCCGTGGTCGTGATGAAGATGTCCGCCTTGTCGACGACCTCTTCGAGCGTGCGAACCTGGTAGCCTTCCATGGCCGCCTGCAGCGCGCAGATCGGGTCGATCTCGGTGACGACCACGCGGGCGCCCTGGCCCTTCATCGACTGGGCGCAGCCCTTGCCGACGTCGCCGTAGCCGCAGATCACGACCATCTTGCCGCCGATCATGACGTCGGAGGCGCGCATGATGCCGTCAGGCAGCGAGTGGCGGCAACCGTAGATGTTGTCGAACTTGCTCTTGGTGACCGAGTCGTTGACGTTGATGGCGGGGAAGAGCAACTGACCCTTGGCCGCGAGCTGCTTGAGGCGCAGCACGCCGGTCGTGGTCTCTTCGCTGACGCCACGCACGCCGTCGCCGATCTTGGTGAAGCGGTTGGGCTCAGTCTTGATCGTACCCGCGATCAGCTCGAGCACCACCGCCCACTCCTCCGAGTCGTTCTCGGTCGGAGCGGGAACTTTGCCGGCGAGCTCGAACTCACGGCCCTTGTGGAGCAGCAACGTCGCGTCGCCGCCGTCATCGACGATCAGGTCCGGGCCCGAGCCATCGGGCCAGGTCAGCGCTTCGTTGGTGCACCACCAATACTCCTCGAGCGTCTCGCCCTTCCAGGCGAACACAGCGACGCCCTGAGGGTTCTCGATCGTGCCGTTGGGGCCGACCGCGACCGCCGCGGCGGCGTGGTCCTGCGTCGAAAGATGTTGCACGAAACCCAGCGCACGTCGGCGCCCAGCGCCGTGAGCGTCTCAATCAGCACGCCGGTCTGGATGGTCATGTGCAGGCTGCCCATGATCTTGGCGCTCTTGAGCGGCTGCTGGGCGGCGTAACGCTCCCACAGCGCCATCAGGCCCGGCATCTCCTGCTCGGCGAGGCGCAGTTCCTTGCGGCCAAAATCGGCGAGGGTAATGTCCTTGACTTTGAACGGCAGGCGCTCCGCTGCGGCGGCCGTCTCGGCGGGCATGGTGGTCGTAGCTGACATGAAAATCCTCTTCCTCTAACGTTAATCGACGGCTGGGAGGCTGTCGACAATTTTAAGGCCCGCATCCCTTCCAGCGTTCCGGCACAGTTGCGAACGAGCTTGTTCGCATAACCGCGCCGCTCCCGGAAGGGTGCGGGCCCCCATTTCTGTTTAGGCCGAGACCGCGGCGCTCGCGGCGCTTTCCAACTCCGCCGCCTTGTCGGTCTTTTCCCAGGTGAAGCCGTCGCCCGAGCGGCCGAAGTGGCCGTAAGCGGCGGTCTTGTAGAAGATAGGACGGCGCAGGTTGAGCGTCTCGATGATGCCCTTCGGCGTCAGCGAAAAGATGTCGCGCACGATCTGCGAGAGGCGCTCGTCGTCCACCTTGCCCGTGCCGAAGCTGTCCACCATCACCGAAACCGGCTCGGCGACGCCGATGGCGTAGGCGAGCTGCACTTCGCAGCGGTCGGCAAGGCCGGCGGCCACGATGTTCTTCGCGATGTAGCGGGCCATGTAGCAGGCCGAGCGGTCGACCTTCGTCGGGTCCTTGCCCGAGAACGCACCGCCGCCGTGACGGCCCATGCCGCCGTAGGTATCCACGATGATCTTGCGGCCCGTCAGACCGGCGTCGCCGTGCGGGCCGCCGATGACGAACTTGCCCGTCGGGTTGATGTGGTACTTGGTGTTGTCATCCACCATGTCCGCCGGCAGGATGGCCCGGATGACCTTCGTCATGATCTCCTTGCGGAGCTCTTCCTGGCTCATCTCGTCGTGCTGGCTCGAGACGACAACGGCGTCGATGCGGGCCGGCTTGCCCTCGGCGTACTCCACCGTCACCTGGCTCTTCGAGTCCGGGCGCAGGTAAGGCATGCGGCCCGACTTGCGCTCCTCGGTGAGCTTCTCGACGAGCTTGTGCGCCATCATGATCGGCAGCGGCATCAGCTCTTCGGTCTCGTTGCAGGCGTAGCCGAACATGAGGCCCTGGTCGCCGGCGCCGCCGGTGTCCACGCCCATCGCGATGTCGGGGGACTGGCGGTCCATGGCGTTGATGACCGCGCAGGTCTTGTAATCGTAGCCGTAAGCCGCGTCTGTATAGCCGGTGTCCTTGATGACCTCGCGGGCGATCTCTGTGTAGTCGAGCCTCTGGGTCGTCGTGATCTCGCCTGCGATCAAGCACAGGCCGGTGGTGACCAGCGTTTCGCACGCCACGCGACCGGTCGGGTCGCCCTTCAGGACGGCGTCGAGGACGGCGTCCGAGATGCGGTCACAAAGTTTATCGGGGTGACCCTCGGAGACGGACTCAGAGGTAAACAGGTGTCGATCCGTGCGTGCCAATCCTAATCCTCCAAAGCTATTGCGTTGATCTGACAGCGTAATCTAACGGGCGAAACGGGCGCTTCGCCTCAGGGTGAATGTCGCGGGGGGAAGGGCTCGATTGAAACCAGCCGCTCTCGTGACGGTATCAAACCGCCGCTGAGGCAGTCAATGCTCGCGCTAGGCCCGGGGCCCCTTCTCGCGTTTTGCATCTCGCGAAATGAGAGATCGTATGGCGGGCGCCGCCTAGTTCGGGCCGCGGCGAGCGTTCTTGAGGAACGCGATCAAGTCCGAGAGCTCTTGCGGCGAAAGCTCGTCCTTGAGCCCCGAAGGCATGATGCTCACCGTGCCCGGCCGCACGTCTTCGATCGACGCGCGCGCGATGCGCTCTTCGCTCTTCGCGCCGGTAGCGAGCAACATCATGTTCTCGGTCTCGTCGACGATGACGCCGTTGAAGATGTCATCCGGCGTCTCGACCACGACGGGCTCGAAGCTGCGCACGAAGCTCGCGCTTGGGAACACCACCGCTTCGACCAGATCCTTCTCTTCGCGAATCTCGCCGATGCGCGTGAGATCCGGGCCAATGCGTCCGCCCAGGTAACCGATGCGGTGGCAAGACGAACATCCGGCCTTTTCGGAGTTGAACACGGACTGCCCGCGCCGGATGTCTCCGCCATGAAGGTTGGCGACCAGCGTGTCGAGCTCAGCGCGCTGCGAGGCGCGCGCCTCGTCGAGCGAAGCCAGCAACTCTTCACTCTTTTGTTGGACCTCGGCGGGGAACTTTTCGAGGGTCGTCTCGATCAAGTCCGGGCGCAGGCTGGAACGCGCTTTGGCGTCGCCGAGTGAGGCGAGCAGCTTGGCGCCCAGCGCGGCGTCTCCGCCCTGCGCAAAAGCTTCGAGCAGGACGGGTAGCTCCATCGGACCCGCTTCCTTGAGCGAATCGGCGAGGGTGAGCTGCTGTTCGGCGGTGAGGTTGGCATGGGCGAGCGCACGCGCGGCGTTCGCGCGGTCGGCGATCGGCCTGTCCGTCGAGAGGTTGGCCCGCACGTAGTCGAACAAGGATGCGTCGAAGGTTTGCCCGGAAGCGGCCGAAAGCGCCGCGAGGCGGACGTCGGCCGGCGCGGAGCTCCGGCCGAGCTTACCCAGCGCCGCTTGGACGGCCGCGGCGTCGTCCTTATCCAAACTGCGTGCGGCGGCGACGGCGGCGCGCTGCACGTCCGCGTTGCCCGCCCCCAGAGCGGACACGATCCCCGCAGTCCATGCGGTCGGTGCGGGCTTGGGCGGATGCGCCGCCATCACGTTCAGAGCCGAAACGCGCGCCTGCACGCCGCCGGCCGAAGCTTGCTGCGCGAGCAGTCCCTGGATGGCCGCGTCCGAGGCGAAAGCGCCCAGCTGCTTCTCCATTGCGGCGCGCTTGTCTTCGGGCATGGACTGGTTGAGCAGCCCGCGGAAACGTCCGGCGAGTTGGCCGCCCCAATCGGCGTGGCGCACGGCGATCCAGTTGGCCGTCTCTTGCATCAGCGGCTCGCTCGAGGAGAGCAGCGGCAGCACGTCGTTTGAGCGAATGCCCGAGCTGTGCATCTGGTCGAGCGCGATGAGCGCCGCGCGGCGCACTTGCGGCGAAGGCGAGGTCAGCCCGGCGCGCACCGGCGCGGGATCGTCGATCTCGATCATGGCGAAGGTGAGCGAGTGGAGCAGGGCAGGGTCTTCGGTCGTGGAGATAGCGTCCAGCAGCGCCGGCACGGCGGCGGGGTTGCGCGGACGTCCCAGCGCTTCCTGCGCGACGCGTTGTAGCGGGCGCTGTCCGCGCCAGTATTTGCTCGAGAGCGTCGCCGAGCGCCCGCGTCTCTGCGCACGGAGGCTCCGTGCGCGGCAGCGTGGCGGACCGATGTGCTCTCATCGCCCAGGCCTTGCGCGTCGCTTCGCGCGCAGGCTCCCCCTTCGATGCGCGTCAAGGCCCAAACGGCGTTCCGCCGCACCACCTCCGAAGCATCGTCAAGCTTGGCGGCAAGCGTCGCCACGGCGGCCTCGCCCTGCTTGCCCGGTTCGAACAGCGCGCGCTTGCGCACCGCCGGTCGAGCGTCGCCTAGATAGTCCGCCGGCGTGCTCCAATCGAGAGCGAGGCCGTCGGGTCCTCCACTTTCGGCGCGCCCGTGCGGCGGATGCGGTAGATTGCGCCCGCCACGTCCGGCTTGGCGAGCTGCGAGGTCGGGCAGCAAAGCTTGTACCAGCCGCCGGTATCAACTACGAGCAGGCTGCCGTCGGCGTCTTCCATCACGTCGGTTGGGTGGAAGTCCTGTGCGGTCGAGGTCAGCAGGTCCGAATCTTCCGTTTTGAAAGTAGCTCCCTCGGGCGTGAGCACATGGCGCGAAACCTTGTGCATGTTGAACTGCGTGGCGAACAGGTTTCCGTGATACTCAGGTCCGAAACTCTCGGATTCGTAGAAGGCCAAGCCCACCGGTGCGGCTGGGCCGAGATGCGTCATCGCGGGCTGGTAGCCGCCGGTCATCGGATGCCCGTCCGTGGCGGCATGGATCTTGCCGTAGACTCCGCCGTACAGCGCATGGATGAGCCCGTCGCGGCGGCCCAGTTGCGGGTGTTGTAGGAAGGTCGACGTCAGGAATCGCTCGCCCTCGGGAGAGAACGCGACTTCAACCGGGTTGTCCATGCCCCCCGTCAGCACGGGCTCGAGCGGCCCGCCCTCGGGGCGCCGGCGGAAGATGTGAGCTGCTTTGGTGACGAGCGTTCCGCCGCCGGTCAGCTCGTGCTTTTGTTCGGCGAAAGCGCCCTTGGTCCAGTAGATCCAGCCGTCGAGGCCGAGGTAGGGCCCGTGCAGATCGTTCGCGCATCCGGTCAAGGTCTGCCCGTCGTGCCACACCTCACGCTTGTCGGCCACGCCGTCGCCGTCGGTGTCGGTCAGCTTGAGGATCTGGGGCGGCGCGGACACATAGACCGAGCCGTCGTGCCATAACACGCCTTCGGGGAACATGACCTTGTCTGCAAACACGACTCGTTTGTCGTAAACACCGTCGCCGTCGGTGTCCTCGATACGCAGGATCATGTGGGTCGGGTCCTTGACCTGCTCCGCGACGGGATCATTCGAGCCGGAGGACTCGGCGACGTAGAGGCGCCCTTGTTCGTCGGCGTCGACGATCATGGGCCGCTCGACGAGTGGGGGCGCGGCGGCCACCTCGACGGTGAAGCCGTCCGCAACCGTGAGGTGCTCGGGGACCGGCGGCACGCTCGAGCCGCACCCGGCGGCGAGCAGCGCGAGAAGGGCGAAGAGTGTGTGGCGCTTGAGCACGAAACTACTTTAGCCGAAGCGCTAGGATAGAGAGGGCAATGAACTTCCGCGACCGCATTGATCGCGACCCTCAAACCGTTGGCGGCCAGCCCGTCATCAAGGGGACGCGCGTCACGCTCCGGACAGTCTTGGCGAGTCTTGCGGAAGGCGCCACGGCGGAGCAGATCCTCGCCGACTTTCCGACCCTTACGGCCGAGGACGTACGTGCAGTCATAGCCTTTGCCGCAACTTCAGCACAAGAAGATCTCCCCATCGCAGAAATGCAGGTCAAAGGGTGAAGATCAAGCTCGATGAAAACTTGCCGGAGGGCCTCGTCACCCGACTCCAAGCGCTAGGCCACGATGTCGACACGGTTCGCATTGAGGGCTTGGCGGGCCGGCATGACAGCGACGTCTGGCGAGGCGCTCAGGTCGCGAAGCGGTTCTTGATCACCCAGGATCTCGATTTTTCGGACGCGAGGCTTTATCAGCCAGGCACCCACCAGGGGGTCTTATTGGTTCGTTTGGCCCATCCGGGCCGCGAATCGTTGCTGACTCGTGTGGAGGATCTGTTTCTGACAGAAAGAGTGACGGAGTGGACAGGCTGCTTGGTCGTTGCGACGGACAACAAGGTTCGAATCAAGCGTCCGGAGTAGCTCGTTCGGTGCGGCGGCCCTACCAGATTGTTTCAATCATACGTTTCCGCGCAATCCATGTCCGTCCGAACTCCCGCCCGGACCAACCAGGGCTTTCTCAGGATGACATCCGCATTGATCCGAACAGCTCCCTGACATCTCGTCGCTTGCCCGTCATCCCAGATGACGAGAAGCGATAGGTCGCCAACCCTCTTGGCGGCGTTCACGATCCGACGGGTAAGTTCTGCATCCAGGCCGCTACGGGATTGCTGCTCGGCGAGTACCCGTTCCACCCGGGCATCCGTCCAACCCCTCTTTCTGAAACGGCGCCGCATGGTTTGGATCTCCCTGTCGTCCACAGGAGCTTTGAAGCGGTCGCATGCACAAACCCCGGTATCAACGACGAAGACCTCGTGGTCTGCTTTGAAGGGTTCTCTTAGGTACGCATCCCTTGCTCTGCGCAGAGGATACCCCACAGTTTCCTCTACGATCGGAGCCTCGGATAGTGGAAAACCGATCGTCACGAAGTAGCACATTGCTTCCCATTGTCTCGGGCTAGGTTGAATGGGTCGAGTGTCCAGTCAGTAATTCGGCTCATTTAGCGCGAATCCACAGAAGTTACATTGCCGTGCTTGCGCAGCAACAGCTCAATTCGTACCGCGAGCGTTCGGAACCTTGGGTCGACAAACTCCGCTGCATCCCCGGCCATCTGATGCGTCAGCGTTACCTCTGCCGCAAACTTTCCCACGTACAGCGGCTGGCCGCGTTCGAAATTCGTCAATACCAGCCACTCGGCTCCGTCCGCCGCCGTCCAAAAATCCTTCTCTTCCTTCGGAATCGTGTGCGCCGGCCGGTCCGCGTACCACTGGATTTGCGCCGGGTTCCGGTCCTAGGATCGTCGCATCCGGCGCTGTGTTCTGTTTCATGTAGGCCATTGCGTCCAGGAAGGAAGGCTCTCCCAATACCCAATAGTTCTGAAAACAAACCGCACTTGCAGCGCCGAGAGCACCGCCGCAACAACGAGCAGCGCCGCCGGGGCATAGCGCGGCCAGCCATTCGATACGGCGCGCATCCACGCCTCTACGGCAAACCCCGCGCCGATCGCGAGCAGCGGCCATGCGCCGGCTACCAGTCGCACCTCTTTGAAGTCATACTGCGTATGCCAACCGATGATCACCAGGGTCGCGATCGCGGCGTAGACGCCCAACGGCCGCCTCCGCCACGCCGAGTAGAGCAACCCCACACAGCCTAAAACCGCTCCCGGCCAAGTCATCGCCTCCGGTAGCGTCGCCAAGTAGAAATCCCACGGCATCACTGCCAGTTTGTAATCCGGAATTTGCCCGGACGCTCTCTTGACGCCGACCAACGCATCGCCATAGACCAGCCATTGCCGATAGAACCAAGGGGCCAAGATCGCAACGGCCCACAGCGGCGAAAGCCAAAAAGCGCGTGTGCGCAGGGCGGACGCCAAGTTGCCGCGAACGAGCTCGTAGAGCGCGATCAACACCAGCGTCGGCCCGAATAGCAACGCCGTGTAGCGCGTCGCTAGAGCTAGGGCGAACGCAGCCCAGCCGACCTGGAACCAACCCCGCCGCCCCTCGAAACCCAGCAGGAAAGCGCCCAGGGCGATCGTGTGGAACGCCACGAACGGCGTCTCGCTCAGCAGCATCTCCGCGCGTGTCAGGAACTCCGGAGCTACGGCCAGACAAAAAGCCGCCGCGAACGCCGGCCACACCCCGCAGGCGTGCAGCGTGAATGCGTAGACCGCAGTGATCGCGAGCATCGCGAACAAGGGCGTCGGGATCTTGGCCGCAATGTCGGTTTCTTGTCCGGTGACCAATAGCGATGCCGCGATACTCAACGGCAACAGAGGCGGCCGCAGTTCATCCGCGTTTTGCGGCGCCGTGTAGCCCTCTCCGCGCGCAAGCGAGCGGCCCAGGCAGGCGTACTCCGCCTCATCCCAAATCAGCATCTCGAAGACGCCCAAATTGGCGAAGGTGAAAATGCCGAACAGCGCCAACAGGCAGACGAGCGGCAGCCAGCGGCCCGCTCGCGGGAAGGCTTGGGTGAGCTTCTCGATCACTCCGAGGCTTGCGGGTCGTAGGCGCCGAGCGCCGTCAACAAGTGCTCTTTCAGGATGGTCCAGTGCGTCGCGAGGCCGTGAATCTTCGTCGGCGTCGAGCCGTCATCTGGGTAGGAGCGCTCAACGGGAATCTCGAGCACGCGAAAGCCCAGCTTCGGCGCTGACGTTCAGGTAGATCTGCATGTTGAAGCGCTCGAAGATGTGGCGCACCGGCTGAACGCGCGGATCTGTGAGGTAGCGCCGGCTCAAACCTTTGAATCCGTTCGTTGGGTCGGTATACCAGCGTCCTCCGCCCCACCAGATGATCGGCGAGGCCAGCAAGACGATCGCGAGACGCCTGCCGAGCGGCGTGTTCTTGTGCGAACCCCCGCGCACGAAGCGCGAGCCCTGAATGAAGTCGTAGCCTTGGTCAAGCAGGCGCAGGAACTCGGGGATCGCCCCGACGCCGTCCTTGCCGTTGCCGTCGACCGTCACCACCCCTTCGTAGCCTTGGGCCAGCGCGTAGTCGAAGCCCATGCGCAGCGCCGTGCCCAATCCGCGTTCGCGTGTCACGAGCAGGGTACGCACGCCGCAGGAGCGCAGAAAGCCCTCCTCGGTCGAGCCGTCGGAGCTGTCTCCGTCTGCGATGACGATGTCGGCTAGATGCGCGTTGGGGCGCATGCGCTCGAGCTGCCCTCGAATACGCGCGCCCTCATTCCAAGTTGTGATGACGATGCAGTAGCGCGTGCGTTTGGGGCAAAGCTCGCGGGCTTGGTACGCGGGCGCGCCTGAGCGCGTCGCCGATCGGGGGGCTTCCGCGAGCATGGGGCCAGTATACGGCTCTGTAAGGTGCAGATGGATGACAAAAGCCCGGCTGGTAAACCGGGCTTTTGCTGCGTTGAAGGTGGTGGCCAGGGACGGAGTCGAACCGCCGACGCCAGCCTTTTCAGGGCTGCGCTCTACCAACTGAGCTACCTGGCCGAACCTTCAGATTACCCGGGCTCATCCGAAAGTGTCAATCTCCGGCCCGGCGATCGTGCGGGAGCCTGGTTGGACTCCCACGTGCATGCCTACGGGTATGCGTCTGATCAAGGCCGCTGGAGCCTATTTCGCGCTCGTATTCGGCGCTGGATTTGCTTTGGGCGTCGCGCGGCAACTGGTCGTCGTTCCGCGCCTAGGGATCATGTGGGCTGAGCTGCTCGAGATGCCTTTCATGTTGGTGGCGATCGTCGCGGCTGCACGTTGGACGGTCGCCCGTTTCGGCTTTGTGGGCCAAATTGGGGCAAGCCTGGCTGCCGGTCTCGGCGCCCTGGCGCTTCTGCTGGCCGCCGAGGTCACGGTTGTGCTGTCTCTGCGCGGCCAAAGCCTGCAGGAATACCTTGATGGGCGCGAACCCGTGTCCGGGACCGTCTATCTGGTCATGCTGGCCATCTTTGCTGCCATGCCGGCGGTGCTCAGCCGACGGTCTTCTCTCCAGCGGTGAGGTTTGACGTCGATTTAACAAACGCAGCGCGACACAGCCTCCGCGGTCGGGTTTCCTATGCCATACTGGCGTCGCCCGTCGCCCCGGATCGCCGGCTGCGACGGTCTACTGGACGTCGTTTCGTTATCGAATCGAACAAGGAGCTCCATTCCACGATGGCAACCAACGATCCCACGTCGGCGCTGGACGCTGTTCTCGAGAGTGTCTCGGGCCACCGGCGCGGATTTCTCAAGCGCGTGCTCGGCGGCGCTGCCGCAATGAGCGCGCTGCCGTTCATTACGTCCCAAGCCGCTGCCCAAGAAACCGACCAAACCCAAGGAAAGGGTAAGGGAAAAGGGAAGGGTAAAGGCAAGGGGAAGGGCAAAGGGAAGGGTAAAGGCAAAGGAAAGGGCAAAGGCCAACCCCAGCCCCAGTAGCGCATTTCGGGTATGATCAGAGACGAGCTTGCTTGACCCTGTCGGTCGGCAAGCTCGTTGTTTTTTTTCAGACGGTCACCTGGAAACGCACATGCTATTCCCCCGGCGGAATCCCACTCTGTTCTTCTGCCCTGGCGAAGAAGGCTACCTTGCTTACGACCCTGCCGCGGATTGCATTCATCGCCTCAATCCCGTCGCCTCCTTGATCGCGGAGCTCTGCGACGGCCGGCGGAGCATCGACCAGATCGAGATCCTCGTCGAGCGCGCCTTGCCGACGGCGCGCGGATCGGAGGTGGCGCGGTGCATCCGCGAAGGGGCTGCGGCCGGACTGTTCGTCACGTGGCGCGGCGGTTCTCAGGCCGAAGATCCCGCCGGCGTCTCGCAAAAGCTGCGCGAGGAAGGGAAGATCGAGGCGGCCTACATCTGCCGCTACGCCGCCGCCGAGCGTGAGCCGGACAACGCCGATCATTGGTCGGCGTTGGGGGAGTTGGCCCACATCCTGGGGCGACGGGACCAAGCACGACAGGCCTATGAGCGCGCGCTCGAGCTCGAGCCCCAGGACGCCGAAACCCGCCACATCCTCACCGCTCTGCGCGGTGAGGCGCCGCCGTCGCGAGCCTCCAACGCCGTCATCGAGCAGCTCTACGAGCGCTTCTCCACGTTCTACGAAACCAACGTCCTCGAAGAGCTCGACTTTCAAGGGCCCAAGCGGTTGGCGGCTCTGGTCGAGCAGGTTCTGCCTGGGCGCAAGGCGCTTGCGGTCTTGGACCTGGGATGCGGGTCTGGTCTTGCCGGAGCCGAATTACGAGCGCGTTGCAGGCGTCTGGTCGGGATCGATCTTTCGCAGCCGATGGTTCGCGTAGCGCATGAGCGCGGCATCTATGACCTGCTCCAGGTCGCGGAGATTACCGAGTGGCTCCGCAATTGCACTGAGCGTTTCGACTTGGTCATTGCGTGCGACTCGTTGATCTACTTCGGCGATCTGAGCCAAGCCGTAAAACCAACGGCAGCTCTGCTCGAGCCGGGGGGCGTGATGGCGTTATCGCTCGAGAAGGGCGACGAAAGCCCCTTCAAGCTCGCAGACAGTGGGCGCTACACCCATCACCCCGATCACGTGCGCGAAGCGGCAGCCGAAGCCGGCCTCGAAGTGGCGAGTCTAGAAGAGGGCTTTCTGCGGATGGAGTACGGCGAAGAGGTCACCGGCTTGTTCGCCGCATTGCGCAAGCCTTACCCATAAGAAAAAGCCATCCGTAGCTGAGATAGACTAACGTGCGCATGTTCATCAGCCTCGCTCTGTTCGCTGCCGCGGCGGTCTCGGCCCAGGTTCCTAAGGTTTGGGTCGACGCAAAGATCGAAGCGCTCGAAGTCCCGCTGGCCGAGGCCGAATATTCGTCCTCTCACATCTCGTCGGCGGACTACTACCGCATCCCTGAGCGCGTCATTTACCGTAGCTACCCGGTTTACCACCCCGACCGCGAGCCCGAGGGCTACCAGGAGTGGCTTGCCACGCGGGAGCCCGAGGTGGCCTTCGACGTCTCAAAACTCGAGAGCGAAGCCGACTGGGTGTCGGCTGGCGACATCGTATTCAATGCGCCGACATCCTTCGGCCCGGTCTTCTTTGGCGAGCGCGAGATCCGCAATCCCAAGTTCTTCGGCGAAGGCGGCATGCCGGTCGCCGCGGACGGCACGATCCCGTTTGCCCGTTGGGTGGTGCGCGAGAAGGGCAAGGTCGAGCTTGGCTCGATGGGCTGCAACACCTGCCACACGCGCGTCATGCCGGATGGTTCGGTCGTTGCCGGCGCCCAAGGCAACAACCCGGGCGACAGGGAAGGCGCGCGCATGCTGGCCATGGCCGCCAAGTTTATGAAGCCGGAAGAGGTGCTCGAACGGATTCGGCGCTTTGCGCTGCAGTTCGAGATGCCATGGCTCGACCATGACCCCAACCGCCGTGCGCGCGAAATGTCACTCGACGAGTTAGTCGCGGCCGGGGAGGCGATTCCGGCCGGGGTAACAGCGCGGGCGTTCACCAGCATGTTGATCCCGCCGCAGATTCCGGACATCATCGGCGTCCAGGAGCGGCATTACCTCGACCATGCCGGCTTGGTGCGTCACCGCGAGATCGCGGATCTGATGCGCTACTCGTCGCTCGTGCAGGACATGATGAAGTACTCGAGCCACGGCGAATTCCCGGCCGAGGCCAAGCCCGTGGCAGGCAAGGGGGCGCGCTATTCCGACGCGCAGCTCTACGCGCTGGCGCGCTATGTGTATTCGCTCGAGCCGCCGAAGAATCCCTACGCGTTCGAGGAGACTGCGAGGAAGGGCAAGGCCGTGTTCGAGCGCGAAGGGTGCGCCGGCTGCCACGCGCCGCCGCTCTACACGAACAACAAGCTCGTCCCGGCTGATGGGTTTACCCCGCCGGGCGACTCGCCCGACGCCGTGATGGACCGGAGCATTGGCCTCGACACGCGCACCGCCCTGGAGACGCTCAAGGGCACTGGCTACTACAAGGTGCCTTCGCTGAAGGGTGTCTGGTATCGCGGGCCCTTCGAGCACAACGGATCCGTGGCGACGCTGGAAGATTGGTTCGATCCGGCGCGCCTACGAGAGGACTACCAGCCGACGGGATTCAAGGGCGGGGGCGTGACGACGCGCGCGGTGCCGGGCCACCGCTTTGGCCTCGAGCTGTCCGCTGGCGACAAGGCGGCGCTGCTAGCCTTCCTGCGGACTCTTTGACGTCGAGGCGCTCGCCTTCTTCCGCTGGTACTTCCAGTTGCGGCTCTTGCCTTCGGCGATTTGTTCGACCGCTTGCGCAATGCGGCGTTCGCGCGTCTCCCGGCGCTTGGCTTCTTCGATCCACTCGATGTATTCCCGCCGGTGACTGGGCGGCAACCCCTGGTAGACCGCCTTCGCAGCCTTGTTCGTGGCGAGGGCGGCGACCAGGTCTTTCGGGGTCTCGATCTCCGACTTTGGCTTGCTCTTGCGGGGCTCAGGCTTCACGCCGGACTCGTTGAGCGCGACCGCCTGTAGGATGTAGCCGCGCAACACTCGGTCCGACGGAGGGGCCTCGCCGGCCTCGATGCGGATCGGCTTCATTGAGCCGGCCGCCTCGAAGAGCCCGTACGTGTCCCGCATCAGACTGCTCTTCCAAAAGATGAGGTTGATGTGTTTCTTGTGCGCGGAGACTCCGACCAGGACGCCCTTGTGCTCAAAGTGCGGCACGCTCCACTTGATGGTTTCCTCGACCTCAGGGCAAGCCTCGTGGACGAGAGCACGGAGCTGGACCAGGAACGGCTTCGCGAACTCCGGCGCGGAGTCGATGTAGGCGTCCAGCTTCGGAGACTTTGGCATCTTGTTCAGGCCGTCTGTTCAAAGGCGTGCGCGAGCTGCAAGACGGAGAAATCCTGCTGCACCCGGCCGACGATTTGCATGCCGACGGGCAAGCCTTGGGGCGTAAGTCCGCCCGGTACGGAGATAGCCGGTAGGCTCGTGAGGGTGATGTAGTAGCACGAGCGCATCCAGTCGATGTAGCTCGCGAGCTTCTGACCTTCGATCTCCGTGATGTAAGGGGTATCGACGTTGAAAGCCGGGACTTGCGTCGTGGGCAGGATGAAGTACTCGTACTTCTCGAGGAACTGTCCCACGCGCGCATGCAGCGCGGAGCGCTTCTCCTCGGCCAGCATGATCTCCGGCCCGGTGAGCGCTGCTCCGCGGTCGACCTCTTCGAGGACGGTGGCTTTGATCTTGTCGCGATGCTTTTCCGCCAGGGTGTGACGTCCCTGCCAAAAACCGAGCGCGCGGAAGACCTTGAAGACCTCGTCGGCGTCGGTCAGGTCCGGCTCGGCGTCCTCCACCGCGCAGCCGAGCTGCTCGAAGCGCTTGCGTTGCGCGTGGAAGACATCTACCACGTTACGGTCGAACGGTAGATCGAAGAGTTTCGAGCACCATCCTACCCGCACGCCCTTGAAATTGCGGTCTAGCGGGCGCGCGAAGATCGATCCAGGCTCTTGAATCGAAAGAGGGATGCGCGGATCCGGGCCAGCCATCGCGGAGAGAAAGAGCGCCGTGTCCTCGGCCGTGCGCGCCATCGGGCCGACGACGCTCAGCGTGTTCCAAGCCGTGCCTGTCGGCGTCCTCGGCACGCGTCCGGGGGCGGTGCGGAAGCCGACGACGCCGCAAAACGAGGCTGGGTTGCGCAGCGAGCCGCCCGTGTCGCTGCCATCGGCGATCGGCAGCATGTGGGTGGCGAGCGAGACCGCCGCGCCGCCGCTTGAGCCGCCGCAGGTTTTCGAGAGATCGTGCGGGTTGCGGGTTGCGCCGAAGACCGGATTGAACGTTTGTGAACCGGCGCCGAACTCCGGCACGTTCGTCTTACCGATCGTGATCGCCCCGGCTTTCTGGATGCGGTCGATCAGCTCGGTGTTCTTGTCCGGCACGTTGTCGGCGTAGAGCGGCGAGCCGTAGGTGGTACGAATGCCTTTGGTGGCTTGCAGGTCCTTGTGGGCGATCGGCAAGCCGTGCAGCGGACCGCGGAAGCGCCCCTTTGCGGCCTCTTCATCGGCGCGACGAGCGTCCTCATGCGCCCGGTCCGCGACGAGCGTCACGATGGCGTTGACCTTCGGATTGACCTGTTCGATGCGTTCGAGGTGCGCTTCGAGCACTTCGCGGGCCGAGAGCTGCTTGCGCTTGAGCTTACGCGCCATCTCGACGGCGGACATTCTGCAAATTTCCGAGGGGGCGGGGAAGTTGGGTTTCTGGGCCATGGCTGCTGCGGCGCCGGCGAAGAGCAATCCGCGTCGGGTGAGAGACATTGCTCGCGAGTATACGAATTGGAGCCAACCGCCACAAGTGAGGGTCCTCAAACGGCTCTATAATGGTCGGCGGCCATGTGGAATCCATCTGATCTTCGCGACCCCAAGTTGACCCGCCGCGACTTCTTCGCGCTTTCCGCCAAGTCGGCTGCCGTAGGAATTGCGGCGCTTACCGCTGCAGACAGCGCCTACGCCGCGGCGCGCGATAAAGCCAAGCCGCTCAACCTGCAAGTCACCGACCTGAAGAGCTGGATCGTCAACCACTCCGCCGGCAAGAACTACGTGTTCTGCAAGGTCTACACCAACCAGGGCATCGTAGGCGTGGGCGAGGGGTCGGTCACCTCAAAGGCGATGACGATGAAGGCCGCGATCGACGAGCATCAGCGTTATCTCGTGGGCAAGGATCCGACCGACATCGAGATGCACTGGCAGGCGATGTACCGTTGGCCGCGCTGGCGAGGCGGGCCGATCCTCAACTCCGCCATCTCCGCGGTCGAGATCGCCTTGTGGGACATCTTGGGCCAAGCTGTCGGTCAACCGATCTACAAACTGCTCGGCGGCAAGGCGCGCGATAAGGTCCTGATGTATGTTCATCCCGGCGGCGGGAGCAGTCCGAAGTCCTACGCCGAGGCGTGGATCAAAGCCAAAGAGCAGGGCTGGACGGCCGGAAAGGGCGGCTTCATCACCACTGACGGTGACGAGATTGAGCCGGTCAAGTCCGTGCGCGAGGGCATCGAGAACCTCGAGGCTGTGCGGGGCGCCGTCGGCGAGGACTTCAAGATCTGCATCGACGTCCACGGCAAGACCACGCCCACCATGGCGGTCAGCTTCTGCGCAAAGGCCGAGCCCTATAACCCCTACTTCGTCGAAGAGGCGACGCAGATTGAGGACTTAGAGGAGCTTGCCTACCTACGCTCGAAGACGCGCATTCCGCTCGCGACCGGTGAGCGCTTGTTCACAAAATACGGCTTCTCGCAGATCTGCTCGCGCCACCTCGTCGACTATGTGCAGCCGGACGTGGTGCACTGCGGCGGGATCTTCGAGATGAAGAAGATCGCGACGATCGCTGAAGCTTACCGGATCGAGCTTGCGCCGCACAACCCTCAGAGCGAGGTCTCGACGCTGGCGTCATTGCACGTCGATATGTGCACCCCGAACTTCGCGATCCAGGAGATCTCTTCCGGCACGCGTGACGCTTTCTGGACGGACTTTTTCGAGGGTGGCGGGCCCGAGTACGCCGACGGGTTTGCGCTAGCGCCGGCTTGGCCGGGGCTGGGCGTTAGCTTCGATGAGAAGGTCGGCGCGAAGCGGCCCTACGTGCCGGTGACGCGGCAGCAGTTGCGGTTTGAAGACGGCGGCATTGCCGACCACTAGCCGGGCGAGATCGTACTGATGGCCGTTCCGATAGCCTCTTCCATCGAAGAGAGGTCCGTGATGGCCGTTTCCATGTCGGCTACGGGCAGTCTGGAAAGGGTTTCTTCCACCGTGTAGCGCGCGGGCATGCGCAGGGCGGAGAACCCCAAGGTGTCGGCGATGCGGTCGGCGGCGGTGGCGAGCGACGCCGTGCTCGCGTCGTCGGGTTCGCGCGAGTGGTGCGTGGCGATCGCCTCGACGAGATCATTGGGCAGGTTCCAGTGGCGGCCAAGCCATTCGCCGGCGGCACAGTGGTCGATATCGAAGAGCTGGCGCTCACACTCGATCTGGTCGAAGTCATTTTCGCGCGCGACCTCGATCATGTTGCCGTATTCGGCGGGGTAGCAGGCCAGCAAGGCGAGCCGCCCGATGTCGAGTAGAAGCCCGGCGGTATAAGCGCGATCACGGGCATCGCCGGTATGTCCGGCAAGGCGCTCGCAGACCAGCGCCGTCGCCACGGCGTGATCCCAGCATTTGCGTAGTGCTTGGTCTTTGAGGAAACGTTGCGAGAAGCGGCCCAAAGCCACTGTCAGCGCGAGCCGCTTGACTGAGTCGGTTCCGAGCACGACGACGGCGTGGGAGACGTTGTCGATTCGGCGGCTGAGCCCGTAGAGCGCCGAGTTGGACACTCGCAGGATCTCCGCCGACAGCGCCGGGTCGATGCGCAGCAGCGTGACGACTTGCTTCATTGGGACGTCGTCGTCGTCCAGCAGGCCCATCAACTGCAGCGCCACGGCCGGAAAAGGCGGCAGCGACTTGATCGCCCACGGGCGGTCGGAGTTGGAGGAAGGGGTCGCGGTGGTTTGGTTGGGCAGACTCGATACGCTCATGGAACGCCTCAGTAAGTCTTTCGACCGGCGAGGCGTCTTGCTTTAACGCACTAAGGCCATTTGTTTCCGAGGCCGATAGCGCCAAGGGAGGCATTCGCCCGGATGCGCAGCGACCTACTGTTTGATGCGATCAAGGAGCTTCGACAAGAGCTGGAGGATCTCGACCATGTGATCCGGCAGGTGGAGTCGCTCGCGGAAGGGCGCAACCGGCGCGGACGGCCGCCGGCGGTGGTGACGCGCGCGAAGGCTACGCTGCGGCCGGCGCGGCTGGATTCGCGCGATAATGACGCCTAGTTTTGGACGAAGCGCTCGCAGAAGCTCCGGTCTTGATTCCGTGCATCGCGGCCGTGGCGTTGGCCTTGCTGGTGGTGCGTCGCCGCTTGGAAGCCGGGGTGCCCCCATTGGCGCTGCCGCTGGACGGAAAGTTCTTGCTGGGGCTGGCGTATACCGGCGCGCTGCTGACGATCTACTTGTCCTGCTACTACTTCTTCTTCGGCTGCCGGCGCATTAGCCGCCGGACGTATTCGAGCTAGGACTCGTCGTTGCCTTCGAGCATTTGGGTGAGCTCGACGGAGCGCTCCGTCGCTGCCTGCACCGTGTTGATCAGCGCGCCGCGCACGGCTCCGACTTCGAGCTCTTGCAGGCCTGCGATCGTGGTGCCCCCTGGCGTGGTGACCTGATCGCGCAGTACGGCGGGGTGCTGACCGCCTTCAATGACCATTTTTGCGGCCCCGAGCAAGGTCTGAGCCGCGAGCTTAGTGGCTGCCGCCGGCGTCAGGCCCATGCGCACGCCGCCCGCGGCGAGAGCCTCGATCATGGTGAATACGTAAGCCGGCCCGCTGCCGGAAAGCCCCGTCACTGCGTGCATCTGCGCCTCGTCCACGAATACGGCTTCGCCGACAGTCGCAAAGATGGACTGGGCGAGCGTGCGGTGGGCGCTGGTCGCGTGGGCGTTGCCGCACAGGCCGGTGGCCGCGGCGTGCACCGTCATCGCGATGTTGGGCATGGCGCGGATGATCGGTTGCGGATGGTCGAGCCGGGTTTCGATGAGCCGGATCGGCACGGCGGCGGCGAAGGAGATCAGCAACTGGTCTCGGCGCAGCACATCGCTGATCTCGACGACGACGTGGGAGATGAAATGCGGCTTTACGGCCAGGATGACGATGTCGGCCTGCTCGACCGCCGCGCGGTTGTCTTGCGTCGTCTCCAGACCGGGCAGGCGCGCCGCCAGGTCGGCCAGCCGCTGCTCAGAAACGTCAGAAGCGATGAGCGCCGCAGGAGCGCTCTCGGGGTCTTTCCGCAGGCCCTGCAGCAAGGCGGAACCCAGGTTGCCGGCGCCGATGACGGCGATCGTCTGATCCAAAGACATCGGCCCATTGTAGCCGCACGGGCGGAAAGAGTCGGACGCCGCCTCGGGCGTTGATCTTTATGACATCTTTATTTGCGAACGACGCAATGAGGATTTCATAATTTCGGCCTGGGAGGCGCGCAGTGGAGTTAGCGGTTCGGGCGGAAGTCGAGTCCTTGTTGCGGGACCTGCATGAGCGGAGGCGGTGGCTCGACATGATGATTCAGGGGCTGGAGGCGGCGGTTGAATCGCCGGAGCACCGACTGATCGCGCTCGCACAGGAAGCGTTTGAGGACGGTCAGACCGCAGTGCATTCGATGGAGCTCGGCCGGGGTAAGCGCGCGACACTGGTTTCGCTGGCGCAGAGCGTAAGCTCGACTCCGCAAGCGCGCCGCAACCGCAGTCAGGCCGCCAGGACGTAGTCGAGCAGGGAAGCGCCCAAGAGCGCGAAGACCACGTCAAAGCTGATCAGCAGCTTGAACCAGACGAAGGCGTCGCCGATGGGCTCGCCGGCAAAGATGACGCGCGTGAGCTCGACGCAGGCCATCAGCGCGGGCAAGGCGATGGGGAAGACCAGCAGCGGTAGCATCAGCTCGCGCAGGCGGTTGTTGGCGGTGACTGCGCCGAAGACAACTCCCACGATGGTGAACGAAAGCGTACCCAGCACGAGCACGGCGAACAGTTGCGGGAAGCGATCGGTCCAACGCACGTCGTAGAACACGCCGAACGGGATCAGCGTGACGACCTCCAGTATGAGGATCATGACGCCGTTGGCGACGAGCTTGCCGGTGAAGATCGCCGAGCCGGACACGGGCGCTGCGACTAACGCCGAGAGGCAGTCGTTGGCCGTCTCGCGGGCGAAGCTACGGTTGAGCACCAGGATGCCGGCGAAGGAGTAGACGATCCAGAGCAGGCCGCCGGCCATCGAACGCGTGTCCGGGTTCGAGATCGGGTCGAACGCGAAGCTGAATAACAGCAAGACCACCAGCGCGAACGACAGCGCGGCGTTGGTGACTTCTTTGTTGCGCAGCTCGACGCGGAGGTCCTTGCGGGCGACGGCTGCTGACTGGCGCACGAATTCGTTCACGAGATTCGATCGTAGAGTGTTTCAGGGCGGCGGCGCAGCTCGTCGTCGTTGGGGCCTTGCCAGGCGATGCGCCCGCGATTGAGCAGCGCGATCTCGTCGGCGATCTCGAGAGCTTCGCGTAGTTGATGCGAACAAACGACGACGGTCTTGCCCTCGTTTCGGGCGTCGCGGATGAGGCCGGAGAGAAAGTCTATGGCGCGATCGTCGAGCGCGGTCCAGGGCTCGTCGAGCAACAGCAGGTCGGGCTCGTGCAGAAAGGCGCGGGCGATGGCCAGACGTTGCCGCATGCCGCGTGAGAAACCGCTGACACGGGCGTCACGGAAGCGGGCTAGGCCAGTGCGCTCGAGCCACTTCGTGATGCGGGCGTCGACGTCCTGCACGCCGTAGAGATCTCCGAAAAAGGAGAGATTCTCCGCCGCGGTGAGATCGTCGTAGAGCCACTGGCCATGGCCGACCAATCCGACGCGGCGTCGGATGTCCGCGTCGCCCGCGACGCCGATGCGAATCGTGCCATCGGTCGGTTCGGAGAGGCCGGCGAGCATGTGCAATAGCGTTGTCTTGCCTGCGCCGTTGCGGCCGAGCAGGGCGAGCGTCGAGCCGCTCGGGATGTCGAGGTTGACGCCGCGGATGGCGGGGAAATCGCCGAAAAACTTGGTGACCCCTCGAATGGCGACGGCCGGCTCGCTCATCGCTTGCGCCGCGCCTCGGTGTTGGTCGCCGATTTGGAGGTATAGAGGTTGAAGAAGCCGAGCGCCAGGATGGCGATCGCGAGGCCGAGCAGCCAGGGGAGCTCTTTGTGCAACCCTGCCGGCTCGATGCTGATCTCGGCGGGGCCGCCGCCTGATTCCTGGCCTTGGGCCGAAGCGCCGCCGCTGCGTTGCAGTCGTCCCGCGCCGTTAATCGTGATGGTAAAGTCGCCGCCGCCGCCAATCTCGTAGATGGTGGCCTGCGTGGTTGGCTCGGTGCCAAGGCTGCTGAGGTTGTCGCCCGTTATCTCGACGCCGCCTGGGACGGCGACACGGGTTTGCAGGCCCGGATACACCGTACGGCTGGTGAACGGCTCGCCGTCCTTCTGAGGAACCATGTAGGTGAGCGAGATGCGGTTTTCACCCGGCTTGATGGCGAAGTCGACCTTGTAGACGTCCTTCTCAGACGTCTTTTCCGCGATGGCGTTGAGCGGCATGCGCGCCGGGCCGCTGGCTTCGACTTGTACGACGCCTTTGGCTGACTCAGGCAGGTAAAACCGCAGAGTGCCGTGTTCGGCGTCCCGGAACGTCACCGGCGGTTCGGTGTCGTTCTGGAACAGGTAGCTCTCGTTGACGACCATCTCCGAGCCGCCGGGTTCGAGCACGAGCACGCGGCCCATGGGCGCGATGGGCGGCTTCTCTTTCGCTTCGTAGATGTCGACCGAGACGTTGGCGCGGTCAACGTTGGGCGAGAGCATGGTCGAGTAGGTGACGCCCTCGTGGTCGGTGCGCAGCATGCCCATACCGGGCACGGGCTTGACGAATTCGAACTTGCCGTCGGGGCCCGAGTAGACTTCTTCGATCGGGTCCATGCCCTGGGCGAACGAGATGAGCGTCAGCGCAACGCGCGGCTCGGGCTTGCCGGTGGTGCGGTTGATGACCACGCCGGAGACGCTGGCTGCGGCCAAGGGCAGGGCGCAGAACAGGAGTGCAAGCGCGAGCCTCATGCCGCACCTGCCTTCTTGGTCAGCGCTTCGATCTTGGCCATGGTCTCGGCAAGCTCACGCTGCAATTCCTGCTTGGTGGTCTGGTAGTCCGCGTCGGAGAGCTTGCCCATGTGATACTCGCTTTGCAAGTCGCGCAAGTTCTCGTAAATGGTGGACTTGCGCTCCTCTAGATGGCGCGTGGGCGAGGGCGGCTCCGGCAGCGGCAGGTCGGAGGGACGCACGAGCAGCGGCACGGCGAAGGCAAGCGCCACCAAAACGATACCAAGGGCGATGAGCATGCGGCGGGCGGGCGAGACGCTAGTCGTCGTTCGCCAAGTCCTTTTCGATCTCCGCCTCATAGCGGCGGACGGCGGATTCATCCAGTTTGACAGGAGTGGAGGCCGTTTCGGCGGCGTGCTGGTTGGCTCGCCAGCGCTTGACCACAAACGGCGCGATTACTAACCCCAGCGCGAGAGCAGCGAAAGGCATTGCCCAGCCGACGGCCCCAAAACCGACCGCGACAGGCTCGGTCCGCAGCATTTCGCCGTATTTGGCGTAGATCTTCGACAGGATGTCAGGCGTGCTCAGGCCGGCGACGACCGCTTCGCGAATGTCTTGGCTGACCGGATCGCGGAAGTGGCAGTAGAGCATGTTGCAGTCCGCAACCGTGTAGCTGCAGCCGCATTGGCATTTGAGACCCTTGCCGATGTCGCGCACGCGCAGAGTGACCGGGTCAGTGGTTTTGACTTCGGCGAAAAGGAATCCGCCGCAGAGCATTGCCACGGCTAGAGCGGCGGCCGCCAGCGAGCGGCGGGTGAGCGAGCGGACCGGCATCCTAAACCTGTTCGGCAACGGTCGCCTCCTTTTCCACCACGCCGACGACGCGCGTTTTCGGAGCAATGCGCTTGATCTTGCTCGGGATCAAGGCGATGAGCGTGCCAAAGACGAGCACCCAACCGCCGATCCAGACCCACGTCGTCAGAGGGTTGATGTAGGCCTGCATGATGGGCGTCTTGCCATCGCGCGTGAAGCCGGCGAAGACGATGTAGACGTCGCGGTTGAGCCGGCGGCGAATGGCGGGCAAACCCGTGGGCTGCGGCTCGCGGCCGGTGGTGTAGATGCGTTGTTCGGGGTGCAACTCGCCGAGCAATTCGCCGTCCTGCTTGATCTCCATGGTGGCGACGGCGGTCTCGTAGGTCTCGGTGCGGTCCTCTTTGAGCTCCTTCATCGTGAACTCGTAGTCCCCCACCTGCAACGTATCGCCAGGGTTCATCTCGGCTTGGCCCATCTGGTTGAACGCCGAACCGGCGAAGCCGATGAACATGAAGACCATGCCCATGTGGACAACGTAGCCGCCGTAGCGCCGCGTGTTGCGGTGCGTGAGCTCGACCATCGCCGGGATGAGCGACTTGTTCTGTTTGCGTTGCAGCACCCGCGACCCGCGGAAGAACTCGACCGCGATCGTGATCGCCACGAACAGGCACAACACCACCGTCACCCAGGCGTACAAGTGGTTCAGCCCGATGAAGTACAGGCCCACCCCAATCACGAGCGAAGCCACCGAAGGCCACAGGAAGTTGCGCTTCAGGCTCTCCGCCGACGTTCGCCGCCAGGCAAACAGCGGCCCGACGCCGGTGAGCAGCATCAACAGCATCGCGATCGGGATGTTCACCTTGTTGAAGAACGGCGCGCCGACCGTGATCTTGTCACCCGTGGCGGCTTCCGAGATCACCGGGAATAGCGTGCCCCACAGCACCGCGAAGCAGCTCGCCAGCAGGATCACGTTGTTGAACAAGAAGCTCGATTCGCGCGAGAGGACCGAGTCGAGCTGCGCTTCGCTCTTGAGGAAGTCCAGCCGGTTGAGAATCAGCCAAGTGGTCATGGCAACGCCCAGCGGCAGGAACCAGACGAAGTAGTCGCCGATGTTCGACTGCGCGAAGGCGTGGACGGAGCTGACCAGCCCCGAGCGCGTGAGCATGGTGCCGAAGATGCAGAGGAAGAACGTGGCCGAGACCAGAACGATGTTCCAGACCTTGAGCATGCCCTTCTTTTCCTGCATCATCACCGAGTGCAGGAAGGCCGTGCCGGTGATCCACGGGAGCAGGGAAGCGTTCTCGACCGGGTCCCAGCCCCAGTAACCGCCCCAGCCGAGCACCGAGTAGGCCCAAACCATGCCGAGCAAGATGCCGATCGACTGGAACATCCACGTCACCATGGTCCAGACGCGGGTGGTGCGGATCCAGCGGTCGCCCGGTTGGCGCGTAATCAGCGACGCCATGGCGAACGCGAACGGCACCGCGAACCCGACATAGCCCAGGTAGAGCATCGGCGGGTGGATCGCCATCACCGGATGTTGCAGCAAGGGTTGAGCCCGTTACCGTCCGGGACCGACGCCACCTGCGGGCCTCGACATGAGCACCTTGAACGGGTTCGCCTGGAAGGCCACGATGCCCAGGAAGAACGCCAGGATCGTCGACTGGATGGCGACGACGTAGTTGATCATGTTGGCGTGCTTGCGGCGCGCCAGGAACACGGAAACGAAGGTATAGGTCGCCGCGATCCATCTCCAGAACAGCAACGAGCCTTCCTGTCCGCCCCACCATGCGGCCAACTTGTAAATCAGCGGCTGATGGATGCTCGAATAGGAGGCGACGTAGCTGAAGCGGAAGTCGTTGGTGAGGATCGCGTAGAAAGCAGCAGCAGCGCGGCGGCGGTCGTCAGGCCCCAGGTGGTCATCACCGCGCTGCGGCGCCCACCTCGAGGAAGGCGTTCCGCGTGAGGCGGCCTGTCAATGCGGCGACGACCGCGTAGGCGGAAACCAGAAAGGCGAGCAGTACGGCAAGGTAGCCTAGGGTTTTCCATGGTCTTTCGAGTCTGTTCGGCGGTTCCTGGTGCCGCCTGCGCCGGCCTTTAAGTTGCCGAATCGGCCGCTGGAGCAGCCTGGTAGCTAGGCGAGGCGTTCTGCCCGGGCTTGGCTTCGTACTTCGACGCGCACTTGGCTTGGATCTGTTCGCCTCGAAGGCTCCGTCGGCTCGCAGCTCGCCGTCGCACAGCGCCTGCGCGCGGTCGCGGAAGGTATCGGGCAACGGGTCCTGGCCGGTGTAAACCACGTTGAGCGTCTTGGCCCTACGCCCTCTTCGACTTGCTGGATCACGAACTCCACGCGATCTCCGGACTTGACGATCGAACCGGGCACCACGTCGCCGCCCACGCGGATGTTCCGGGCGCGCGTCGAGCGCGTGCAACTCGTCGATGGTGACGTAATAGGTGGCGGCTTCTCCGATTCCGTCGACGGCGAGCCAAGCGAGGGCGCCCAACGATGACGGCGGTGATGAGGCCGGAACTTCAGTGTTGCGTTCATCTTGCGGTCTCCTAACAGATTTCCCGACTTCAGTATAGTGCCTGCGGGCGGGTCGAGGCCCAGCCTTGCGGTGAGTGAAATAGTTTCGACGGAGTCCGAGCTGCAGGCGCGCCTGCGGTGCTCGGAAATCGGAGCCCTGTTGCAGCCTATCGCACCACTGAGGGCGTGGCTCTGATTCTGGCGGTCACCGCAGCGCCCAGACCTTGTTGATGCGGCAGATGCCGTCCCACTTTGACGAATAGTTGTCGACGCTCATTCCCACGTCCTGGCCCTTGGCGTTGACCACGCTCGCCCCGCCGTTGCACACGATGCCAATATGGAAGGCGCCTCGCCGGAGGGGCGCGCAGGGCGAGATCGCCGTTCTTGAGGCCGCCCTTGCTCAGCGAGATGCTCTGCCGTAGCAGTTGCCCGGGTTGTCGCGATAGGTGTCGTAGCCATACTGCCAGTTAGGTTTGCCCCACGCCTTTGCGATGCAGTAGTTGACGAAGCCGATGCAGTCGAAGTGGCGCTCGCTTCGAACAATCTTCCCCGAAGACGGTGATCCCGCCTGAGTCGCGCGGAAAGATGTCCTACCGGCACGGCTCGGCGGGTGAACCACGCCGCATAGGCGTGGGCCTGCTGGTTGGACGCGGGCATGGCGGAGATCTTCGAGGCTACCGTCGCCGTCGCTCTCGAAGCGTTCGAAGGTGCGCAAGCCCATCCAGTAGCGGCGCGACGCCGAAATTCTCGAGCTTTTGCAGCCAGGCGACATAGCGCTCGAGCAGCTTCTTGTCCGATGACTTCCGGCCGTTGATCTCGACGTAGCTTGTAGCGCCCTCGGCAGACCTTCTTGCCAACCTTTGGCCGCGAAGACGGCCAAGTCGTTGCCGTAAAGGTCAGTCTTGCACAGCGCCACGTTGTCCGGACGCGCGTCATGGCCGTCTGACTGCCCAGTCGTCGCCCCATAGCCGCCCGTGATGTAGCGGCAGCCCTGCGGCCACTTCCAGCGCAAACTCAGCCAGTTTGTCACGCTGGGCGCCGGTAATCGAACCCGAGCCGCCGCCGCCTCTTTCCTGATACCTCGACCAAGAGGAAGAAGACGATCGAGGACGGAAGAAGACGAGGCCGCCGACAGCGGTCCGTTGAGCATTTGGATGGTCGACTTGCCCGGCGAAATCACGCCGTCGGGGCTGAAGCCGCACACCTGCCGCTGGAAGGCGCGAATGGCGCGGTCCATCGAGGCGTCGACGTCGCCGAACGGCGCGATAGGCCAGACGTTGTCGCCCTTCTCGTCCTCAATCAAACCAAGCAACAGGAACTTGTTGAGCAGCGCCCGGATGACGAGAACGTCGGTGGTGTCGTTGGTCTGGCCGAGGCCGACCGCGTGATCGATCGAAGGCATGGTCCCACTTCATTAGCGCCGCCAACGGAGGAAAACTCTCACCCTTCCTGATCGCTCAAAGCCGTGTGGGGCAGGGCTTGCAACGTTAGCCTGATAGAGTTGAATGCGCCGGCTTGAGGCGGGCAGTCCGAAGGCTTGTTCCCCAGTTCGATCGATCCTTCTCTCTGGTCCCACACGATTGCTTGCAGTTCACGTTCTAGAGAACAGAGGAGGATCTCCCTTTGAAGAGACTTTACGTTGGAAATCTTGCGTTTTCGGCTACCGAAGACGACGTGCGCTCCGCTTTTGAGCCTCATGGCGAAGTCGAGTCCGTGCACTGGGGATGGATCGCGAGACGGGCCGCTCGCGTGGTTTTGCGTTCGTCGAAATGGCGGATGGGGACCAGGCTGAGCAGGCGATCGCGGCGCTGAACGGCGCGGATCTTGGCGGTCGCTCGCTGGTTGTCAACGAAGCGTCCGCGCCCCGAGCGCGGCGGCTTTGGCGGCGGCGGTGGTGGCTTCGGCGGCGGTGGCGGTTATGGCGGTGGCGGCGGCGTGGCGTCCGATCGCGCGGCTGCGGCGGCGGCGGTGGCGGTGGCGGACGTCGCGAACCGCGTTGGTAACCGGGAAAGGAGGGTTGCCCATTGGCCAGACGATCCAGCAGCACCTTTCAGGAACGCCAGCGGAACTGGCCAAACCTGACAAGCGTCGGGACAAAGAGGAGCGCAAACAACAGCGCCGCTCCGAATCCGACGCCGATGGCTCTGGCCCGCCGATCGAGCCGATCGATCCGGCAGACGTCGGACTCCCCCGATCTCGATGAGCTCGTAGCGCCCCCTAAGAAGGGCTGAGCGTAGAAAAATAGAAGGCCGGCTCTTTCGAGCCGGCCTCCTTCTGTCTGGCTTCAAATCAAACAAGTAAATCAGGCGGCGACTCGGGTCATTTTGTAGCCCGCGGCCGTGCGCTGGAGCGCCGGGTGTGTTTGCAGCCGACCGCTTAAAGCGCTTGCGCAAACTGATCTTCGCGCGGTGCAAACGGACGCGGACCGCGACAGCCGACAGCTCGGAGCGGTCGGCAATCTCCGCGCTCGTCATGCCGGCGACCACGTGCCACAGCATCAGTTGCCGATCCTGCTCGCTCAGCGCATCGAGCGCACGCTCGGCGTCGAGGTGATGGTCGACGGACGAGAAGATTGGCTCGTCGCGCTCATCAATTTGGACCTTCGGAACGGCTTTGCGAATCTCACCGCGAAGCAAATTCAAAGCAATCGTGTTGACCCAGGCCGCAACGCTCGAGAGCCTCACGCAACTGCGTTCGGCGCTCCCAGTTTGACCACGCCGCTTGCGCTAGCTCGTCAGCGCGGGCTGCATTCATGCCGCGCGAGAGCAGGAAGCGTCGGGTCATGCTGTAGTTGTCGGTGTATGCGTTGCTAAATTCTCGTTGGGTCATCGTCTATTTCCTCCGGTCTGTTTTAACCGTACCGAAGGAGAAGTACGATGCCACCTGTCAATCCCGACAGGTCTGAGATGTAAGATTCCCAGGGCCCGGTGGTGTACAGGAGGATGGCGCGGCCAAGCGGGCGTGAGGCCCGCGCCATCCTCGAAAAACTCTAGGAATTGCCGCCCTGGCCGCCGACTCGCAGGTTATTCGTTACCTTGAGCGCGCCGTTGACCGAGTTGGCCTCCATGCCTGCCTGCACCTTGTCGCCTTCGGTGTCCACCACGCCTTCGAGTGTGATCTCGCTGTTTTTGACGATGATGTGAATCGGGTGCCGCCCAGCCGGCGGGTCTTGCGTCAGTCCGAACGTCATGCGCGTGAGCGACGCGAACAGCGGCGTACCGCGGTTCGGGTTGTAGCGCGAGAGATTGGGATTGCCGTAGATCCGGATGTAGGCGGCCGTTCGGATGCTGTCGTCGACATTCGAGTTCGGCAGAACTTCAATCTCGTTCCGGACGTTCTGCACGCCCTCAATCCTGCTGACAGCTTTCTCGGCTTGGCTCTTGAGCTGCGGCCGGGAAGCTTCTCCCATCAAGGTCGCCGTGCCGCCGGAGTAGGTAAATTCAATGTTGTCGAAAACTCCGTAGTCGCTCAGCTTGGCGATCTGTTTGCGAATCTGCTCGGTGGTGCGGTCCTGCGCGGGGAGCATCGAGGGGCCCACGAGCAGGGAAGCAAGCAATGTCAAAAAGGTGAAGCGTCTCATCTTCATTCTCCTCTGTCAGGTGGAGCGCCCATGGGGTGGAAGTGTGACGGGAATATTGTCGAATTTCTGTCAAAGGGCTTTCCCCCTGACGCTGCTGAAGAGTGGGACCTCGGTGGGGAACGGAACGTCCTCCGTTCCAGCGGGTGGTTCGATGCCGACGATTGCCCACCCGTAGACCTCGAGCGCAAGCGGGGCCGTTTGAGGCAATGGGCATGCTGATCCGAGCTGCGTTAGCTGCTAACTGTGACGCTACGCAAAAAGGCCGGCTCCCGTGAGCCGGCCTTCCTGTTCTCGATCCTTCCGCAAAGACGGCTTAGAAGCCGCCGTCGTGGTGCGGGTCCGGCGGAGCCGCCGGCTTTTCCTCGGGGATCTCGTAGACACTGGCTTCGGTCGTCAGCATGAGCGACGAGATCGAAGCGGCGTTCTGGAGAGCCGTGCGGGTGACCTTGACCGGGTCGATGACGCCGGCCTTGACCATGTCGCCATACTCGCCGTTGGAGGCGTTGTAGCCGAAGGAGCTGTCCTTGGCTTCGCGCACCTTACCGACGACGATCGCGCCTTCCTGGCCCGCGTTTTGCGAGATCCAGCGCAGCGGCGCTTCGATCGCCTTCGCGACGATCTTCACACCGATGGCTTCGTCGCCCTCGGACTTGAGGCCGTCGAGCACCTTCGAGGCCCGGATGAGAGCAACGCCGCCGCCGGGCACGATGCCCTCTTCGACCGCCGCACGCGTGGCGTGCATTGCGTCCTCGACGCGCGCCTTCTTCTCTTTCATCTCGGTCTCGGTGGCTGCGCCCACGCGGATAACCGCGACGCCGCCCACGAGCTTTGCCAGACGCTCTTGCAGTTTCTCGCGGTCGTAGTCCGAGGTGGTGTCCTCGATCTGCGCGCGGATCTGCTTCACGCGGCCCTCGATGCCTTCCTTCGTGCCGCCGCCCTCGACGATGGTGGTGTTGTCCTTGTCGATGACGATGCGCTCAGCAGTACCCAGGTCCTCGAGCTGCACGCCTTCCAGCTTGATGCCGGTCTCTTCCATGATCGCCCGGCCGCCGGTGAGCGTCGCGATGTCTTCGAGCATGGCCTTGCGGCGGTCGCCGAAGCCCGGCGCCTTGACGGCGGCGGCGGAGATGGTGCCGCGCAGCTTGTTGACCACCAGGGTGGCCAGCGCTTCGCCTTCGACGTCCTCGGCGATGATCAGCAGCGGACGGCCCTGACGCGCCGTCGCTTCGAGCACGGGCAGCAGGTCCTTCATCGACGAGATCTTCTTCTCATGGATCAGGATCATGGGCCGCTCGAGCGAAACTTCCATCGACTCCTGGTCGGTGACGAAGTACGGCGAGAGGTAGCCGCGATCGAACTGCATGCCCTCGACCACGTCGAGCTCAGTCTCGATGCCCTTACCCTCTTCGACGGTGATGACGCCGTCCTTGCCGACCTTCTCCATCGCCTGAGCGATGATCTCGCCGATGGTGTGGTCCGAGTTGGCGGAGATCGCGGCGACTTGCGCCACGGCCTTGCCCTCGACCGGCTTGGCGAGCTTGTGCAACTCTTCGGTGATCGCCTCGACGGCCTTCTCGATGCCGCGCTTGATCGCCATCGGGTTGGCGCCGGCGGCGACGGACTTCAGACCGTCGCGGTAGATCGCCTGGGCCAGGATGGTGGCGGTGGTGGTGCCGTCGCCGGCCACGTCGGAGGTCTTCGAAGCGACCTCGCGCACCATCTGCGCGCCCAAGTTCTCGAGCTTGTCGGCCAGCTCGATCTCCTTGGCCACCGTGACGCCGTCCTTGGTTACGTTCGGTCCGCCGAACTTCTTCTCGAGCACGACGTTGCGGCCCTTCGGGCCGAGCGTCACTCTCACCGTGTCGGCCAGCTTGTTGACGCCGGCCAGGATCGCCTGCCGGCAATCCTCTCCGTATACGATTCTCTTGCCTGCCATGTCTTGTAATGACTCCTCTGTGTGCGGCCCTAGCCGATCACGGCCAGGATCTCGTCTTCGCGCACGATGACGTACTCCTGGTCTTCGATCTTGATTTCGTTGCCTGCGTATTTGCCGATCAGCACCTTGTCGCCGGCTTTCACGTCGAGGGGCGTAACTTCGCCCTTGTCGTTGCGCTTGCCTGCGCCAACGGCCACGACTTCCGCCTTTTGGGGCTTCTCTTTGGCCGAATCAGGGATGATGATGCCGCCGGCGGATTTCTGCTCGGCGTCGTCGACTCGCTTGATGATCACGCGGTCATGGAGCGGTCTGAGGTTCACGGATGCGTCCTCCTACAAAGGGATTGAGTGGATGGAAAAACGAAGCGGGCTTCCGTCGAAAGCCCTACCGGCAATCCGGCTTTCCGAACCGACGGTTCTGTTAAGGTTGTGACGGCGTAATCCAGCATCGTATCGAGCGCTGAGCGAGGTTGTCAACGGAATTTGATGGGTGAGGGCGCAATCGAGGCCTCGCCGATGGTAAGATGGCGAATTCCCGGCGCACCGGCGCGAGCCCGGCAAACGCGAATGGAAATCCCGCAACGCACCTCGAACGACGTTTTGATTCTGGAGCCTGCTGGTCGCATGACGATTGGCGAGGCTGACTATGCGCTCAAGCAGGCAGTCACGGCCGCAGCCGACGACAACGTCCGCAAGCTGCTGTTGAACTTAGAGGCGGTGACTTATATGGACTCGGCCGCCTTGGGCGAGTTGCTCGCGAGCCGGCAAACGATGACGGACCACGGCGGCGATGATCTGCTGCCTGCAAGCGCGCGCCTGTACGCTGTCGAGACTGCTCGGTCTGCTGGACGCCCTCAACGTCCACGCGAGCGAGGCGGAAGCGCTACAAGCCTTCGCCGATTGATCTGGTTCTCCCCCCAAAGTTTTCCAGTCTGGTACTATCGTTTTCGCATTCACCCTTCGGTGGAGGGCTCGCCCGCCCGCAGCGGCTCGTCTCGGCTCCTGGTCACGGAAATCCAGGCGAAAAACTAGGACCCTTCCTAGATGTTTTTGGTGAACCATGGTTCCCCCCTGGGCAGTACCATGGTCGGGCAATACTCTGAGCCCACTTCTGTCCCTGCGTACCATTCCTTTCACGATCGATCTCCCCCATTCTAAGAGCGTTGGACGGGCGTAGAGACGCTTCGACCCCCCGTCACCTGGAGAGATCGTGAAACTGCAACATCCCCACAATCACCTGCGCAAAGGCGACCGCCGGCCAAGCGGTCATGCTCTTTGCTTTGGCCTTCGCCGTCATGGCCGGCGTGCTCGGCCTGGTGCTCGACGGCGGCCGCATCTACTACGAGCGCAACCGCGTTCAGATGGCGGCTGACGCAGGCGCGATTGGGGAGTGCAGGAACTACGCCGGGGCTACAACAGCTCATCGGCGGGCTACAACGATCGCGTGATCGACGACGTCGAACTCCATGGGTTCAACCCGCAGAATTCGACGATCGCCGTCCACAACCCGCCTGTGACCGGCGCCCACACCGGAGACAACCTGTATGTCGAGGTGACCGTCGACTACCGTGTGCCGACCACGTTCATGCGATCTTCGGACCCGACTATTCGACGGTCTCGGCACGGTCGGTAGCCGGTCTGCCAGCGGGCGACCCGTGCATCATCGTGCTCAACGAGACCGAGCCGGATGCGTTCAAGACCAACGGTACGATCTCGCTCCAATCCAATTGCGGAGTCATGGTGAATTCCAACGCGCCCAGCTACGCGGCGCGCAATACCGGCAGCGGGTGCGTCTCGGTGACTTGGTTCGGCGTGACCGGCGGTTGGGATGGTAATTGCATTACGCCCACACCCAAGTCCGGGCTCACGCGAGTTCTGGACCCGCTGGCCACCATGCCGCAGCCCTCGGAGCCGAGCAACAACGGTAATTCCTGGAATTGGACAGACCGTGACGGAAAAATTGGAAGACATTCACGCCAGGCGAATACCACAACACGCTACAGGTGACCAACGGCGATGAGAACGCGTTGTTCCTGCCAGGGCTCTACTACCTCAAGAAGGAGGAAGATCACGGGCGGCAACATCTACAGCACGCGTGACTTTTCACAACGCCGACACCGGCGGGCAGAAGGCGATCGATATCTCGACGCAGGTCGTGACCAACACGATCGTTTTGAAGGCGCCTGACGACGGGCCCATATAAGGGAACGCTGTTCTGGTACAACCGCAATGCAACCTACCAAAACAACGGCAGCCGCATCGCGCGGGTCGGTTGACTCCTTCTACAGCGCCTTCTACTTCCTCGACGCACTTGGATTGGGCAGGAACCCGACAGCCAGTTGGTGTCGCACTGGACGATGGTGATCGCCAACACGTTGAACATCTCCGGCGATTCGCAAGTCAGCATCTACAAGGTTTATAAGCCGACCAAGGATCAGGCCTGCCGTCTTACGCGGCCGTGATGTTCGAGTGATCTACGGGTTTGACGAGAACGGAACTTCGAGAGAACGATGCTGAAATCACCATTCGCAACCGCAAGGGCAACTCGCTGGTCGACTCGCGATCGCAACGCCCGTCGCCATGATGCTCTGTTGCAGCTGGCGACTTCGGCCGCATGTTCACCGAGTCCGCGATCCGGCCGGCGCGGCCAACGCGGGCGCGATCTACGGCTACCGTAATACCGGACATGCGGCCGATTCGGCGGGTATCCAGCAGTGATCTTTGCAGGACGCCAAAAACAGCTCTCGGGCGTGTTCGCTCACCGAGCAGGTTTGCGATTGCCCGGATAACCCGAAGGTTTGGATCTCCTGCAACAACACGACCTGCTCGAACGGTTATGACAAGCCGCGCGCCTATGTGCGCTCGAGGGCCGTCAAGTCATTCTCGACGCTCGGGGTTTACCCCAACGTTCCGTCGCAGGTCACGATCGACATGTCCGCTTATCTCCGCGTGCAGTAGTTGCTCGAGTCTTATTCAAGGAGCCCCAAATCATGATGCAACCCCGCCAACCCAAGAGCCGTGACCCTCGCCGAGGCGCCTCGATGGTCGAGTTCGCTCTCGCGTTCCTGCTCTTCATCGCGCTGATCTTCGGCACATTCGATCTGGGTGGCGCCGTGTGGAGCTACACGACAGTTACGCACGCGGCCAAGGAGGCGGTGCGATTCGCGACGATCCACGGCGCGCAGAATCCCGTTTATTCGAATGGCTCGGACGTGACGGAGCAGAAAATTCGAGAGATCGCCAAGGCTGCTGCTCCAGGCCTCGATCCGGACCTAATCAACGTGACGGTGAACTGGCTTCCGGACAACTCGCGTGGCTCGAACGTGAAGGTGCGCGTGGCGTATAACCACAACTTTCTGGTCAATGAGATCCTGGGAATCACGGACGGGATATCCGTGGCGCGCGAGTCTACGATGTTGGTGATCAACTGACCCCGCCGCACCGACTTGGTCAATTCGACGAACTGCACCCCGGGCTCTGCGCCCGGGGTCGCTGTTTTGAGGCCTTTTCTCAGCGCGCACCCGGAGCGGGCGAGGGTAACTGCGCTTTCACTTCGTCGAGCCAGACGTGCAGTCGTTCCCTCAGCGCGGTCGCTGTCTCCGGTTTGGCGCCGGCCAGGTTCTTCGTCTCGCTCGGGTCGTCGGCTAGGTTGTAGAGCTCTAGCGCGCCGTCTTCGTAGTATTCGAGCAGCTTCCAATCCCCCACGCGCACGGAGCTCACCGGCGTCGTCGTGGGGTAGTAGTGCGGGTAGTGGAAATAGAGCGCCTCGCGCCGGAGCTTGGCCGAGGGCTCGCGCAATAGCTGCTCCAGGCTCACGCCGTCGGGCCGCACTTCGGATTTCAACCCCGCGATCGAAAGCAGGGTAGGGAAGAAGTCCATCGAGCTGACTGGCTCGTCGGAGACCCCGCCCTTGGGCGTGACGCCCGGCCAGCGAATGATGGTGGGCACGCGCACGCCGCCCTCGTAGAGCGAGCCTTTGCCGGAGCGATGGGGGGCGTTGTCGGTGACGACCTGGCCTTGCCAGGGGTTGACGAAGCCGCCATTGTCGGACGAGAAGACGACGATGGTGTTGTCGGCCAGCCCCAGCTCGTCGAGCTTGGCCAGCACGCGGCCCACGTTTTCGTCCAGGCTTTCGACCATGGCCGCGTACTGGGCGTTCTTGTGATGCATCCCAGCGCGAATCTTCTGCTGGTAGCGGGCCGTGACGTCGGTCTAGCCTTCGATGGGCGTGTGGACGGTGTGGTACCAGAGCTCGAGGAATAGAGGCTGCGCCTTGTGGCGTTCGAGGATCTGGAGCGCCTCGGATGTGAGCCTGTCGGTCAAGTACTCGCCCGTCTTGCCGCCCTCCAGATGCGGAATGTAGCGAGGCTCCTGGTAATAGCGGTCGCCGGAGTAGGGGTAGAAGAACGTCTGCGGGGCGCCCCAGAGCGTGCCGCCGATGTTGTAGTCGTAGCCCTGGTTTTGCGGGTACTGCTCAGGCGTTCCGAGGTGCCACTTGCCAACATGGGCGGTGACATAGCCGGCTTGCTTGAAGACCTCGCCGAGTGTGGTCTCGCTGAGCGGCAGATGGTCCATCGTGCGCGGCGTGAGCAGCTTGCGATCGAGCGGTGGATGGTGCGCGGCTTCGCGCCAGATGGTCAAGTGCAGGCGGGCTGGGTGTTTGCCGGTCAGGATCGAAGCGCGGGTGGGCGAGCAGACCGGCGACGCGGTGTAAGAGTTGGTGAAGCGTACCGCGCCCGCGGCGAACCGGTCGAGGTTCGGCGTCTGATGCAGGTCCGCGCCGTAGACGCCGAGGTCGGAGCCGCCGAGGTCGTCCGCCAGGATGAAGACGACGTTGGGGCGCTGCTGAGCGGCGAGTGACGCCACGAAGAATGCGACCAAAAGCGCCGCGCCCAAGAAAAGCCGTCGCGATGACTCGCGACGCTGCAAACGTGGCCGTTTGCGCCACAATTTTGCACTTGCGGATCTGAATCGGATCGGGATCGTCATCTAGTTCAAATACGGGGCGACCAGCTTGTTCCAGATGGCGTAGCCTTTGTCGGTCATGTGGAGGCCGTCTTCGACGAAAAGGTCCTTTCGAGGCGTGCCGTCGGGGCCTAGCATGGGCTTTTCCGTATCCACGTAGATCAGCCGCGGATCCTCGTAGCAATACTCCTTGATCATCAAGTTCGCGGTTCGCATCTGCTCGATCAGGTGCCAGCGCGCCAAGCTCGGCTTGATGGCGAGGTAGACGATCTTGGTCTGCGGCAGCTTGGCGTGGACTTTATCGACAAAGGTCTTGAAGTCGCGGAAGACGATCGGCCCCGTATCGCCGCGCCCAATGTCGTTGTCGCCCTCGTAGAGCACGATCGTCGTTGGCTGCAGCGGCAGCACGACCCGGTCGAGGTACTGGATTGCGTCCGGCATGGTGGAGCCGCCGAAGCCGCGGTTCACGTAATCTTTTCCGGGGAAGGCTTTGGCGAGATCCCATTTGCGGATGGACGAGCTGCCGTAGAAGACCACGCCGCCCTTCTTGGGCGGGTGGGCCTTATCCGCCTTTTCGAATGCCTGCA
>JAWKHJ010000031.1:0-63023 GCA_041394905.1 Bryobacterales bacterium | reverse complement strand
GCGCAAAGTCACGACCAACGGCGTCCAGGGCAATATGGCAACGACTAAAACCGGAAGATAGAACCAGATGGGCTGTACATGTTGGAGCTCTGGACTAACCAATCGCAGAACATGGTGGCGCCATAGAAATTCATTGAAGAATTGTGATCCATTCTGCAGATAACAAAGCAGATACCATGGCCCTGCAACGGCCAAGAACGGACCGGTCGCCCGCGGATGAAACAGAGCCTTCGCCGTGGCGCCGAGGCCGCGTTCCCGGCACACGCCCAACATCGCCAGCGCAGCCAGCGCCGGGCCGACGAGTCCCTTGGCGAGCACCGACAGCCCAAGCAAAGCCCCGAACAACGGCAAACCTTCGCGGCGTTCCGGGTCGCGCACCCAATCGAGCAGCGCCAGCAGCGCGGCGCCGAGCGTTGCGGTCAGCAATGCGTCAAAGACGCCGGTCTGCGCGAAGGCCGCCCAGCCACCCGCCGTGGCAAGGATTGCCGTCCCCGCATCAGCGGCCGACTCCCCGAAAGCCCCGCGCATTCTGCGGTGAAAGTAGAGCAAGAAGGCGACCGCTGCGAAAGCGGAGGCGAACCGCGTGGCTTGGTCTTCAGGGAAACCGGCGAGCATACCCGCCGCGCCCAGCCAATAGAGCAGCGCGGGCTTCTCAAACCAAGGCTCGCCGGCAAGCCGCGGCGTCACCCAATCGCCGGATTCGGCCATGTGCCGAGCGATCGAGGCGTAGCGCGGTTCGTCCGGCTCGACCAGCCCGCGCAGTCCCATCCCATAGAAAAACAACAGGTAAGTCGCGACCGCGAAAACGGTCCAGCGCAGGATGGAGCGGCCCGGCATGCCCAATCGGTCAGTGTATCCGCCCGAGCCCCCCTTGCGGGCGATGCGTATAATCGTGTTTCGGGCGGAAGGGCCTGTCTAGGAATCCCACCAATGAGACTCGGCATCGACTTCGGAACCACGCGGATCGTAGTCGCTGCGGCGGACCGAGGCAACTACCCGGTGCTGCAATTTGAGTCGACTGACGGCGGCATCTACGACTGGTTTCCGCCGCTCGTGGCCCTGCGGGGCCAGGAACGCCGGTACGGCTGGGACGCCTGGGCGTTGCAGACCGAGCCAGGCTGGACCATCCTGCGCTCGATCAAACGCATCCTAGGGGACAGCGGTCCGCTGACCCAGATCCAGTACGAAAGCGGCTCCGCCTCTCTCAGCGTCATCCTTCAAGAGCTGACGGCGTCGCTCCGGCGGGCCATTCTGGAAACATCCAACCTTCCCAAGGACGCCGACAAGCTCGAGGCGCAGCTCGGCGTACCGGCGAACGCCAACACGAACCAGCGCTTTCTGACCGCGGAGGCCTTTCGAACGGGTGGCTTCGAGGTGCTCGGTCTACTCAACGAGCCCTCAGCAGCGAGCCTGGAATACAGCCACAATCATCCCTCGGGGACGCTCGACGAGCGCTTCGTGCTGGTCTACGATCTGGGCGGAGGAACATTCGACGCTTCCCTGCTCTCAGTGATCGGTGAGCGGCATGAGGTGCTGGCCTCGGAAGGCGTGAGTACTCTGGGCGGCGACGACTTCGACGACATTCTCGCCGAGATGGCGCTGGAAGCCGCGGGTGTGGCCGAAGCCGACCGCGACGCGCTTGGCCAGACGCCCTGGTTCCGGCTACGCGAGGAGTGCCGCCAGAAGAAAGAGGCGATCAAGGCCAACTCGCGCCGGATCGTCATCGACCTGGAACCCCTCGGGATGGGTACGGCGGTTGTATCGGTAGACGAGTTCTACGAGCGCGCGTCAGCATTAGTGGACGAGACGATGCACGCCGTCGACGACGCCTTGGAGCGGAATGGGTTCTCCCCGGATGGCGTTCGCGAAAGAGACGGCGCACGGCTCGAGACGGTATACGTTGCCGGCGGAGGTAGCGAGCTCCCGCTGGTTCCACGCGTGCTGCGGGACCGGTTCGCGCGGCGTGTGAAGCGCTCCGCGCACGGACGTTCGTCGACGGCGATCGGATTGGCCGTGCAGGCCGATGGCGCCAAGAACTATTCCTTGCGAGACCGATTCACGCGTTACTTTGGGGTTTATCGGGAAGCCGATGAAGGTAAAACAGTTACCTTTGACCCGCTCTTCGGACGCGACACGCAACTTCCAGCGGCGGGGGAGCCGCCACTGAGCATCGAGCGCGGGTATACGCCGGCGCACAATGTGGGGCACTTCCGCTATTTGGAGTGCTCGAAACTGGCCGACGACGGCTCGCCCGCAGGCGACGTCACGCTGTGGGACGAAATCCTATTTCCGCTCGACCCCGCGCTGGCGGACGTGGAAGACCTGGCCGGCCGCCCGGTGGTCCGCTGCCCCGCTGCCCTCGAACAAAAGATCGAAGAGCGGTACAGTTGCGACTCGGCGGGCCGGCTAGCGGTGCAGATCGCAAACACGAGCCGCGGCTACCAGCGGACGTTCCGTTTGGGACGGTGGGCGACGTCAGTAAAAACGCTGACGCCCGGCAAGCGGAGCCGCCGCAAGGCTGCAACGAAGAAGGCGCCTAAGACGGGCGGCTGAGCAGGGCTGGGCTTCGCCATTGTCGGTTCGAGAGAACCGGTTGATAATGGGAGCTGGGCGTCTAGCCCCTTGAATCTCTTTCTCCCATGAACTTCGGTACGAACCTCATCCACCTGCCGGCGGGACCAAACCCGCCGCACTTGGTCAACGCGATCGTCGAAATCCAGCAAGGCGGCAGCAACAAGTACGAGTACGACAAGGATCTCGGGCTATTCAGGCTCGACCGTGTACTCTACTCCGCCGTGCACTACCCGATGGCCTACGGCTTCATTCCCTCGACACTGGCCGACGACGGCGATCCGCTCGACATCTTGGTGATGACGCGTTCGCCTACCTTCACCGGCTGCCTGATTGAGGCAAAGCCGATCGGGCTGTTTCGCATGCACGACGAGAAGGGCGAGGACGAAAAGATCCTGGCCGTGCCGACTTGCGACCCGCGCTTCAGCGAAATGAATACGCTCGAGGACATGCGCCAGCACCGTCTGCGCGAAGTGGAGCACTTCTTTTCCATTTATAAAGACCTGGAAGACAAGAAGGTCGAGATCATCGGCTGGGAAGACCGCGATCACGCCATTTTGGCGATCAATCGCGCCATCAAGGCCTACGAGACGGAACAAGCGGTGGCGTAGGAGCCGCTAGAAGATCGCCGTGTCATCGTTGGCTCGGTGATAGGGTTCTCGTTCGAGCTCGATGCCAATGCGGAAGCCTTCATCGCTGTAAACACAGTACTTAACCGTGCCGAGACATTCGTAGGTCTCGCCGGTGAGGAACACGGAGGCTCCCGCACGGATCGCCTTGCGGCAGACCACCTGCAAGCCTTGGCTGCTCAGATTGCGGACGGTCACCGACGACGTGCGGGCGCCGTCCAATCCGTCATTCCAGGTCAGCGACCCTTCGCCGAAGACCTCGGCGCGCATCTCACGACGCTGATAGCGTTCGAACATCTCGGTCATAGTGAGGCTCACTACCAGCCTCTCCGAAGGTTCGACGCGCCGCAATAGGACCAGAGTCCCAAAAGCCTGCTGTGAGCAGCTGGGGACGCCGATAGACACCACGAGGTGTCCGCTCCAACACAACTGCTTTCGCCCGCGCCAGCCTTGCCGCGGTGGATGGGCGTGAGCGGCTTCGTCGACCTGCACTGCCACATCCTGCCCGGCGTGGACGATGGCCCAAAGTCCGAGCAGGACGCCGCCGCGTTGCTCGAACAGGCTTACCTGGCGGGGACGGCGGCGATGGCGGCCACTTCGCACTTCAACTTCCAGTACGGCTTCGACCCCGCACGGGTGGCGCAATTGCTGGATGTCTTGGAGCGCAGGCTGACGGCGACCCCAGTACTGTTCCCCGGCTGTGAGCTCGAGCTGAATGACGAGGCGCTGCGGGCGTTCTTTGCCGCGCCGTGCAACTACACGCTCAACGGGAGCCGCTATGCGCTGGTTGAGCCGCCGCTACGCTTTCCGCCGGAGAGCATGCCGTGGCTATTGCAGCGGTTTCGTGAAGCGGAGGTGACGCCCATATTGGCGCACCCGGAGCGCTCGCGGCTGTTCCAGACGCAGCCGAAGCTGGCGGCGGCGTGGGCCGCGGGGGCGGTTTGCTGCAGATCACCGGCGCGTCGTTGCTCGGGCGCATGGGCCGACGCGCCGAGGCTTTGGCCTGGGAGTTGGTCGAAGCGGGCTTGGCGCATTGCGTGTCGAGCGATGCGCACGACGTGGAGAAGCGCCCAGCCGATTTGCGACCGGCCTTCTTAGCGGTCTACGAGCGAAGCAGCCAAGCGGAGGCGGCGCGCCTCTTCACACACAACCCGTCGGCGGTTGTCCACGACGAGCCGGTCTAGCGGCCTTTCTGCAAAGCTTCGGCTGCTTTTTCGTAGCCGGAGGCCTGCGCGTAGTCGAGCGCCGTCCGGCCGTCCGGCCGATCGCTTGATCCCTGGTCGGCCGAGCTCGAGGAGCGTTTCGACCACGTCCGCCCAGCCACGCCGGGCTGCGTGCATGAGCGGAGTCCAGCCCTGGAAGTCGGGCTCGTCGATCGAGCCGCCGGCTTCGGCGAGCGCGCGCACGGCCGCGGAGTGACCGGAGATGGCGGCATGCGCCATTGGGGTATGACCCGCGTCGTCCGCGATGTTCGGGTCGGCGCCCGCGTCGAGCAGCATCGCGATCGCCTTCTCCTCGCCGGCTGAGGCGGCATGCGCGAGGGCGGTGCGCCCGCGCCGATCGCGCTCACTGGGCTCGGCGCCGTCGGCGATCAGTCGTTCAATCTCGTCCACATCGCCGTCGCGAGCGGCGAGCAGTAACTCCGTGCGGCCTTCGTCGTCGGTCTCGGGATCGATCCAGCCCTCTTCGGCCTCGACCTCTTCGGCGTCGCCAGCATCCTCGTCAAAGGCCAAGCCTAAAGCGAGGTCGCGTAGGTTCTCAAAGCCGGAATAGCCAACCTTGTGGCCGCGGATCACACCCTCGGCATCGATGAAGATTGCCGTGGGAAACGTGGTCACGTCGCCAAGGGCTCGGGCAAGTCTTCGGCGGAGGCGACGGGGTAATTGATGTCCCGCTCGGAGACAAACTGCGCAGGTCGTCTTCGTCTTCCCACGAGATGCCAAGCACCGTCAGCTCGTCGCGCGAAGTCTCGTTCATCAGCCGCTTCAGGTCCGGGGCCTGCTCGATACACGCGCCACACCATGTGGCCCAAAAGCCCACCACGACGCGCTTGCCGCGAAGGTCGCTCAGGTGAATCTCCTCCCCATCGAGCGTGGTAATGGTGAAGTCCGGCGCTTCCTCGCCCGTCCAGCCGGCGAGCCCCGCATCGCGCCCCGCAGTGACGGCTTCGTTGCCGATCCCTTCGAGGAACGCCTGCCGGAACTGCGGACCCCAGGCAGTGGCCATCGTCGCGCCGATCGCCGCTGCACACGCACCTAGGCCAAGAGCCGTCCATGCCATCGCGCGGTTGTCCTTGCGTTTGCGTAGCTCCATCACGGCCAGGACAATGGCGGCGACACCGAGCAATCCCCGAAGACGAAGAAGCTGGTGTAGACGCCCACCGCACCCAGCCCGAGCGCCGACGCCGCGAGCCCCATTGGCGCCTTGGTGGCTGGAGCCGCCAGCTGCGCAGGCAGAGCCGCGCCGGCCGAGGCGACCAGCGGGCGCGAGCACGCGCGGCAATAATACGCCGAATCGAGGATTCGAGCTCCGCAGGCCGGGCAGAACATAGCAGGCTCTCTTAGTATGACGTCGCAACCCCCGAACCGGTCACAATAGGCCCTATGCGAATTGCGGTCATCGGCGCCGGTGCGGTCGGCGGATATTTCGGCGGGAGACTCGCTCAAGCCGGCCACGACGTCTGGTTTGTCGCCCGGGGCGAGACGCTCGCGGCCCTGCGAAGTGACGGCCTGCGCGTGGACAGCATCGCCGGCGACTTCACCATCGACAAGCCTCAAGCCACGAACTCCCCAGCCGAAGTGGGGCCGGTCGACGTGATCCTGCTTTCCGTGAAGGCGCCGCAGGTGCGCGAAGTTTGCCCGACGCTCAAGCCTCTGATTGGCGCCGATACGGTTCTGGTCCCGCTGCAGAATGGCCTGGAGGCGCCGAGCATGTGCGCGGAAGCGCTTGGGGCGGAGATCGTTGTCGGGGTCTGTGCAAGGTCTTCGCGTCGAAGACCGGCGCGGCGACCATCGAGCATCTCGGCCTCGAGCCGACGATCGAGCTGGGCGAGCTCGACGGCAAGCCGTCCCAGCGCACCGCCCGTATTCAACAGGAGTTCTCAAGGCGCTAGGGATGCATACCGTGATCCCCGACGACATCCGCGTGGCGATGTGGCAGAAGCTGATCTACGTCGAGCCCTTTGGCGTAGTTGGCGCCGCGGCGCGCGTAAACGCGGGGAGATCCGGGCAGTGCCACAGACGCGGCGATTGGTCGAGGCCGCCATGGAGGAGATCGTGGCGGTAGCGCGCAAACGCGGCATCCTGCTCGACCCGACGTTGCCTGCACAGGCCGTCGCGCGGATTGACCGGCTACCCGCTTCGGCCACAGCGTCGATGCAGCGCGACATTTTGGCCGGCCGGCCGTCGGAGCTTGATCTGCAAACCGGTACGCTGGTGCGCTTCGCGGAGGAATCCGATGTGGACGTCCCCGTCCACAATGCCCTTATGCTGCGCTGTTGCCGAGCGAGATGCGGGCGCGCGGGCAGCTGTGACGGGTTGGGGATTCCGTTAGGCCCGGACGAAGCGCCAGAACAGGCTCGCTTGGTTCCACAGGCCGCGGAGCTCGCCCTTGGCCAGTCGGCTCAGTACGTAACCCGGCCGTGCGTAGTAGCGTACGTAGGCCGACCGCGTAAGACGCTTGAGCTCTGCCACGTCCAGCGGACCCTCGATCGCTTCCGGGAACAGCGATCCGTCGCTCAAGCGGACATTCGGATCGTTTTTCACCTGTTCGTACAGAGCCGTCCCAGGATACGGCGCTGCCACGTGGAAGAGCGCGTACGTTGGGTTCAACTTGCGTGCGAAGCGGTAGATGTCGTCCATGTCCTTCCGCTGTGCGCCGGGAAACCCATCATGAAGAAGCACGCCGACTCGATGCCGGCGGCGCGCACCATGCGCATGCCTTCTTCGATCTGCGCCATGGTGATCTTCTTGTTTGTGCGCGCGAGTACCTCGTCGCTGCCTGCCTCCACGCCGAAGTGGATCAGCTTGCAGCCGGCGCGCTTCATCACGACAAGCAGCTCCGGCGAGATCAGGTCGAAGCGCGTCTGGCAGCACCAGTCCAGGCGGAACGGCTGCGCCGCGAGCCATGCGCACAGCTCGATCACTTGCTTGCGCAGCACGGTGAACTCTAGGTCGATGAAGTATGCCGTGCGCACACCGAGCTTCGTCACCGCATGCTCGATCTCCGCCGCGAGCTTCTCGACAGACTTCTTGCGCACTCCCGCTCCATAGGTTTCGAGCAGGCAGAAATTGCAGTTCGAGGCGCAGCCGCGCGACATCTCGAACAGGCAGAAGCGCTCGCCCAGCACCTCGTAGGAGTAGCGCTCCATCGGCAGTTTTTCGAAGGCAGGCAGGGGCAAGTCGTCGAGCTTGAGCGGAACTTGGTCGGGGTTGTGGACGGCCTCGCCGCCCGAGCCGCGCCACGTCACGCCTCGCACGTCGGCGAGCGAGCTTGCCCTCGCAATATCGACGACCGTACATTCCGGCTCGCCGCGCACCACTGCGTCGGCGCGCGTTTCCGCCAGCATCTCCGCCGGCCTCACTGTGCCGTGGCTGCCGAGCACATAGAGCTCCGGCGTGACCGCCCGTAGCGCCTCGGCCGTGCGCAAGAACGGCCCCAGGTCGAGATGCGGACACTGCCAACGGTCGAGGCTGGTAGACGTGACGAAGACCTTGTCGTAGCCGGTTGCGCGGCGCGCCGTCTCGTCAGCGTCCAGGCCGAGCGCATTCGCGTCGAGGACGTGCGCCTCGACGCCTGCCCGCTCGAGTGCAGCCGCCGTCGTCGCCAAGTCCAACGGGGTCCAGCGCCGCGCGTAGATGCGGCCTTTCTTCTGCACGAGGCTCTCCTGGTTTGGGTTGACCAGCAGAACCTTCAAGCGCCGCCTCCGGTCCGCGCCTTCATTCCGGCGGCCGGCGCTGCGCCGCGTCGCAGCGCCCTTCGCAAGCGCATCACACCCTTGATGTCGTCCCACGCCGTCGAGATGATCTTCACGCGGCTGTCGTCATCTTCGGACCATCGGACTGGAAGGTCGCAAATCTTCATGCCGTCGCGCTCGGCGAGCACGAGCAACTCGGTGTCAAAGAACCAAGACTCGTCCTCGATGCGCGGCACGAGGGCCTGCACGGCCTCCCGCGTAGCCGCTTTGAAGCCGCATTGCGCATCGGTGAAGCCCACGCCCAAAGCCAGCTTGAGGAAGACATTGTAGCCGCGGGAAATCACACCGCGCTTGAGCGAGCGGTGCACCTCGGCGCCGGCCTTCATGCGCGAGCCCGCCGCCACGTCGCAACCATCCTCGTAGAGCGCGTCGATGAGCTTGGGCAACTCGCGAAGGTCGGTCGACTGGTCGACGTCCATGTAGCAGACCGCGTCGGCTTCGCTGTTCGACCAGGCAAAACGCAACGCTCTGCCCCGCCCAGGAACGCGCAGATGCAGGTGGAAAACGCGCGGGTGATCTTGGCTGAGCTCCTGCGCCACCTCGAGCGTGCCGTCGGTCGAGCCGTTGTCGGCTACGACCACGCGCCAGTCATAGCGAAAATTCGCCTCCAAAAATGCACACAGTCCCTCGACGCTACGCTTGAGCACGTGCGCCTCGTTGAGCACCGGGATCACCACATCCACCCGGTATTGGTGCGGAGGCTTTTCATACCGCTACGTCTCTTGTGCGACGCCCCTTGCCAGCCTAGCCGACGACCCACGCGCAAGAAGATCTCCCCCGCCAGATCACGCCGAATCCAGCAAAACATCAGCGTGTAGACGAGGCCCGCTAGCGCGCCTTGGATCCAACGGTTCGTCCCGATGAGCAGCGGCGCGAGCGAGACGACGAATGCCGCCGCCGGCGTCGCGAGCGGCTTGAGCCAGCCGATGTTGGCGATCTTCTCGTTGCTCGACCACCAACTCAACAGCAGCAGCACGACGTTGCCCGCCACCAAGCCGACGGCTCCGGCCAGCGCGCCCATTTGGCCAGCCAGCGCCCAGGTCAAAGCGCAGGCCACCAGCGCGCCTACTGTCGTCCAGGCGAAGAGCAATCCTTGGAAATCATACGCCAGAAGGAGGTAGCGGTAGTGGCCGCTCAGCGCCGTCACCGGAATCGCCCAAACCAGTGTGGCGAGCAGAGGCCCGCCTTGGGCAAAGTCCGCGCCGTAGGCCAAGCTGAGCAACTGCTGCGCGAGCAGCGTGAAGCCCAGCGCCATCGCCAAGCTCGCCCATGACGTGATCTCGAGCGAGCGCGTCATCAACGGCGCCAGCTCCTCGCGCGGACGTCCCACTGTGCGCGCCATCGAAGGCAACAGGTTGAAGAAGTACCACCACACGAAGGTGTGCAGAGCAAGCGTTGCGCGGTGCGATGCGCCGAACCAACCGACCGAGGAGTCGTGGAGCGTCAATCCCAGAATCACGACGGGAAAGAACCACAGCGCCGCCCAAGCTAGGTTCGACAACCCGATTGGGGCGGATGTCTTCAGGTGCGCCCAAGCAATCTTCGGCCGGATGCCGAAACGCGGTGCACCAAAGCCCATCCGCCGTGAAAGCACCCAGCACAACGCCGAGGCGGCCACGATCGACAGCGTCTCGAACCCGCCGACCCACCACAGCGGCGAGCCGTCGCGGAAAAACGCAAACACAGCCACGGCAAAGCTCGCCTGCCGCATCAGTGATGCGGCCGCTACCCAGTGCATGTCGTCATGGCCCTGGAAGAACCACAACATCAGCCCCGGCGTCACCAGCAAGCTCGCGCCGTAGGCCGCCAGCAGCAGCTTCACCTCGTTTGGCTTAGGAATCGCGATGGTGAACGCAGCCAGGACGAGCACCGAGAGGGCCGCCGTCCACAGTCGCACTTCGAGGATCTCGCTCAACAGCGCCTTCGCGCGCTCCGGCGCCTTGGCGATCTCGCGCGCACCGTAGGAGCCCAACCCCAATTGCACAAACAAGGAGAAGAAGAGCGTGGCCGAGAGGCTGAACTCCAAGTCTCCATAGCGTTCGGGTCCGAGCGTACGGCCCAGGTAGGTATAAGCGCAAAACGTAAACAGCTTCGACGCGATCTCGCCGATCGAGAGGAACGCGAAGTTGCGGGCCAGACGCGGGCTAGACATGCTCGTGCTAGACATGCGGAGCTGTTTCCGCCGCGGCGTTGATTTGGACCAGCGGCTCCGGTTTACGCCACGCCCGCGAACCTACGAACGCTCGCGCCAGCGCGATGGGCTGGAAGACGACGCTCGGCCAGAGGAACGTCTCGTTGGTGCAGTGGCATTGCTTGGCACGGATCGAGGCGCGCCGCGCGGCCGCGTCCGCCCCATGCCAAATCTCGGCGAAGCTGCGGTCGCGCAGGTTGCCCAGCGGCGGATGGTTTTCGCAGGCGCTCACGTCGCCATTCGAATAGACGACCGCACTCAAATTGCCGGCCTGGCAAGGCGCCACCTGTCGACGCTCGGCCGCAGTGCGTGTCTTGGTCCATTGGGTTAGCGGTTCGGCGATGGCGCCGTAGCGGCCTTCTTCGCGCGGCTGCCAGAGGCTCTTCATGTAGTCGTAGAGAGCGCGGAACTCCTCCAGGCGCGGCCCTTGCAGAGATGGGTCCTTGCGGTCGCCGCGGATCAGCACCAAGTTGTGATGGTCCATCCGGGGGCAGCGCACATAAAGCTCCGCCGTCAGCCTGCGGATCTCCTCCATGTTGGTGTCGGTGGCGGTCGAGATGGCATGGATGCGCACGCGCGGGTCACGCTGCTGCAGCTCGGCGACCGCGTCGTACGTTCGCATTGCTCGGTCGAACGCGCCGGACATGTGACGGAATCGGTCGTGGAACTCGGCCGTCCCGTCGAGCGAAATCTCCACCGCAAACAGCTCCAGCCCTGGTTCGCGCAGGGTCTCTTCCACCTGCGCAACGACTTTGTCGGGGAACGATCCATTCGTCGGACAATAGATCTGACGCACCTGGTTGCGGCGGATCATCTCGCGGCAAATCCGGCCAAGATCTTTGCGCAGGAACGGCTCGCCGCCGGAAAGATTCAGGTTCTCCACACGGCCAAGCGACTTGGACAGGTCCACCATCTCGTCAAAGGTCAGATCGTCAGTGCGGTTCAGGTTGCGCCAATAGAAGCAGTGGTCACATTTCTGGTTGCAGGTGGAGTTGACGAACAGGATGAGAAACGGAGGGCTGGGAGCGCCTCGGAACGCTTGCGCGGTGATTCGAGCGTGGCGGAGGATTCGCTGTCCTAGATGCATCAGGACGGTGGGCGGACCAGTCCCAAGTCTACTACGTTCGACTCAGACCCCGCCGTTTTGACACAATTGCCGGTATCCGACGCGCATGAACCCCGTCCGCATCATCCTGCAACTGCTGTCGAGCCCAAATGCCGGGCCTCGCGTCGTGGCCATGACGATCCTGACGATCCTAGCAATCGCAGCCATCGTCGGAATCGTGTACGGGTACCACTACTGGGAGCGCAAGAAGAAGCGCCGGTCGCGGCGCCGTCGCCACAAGGCGGCATCGCAAGTGGAACGCCGTGAGCTGACATAAGAGGACGTAGAAGGCGACGTCTGGTAGCGACGCGCGCTACTCCTCTTCCTCGATGAGCTCCAGCAGCACCCCGCCCGCCGACTTCGGGTGGACAAACACGTAACGGTATCCCTCCGCCCCAATCCGAGCTTCTTCATGGATGAGTCGAGCGCCTTGCGCCAGTAGGCGCTCGATCGCCGCATCGAGATCTGGTACGCACAGCGCAACGTGGTGCAAGCCTTCGCCGCGCTTGTCGAGAAACCGAGCGATAGGCGAATCCGGCCTACAGGGCTCGAGGAGCTCGATGCGGCTCTCTCCCGTGGGCAGCATGGCCACGTTCACGCCCTCGGTTTCCACGGTCGAGCGGTGCTCCGCCTTTAACCCCAGCGCGCCTTCGTAGAACGCGAGCGCCTTGTCGATCGACTCGACAGCGATACCCAAATGATGAATCTTCGCTGCGTCCGTCATTTCTTCGTGAGCACGAAGTTGGCGAAAGGCATCTGGCTCTCACTCACCACCAGCGCCTGCTCGCCTTCGGCCACACCCGGCAGCACGACGCGAATGCGGTACGTCCCGGGCTTCAGAGGAATGCGAGCGTTCGTCTTTTCGGGGCGCTTCTCGCCGTCGATGTAGATGTCCGCGCCCGGCGGAGTGCTGGCGACCATCGCCGAGATCAGGTCCGCCTGCATGACCAGCGCCAACTGGTCGCGGCCCCCGGCGTTCACGTCGAACTTCTGGATCGCAACGCGATAGCCGTTGAGACGAGCGGTCACGGTGTGATTCCCGGCCGGTAGGGACTCGAGCCAGCACGGCGCTTGGCAGTTCCAGTCGGCACGGCTGTCCACCTGGATGGATGCACCGGGGGGCGTCGAGCGGAAATAGACAGCACCTACCTTGGGCGCGGCCTTCTTCTTAGCCGGGGCAGGCGCTGGCGGAGCGGACTCAGCCTTCTCGACCGGGACGGCCTCCGGCGCAGGAGTCTCCTCCGCCGGTACGGCTGGTTCTTCCGCGATGGCTTCAGGCGCCGCCGCCGTCTCCGTCTGCGTCGATACGGCAGGCGGCGCGCTTGTAGGGCGCTTCCCGGCGGCCGGCCGCGTCAGCCAGTAGCCGCCCGCGGCGAGCAGCACCGCAAGCGCCGCCGCGACGGTCCAAGGCTTCCATGCCCCGCGTGAATCGGTCAGTTGGAAAGGTTTGGTTTCAGGCGGACGCGGGACAACTCGCGCTTTGGGCGTCGGTAGGGTTTGCGTCCCCAGGGTTTGCGTCCCCACCGTTTGCACGCCGGCGGTGCGATCCTCGACCGGCGTTGGATCGGGAGCCGGAGTCGGGGGGGGCGGCGGCGCGGGCTTGCTCTCGGTGGTAGTCGTCATCGGCCCGGTCTCTACGACCGAGCGCGGCGAGAGCTCGCGCGTCCGAATCTCCTGCGTCCGCAGCTTGTCCAGATCCAACTGGTCGATCGGTTCGAGCGTCGCCGCAACGCCTTCAAGGCCTAACGTGCGCAGGTGACGCACCAACCGCGCGGCCGAATCGTATCGCTCGTCGGGATTCTTCGCGAGCAGGGTGACCACGATGTGGTTGAGCGGGTCCGGCAGGGACGGCTCAATCTCCTGCGGCGGCGTCGGAGCCTCGTGCAGGTGCTGCTGCCAGATCTGCGCCGGATTCTTGCCCTCGAACGGCAGCCGTCCGGTGGCCATGCGGTAAAGGATCACACCCAGGCCGTAGAGGTCCGAGCGATGATCGACTTTGTCGCCCTTGATCTGTTCGGGCGCCATATAGTGCGGCGTGCCGGCCCGAGCGCCCATCTCCGTAAAGCTCGAAGGCATCTGGCCGACTTTGGCGATACCAAAGTCCATCACCGTCACGCCGCCGCGCCGGTTGATGCGGATATTCGAGGGCTTCATGTCGCGGTGGATCACGCCGCGATCGTGCGAAAACGACAGCGCCTCCGCAACCTCAGAAGCGATATAAGCCGCTTGTTTCCAGGGAATTGCGCCTTTTCTCTTCAAGTACACTGAGAGGTCTTCGCCCTCGATGTACTTCATGATCATGTAGTACAGCCCGGCGTGCTCGTCGATGTCGACGATGTTGACGATGTTGGGGTGTTCGTCGAGCGAAGCGCTCGCCCGCGCCTCCGTCAAGAAGCTCTTGACCAGCGGCGGTTCCTTGGCGAGTTCGTCCGCCAGCACTTTGACCGCGCAGAAGCCCCCGTGCACCCGGTGGCGCACGAGATAGACAGACGCCATGCCCCCGCGCCCAATCGGGCCTAGGACTTCATAGCGTTGGCCGATGGCCGATTCGAGCCGCGGCTCGATCTGGTCCGCAACGTCCAATCGTGAAATCCCCGGCCTCTCTGAAACTCACGGCCGTTCGGCCCGAAACTATTATAGGACCGATTTCTCCGAACCGGAGGCTCGGGAATACCCTCAGCCGCGCGTCGGGGTTTGCAGCAGAGCCCGGACCCACTCGTACGGGTTGCACTCCCGGGCGGCCACGCGGGCCGCGGCCTCCGCGATAGCCTGTTCCGAAGCCAGGCGCGGAACCCACTGCTCCGCCACACCGCGAGCGAGCGCGTCCGCCAGTCGCCGGCGCCAGTACTGCACGGCCCGCTCCGGGTCCGGCTCGGCGGCTCGCAAGCGTTCGAGCAGCTCGCCGACGCCTGAACCGTCCTTGGCGGAGGTATGGACGATCGAGCGGGCGGCATGATCCGGCGCCAGCGCGAGCAGTCCGCGCAGAGTTCGCTCCACGGCGTCGGCCCCGGGCAGGTCGGCCTTATTGATGGCGTAGACGTCCGCGATCTCCATCACGCCGGCCTTCATCGCCTGCATGTCGTCGCCGCCGCCTGGTGTCAGCACCAGCACTACGCGGTCCGCCAGCCCGGCCACGTCGACCTCGGCCTGCCCCACGCCCACGGTTTCGATCAGGATCGCCTCGAAGCGCGCCGCCTCGAGCACGGTGAGAGCATCGGCGGCGGTCGGCGCGAGCCCGCCCAACGAACCGCGTGAAGCCATCGACCGGATGTAGACGCCGGGGTCGCCGGAATGGTCGAGCATGCGCACGCGGTCGGCCAGAATGGCGCCGCCGGAGAACGGGCTCGTCGGGTCGATCGCCAGCACCGCCGTCCGCTTGCCCTCGCGGCGGAGCTCGCTCACCATGCGGTCGACCAGCGTGCTCTTGCCTGTACCCGGGCGCCGGTCACGCCGATGCGCACAGAGCGTTCGCCGCGTTCGTAGAGCCGCGCCAATAGCTCATCCGCGCCCGGGGCTCGGCTCTCCACCAAGCTCAACGCCCGCGCCAACGAACGCACCTCGCCGCCCGTCACGCCCTCGATCAGCTCTGGCAAACCGGCCTGCAACTTCCCAAGCGTAACGCAGGCGCTGCGGTCGTTCGGCGCTATCATAGACGCCGCATGATTCCACCCGCCTTTTCGTTGCGCATCCTCGCCCTGGCGCTCTCCCCGCCCTGCTCTTCGCCGCCGAGTGGCAAGCCGGTGTCGCCACCGTCTCGATCACGCCTCGCGAATCGGTCTGGATGTCCGGTTATGGCAATCGCACCACGCCATCACAAGGCGTCGCGCAACCAATTCACGCCAAGGCGTTGGCACTGAAAGACCCCGAGGGGCGCCATTTCGTCCTCGTCACCACGGACTTGATCGGGTTCTCACACGACGTCGCCGAGGGCATCGCCGCGCGGGTGGCCCGCGAGTATCACATCAGCCGCGAGCGCCTGTTGCTCAGCTCATCCCACACGCACACCGGGCCGGCCATCGCGGGCAACCTGCCGCTGATGCAGCCGCCCACGCCGGAGCTGCAGGCTTCAACCCAGCGCTACACGCGCTACCTACAGGACCAAGTCGTCGCAGTCGTCGGCCAGGCGCTCGACGGACTTGCGCCGGCCAAGCTCAGTTACCACGTGGGCAAAGCGGGTTTCGCGCAGAATCGGCGCTTCCGTAGCCCCGATGGGACATTCAAGATTGCAGACAACCCAGGCGGCCTCGTCGACCACGATGTGCCCGTGCTGCGCGTGGACGGCGCGGACGGCAAACTGCGCGCCGTCCTGCTCAGCTACGCGGCCCACAACACGACGCTCGGCGGGAAGGACATGGCCATCCACGGCGATTACGCCGGCGAGATGCAGGCCTATTGGGAGAAGGCCCATCCCGGCGCGACAGCCCTGTTCATGCTGGGTTGCGCGGGCGACGCCAACCCACGCCGTCGCGGCTCGATCGAGGCCGCCAAGGAGAATGGCCGTGAGCTTGCCGACGCTGTCGACGCAGCGATTACAAAGCGCGGCCTCGCGATCCAAGGTCCGCTGCACGCCACCTTCGAGCGCTTCCCCATCCGCCTGGAGCCTGTGCCCGACCGCGCTGAGTGGGAGCGTCGCGCCCGCGAAGCGGAAGGCTTGGACAAGCAGATCGCCGAGTACTTCCTGGGCGTGCTCGACAGCAAAGGCGCCATTGCCGAGACGTACGAATACCCGCTGCAAGTCCTCAAGCTCGGCGACAAGCTGGAGCTGATCGCTCTCGGCGGCGAGGTGACCGTCGGCTATGCGCTGCAGCTCAAGCAAAAGCTCGGCCCCGCGACAACGTGGGTCGTCGCCTATTCCAACGATGTGATGTCGTACATTCCGACGGTGCAGATTCTGGGCGAAGGCGGTTATGAACCGGAGCGCTCGCAAATGTACTACGGCATGCCCGGCAAGTGGGACCCGTCCATCGAGAAGACGATTTTGGACCGCGCGCTAGCGGCGGCAGAAAGGTAGTATTCGCGAATAGACCTAGCCCCAGGCGCCAGCCTGGGGTCCGGCGAATTGGCCACTACCCTGCCGGACCCCAGCCTCACCTCTGGGGCTAGGTTAGGGCGGTGGCTCTGGCGGAGGCCGTGACGACCGTCAGGCTACGATCTCGCCCAAGACCTCGCCGTGTACATCCGTCAGCCGGCGATCGATCCCGTTATTCCGGTACGTCAGCCGCTTGTGGTCGATGCCCATCAAGTGCAGCACCGTCGCATGCAGGTCGTAGCAGTAGATCGGGTTCTCCGCCACCTTGTACGACCACTCGTCGCTCGCGCCATAGCTGACGCCACCCTTCACGCCGCCGCCGGCCAGCCAGGACGTAAACGCGAACGGGTTGTGGTCGCGGCCAAGCGAGCCTTGTGAGCAAGGCATGCGCCCGAACTCCGTCGTCCAATAGACGATCGTGTCGTCGAGCATCCCCAGCGCTTCCAGGTCGCGGATCAGCGCCGCCGCCGGACGGTCCATCTCGCCCGCCATCTGGCCGTGGTCTTTCTCGATGTTCTCGTGGCTGTCCCAGTTGCGCCGCGGGAAGCCATTGTCCGCGCCGGACCACACCTGCACGAAGCGCACGCCCCGCTCGAGCAGGCGTCGCGCCACCAGGCAGCGCGTGCCGAAGTCCTGCGTCATCTCCTCGTCCACACCGTAGAGCTTGCGCACGGCCGGAGTTTCTTTTGAGATGTCGAGCGCCTCTGGAGCGGTCAGTTGCAGCCGCGCCGCCATCTGGTAGGACTGGATGCGCGCCGCCAGCAGTGAATCCCCGCCGCGCTGGTCCATGTGCGCACGGTTGAGCTTTTCGAGCGTTGCGAGCGTCGCCTTCTCGCTGGAATCACGAATGAACTCCGCCGACTCCGGCGGAAAAAGATCGTGAATCGGCTGCTCGCGCCCGACGCGAATCATCGTCGCCTGATGCTCGGCCGGCAGGAATCCCGCGCCCCAATTGCCGGGCCCGTTTGGCGGAAACCCGCGCGCATCCGGCAGCACGACGAACGTCGGCAGGTTGTCCGTCAAGCTGCCCAGCCCGTAGCTGAGCCATGCGCCCAAGCTCGGGAAGCCGGGCAACACGAAACCCGTCGCCTGCATGAACGTCGCCGGCCCATGCACGTTCGACTTCGACATCATCGAATGCAAGAAGGCGATCTTATCCGCCTGCGAGCCGATGTGCGGAACGAGGTCGCTGATCCATTTGCCGCACTCGCCGTACGGCTTCCAGCCCCAGGGGCTCGCCATGCATGGGCCCGGGTCGCTCTGGAACAGCTCCACCTTGCCGCCCGGATCGAATTTCTGACCATTGCGCTTGATCAGATCCGGCTTGTAGTCGAAGGTATCGACTTGGCTGGCTGCCCCGGACATGTAGAGCTGTACGATGCGCTTGGCCTTCGCGGGGTGATGCAGGCCGCCGTTCAAGTCCTCGCCGTGGGCGTCGCGCGCGAGCAGGTGCGAGAGCGCCAGCCCGCCGAACGAGCCGAGCATCTCGCGGCGCGAAAGCCCCTTAGTCCACGAAGAGGAACTCATTGCTGTTCATCACCAACCGGCATAGATTCTCGAGGCCGTTCTCTTTCGCGTAGCCCGCAAGCAGCTTGGTCTCGTCCGGCCTGGGCGCTCGGCTCAACGCCAAACGGTAGAGCAGATCCAATTGCTGACCGAAATCGGATGAATGCATCCGCAATCGCTCGGCCAGCCGCCGCGACTGCTCGATCAACAACGGGTCGTTGAGCATCGCAAGCGCCTGCACGGCCGTCATCGTCACGTTGCGCTTGGGGGTCAGCAGCGACGGGTCCGGGCAATCCAAGCTTTCCATCAGCGGGTCCGGCACGCTGCGCACTACGAAGCGATAGATGCTGCGGCGCTCCTTGGGGTGCTCCGCGGGGTCGAAGCGCGAGTAATCGTAAACCGGCGAATGGTCGTCCTTGAACCAAAAGTATTCGTCCGGCGGACCGCCCATGGTCAGGTCCAGATCGCCCGCGATCTGCAACGCCGCGTCGCGCACCGATTCCGCGTCCAGGCGGCGTGCGTTCATGCGCCACAGGAACTGGTTGTCGCGGTCGATGCGTTCAAACTCCGCGTTGCCGGCCGACGACTGCCGATACACCGCGCTCGTCAAGATCAAGCGATGCAACTGCTTCAGAGAGCCGCCGCCGTCGCGAAACTCCACTGCCAGCCAGTCGAGCAGTTCCGGGTGCGTCGGCTTGGCGCCCATGCGTCCAAAGTCGTTCGGGCTGTCGACGAGCCCCTTGCCGAAGTGGTAGTGCCAGACTCGGTTGACGATCGAGCGCCAGGTGAGCGGGTTCTTTTCGTCAACGAGCCAATCCGCGAGCGCCGCGCGGCGTTCGCCCTCATGGGACGTCTTGAAACGCGCCGGCAGGGCCTTCACCGCCGTGACGGCTCCTGGCTGGGCAGGCTCGAGAGGAGAGTCGACGTCCCCGCGCCCCAGCACCGAGACCGGCCGCGGCTCAAGCGAGGGCGTAAACGTGCCGAACGATTTGAAGTACGGCGCGGCCGAGTAAACCCAGTGCGGCTTCGGCAGGGCGTCGAAAGCCGCTTTGGCCCGCTTTTCGTCCTGCTGCAACCGCGCCAGCCGCTCGCGCTCGGTCGCGTCGAGCATGCCTAAGCGGATCTCACGCACACGCGCCCGGATCTCGCGGATCTGTTCGGCGAGCATCTTCGACTCGGCGTCGAGCTCAGCGTTGCGCGCCTGCTGCTCGGCCGTTTTGCCTTCACTCTTCTCGTGGTTGAGCAGCGTCCGCCGCTTGCCGAGCTCTTCCGCATCTCCTTGTAGACGCTCGATCTCGTCGCTCGACAGCTCGGCGATGTGCGCTTCGATGGGGTTGATCCCAAGCTCGGTCTTGCGCAGGGTCTCGAGGATCGCCTTGCGCTTGGCGAACAGCGCAGGGTCGTCATCGTAGGGCCGGTCCGCGCGGTCGACGCCCGCGAACACGGCCTGCAGCGCGTAGTAGTCGGACTGTAGGATCGGGTCGAACTTGTGGTTGTGGCAGCGCGCGCAATGGACGGTCAGGCTCGAGAACGTCGACATGACCGTCATGAGCATGTCGTCGCGATCCAGCAGCCGCGCAATGCGCTTGTCGCGCGTTCCTTCGCGCAGCTCCGCATGGCCGACGTAATCCCACGGCCCGGCGGCGAGGAAGCCCGTCGCGATCAGCCCCTCCGGCGTATCGGGATAGAGCACATCTCCGGCGACCTGCTCGCGCACGAAGCGTGCGTAGGGCTTGTCTTCGTTGAATGCGCGGATGACGTAATCGCGGTAGGGCCAAGCGTTGCGGCGCGGCTTGTCCTTGTCATAGCCGTGCGTCTCGCCATAGTGCGCCACGTCGAGCCAGTGGCGACCCCAACGCTCGCCATAACGCGGCGAATCGAGCATCCGGTCGACGAGCTTCTCGTAGGCCTGCGGGTCGGGATCGTGGACGAAAACGTCAACCCTCTTCCGGGGTCGGCGGCAGCCCGTGCAGGTCGTAGCTCAACCGCCGGATCAGCGATCGCCGGTCGGCCTCGAGCAGGGCTTTAGGTTCTTCTCGCGGGCTTGGCGGCGATGAATTGGTCGATCGGCGTGCGCGCCCAATCGTCCGCCTCGGGTGCAGACGGACGCTCCAGCGGTCTGGTGGCCACCACACGTCTTCGGTCGCCGCTCCATCATCCTCAGCGCCGGCGGCCGTCAGCCGCGAATCGCAGCGACATCTTCCGCCGTCAGCGGCTCGCCCACGGGCGGCATCGAGGGCTTGTCGCCGGAAATGCGCTTGAGGATCAGGCTCGAATCGGGTTCGCCGGCAACCACCGCCGGCCCGTTGGCGCCGCCTTCAAGCAACGCCTTCGCCGAGGTCAGCCGTAGCCCCCGCCTGCGCGCTTTCGCCCTGATGGCAAGCCTGGCATTGCGCTCGAGAATCGGCAGCACGTCCGCCTGGAAACTAGGCGCTGCGGCGGCCGCCGATGCAACAAGCAGCCCTACCAGAACCACAACCGAGCCGCCAGCGACGGCGGGGTTGAGCCTTGCGGGCGCTCGGAGCGCGGAACCCTGGCATCGCTGCCAGGGCTCGGTTTGGCGACATTCGCGGTTCCACCACCGCTACGCAGTGTCGAATCCCACCGTGAATTGGCAATACGCCCGCCGCCGCTTGCGCTCGGCGGTTGCGCTTCACATACTCGTCCATTTCTTGACCGCCTCCGGCTTGGCCGTCGAGCCGTACAGATCGCTTTGCCTTGTACTGGCCGGTGAGGAACTTCTCCTTACGCCACTCATCCTTGAGCTGGGTCGCCTCGGCATATTCGAGGATCTCTTCCACCAGATGCGGCGGTATGAAGATCAGCCCTGTGCGGTCGCCGAGCACCACGTCGCCAGGCATCACGATGGCCCCGCCGATCTCGACCGGCACATTGATGCCCACCACCGTCACGCCGCCCACCGCAGCCGGGTTCGCCTCGCGATAGTAGATCTGCAGGGCAGATCGTACGTGCCCTCCACGTCGCGAATCGTGCCGTCGACCGCGCCGGTGTGCGTCACGCCATAGATGGCCGCGTGCATGTTGTCGCCGCCGAAGTTATGGCCCTCGCCCGCGCCCATGATGTCGACTACCGGCACGTCGTTGAGCTACGCTCATCCACCACGCTGCGTGCTGCCCGGAGCCTTGCCGTCGGCCTCGGCGATCACAGCTTCCGTCAGATCCTCGCGGTAAGGCAGATACTTCGCCGTCATCGCGCGCCCCACGGCTTTCTGGCCGGGGTGCGGAAGCCTTCGACGTGCTGGTTCGGGTAGCCCTTGCTGCGCAGGATGCCCCAAGCCTCCTCCACTGACATCGACTTCACGCGCTCGAGCAAGGCGTCGGGAACCTTCGGCCGCCCGTCGGCAAAGCGCTCATACGGATTCTTCTCCGTATAGCGGATCATCTCTTCGCGGGAGAGCTTGAATGGCTGGGCGAGCAGCGGTGCGGGCGGCTGAAGCGCAGGGCGAGGGACTGCTCATGGCGGGGAGCATACACCCAGGGCGAAGGCCGCCGCAACCGGCGAGCTCAGCCCGCGCGAGACGAACCTTGTTCACCTTCGCCGTCAGATCCACCTTCAGGTCGACAAAGTAGAGGTTCCCGTCGAGTCCGCTCCGCTCAACATCCCCAGGAAGGGTTCGGCGGGCAGGCTGATCTTGGCGCTCGTCGATTGCGTAGTCCTCGTCGGACAACAAATACGCAAAACGACTCCCCCGCCGGAGGAGGGTTGCTTTTGCCACGAAAGACCTGGGCGACGAAGGAACCGTCCGGCAGCGCGGCGATGTTGCGAATCGCGTCGTGATTCTGCCAACCGCCCATGGGCGCGCGGCCCTACGACCACTCAGCGTTCTCGAACACGACATCCGGTTCCGAGACACCGGCCAGCGTGTCGCCACGCAGCCGCCAGACGAGCGCCGGGTTCGTCGCGACGTAGACGGCTTCCGATTTCGCCGCATTCCACGCCATGCTGCCGTTGAGCGCAAAGCTGTTGAGGCCGTCTTGAACGGAAAATGGCGTGCGCACGTCCGGCACGCCCAGAAATTCGCCGTCGGACAATCGAAATCGGCGCAGAAAGACGTGGCGCCGTCCTGCATCGCCAGTCCCACAACGTAGACATCCCCGTCGCAGGGCGACGAACAAGCGCCCCGGCCCTCCTGCGATCCAGTGCCGCGCGGCCAACGTCAGATTGGCAGACGGGTCGATGTCGAAGATTTTGAGCCACCCCTTTGTCACGGCGAGCAGCCTGCCCGTCGGGTCGCACGAGATAGCCGTCGCGTCGACAGCTTCGTCCTCGTGGCTGTCGGCCAAAACAGCCCTCCGCGTTCACGGCGAGGAACTCACCGTTGTCGTTGGTGATGAAGGTGCGGCCGTTTAAACAGGTATCGAAGCGGTACAGAGCGCCGGCCGTGACGGGGTGAAGGGTCTGTTTTTGCCAGAGGGATTCGAGCGCTTGCCCGTTGTTGACGGATCCAGCCCAGAGGACGGCCGAAGCGAGGATGAGCAGAGGATGTAAGGGGAGAGCCATGTGCTTCCTGTCTGCACCGCGCAGGTTTAGGATAGCGGCTCGGTCTGGAAAGGCAAACTTGTGGCCGGGCTTCCCCGGCTGAGGCCGCGGTCCACGCCCTTGCGGACGTGGCTCTGTTGGGTCAGGTGGAATGGCTAAGGCAAATACAAGATTCCTTTCGCCAGCAGGATCAACGCCACGACCACGCCGAAGCACGCCACCAGTCCCGTTGATGTCGCTGCGGAAGCGCCGATAGAACGTACCCAGCCCGTCGCCCAGCCGAGTTTGAACAATTCGACGAACAACAACTCGTGGCCGTCGCCGGTCAGCGGCTTCTCTTCCATCGTCTTCGTATCCGAGATACATCGGCGAGCGCAACCGCTTGTAGAAGGGATCGAGACCGGTCGTCCGACTCCGGCGGCGTCATCAGGCTGACCACGGCCAGCGAGACGAAGCCCCTACGATGGCGATCCCGAAGTTCAACGCCTCCCACTGCAACAGCTGGCCGAAGTCTTGCCAGGTCAGCCAGAAGAAGACCGCGCTCGAGATCAACAAGCTCGCCAGCGCCCCCAGCGGTTGGCGCTGGCGCCTGAGACGGCTCCGAACATCGACACGCCCATGAAGGCCGCGATCGTCTCGGTAAACAGGAACGCCTGCAAAACATTGCCCACGTAGAGCCCGAACACGACGCCCAGGCAGGTGGCGACCACGCCCGCGATGCGGCCCGCCGTAAGGTAATGGCTGTCCGTCTTGTCCTTCGCGACATAGCGCTTGTAGAAGTTCTGCGTGAACAGCGCGCCGCCGTCCACCGTAAACGCCGAGCCGGTCGACATGTTCGCCGCCAACACGCTCGCGATCATCAGACCGACCAACCCCAGCCAGCAGCTCACGCGTCGCGTAGCCGAACGCCTCTTCCGGATCGGCAAACGCCGCATCGCCCGACTGCACCAGCATCGCCGCCACCAGCAGGCCCACCAGCGCCCAACCGATCGTGCAGAAGCGCTTGACGAAGTTGCCCGCAGCCATGCCCATGCGGCAGGAGTATTCGTTGTGGCCCGTGCCCACGCTCGCCAGGATGGCTGCGGCTGCGCCACAGGTGCCGATCAAGCCATTGATTGGCGAGCATCAAGATCGTGAACACGCCCATCGCCCGGCGTCTGCATCGACAGCATCTCCGGCGACAAGCTCTCGCGCACGCCCGTGAAGCCGCCCACCTCCGCCAGGCCCAGCGGGATCAACAGAAACGACAACGCGATGATGAAGAAGCTCTGCACGAAGTCCGTGTAAGCCGCCGACACCAGCCCGCCAACGAACGAATACACCAGGAAGCTGCCCGTCATCACGATGACGACGGTGTTCGGCGTGACCGCCCCGCCGGCCGCGGCCGAGACCAACGCCCCGCGCCCTTGAGCATCGCGCCCATGTTGAAGATGAAGTACGACATGGCGAAGGCCGTGTAGACCGCGCCCATGAAGTTGCCGTAGCGGTCTTCGTAGACTTCGCCCGTCGTCGTGCGCTGGAAGCGGCGGAACAGCGGCGTAGCCACCCAATAGAACGGCGTGATGAACAGGTTCTTCCACTGGTACCAGATGCCGGCGTAGCCGAGCTGGTAGACCTTGCCAGCCAGCGAGACCGGCATTTCGGCGTGCGTGCCGACGCCGAACGCCTGGCCGATCACCAGCCAGACTGAGAAGCCGCGATGGCCCAGGAAGTAGTCGTCCGTCTTCTTGACGCGGCACGATCCGGCCCACAGCCCAACGCCGATGATCATCACGAAGTACAGACCGATGACGATCCAGTCGATCGGGTGCAAAACGAAACCCATGAGATGGACCAGTATAAACAGGGACAGGGGATGACGGCGACCGAGCCCCGCCAGCGATGGCGGGGTTCAGGCCTTCGAGGTCGGAAGGTTGGACCCGGGCATTGCTGCCCGGGCTCAGTTCTACTGTTTCAGATGCTCGTCCATCCAGCGCACCATGGCGGAGATATAGTCCGGCGCATCCCGGCCCAGGAACTGCCCGCCATGCGCCCCGCCCGGCACTACGATCAACTCCGCCGGCACGCCCATCGCGCGAAAGCTTCTTCACGGCCTCTTCCGACTGTGCAAGCGGAACGGCTTCGTCCGCGTCGCCGTGCACAATCAGCATCGGCGGGTCGTCCGCCGGATGTATTCCATGGGCGACGCTTCCCGGTAGAGCTTGTACTGCGCGGTCGTCTCCGGGTCCGTCGCCATCAACAACCGCATGCCCAGCCACGACGAGAACGTCGGATTCCCGAAGCGCCCGTTCATCGCGACCAGATCCATCGAGGGCCCAGGGCAGGATGCATTGCAGCTTGGCGCTCTCGCGGTTCACCGGGTCAAGGGTCGTCGAGGTCCGCCCTTGCCGTCGAGAAAGCCGAGCATCGCCGTCAGATGTCCGCCGGATGAACCGCCGACTCCCCGATCCCGCTTCGGATTGACGACCCAGCGCGCGGCTTTGTGGCGCACGAAGCGCACTGCACGCTGCACGTCCACCACCTGGGCGGGGTATTTGTGGAAGGATGCCGTGCGATGGTTCACCGCGAACACCGTGTATCCGGCGTCGACGAGCGGCTGCCCGAAAATCTTCACCTGCGGCGTAGCTTTCTGTTGCGCCGCGCCCGGGGCTAGCGAGGTGTGCCATCGCTGCCGGTAATGTGGATTACCGCGTAGCCGTTTGGCTTCTCCGGACGATAGACGTCCATCAGCAGCGCGCCGCCAGGAGACCATGCCGAACACCACATCGCGCTCGACGATTCGAATCAGATCTTGCAATCGACCGGCAGAGTCCCGCTCTCCGGCTTCAACTTCTCGTCCCGAACCAAGCGATCGCCGCCCCAAGATAGTCCGGTGGGTTCTGCGCGCCCGGAAAACTCGCGCCATGGCCGCCGCCGGCGATACGCGCTTCGCCTCGACGCCGACCTTTTGCAGCATGTCCTGGAATTCCACCGAGCGCTCGACCGGCACGCGAATGTCCGCGTCGCCGTGGATGAGTAGGAACGGCGCATCGTCGGGCGAGACGTGCGCCACGGGCGAAGCCTCCCAGTAGCGCTCGAACTCGGGCGTGCGGGCCGTCGCGCACGTGCAGACGCGTGCCGAGATACGAGGCGGGCGATCCGGAAGCGGCCTTCGTCAGGTTCGTGGGAGCCGCGTTGGCCACAATGACCTGCAACTTGCCGCTCTCGCGCTCGGCGGGTCCTCCGCGGAGGGGTTCCCCGGCGCGTCCACCACGCCCAGCATCGAGATCAAGTGCCCGCCGGACGAACTGCCGCGATACCACCAAGTCTCTGGGGGTCCACACCATAACCGCTCGCACGTACCGCACCGCCCGCTGCCCATCCTCGACCGCCGCCGGGTGCTGGAACCGCGGCGCAGCGCGGTCGGTTGATCACGAACACCGTGTAGCCGGCCTTCACCAGCGCCAGGCCCACAGCTTCGCGAAGCCCGACTCCTTCAGCGGCTTTGCGTCGTACTCGACGGCGCGTGCCAGCCGCTACCGGGATCATCACCACGCCGCGGCCGTTCGGCTGCTCCGGGTAGTAGACGTCCATCAGCAGCGCCAGTCCGGAACGCATGCCGTAGACAACGTCCTTGTCGACGCGCGCTCCGGCGACCGGAACAGCCAGAGAAAGAATCAGCAGGAGGCGCCACATAGCGCCAAGCAGTATACCCAAGCTACAAATAGAACAGAGCCCCGCCAGCAATGGCGGGGTCGAACGCCCAACCCGGGCATCGCTGCCCGGGCTCGGTTCCGAATTGGCCCCGCTCATCCAAGTCCGCAACCTGCGCTTCCGCTACCCGATGGCGTGGAAGCCCCTGCGCGGCGTCGACTTCGACTTGCTGGGCGAGACCGTCGCCTGCTTGGGGCCAACGGCTCCAGCAAAACGACATTCCTGCTCCACCTGCTCGGCCTGCTGCACGGCGAAGGAGAAATCGAAGTTTGTGGCAAGCGGCTGGAGAAATCGGCGCGCAGCCACGCCCGCCAGAAGATCGGCGTGCTCTTCCGGGACTCCGACGACCAGCTCTTCATGCCCACAGTGGAAGAGGACGTCGCCTTCGGCCGCGCAATCTCGAACTGCCCGAAGCGGAAGTCGAACGCCGCGTCCAGTCCGCGTTGACGCAAGTGAGCGTGGAGGACCTGCGCGAGCGCGCGCCGCATCACCTCAGCGCCGGCCAAAAGCGCCGCGTCGCTCGCTGGCGTGCTCGCCATGGACCCGGAGATCATCCTGCTCGACGAGCCCGCGACCTTCCTCGACCCGCCGTCGCGCCAGGAGCTCATTGCCGTGATGCGCAATCTGCACCATGCGCAAGTGATCGTCACGCACGACATTCCGCTTCGCACGCGCTCTCGCCGGACGTGCCGTGTTTTTCCAGGCGGGCCAAATCGTGGCCCAAGGATCGGTGGACGATCTCGCCGAACGCTTCAACTGGACGTAGTGCCACGCCAGCGCGATCGTCGCCGCCGGAACATTCATCCAGTACGCCACGAGGCAAAGGTTATTCGATAGCGTCGCCCGCCACAGCCCTAACTTGCGCCAACGCCGCGCCGACGTCTGGCCGCCCCTCTGCCATCGCGATCCGTCCGCGCTTGCGCAACCGCCGGAATCAGCTTCGTAGTCCTCGAGCAGCGGCGTATCCGGAAAGCCTCCGACTTGGTCGAAGACCTCGCGCCGCACAAAGATCCCCCTGGTCGCCATAGGGAGCTCAAACAGACGGCAGCGCCAATCCACCAGCCGCTCGAGCAAACGCATTCCGGCGCTGTCGGCGTCTACTGGCTTGAACCGAAACGCACCGCCGGCTACGCCCTGCTCGGCGAGCGCGCGCCGGATCTCCTCCGGAAATCCGACCGGCGAGCGTATCCGCATGCAGGAACAGCAAGGTGTCGCCGCTCGCCGCCCGCGCTCCGGCGTTCTGCTGTGCGCCCGGCCCGGCGCTGAGCGCGGTACACGCGCCCCCGCCTCCCTCGCCGCGTCTACCGTACGGTCACGCGCTGCCGCCGTCCGCCACGATCACTTCGTGCACGCCCTCGCCGGCGATGCGCCGCACCAAGGCCGCGATCGTCTCTTGCTCCCCAAGCGTCGGAATGATCACCGAAAGCCGCATTTCCCCTCTGAACCCGGCGCTGACTCAAGGATAGCCAGTTTGCGCGACACTCTCTGGAATGGTTTGGGAGCAGCGCTGGCGTCCCTGCGCGAAGAGTGGGTGCTGTACACGGAACACCGCGGCGGAAACCGCCGGATCGGTGAGACCAAGCCTCCGGACGACCAGGCCACGCCGTCCTACGATCCCACCTGTGCTCTTTGCCCGCGACTTAAGCGTCCACGGTGAAAATCCGGCATACACAGGCGTCTACTGGTTCGCCAACGATCTGCCGCCTTTCTCAGACGACGCCCCGGGCGCCCTCGGCCTCCGATGAGCTTTACCGCACGCGTCCCGTCCGCGGAACGTCCGAAGTCATCTGCTATCACCCTGACCACTCCAAGACCTTCGCCGAGCTCGATTCCGCGCAGGCTGCCGCCGTCGTGCGCACCTGGCGTGACCGCTATCGTGCCGCCGCGGAGCATCGGGTGTCGACTATGTTCTGATCTTCGAGAACAAGGGCGCGATCGTGGGCACGTCGAACCCACATCCCCACTGCCAAGCTCTACGCCGGCAACTTGATCTACGGTATCGCCGAGCGAGAGCGCGCCGCCGCCGCCAAATATTACGCCGCCACCGGCCAATCCTTGCTCGCGGATCGTCCGCCGTGAAAGCGCTTCCCCGCGTGTTCTCGCCTCCAACGCTGAGTTTTTCGCCTGCGTCCCCCTGGTTCGCGCGCTACGCCTACGAGGTTCTCGTCTTCCCGCATCGCCCGACCGCCAGCCTGGCAGACCTCGACGACGCGCGCTGTGAGGCCCTTGGCGAAAGCCTGCTTGCCGTCACGCGCGCCTACGACAAGCTTTGGAACATGCCCATGCCCTGCGGCTCGATGGCGATCCACCAGGCCCCGTCGACGGCGACCCATCCAGCGTGCACTACCCATTCCACATCGAGTTTCATCCGCCGCTGCGCAGCAACCACGCTCAAGTATCTGGCCGGTCCCGAAATCGGCGGCGGGTCGATGACCAACGATCCGACCCGGACAAGAAAGCCGCTGAGCTGATAGAGGCCGCCGCATGTTGACCGCCGCTCAGTGCGAGCACGCCCGTATGCTGCTCGAAGATCTCGGCGACCGCATCCAGCATGCCGTCGAAGGCTCGCCGCGACCTCTCCATCGAACAGATGGCCGAAGTCGCCGCCGTCACCGAAGCCGACACGATCTACGGCATCGACAAGATCTCGAGGAAGGCTCATCCCTCGAATGGCGATGAGCACTGGCCCCGTCGAGCTTGCGTGCGAAGCTCGTGATGGAAGGCCTGGAGGAGGGAGACATCCTGCCCCACGAGCGCCGCCCCCGTGACGAAGCTCATCCTGGACCCCATCGACGGCACGCGGGGGTTGATGTACGACAAGCGCTCGGCCTGGGCGTTGGCCGGGCTGGCGCCTCATCGCGGAGCCCAGACATCGCTTCAGGACATCCAGGTAGCCGTGATGACGGAGTTACCTACCGCCCGCCAGACCGAAGCCGACCAGCTCAGCGCCATTCGTGGCGGCGGGGTCCGTGGCCGGCGTCCGCCGCGCCCCTCCAAGGCCAAGGACTTTTCCCACGGATTCGCTTCGTTCGCGAAGTTCTTCCCGCAGGGCAAGGCGATGATCGCCGCTATCGAAGAGGACTTTTGGGCCGGGCTTTACGGCCTCGATCCCGGCGCCTCGCCGCTCATCTTCGACGATCAGTACCTCTCCACCGGCGGGCAGCTTTATGAGCTCGCCACTGGCCGTGACCGCTTCGTCGCCGACATTCGCCCGCTCGTTTTCGAGAAAATCGGCTTGAAAGTCTCGCTAACCTGCCATCCCTACGACATTTGCACCGCCGTCGTGCTGACAGAGCTAGGCGGAATTGTGGAAACTCCAGAGGGTCGCCCTGTCGACGCGCCGCTTGATACCGTCCACCCCGTCTCGTGGATTGGCTTCGCCAACGAAGACTTGGCGCAACTCGCCCGTCCAGCTCTGCAACGAGCACTGAAGAAGCATCTATGAGCCCACGAGCACACAGCACCAAGGTCGCGCGCATCGAGCGCGCTACGCCGGGGGCTTCCTCTTGAAGCGCACCGCTGTAGGCGAAGCTCCCGGACGCCTCGACTTCCTAGGCGGCGTGGCCGACTACAGCGGCGCGCTCGTGCTCGAAACGCCCATTGACGCCACCACGCGCGTCGAGATCACGAGCGTCTCCAATGCGGCTTGGAGCCTGAACAGTCAAGGTCACGGCCGCTGGGCCGCTCCGGCCGAGCCCCTGCTCGGCGCCCTGTCGGCCAGCGGTGCGGTGGCCCGCGAAGCCCTCGACACACAAGGCGCCCCACATTGGGTACGCTATCCGCTCGGCTGCCTCTGGGCATTCTGCCACCAGACAGGCTGGCGTCCGAACGGTGGTTTGTCGTTCACCATCAAGAGCGACGTGCCCGAGGGCATGGGGGTCTCGAGCAGCGCAGCCCTTGAGGTAGCCACTCTGCGCGCCCTGGAAGAGATCTCGGGCACTCGCCTGAGGGGCACGGACCTCGCGCGCTTGGGCCAGTTCGCTGAGAACCAGATCGCCGCCGCTCCTTGCGGTTTGATGGACCAGTTGACCGCCGCCTATGGCAAGGGCGGCGCCTTGCTCCAGATCCTTTGCCGGCCCGACATTCTGCAGCCGGCCGTTCCTCTGCCGAAAGGCGTGCTCGTCGTTGGCTGGGCCAGCGGCGTCGAACACAGCGTAGGCGGCGAGGCATATGGCCGCGCCCGCGCCGCTGCATTTGCAGGAAAGCGTATCTTCGAGCGCAAGCTGGATCGAAACTGGGAGTTCGCGGCCGAAATTCCGCCGTCACTCTTCCAGCGTCACGCCGCCGACGCTGTCCCGGAGACCATCCGTGGCGACAAGTTGGTCCAAGAGTACGGCGAAATCGACGATCCCCTTTCGGTTATCCAACCCAAGCAGACTTATCCCGTCCGCGCCGCCTCGCGCTTTCCCATCGAAGAAACGTTTCGCTCCGAGCTTGCGGTATCGCTGCTCTCGAGCGCGTCGGGCCGTCGCCGCGGCGATCACCTGCGACAAGTCGGTGAGATGATGCTCCAATCGCACGTGACTATTCCGCGCTTGGCCTGGGCTCCCCCGAAACCGATCGCATGGTCGATGATCTGATGCGCGTCGGTCCCGACCACGGCCTCTATGGCGCGTCTCAGCGGTGGCGGCTGCGGCGGCGCGGTCGTCGTATTGCTCGAAAAAAGCGCCCTCGACACCCTGCGCGACCTGGCGAATAAGGTACAGTTCAACGGAACCCGGACCAAGTTGATCCCGGGCAAGGAGTAGGAACCGATCGCCATGAACGCGACCGCTTGGGCACGGCGGGACTCTTTCACCCTCGGCTTGTTCTTCGCCGGGATGCTCGGCATCGTCGTCTGGGTGCTGCGCATGAAGGAGGAAACGTCCTCGGACTACTTCCTGCTGGGCGCGACGCGGGCTGGCTGGCGATTGGCGCTTCCATCTTCGCCTCAAACATCGGTTCCGAGCACGTCGTCGGCCTCGCGGGCGCGGGCGCATCCACCGGCATGGCCATGGCTCACTGGGAGATGCACGCCTGGATCATCCTGGTGCTGGGCTGGGTGTTCGTGCCGTTTTACTCGCGCAGCATGGTCTACACCATGCCGGAGTTTTTCGAGAAGAGATTCTCCTGCCTCGCGGTCGCTGCTGTCCATCATCTCGCTCGTCAGTTACGTGCTCACCAAGGTCGCCGTCACCGTCTATGCCGGCGGCGTGGTGTTCAAGCAGGTGCTCGGCATCGACTCGTGGATGGGCATCGACTTCTTCTGGATCGGAGCCATCGGATTGGTCGTCGCCACGGGCATCTACACCGTGCTCGGCGGCATGCGCAGCGTGCTCTATACATCCGTGCTGCAAACGCCGGTGCTGCTGCTCGGCTCGATCATGATCTTGATCTATGGCCTCTCAGCCGTGGGCGGCTGGACCCGAGCTCGCGCGCATCATGGAAGCAGCCAAGACGCCCCAGGGCGACTCGATGCTGCACCTGATTCGCTCGCCCGAAGACCCCACCTTCCCCTGGACGGGCGTCCTCTTCGCCTCGCCCATCATCGGCTTCTGGTACTGGTGTACGGACCAATACATCGTCCAGCGCGTGCTGTCGGGCAAGAATCAACGCGAGTCGCGCCGCGGAACGATCTTCGGCGGCTACTTGAAGCTCACGCCGGTCTTCATCTTCCTCGTGCCCGGCATGATCGCCTTCGCGCTCAGCCAGCAAGGCAAGCTCGACTTGGCGAATCCCGACGCCGCCTTCCCGCTGCTGGTCTCGACGCTGTTGCCCGCCGGTATGAAGGGCGTCGTCGTAGGCGGCTTGGTCGCGGCGCTGATGAGCTCCGCTCGCCTCGCTGTTCAACTCCTCGGCGATGCTGTTCACGGTCGATTTCTACAAGAAGTACAACCCGGAAGCCAGCGAGCGCCGGCTGGTCCACATCGGCCGCATCGCCACCGCCGTCGTCGTCATCCTCGGCATTGCCTGGATCCCGATCATGCGCGGCATGGGCCAGGTACTCTACGCCTATTTGCAGGACGTACAAAGCCTGCTCGCCCCGGGCATAGCGGCCGTGTTCTTCCTCGGCGTCTTCTGGCAAGGGGCCACCGCCATGGGCGGCTTGGCGGGCCTGACAGTCGGCTTCGTGCTGGGTATGATCCGGCTGTTCTCGCGCATCTTCGAGACGAGCTTCGATCCCAACGGCGTGTACTACCACTGGATGATCGCCACGAACTGGCTGCACTACTGCATCTTCCTCTTCCTGCTGTGCTTGCTGACCATCGTGGTGGTCAGCCAATTCACTCCAAGCCTCGCCCGGAGCAGTTACAGAATCTCACCTACGGCTCCGGCACGCCTGAGCAACGCGCCGAGACCCGCGCTAGCTGGAATCACTGGGATGTGATTCACACCTGCATCATCGTTGGGTTTATCGCGGCTTTCTATGCGTATTTCTGGTAGGGCTCAGCCACCTCAATCCAAAGGAACCAACGTCGTCTCGCCTGCCTTCACCTCTACGCCCGCCTTTGTCTTCGCAGGCTGCGTCCGCGCCCTGACCACATACACCCCCGAAGGAACATCCACCTCCGCGCCTCCAACCACGCCGTTCGCCACGATGCGTCCCTGGTCGTCGTACACCTCGTACGGCGCCTGTACCGCCTGCGTGAGAGAGGCTCCAAGCTGATCCGCGTCCGCCGCATCGAAGTAGCCGCCACCGCCAACCTCCGCCCAATAGCGAAACTGGCTCTTTAACCCTTCGTCGTCGATGGCAAACCCCACGATGTTCACACGCACGTCGACGCCCGCCTCGCGCAGCGCCTCGATCGTCTCCGCCGGGTCGCCTTCGCACGTCTCTTCTCCATCAGTCACCAGCACGACGATTTTCTCGCCCGCATGCCCGCGCAAGTCCTGCAAGACCGCCGCAAGAGAAGCCGCAATCGGTGTCTTCGCCAAATTCATCGCCTGAATTGAGCCGATCTTCAACGCCGCCGCAGCCGGGTCGAGCGGCCCGGCGGTCATCTCCAAGTCCGTGCGGCAAGAGTCGGCCTCCTTGTGGCCAAAGACGCGCAGGGCGAACGTCGTTCCGGGCGGGATCGTCTCCTGGGTCAGTGCGATGAGAGTGCGCTTGGCGATCTCGATGCGCCGTTCCGAGCCCTGCCGCTGCAACATGCTCCCAGAAGCATCGAGGATGATCTCCACCGCGCCGCCGCCAGACCCCGCCGGCACTGCGCCGCCCTGGACGATCGAGGTAACGCGCAAGCGTCCCGGGGCGCCCTCGCCCGGCGTCACCGTGATCGGCTTCGCCGCGAGCGTTTTGTAGTCCCTCCCCGTCAGATAGCGCAATTCGTAGTCGCCCGGCTCCAATGGCGAGAGCAGTTGCAGCGGGCTGCCGTTGCGCGTATAGGCGTAGTTGCCGTATTTTCGATCCTGCTCATTCCTTTTGATGATCGTGATGAAGTCTGCACGATTGTCCGGACCGGTCCAAGTCACCTCGAACGGTACGCGTCCCGCCTTCACCGATTCCGGTCCATCGACAGTCGCACTGGTGGCGCCGACGGTGATCTTCAGCGACGCCAATGTCCGATACTCCTGCCCTGTTAGGTACCGAATTTCATACTCTCCCGGCTCATCGGGGGCCTCCAACACCGCGGGGTTCCCACGGTCCGTGTATGAATACTTCGCGTACTTCCGCTCGGGAGTCCCCGCTGGAACGACCGTGATGAAATCCCGCGGATTGTTGGGCCCTTCCCAGCGAATCGACAGCGATTCACCCGCCGCCGGATTCGTGTTTGCTTCGAGACTGGCTGAGACCGCGCCCACTAGGACCGGCGCCGCCGCCAAAGTCAAGTAGTCCTGCCCTGTCAAATACCGGATTTCATACTCGCCCGCCTCATCCGGTGCCGGCAACTTGACCGGGTTGCCCGTGTTCGCATAGACGTATTTCGCATACTTCCTCTCGGGCGTCCCCTTTGGCACGATCGTGATGAAGTCGCGCGGGTTGTTCGGGCCGTTCCAACTGACCTCGATCGTTTGGCCGGCGTCCGCTTGCGCCGGAACGTCAAGCGTCGCCTGGACCGGCAGGACCGTCAAAGCGACCGTCGCACGGGTTGGATAGCCCTTCTCGCCGCTCAACCAGCGAATCTCATAAGCGCCCGGCTTGTCAGGCGCGAGTAGTTTGACCGGATTACCCGAGCTCGTGTACGCATACTTTGCATACCGGCCTTCGGGCAGATCCGGAGGGACGATCGAGATGAAGTCCCTCTCACCGGCGGCGCCGGTCCAGCCGATCGTCATTTCTGACCCCGCATTGGCTTGACCAGGCGCCTGAATTGACTGAGCAACGAGCGATGAGCAGGCAGCGACGAGGCCGAGCGCGAGCCGAAACTTCATAGGCCCAGTCTAACCCGGCATCTCCGATGCCGACTAAGGAATTGCGACTGCAAGCCAAGCGATACAGACCGCCAAATATATGCGCCTAGTCAAAAAAATGGGCCAGTGATGAGGGTGAATTCCGCGTATCGTCGCTATAGAGACCATAGCGACGCTTGCGGACGGCAACCCCCGGAGCCGATCCGCGCTCGCCGGCAAATCCCACTCGTCGACGGCGCGGCCGCTCCATCCGCTCAGCAGCCCGACTCCCTGTCTCCGCAAGCATCCAGGGAGACGAGACATGCCCATCATCAGCATTGCCGCCGCCGTAGGCGTCAACGCTCCTAACCGGAAACAGGACGTTCTCAAGGTTCAGGTCATGCTGAACCACTTCATCGGCAACCAAAAGCTCGTGGGCATCAACCCGCTCACGATCAAACCGCTCTACAAAGACGGCGTCTGCGGAGAAAAGACCTGCGTCGCCATCAGCGCGCTGCAATTCCAGAACGGGCTCGTTTCCGACGAGCACTTCAACGGCCAGATTCGCCCCGGCGGCCTGACGATCCAGTTCATGAACAAGCATGCCGGCCACATTCCGACGCCGCCCAAAAGCGCGAAGGATGACATGCACTACCCGGGTCTCGACAAGAAACTCGAGGAATTCAACCTGAAAGCGGAGGCGATGGAGGCCATTCGCGAGCACTTCAGTCCGAACGCCCAAGAAGAAGCCGCGATGGAGAACATCCTCGTGGGCCTTTTGAAATCCGAGTTCTGTCCTGTGGGCGACGGCGTGGGCGGCACGATACAGGCCACCGCCAGCGTGGCCTCCAACGTAGAGAAGTGGATTTCCTTCGCCAAGGATTTTTACGCAATCTATCAGCCCGGGCTGGGCACGACAGGCGCGATGGCGAGCGTCGGAACGGTTGGGTTCGGTTTCGCTGTGCTCGGGCCATTCCTGCAGTTCTGGGGCTTCTGCATCGCGCTGGTCAAAGCGCGCTCCAACGAAGAAGAGTATCAGGCCATCGCCTCCGCCGCCGCGACCACTGCCTGGGCATATGGCGACGTCTGCCCCTCCCGCAACAACGACTGGTGGAAGCGCAAGACCAAGTTCGCCTCTCTCGGGGGCTACCTGGATGAGGAAGAACTGAGCGCGGACTGGGATCGTGCCGCGAGCAAGACGGTATCGGGCCTGAACAAGCTCGTCACCACGCTCGCCTCCAAGCACGGCACGTCGTCGAGCGCCGCCAGAAAAGCCCTGAAGGCCGGAATGCAGCTCATGAGCCGCCAGCACTTGTTCGAGGCGGTTCTGCTCTGCCTAGCTAAGGAAGCCCGCGCTAACGGTAAGGAACACCTGGTGACCGCTCTAAAGGCGCCGCCGGCTACAAGGTCGGCACAGGGTCAAGCTGGGACGACAGCGGTTCCTACGCTCTCCACTACCGCTGACGCTTGCGGACACATCCCGCCCTTACGCCTTTGGCAAAATAATAGCTCCCATGGAGCATCCGGGCGTCCATCCCATCCTCGCCGTCGACTGGGGCGAACGCCGCATCGGTCTCGCGGCCACCGACGAGCTTGGTGTCGCAGCGCACGGCCTGCCCACCCTCGTGCGCAAGAACCGCGCCACCGACCTCGCAGCCCTCGACGCGTTGATCGAACAGCGCGCCATCCGCACCCTGCTCATCGGCCGCCCGCTTCACATGGACGGGACCGCCGGCCGCTCCACGCATCTCGCCGAACAGTTCGGCCGCACGCTCGCCAAGCGCAGCGGGTTGCCGCTGATACTGCGCGATGAGCGCCTCACCAGCCTCGAAGGAGCCGCCCGCGCCGGCCATCGCGGCGACGTTGACCAAGCCGCCGCCATTGTCATGCTCGAGGAGTACATGGCCGAGCCGGAGGCCGCCCTTTGAAGCGCATCCTGCTCGCCCTCGCCGCGCTGCTCGTCGTCGCGGTCATCAGCGTCGGGGCGTGGGCGATTTCAGGAATGGGCGCCGCCGCAGAAGAAGTTCACCGCGCCTGTCGTGGTGGATATCCCCGCGGAGCCTCCAGCCGCGAGATGGCGCGCCTACTCGAGGAAGCCGGCGTCATCCGCTCCGCCACGCATTTCATGATCGCCCGCGCCTGGCGCTCAAAGACGTCCTGCAAGCCGGCGAGTACCAGTTCGCTCAACCCGTTTCCGTGTGGGACGCGTTCGAGAGCTCGCCTCCGGGGCCGTGCTGCTCCACACCGTCACCGTGCCTGAAGGGCTCACGCGCTTCGAGATCGCCAAACTCGTCGAAGAGGCAGGCTTCCGGTTCTGCTGACGCTTTCCTCGCACTCACTGCCGACCCCGCGCCCATGCGCGACATCTTCCCCGCCGCGGAGAGCCTCGAAGGCTGCCTCTTCCCGGAGACCTACAGCTTCCCGCGCAACACGGCCCCCGAAAAGGTCCTCGACGCCATGCTGCGCGGCTTCCGCGTCGCCTTCGACGAAGCCAAGCGAGGCTCCGATTCCAAGCTTGGGCCCTACGAAGCGCTGACCATGGCTTCGCTCATCGAGAAGGAGACCGGCGTCGACGAAGAGCGTCCGCTCGTCTCGTCGGTCTACTACAACCGCATCCGCCTGGGCATGTTGCTCCAGTGCGACCCCACTATCATCTACGGGCTGATTCTGGACGACCGCTACCGCGGCAAAATCTACGAATCGGACATCCGCGACCCGCACGACTACAACACCTACGTTCACCCCGGTTTGCCGCCAGGGCCGATCGCCAACCCAGGCCTCGCCTCGCTGAAAGCCGCCTTCCACCCAGCCGACAGCGACTATCTCTATTTCGTCGCCGAGTCCGCCGGAAAGCCGTCGCACATCTTCTCGAAGAACCTGCAGGCCCACAACAAGGCCGTCGCGCAATATCGCCGCACGCTACGCTAAACGCCGAGTGAGTGAGCGCACTCTTGCGCAATCCGCATGCCTGGGTCCATCCGCGCACTGGTCGACGAGTTCCTCGCCAACCTTCCCGCGCCTCGCGTTGGCCCCGCGGAATGGGACGACTTGGTCGCGACGCTCACCCGCACCCTGGGCGACGCCCGCCGCATCAACCAAGCCTACTTGCTCGACCTGCTCCACCAGACCGAGGTCGAAGTGGATCGCTCGCTCGGCGGCTTGCCGCTCGATCTGCGCGGCCAGGTCCACTCCAACACGCCTGACGCCGCCGCCGAATCGCTGATCGCCATGAGCGCCGCCTATGCCAAGGCCCGACAAGCCGGCGACGCCGTTCGGGCGGAAGACGTCCGCCGCGCCGTGCGTCAAGCCAAGGATCGCCTGCGCCTGACCATGCGCCGCAAGAACCTACGTCCGGAAACTCGCGCTGAAAAGGAATCGCTACTGCAATGGTTTCTCGTCTGGCTCGAAAATCCCCTCGTCTTTCCTGCCTGGCTGGGGGCAAGAGACAGCCGAAACGCCCCGGACGCTTGATATAATCAGAAGTTGCAGTCCGAAACCCCATCGGAATCCCCCAGCATCTCTAGTTTTCGACTCCTGGCGGCGCTGCTGCTTGCGCTAGCTTCGCTCGGCTGCCTACGGGAAACCCGGAAACTCCCCGTGCTGCCCCAGACCGTGGTGCAAGACGCCTCGCTCGATGAGTTGACGGCGTTCCTGGACCGCTTCATGCGCGTCCAGTCGCTCAAGGCTGTCGTCGACCTGCAGCTCACCTACATCACCGAGGACAAGACCAAGGAGCGCATCCTCACCGACGTACGCGGCGCCATCGTCGCCGAGCGGCCCGACTCCATCCGAGTGAACGCCAAGCTGCCGGTCACCCGCACCAGCGCTTTCGACATGGCCTCCTTCAAGGGCATGTTCCAGGTTTATCTCTCGCTGCAGAACCGCTTCTTCGAGGGCTCGACGGCCAGCAAAGTTCGCTCGGAGAAGCGCTCGGAAAACATCCGGCCGCAGCACATCCTGGAGCCGCTGCTGGTTGCGCCCTTCGCCCAGGACAGCATCCGCGTGCTCGATCCGGTCCGTGAGGGCCGCAGTCAGTACTATGTGATCGACGAGATCGTACGCGCCGGCGACGGCTATCGCATTTCTCGCAAATTTTGGTTCAATCGAACGGACCTCAAACTCAGCCGCCTCGAGATTCGTGGCGACGACGGCGAGCTGCTCACCACGGCTCGTTACCAGGAATGGTCCGACTACGGCGAGGACCTCTTTCCAGGGATCGTCACCATCGACCGGCCCTTGGACGGTTACACTTTGAAGATTACGTTCTTGAAGCCCGGCATCAACGAAGCGCCGCCGGAGAACGCCTTCATCCTCGAGCCGCCGGAAGGCGTCAAGGTCGAGAAGATCGAAGACGTTCCGACCGCCGTCAAGACAAACAATCGATCCTCGTGAGCACGGAACCCATTCTAGAAGTCGAAGATCTGAAGAAGGTCTACCACATGGGGCGCGTCGACGTGCCGGCCCTGCGGGGCGTGTCGCTGCACGTCAACCGCGGCGAGTTCGTCGCCGTGCTCGGGCCTTCGGGTTCCGGTAAATCCACGCTTTTCCACGTCATCGGCGGCCTCACGCCGCCCACGGCCGGACACGTCCGCATCGCCGGGCAGGACCTGAGCGCGATGACGGACAAGGACCGCACCGAGATGCGTAAACGCATGGTCGGCTTCGTCTTCCAGAAGTTCAACCTGCTACCCACGCTCACCGCGAGCGAGAACATTTCGATCGCCCGCGACATCGCCGGCAACCACACTCCGCTCTCGGAAGAGTTCAAGGAAGTGCTGCGCATCCTCGGAATCGAGAAGCGCCTCGGCCACCGCCCCTACGCGCTCTCGGGCGGCGAGCAGCAACGCGTCGCCATCGCGCGCGCGATCGTCAACGAGCCCCAAATCCTACTGGCTGACGAGCCCACCGGCAACCTCGACTCGAAGAACTCCGAGCTGGTGCTCAACACGCTCAAGGACCTCAACCAGAAGCTCGGGCAAACGATTCTGATGATCACCCACAACCCCGAAGCTGCGCGCTTCTGCTCCGAGCGTCACATCGAGATGCGCGACGGTCTGATCGTCCGCAACGAATAGCTCGCCGCCGCGCCTAGTCGTGCCGTAGCGCGGCCATCGGAGCAATCCGGGTCGCCCGCCTCGCTGGGAATACCGCCGCCAGAGAGCAGGCAGTTAGCAACGCGCCGACTGCTCCAAAAGCGACCACAGGATCGAACGCTCCTACGCCGTAGAGTTGCGACTCCACCAGCTTCGCAACGCCCAGCGCCAGCGGAATCCCAATCGCCATGCCGGCGGCGGCCAGCGTCAGCGCCTCCCGGAGCACCATGCGGAAGACTCCCCCGGGCTCGGCGCCCAACGCCACGCGAACCCCAATCTCACGTGTGCGTCGCGCCACGGAGAAGGCTGCCACACCATAGAGCCCTACCGCCGCAATCAACGTGGCAAGCGCCGCGAACGCAGCCGAAAGCCGGGCAAAGAGCCGCTCGACATAGTGCGTCTCCTCGGCCTGCTGTTCCAGCGTTTTCACGCCAAACACAGCCAGGTCCGGATCGATCTCTGTCACCGCGCGCTGGGCTGCGCCGGCGAGGCCCGACGGCGCGCCCTTGGCCCGCAGGTAGAACGTCATCAAGTCCACCTTCTCCCGCTGAAGCAAAGGAAAGTACGTCCGTGGGATGGGCTTTTCGCGAAGGTTGACCGCCTTGTGATCAGCAACCACGCCCACGATCTCGTACGGCAGGGGTCCTTTCCCGAGCGCATAGCCCACGCGGCGCCCAACAGCCTCGGTCGGCGAGCCGAGAAATCGGTTTGCGAACGTCTCGTCGACGATCACGGCGAGCGGAGCGCCGATGGTGTCGCGCTCGCTGAAGTCGCGGCCCGCCAGGAGCGGAATGCCGGCCGCCTCGAAGAAACCCGGCAGCGCATAGTTGGCGCCCGCCTGCATGTTCTCGTCTTGGCCCGGCTGGTAGCCCTCCACCGCGATCGTATTCTGGCCATTCGCGCCCGCGAGCAAGGGGTCGGTCGTCACGCCCACGGCGAGCACGCCCGGCTGCAGCTTCAAGCGCTGTTCCAAATCGAGCGCCAGCCGCCGCGCCCGCTCGCCGTCGTAGCCATGCTCGGAGGGGTTGACGAAGAATGCCAGCAGTGTCTCGACATCCAAACCCGGCTGCGCCTCAAAAACCTTCTCTAAGCTCTTGCCGAACAGTCCCGCCACGGCCAACAGGATGAGCGAAAGCGCAACCTGCGTCCCCACCAGCGTCCGCCGCAACCGGCTGTGCCCACGGCCGGACGCGACGGACCCAGCCTCGTCTTTCAGCGCCGTGGCGGAGCTCCTCCGCGCGGCCTGGATCGCCGGCGCCAGCCCAAAGAACAACGCCGTAGCAAGGGCCACCGCCGCCGTAAAGCCCAGCACGCGCCAGTCCGGCGTCGTTTCGAATACGATCCCCATCAGATCGCTAGGAACCATACGGACGAGAGCCGCTGCGCCAACGCGCGCCACCACGAGCGCTAGAGCCGCGCCAGCCGCGGCCAACAGCAGGCATTCCGCGAAAACCAAGCGCACCATCGCCGCCCGCGATGCTCCAAGCGATGCCCGCACCGCGATCTCTCGCGCACGCTTCGCCGACCGCACGACGAACAAGTTGGCAACGTTCACGCACGTGATGAGCAACAGCAGTCCCACCATCGCAATCAGAACGTGCAGCGGCTTGGCCACGAGCTCGCGCGTCCCGCCAAACCCTTGCGAGGCGTCCGAGAAATGCAATGTGTTCCGGAGATAGCGATCCTGAGTCTCCTGGTTGCGCGCGTGCGCCTCCAGGTCTTGGCGCAGAACGCCTGCGTACGGAAGCATCAGCGCCGCTTCGGCTTGCGAAGCGTCCACGCCGGGCGCGAGGCGCGCGAAGATGTTGAGCCAGATACTGTCGCGACGATCGCGGTGATCCCACGTGGGGGTCACGGCGGCCTGCATCTGGAGCGGCACGAAGAGGTCCGCCGGACGCAGACTCTCGAAGCCTTTGAACCCCGGTTGGGCCACGCCGATAACGGTAAACGGATAGCTGTTGAGCCGAATCGTCGTGCCGATGACCTGCGGATCCGCCGCGAAGCGATCCCGCCAACAGTCATAAGCAAGCACGGCCCAGGGTTCGCCATCCCGTTCCTCGTCGTCCTCGGGCAACAGCGTGCGCCCCAGCACGGCCGTCACGCCCAAAACGTCGAAGTACCCGCCGGAGACCGTCTCCACGCTGACCCGGCTCGCGCTCGTGGCGCCGTCCAGCGTCGCCTGCGTCTGGTAGCGAGCCGCGATGCCGGAAAGGGCCTCCGGCCGCCCGGCTTCGAGCTCGCGAAACGTAGGGTAGGAGAACGACTCTTCCCATCCCCTCGTGGAGCCGCCGATGAACGCTCCATCCCAAGTCAGCAGTTCGAGGCGATCCGGGTCCTTGACGGGCAACGCCTTTAGCAACGCTTGGTCCGCAATCGTGAAAATCGCTGTCGCGGCGCCGATGCCTAGCCCCAGTGAAAGGATCGACACCACTGCGAACCCAGGATTGTGCAACAGCGAGCGCACCGCGTAGCGCAAGTCCGCCAGCCAGCGCTCAATGCGGCTGAACGCGCCTAACTCGAATACCGTCTCGCGCAAGCTCGTGGCGTTGCCTAGGTCGAGATGGGCCGCCCGGTGCGCATCGTCCTCCGAGAGACCCGTCTCGCGCAGACGTTCGGTTTCGAGCTCCAAATGAGCGTCCAGCTCGCGCTGGAGGTCGGAGGCCCGCCGCTCGCGCTTGCCGCCCATCCTAGTGCTCCTCAGCGGGCCACATCACCCGCGCAACGCCCTCGAAGAGCTGTTTCCACTTGGACGCCTCTGCAGTCAGATGCTCGCGGCCTTTGGCGGTCAAGCTGTAGAAACGCAGCTCACGATTACGCTCCTTGCTCTTGGCCCACTTCGCTTCGATCAGCCCGTCCTGCTCCAGCCGCCGCAGCGCCGGATAGAGCGAGCCCGTCTCCACTTGCAGGACATCGTCTGAGGTGCGCTGGATGTGCTTTGCAACTGCGTGGCCGTGAGCGGGCCCAAACAGGAGCGTGCGCAGAATGAGCATGTCCAAAGTGCCCTGCACTAGGCGGTTCGCATTCGACATGCACTTGAATGTAGATTACCTACTGTAGATTGTCAACTGTCACTTCCCCATCCAGTCTCGGATCTTCTCGATCAGATCCTCAATCCGTTGTCTCGACCCCCAAAACCCTTCCCAGGCATCCTTCTTCGCCACTCGTTTCGGCACCGTCTCGATCGTCCATTTCTCCGGCGACAGCCCTTTGCGCAGCTCTGTAAGCGCCAACGGCGTGGAGACCGTGGCCAGCGGTTTCGGCCGCACCGTGTAGGCCGTCGCCAACGGCTTGCCGAAGCTGTTCTGCAAGTAGTCGAGGTAGATCGACCCCTTCGGGCGCTTCTCCACCGTCCGTTCGAGCGTCGTTTCTTTCGGGAGCGCGTCGTGCACGATCCGCGCCACCACCTGCGCGAAGTCCCGCGCCTGCTCGTACCTGTACTCCCGCTCGAGCGGCAGCCAGATGTGAATGCCCCGCGAACCCGAAGTCTTCGGAAAGGCCTTGGCCCCGATCTCGTCAAGGATCTTCAAGAACTCCCGCGCGACCTTCACCACGGTCTCGAATGCATAGCCCTCGCTCGGGTCCAGGTCGAAGAACACGTAATCGGGCCGCTCCAGATCGTCGATGCGGCTCGGCCATGGGTGCTGCTCGATGCAGCCAAGGTTCACCAGGTGCAGGAGCGTCCAAACGTCGTTGCAAACGTAGTAGCGCGTGTCGCGCTGGCTGCTTTCGCTCGGAATCACCACTGTCGGGATCCATTCCGGCACACCCTCGCCAATGTCCTTTTGGTAGAACGATTCACCCTCGATGCCGTTCGGGAAGCGCCGCAGCACCAGCGGCCGCTGCTCCAGGAACGGCCGGATCTGCTCCTGAACGCGGTAGTAGTAGGCCAGCACGTCGCGCTTGCGGTAGCCCTTCTTCGGGAAGTACACCTTGTCGAGGTGCGTCAGCCGGAACGGCTTATCGTCGATGTCGACGTGCACGGATTCACGCTTGCCGCCGAACAGTTCCGCCTCGAGCTCCTCACGCGTTTTCAGTGCCGTGTCTTTTCGCATACGCTTCACCGGGGCCGGGTCCGGCGGCAGATCGGCGGGAGCTTCGGCATCTCGCGGGTCCAGGCATTCGCGAGGATTCAAATCGTCGCGCAAGCCCACGTAGACCGGGTGACGCAGCGCCCCGTCCCGCGCCCAGCCGGAGTATCGCACGCGCGCCACCAGCTCCGGCCGCGTCCAGTGCGCCCTCTCCTTTGTGGCTGGACTCTCGGCGAAAGGGCAGCGTTTCACCTCCAGCGGCCGCAGCCTCTCTCCCAGCCGCGCCAGCACATCGTTTGTGAAGCCCGTGCCCACTCCGCCTGCGAACTGCAAGCCTTTGCTCGAATAAAAGCCCACGAGTAGCGCACCAAGCTCGTCTCGGCCCCCTCGCGGTTCGGTCCAACCGCCCACCACGGCGTCGGTCTCCTGGAGCACCTTGATCTTCAACCAGTCATTCGAACGCGCCCCTGTGTAGGCGCTGTCGGCGCGCTTGGCGACGATGCCCTCCGCCCCGTGGGCCCGTACGGCTTCGAACATGTCCTCTCCGCGGCCTACGACATGGTCGGAGTAGCGCACGGGGTCCGAATGGGAGACCAGCATCTCGCGCAAGCAGCGCTTGCGATCCCGCAGCGACGCCCCGCGCAAGTCGTAGCCGTCGGCATAGAGCAGATCGAAGACATAGAAATGGACCGGGGTCGCCGCCATCTGCGACCGCGACGGTTTGCCGACGTGCATGCGCTTTTGCAGCCGGCCAAAGTCCGACAGCCCCGCTTCGTCAAGCGCGACCACCTCGCCATCCACCACCGCCCGGCGTGCGTGCAGCTTCAGCGGCAAGTCATGCAATTCCGGATAGTGCGAAGTGACGTCGTTGCCGTTGCGCGTGATCAGGCGCACGTTCTGACCGTCGATGTGCGCCAGCAAGCGTACTCCGTCCCACTTCACTTCGAACAGCCAGTCTGGGTTGCTGAACGGCTTCTCGCGCGCCGTCGCCAGCATGGGAGTTGCATCGTCGGGCGCCGGCGCCTCCTCGGCCCCTTCCACCGTCGATGGCGGTAGCCCGCGCGGCCGTCCGGGAGGAGCGCCGGCCAGCATGTCCTCAATCGTACGCCCGCTCACCACCGACTCCGGCAGCAAGTCCACGTCGAAGCTCTCGTCCACCGCCCCGTCGCGGTGCTTGATCAGCAGCCACTCCTCCTGCTTGCCGCTCTTGCGATTGGTCTTCACCAGCGCGAAGCTCCCGCCAATGCGGCTGCCGTAGAAGATCAGCTTCAGTTCGCCCTCAGCAAGCTGCCGGGCCGCCGGCTTGTCGCCTTCGGTCTCAAGGTCCCGCGGTCCCAAACGATCATCGCTCCGGCGCCGTAGTTGCCTTCCGGGATTACTTTTTCAAACGTCAAGTACTCGATCGGATGGTCCTCGGTCCGCACCGCGGGCGCTTCTCGTGAGGATCGAGCGAGGGCCCCTGGGCACGGCCCAGGAGCGCAGAACACCGTCGATTTCCAGCCGCAAATCGTAGTGCAAACGCCGTGCAGCGTGCTTCTGGATGACGAAGCGCCCTGCCCCGCCCCGCGTCCGGCTCGTCGCCCGCCGGCTCGTTCGTCGAGTCGAACTTGCGCTTCTTCCTGTAAGTTTCCAGCGCCATGAGCGTCCTCGGATTTTATCCAAAGCCCTTTCAGCTTTATACTTGAGGGTTCGCACCTCGGTTCGAACCTTGTTCGCCCCCTGGCGGCCAAGATGCCAAGTGAGACCATCCCCAATGAAGATCAGCGCCGCCGCGAGCGCCCTGCCTAAGCACTACTACTCGCAAGACTTCCTCATCGAGCGCCTCGGACGACACTGGAGCCACAAGCTCCCCAACCCGGCCGTGCTACGCCGTTTCCATGACGTCGTCGGCGTTGACGGGCGGTACCTCGCCTACCCTGTCGAGAGCTACGAAGAGATGAAGGGCTGGGGTGAAGCCAACGATATGTGGATCGCCTCCGCCGTCGACCTCGGCGGCCAGGCGCTCGTCTCCGCGCTCGAACGCGCGGGACTCGAGCCCCAGGACCTCGACGCCATCTTTTTCGTCTCGGTCACGGGCATTGCGAGCCCGTCGATTGACGCTCGCCTCGTGAACAAGCTCGGCCTGTCCACCCGGATCAAGCGCGTACCGATTTTCGGCCTCGGCTGCGTGGCCGGCGCCGCCGGCATCTCGCGCGCGGCAGACTACGTCCGCGGATTCCCCGGCCACCACGCCGCGCTCGTTTCGGTTGAGCTCTGCTCGCTCACGATCCAGCTCGGCGACCTCTCCATCGCCAACATCATCGCCTCGGGCTTGTTCGGCGACGGCGCCGGCGCCGTCATCGTCAGCGGCTCGGAGACCGAGTCCGAAGGCCCCGAAATCCTAGACACGCGTTCCGTCTTCTACCCCAACACCGAAGAAGTCATGGGCTGGGACATCACCGACTCTGGATTCCAGATCGTCCTCTCCCGCGACGTCCCCCTGATGGTCGAAACAAATCTAGCCGGAGACGTCGACTGCTTCCTGGGCGACCACGGGCTGACGCGCAAGGACATCGAGCGCTGGATTCTGCACACCGGCGGCCCGAAGGTCCTGCGAGCAACTGAGCAGGCTCTCGAGCTGCCCGACGGCGAGCTCGAGTCTTCGTGGCGTTGCCTGCGCCGCACCGGCAACCTCTCGTCCGCCTCGGTCCTGCTCGTGCTCGAAGAGGTGATGCAAAACAACCGTCCGCCCAAGGGATCGCTTAGCCTGCTCGCGGCCATGGGCCCGGCATTCTGCTCGGAGCTGCTGCTAATCCGCTGGTAGCCCGAGCGCCCCAACTACGCTATCCTCTTTCGAAGGTTTTTTCTCGTCCGTTATGTCTAACGTCGCCGAATCCGTCGCCGCGCGCGTCATGCGCGTCATTGCCGAAACTCAACGTATTCCCGAGGACTCGTTCACTGCTGACAGCACGTTCGAGGAGATGAAGGTCGATTCTCTCGACGGCATCAACATCGTGTTCGCCGTGGAGACTGAGTTCGACATCACCGTGCCCGACGAATCGGTCAAGGACCTGCGCGGGGTACGCGACGTGATCAATGGCGTCGAGCGTCTCCTGGCCGAGAAGGCTGCGCAGCCCGAGCCCGCCTCCGTGGCTGCGCCATGATGCGGCGCGTCGTCGTCACCGGCGTCGGCGTCGTCTCTTCCATCGGTTGTACGGCGGCGGACTTCTGGGCCTCGTTGAGCACGGGTTCGCCCGGCATTCGGCCGCTCGTCGGAGACTTCCACGGCCAGCAACTGCGCATGCGCGCCGCGGCGCAGGTCGTCGACCTCGACATCGCGCAGCAGTTCGAGCCGAAGCAGGCCGCGTATCTCGATCGCTTCGCCCAACTCGGTATGGTCGCCGCGCGCGAGGCTCTGCGAGACTCTGCTCTGGAATTCACCTCTGAGCTCGCGGAACAGACCGCCATCGCCACCGGCACCTCGCTCGGCGGCAAGCAGATCGAAGACGAGGGCTACGTCCAGCTCTACGCCAAGGGCGCGCAACGGCTGCATCCGTTTACGATTACGCGCTCCATGCACAACGCGCTCACGAGCCAGTTGGCCATGGAGACCGGCGTCACCGGCCCGGCCTGGACCGTCTCTACAGCCTGCTCTTCAGCCAATCACGCCATCGGCCAAGCCTTTTGGATGGTGCGCTCAGGCTCGGCCGAGTGCGCGCTCGTCGGCGGGGCGGAGATGCCGTTCACCCTCGGCTTGCTGCGCGCCTGGGAAGCCATGCGCGTCCTGGCGCCGGACACCTGCCGTCCGTTCTCGATCGACCGCAAGGGGCTTGTCCTGGGCGAAGGCGCCGCCATGCTCGTCCTCGAGCCGATTGAAAGGGCGCAAGCGCGCGGCGCGACAATCTACGCCGAGCTTGCCGGCTTCGGTATGTCCGCCGACGCGCACCACTTCACTATGCCGTCGCCCGCCGGCGGCGCTCGCGCCATGCGCGCCGCCGTGCGCGACGCCGGGCTGGCGCCGGAGCAGATCGCCTACGTGAACGCTCACGGCACCGGCACCGCCGCCAATGACGCCGCCGAGACCCGCGCCCTCCGCGAAGTCTTCGGTCGCCATGCGGATACGCTCGCCGTCAGTTCGACCAAGTCCATGCATGGCCACACGCTCGGTGCGGCTGGAGCCCTCGAAGCCGTCGCCACCGTCCTCGCGCTGCGCCATGGTCTGCTGCCGCCCACCTGCAATTCGCTCGGCCCCGACCCGGCCTGTGACCTCGACTACCTCACGGACGGCCCTCGACCGCTACAAGCCGAAGCCGCCCTGTCCAACTCTTTCGCATTCGGCGGCCTCAACGCCGTCCTCGCGTTCAAATCCCCAGCCGCCGTCACCGGATAGCGATTCCCGCCAAAGCCTCGCGGGCCGCCTCCCGGACGCTCGGATCCTCGCTCCCCGCCGCCCGCTGAAGCCACTTCCGCGCCTCGGCCACTCGACCTTCACCCAACAACAGCTCACCCAAAGCGAGCTGCGCCGGCTCCATCTCCGGATCCGCACGCACGGCCTCCTCGAGCTGCTCCCTTGCCTCGCGCCAACGTTCCTGCTGCACCAGGGTCACCGCGTAGTTGAAGCGCAAAGTCGCGTTCCGCGGGTCGCCTTCCAACGCCACGCGCCAATGCCGCTGCGCCGCCTCGATCTCGCCACGCGCGGCCAACAGATTCCCCAGGCCAAAATTCGCTTCGGCCAGCTCGGGCTGCAACCGGATCGCCTCCTGGAACTCCGCCTCCGCTTCCTCCCCCCGGCCCATCTGCATCAGCACGCCGGCCAAGTTGTTGTGGTTCTCGGGCAACTCCGGGTCCAGCTTGATCGCCGCGCGAAACTCTTTGGCCGCCTCTTCCATACGGCCACGGTCCACCTGCACTAGCCCAAGCTCTTTGCGAATGCGCGAATCCCGCGGGTCCTCGTTTGCCGCCAGCCGCAGTTCCGTTTCCGCACGATCCAGCTCGCCCGCCAGCCGCAGCGCCTCGCCCAGTCTGCGTCGCGCGATCGTCATCTCCGGCTTCGCGGCGACGACTCTCTCGAACGCCCGCACTGCCTTTTCCAGCTCTCCAGCGCGCTGGTAGGCCGAGGCCAGCTCGTAGCGCATCTCCGGGCCCAATTCCCTGCCCTCGAGCGCCGCGATGCCTGCTTCGCGATTCGCGTCCTGCCCGATCTGCGCAAGCGCCACATACTCGCTCTCGATCGTCGCCGGATAGTACGCGACGACCTCGCCGTGGTAGGCAACCTCCGCGTCGCTCTTTTCGCGCTTAGACGCCAACAGGTCGCCCGCCAGCGGACGCCGCTGAATCTTGTGGTCCGTCATCACCGCATGGACCACGTCGTCCGTCCTGCGCTTCGGCATATGGCACTTCGCGCAGTCCTCACCCGCCGGATGTCCCGCCAGCGACGCCAGCCCCTCGTGGCAGCCCCGGCACACCTCAGCCTGCGGACGCGTGATCGGCGCCCCGTGCGGGTCATGGCACGTCGTACACAACAGCCTTCCTTCACTTCGTTGAAAGCACTGCGACTGCCTCAGCCGATATGCCGAGTGATTGATCTCGAACTTGTCTTCGAACTTCGACCCCGGCGCATGATCGAAATAGGCCGCATATTCACCGAGCGGCTCACCCGGAACATACGAAAACACTCCGCGCCCGAACTTGTGCAGAATATTCGGCAGCGGACGGCTCGTCGTCTCGAGATGGCACTGATAGCAAACCTCCATCTGCCGCTCGGGCGACATCCGTGCCGGATTCACAATCGACTGCTGCACTTCTTCCGTGGGCGCGTTCCGCTGCAGCGCCTCGAGGTGCGGCCCGCCCGGCCCATGGCAGCGCTGACAATCGATGCCCTCTGCGATGCGCCCCACATAAGCAGCTCGGCGCCCCGCGAAGTCGGCGCCATCGGCCATCTCGGGATACCCGTTGTGGCAAAACATGCAGTCGAACGCGATCAAGCGCTGGAATCCGTAGTGATTGCGCTTGTCGTAGCCGGGATTCATACCCCAGCTTCCACCGCCCTCGGAATACCACCCCAACGGCAACTCGACGATTTCTCCGTTCGGTTTTTGGTGTAGATAGGTCCGCGCGTGATTCCCCGAACCCATCACATACTGGATTTCCTTCTCTACAACGTTGATCTCTTCATTCGCAGACCCTTTTTGATAGCGCCCTTGAAAGTACTTGCCGCCTCGCTCGATCATCGCGTAGTAGCGATCCGAAGCCTTGTGATGGAACGGCTCTCCGCCATAGGTCTCCACGGTGTTTTCCGGCGCGGGCCGATAGAAAGACCGCCCCATGCCGGTCTTCGCATAGGAATCCCAAATCTCGCGGTGGCAGTCCCGGCAAGCCGCCGCTTCCACATATCCCGTTAGAGGCTCTTCAGCGGCCGGCTGTGCGCCGCACCCCACTAAGGCCGCCGTAAACGCCGCCAACAGCCATAGCCACCCTCGATTCATCCCGCACATTATCCGATCTGGCTGCTACAATCTCCAACGCCATGACCAAGCTCGTCGCGCTTGCCGCTCTGTCGGCAACTTTGCTCGCCGCTCAGTTCAAGTACCCTCCGGCCATTCCCGACGCCTCCAACGTCGAGACCTACAAGTCCGTCGACGGAACCGACCTGAAGCTTTGGATCTTCGAGCCCAAAGGACACAAGGCCGGCGACCAGACGCCGGCGATCGTGTTCTTTTTTGGCGGCGGCTGGCGCGGCGGCAGCCCGACGCAGTTCCTAGAGCAATCCAGGTACCTCGCTTCGCGCGGCATGGTCGCCATGCTCGCCGACTATCGCGTCGCCAGCCGCAACCATGTGACGGCGGACAAATGCGTGGAGGACGCCAAGGCCGCGATGCGCTACGTGCGCCACAACGCGAAACGGCTCGGTATTGACCCCAACCGCCTCGCCGCGGGCGGCGGTTCCGCCGGCGGACATCTCGCCGCCGCGGTCGCGACTTTGCCCGGCCATGACGGCCCGGCCGTCGATCTCGACGTCAGCCCGGTCCCCAACGCCTTGGCGCTGTTCAACCCTGCTGTCGTGCTGGCGCCCGCGCCCGGCTTCGAGGCGATCGTCAAGAGCATCGACGGACTGGAAGCGCGCATGGGCTGCCCCGCTCGAAACCATGTCGCCCTATCACAACGTGCGCGCCGGCCTGCCGCCGACCATCATCTTCCACGGCAAGGCGGACACTACGGTCCCGTACTCCACCGTCGTCGCCTTCTGCAAAGCCATGCAGGACAAAGGCGCGCGATGCGAGCTCGAGGGCTACGAGGGCCAAGCGCACGGCTTCTTCAACTACGGCCGCAACGACAACGTCCCCTACCGCGACACCGTGCGCAAAATGGACGAGTTCTTCCACTCGCTCGGCTGGCTGAAGGGCCAACCCACCATCGAGGCGAGCGAGTAGGTCAGGGCTTCGCGTTTTCTCAGCGTCCCGGGCGCAACGACACCGGTAGGTCCTTGTTCCCGAGCACGTACCCTTCCAGGTCGTAGAAGATCCGAAATTCCCGCGCCCCGATTGGGCTCAACGGGTCTGGGCACGACGACATCCCGAACGTCCCCAGTAGAACGGCCAATGGCCCGCCCTCATATTCGAGTTCCGTCGCCCGCGCGATCTCGCCCGGTCTCGATCTCCGAGATCACCTTCTGCGTCGTCGCGATCCCGTCCTTGAGCCCGTAATTGATGCGCACGCCATACTCGCTCTGCACCTTTTCCGCCTTCTCGTGCCGCACGGAGCCGTCCGCCGCCACCGAGTAGCGCAGCATCACGCCCTCCTGAAAAGGGTCCGGCGCCTCGACAAACAGAAACCCGTCCTGCTTCAGGTACATCACCGCCTCGTACGGAAACATGCTCGTACGGTAGAAACCCTGCACGTGCACGCGCTCCGTCACCGTCGGCGACCCCTGCTCCTCGCACATGCCGGTCGAACCTACGCTTGCCTGGGAAATACGTCGCCGCCAAGATGAGCGCCACTATGCCGGCAGCCACCATGAAGGCGCGCAGACGCGAGCCCACCGTCCGCAACAACACGAAGCGGTAGAGCGCCCAGATGATGGGGATCAGGAACAGTGGCCCGACGATGGCCAGCAGCGTCCCCAGGCCAATAAGGAACTCGCTCATGCAGCCCTAGCGCGCCCGTATCCGCTGAGCGCGCTCGACCAGCAAGTTCGCCTCCGCGTCCTTTCTTCTCATCCGCAACAACGCTGCGTAGTCCTCCAGCACCGGCGCCATCAGCGGGTGGTCGCCCCAGCGCGCCCTCGAGAATCTCGAGCGCCTGCCGGTAGTGCTTCTCCGCGTTCTTGTAGTCGCCCTCGGAAGTCTCCAGCGTAGCGAGATAGCTCAGCGTTCGCGCATAGTTGGGGTGCTGCGCCCCCAAAGTCGCCCGCGTCGCTTCCATCGAACGGTTCAAGGCCTCGCGCGTCTTCTCCGTCTTTTTCTGCGAGAAGTAGACCTTGGCAAGCTGATCGAGCGTCACCGCCAAGTCGGACGCATACTGCGGGCCGGCCTTCTCCAATATGCCCGCCGCCCTCTCGATCAAGTCCTCCGCCGCCCCGTATCGGCCCATCTCGAGCGAGGCCTCGGCTACATTGCTCATCGCCCGGGCGACCTCCGGACTATCCGGCCCGCGCGTCCGCTCGAGCGTCGCCATCGCCCGCCGATAAAGCTTTTCCGCCTCGCTGTACTTTTCGCGATAGCGGTAGACCGTCGCCAAGTTGTTGTAGGCCGCCGGCAGGTCCGGGTGGTCTGGGTTGCGCTCTTCCAGCAGCGTCACCAGCCGCTGCAGCATCTCTTCCGCTTCCAGAAAGCGCCCTTGGTCACGGTAGAACTGCCCGATCGCATCGAGCGCCTGCGGCGCGCTCTCCTGGCGAGGCGCGGTCCGCAACCGTCAGCGCTTCGCGGAACAGCGGCTCCGCCTTGTCATGCATGTTCTGCGCTGCATAAACCGCCCCCAGGGCTGCCAGCGTCGACGGCGTGCGCTCGGCCTCCAGCGATTTCTCATACGCCGCCTGCGCCTGGGTGTAGCGGCCTTGATCCCGATAGAGCGATGCCAAGGCATTCCGCGCCGCGATCGTGCGCCTGTCCGCCGGGTCGAGATTCGCCTCACGCAGCGTCAACGCCCGGCGGTAGGCCGTCTCCGCGCCCTTCAGGTCACCCTGCGCATGCATTGTCCGCGCTAGCCGCAGCACCTGCGCCGCGAAGCGCGGATCTTTCTCGTCCATGCGCTCGTCGTAGATCGCCTGCGCCTCGTCCAGCGTCGCACGCGCCTTTGGCAGGTCTCCCGCGCGGAAGTACGCCTCGCCCAGCGCGCTCAGCGTCAACCCGGTCTCCAATTGGTCTCCGGCCTTGCGCAATGAAGCCGCCGCATCCTCGAGCAAGGTCCTCGCCTCGGTCAGTTTGCCTTGGGTCAGCAAGTCCTCGGCCAGATCGCGCGCAGCCCGCTGCGTCTCCACGTGGTCGGCGCCAAAGCGCTTCTGTCTCCCCTGCCAAACCCTGCGCGAGAGCGGCTCGGCTTCATCCGGACGCCCCCGCAGCCGATAGAGCGCCGCGAGCGTCGCCGCCGCGTTCAGCGTTTCCGGAGCGTCGTCGCCCCCGGCCCGCTTACGGCGGTCGAGCAGATCCCGATAGAGCGCCTCGGCTTGATCGAAGTCCCGCCGGTCCGTCGCCAGGGCCGCCAAGTTGCCCAGCGTGCGCAGCGTCTCGGCGTGCAGCGGCCCGAACGCCTTTTCGCGCGTCGCCAGCGCCTGCCGGTAGAGCGGCTCCGCTTCTTCGAGCTTGCGTTGCTCATGCAACAAAGCGCCCAGGTTGGCCTGCACCTCGGCCGCGGCGGGCGAATCCGCGCCGAAGGCTTTGTTCTGAATCTCGAGCGCCCGCCGATAGCGTTGCTCGGCCTCCGGCGTAGTTGCGGCTCGCCTGGTCCAGACGCGCCTCGAGCGCCAGCATCCGCGCCACACTCGGGTGTTCCGCCCCGAGCGCCTCGGCGTAGATCCCACGCGCCTCCTCCGCTTCCGCTCGAGCCTTCTCCGTATCGCCCTCGGCCAGCGCAATCCGCGCCAGCGCCTCGTGCGCTTCCGCCGCCGCGGGATGCCGCGCGCCCAGGAACGCCTCGCGCAGATCCAGCGCCTCGCCGGCCAGCGCGCGCGCCTGGTCGAACTTCCGCTCCGCCGCGTCCGCCTCAGCCAGCCCCAGCTTGGCCGACGCCGTCTGCAAGCTTCGCTTCGCCCGAGGCTTCCGTCATCGCCTCAAGCGCCTCTTCGTAAAGCTTCTGCGCCTCGTCCGGCTTTCCGCGCGTGAGCGCCAGCCCAGCTAGACCCATCCGCGCCGACGCAATCGCGGGATGCCCAGCGGGCAATGCCCGCTCGCGAATCCGTAACGCCTGCTGGTAGCTCTTCTCCGCCTTCTCGTAGTCGCCGCGGTCCGCCTCGATCTTGGCGCGGCGCTCCACCACGTCCGCCACCGCCAGGCTCTCCAGGCCCTCGCGCGCCTCGGCCTGCTCCACCAGGCGGCCCATCAGCGCGTTCGCTTCCACGAAGCGCCCAAGCCTGCCGTAAAGAGACGCCAACTGCAGCAGCGTCTCCGCCACCGGGCCCGAGTCCGGCCCCAGCGCCTTCTCCTCCACCTCGAGAGCCGATTCGTAGAGCGGCTGCGCCGCGGCGTACTTGCCCTGCGCCTCGTAGGCGGACGCCAGCCCCTTCAAGGTCAGCCCGCGCGCCGGGTCGTCGGGACGCAGCGCTTCCTCATCCAGCTCGAGCGCTCGCACATAGGCCTCTTCGGCCTCCGCCAGCCGTCCTTGGGTCAGCACCGCTCGGCCCACGCCACGCAGCGCCGGCAGAAGCGCCTTCACGTCCAGGCTGAGGCCGCAGCGCCAGGGCTTCGCGGTAGCTCTGCTCCGCCTCCGCGGCACGCCCGGCCAACATCCGCGCGTCGCCCAGTCCAATCAGCGACGCCGCCACGTTGGCATTTGCCAGACCGGCCGATCGGGCCGACTTCAACGAAGCTTCGAAGCTTGTTTCCGCCTCAGCCGCCTTGCCGTCCGACAACGCAGCCCGCCCCGCGTCCAAATTGGCGCGCCACAAGCTCTCCTGGCCAAACAGCACGGGCGCCAGCAGCAGGCAAAGACACACCGACACCCGCCAAGGAGCCGCGGCCGGAAGGCCGCGGACCGCTCCACGCACTGCGCCGCGCACGCTCAACTTCACACCCGGAACCTAAAACCGAAAGTACAGACCTAACTGTACACGGCGTTGGTCCCAGGCTGTCCGTTGGATGCGCCCGAATTGTGGATCGTTGATGTTTTGGTCGAACACCAGACACGACACGTTGTTGAACAGGTTCGTCGCCTCGGCGCGAAACTCGATCGTCTTACCTTCGACGATCGTGAACTGCTTGAGAACCGCCATGTCGAAGTCGAACGTCCACGGCCCCGAGAACATGCGACGCTGCAACGAGCCCACCGTTCCGGCGCTCGGGTTCTGGAAGACGTCCATCGCGCCCCGCCCCGTTGCACTAATCGCCGACGGGTCGATGAACGACGGCGCCGCGCCCGACTTGCGGACGCCGAACAAGTTCACGATCTCCGGTCCGGTCAACTGGGTGTTCACCGTGTTGAGGGACGACGCCGCTTCGAAGTTCACCGTCGCCAGCCCGGAGACAATCGAGAACGGCGAACCCGACTGCAGCGTCGTGATCCCCGACAGCGTCCAGCCGCCAAAGAGCTCCTTCCAGCGCCCCGCGCCCAACTGCCCTTGCTTGCCGAACGGCAGCTCATAGATGAAGTTGCCCTTGATTGCGTGCTTCAAGTCGAACGGCGCGCGCGCCCGTTCAATGCGTCCATTCCGCGGATCGAGGTAGGGATCGAAGCGCGCGTTGTCCGTGCCCACGGCGTCGGTCAAGGTCTTCGCCAGGGTGTAATTCACCTGCATTTGGACGCCGCGCGTCGAGCGGCGCCGCCATTCGAGTTGCATCGCGTGATGGATCGAGTTGGACGAATTGGTGAGCAGGAAGGCGCCCAGCGGCGCGAGTGGGTTGCCCACCATCTGCACGCCGTCGTTGAGTCCGTTCACCTGATAGAAGAACGCCAGCTCAGCCACCGAGTTCGTCTGCAACAGCTGCCGTACGCTCGGGTTCGTCAGCATGCCGCCGTTCGGCAACGAGTCGAACAACGGCAGGCGCTGGCTCCCCTGAATACCAGGGTTGTAGCGCGGGTCGTATTGTCCAATCGCGTTCAAAGCGAGCTGCGCGTTGCTCTGCGCCTTCACGAAGTCATCGAGCAGTCCGTTCTGCCGGATGATGGGAAACCCGTAGTCGAGCGTCCGGGCCAGCCGCACACCCTGGTTGCCCAAATAGCGCGCCTCCACGATCGTGCCCTTCACACGCTGTTGCACCGAGAAATTCCATTCCTGCACGTAGGGCGTGCGAAAATTCGGGTCGATCAGTCCGGTAAACCCCGTCGGATTGATGCGCGCATTCTGCGCCAACGTACGCGGAACCTGATACTGCGGCGTCTGCAGGATCGGCGGCTCCAGATCCGAGACCAGGATCTCGCTGTCCTGCGGGGCCGTACCGACCGCGTCCACAAATAATCCCTCGGCAGCCTCGGTCACGAACGTCGCCGAGCGCAGCATCTCGTCGTTGACGTAGTGCATGCTGTAGCCCGCTCGGAATACCGTCGTCGCCGTGCCGAAGACGTCCCACGCCAGCCCGATGTTGGGCGCGAAGTTGTTCTTGTCCAGGTTGTAAAACGGCCGCCCCGTCCCGGTTCCGGCTAGATCGAGGGTATGGTTCGAGACCAAAGTCTCCACGACGCCGCCCTGTACCACCGGCATCAGCGCCAGCCCGTTCGCTTCGTTCGGCGGACGCAGCAGCTCGTAGCGCACGCCGATGTTCAAGGTCACGCGCGGATCCACCTTCCAGTCGTCCTGGAAATACCACGCCTGCTGGTCGAGCAAGTAGTTGCGCACCGCCGGCTGAAACGGAATGAAGCCCGAATTGCGGTCGAGCACGTTGAAGCGCTGCGTCACCCGGCTTACCGAGCCCAGCAGGTTGCCATAAAGCCGAGAAGCGTCGAACGCTTGCAGGGCGTTCATGTCCGGCGCCAAGTCGCTGACGTCCTGCCCGTACAGCCGCACCGTCGGCACGATGCCGTTGTCTCCGCTCGACCATGCCCGAATGTTCTGCATCTGGAAACCGAACTTCAGGCTGTGAGCGCCGCGCACCCAAGCCGCGTTGTCCTGCAGCGAGAAGTTCTTCATCACCCGTTCTTCGGTCGGAAAGAGGTTCTTCGCTTGGCTGAAAACGGCGCCCGTTTCCTCAAAGAAGAAATCGCCGCGGTCGTCGCTGTTCACCAGCCGGATCGGAATCCGGTTGAAGCCGCCCCGCAGCTCATTGGTGAACTGCGCCGTCGGATTCGAGCGCCATGAGGCCGACACCAGGATGGGAGTGCGGCGCTCCTTCACTGGAGACTCCGTTTCGTACCCGTTGCCTACTGGAAATGACGACACCAGCGCCCGCGAGAGCTCCGGCCGGTCCTGCACCGCGCGATTCCAATGGAACGTGCCGTAGAAGTGGTTCTTCGCTGAATGCAGATAATCGATGCGCGAGCTCAAATTCTCTCGCTTGAGATCGTCGGAGACGAAGAAGGCGTAGCCGCCGGTATTGAGCGGCTGGCCCGGCAGGCTGTCGCCGGTACGAAAGCTATTGATCTTGTCCGGACCGGGCGTCTGCGCGATCGCGCCGGCCATCACCGGATCGATCAAGCTCTGGATGTCGATGCCGAAGGCGCTCGGATCGAGTTTCGCCAACTGCCCCTGCGGGTTGATGTAGCTGAAGATGCCCTGGCGCGCATCAGCCGTCAGAATCTGGCGCAGTTGCTGCTCCTGGTCGGGCAAGCGGAAGATCTCCAGAGTCTGCGAGAACAGCAGCTTGTCGCGGATGATCGGACCGTTGAAGGTGCCGCCCATCTGATTCTGCGCGAACGACGGCCGACCGTTACCCTCCGCGTTCGCGAACCAGTCGTTCGCTGCCAAAGCGTTGTTGCGGTGCGACCAGTAGGCCGTCCCGTGGAAGTTGTTTCCTCCCGAGGGCGAAACGTAGGAGATCTGCGAAGCGCCGCCGCCCACGGCCGCGGACTGGTTCGACGTCGTCACCGTGAACTCCGCGACCTGGTCGAGCACCAGGAAAATCGGCGCGAAGTCGACGCCGTTCGAGCGCGAGAAGTTGTCCTGGATGTTGACCCCGTCGAACGTGACGTTCGTGAAGCTCGCGCGCTGGCCGTTGATCGTCGTCGCCTGCGCACGGTTGCCGCCCACGCCGGCCTGGGTCTGCACCAGCCGCAATGGGTTGCGGTCGAGCAAGGGCAGCCGCCGAATCTGCTCAGTCGTCACCGTGGAGGAAATCTCCGCGTTCGACGTTTGCAGCGAATCTAGGTTCGCCTCCACTTCCACCGTGAAGGTCACCGCCCCCAGCTCCAGCACGATCGATGGCAGGGACGTCTCGCGCGCGGCATCCACTTTCACGCCGCGCACCACTTCGCGCTGGAACCCCGGCGCCTCGACCGCCACGTCGTAAAGCCCAGGCTGCACTCCGGCGAAGCGAAACAGGCCCTCGGCGGTCGTCTCCGTCGTCAAAATCGCCGTCGTGCCGCCGGCAAGATACGCTTCCACCGAGGCGGCGGGGATATCCGCGCCCGACGGGTCGATCACCCGGCTCGTGATGCCGCCAGTGCTCTGCGCCGCCATCGGCAGCGCAAGCAAGGTCAACACCACACATCCGGCTAAAGGATGGAGCGCAGAAATGCGTAGGCGGGGGATCCTAGCGGCGTACGCCAGGGCGCAGGCAAACGGCTTCATAATTACAAACGCGACGAACCCGTCGCGAAGTCCGCTGCGAGCTGAAAAAGCACAAAGGGGACTTCGACGATTATACGGCTGGAGTCCACGTTACACCGCCCGTCTTTGCCGAATTCTTCCCACTAATCGGCTGTGGAAAAAGCCCCTATCTCCTGGCGCCAAACTGGACCTTGCAGTAGAATCGGGCTCATACGACGCCCCACGCGGCGCTCCGGCGTCTGCGTGCGTATTTTTCTGCGGAACGGAATTGTAAAGGTGATCTCTTGTCCTCCCCAGTCCGCGTAAGCGATCGCTACGAACTTGGCGAAGCCCTCGGCCGCGGCGGCATGGGCGTCGTCTACAAGGCCTACGACTCGCTCATGAAGCGGCACGTGGCGCTCAAGACGATCCTCGACGTCGAAAATTCCATCGTCCTCGACCTGTTTTACAAGGAGTGGGGCGTCCAGGCGGCAATCGTCCACCCCAACGTCGCCGAGATCTACGACATCGGCGAATTTGAAGAAGGTGGCGCGAAAAAGCCCTTCTTCGTAATGCCGTTGTTACCCGGCGTGGGACTCGATGTTCTCATCGCCGAGAAGAGCCCGCGACTCAGCGTCGAGCGCGTCGTCCACATCTTCAACCAGACCTGCCGCGGCCTCCAAGCCGCCCACGAGCGCGGCCTCATCCATCGCGACCTCAAGCCGAGCAACATCTTCGTAATGGAAGACGACTCGGTCAAGCTCATCGACTTCGGCATCGCCCACGTCGCCGAAACCGGCGCCAAGACCAGCCTCAAAGGCACCTTGAGCTACATGGCCCCCGAGCAGCTCAAGATGGAAGGCCCTAGCGCCAAGTCCGACATCTTTTCCTCGGCGTCACCTGCTATGAGACTCTCGCCGGCGTCCGCCCCTTCCGCGGCAAGACCGACCACGAGATCTCGCAGGCCATCCTGCACCAGATTCCCCCAGCCGTCTCCGAGGTCAACGGCAAGGTCAGCGAGAACATCAGCCAAGTCATCCACAAGGCCCTCGCCAAGGATCCCTGGCACCGTTTCGCCACCGCGCGCGAGTTCGGCGACGCCTTGATGAAGGCGCTACGCAACGAACCGCTCGAGATCTTCTCCGCCGAGAAGATCAAGCCCCGCCTCGAACGCGCCTCCAAGGCTTTCGAGGAAGGCGACTACGAGTTCGCGCAAGAGATCCTCTCCGAGCTCGAAGCCGAAGGCCGTCTCGACCCGCAGATCACCTTCCTGCGGCGCCGCCTCGACCAAGCCGTCAAGCAAACCCAGATCCAGAAGCTGCTCGAGTCCGCCCGCCGCTATCAGGAAGCCCAAGAGCACGGCCTAGCCCTGCGCAAAGTGCAGGAGTCGCTCGACCTCGACCCAGACGACAGCGACGCCCAGGCCCTGCAGCACGCCATCGAGAAAGAGCGTCGCGAAAAGCAGATCGGCGAGTGGATGACCCTCGCCCGCAAGCACTTCGAAAACGACGCTTTCGGCCCGGCCCGCCAGGCCATCAAGAGCATTCTCGAGGTCAAGCCCACCGAGACCGAAGCCCTGCGCCTGCAATCGGAAGTCGACCGCCGCGAGCGCGAAATCGAGCAGCTCCGGCAGGAAAAGTCCAAGCTCTACGACTCCGCCCGCCAGGCCTTCGACCGCGGCGACGTCACCGCAGCGCTCAGCCGCCTTGAGCACCTGGTCGACATCGACCGCGACAGCCCCGAAACCGGCAGCGGCCGTAGCGGAACCTACCAGCAGTTCTACCAGCAAGTCCGCAGCGAGCACGACGAGCTCAAGAGCGCCCTCGACCGCGCCCGCTCCCTGCTCGCCGAAGACAACTTCAGCGAAGCGCTCTCGCTGTGCAACCAGCGCCTCGCCAAGTACCCCAACCACGCCCTCTTCCAGGCGCTGCGCTACGACGTCGAGCAGCGCCAGCGCCAAAAGCTCTCGGCCTACATCGCCGACGTCGATCGCCAGCTCGACACCGAGAAGGACCTCGACAAACGCCTCGCCATCCTCGAGCAGGCGCTCGAGAAGTACCCCGACGAGGCCCACTTCCAGCAGGCCGCCAAGCTCGTCCGCGACCGCCGCGACCTCGTCAACTCCATCGCGTCCAAAGCGCAGTTCTTCGAGGAAAAAGGCCGCTTCCAAGAAGCCCTCGACCAGTGGGAGATCCTGCGCTCCATCAACCCGCAGTTCGATGGCCTCGACCTGCGCGTCGACGAGCTGCGCAAGAAGCGCGAGGAGCAAAAAGTCCGCGACGAGAAGACCCGCGTCACTGAGCGCATCGACCGTCTCGTCGAAAACAATGACTTCGATGCCGCCGGGATCGCCGTCGCTGAGGCGCTCGAAGCCTACCCCGACGACCCGACCATCCAAGAGCTCCAGCGCCTCATCGACAAGAGCCGCGAGCGCACTCGCCTAGCCTCCAATCTGCTCACCGCCGGCCGCGAAGCCATCGACTCCGGCCAGGTCGACAAGGGTCTCGACGCCTTCCGCGAAGCCCGCCGCACCAACGAAGGCGACCCCATCGTCCGCAGCGTGCTCGTCAACGCTCTCATCGAGCAAGCCCGCAAGCAGCTCTCCGAAGATCGCGACCGCGCCGAAGCCCTGCTCACCGAGGCGCTCGAGTACGACCCCGACAACCAGACCGCGCAAGTGCTCCGCGGCCAGCTCCAGGACCGCAAGAAAGAGGAATTCCTCACCTGGGCGCTCACCGAGGCCCGCCGCCTCCACGCGGAAAACGACATCGACGGCGCCGCCGCCATCGTCGAACAAGGCGTCGCCCTTTACCCCGGCGACCAGCGCCTCGAACAACTGCGCGCCACCCTCGACCGCGCCCGTGAACGCACAGGACTGACCGGCGCGCCCGTCTCCGGCGAAAAGACCGCCTTCGAGCAGCCCGCGACGCGCATCATGCCGGCGCCGCCGCTCAACGACGACCCGGACAAGACCCTCGTTGCGCCCATCGACGCGTCCACGATCAAGCCGCCTCCGCCGCCGCCACCCGCGCCGCCGACCGCCAACGGCGCGGCCAAGCCTGGCAAAGATGGCGGCGCGCAGCCGCACAAGCCCGTCGCCTCCGACAAAAGCGGCGACAAAAAGGACGGCCCCAAACCCGCCGTTCTCGCCATGCTCGTCGGCGGCGGACTCGTCATCGGGCTCATCATCATCCTTTTCGCCACCGGCTTCTTCGGCGGCTCCGACGCAGACACGCCCCCCATCGCCGGCGACATCCCCGTCACCGTGCAGACCTCGCCCCCCGGCGCCGCCGTCACCGTCGACGGACGTCCCTGCCCCGGCTCGCCCTGCGCGATGAGTCTCGCCCCCGGTCAGCACCAGCTCGAAGCCTCCATGGCCGGCTACTCGCCCGCCTTGCTCGAGGTCGACATCGACGCCGCCAACCCTCCCGGCGACAAGCCCTTCTCGCTTCTGCTCGATCCCTTGCTGCCCTCGCTCGAGATCTCTTCCGACCTCGAGTCCGCCCAGGTCAAGCTCGATGGCGAACCGGTCGGCAAGCTCGACCAAGGCCAGCTCCAAATCGAGAACATCCCCGCCGGCGAGCACGAGCTCATCGTCGAGGACCGCGGCGCGCGCCTCACCGCCACCATCGAAGTCGAGGCCGGCCGCGCCCCCATCGTGCGCGACGTCAAGACCACCAGCCTCAAGGCTTTGCTCGTCTCCAGCCTCGGCGAAGAAGCCCAGGCCCACTCGGATTCCCCCAAAGCCGAAGCCCAAATCGACGGCTCCACAGCCGGCCAATTCGGCGAAGAAGGAGTCGAGCTCACCGGCCTCTCCGAAGGCCCCCACGAGCTCAAAGTCGGCGAAGGCAACGACGCCCTCAACCTCTACTTCGACTCCTCGCCGCGCCCCATGCTCGCCGCCATGCTCAAGTCCGACCGCAACGTCGGCGGCCTGCGCATCACCACCGGCATGGACGACGTCACCGTCTTGCTCAACGGCAAGCCCTATCGCCGCAAGACCTCCAACGGCCGCGTGCTCGTCTACCTCGTCCCCGGCAAGCTCAAAGTCGCCGTCCAGAAGGAAGGCTTCGTCCCGCCGCCCGAACAGAGCGTCGAAATCGTCAAGGGCCAACAAGCCAGCCTCGAGTTCAACCTCGAGCCGCTGCCCAAGACCGCCTCGCTGCGCATCCGCAACAGCGTCGCCGGCGCCGAAGTGCGCCTGGACGGCAAGAAGGTCGGCGAGATCGCCTCCAACGGCGAATTCTTCGCCGCCAACGTCAAGCCCGGCAAGCACAAGATCGAGCTGCTGAAGGACAATTTCGAGCCTCGCGAATTCGAGGAGCGCTGGAAGGAAGGCCAAACCGTCGAGATCACCGGCGCCCTCCAGAGCATCACCGGAACCTTGCAGGTCAGCGTCCAGCCCGGAAACGTCAAGAATCTGGCGGTGACTCTGCTGCGCGAAGGCGAATCCGCGCCGCGCCCCATCAGCGAGCGCAGCCTCACCGTCCCCGAGGGCACCTACACCGTCACCGCCCGCGCCCCCGGCTATAAGGAATTCGCCGCCACCCTGCGCGTCACCCGCGGCCAAACCCGTACCGCCGAGCT
>JAWKHJ010000030.1:0-66278 GCA_041394905.1 Bryobacterales bacterium | reverse complement strand
ATTGCTCGGCCGAGACCGAGGGCATGTTGACGGCGTTCATCACGACGCCGTCGATCAGGTAATCGCGAACCTGCTGGGCGATCTTGATGCCGACGTTCTCTTGCGCCTCTTCGGTTGACCCGCCGATGTGGGGCGTGGCGATGACGTTGGCGTGGCGGAAGAGCGGGCTCTCCCCGGGAGGCTCGGTTTCGAACACGTCGAGCGCGGCGCCGGCGACTTTGCCGCTCTCGAGGGCCTTGTCGAGGTCGTTGGAGTCGACGAGCTCGCCGCGGGCGCAGTTGACGATGCGCACGCCGTCTTTCATCTTGGCGATGGTGTCGGAGTTGATCATGCCGCGCGTCTCGTCGGTGAGGGCGACGTGCAGCGAGATGTAGTCGGCTTGGGCATAGAGCTCGTCGAGGGTGACCATCTCGATGCCGCGGTCTTTGGCGAGGTCAGCCGAGACGAACGGATCGTAGGCGACGATCTTCATGCCGAAGGGGCGGGCGCGGCGGGCGACCTGTTGGCCGATGTTGCCGAGGCCGACGATGCCGAGGGTCTTGTCCTGCAGCTCGTTGCCGAGGAACTTTTTCTTCTCCCACTTGCCGGCCTTGGTGGAGGCGGAGGCCAAGTGGATGGAGCGCGCGAGCGCCAGCATGAAGCCGAGCGAGTGTTCGGCGACGGCGATGGCGTTGCCGCCGGGCGTATTCATCACGACGACGCCGCGATTGGTGGCCTCGACGATGTCGACGTTGTCGACGCCGACGCCGGCGCGGCCGACGACCTTGAGCTTGGGGGCCGCGGCGAAGACGTCCGGGGTGACCTTGACCGCCGAGCGCACGAGGATGGCTTCGGCGTCGGCGAGGTGGTTCCGGAACTCGTCCTTGTTGGAGACGATGACGTTGAGGCCGGGAGCGGCCTTGAGAACGTCGACCGCGGCGGGGGAGACGGCGTCTGCAATGAGTACGTTCATGGCGATTAACCCTTGGCGACTTCGGCGTATACGCGCTGAACGGCTGCGACGCCCTTACCAAAATCGACCTTGTGGCCCGCGCCGGACAGGATGAGCTCGAGCTCGGCGATGGTGGCGAACAGGTCGTGGAAGTCGAAGTAGCCGAGGTGCGCGATGCGGAAGATCTGTCCCTTCATGGTGCCCTGGCCGTTGGCGATGATCGAGTTGAACTCGTCGCGATAGCCCTTGACGATCTTGCCGGAGTCCATGCCTTCGGGCGCCTTGATGGCGGTGACCGAGCCGGCGGGGTTCTTCTGGGCGAAGAGCTCGAGGCCGAGCGCGAGGGCGGCTTCGCGGGTGGCTTTGGCGAGCGACTGGGCGTTGAGGATCATGCTGTCGCGGCCGATCTCGCGGATGTATTCGAGCGCGGCGCCGAGGCCGAGCATGAGTGAAGTGGCCGGGGTGAACGGGCTCTCGCCGTTGACGCCGCCTTCGGCGTGGGCCTTCAAGTTGAAGTAGAAGTAGCGGTTGCAGGCCTTCTTCTGCTTCTCCCAAGCCTTGGCGCTGACGGCCGCGAAGGCCAATCCGGGCGGGATCATGACGGCCTTCTGCGAGCCGCCGATGACGACGTCGAGGTTCCAGCCATCGATGTCGAGGGGCTGGGTGCCGAGGCCGGTGATGGCGTCGATGACGAAGATGGCGTCGGTCTTGGCGACGATCTTGCCCATGGCCTCGATGTCGTGGGAGACGCCGGTCGAGGTCTCGGAAGGCCTGAACGAAGACGCCCTGGGCGTCGGGGTTGTCTTTGAGCGCCTGCTCGACCTGCTCAGGCTCGACGACGCTGCCGTAGGGCTGCTCGAGGACGATGGGCTCGAGACCGAAGGCCTTGGCGAGCTTGGTCCAGCGCTCGCCGAACTTGCCGGCCTGGCAGACGATGACCTTCTCGCCGGGGTTGAACAGATTGGAGACGGCGGCCTCCATGGCGCCGGAGCCCGACGAACAGAACACGGCGACGTCGTTATCGGAGCCGTAGAGGTATTTGAGGTCGGCGACGACGCTCTTGTAGACCTCGATGAAATCCTTGGTGCGATGGTGCATGTCCGGAGCGGACATGGCGCGGATGGCCGGCGGGAACAGGGGCGTCGGGCCGGGGGTCAACAAACGGAGCTTGCGTACAAACATGGCGGGGTCAAGTCGCTTGGATTCCAGGAGGGCTGCGAAAACCGGAATCGGTTCTAGCAGCAAGACGAGCACGAGCACGACGAGGACCAACAGCGACAAGCGCCGGAGAAGGACAACGTCAAGACCCGCACATCGTTCATCGGGAGAGCTCGAAGCGGAAGGCGAAATTTCAGGATAACACCCGGCGCCGTCATGGGGCGCATCGTTTTCGCACGAATTCAGGCCGAAGCGGAACCTTTGGCGAGATCGTTGACGATGGAGGGGCAGGCTTGGGCGACGGCTTCGAGCAGCTCGTCTCGGTTATAGGGCTTGGCGATGAAGCCGACGAAGGTGCGCCCGTCGAGCGCGGGACGGAGGTTGGAGTCGCTGTAGCCGGAGGCGAGCAGGATCGGGACGTCGTCACGCACCTCGCGCAGGCGGGCGGCGACGTTGGAGGAGTGGCGTCGGGCATGACGACGTCAAGGATGACGAGGCGCACTTGTTCGGGCCCCTGGCTGAAGAGGGCGACGGCCTCGTCGGCGGACTGTGCAGCGAGAACCTGGAGGCCGCCCGATTGCAGCATTTGGCGAGTCACATCGAGCACGGAGCCGTCGTCGTCGACGACCAGGACGCCTAAGTCGCCTGAGACGGCGATGTGACGTTCGGGGCGGGTGCGCGGAACGGGACGATCAAGGGGAAGAAGACAGTGAAGCAAGAGCCTTCGCCGGGTTTGCTTTCAACAGAGATCGCGCCAGAATGGCTGCGGACGACGCCCATGACGGCGGACAGGCCGAGGCCGCGGCCGGTGAACTTGGTCGTGAAGAAGGGGTCGAAGATCTGCGTGAGCGTATCCGGGTTCATGCCGTCGCCGTCGTCGGAGACTTCGAGCAAGACGTACGGACCTGGATCAGGCGGTGCATCGGCCCATCCCCGTGGATCTGAGGCCTCAATTTCTTCGAAGGCGGTGCGAATGCGGATACAACCTCCGCTCTGGGAGAGCACGTCGGAGGCGTTGAGCAGGAGGTTCATGACGACCTGCCGCACTTGGGCGGGGTCGGCGTAGAGGGGATCGAGCTCGGAGGCGAGTTGGAGGTCGAGCCGAACGCCGTCGGAGAGGAGAGCTCGAGAAGGTTCGCGGTTTCAAGGACGGCCTGGTTGAGGTCGACCTCTTCTGTGGCGCGGCGGGCCTTGCCGGCGAAGGTGAGCACTTGCTCGATCAGGCCGGCGGCGCGTCTAGAGCCGAGCTCGATCTGTTCGACAAGGGGGCGCGCCGGGTGACGCGGCTCGAGCTCATGCAGGGCGAGATCGGAGAAGCCCAGGATCGAGACGAGCATGTTGTTGAAGTCGTGGGCGATCCCGCCGGCTAGCACGCCAAGGCTGTATAGCTTTTGCGACTTGAGCGCCTGTTGCTCGAGCTGAATGCGCTCTTCCTCAGCTTTGCGGATGTTGGTGATGTCGACGCCGGAACCGATGAAGCCGATGACCTGGCCGTCCTCGATGCGGGGCGCTCCGCGGGTGAGCACGTGGGCGTACTCGCCGTGGCTGGACCGCATCGCAATTCCGCTTCGAATGGTTCGGCATCCGGCCCGCAGCGGATGAGCTGCTCTAGTTGACCGCGGTCGTCGGGATGGACGACGTTCAGCCAGCGGGCGCCGGTGGTCTCGGCCCAGGTCACGCCGGAATGCGAGAGCCAGGTGCGGTTGACATACTCGCAGCGGCTTTGGGCGTCGGTCATCCAGACCATCATGGGCGCGGAGTCGGCTAGCGTGCGGAAGCGGCGTTCGCGCTCGATGAGGGGCGGCCTCGGCGCGGCGCTGTTCGGTGATGTCCTGCAACACCAGAGCCATACGGGCGCGCTTTCGAGCTCGATGCGGCGCACGCTTGTGCGAGCGAGTAGGGGCTCTGCCCCGCCCTCGCGACGATGAGCGAGCTCGCCAACCCATTCGGCTCCACGGAGCAAGGTCTCGCGGACCTCGGCGGCCTTCTGCGCTCCGCCGGCGATGTTCGAGAACAGGTCCAACACGCGAAGGCCGAGCAGCCTGCGGGTCTTGCGCGCATACATGGCGAGAGCGGCTTGGTTGGCGTGCAGGATGATGCCGCGCTGGTCCGTAACGATGACGGCGTCACCGATGTTCTCGAGCGCGCCGGCCTGCATCTTGATCAGCTCGTGCTCTTCGCGTTGCTGGGTTACGTCAGACGAGCAAGCGAGCAAGCCCACGATCTCGCCGTCCTCGTTGCGCATTGGCGTAAGCGAAACTGCGCATAGATGACTGCGCCTGACTTGTGGCGTACGCGGGAAACGAACTCGTGCGCGCCGGACGCGAGGCGCGCAGCGCTGAGATTGTCGCCGAGCCCTGCTTGGTCCTCCTGAAACCAGAGCAGGTGGATGCGTCGTCCGATCACTTCGCTGGGGGCATAGCCATACACGCGCTCGGCGGCGGGATTCCAACCGAGGATGCGGCCGGATGGAGTGGCCGCGAAGATCGCGTCGTGCACCTGCGCGAGGATTTGCGAATGGCGGCGAAGGTCTTCGGTGCGGCGACGCTCTTCGGTGACGTCGCGGGGGCGCCGTTGAAGCGAATCGGCGCACCGCGGGCGTCGAGCTCCGGGCCGCCCTCGAGAGCAACATAGCGAACCGCATCGTCCGCGGTCGTGATGCGGGCGGTCAGATCGAGCGGCTGGTCCGACATGGACGCACGCGTCATGGCGGCCTCCACGCGCGAGCGATCCTCGGGGGAGATACGATTGAGAAAATCGTCGAGCGAAAGAACTTTCCCCGGGCCGACGCCCAGATTGCGGCACGCGACGGTGTCGCAAAAGAAGTTGCGCGTTGACAGCTCCCAGATCCAGGCGCCGGTGCCGCTTCCGTCCAGGGCGGCGCGCAGGCGGGATCGGCGCAACTCCGCCGAAGACCCCTGCGGGGTGCGAATGAAATAGGAGCTGACCAGCCTCGCTACGACAAAAGAATGCCCGCGACGCAAGCGTCAACAGAGCCAGTGGATCGACATCTGAGCATCCTTGCTCTTCGTTGAGCCGAGCGGCGTCGGCGTTCTCCGCGCGGAAACAACCGGACCGCTGGAGGGGCTCTCCACAAATGATAGCGGAACGATTCGGTGCCGCGGGCCTTCGTTATAGTAGAGGGTTCATACGCGTCTAAGCTCCGTGTCGTCTCTCACATCCATCCCCTCTGTAGACAAGCCGCAACAGGCGGATCTGGACAAATGTGTTCATTGCGGCTTGTGTTTGAACGCTTGTCCGACTTACCGCGAGCTTGGGCTCGAGATGGACTCTCCGCGGGGCCGGATTTACCAGATGGTGCAGGTCCACGATGGGCGGATGGAGATCAACGACGACTACGTCCAGCACATCGACCTGTGTCTGGCTTGCCGCGCCTGCGAGAGCGCGTGCCCGTCGGGCGTGCAGTACGGCAAGTTGGTGGAGGCCGCGCGCGGAGAGATCGCCGCAAAGCGCAAGCCGGGGTTGCTGCAGCGCTTCCTCTACGGCAAAGTGCTGCTCAGCCCCGCTCTGCTGAAGTTCGCCGGCTACCAGACGTTGCTGTTCCAAAGAGCGGCTTGCAGACACTCGTGCGCAAGTCCGGCCTGCTGAAGCTGTTCGGTCACCTGGGCCAGGTGGAAGAGCTGGCGCCGCCTGCGCAGTACCCTTTCTTCTTCGACCAGATCGGCAAGACGTTCCCAGCCAAGGGCGAAAAGAAGTATCGCGTGGCCTTGATGGCCGGATGCATCGCGAACGTCTCGTTCGCGCGCATGAACGACGCGACAGTGCGCGTGTTGCAGCGCAACGGTTGCGAGGTGGTCGTACCGGGCGAGCAAGGCTGCTGCGGGGCGTTGCATGTCCACGCGGGCATGCGCGACATCGGGCGCCAACAGGCGCTCCAGAACATCGACGCCGTTGAGAACGGCGGTTTCGACGCAGTCATCACCAACGCGGCCGGCTGCGGTTCGACGCTCAAGGAGTACCACGAGCTGTTCGAGCATGGCTCGAAGGATTACGAACGGGCGCGTGCGTTCACCGCAAAAGTGAAGGACATCAGCGAGTTCCTGGCTTCGATCGACTTCAACCGCAACCTTGCGCCGACGCCGAAGACCGTCACCTATCAAGACTCTTGCCACCTGCTGCACGGACAGAAGGTGCGCAACCCGCCGCGCGATTTGCTCAAGGCCATCCCGGAGCTGCGCTTCAAGGAGTTGCCGTTGACGGAGATTTGCTGCGGCTCGGCGGGGGTCTACAACGTGCAGCACACCGATATGTCGATGGCGCTGCTCGAGAACAAGATGCGCATGGTCGACTCGACCGGGGCCGACTTGATCGTGACCGCGAACCCGGGATGCATGTTGCAGCTCGAGGCCGGCGGACGGAAGTTTTCCAAGCCGCGGCCGGTGATGCACGTCGTGGAGCTGCTCGACGACGCTTACCGCCGGGCCGAAGGTTGAGCGCTAGATCCGCTGCGGCCAGCCCACTGAGATTGCGGACCCGTCAGCGACGAAGGCTGACGACGGGCTTGCCTGCAAAGACGGCGCAAAACGCTCACCGTAGATCTCCGCGAAGTCCACTTCGATTGTCGATGCCGCTACTGTCCAGATCTTCCAACGCGGATGGTCGACGCGGTACTCGACGCACCCGCCGTCCCGCTGAGCGCAGTAGCCCCAGTAGTGCTCGGTGATGAACTCCTGCTCGGAGCCTTCCTCGGCGAGCGCGGGCTCGCCTTCCAGGTCGACATCGAAGGAGTGCCAGCGGCGCGAAGACTTCCAGCCGTAGCCGACGCGTCGCGGCTCAGCGGCATGACGCATGGGCATGGCTGTATAGGGCTCGTTGTAGAAGGCGCGTGCGGTCCAGGCGATTGCGGCTCGTGGCACGATCTCCTTGAGGAACACCACGCCACGGCGCAGCTCGCCTCCTATCCTGCGGACGACATAGAAGCGGAGGTTCACTTCCTCGAAGTTGCGATGCAGCGGGACGGGGACGCCCATCACGCGGCAGTCCAGGAACAGGAAGCCGACTAGGCTGACGTAGGCGACGCCGTCGAACAGGTCGAGCTCGAGGCCGGCGGGAACGAACGGTTCGAGCAGGCCGGGCTCGACGGAATAGTTGAGCATGGCCAGCGAACGCCACTCGGCGGTTAGGAAGGGGATGGGCATCCTACGGGGGCGAGGCTCTCAGCGATCTCCACGCAGCTCCGCCTCGAGCCGGTCGAAGTTCTGCTCGTTCGCGTTCGAGAAGAACGCACTAAGGTTGGACGAGAGCTGGGTCTCGTGGACCATACGCCAGGAAAGGCGTGTGGCGCCGGGCCCTGCGTCCTCAAATGTCATCGTCATGACGAAAGGATGGACCGGCCCCAGGTGGCGGAAGACGATGCGCTCATTCTCGACAACTTCCTCAAAGACGCTCTCGTTGTCGTAGTCCCCGCCAGGGCCGTGCATCGTCAAGAGCCACTTGCCGCCGGGGCGGAGGTCAAGCTCGTGGATGGTGTTGGTGAAGCCGGCCGGGCCCCACCAGCGCGCCAGGGAATCCGGCGAACGGAAGACAGAATACACGGCGGACCGAGGAGCATCGAACACGCGCGTGTTCAGAATTTCGCTCTCGCCGGCGTATTCCATCAACGCCCCATCCAGCCGCCGTCGACCGGAATGGTGACCCCGGAAACGTACGCCGCCGCCGGCGAGCACAGGAACGTCACCGCGCCTTTGAGGTCCGCCGGGTCGCCCCAGCGGCCGGCCGGAATACGCGCCAAGATCGCCGGGTTGCGAACGGGATCTTCCTGCAATGCCTTGGTCACATCGGTGCGAATGTAGCCCGGCGCGATGCAGTTGACGGTAACGCCTTTCGAGGCCCACTCGTTCGACAACGCCATGGCCAACTGCGGAATGCCGCCCTTGCTCGCGGCGTAGCTCGGGACGGTGATGCCGCCCTGGAAGCTCAAGAGTGATGCGGTGAAGACAATGCGGCCCCAGCCTCGTCCAAGCATGTCGCGGCCGAACTCGCGCGCCAGGAAGAATTGCGCATCGAGGTTGACCTTGATGACGTGGTCCCAGTAGTCGTCGGGGAACTCGGCGGCGGGCTTGCGGCGGATGGTGCCGGCGTTATTGACCAAGATGTCGATTTGGGGGTGGTTCGCCTTGGCCTGCTCGATGAAGTCGAAGAGCAACTTGCGCTGCGAGAAATCGCAGGAGTAGCCGCGGAAGTTGCGGCCCAGCGCTCGGATCTCGTTCGCAACTTCGCCGTCATCGGCCAAGTGCTCGCTGACTCCGACGATGTCCGCGCCGGCCTCGGCGAGGGCGTTCGCGTAGGCGCGGCCGATGCCGCGGTTGCAACCGGTGACGAGAGCGGTTTTACCGTCGAGCTTGAAGGCGTCGAGGATGGACATGGCCTTCCAGTGTAGTGCGTTCGCGGACGGGAGCCCGCGAAGTTGGCATTGAATATTGGGGGAAAGCGGGCCCCGGGGTTCCGCGGCACGCAACAGAGACCGTTACGGCTGCTTTCTTCCGAATCTGACCGGGTTGGCGGCGTGAAGCTGCACAGACCCGAGGCCCACTTTCGAGAATAGCACGGGTTACGCGTGCCCGCCCTGGCCGGTGAGCTTCTCCAACTCTTCGTCCGCATGGGCGGCCATGACTTCGGCGGTGTGGTGCGAAATGAGGCCGTCCGTGGCGGCTCGCTGGATGGCGGTGCGCTCGGCGCGGATGAGCCGCGAGCGCGCGACCCGTTCCTCTTCCTCGGCCCAGTGGGCGTCGGCGAGGTGGAGTTGTTTGATCTCGTCCTCGACGCGAAGTTGCATCTCCTCGAGCTCAGTGCGCAATTTGTGGAAGATGGGCGGGGTGACTTGGTGCGTGTCGCGCAACTGCTCCAGCTCTTCGAGCGCCGCCGCCGCCGCCATCTGACGTACGCGCGTGCGGTCGTACTCATCCTCTTCGCCCGCCTCGACGCCGAGCTTCGCCATCAACGGGGTGATCGTCAACCCCTGCACGACAATCGAAAAGGCGACCACGCCAAAAGTCATCGCCAGGATGAGGGAGCGCTGTGGAAAGTCCGGCGCGAGACTGAGCGCCAGCGCGATGGAGACGCCGCCGTGGATGCCGCCCCAGACCATGACGTGCCGCCACGGCGTGGGAATGGGCGCAGTGAAGCGATCGCTGATCGGCACAAGCGTATAGACGGCCAGCGCCCGTGCAGCAAGCACGACCAGAAGCGCGATCAAGATGGGCTGCCAATACTGAATCAAGTCGAGGATGTGGACCTCGAGCCCGATCAGCAGGAAGACGAGCGAGTTGGCGACGAAGCCGACGTACTCCCAGAACGACCACAGGGCGACGCGCGTGCGCGAGCTCATGCCGATCTCAGCGCCAAAGTTGCCGATCATCAGCCCGGCGCCGACCGTGGCGATTACGCCGGAAAGGTGGAAGTGCTCGGCGAGCATGAACGAACCATAGGCGAGGATCGTGGTCAGCGTGATCTCGATCTGGGGATCGTCGACGCGTTCGGTAATCCGGCTCGAGAGATAGCCCAACCCCAGGCCGATGGCCGCGCCGCCGATGGCGACCACGAAGAAGCGGCCGATGCCGGCCTTGATGCTGAGGTCTCCCGTGGCCGCGGATGCGACCAGGATCTGGAACAGCACGATCGCCGCGCCGTCATTGAACAAGCTTTCGCCCTCAACCAGCACCGAAAGCCGCTTGGAAACGCCTAGCTGCTTGAAGAGCGCCAGCACCGAGATGGGATCGGTAGCGGAGATGAGCGCGCCGAAGACCAGAGCCGAACCAAGAGGGACGGTCGTGGCCGCGGCGATACCATAGCCCGTCACAATCGTGGCGATGATGACGCCAAAGACGGCGATCAACAGGATCGGCGTGAGGTTCTCCCGCAAATGCCGGACGTTGATGTTGATGCCGGCTTCGAAGAGCAGTCCGGGCAGGAAGACCATGAAGATGATCTCGGGCGTGAGCCAATGCGCGGCGCCCTCGGGTCCGGTCAGCAGCGGGACGTCGACGATGTCGATCAAGAAGCCGCCAAAGACGAGCGCGATCGTGTAGGGCAGCCGGAGCCGCCTGGTGACCATCGCGATCAGCGAAGCGGCGATCAACAGCAGGATCAGCAGCTCGACGACGTGAGTGGGATTGAGCTCTTCCATGAGGACCCGCGCGATAGTTCCCCGCCCCCGGCCCTCGTCACTGCTGACGGAGCGCGCATCGGCGGTAGGAACGGGATTCGCCTATTCTACTGGCCCTTCACGTCGTAGGCGTAGAGCAGCTCCTGGTCGCGCAGATACATCACGCCGTCGACGATGACGGGGAGCGTCCAGGTGGGGTAGTTGCCGCGGCTGATCTCGAAGCGCGAGATCTCCTTGTACTCGTTCGGGTTGACCTCGGCCATGCCGACCACGCCGTCTTCGCTGAGTAGGTAGAGGCGTCCATCGGCGTAGAGGACTTGCCCTTTACCGACGGAGCGGTCTTGCCACATGACTTCGCCGGTTTCGAACTTCATGCAGGTGAGGATGCGGCTGGAGTAGCCGTACAGGTAGCCGTCGATCAGCACCGAGCTCGAGTAGTGGTTGCGCATGTCACGGTTGAAGTAGATCTCTTCGGACTGGATTCCGCCGTTAGCGGGAACGAGCTTGAGCAATGCGCAGCCGGTGCCATAGTCGGTGGAGACGAAGACGAGATCCCCTTGGACGATGGGGGTGGCGATGTTGGCGGTGGGGTTGGAAACCTTGGCGTAGCGCCACAGCAGCTCTCCGGTGTCCGCACGGAGGCCAATGGCGGCTTCGCCGGTGAGCATCACGTACATGCGAATGCCGCCGACTTCGGCGATCACCGCCGAGGAGTAGCCGGCTTCGTCGCTCTCGGATTTCCAGATGAGCGAGCCATCGTTCTTGTTCAGCGCGACGACGCTCGCGCCGGGGCCGCCGGCGTTGACGATGACCCGACCGCGGTCGATGAGGGGAGACTCGCTCAAACCCCATTTAATGTTGGAGCCGCCGAACTTGGCGAGCAGGTTGACTTCCCAGATCTTTTCGCCGGTCGAGACGGAAGCGCAGATGAGGTTGCCGTCGGCGCCCAAGGCGTAGATGCGCTCGCCGTCGATGGTGGGCGTGCCGCGCGGACCATTGCCGCGGTTGTTGCCGTAGGTTTCGCCATGGCGCACCTCCCAGGCTGTCTCGCCGGTCTTTGCGTCCAGTGCGATCAAGTACTGCCGACCGTCTTTTTGGCCTTGCGTGAAAAGCTTGCCATCGGCGAACGAGTAGGATGCAAAGCCCTCGCCAAGGGATTCGACCTGCCAGAGCAGATTGGGGCCGCCTTCAGGCCAAACCGGGAGCAGTCCGGTGGCGTCGGACTTGCCGTCGCGCAATGGACCGCGCCATTGGGGCCACTCGGCGGAGGCGAAAGGGGAACAGAGGAGGAGGGCTGCGAGAAAGCAGGCTGCTTTGCGCATTATGCGGACAGTTTACCGGATGGCGTCGCGAGGCTCTACGTCGAGCGGACGCGCAAGGGCGCGAAACTCCTCGATCACCTCGAGCGCCTCCTGCAAGACGCCGCGCGCTTCGCGCACACGGGAGACTCCCGCTTTGGCCTTGCGGCGCCACCGTAACGGCGCCTCTGGGGCGAACAGCAGTCCAGCGGCGGCGCCGGCGGCGACGCCAAGCAGCAAGGCTCCCCAATGCTGGTCTTTACGATAAATGCTCACAACTTCCCTCAGACGCTCGATCGTACTGTACCAACCTCGCCGGGGGATGCTGCCGTTTCGGCGACGCCCCCAATTGCCGGCAGGCTAGGCGCAGAGCGACGGCCGCCGTGCAGCTTCAGGGCCTTATGCTCTCCTCTCGATACTGCTTGTAGCGGTCTTCTCCCACCAAGTCTTGGAGTGCTTTCGGCAGAGGAAGCTTGGCTAGAATCTGAGCGGGGTTCCCACCCACAAGGCAAAACGGAGGAATCACCATGCCGGCTACCTTCGTGTCCGGCAGCAGAATACACCCGTCACCGATTTTCGATCCAGGCAGCACGTAGGTTGAGTGAGGCGGAATCCAGACGAAATCGCCTATCGAAACCGGCCGAGCTTCTGACGCATGGAAGGGTTCATTGTTGATGCGGGCAATCACATCGAGCATCGGATGGCCGGGATTGTCTGCAATCAACTGGAGCTCCGATGAGACCGTGCGAACCGATGGAGACTTCTTTGCCCACATAGATGGAAACGCCCGGGCCGATCGTGGTGTTGTCACCAATCCGCAGCGTGGGGTTCTGGAATACCTTGCCCCCGCGAACGTGGTTCGGTCCGCCAGATGAACGTTCTTGCCCAGATACAACCGCAGGTCGCCATTGACGCAGGGCATACCGTTGCCGCCGTAATTGCCGATCGTCAGCCCCGGCCCAACCGCCTCGCAACGAGTCCGGAACATCGGTTCGTAGTAGAGGCCTTTGGTGAGGCGCTCCCAAAGCTCATGGCGCAGCTCGCGCGCCCAATAGAGCGTCGGATGGAGCACGGGAATCACCGGAGATTGCATCCGGTAGGCAGCCTTGAGCGTTCGATACAGCCAGTCCGTGAGCGGCGTGTCGCGGCGGCGGATGCGACTGCCGAATTGGGCGAACCAGGACATGGGTCCGTAACAGGTCCCTTAGGACCACACAGCGGTGCAACCAGCCCAGGATAGGCCGACACCGAAGCCCAGCATCGCGACGCGAGCCCCGCTCGTCAACTTATCCTCGGCGGCGAGCTGTTCGAGAACGATCGGAATCGTGGACGACGTGGTATTGCCGGTCCGCTCGAAGCAGAATGGAACGCGATCCCGTCCGGCCTTGAGGCGCTTGGCGAGTTGCTCGAGCATGAAACCGTTGGCTTGGTGGAGCACGATTTGATCCACATCGTCGCTCGACCAACCGGCCTTGTCTAGTAGAGCCTGGAAGGCTTTCGGAACGACGCTGATCGAGAAGCGAAAAATCTCCTTGCCGTCCATGTAGAGATCGTTCTGGCTGCGAATGCTGCCTGAGGCGTCCGCGTGCTCGACGCCGGTTTCCGCGCTACGCGGCAGGCGGGAGCCGCCTGCGGGGATCATGAGCGACGGCCCGCCCTTGCCGTCCGAGCCGAAAACTGTGACGCCCAAGAGGCCGCCCGGGCCGTCGGACGAGAGGAAAGTTGCCGTCCCAGCGTCTCCAAAGAGCGTTGCGACCGAACGGTCGCGCGGATTTGCGAACCTGGTAATTGAATCCCCCGTCAAAAGCAGGCCACCGCGAATTTGGCCGGATTCGATCAGGCCCTTCATGAACGCAAGGCCCATCACGTAACCCGAACACCCCTGCGCGATATCGCTTGCACCCACAGTTTTGGGCAACCCAAGTCGATCCTGGATGAGGCAAGCCGTCGTGGGAAGGTAATAGTCCGGCGTCTGCGAGCAGAACAGCACAAACTCGACGTCTTCCGGTCTTACTGCCCCCGAGTCCAAAAGCTTCCGAGCGGCTCGCGTCGCCAAGTCTGAGGCGCATTCTCCTTCGGCTACGGCGCGGCGCTCACGGATGCCGGTATTTCGGAAAATCTCGTCCGGGTCGGCTAATTGCAGACGCTCGGCCAGTTCCTCGTTGGTTACAACACGCTCGGGCAGGCAGGATGCGATGGCTCGAATTCTAGCGGTGGACATGGGTCTGCTCTTAAGCGACTAGGGCGCCACCGTCCACGGCCAACTGGGCCCCGGTGATCCAGCGCGCCTCATAGGACAGTAGGAACGTCGCCGCCGCAGCGACATCGTCGGCATCGCCCAGGCCCAACGGATGGGATCGCGTCAGCTTCTCCTGCTGATCCGGTGGAATGCGGGAATATAAACGCTCCTGCATCGGAGTCCGGACGATACCAGGAGCGACCGCATTGACTCGAACGCCGGCGTCTGCCAACTCTACCGCAAGGTTACGCATCAGCGTTGTCTGCGCTCCCTTCGATGCGGCATAGACGCTGTTGCCTGGCCAGCCACGTCCTTGTGCTGCAACCGAGCTCACGAACAAGATTCGTCCCTGCCCATCACTACGCGCGCCGCTTTTTCGCAGTCCAGGGAGCGCGCTCCGCACGGTTTCGATAGCACCTCTGATCTGTACGTCAAGCAGCTCCCCGCAGCGCTTGGGCGAGATTGCGTCAAAGGGCAGCACAAGATGCATACCTGCGGACGGAACCACAATGTCAAGTCGGCCTAGAGCTTTGACGATTTGCTTGGCGACGGAGCCTATCGCGCTAACGTCTCCCACGTCGAGGGGAAAGGTTGAAGCTTCTCCGCCAACTTGCCGGATGCGATTTGCGGCGGCCTCTAGTTCGGGCTCACGCCGAGCGCTGAGCGCCACATGGACCCCTTCCCGCGCCAGCCTTTCCGCGATTGCAAAGCCGATGCCAGTCGACGCCCCGGTAATCCAAGCGGTCTCGCCGGGTTGGAAGCGCGGTGACGAGCCTATCAGCATGAGCCCTCGTTTCGCTCTCGCCCCCTAGCCTGCATCGATGATGCCGCGCTTGCGTGCGAACTCCACGATCGCGCCAAAGGTGGTGAGCGCCTGCGCTTCCTCTGGCTCTACCTGATCGTCAAGTTGCTCATCGAGGAAAGAAATGATGCGAAGCGTCGCCATCGAATCCCATGAAGCAAGATTCTCGCTGCTCGTATCGTCGGAGAGCTCAGCCGGCTCCACTTCGACGATGTCCGCAATCTCGGTCTTGAGGTCGTCCAGGGTCATTCGTAATTGCTCCGACTTAGCCTCGTTGTGGAGGTTGAATTTCTAAAGTAGCACACGTGTTTGGCGCCGTCCGTTCACCCGTAAAGTGCCAATTCTCACACCCATTCGACCGTGCAACCGCCCCAGGAGTAGCCGACGCCGAAGCCCAGTAGGGCTAGGCGCGCCCCGGGCTTCAGCCGTCCGCTGTCGAGCAATTCTTCGAGCACGAAGGGGATCGTGGACGAGACCGTATTGCCGAGATTTTCGAAGCGATAGGGTGTTTTTTCTTTCGGAAACTTCAGGCGCGCCACCAGCTCGTCGAGCATGAAGCGGTTGGCCTGATGCAACAACAGAAAGTCGACCTCGTCAGCGGTCCAACCGGCCGCCTCGAGCAGAGCCCGGAAGCTCCGGGGGACGGTCGAGATCGCGAAGCGGAATACGTCGCGGCCGTTCATGTAGAGGTTCTCGGCCGAACGCACGTTGCCATCCGCGTCGGTGGCCTCGGCCGCGGTCTCCGATGAGCGGGGGGTGCGAAAACCGCCGGCCGGGACGATGAGCTTGTCCGCGCCGCGCCCGTCGGTCCCGAACTGAAACACGCCAAGACCACCCTGGGCATCCGGCGCTGCATCGATCAGCGTAGCGGTCGCACCATCGCCAAACAGGGTGCACACGGAACGGTCCAGCGGGTGGATGTACTTGGTGTATGTGTCACCGGTGAGCAGCAACAACCGCTTCACCTGGCCGGATTCGATGAGGCCTTTTGCCAGCGAGAGCCCGTAGACGTAGCCGGAACAGCCTTGGTTGATGTCGATGGCGCCGCAAGCGGTCGGCAACCCAAGCTCGCGCTGCAGCACACACGCCGAGGCCGGCAGAAAGTAGTCCGGGCTCTGCGTGCAGAAGATCACATAATCGATCGAAGCGGGGTCGACGCCGGACTTGGCAAACAAAGCGCGCGCCGCTTCGGCCGCGAGGTCGGAAGCGCACTCGTCGGGCGCGGCCTGCGGACGTTCCACGATGCCGGTTTTGGCGAAGATCTGCTCGGCCGAGAATGCGCCTTCGCGCGCCGCCAAGTCCTCGTTCGTCAAACGCGCCGCCGGCAAGTGAGACGCCACGTCGCGGATGACCGCTTTCGTCGAGCTCATTCCCCTCTATTATCGGCGTCGGCGAACTGCGTCAATCCCCGAACGCCGCATCGAAGGCCCGGCCCGAAGGCGCGAAGTCGACCCTCTTGGTGAAGGCACAAGCCTCGGCGGCGCCGTGCTCGCGGTCCATGCCGCTGTCTTCCCACTCGATCGACAGCGGACCGTCGTAGCCGATGTGGTTGAGCGTGCGAATGATCTCTTCGAAGTTCACCCCGCCGTGCCCCAGCGAACGGAAGTCCCACCCGCGGCGCGGATCGCCGAAGTTCAGGTGCGAACCCAGGATCCCGGAGCGACCGTCGAGTTGTCGCGCCGAGTCCTTCATGTGGACGTGGTAGATGCGGTCTTTGAACTCCCACAGGAAGGCGACCGGGTCGACGAACTGCCAGTGCAAATGGCTGGGGTCGAAGTTGAAGCCGAACGCTTCGCGGTTGTTCACCGCCGCCATCGCGCGTTTGGTCGTGTAGATGTCAAACGCAATCTCGGTGGGATGCACCTCCAAGCCAAACCGCACGCCGCACTCGTCGTAGACGTCCAGAATCGGATTCCACATCTCGGCGAAGTAGGCGAATCCTTCGTCGATCATCGCGTCCGAGACCGGCGGGAAGCTGTAGAGCATGTGCCAGATGGACGAGCCGGTGAAGCCGTTGGCCACCTTCAGTCCAAGATTCTTCGCCGCACGGGCCGTGTCCTTGACTGCTTGAACTGCCCAGGCGCGCTTCTTCTCCGGGTCGCCGTGAGTCTCCTTCGGGGCGAAAAGATCCGAGCGCGAGTCGTTGTTGGGGTCGCAGACGAGCTGGCCGGCGAGGTGATTGGAGATCGCGAACAGCTGCAGGTTGTGCTTCTCGAGGATCGCCTTCTGCTGCTTGCAGTAGTCCAGATCGACGGCCGCACGGGCGACGTCCATGTGATCGCCCCAGCAGGCGAGCTCGAGCCCGTCATAGCCCCAGCTGGCAGCCTTTTCGGCGAGCGTGGCAAGCGGAAGATCGGCCCATTGGCCAGTGAAAAGTGTGACGGGTCGGCTCATCGTGGATTGGGTCTCCGGTGACCGCCAGAGTGTACCAAATCACTGCGAAACGCACGGTCAGACACCCCTTGGTACTCCCTGGGCTATGCCAGGGGGATATAGACCACTAGAAACGTCCTCAGTACTGTCGGAGGAGAGTGGATCACCCAGAATCCGCCCGAGGGAAGAGAAGAGAGAAGAAATTCGTGACTCGATTGACCGCGCGCGGGCCCGAGCGTGGTCGGGATTAGCTCTGTCTCGACGGCGTCGATCACGTTAGGGATTGACGTGCCCAAGAACGGCAAGGGCGCCCGCACCTGGGACGTCCGCGTGACCAATCCCGGCGGCAACGCCGGGGTCCGCCTGCGTTTGTACCTCTTTGGAACGGCGATTGCCCCTTCGCCCGTGTATGCGGCGATTCGAATCACAGTCCCGTTTTGGAACGAAATTCCGCTTTGAAACTTTTTTCCGAAAAGTACAGAAAACACGGGAAATACCGATTCCACACCTGTACATGCAGGGCCTACAGGCATACACTCGCGACGTGAGGAAGATTCTCCTTCTGTTCGCCTTTTTCGGGGTGACGGTAGCGCTTTCGGCGCAGGCAAACGGCAACCCTGGGGTGAACGTTTGCGAGGTCGCGGCGGCTGCCGCTACGGTGCGGGCGGAGGGCATTGCGGAGCTCGCAGGCGACATCGTGATCACGTGTGTGAACGGAACGGCTCCTGGGGTGACGGTCACCGCGACGGAAGGCGTGATGAACGTTTTCGTGCGAACCAGCGTAGACCAAACGAACGACGTCAATTTCGGCGCGGGCGTCGACCGCACGGACGCCGTGCTGGTGGTAAACGAGAACAATTGCACGTCGCCGGCCGCCAGCGGGGGCCGCTTCGGCGGCTGCGAAGCCCCAAGCTCGGCCGTGCAGGATCCACAGTTCGGGCAGAGAATCTCGGCGGATCAGTCGCAGTGGCTCTCGGTTCGCGTACCCGTGCCGACTGGGCCGGGCAACCCGGACGTGACGACGCTGCGCATCACCGGATTGAGGGTGCGCGCTTCTCAAAATGGCGTGCCGCAAGCGGCGATCATTCCTCCCCCGATCACGGCTTCGGTGAGCTTCGCGGCGCAAGGGTTCTCGTTGGTAAACAGCGGGATCGTGGAGATCGCAGCGCCCATACGCAGCCTGTTCCTGGCGATTCCGGACGGCTTGTCGGGAATGCAGTGCGAAGCGGGCAGCTCTTCGGCGGCAGTGACAATTCGCGAGGGCTTTGGCTCCGCCCTGCGGGTCGGGGGGGCCCCAAGCTTTGACCCCAGCGATCAGCCGACCGAGTCCGGCTACGTGAGCGCTGCGCCGGCAGGCCGAGTATTGTTGCGCTTCTCCGATATTCCTCAGGGGGCGACTTTGAACCTGCCGCACATCGTCGAAACCGGAAGCGCCTCGATTGCCGGAGACGCGCTGCGCGTGGAACTAGTGGAGGGCGCGGCGGCCGACGGGTCCGGAGGAGTCGTCCCAGGCGCAGGGGGCTCGGTCGCGCTCACGCGAACGGCTGCGGGCGAGGCATACGCGGTGTACGAGGTCCTCGACGCGGATCCGGCCACACTGGAGGCGCTCCCGATTACGCCGACGATCTCATGGGCGCCGGGAGTCGAGGGAGGCGTCATTCGCGTGAGCGTCTACCCTGCCCCGCTCAGCGCGGTGACGACCGCGGACGCCGCCGCGCCCGAACCGCGGTTCTTCGACAGTCCGACCGTGTGGAGCTACTTTTCGATCGCGCCCTGTCGCACGACGCTGCTGTTCCCGTACGCAGCCCACGGCGGCGGCCTCGACACACGGCTAATTGTGGATAACCGTACGGCGGACCTGCCTGGAATCTCACCGCGCTCCGGCGCATGTGCGCTGAAGTTTCGCGGCCAGAACGCTCCGGGCGACCAGACCACGCCGCCCATCGCACCCGGCGGCCAGTTCGACGCGGCGCTGTCCGCGCTGGCGCTCGGCTTCAGCGGGCACGTTGCGGCGCAGTGCGACTTCGATGGTGCGGAGGGATTGGCGATCGTCACACAAGGTGCGGCCGTCTACGAGAGCCGCGCTCGATTGCTCGATGCCGCCGACGCGGCGGAACTGCCGATGCTGTTCCCCTACGCGGTGCAGTCGTCGAGCTTCGACACACGCGTTGCGATCGCAAACCCAACACTCGATTCGCCGGCCGGCACCGCGCCGTCTTCGGGCCAGTGCCGTATTGACTACTTCGGCGCGAATGCACCCCCGGCCCAGGTCTCGACCGAGATTGCTGCGGGAGGGAGCTCGTCTTCACGCTCTCCAGCGGCTCGCCGGGGGCAGGGTGCGGCGGCGCCGGGGTTCTCGGGCTACATCACGGCCACCTGCAATTTCCCGTTCGCGAGAGGATTTGCGGCGGTGACCGAGCTGAACGGCGCCGCACCCGCGCAAGGCTATGGCTACGCGCCGGAGCGATACACCACGCCGTTGGCCTTCGATCCGGCAACGGATCCTGTCGCGGACCAAGATCCGCCCAGCGCCCTGCTCGCGCCCTATGTTTCGGCTAGAGGCGGCGAGGAGACGCTTCTCGCGATTGCGAACGCCTCACTCGACACGGCCGGCTCTGTCCCCGAGGCGGGAACCTGCACGCTCGAGTTGCATGGCGACGGCGCCGTCACGGACCCGGCGCCCAAACCTTCACGTTGTCCCCGGGCGAGCAAGTGGTCTTCCCGGTCAGCCAAGGCAGCACGGCGCACGCCATCGCCGGTGCGCCCGGCTTTCGAGGTTATGCGACGCTCGCCTGCGATTTCGAGCGGGCGCGTGTCGCGGCGTTGCTCACACGCTCGGGGGGAGAGTCGTTCGCTGAGGTTGCCGAAGCCTGGCCCTGCCGCGCAACCCCGTGCCGGCGCTTTTGTTTGGGCCTTATGTGAGCAGCCGCTCCGGCGAAGATCGCCTCATCGCCTTCGCTTCGACCGCACCGGACGCGTTCGGATCGCAGCCGCGGAGCGCGACGTGCACCCTCCAATTCCGAGGTACGGGTTCGCCGGGGAGCGGCGCTTTCCTTCTGCCCGCGGGCGGTCCGCGCATTCTTGCCGTCGCGCGGCGCTCCGGCCTTGGGCATTCCGGCGGCTCCGGCCTTCCAGGGCTACCTGGACACGAGTTGCACCGCCGGATTGGTGCGTTCGGTCGACTATCGCGTGACGCCCGACCCGAGCCTTAAACCTTTTTGCGAGCTCGACAGCATCCCAGGAACGCAAGGGAGCGACCTCGTCGCATTGACCGGCTTGCTGGGCCAAACCGTCGCCGTGGGTCACCCCGGCGACCCGGATGGCGACGGCGTTGTGACCGCGAACGACGTCCTATATTGCAACGGGCAAGCGGGAGGAGCACAGGTGGACCCGAACCCCGGCACGGAGCCGGACCCGAGCCCAGGCTCGGACGGCGGCGGGAGCGAGACCAGCGGAGGCGAACCTACGCCGGATCCTGGAAGCGACCCGACACCCAGTTCCGGCGCGGACGTACGCGTCTCCTGGACCGCCAGCACCGGTGCGGCCGAGCCTCGCCGCGGGCTAAGCCTGACGGCACGCGTGACCAACGCAGGCCCGGAAGCCGCAACGGCAACCGCTGTCTGGCTCGACTCCGGGTGCGCTGGATCTGTCTCGCTGGCCGCAACAATGCACGCAGGAGTCGACGCAGTGGCGCTGCGACATCGGCAGCTTGCCTGTGGGCCAGACCGTGGCGCTCGAGCTTAGCGGCACAGTATCGCTAGCGGCCCAGCGCGAGCTTGTCGCAGCCGCGCAAGTCGTGGCGGCGGAGATCGACCCGAATCTGGCCAACAACACCGCTTACATAACGGTTCCACTCGAAACGCAGGTAGATCTCTCCGTCTCGGCCTACTTGTTGCCACGTTTCCCTGCTCCAGGCGAAACCGCGACCTTGACGATCTCGGTTACAAACCGTGGGCCTGCCTGGGCGGACAACGTGACGCTCACCGCCGAGCTTGCGCCGGCGATCGAGCTGATGCGGATTCCGCCTGGTTGCTCCCTCTTGGGCAGCCAACTGCGCTGTTCGCCAGGCACGCTACCGACCGGGCGTACGACCGCCTACCTGCTGCAAGCGCGCGTCAACCCGGGCGGAGGAGGGTTTCAGGGCGACGGTAGTGCGGGACTTCTCGCGGATGTAACAGGAGGATCCTCCACACCCGACTATGCGCCGGACAACAATACGGTTCGGCTAGTTATCACCCCGCCGTCAAGCCGCCAATATGGCGCCGAATTGCAGTAGATATTAGACCACGCATGCTATATCAGCATAGACGTAAGAGGCTCCAATATCGCTATTGCTAGGGCTAATCGATTTACCGAAGGGGGATGAGCCTTAGCCAGGGGTATTCCATGAAGAACCTTTTCTCGCGCATCTGCGCGCTCGCGGCTGTGTGCGCCGTGTCACTTTTTAGCCAGGGATCGACCGGTTCGATCACCGGCATCGTCACCGACGCGAGCAACGCGCGGCTGCCCGGCGCATCCATCGAGGTCCGCAACGTCGAGACCGGGGTCGCCATCAACGCCAGCGCGAACGAAGCCGGCGAATACACCGTCCCGTTGCTGCAGCCTGGGCGCTACCAGCTCACGGCGCGTATGGACGGCTTCCGCACTTATTCCCAAACCGGACTGGTGATCGAGCTGGGACGCGTGACGCGTCTCGACATCGCGCTCGAGCTCGGCCAAGTGAGCGAGACCGTCGAGGTCGTCGGCTCCGCGCCGCTGCTCGAGTCCGAGAGCTCCACTGTCGGCCAGTTCATCGAAAACAAGACGGTCACCGACATGCCGCTCAACGGCCGCCGCGTCGGCGAGCTCGCGGCCTTGATGGGCAACGCCGTCACCATCTCGAAAGATGTCATCCGGCCCCGCATCTCCGTCGCCGGCAGCCGCGGCGATCAGCAGCAGTGGATGATCGACGGGGTCAACGCGTCCAACGTCGCGCTCGAGATTCCGCAGGCTCTATTCAATCCGCCGGTCGAGGCAGTGCAGGAGATGCGCGTGCAGCAGAGCGGCTACTCAGCGGAGTTCGGCAACTCGGCCGGCGGCGTGATGACCATCTCCACGCGTTCCGGAACCAATGATTTGCACGGCTCGCTCTACGAGTTCCTGCGTAACGAGAAGGTCGACGCGCGGAACTTCTTCGCGGCGGACAAGGCGCCTCTGCGCTGGAACGTCTTCGGGTTTGCTGTCGGAGGCCCGATCATCAAGAACAAGACGTTCTTTTTCGTCAACAACGAGTGGCAGAAGCAGCGCATCGGCGTCACCAACACGCTCACCGTGCCCACCTCGCTCCAGCGCGCCGGCGACTACTCCCAGACCACCAACGCGAGCGGAGCTCTAACCCGTATCTTCGATCCCTTCAGCGGAACGCCCCGCAGTCAGTTCGCCAACAACGTCATTCCCCAATCGCGGCTGGATCCGGTCGGAGCGAAGCTCATCGAGTACTACCCGGAGGAGAATCGCGCGCCGTCCAACGCGGCCGGAGCCAACAACTTTGTCGGCAACCGGACCAACGCTCTCAATCTCTCCACGCTGACGGCCAAGGTGGACCACGTCTTCAGCGACAAAGACCGCTTCAGCTTCCGCTATATTCTGCACGACTTCCCGACCAACAACACGCCGGTCTTCTCACGTCCGGAGGCGGACCCATTCGGCAACTTCGCACAGAGGCGCGCCTACAGCTACCTTTTCAACGAGTTGCACAACTTCACGCCGACCGTCATCAACGACGTGCGCGTCAACCTCCAACCCCGTTACTTCATCACCGGCCCGCTCGAGCAGGACGGGGGTTGGCCGGCCCAACTCGGTCTGAAAGGGGTCCCTGGCTTGGCGTTCCCGCGTGTGAATGTTTCCGGTTTCACCGCGATGGGCGCGAACAACCACGGCCGTGACCAGCGGCCGATCTGGGACCATCACGTCGTCGATAACGTCTCCTGGTTCAAAGGCGCTCACTCTGTAAAGCTCGGCGGCGAGTTTCGTTATTCGCGCAACGCCGAGAACTTCGACCAGATCGCTTCGGGTCAGCTCACGTTCCAGCCCCAGGGCACGAATCTGGCCGGAGCAGGCAACACCGGCAACGCCATGGCCAGCCTGCTCACCGGCTACGTGCATCGCGGCATCGTTCGGACGCTCGACCGCGTTGACCGGCGCGCGCAATACTGGGCCGCCTTCGTGCAGGATGATTGGAAGCTGCGCTCGAACCTCACCCTCAACATTGGGGTTCGCTGGGAGACGCACACCCCGCGCGTTGACGTGAAAGACAGGCAAAGCGGCTTCGATCCGACCGCGATCAACCCCGTCTGCAACTGCCCCGGAACGATCACCTTCGCCGGGCTCAACGGCCAGGGCCGCACCGTCTACAACGGTGACTACAACAACATTGCGCCGCGGTTCGGTTTGGCGTGGCAACCATTCGGAGACAACAAGACGGTCGTGCGCTCCGGCTACGGCATCTTTTACGGACCGCCTCTGCCGGGTTCGAACAATCTAGCCGCCGGCTTCTCGATTGACGGCGACTTCCTCACGCCGGACAACGGCGTCACCGCGCCATTCCTTCTCGCGGATGGGTTTCCGGCCGTGGCCAGACCTGAGCTCGGCCCAGGTTTCGGCGCTGTCGCTCCAGGGAAGGCCGCCGTCTATTCTCCTCAGTTGATCGACAAAGACCGCCGGCTGGGCTATTCGCAGATGTGGAATCTGTCGGTGCAGCGCGCCGTTGGGTTCAACTCGATCGTGGAGGTCAGCTACCTAGGCAATGTGGGCCACAAGCTGCCCGGGCCTGACGTCAGCATGAACCAGGTGCTCCCGGAGAGCTTCCGCGCCGGCAACATGCAAGCGTTGCGCCCCTTCCCGCAGTTCAACGCCGTGACCCGCATCACGCCCATGTGGGGCAACTCGAGCTACCACGGAGGCAACTTGAAGTTCGAGAAACGCTTCTCGAAAGGCTTGAACATGCTGGCGAACTATACCTACGCCAAGTTCATCGACGACACCTACGCCCAGTTCGAGGCCGGAGAATCCGACCTCGGGATGCAGAACTACTACAACCGCGCGGCTGAGAAGGCGCTCTCTGGCAATGACGTCCGCCACCGCCTGGCTTGGAGCTCGGTGTACGAGATTCCGCTGGGCAAGGGGCGCGCCATGCTCAACAAGGGGCCGCTGGCGATGATCCTGGGCGGATGGAACTTCGGTACGATCATCACGTTGCAGCGCGGCAGCCCGATGGGTTTGACCACCCAGACCAACGGCCTGGGCAGCGCCTTCACGCCCGGACCGCAGCGCGTGAACGTGCTGCGCGACCCTGCGTTGCCGAGCGACGAGCAAACGGTCGAGCGCTTCTTCGATACCGAGGCCGTCGCCGCGCCGGGCACTCTCGTGTTCGGCAACTCGAGCCGCGCCTTGCTCACCGGGCCGGGCATCATCAACTTCGACGTGTCAATGCTGAAGAATCACTCCTGGGGCGAGCGCTATAACGTGCAGTTCCGGTTCGAGGCGTTCAACTTCTTCAACCGGGCGAACTTCAACGAGCCGGGCCGGGCGCTGGGCGCGCCGAACTTCGGCGTAATCTCGAGCGCGGCGAACCCGCGGAGCTTGCAGTTTGGGTTGAAGTTCGCATTCTGACCGCGACCGGCGTGGGAAGCTCGCGCTCGTTCTTCCCATGCCGCAGTTCAGAGCCGCAAAGGCAACGCGCGCGGCTCTGCTCTCATGCCCGCCAACGGAACCCACTTGCCCCCAGCCCGTCTCACGAAGCGGGTAGGATGGCTGAAGTGTCGAACAAACTTGCAATCGTGCTGCTGAGCGGCGGCATGGATAGTTGTGTCACTGCCGCGCTCGCCGCCCAATCCTACCGTCTGGCTGCATTGCATTCCGACTACGGCCAGCGCACGGAGGCCCGAGAACGCCGCGCCTTCGAGCAGATCGCCGACCGGCTTGGCATCGAGCAGCGTTTGGTCATCGACCAGCGCTACATGACCTCGATTGGGGCTCCGCGCTCACCGACCGCGGTATTGCAGTGCCGACCGAGAGCTTGCACGCCGAGGGCATTCCGGTAACCTATGTACCCTTTCGCAACGCCCATTTCCTGGCGGCAGCCGCCTCGTGGGCCGAAGCCATCGGCGCGGAGGCGATCTTCATCGGTGCGGTCGAGCAAGACAGCTCCGGCTACCCAGATTGCCGCCCGGAATATTACCGCGTGTTCAACGCCCTGATCGACGCCGGGACGCGCCCGGAGACCAAGATTCAGATCGAGACGCCGTTGATCGGCCTCTCGAAGGCGGAGATCATCCGCCAAGGGGCCGCCGTCGGGCCCCGCTCGATCTCACCTGGTCCTGCTACCAGGAAGAGGACGTCGCTTGCGGCGTCTGTGACAGTTGCGCCCTGCGCCTAAACGCCTTCGCCGCGGCAGGGGTTCCGGACCCTATCCGGTACGCCGCGCGCGTTGGAATGAACGAACCGAATGTTGTATCCTGACGGAGGATAAACGGCCTACAACCAAGGAGTTGAATGAAGATGAAGCTCAACAAAATTCGCCACGCCATACTGCCCGCCCTTTTGCTGTCGCTCGGGGCCGTCGCGACTGCTCAAACTGGTTCCATCCAGGGTGTGGTCACCGAGAACGGCGTCGGCGTCAAGGACATGCTCATCAAGATTGAGCGCACCGACGTGAAGGGGAACTACCAGGTCAAGACGAAGAAAAAGGGTGACTTTTTCCACGCCGGCCTGCCGTTGGGCACTTACAACGTCGGACTCGAGATCGACGGTCAAATCGTGGATCGCGTCAACGGGGTGAAGATCGGTATGGGGACGAGCGACCCGATCAAGTTCGACCTCACCGAGATCAAGAACCGCCAGAAAGCCGCTCAGTCCGGCGGCGCTGTGGAGCCTCCGAAGGAAGTCATCGCGTCGATGTCTCCTGAGGAGCGGAAGAAGTACGAAGAGGCCTTGAAGAAGCGCCAGGAGCAGCTTTCGAAGAACAAGGAGCTCAACGATACATTCAACCTCGGTATGCAGGCGAAGAAGGAAGGCAATCTGGATGTCGCGCTCGAGAACCTGAAGAAGGCCTCCGAGATTGACGCCAACCAGGACGTGATCTTCGCGAACCTCGCCGACGTGCAGTCGGCGCTGGGCGAGAAGAAGACGGGCGACGAGCGCAAGCAGATGTTCACCGATGCGGTGGCCTCCTACCAGAAGGCCATCGAACTGAAGCCGGACGCCGCGGCCTACTACAACAACCTCGGCTTGGCGCAGATCAAGTCCGGAGCCATCGAGGAAGGACAGGCGAACCTCGCCAAGGCCGCGCAGATGGACCCGGCCAACGGCGGCCGCTACTACTTCAACCTCGGCGCGGTGATGGTGAACTCGGGCAACACCGACGGCGCCGTCGACGCCTTCAAGAAGGCCACCGAAGTCGATCCGAACTACGCGGAAGCGTACTATCAGCTCGGGACTGCGATGGTCGGCAAGGCTGAGACCAAGGAAGACGGCTCGATCATCCCCGCCCCGGGTACGGTCGAGGCTTTCCAGAAGTACTTGGAGCTCAAGCCCGATGGCCCGAACGCCCCCAGCGCTCAAATGATGATCACGAGCCTGACGGGCGCGGTCGAGACCGAGTTCTCGAACAAGCCGAAGAAGAAGAAGTAACAGCCCCGCGAAGTCGGCTCTGAACAACGATGGGGCGTCGGCCAACGGCCGCCGCCCCTCTTTCATTTCCCTCAGATGCGCAACATTGTCATCCTCGTCCTCATCATCGTCGCGCTTGCGATCGTGCGCTCGCTCGTCTCCGACGTATCGCGCGCGGTGAGCAAGGCGATGAAGTCCGACAAGCCGAAAGAGGAGCCCAAGCAGGCCAAGCAGGGCCGCTTCGTGCGGGACCCGCAAACCGGCGCTTACGTCGATGAGGAAAGCGCGGTGCACGCCGAGATCGACGGCAAGGCGTACTGCTTCGAGTCGACCGAATCGCGGGATGCGTTCCTGCGCTCGCGCGCGCGGGGTTAGCCGGCGCGCATCATCCGCTTGGCGACCAGCTCAAACGTCGCCGCACCCACTGCCCCGAGGACGGTCATAGCGTAGTTGAACGCCGGAGCGCCGCCATGCAGCTTGAAGCCGTTCGGGCCGGCAAAGACCAAACCTGCGAGCAGCCCGATTGCGCCGCCGGCCAGCAGCGCACCGCGCACGCTGGGGGGCGCGCCCTTACCGCGGCGCCATAGCGAAACCCCGGTCCAGACGAGCGCAAAGATCGCGGCGGCGACGGGGAACACGACCAGCGACGCAGCCAGCGCCAGCCCGTCCATGCCGCGCCCAACGCCCGTCACTTTGCGCAAAATGATTAGGTAGAGGATGGCGACTCCCAGCCCGAGCGCGGCCGATACGCAGGCGCTGACAAGGGTGGAAGCAATGAGCTTGGGTTGAGCGGGCACGGGGCCCATGCTAGCAGCAACGCCGCTACAGGTCGCCCTACAGCGGGCGAATGTTGCGATGGATGGCGTAGAGCGCGAGCTCGAGACGATCGCTGACGCCGAGCTTGTCGAAGATGTTGTGCAGGTGGTTCTTCACCGTCTGCTCGGAGATGAACATCCTCTCCGCGATCTCTTTGTTCTTGAAGCCCTGCGCGACCAGCGCCACGATCTCGCGCTCGCGGTTGGAGAGCCGCGGCTTATCGCGCTCGCGCGGGCCGGGATCGCTCGGGGACGCGAATTGGCGCATGACCGCCGCGGTCGTCTTGGCGTCCAGCCAGATCTCGCCTTCGTAGACCTTGCGGATGCTCTTGATGAGCAAATCGGTGGCGGTCTGCTTCAGTACGATCCCGCACGTTCCGTACTTCATAGCCTGGACGTATTCGCCCTCGTCGTCCGAAGCGGTCAGTACGATGATCTTGGTCTTGTGCTTTTGCGCCTGGAGACGTTGCAACACGGAGAGACCGTCGAGTCCCGGCATCTTCAGATCTAGAAGTAGAATGTCGGGCGACTGATCCTTCAGGATATCCGGCACTTCCGAGCCGTCCTCGGCCTCAGCGACGATATCGAAGTCAGGTTCCAACTGCAGCAAACGGCGCAACCCATCGCGAAAAATCGTATGGTCGTCCGCAAGGGCGATCTTGATCTTGCGCGATTTGCCGTTCACGTTCGGGGCGTCTGTCGTGGCGGCGGTTGCTGTGGATTCGGCGGGCATCTTGATAAACCTTGCACGGGTGTGCTCGTCCTGGGGGGACGAAAACTAAACCCATCCTAAAGTTCTATAGGTACCACGTCAATGAATGAAAAGGCTTAGACAAAACCCTAGGACTACTCCGATGTTCGGAACTTTCTTCCTATGGGATTTCAGGGTCCTCTACCCTCAGTCGACAGCGTCTGGCGACGCGTGGTATCCTTCGAATTCGCAGGCCCGTAGCTCAGTTGGTTAGAGCGCTACCTTGACACGGTAGAGGTCAGCAGTTCGAGTCTGCTCGGGCCTACCATCCTACACCCGACGGCCTAAGGCCGTTCCCGCTTCCAGACCCGTTTGAATCCTTCCCGTTTTGCGGCGTGCAGCCGGGTTCGCCCACTGCTACGCTCTTGCTACATTGTGATTCTCCTTGGCGCCCAAATGCCTGAAAAACAAGTAATTAGCAAGACGTTTCAACTGCGCGGCGATCACAACTGGAAAGCCAAGGCCGGCAACTCCATTCTGGTTCTCGACAGGGGCGCGGTGCGCCTGGAGATCCCGCGCTCTTGGTCCGTGGCACGCCATCAAGGCACGATTCGAGCGACGGATCGCCCCGAACCCGACGATAACGCCTCGCTCGAAATCACGGTCTATCATCTGCCGCATCTGATGGATGAGCTGCCGCCCGTTCGAGACCTACTCGCGCAAGCCGCGCCGGAGGAAGCGGATCTCGCGCACGAGCGCGTCGAGCGCATGCCGATCGTCGAGGACCGCCGCGGCGACACCGCCAGCGCGATGCTCGAAACGCGCTTCCGAGAGAACGGCCGCGATGCGACTTCCTACACGCAGATTGCGATAGCAGGCGAGCTCGCCTGCCTGCTCACCTTCGCCTTCTGGGACGACGACGCGCTGGAAGCGCACCGCGTTTGGCAGGATGTGCAGGAAACGCTCGTGCTCGGCTGGTATGTGGCAGACCCGACCCGCGGGCCAGTGCTGAACTAGCGGCGTGCGCGATCACCGCTTGCGCTTCTTTCCCTTCCCCGTCTCTTCCGGCGCAGGCGGCGGTTGGATGATGTTGAAGATCACATCGATCACCGTCTGCACCTCGACCGCGTTGCCATTGAGCACAGTTGGCTTGTAGCGCCACTGCTCGACGGCAGCGATAGCCGCAGGTGCGAGCATCGGGTGGCCTTCCTTGAGTCGGAGACTCTTGATCGTGCCGTCGCGCCCGATCACCGCTTCGAGCACGACCTTACCGCTGATGTTGGCCTCGAGCGCATCCTGCGGATACTCTGGCGCAATCTTCTCGAGTAGGCGAGCCGCTTGCACGCGTCCGCCAACCACGATGGGCTTGGCCACCGTGGGCGGCGGCTTGAGGAAGGGCAGCAGCGAATTGGAGCCGGGCGACCCGCCGGTCACGCCGCCCTCCATGCCCATCGGCGAGGCGGACAGCGCAGTCAGCCTTGGAGCGTCCTCGACCAATGCAACCTGGTCGGGAATTTTCTTGGGCTGCGTTAGGATCTCTTCGAACCTCTGGACACGATGGGCGGGCTCGACCTTCACCTGAGGCGGAGGAGGAGGCGCGGGCGGAGGCGGAGGCGCCAGGAACAACAGGCTTTCCTGTAAGTGGCGCAGTGGAATGCGGTAGTGCGCAAGCAGCGGAAAAGCCGCCATGGCCGCGACGAGCGCAACCTGGCCTAGCAATGAGCCGCCAACGGCCCAGCCGCGACCGCCTCGTCCGCCCTCGACGAACGTATGCTCGAACACTTCGACGTTAGGGCGCGCCGAGCCCTCAAGGTTTCTGTGAGGATGGCAAACGCTGCTCGAGGTGCATCCAAACCAGCGCCAGCAGAAGAACCGTGACGACCGTGGGGGCTGCGGGAAGCCCACGCCCGTGGACACATAGGCAAACGCTGCGAGTGACATCAGAAGCAGCCCGAGCGCAGCACCGGCCAAGCGAGCGGCGGGAACGAGCAAGAGAATGCCTGCGAGCAACTCCGCCGCGCCGAATGCCTTCATCGCGCCGACACCGTAGCCGAATCGAGCAAACTGGGCGGCCATCAACTGGAGGCCGATGACGCGCAGCAAGCCGTCGACGAGTATCAGGGTGGCCACCACCGAGGCGCACATCCACAACACGAGCTTCTTGCCTTGGACTGCCACCTCCTCTCAGCAAAGCAAATCGCGCGGGCGTACGTCATCTCGGCGGCTACAATATGCCCCATGTTGCGCCTGTCCTGCCTGCTGCTGCTCGCCTTGTCCGCCTCGGCGCAGACCCTCGACCAACCCCAGCCCTACCGAGCGCGCCGCGTTTCGAGCTTTCGCGAAAACGGTGCAAATCGCGACGCCAAGACCGTGCCGCCGGGTGAATCGTTCACCATCGCGGACATTCGCGGCGCCGGGCGCATCGTCCACACTTGGATGACGCTCGCGATCGACGACCCGGATTACCTCGACAACATCTGGCTGCGCATGTACTGGGACGGCGCGTCCACGCCGGCAGTCGAAGCGCCATTCGGCGACTTCCATGCGCTCGGCCACGGACGAGTGGCGCCGGTCAACTCGTCTCTAGTCACGGTCGTTGCAAGACCGGAGCTGAACCTCAACCTCTCGAACAGCAACGTCGCGGGCTTCAACACCTACTTCTCGATGCCGTACATGCGCGGGGCGAAGATCGTGCTCGAGAACCGTTCGGCGCAACCGCTGCGGTCGCTCTACTACCAGATCGACTACCAGGAATGGCCGCGCGCGCCGAGCCCTTGCGCTTCCATGCACGCTACAGCGAATCCGAGCCCGAAGAGCCGCGCCCCGGCGACGGCTCGTTCGATTCGATCAACGCGGATGGCGCCGACAACCACCTGATCCTCGAGACCACGGGCCGGGGTCACTTCCTCGGCATGGTCGTCTCCGCCGACGCCATGCGCGCGGGCTGGTGGGAAGGCGATGACATGTTTTGGATCGACGGCGAGAAGCAGCCGTCGCTCTATGGCACCGGGACGGAGGACTATTTTGGCGGGGCGTGGGGATTTCGCAAGGCGTACACTTACCCCGACCACGGGCTGAGCTACCTGGAGAAGCTCGCCTACCGCCAAGCCTGGCAGGCGGGACGCTATACGATGTACCGCTGGCACACGCGCGACCCGATTCCCTTCACCAAGTCGATCAAGGTGAGCCTGGAGCGCGGGCACAACAATTCGGCGCGCGATAGCCGGTACTGGTCCGTGGCGTATTGGTACGAGGAGTAGGGGGATGAGATTGTCCTATCTTCGTGGCAACCCGCGGCGCGCGGCGCTGCTGCTGCTCTTCGCCGGTCTGCTCTACACTGCCAAAACCAGCGAGAACCCGACGCCGGCCGACGAGCGTACCTTCGAAGCCTCGCGGACGGGGTTTCAGTCGATCGAGTACCCCGGGCCGCTCACCCGGAAGACTTCGTGCGCCTGCTGTTGCGGCGGACCGGCGAGTTTCGCATCCCGCTGACCATCAACTACCGCGACTGGCGCATGAGCAACCCGCCAGATCTGTGGGAACTGGACCTGCCCGGCGTCTGAAGGCCCGAATCGCCGCCGACGGGCGCTCTTCCATCACGTACGGACAAGAACCGCTCACACTTGGCGTCGGCGAGACGTTCAACCTGCCTGTACTTGTCCGCAACGACACCGGCTCACCAGCCGAGATCAAGCTCGAAGCGAGCATTGGCGGCATCGGGGTCGGCGACGGTTTCAAGCTGCCGATCGGCCTCAGCTACCTTTCGCTCAACCTGCGACCGACGGCCACGGGGCGTCAAACCGTCAGTATCGAGCTGTTTGCCGGGCGGCCGGGCCCTGAAGGCCCGCCGCCGCAAAGTAAGATGCACGCCTCGTTCTCGACGAGCGTCGACGTCGTCGAATGGGGCGAGCTCGACCTCACGATCCTCGAAGAGGGCGAGCCCACGACCGCGCGCGTCACCGCCTTCGGCTCGGATGGCCTCGCTTACGCGCCCGCCGACGGCTCGGCGCTCGCCAAGATCACCTGGTCGGGAGGGCAGCCGTTCTTCTACGCCCGCGGCAAGGCGAAGCTGCGTCTGCCTGCGGGCGTCGCGCGGCTGACCGCGGTGCGCGGCTTCGAGACAGAGTCCGACCGCGCTGAGATCCGCATCCGTCCCGGAGAAACCGCGACCGCGACGCTCAACCTGCACCGCACCTCACGCATCTCCGACCAAGGCTGGTGGTCGGGGGATTCGCACATCCACATGAACTACAACGACCACGAGTTCCTGGGCCCCGCCGACATGCTCCTACAAGTCGAAGGCGAGGACCTGAACGTGGCGAACCTAATGGTGGCGAACTCGGTCGGCTGGCAGGTTCACGACGACCAGTACTTCGAAGGCAAGCCGAACGTGCTCTCTACGCCACGCCACAAGCTGCGCTGGATCGAAGAGATGCGCGCGAACCTTTACGGCCACATGTGCCTGCCAGGGATCTCGACGCTCATCAAGCCGCTCTACACGGGCTTTCCGGACTCGCCGCACCCGTGGGACTACCCGCCGAACTACAATCAGGCCGCCGCGACGCAGCAAGCGGGCGGCGTGGCGAGCTACGCGCACCCGGGCTACAACTTCACCGAAGATCCCTTCACCATGTCCGCCCGCGAGCTGCCCGTCGATGCGGCGCTGGGCGTGGTCGAAGCCATGGACGTGCTCAGCAACTCGAACGAGCGCGCCGTCACGCCTTACTACTACCGCCTGCTCAACACCGGCCTGCGACTGGTCATCTCGGGCGGCAGCGACAGCTTTACCAATCGCCGCCACCACTGGCTCGCCGGCGGCCAGCGCGTCTTCGTCAATACCGGCAAGCCCACGCTCGACTACGACGAATGGGTCGACGCCTACCGCGCGGGGAACAGCTTCGTCTCGAACGGACCGCTGCTCGAATTCAGCGTCAACGGTCAGCCCCCGGGATCGGAGATCGCGGCCAAGCCCGGCGACACGGTCAAGGTCAGCGTCCGCGCGCGGTCGACTGCGCCGATGCGTTCGCTCGAAATCGTGCGCAACGGCGAGGTCGTCGCGACAGCACAAGGCCCCAGAGGCGACCTCACGCTCAACCGCGAGCTCACCCTCGACGGCCCGGCCTGGGTCGCCGCGCGGGTCGACGGCGAGTGGCATCCGCTGGTGGTCAACGATTTTCGCCTCTACGCGCACACCACTCCCGTCTGGCTGACCGTCGACGGCAAGCGCTACCGCGATTCCGAGGCCGCGCGCTTTTTCGCGGGTTGGATCGACCGACTGATCGAGGGCGTGCGCACCCGCGGACGGTTCGAGCGCGATGCGGACCGCGAAGAGGTCGTGCGCTTGTTCGAGCGAGCGAAGGAGTTTTACGCGACAGAGTGAGCTGGTCGGGCAACCGGAATCGCTTTGCCACGCGTCGTACAATACGACCATGACTTGGCGACCCCCCGTAGCCGCCGCGCTCTTCGTTTGTCTCGCTTCCGCCGCTTTCGCGCAGGGCCTTTCCCCGCTCGAAAAGCCCAAGGCTGAGGCGCCCAAAGTTGCGCCGCCGACCAATGCTCTCGACAAGGGCGACCTCGAGTTTTACGTGCGTCACCTCTATGTCTACGGGCCACAGATCAATGTCGCCATTTCTGATCCGGTCGAGTCTGACATTCCCGGGTTGCTCGAAGTGACCGTGACCGCCTCACGTGGGCTGCAATCGCTCGAACGCAAGCTGCTGATCACCAAGGACGGCAAGCACATCCTCGAGGGCAACTCCTACGACGTCGACAAGAACCCGTTCCACAAGACCAACGAGACCATCGACACCATGTCCGCGCCAGCCTTCGGCAAGGAAGGCGCCTCCGTCGTGCTCGTCGTCTACAGCGACTTTCAATGCCCCTACTGCGCCAAGGAAGCCAAGGTGCTGCGCACCAATTTCCTGCACCAGTACGGCGGCAAGGCGCGGCTCTACTTCAAGGATTTCCCGCTCAGCATTCACAATTGGGCCAAGGACGCAGCCGTGGCCGGGCGCTGCATCTATAACCAGGAGCCAGAGGCGTTTTGGGACTACCACGACTGGATCTTCGACAACCAGAAGAGCATCACGCCGGAGAACCTGGAGACCAAGGTCGCGGAGTTCCTGAACGGCAAGAGCGTCGATTCGCTCAAGTTCTCGCAGTGCTTCAAGAACAAAGAGACGCTGCCGAAGGTCGAAGAATCCATCGCCGAAGGGCCGGCGCTAGGCGTCAACTCCACGCCGACTGTCTTCGTCAACGGCCGCAGGTTGAGCGGCGCGCCGGAGTGGGAACAGCTCAAGGCCATCATCGACTATGAGCTCGACTACCAGGAAGTGACCCACAACGCGGGCGACGATTGCGGCTGCGCCATCGATCTCGCTTTCCCCCAATAACAGTCATGAACATTCGCTGCCGCGCCCTGCTTCTCGCCGCCCTCTCGGCGTGCGTCTCCCTGGCGGCCACGCCGGCAGAGCGCTATCGCGAAGAGGTGAAGCTGCTTGCCGCGGACGAGATGAAGGGCCGCGGAGCCGGCAGCCCAGAGCTCGAGCGCGCCGCCGGTTACATTGCCGGTCAGTTCGCGGCGCTCGGCATCCTACCCGCCGGCATCAACGAATACTTCCAACCCTTCACCGTGACCACCGGTGCGGAGATGGGTTCCAACAACCGGATCACCGTCGAGAACAACGCCGGAACCGAAACGCTCGCGCCCTCTGACGGCTGGACCCCGGTCAACTTTTCCCGCAGTGGCGAGGTCAGCGGCCCGGTGGTCTTCGCCGGATATGGGATCTCGGCATCCGAATTCTCCTACGACGACTACTTCCACTTGGACGTCAAGGACAAGATCGTCGTCGTGTTGCGCTACGAGCCCGAGTTCTTCCAAGAGGAACCAGGCGCGAAGGGACGATTCACGCACCACGCGAACCTGATCGCGAAGGCAATCAATGCGCGCAACCGCGGCGCCAAGGCCGTCATCTTGGTCAACGGACAGCGGCCCGATGAGGGCGAGGACCGGCTCATCAAGTTTGGCTCGCTCTCCGGCCCGGACGACGCCGGTATCGTGATGATCCAGGCGAAAAACGACCTCGTCGAGAAGTGGTTCCGCCGCTCGGGCAAGTCGCTGCGCCTGCTGCAACGGGACATCAACCTCTCCAAGGAGCCGCAGTCGTTCGCACTATCCGATAACTTCAAACTTACCCTCTCCGTCGATGTCGAGCGGAAGCAGGCTGAGGTCCGCAACGTGATCGGCTACATCCCCGGCACGACGGACGAGTATGTGGTGGTGGGCGCGCACTACGACCACCTTGGCCTGGGCGACGAGAGCTCGCTCGCGCCGGACAAGATTGGCGAAGTGCATCACGGCGCCGACGACAACGCTTCCGGAACGGCGGGCCTACTCGAGATCGCGCGGCGCTTTGCCGAAGACAAGACCGAATACCGTCGCGGACTGCTGCTGATGGCCTTTGCCGGCGAAGAGATCGGCCTGCTCGGCTCGGCGGACTGGGTGGAGCACCCCACGAAGCCGCTCGACAAGGCCGTCGCCATGCTCAACATGGACATGATCGGGCGCATCAGCAAGGGGAAAGCCTACGTTGGCGGAGTGGGTACGGCGGAAGGGTTCGACGATCTCGTGAAGGGCCTCGCCCACCACCGCAAGCTCGAGCTCGACTTCTCCAACAGCGGCTACGCGGCGAGCGACCACACGTCTTTCACGGGCAAGCGGATCCCGGTGCTGTTCTTCTTCTCCGGGTTGCACGGCGACTATCACAAGCCGTCGGACACCTGGGACAAGATCAACGCCGAGGGCGCCATGGAGATCGTCGGGCTCGTAGGCGACCTGACCGCAGAGCTGCGCGGGGCCGACGACCGGCCAAAGTTCACCAAGGCCGAGCCGGATCCGCATTCCGGCGCCGCTCCGTCTGGCTCTGGCGGGGGCGGATACGGGCCTTACTTCGGCTCCATCCCGGACTTCGCCGAAGTCCCCAACGGCGTGCGCTTCGCCGACATTCGCCCTGACTCGCCCGCCGACAAAGGCGGCCTCAAAGCCGGCGACATCATGACCGGCTTCGACGGCAAGCCGATCCAGAACCTTTACGACTTCACCTACGCCTTGCGCGACGCGAAGGTCGGCCAGACCATCGTCGTCACCTATACGCGCGACGGCAAGCCGGGTGAGACGAAGGTGACCCTCGAACAGCGCCGCTAACCTGGCCTGCAAGCCCAAACCGAACCCCGCCAGCAATGGCGGGGTTTAGCGTCCGCGGAACTTCCAGCGCAGAACCCTGGCATCGCTGCCAGGGCTCGGTTCAGGTCGGCGGGTTCGTTCAATCGCGCGCGATTGCTACAATCGCCAATCCATGAATCGCCGCGAATTCCTCGCCCTAGCAGGCGGCGCAGCCCTAACCGCCTGCACCGAAAAGACGCCCGCCCCAACGGCCGAACAACGTCCGCCCAACATCGTATTCATCATGGCGGACGACCTGGGCCCGAACCACTTGGGCAGTTACGGCGGAACCGAGATCCGCACGCCGCGGCTGGACGAGCTCGCCAAGCAGAGCCTGCGGTTCACCGAAGCTTATTCCGGCTGCACTGTCTGCGCTCCGGCGCGCTCGACCCTGATGACCGGCCTGCACACCGGTCACACGCCCGTGCGAGGCAACTCCGGCGGCCTGTCACTGCCGTCGCCCGTCACCACCGTCGCGGAGACGCTCAAGAGCGCCGGATATGCGACGGGCATCTTCGGCAAGTGGGGATTGGGCGAGGCCGGCACCGAGGGCACGCCGGACAAGCAGGGTTTCGACGAATCGCTCGGCCCGCTGCACCAGATCCACGCGCAATACTACTACCCGGAATTCCTCTGGAAGAACGGCTCTCCCCTGCCCTTGCCGGAAAACCAGAACGGGCAGAAAGGCCGCTACGCCCCAGACGTCATGCTCGGCGGCGCGCTCGAGTTCCTACGCGCCCACGCCGAAGAGCCCTTCTTCCTCTACTTCCCCTCGATCGTGCCGCACCACGAGTTCCAGGTCCCCGACGAGAACTTCAAAGAGTACGCCGGCCGCTACGAGGAGAAGCCCTTCATTCGCGAGGACCGCGGCTTCGAAGTACAAGAGCAGCCGGCGGCTGCGTTCGCGGGAATGGTCACGCGTTTCGATGGAGACGTAGGCAAGCTTACTCGACGAGCTCGACCGCCTCGGAATTGCCGACAACACGGTCGTCTTTTTCACATCCGACAACGGCCCTGTCGACTTCGAGCCGATCGACAAGGCTTTCCACGGCGCCGGCGCTTGCGCGGCTACAAGACCGATCTCTACGAGGGCGGCATCCGCACGCCAATGCTCGTGCGCTGGCCGGGCAAGATCCAGCCGGGCGTTTCGGACTTCCCTGTGGGCGTTCTGGGACTTTCTGCCGACGGCTGCCGAGCTGCGGCACGTTGGCAAGCCGCCCGAGGGCCTCGACGGCATGTCGGTCGTGCCGACGCTGCTCGGCCAGGAAGCACAGCCGCGCACAGAGTTCCCCTCTACTGGGAGAGCGAGCTGTCGGCAAGGCTCCACCAAGCTGAGCGTGCGAATGGGCGAGTGGAAAGCTCTGCGCGTGGACGATCGGCCCGCTCGAACTCTACGACCGCCCTGTGAAAGACAGACCCATCGGAGACAAAGAAACGTTGCGGCGGAACACTCCGACGTCGTGGCGAAGATCGAGCAGTATCTGACGACGGCTCGCCAACCGCCGCCGGAGCTCAGAAGGAGCCCGGCTGGCACAAGGACGCGGCCTGAAGTAGAGAAGTAGGGGCACAGCATGCTGTGCCCCGGTCACGCCATGGCGTGACCTTACGGCCTGTTTGGTTAATCCCCTCGCCGGTTGCGGCAAAGGTTCCAGCATGCGCGCCTGGGCTCGCTTCCAGGAGCGTTCTTCGAACAGCAGATACACCGCCGGGATCACCACCAGCGTAATCAGCGTCGAGCTGGTCAGTCCGCCGATGACCACGCGCGCCAAGGGCGCCTGCAACTCGCCACCCTCGCCAATGCCCAGCGCCATCGGCAACAGTCCCAAGACGGTCGTCAGCGTCGTCATCAAGATGGGACGTAAGCGCCGCGCGCCTGCCGTCACCACCGCGTCGTACGGTGCATAGCCGTGGTCGCGGCGAAGCTGATTCGCGTAGTCCACCAGCACGATGGCGTTGTTCACCACGATGCCCACCAGGATGATGACACCCAGGAAGGCCTGCATGTTGAACGTCGTCTTGGTGAGCAGCAGCGCGAGCGTCACGCCGATTGCCGCCAGCGGCACCGAAAACAGCACGATGAACGGGTCGCGCCAGCTCTCAAACTGCGCCGCCATCACCATATAGACCAGGATCAGCGCCAGAATAGCCGCGAAGGTCATCTGCTGGAAGGCTTCCTGCTGCTCCTCGTACTCGCCGCCATAGTGGAACTCGTAGCCTGGCGGCAGGTTGACGTCCTTGAGCTCCTTGTCCAAGTCGGCCATCACGCTGCCCAAGTCGCGGTCCGCCAGCGTGCCGGAGACCACGACGATGCGCTCCTGATCGCGACGGTCGATCTGCGTCGGACCTTCCTGGCGCACCAAGTTCACCACCGCCGTAGCAGGAGTCGTGCGGCCGCCCGGCAGCGACAACGGGACGTCGCCGATCTGGCTGAGCGCGAGGCGATCCTGTTCACGTAAGCGCACCAGGATGCTGTACTCGTCGCCCTCTTCGCGGTACATCGTCGAGCGCCGCCCGCCGACGGCGGTTTTGAACGTGTCCGCGATCGTCGAGACGTTCAAGCCCATGCTCGAGGCCTTGTTGCGGTCCACGTCCACCACCATCTCCGGCAAGCCGGGACGCTGACTCGTCTGCGCGTCCGCCACGCCGGGGATCGCAGCCATCGTCTCGCGCACCTGTTCGGCCAAGCCCTTGAGCACGTCGAGGTTGTCGCCACGGATTTCCACTGAAAGCCGGTCGCCGCCGTTGGAGCCCGTCGAGCTCGAGCGCCGGTACATGCCGCTCGAAACGTTGGTGCGGACCATCATGCCCGGTTCGATCATCATCAGTGGACGCAGCTCGTTCGCCACCTGGAGCGCTGTCTGCGAGCGCTGCTCGCGGTCCACCAGACGGATGCGCAGCTCGCCCGAGTTTTGGCCCTGGGCGGAAGAGAAGCCGCCGCCGCCGCTCTCGATCATGATTGTCTGGATATCGCTCGGCAGCGTCTCCTTGGCGATGCGCGCCATGCGTTGCAGCATCGCGTCGGTCACTTCGACGCGCGTGCCCGGCTCGAGCTCCATGTTCACGCGGATCTCGCCCTCATCGACTTCCGGCTGGAGTTCGACGCCAATCAAGGGATGATCTCGACGGCGACGAGGAACATCAACGCCGCCGCGCCGAGGGTGATCCAGCGGTGGTTCAAGGCGTCGCCCAGGAAGCCGCCATAGATGTCGCCCAGCTTGTCGATCGCGACCTGGCCGGCGCGGAGAATGCGGCGGAAGATGTTCTTGGACTCGCGCCCGGAGAGGCGAATCCAGCGCGACGACATGGCCGGCACAACCGTCAACGCCACCAGCAATGAGCAGATCAGCGAGAACGAAACCACGTAGGCCAGTTGCTGAAAGGTGACCGCCGAGACGCCCTGCTGGAACACCACCGGCACGAACACGGCGATCGTCGTCAAAGTCGACGCGGTGATCGCCATCGCCACTTCCTGGCTGCCCACGATGGCCGCTTCCTGCGGCGGCAGCCCTTCTTCGCGGTGGCGCACGATGTTCTCGAGCACCACGATCGCGTTGTCCACCAGCATGCCCACACCCAGCGCCAGGCCGCCAAAGCTGACCGTGTTGAGCGTGAAGCCGCAGAAGTACATCAGGGCAAACGTCGCGATGACCGAAACCGGAATGGCAATCGAGATGACGAACGCGCTCGACACGCTGCCCAAGAACACCAGCAACACGACCATCGCCAGGATGCCGCCCTGCCAAGTGGAGTCGCGCACGTTACGGATAGCCGCCTTGATGAAGTCGGCCGAGTCGCCCGTCGAAGAGATGTGGATCTTCGGATAGTCCTTGTGGATCGCCGCGACCGCTTCCCAGACTCCGTCCGAAACCTGTACGGTGTTCGAGCCCGATTGTTTATAGACGAACAGGCGGACGGCGGGCTTGCCGTCGACGCTCACCATCTGGCGCACTTCCTCGTGCGAGTCCTCGACGTTGGCGATCTCCTTCAGGTAGACCGGGACGCCTTGGCGCACGGCTACGACGACGTTACGAATCTGTTCGAGGTTCTCGTACTCGCCCTTCGTCCGCAGCAGCACTTCGTAGCGCCCTTCCTGCACGGGACCGACCGGTTCGTTCAAGTTCTCCTGGCTGACGATGCGCACCACTTCTGAGACCGGCAGGTCGAGCGCGCGCAGCTTCGCCAACTCCAGGTCCACGTGGATCTCCCGCCGCAAACCGCCGCGCACGGTGAACTGCGCGACGCCGGGCACGCGCTCGAGACGTGGCTGGATGAAGCGTTCGACGAAGTGACGCAGCTCCTTGGGGTCCTTGTCGTCCGACGCCACCGTCAGAAACATGATCGGGAATTGCGAGACGTCGAATTTGAAAAGGATCGGCGGCTCCATGTCCTCAGGCAAGTCGCCGCGGCGGCGGTCCAGACGGGTGCGCAGCTCGTTGGCGGCCTCGTCCAGGTCCACGCCATAATCGAAGCCCACGCGCACGTATGCCATACCTTCCGACGCGGTGGAGGTGATTTCCTTGACGCCTGGTGCGGCGGAAAACGCCTCTTCCAGCGGACGCGCGACCAGCGTCTCCATCTCTTCCGGACCCACGCCCGGGTACTCGGCCCGCGCCGAGATTGTCGGGTAGACCGTCTCCGGCATCAGATCGACGGGAATCTTCCAGAAGGCGATGGCGCCCAACAGGATGGCCAGTAAGCAGAAAACCGCCACGGTCACCGGGCGGCGGATGGAAAACTCAGGCAGACCCAAGGCGGAAAACCTCCAATGTCCTTCAACCCATCAGGCGTGGGGTCTGAACACGAAGTTTCCGGATCCTGTGGGATCGGATGGCGAGATGACCCGGCGAGGCTACAAGCCTGCGGACCCGGACGTCAGTCCTTCTTCTTCTTTTTCTTGTCCTCGACAACCTTCATGTCGTAGATCTCCCCATTGCGCTCGCAAATGCGGAACTTGCCGCGCGTTCCGGGAGGCAGCTTGACGGTCAGACCCTGTTGGATTTGCTTCTGGTCGTAGCCGGGAATCCGCATGTGCGTCTCGGAGGTGATCTGCGCCACGCGAAGCTGGCCTTTGCTCTCGATGGTGAGCTGGCCCTGCGGGGTGATCGTCTTGATGATGCCGTCCACCGCACGCAGCGGACAGCCTTCCGTCTGCGGTCCGGGAGGTACGTATTGCGCGGAGAGCGGAAGTGCGAAGCAGACGAGCAGGAGGAATCTCATGCCGCCTTCATTCTTACAGATCGGTACGCTGGGAGGATGTTCTTGCGTCTCTTCCTGGCCGTATCGCTGGCCTGCGGCGTCTGTGCGGCCCAGCCGGATCGCCGCATTGCGCTCACGATCGACGACCTTCCGATGGCCCAATCCGGCCCCGAGGCGTGCGAACCGGAAAACCTGATGCCGGCCACCAAGCGCCTGCTCGCACAGTTCGCCGCGGAGAAGGCGCCACTGACCGCCTTCGTAATTACGTCGCAGTGCCCCGGCCTTACCATCAAACAGAAGCGTGCAGCGCTCAACTTGTGGCGAAGCGCCGGCGTCGAGCTTGGCAATCATACCCATTCCCACAAGAGCCTCAGCCGCACGCCGATCGCCGAGTACGAAGAAGACATTTTGAAGGCCGACGCCTTGCTCCAAGATTGGACGGGCAAGCCCGTGCGCTTCTTCCGCTGGCCCATGCTGCATGCCGGGGCCACGCCCGCGGACAAGCAACGCCTCGAAGCCTTTCTTGCCGACCACCACTTCCGCGAAGCCCCTGTCACCTTCGACAACTCCGACTGGATCTTCGCCAACTTGTTCGCCTACGCCCGTCGCACCGCGAACGCGGATCTGGAGAAGCGCGTCCGCGACGCTTACGTTCCCTACATGGAATCCGTGCTGGCGTTCTTCGAGCAAAGCTCCAACGAGCTGTTCGGGCGCGAGATCCCGCAGATCCTGTTGATGCACTCGAACATGCTCAACGCTGACGCCACCGGAGACCTGCTCGCCATGCTGCGCAAGCGCGGCTACCGCTTCATTTCACTCGAAGAAGCGCTCGAAGATCCCGCCTACGCCGAGCCGAATGAATACGTCGCGGCCAATGGCATTTCATGGCTCCACCGCTGGAAGGTCACCCGCGGCGGCAAGATCGAGTGGGAGCCAGACGTCCCCAAGTGGGTCCAAGAGGCGTTCGAAGCGATGCAGAAGAACTGACGCCTCAATTCCACAACGAGTCGACGCCATCGAGCCGCGTGACCCACTGCACGCCGATGACGTCGCCCAACGCCCCGTGGGTAGCCGGCCCGCGGTACGCTTGGTAACCCGCCTTGACGAGCTGACGCGGCGAGACGCGATAGCCGACCGCGCCTTCGAGAACCGTCCGCGTGGGCGGAGGCCCGCCCTGCTCGTGTCCGCCCCGAAAGGCGACAAACCAGCGCGGCCGAAACGCATACTTCACCTCGCCGTACCCGGCGACCTGCTCGAACGTGGGAATGGCCGTATACGCCTTCTGGAACCTTTGCAGCTCTGCCTGCACGTTCCAGTGGCCGCGCGCAAACTGCACGTCTACGCCATATCCGGTCGCAGGCAAATCCTTCGGCCGGATCTCGCCCGGACGGAAGAAGCGGTAGCCGCGGTCGAGGTACGGGCCGCGGTAAGCGGAGACACCGACGCGCAAGCCTTGGAAGAACGTCCAGCTGGCGCCGCCGGTCCAACTTAGGTACTGGTCGGACTGAAAAGGCCCTCGCCGGTTGGCGGGTGAGCTCGTCGAGGCTCGCACGCGCAGGTCGAGCTTGTCGAAGGTGGCGTCGATCTGCGCGCCGGTCAACCCGAGCGTGGTCACGTTCTTGTAGTAATAGCCGGAGCTCACCGGAACGTCGATCAGTGGATTGACGGAATCGTCGTAGCGCAAGGCGAACGAGCCGAAAGCCGTAGGCATTACGCCCGCGCGCAGCCCGAAGAAGTTCTTGCCCCAGTAGCGCTCGTAACCTAGAGCCGCTTGGATCACATCGATCTTCGGCTGTCCGGCCGGTTCGTCGAGCTGCTCGTAGATCATGCGGCGCGAACGGACCTGCACAGCTCCGGCCGCATACCAGCCCTTGCCCAACCGCGCAGTCGGATAGACGAGCGCGCGAAAGCCCACCCCGGCGGGCGAGAGCGGTTCCGCGAGGCTGCCTTTCGAACGGTGCGAGTAGGTTCCGCCCGCGGTGAAAGTGAGCGGCGCGGAAAACGCCGGAGCGTCCTGGCTACCGGGCCGTTGGCGCAGCCAGCAGCAGCGCAAGCGCGGCGCTGGCCGCGGTCCTCACGCCTTCTCCCTCGTCGGACGCTTCGCGGAAGCGGCGACGGCGTGGCTCAAATCGTTCAACTGTCGCACCAGCGAGGCGGCCTGCGGCGCCCGGTCAATCGCCACCGCTGGCCCCAACTTCAGGAACTGCCGCACGATCTCCGGGTCAAACTGCGTGCCCGAGCACTGCGCCAAATCGCCGTCGCCTGCTCATGCGTCATGCCGGAACGGTAGGGCCTATCCGAGGTCATCGCGTCGTAGGCGTCGACCACGTGAACAATCCGCGCTGCGAGCGGGGTCTCTTCACCGCGCTGGCCGCAGGGGTAACCGGAGCCATCGTAGTTCTCGTGGTGTAGCTCAATGATGGGCAGGTAGGCGGAGAAGCCCTCGACGCGCTCCACGATGTGTCGGCCGATGACGGGGTGCTGTTGGATGAGTTGCATCTCCTCCGCCGTCAAACGGCCCGGCTTGCGCAGGACCGCATCGGGGACGCCGATCTTGCCCACATCGTGTAGCAGCCCGCCGACGCGCAAAATCTCGATTTCTTCCGCCGGCAATCCCATCTGCGTCGCAAGCTGCACCGCGTATCCGCTGACGCGGCGGCTGTGGCCGAGCGTGTAGACATCCCGCGCATCGACCGCGCTGGTCATGGCTTCCAGAAACTGCTCATGCGCATCGGTCAGGCGAGCGCGTCCTTCCGAATCTGCACCGTCGCACGATTGAACGACGCGACGAGCTGCTCGACTTCGCGCGTCCCGGCCTCGATCGTCAGCGTGGGCGGAACCCCATCGGGCGGAATCCGCTCGAGACGTTCCGACAGAGTAGTGATCGGGCGCACCACCGAACGCGCCGAAGCCAGCGAAGTGAGCAATACCAGCACCAGCGCAACGGAGCCCGCAATCCAGGCCACGCGGCGGATCAGCTCTTGCAAAGGTCCCTGGACCGCGTCGAGCGACCGCAGGCTATGCAAGCGATAGCCCGCACCCAGCGGCAGCGAATCGAGCTCCGCGGCCAAGTAGAGCTCATCGCCAATTTCGAGCTCGCACTCACCGACGCCGGCGCAACGCGCCAAACCACGCTCCAGGTCTTGGGCGTCGCCGAGCGTCAGGTTGGTTTCGATGAGCTTGCCGTCACGGGTCAGCGCGGCGGCCGCGGCAAAGTCGGAAAGGTCCAACAAGCGTCCCACGGTGAGAGCGCCGATCGTCTCGTCGCGTAGCGAGACCGGCAGAGTCGAGATCGTATAGGGCCTGCCTCCAATACGCCACACACCTTCGGTCCCGCGAGGCGCCTCGATCAGGGAGGACGAGGCGAGCGCGTCGCCGTCCCGCCGCACCATCGCCAACGGCTCGCCCGCGTTGTCGGTCGCCATGAGCAGGTCGAACCCTAAGCGTTCGCCATAGTCGACCAACTGCTCCTCGAGCGTACGCCGGGCCGCCTCGTCCCCGCGCTCCAGCAACGCCAACTCCATTCCGGCCTTCAGAACGGGGTTCTCGGAGACCACTGAGAGGAAACGCTGATTCTGCAGCTCTTGATGCGCCTGCGCCTTGGCGACGAAGGCGCGCGTCTGCCGTAGCGACTCGCGCAACCCGTCCTTGATCTGGCGCGTCACCATGAGCTGGGTCGCCCAAGCGCCGCAGGCCAGCACCAGCGCCACCGGCGTAAACGAGTAAACGAAGGCGCGCAGCCACAGCGGCGGGCGCCTCATCGGCGCTGCTCCGACGGATCCACCGGGACCCTGAAGTCGAGGCCCTCACCAGCCTTCCGCGGCATCGTAACCGTCTCGCGGAAGAAGCCGGCCGAACGGTGCCAGACCACGATCGTGTATTCGCCGGGCGGCAGCGGCGGCAACTGATAGCGCCCATCCGGGCCCGGCATGGTGGCCCAGGAATTCGGCGCGACGACCACGGTTGCACGCATGTCCGGGTGCAGGTGGCAGTAGACAGGCACAATGCCCGGCTTGGAGAACTTCACCACGCGCGTCTCATTGCGCGGGTAGTTCCCCAAGTCGAACGCCTGCGGTTTGCTTAGAGAAAAGACGTTGTGGAAGATCGGGTCGAGATTGGGGAACGATACGCTCGAGCCTACGGGAATGACCACGGTTTCCGGCCGGAAGATGCGATCCTGCTGCTCAATCTCCACCGTTACTGGGCGTGCGGGCAGCGCCGCCGCGCTCTCCACGTAGATCGCCGTACGGCGCAGCTCGGCTTGGACAAAGTCGCCTTCCCGCTCACCCGGCCGGACCGCCACGCCGCGCTGGTAGGCGCCCGGCGCCGGAGCGCGGCTCTTGGTTAGCTTGCGCGTGATGAAGATGCGACCGGCGACTCCGCCGCCCAGGGCTGTCTCCGCAGTCGCAGCCGCCGCAACAGGAGCCTGCAGCGCCAGCGCCGCTGCCAGGACTGCGAACAAGAACCGCATTGCGACAACACGCCTAGTCCTCTCGACGGTAAGGCGGCAAGCGGGTGCGAGCCAATGCAACGACCTACCGAAGGTCCAAGGCAAAGACCTGATTCCTCGGTAGTAGTTTAGTTTCCGAGGGTAACGGCCCCACCCCTTCCGCAGGGCCGTCCTCGTCTGTCGCCCTCGATTACGCGGCACGTTCCGCCGCGGCGGCGCGCTTCTTCAGCTCGAAGCGCCATCCTTGCCGCGAGGGCGCTCCTTCGACCACAAGCTCGAGCGCAGCCAGTCGATCTTCCAGGGCGGTCAGCTTGTAGAGTTGGACAGCGGCAATTTCAAGGTCGCCTTCGACGCCTCCACACGCACCTCCGGGGAGCGCCTCGTCCTGCATCGCCTTCTCCAGCGTCTCCACAGCGACCTCGGCAGCGCTTTCGGCGGCGTGCAGTTGGCGGCGCGCAGCTTGCGACGCTCCTCCTTGAGGGATCCGCTGGAAGCCCTTGTCGTGGCAACCATCGCCACAATGTCTCCGGGCGGATGCGCGCCTTTTCGGCCGCCTCTTCGAATGACGCCGCGCTCAGCAGCGCCTGCACGGCACGTCGCCGAGTCGGCGTCAGCGCTTTGGTTTCGCTCATGTTCGTTGTCCTCCGTGAAGAGAGTGCATCGCCCAAAACGCAAAAAGGCCGCGACGCATTCGCACGTCGCGACCCCTTAGTGATCACTGGGGAAGATCTCTTCTGCTTTGAGCATACACCCGCTGTCAAGCGGCTTACACCAGGTTTTTGCGCAGCTCAGACTTCGCAATCGCTTCCGGAACTGCACTTCATCTGAGCCGTCAGCCAGCCCATAGAATCCGCTGGTTCGCCCGCGCCGCGGCGAGGAAGAAGTCGTCGCAAATGCCTGCGCCATGGGCTTGGATGGCGCGATCGAGCACAGCCAGCGCCGTTCGGCGCAACCACTTTGATCTGCGCAATCTCGCTGCGCGCGGCCTTGTTATTGCCGACTGTGTCCATCATGTGCGCGGCGCGCAGCCACGAGCAGGCGCGCCTGGTCGATCTCGATGCGCGACTTGGCGATGTCCGCGCGGATCGTGCCATGCTCGGCCAGGGCTTGCCGAACGCCACGTTGCTGCACGCGCGCTTGCACATCGCCTCCAGCGCGCGCTCCCTTCGATCGAGCGCATGCAGTGATGGATGCGTCCCGGTCCCAACCGCCCTTGCGCAATCTCGAAGCCGCGCCCTTCGCCAAGCAAAAGGTTCGATGCGGGCACGCGTACGTTCTCAAATTGGAATCTCCGCGGCCATGCGGCTGGCGCATGATGGCCAGCCCAGCACGTTCAGCACACGCACCACGCGCACTCCCGGCGTCTCGAGCGGCCACGAGGATCATCGACTGCTGCTTGTGCTTTGGCGCTCCCGGGTCCGTCTTGCCCATGAAGATCGAGATCTTGCAGCGCGGGTCGCCGCCGCCCGACGACCACCACTTCTTGCCGTTGACCACGTACTCGTCGCCCTCCCGCTCGATGCTCGCGCGGATGTTCGTTGCGTCCGAACTCGCCACATCCGGCTCGGTCATGCAGAAGCATGAGCGAATCTCCCCAGCCAGCAGCGGCTCGAGCCATTGCTTCTTTTGTTCCGGCGTGCCATAGCGGACCAGCACTTCCATGTTCCCCGTGTCCGGGGGCGAACAGTTGAACACCTCCGGTCCGATTGCCGAGCGGCCCATGATCTCGCACAGCGGCGCGTACTCCAAGTTGCTCAGTCCCGCGCCCAGATCGCTCTCGGGAAGGAACAAGTTCCACAGCCCCGCCTTGCGCGCCTCGGCCTTGAGCTCTTCGATGACGGAGGTCGGCTGCCAGCGGTCGCCCGCTTCGATCTCGGCAGCAAAACGGCGCTCGTTGGGGTAGACGTGCTCGTCCATGAAGGCCATCACGCGGGCCTGCAAGTCACGCACCTTCGGGGAGTAGTCAAAGTCCATCGCCGCGCCAGTTTAGCAAGGCGGCAGGCGCCGCGGCCGTATGCCATCCTGTCATCGATGAGCCGCATCACCCCCAACCTCTGGTTCGACCACAACGCCGAGGAGGCCGCGGAGTTCTATGTGTCAATCTTCCCCGACAGCCGTATCGACCACGTGGTGCAGGCCCCGACCGACAATCCGTCGACAGCCAAAGGCGAGGTCATCCTCGTCGAATTCACGCTGCGCGGGCAAGCATTCGTGGGAATCAACGGCGGTCCGCGGTTTCCTTTTACCGAGGCGGTTTCCTTCGCCATCGAATGCGAGGACCAGGCTGAGGTGGACCGTTACTGGGAGCTGCTCACGTCCGGCGGCGGCAGCCCAAGCCGTTGTGGTTGGTGCAAGGACCGCTTTGGCCTGTCGTGGCAAGTTACGCCGCGGCGGCTGATTGAGCTGATGCATTCCGCTGACGGCGCCGCGGCCGAGCGCGCCATGAAGGCGATGCTGCAGATGGACAAGATCGACATCGCCGCCTTGGAAGCGGCCGCACAGGGATAGCGGCTACGCCGGCGGCGCGGGCAACCGCGACGCCAAGAGCTCCGCCACGTCGACGATTCGCACGTCTTCCCTGCCCGCGTGGCCTGCCGCGTCCTTGAGCATGATCGGGCAATACGGACACGCCACCGCGATCGTCTTCGCGCCCGTCGCCGCCAGCTCTTCAAAGCGGCGATGGTTCACGCGCCCTCCCGGCCACTCTTTCTTGTCGTCGGCAATGTAGAGCTGCGCGCCGCCCGCGCCGCAGCAGCCCGTGTCCATGCCGTGGCGCAATGGTTCGAGCACGTCCGCTCCGGCGTTTTCAAGCAACATGCGCGGAGCCGCGGTCTCGCCTCGTCCACGCGCCAGGTAGCACGGATCGTGGAAGCTCACCGGCTCCTCGCGGAAGTCGAGTTGCACGTCATTGAGCAACTCGCTCAACACCTGCGTGTGGTGGAACACGCGCACGCCCAAGGCCTCGAATCGTTCGTTCTGGCGATAGTCCACGTCGAACATGCGGCAGCAATGCGGATCTGTCGTCACCACATTCTTCGCGCCCGACGCCTCGATCGCATCGATCACCTTCTCAGACAGCTCCATGTAAAGGTATTCGTTGCCCGCCCGGCGCGCCGGCTCGCCGCAGCACGTCTCGCGCGCCAGCACGCCCCAGCTCACCTTGGCTGCGTCGAAGAGCTTCTGCATCGCGCGCGCCACGTCGTTGCCGTGCGGGTCGTAGTTGCAACCGCACCCGAGCCACAGCAGCCACTGTTGCGAACCATCGAAAATCGGGAAGCCGTCGCCCTCCACCAGCTTGCGCCGCACGTCTTGCGACGCGCCCCATGCATTGTGTGGCGCGCGTTCCATGGTGTTGAACAGGTCGTTGAGCTTGTCCGAGTGCGTGCGTCCTTCGCTCACCAGTCCGCGGCGCAGGTCGAGAATCTTCGCACCGACGTGCTCGATGCCGGTCGGGCACGCCTGCTCACAAGCGCCGCAGGTATAGCACTGGTACAGGTCGTCCTCTGACACCCAGACTTTTCCCTCGGCCACCTCCGCCGGCGTCCCCGCGACCGAATCCTTCTCGGGGTTCCGCGTCGCGAGCAAGCCGTGCTGCATTTGCAGGATCACCTGCTTGGGGTTGAGCGTCCCGCCAGCCATGTTTGCCGGGCACACGTCGGTGCAGCGGCCACACTCGACGCAGGCGTTCACATCCAGGATGTCCTTCTGCGCCAAGTCCGAGAAACGCAGCATCCCGAAGTCCTCGTCGCTGTCCTCGTCCAGCGGACGCATCGGGCTCGTTGTCTCGCCATTGCGGAAGAAAATCGCGAACGGCGCCAGAAACAGGTGAAGATGCTTCGACCCGGGAATGACCCACAACATGCCAAGAAACGCGGCCGTATGTAGCCACCAGTTCAGACGCCAAGCCTCCGTGCCGACTTGCAGGTATCGCCAGCCCGCCAGGTAGGTAACCATCAAGCCGACGATCAGCAGCGCCACCATGGCGGAACCGCCCGACAGCTTCGCCCCCAGCGCCGGTGGCCGCAGCACGAAACGCCGGAACGCCAATCCCAAGATGCCGACCAGCACCGCACAGGCCCAGACGGCGGCGAACCAGCCGTACCAGCTATGGTCCGGTTCCGCGTAATCGAGCCCAATCAAACCGAGCGACAAGTGCTCCAGGCTCACCCAGGCGAACGCGAAGAAGCCCCACATCACCAGCGCATGGAGCAAACCCGCCACCGGACGCCGCGCGATGACGCGCGACTGCAGCAGGACTTCGCGCGCGACGCGGCCCAATCGGGACGCCACATGGTCGAACCGCAGGTTAGGACGGGCCGCCCGCATCTGGCCTAACCGGCGCGCCACAGCCCAAGAAAAATAGGCCGCCGAACACAAACACAGAGCCAGAAAGACGAGGCGCGCGGCCATGACCCCGGATGATAGCGCAGGAGACCCGAATCGGAAGTCCTGTCCGCCTCAGTGACCGTCCTAGTTCGCTGCGTTCAATCCCTAGGGGGAATAGGGCTTTCGCCCGAATCGAGGCGCATTTCCACACTTCTAGACTGAAGGTGGGGACCAGTCTATCCTCATGCGACGCCATGGCATATGGCTCGCGCGAGGCGGACTTGAACATGAGCTTTCGTATCGGCGACAAGGTCGGCGACTATCGCATCGTCGGCGTGGTCGGCTCTGGCGGCGCGGGAAAGGTCTTCCGCGTCGAGCACAGCGTCACGGGCCGCATCGAAGCCATGAAGGTGCTGCTCGAAGGCCGCAGCGACGAAACCGACGGTGCGGGCGAGCGCTTCCTAAAAGAAATCAAGCTACAGGCCAGCCTCGACCACCCGAACATTGCCGCCGTCCACAACGCCTTCTGGGCCAACGACGAGTTGGTGATGATCATGGAGCTCGTCGCCGGCCTCTCGCTCGACCGCATCATCGCCGAGGGACGCATGCCCATGGGCAAGGTGCTGCGCTATGCGGTGCAGTCGCTCATCGCGCTCGAGTACGCCCACAGCCGCGGCATCACGCACCGCGATATCAAGCCCGAAAACATCATGGTCACGCCGGAAGGCGTGCTCAAGCTCATGGACTTCGGCTTGGCCAAGGATCGCAATGACAACCGCAACGCGGAAGCGGGCATCGTAGTCGGTTCGCTCTATTACATCTCGCCCGAGCAGGCCCGTGGGCTCGAATCGGTCGACCACCGCACCGACGTCTACTCCTTCGGCTCGGTCCTGTACGAGATGACCACGGGTGAGCGGCCATTCCAGCACGGTTCTAGCTTTGACCTGCTGCGAGCCGCGGTCCATGAGAACCCCGAACCGCCCTCGGAGCTCGCGCCGGACATCCCGCCCGCACTCGAGACGGTGATCTTGCGGGCCATGTCCAAGGACCCCGCCGAACGGTTCCAGTCGGCGCGCGAGTTTCGCCGCACGATCGAAGCGATCGCCCGCAATCCCGGCTTGGATGCCGTGGTCCCGCAGGCTTCGGCGCAATCCTCGCTCAAAACGCGTCGCCGGTCGATGGCCATCCGCAGCAAAGCGCGCCGGCAGAACGGTACGCGCATCGCCTTGCTTGGCCTGAGCGCCGTGGTCTTGCTCTACCTCGGCGTGAGGGCCTTCATGGGCGCAGACGGAGCGGAAGCCGCCCGCGCGGTTGTCGGAGCGCCGCCCTCAGTCGAACAGCCAACGCGCGGCTCCATCGCGGGCGGCGGATTCGTGCTGCGGGAGACGATGAGGCTCGAGCAACCCGTCGCCTCCATCGCATTTTCGCCCACGGGCAAAGTGCTGGCGGCCGGCCTGGGAGATGGCCGCATCCGTGTATGGGACACCGGGAGCGGCCGCCAATTGGCCGATCTCGACGGCGGGCCCGCGGGCAGTCGGGCCATGGCCGTGTCGCCGGATGGCGATCGCGTCGTCACGATCGCTGCGGACGGCTCCGTGCTGGTGTGGGACGTGAAAGGCGGCGCGCCCCGACGCCTCGATGCCTTAGGGCCGGCGCACGGGGTGATTTTTTCCAACCGCGGCCGCCGCGTCGCCGTCAGCGAGGACAAGGCCGTGCGCGTGGTGGACTTGGCGAGCAACGAATCCTGGTCATTCTCCGCTCCCAAGGGTCCGCCCAAAGCGATGGCCTTCAGCCCAGCCGGCCCCATGCTGGTCGCGTCCGAGCCCGGCAGGATCGCTCTGTGGGGCGTCGGCCTGACCGATAAGCGTGAGGATTTGCACGCCGGCGGACCGGAGGCGGAAACCATCGCCTTCAGCGCAAACGGCCTCGAGCTCGCCGCCGGTATCGGGCAGCAAGTTGTCACTTGGGACATGCCCAGCCGCCGTGCAGTCCGGACTTATTCGCTGCAAGGCCGCGTCCGCGCACTGACGCCCGACGGCGGTCAAGGGTGGATTGCAGTCTCCGATGGCGCCAACTCCAAGCAACTCCGCGTTTGGAAAGTCCACGAGGGCCGCTCCATGGCTAAGCTGCCCATGCAAGGGCCGGCGCTCGCGGTTGCACTGGCCGCCAGCGGAGACCGCATCGCCGCCTCCACGGCCGAAGGTGAGGTGCAGTACTGGGATACGCTCCCTCCTCTTCACTAGCCCGACCCGCGCAGCCGCTATAATTCAAACTTCCATGCCACAAGACGTCACGCGCCGGCTCTTCCTCGCAGGGGCTGGAACCCTGGCCACATCCGCACTCTCCGGCGCTCCGTCGGATCGTACAACCGTTGGCATGATCGCCGTCGGGGCTCGCGCGCATCAGTTGCTCGAAGCCATGCAGCGTAACGGCAACGTCGAGATCGTCAGCGTTTTCGACGGCTATAAGGGCCGCATGGAGCGCGCTGTGGAAAAGACCGGCGGACGCGCGCGCCGGGTCGCCTCCTACCAGGACATCCTCGCCGACCCGTCCATCGAAGCCGTCACCATCGCCTCTCCCGACCACTGGCACGCCCGCCAATGCATCGAAGCGCTCGAGGCCGGCAAGGACGTCTATTGTGAAAAGCCGCTGACCTACACGGTCGACGAAGGTCTCGAAATCGCCGCCGCCGTCAAGAAGACGGGCAAAATTCTACAAGTAGGCAGCCAGGGCATCAGCACGCCCAACCAAATCAAAGCGCGCGAGTACGTTCAGGACGGCAAGCTCGGCAAAGTGACGATGGTGCGGGCCTACTACAACCGCAACTCCAAGTCCGGCGCTTGGATCTATCCCATCCCGCCGGACGCCAACCGCGAAACCGTCGACTGGGATCTGTTCCTCGGCTCCGCCCCCAAGCACGACTTCAGCCTGGAACGCTTCTTCCGTTGGCGCTGCTTCAAGGACTACTCCGGCGGCATCGCCACCGACCTGTTCGTCCACCTCTGCACCACGATCCACTACGTGATGGGCGCCAAGGCGCCGGCAGAAGTGGTGGCCTTCGGCGACCTTTACCGCTGGAAGAAGAGCCGCAACGTGCCCGATACGTTGAACGCCATCCTGCGCTACCCCGAGGGATTCACGGTCAACCTGAGCTCCACGTTCAACAACGAGTCCGCGGGTACGGGCTTCGAATTCCTGGGAACCGAGGGCTCGATCTCGCTGGGCTACCGCGGCTTCACCTTCCAGGAAGAGGTCGTACGCGAGAACAACTCCTGGATCACAACTTCCTGGCCGACCGAGCTCGAAGAAGCGTACAAGCGCAAGCACCCCGAGGAGCAACGGCGCCCCGACCGGCCCGAGCCCGAGGAGTTCATGGAGCGCGGCGCATCCGACACGCGCCTGCACCTGGCCGGCTTCATCGATTGCGTGCGTACGCGTAAACAACCCGTCGAAGACGTCTGGGCCGGCCACCGCGCCGCCGCCTGCGCCCACATGATCAACGCCTCCGCCGAGACCGGCGCCGTGATCCGCTGGGACGACGACAAGAACCGCATCGCGCGGGCTTGATCGCCTCCAGGCCACCGCAGGTTTTACGCTGGATTTCTGTACGCCGCTTGACCTAGCGACTATACTGAAGTCGAGCCTGAGGAAGGCTCCTGGAGGCGTCGCCCAAGATGAAGAAGTTGCAGCGGATTCTGCCCATCGTCCTCGCTCTCGCAATGGTTCCGGCGACGTTTGCGGAAAAGGACAAGAAGAAGGGCGGCGACAAGAAAGATCCGGATGCGATCGGCGAACGCGACGTTGATGGCGGCCTCAACTTCTACTCCCTAGAAAAAGAGATCGCGCTCGGCAAGCAGATGGCGCAGGAGGTCGAGCGCCACTCCAAGATCATCGACGACCCCATCATCGCCGAGTACGTCAACCGCGTCGGACAAAACATCGTCCGCAACTCGGACGCCAAGGTCCCGTTCACCATCAAGATGGTCGACAGCCAGGAAATCAACGCTTTCGCGTTGCCGGGCGGATTTTTCTTCGTCAACTCCGGGCTGATGCTGCGGGCCGATAACGAATCCGAGCTCGCCGGCGTGATGGCGCACGAGATTGCGCACGTAGCCGCCCGCCACGGCACGCGGCAAGCCACGCGCGGCCAGCTTGTCAACTACGCGTCGATTCCGCTCATCTTCATGGGTGGCTGGACCGGCTTCGGCATCCGTCAGGCTGCAGGCTTCGCGATCCCCATGGGCTTCATGCGCTTCTCGCGCGGCATGGAATCGGAAGCCGACCTGCTCGGCCTTCAGTACATGTACAAGACCGGTTACGACCCCTCCAGCTTCGTGGATTTCTTCGAGAAATTGCTGGCGGAGCAGAAACGCAAACCCGGCGCTCTTTCGAAGCTGTTTTCGAGCCATCCGCCCACCGGCGATCGCATCGAAAAGACGCAGGAGCGTATCGGCGAGATCCTTCCCGCAAAGCCTGAGTACGTTCTGCAGACCTCGGAGTTCCTGGACGTGCAGGCTCGGCTGAGCGCGCTGGTCAACCGCACGAAGAGCGGCGAAGGCGACGACGAAGGCAAGCCGACCCTGCGGCGCGCGCCCTCGGACGGAACGATCTCCACCGACGACGGCGCAACGACCGAGGACGAGGACGAACGCCCGACACTCAAGCGCCGCAAGTAAGCGGATCAGTCAGTCGGCCGGCGCTGGCATCGGCTGATCCGAGTTCCAGCAGTGACGTAGAATCTCGAGCGTGCCATCCGCTCGCGGTTGCACCACGTTCAGATACCGCCCCGTAAACGGCGCTGGCTCGCCGCCTTTGTGCGGCCTCATCTCCGCCTGGAACGTCCCGTAGCCCCACCCTTTCCCACCAAGCTCTTCGTGCTCGGCGGGATCGATCGACATCTTCACCTGGAAGCTTGCCAGCAGTTGCTGCTGGTAAGAGCGGATCGCCTCTCGCCCCACGATAGGCGCCTCGCCTGGCGCCAGCAGGACCGCGTCCTCCGCGTAGAGCGCCGCAACCCAGGCCGGATCGCCCATCGCGATGCCTTGCTCGTAAGAGCGCCGTAACCCCTCGTATGCTTGTGCAAAGTCCACTCTGCACCTCCTCGTCCGGTCGCGGTAGGCGCCACAAAAACGTGCGCTCCGTCGCCCGACCGCGGAGAGGATAGCAGCCAGCCCTTTACATTTGCAAAGAAAAAAGTGATCAGCGCGATTCCGGCGCCTTGCCGTCCACCCAGGGTCCGCCCAACCGCATATGTTCGAGCGTGTCTATGCGGCTGCCCCGTTCGCCGGCGCGCCATCCCGGCACGTGATTCGGTGATGCGCCCGCGCGCGACATCTGCTCCCACTTGGCCGCCCAACCCGGGTCCGTCGTCGAGATCTCGCGCGTTTGCGTGTTGAGGAACTGCACCTTGCCTTCGCGATAGCTCCGTGCGCCCAGGTTGACCGTGGTCACAGCCGCTGCGCCGAGGTCGGGCGGGTTGTTGCACAGCGCCGGTTCGCCCTTCTCGATCGCATCGAAGAAGTTCGCCAAGTGCGCCTGGGTCGTGTCCTTCACTTCGCCCGCTTCGATGAATCCAGCCTTCAGCGTCGGGTCGCCCGTCACGGAAGCCGGCTCGGGAACGTAATCGAAACCCTTGAAGTCTTCGCCGTTCCCGAACACGAACGAGCCGGTGTGGCCGCGAATGATCTGCTTGATCGGCGTCGCCGCCGTCACCATCGAAGCCGTGATGATCAACTGCACGCCCTCGTTGAAGTCCGCCACCACCGTCGCCACGTCTGGTACGTCGCGCCCGTCGTACTCGTAGAAGATGCCGCCCGCGCCCGTCACGCGCCCCGGCAACCGCAATCCGGTCGCCTTGAGCATCGAGGTCGTGCGGTGCACGAACAAATCCGTGTACATCCCCGCGCCGTAAGGCCAATAGGCGCGCCACTGCACGAACACCGTGCGGTCGAACGGCGCCTCCGGCGCAAGCCCCTGATCCACGCCCAGCCAGCGCTTCCAGTCGATCGACTGCGGCGTCATCTCCGCCGTGAGCTTGCGATTGCGCCACTGTCCGAAGTTCGTATTGCGGTAAAACTCTGTCTGAAATTGAATCAGCTTGCCGAGTTTGCCGTCGCGGATCATCTCGTTCGCCTTCGACCACACCGGCAAGCTGGTCGACTGCACGCCCACCTGCATCACCTTGCCGGAGCGCTTCCACGCGTCGACGACCGCGAAGGCCTCTTCCACGGTCTTCGTCATGGGCTTTTCGCAATACACGTTGAGCCCGGCGTTGAGCGCATCGATCGTCATCTTGGCGTGCCAGTGGTCGGGCGTGCCGATGAAGACGGCGTCGAGGTTCTCGTCAGCCAGCATCTCCGGGTAGTCGAGATACGTCTTAGGCCGCACGCCGGTCTGCTCGGCCAGATAGTCGGCGGCGCGCTCGCGATGACCTTCGTAGACATCACAAACGGCGACTAGATCGATCTTCGCCCCCAGCTCCTTGAGCTGCGCAGCCTTGCGCACGTGGCCGCCAAAGCCGCGATTGCCCACGCCGATGAAGCCGACGCGCGTACGTTCATTCGCGCCCTTGGCGCTCTGCGCGAGCAACGAGGCTGCACCTGTGGCCTGCACGAAGCCGCGCCGCGAAACGAGAGATTTCTGGAAGTCCGCCATGACGGTCTTTAGGGTACACGAACCCATTCGACTCGGGACCGACGCCCCGGACGCCTGGAGCCGGAGACGCAAGAGGGTGGTTCCCTCGCCCTCTCGGGCTAGGTTCTGTCAGGATGAAGATTCACCCATGACTCCAGTTCTTCTCATCGGCGGCGGCATGATCGCCCACGACCAGATCCTCCCTGCCCTCTACCAGATGCAGCGCGAGAAGCGCATCGGCGACATCACCGTCTGCGCCCAGCGCGCCTCGAGCGTCCGGTCATTGGCGGAGGCGCCCGCCCTCACCCGCGCCTTCCCGGGCCAGTCCTTCCGCCCCATGCCCGACTTCCGCACAGAGCCCGCCGGCACGAAGGACCCCGACCGCTACAAACAAGCCCTCGCCGAGCTTCCGCCGCGCTCCGTCGTCGTCGTCGCGACGCCGGACCAGACCCACTACCCGCTCGTCATGGACGCTCTACGCGCTGACCAGCACGTGATCTGTGTGAAGCCCTTAGTGCTCGACGTCGAACATTCGCTCGAAATCGAGGCCGAGGCCGAGAAGCGCGGACTCTTCGTGGGCGTCGAGTACCACAAGCGCTTCGACCCCCGCAGCCTGATGGCCCGCTCGCGCTTCCGGCAGGGCCTTTTCGGAGACCTCAAGCTCGGCCACGCCGTCCTGATGGAAAAGTGGTACTACCGCGAGTCGAACTTCCAGAACTGGTTCTCCTGCGAAGAGACCGACTCCTTCGTCTACATCGGCTGCCACTACGTCGATCTCGTCCACTTCATCACCGGCCTGAAGCCGGCCTCGGTCAGCGTCTATGGCGTCAAGGACAAGTTCCCCAACGGCGTCGAGGGCTATCTTTGGACCGACGCGCGCATCATCTGGGAAAACGACGCATGCCTCAATGTGCAGAACTCGCTGAGCTTCCCCGATGCCGCACCCGGGCCGAACACGCAGGGCATGACGCTCTACTTCTCCGGCAACGGCAACGGCGCGCTGCTGCGCCACTCAGACCAATACCGCGGTCTGGAATACACCTTCACCGAAAAACCCGACTCGCCCGGCGCCACGCAACACGTCGAACCCAGCCCGGACTACTTCATGTATCAGGATTTTGGCGGCCCCGGCCTCGTGCCCTGGGGCTACGGCGTGCGCTCGGTTGACGCCCTTGTCACCGAGGCCATGCGTATCGAACAGGACTCGTCCTCACTCGAAGAGCGCAAAAGCCAGATCGCGCAGACCGAGGGTCGTGGAATCCTAGCGACGCCGGGCAACAGCCGCTTCAACGAGCTGGTCTGTCAAGCCGGACGGCTCTCCATCCTCAACCGCGGACGCGAAGTGCATATCGACTACGACAAGCCCGGCGTGCATACCCGCTAAGGAGCCATGGGCGGAAGCCCATGGCCTGCATCGTCGACGGACCAGCCGTCCGTTGTCAGTTACCGCGCCTTGTTCTCCAACAAGTCCGCGTGGAATCTGCCGTCATTGTCGCTGCCGGCCCAGCGCTTCCATATCTTCGAAACCACATCCGGGTCGCCGTCTCCGTCCACGTCGCCGACTAGAATGTCGTGCCCGCCCAGCTTCCCATCAAACACCACCCGCTCCGCAAACTCGAGCCCGCCCAAGTTCTCGAACACGAACCAGCGACGCGCCTCCACGCCCACCGGCGGAATCGTCGTGTCCTCCTGTTCCACCGTCATGATGTCTAAATCGCCGTCTAGGTCGAAGTCCGCAACGGCTAGGGAATGGAAAGAGCCGCGCGTTCCCGGCGCGAGATTCGGCAGGTAATGCACTTCGAAATTCGGCGGCGTCTTGCCGTCGTTCTCGAGCCAGGCCACTGCCGAGTTCTGTTGATCGCCATGCGTCGCGACGATATCCGCGTCCCCGTCCTCGTCCATGTCCACGATCCAGCTGCGCGACGATATTCCGTAGGGCCCGCGGCTTCCGAAAGGCAGCCGATGCTTCGTCCACTTCCGCCCGGCCTGCTCGTTCTCGAACCATCGATCTGTCGCGAATACATCGGCGTCGCCGTCCCCGTCCAGGTCGCCAACGCCGTGCGGAAACACCCCTGAGTGAATGAAGTCGTTCTTCTCGAGCACGTCCAACGTGATCGTGACGCGCTTCCAGGCCCCCGGCTGCGTCGGGTCGGCAGGAATGGAATACCAGAACAAGCCATCGCCATCCCCGTGCGCGACCACGTCCTCACGGCCATCCCCATCGATATCGGCGGTGACCACATCATGAATCTCGCGCTGGATCGTCGGGTCGTACTCGAAGCGCTCGAATTCCGCCTGGCGTGGATTGCCGGGATTGCGATACCAATAGCCGCCGATCACGAAATCCACATGCCCGTCGCGGTCCACGTCAAGAGACGTCGCGCCGAGCTGTCCCATGACCACATCACCCGCCTTGTGACGCGTCCACTCGTTCACACTCTTCTGCTCAAACCAATAGACCTCGCCTACACGGCTTGACACCGTGAAATCCAAATCCCCGTCGCCGTCGTAATCCGCCAGCGTCGGCATGCCGTAACCCCAATCCGTGCGACTAGGCAAATCCTCAGCAATCGTGTGATGCTCGAATGTCGCCTGCGAGATCTGCGCCACAGAAGAAACTGCGAAAATCAACAAGAAAACCAAGCAACGCATACGGTTTGATTTTCGGGTCAGCGCCGATCGATGCGCAACCGCCATAGCTTCCGTTGCGGCCCGATCCTTGCCTGTCCGCTACACTCAGCCAAAGGATGCGCCGCGCCCTCGCAGCCCTCATTCTCGGCCTTGCTCTCACCGCGCCCGCCTCGCCTCAGGGCGCCGAGCGCGCGCTCGTCCTGTTCAATCGCATCAACTCGATGCTGCACTCGCTCGAGGGCATCATGGGATTGCGCGCTGTCCAGCCCATCAAGCGCGAAGTCCTCAGCCGCGAGCAAATCAATAAGTTGGTCACCGATCGCATCGCCGAAGAGACGACCGCCGAAGAGATTCGCCAAGAAGAGCTCTTCTTGCGCATGTTCGGCTTCGCGGGCAAGGACTTCGATCTCGCCGAGCAGGTCGTCGACGTGATGACCGAGCAGGCCGCCGCGCTCTACGACTACAAGACGAAGACGCTCTATCTCTCGGACTGGGCCGACGAGGATATGCAGGAGTTCGCCCTCGTCCACGAGCTTGCGCATGCCTTGGCCGACCAGCACTTCGACCTTGGCAAGTTCGTCGAGAAGGCCGACTCGGCCGATGAAGACCTGGCGCGCTCGGCGGTCATCGAGGGTCAGGCCTCTTGGGTGATGACGGAATGGCTCTTCAACCAGACCGGGCGCACGCTCGTCGGGAACCCCTCAATCGCCTTGGCCTCCGCCACTGCCTCGCGCGTGGAGGCTAAGGACTACCCCGTCTACTCCACCTCGCCGCTCTATCTGCAGCAGACGTTGCTATTCCCCTACACCGACGGAATGCTCTTCCAGCAAAGCCTCGTCGACAAGTACGGCAAGAACGCCTTCCGCGAGATGTTCGTCCGCCCGCCGAGTTCCACGCGCCAGATCCTCGATCCCGAAGCCTACTTCCGCAGCGAAAAGCCGAACAAACCCAAACTGCCCCGTCTACGTCTGAAAGGGTGGAGCCGCAGTTCCGAGGGTGACATCGGCGAGCTCGACCATCGCATTTTGATCGAACAGCACTTGGGAGAGAAGGTCGCCGAGAAGACCGCGCCGGCGTGGCGTGGCGGCCGCTATGAGCTCTGGGAGGACGACTCGAAGGAGAACGTCGTCCTACGCTACGGCTCGCTCTGGGCGAGCGCGGACGACGCGCGGCGGTTCTTCGACAGTTACCGCAAAATCTGCGAAAAGAAAGACCCGGCGTTCCAGGTCATCGAAAAATCGCGCAATCGCATCCTCGCCCGTGACAGCCGCGGCGGCCTTCTGATTCTGCTCGACGGAGTCCACGTCCAAAGCCTGGAAGGACTGCCCGGCGACGATGTGGCTTTACAGGCCGTTTATACTGACATTTAGTTTCGACTCGTCATGCAAGCTCGCAAATCCGCTCGCCTCGTCATCCTCGCCGCCGCGCTCGCCGTCGCCGCCTTTGCAGGCGTCACGCCGCGTCCGGCCGGCGATCCACTTCTCACCACGCACGACGGCAAGACAGTTTCGCTCGCCGACTACAAGGGCAAGCCAGTCGTCATTTTCTTCTTCTCCACGGACTGCCCACACTGCCAACGCGCCGCCAGCCAAATGGCTGCCGCTCTACCCAGAGTTGAAGAAGAAGGGCATCGAGATCCTGGGCCTGGCCATGAATCCGACCGCGAAGAACAACCTCAACGCGTTCATCAAGGCCCACACGAGTTCAATTCCCCGCGGGCGTGCCGAGCGACAAGCAGTTCCGCGCCTTCGCCAATCTGACGGTGATGCAGAACTTCTACTATCCGTATATGCTCTTCGTCGACCCGGCCGGCCAGATCCGAGAAGAGCACCAAAGGCGCTGAGCGTGCATGGTACGGCAATTTCGAATTCAACCTGCTCAAATCCATCGACAACATCTCCGCAAAATAGACTCCGCTCATGGATAGCCGCGCCCTCTACTTTCTGCTCGCTGTCGCGGCTGCCGCCACTATCTGGTCGGGCATCGCCCCGGCCGACCGGTTTACCTGGTTCTTCGAGCTCTTCATCGGCGCCGCCGGGATCCTCGTCCTCTACCTGATCCGCAACCGGTTCCGCTTCTCCAATCTGGTCTACGTCGTCGCGGCGATCCACTACGTTGTCCTCTCCATTGGCGCGAAATACACCTACGCCGACGTTCCGCTGTTCGACTGGCTGCAACAGGCGCTCGACCTCTCGCGCAACCACTTCGATCGCGTCGGCCACTTCATGCAGGGCGTCACGCCGGCGCTCGTGATGCGCGAAGTGCTCTTCCGCCGCACAGGGATCGGCAAAGGCGTCTGGCTTGCCTTGTGTTCGGTCTCCGTGGCGATGGCCTTTAGTGCGCTCTATGAGATCCTCGAGTGGCTTTGGGTCGTGTGGTTCTACCCCGACGCTGGACCGGAATGGCTCGGGATGCAGGGCGACCCGTTCGACGCCCAGGCGGACATGCTCATGGCGACCCTCGGCGGACTGCTCAGCGCGCGGTCGTGCTCGCGCGCTGGCACGACCGCTCGATGGACAAGCTGCGCTAAACTCAGCATGGGGTGATCCTATGAACGTTGAGCTTCCGCCTGATTCTCGAAACCGTCGTGGAGTCCCAAATCAAGACTGGACGTTACGCCACGCCCAACGACGTGCTGCGCGACGCATTGGGGCTGCTCGAGGAACGAGATCACGTCCTCCGGGACCAGCGCGCGGAGTTTCAGCGAAAGATCCAAGAGGGCGTCGAATCAGCTCGGAGAGGCGAGCTGTATGACGGAGAAGAAGCGGCCGCTGAGCTCGAAGCAATGCTGATGCGCCGAGAACATAGCGGCGCGGCCTGATGAGCCGGTACGCTCTAACTGCTCTGGCCAAACGAGATTTCGACGAGATCGTTGCCTTCTTGGCGGAGAATGCGGGCGTCACCGTTGCGCGGCGGGTCTTGAATGAGTTGCGTGCGGCAATGCGGTCGCTCGCCAAACAGCCAGGCGTGGGCCACACTCGCGAGGATCTCGCGGACGAACCGCTGCGCTTCTTTGCTGTGTACTCCTACCTCATCGACTACGATCCGGCAAAGAAGCCTCTCGAAATCATTCGCATCCTGCACGGCGCACGCAACGTCCGCAGCATTCTCTGAGCCTCCGGCGTCAGCTCTCGTCCCCTATTCCTTCGCCTTCTCCTCGCTCATGCCTATCGAATTCACCGTCTCCGCCGGCGCCCCCGCCCAATTTCCGCGCGATCGCCTGCCAGAGGTCGCCTTCGTCGGACGCTCCAACGTCGGCAAATCTTCTCTGCTGAACGCCTTGGCTTCGTTCGGCCGCAAGGGCGTCAACGTAGACCGCAAACAGCTCGCGTTCGTCTCCTCCACGCCCGGCCGCACCCAGACCATCAACTTCTACAAAGTAGACAACCAGTTCTACTTGGTCGACCTGCCCGGCTACGGCTTTGCCAAGGCTCCGCGCAAGGTCATCGACCAGTGGCGCACGCTCGCCGACGCCTATCTCACGGACCGCGCGCAGGTGCGCCTCGTCGTCGTCATCATCGACGGTCGCCACGGCCCCAAGTCCACCGACGAGCAGATGAAAGATTGGCTCGTCGCCGCCGGCGTCCCCTTCTTGGTTGTCGCCTCAAAGATTGATAAGCTAAAGAAAGCGCAACGCGCTGAGTCCGTCCGCACGATCGAGGAATCCTTCTACCCCCCGCTTGCGTTCTCCGCTGTAACTGGGGAAGGCGTCCCAGAACTCTGGGATGCAATTCGCCGAGCCATCGAGCACTAATTCCCTACCCGGTCGTCGGCGCGATTTGGTCGCGTCTGCATCTCAAAATCCTCACCATGTCTGAAAACACCGAAGCGCAGGAAAACCAAGAGCAATCCGTTTCTCCGGCGGAAGAGAGCGCGCCGGAAAAGCCCGCCAAATCTAAATCCAACGCCAAAGCCGAAGCAAAGGCGGAAGCGGAAACGGAAACCAAGGCGGAAACCAAAGCCGAATCCGAGAGCGACGGCTCAGATTCCGACGGCGACGACGCTCCGGCCGAAAAGCCTGCTTCACGCCGCCGCCGCAGCCGCTCCGATCGCCGACGCCGTGACCGCGGCGCCGAACGCGAAACCCGCGCCGACGCAGACGAGGAGTCGAGCGAAGACGAGTCCGCCGCCGACTCCGACGACGAGCAATCCGACGAGCCACGCGAGGGCCGCGAGGAGCGCCCGCGCCGCGAAGGCAAGCCCGTCGACCTGGCAGCTCTCAAGGAGATGAACATCACACAGCTCTCCGAGATGGCGAAAGAGCTGAACATCGAGGGCATCTCCTCGCTGCGTAAAGCCGACCTCATCTTCAAGGTGCTCCACGCGCAGGCCGAAAAAAGCGGCATGCTCTTCTCGCAGGGCGTGCTCGAAACCCTGCCCGAAGGCTTTGGTTTTCTACGCGCTCCCGAATACAACTACCTGCCCGGCCCGGACGACATCTACGTGTCGCCGTCCCAAATTCGCCGTTTTGACCTGCGTACCGGCGACTCGGTGTCCGGCCAGGTTCGCCAGCCGAAAGAAGGCGAGCGCTACTTTGCACTCATCAAGGTCGAAGCCATCAACTTCGAGCCGCCCGAGGTCGTCAAGACGAAGAGTCTCTTCGACAACCTGACGCCCTACTACCCGACCGAGCGCTTCAAGCTCGAGACTGGGCCGAAAAGCTTCTCCGGACGGGTCATGGACTTGATGACCCCGATCGGCAAGGGTCAACGCGGCCTCATCGTCGCTCCGCCGCGCACCGGCAAGACGATGATGCTGCAGGCCATCGCCAACTCGATCACCACCAACCACCCCGAGTGGCCGTGCTGATCGTGCCGCTCACCATTTGCTTTTATCCGAAGAAGTCACCGACATGCAGCGCTCGGTCAAAGGCGAAGTCATCAGTTCCACCTTCGACGAGCCCGCCACCCGCCACGTGCAAGGGCTGAGTCATCGAGAAGGCCAAGGCCTTCGTCGAGCACAAGCGCGACGTCGTCATCCTGCTCGACTCGATCACGCGTCGGCGCGCGCCTACAACACGGTGCAACCGCCGTCGGGCAAGATCCTCCGGCGGCGTGGATGCGAATGCCCTGCAACGCCCCAAGCGCTTTCTGGCGGCGCGCAACATCGAAGAAGGCGGCTCGTTGACCATCATGGCGACGGCTCTGATCGAGACCGGCAGCCGCATGGACGACGTCATCTGAGAGGAGTTCAAAGGCACCGGCAACATGGAAGTCCACCCGCAGCCATCGGCGCCGCCTCCCGGCGATCGATATCAACAAGAGCGGCACCCGCAAGGAAGAGCTCTTGCTCACCGCCGAGGAAGTCAACCGCGTCTGGGTCCTGCGCAAGGTCCTCAGCCAGATGTCCACGGTGGAAACCATTGAGCCGCTGCTCGACCGTATGGGCAAGACCCGCTCCAACGGGCGGAATTTCGCCGCAATGACCAGCTAAGCTCGAATTACAGCACGGCATTCTGAAGAGCCTGAGGACGTAGCAGTGTCCTCAGGCTCTTTGCCTTGCCTTATTTTTCCTGTGCCGCACCTGGAAAGGTGCGGGTTCTTCCGGTACGTCCCGAGGAGATAGGTAACAGAACGACCCAAGCACATGGTAACAGATCCGAAAGAATCGTTCTGGAGACAGGAGGATTCGATTGGGCTGGAAGGAGACTCGTGTGCAAGACGAAAGATTGCAATTGTGTCTGGAATTCGAGGCCGGAGAGCGATCTCGCGCCGAGATCTGCCGCTGCTACGGGGTGAGCCGCAAAACCGGCTACAAGTGGTGGGAACAGTACCAGCGCGAAGGCGTAGCGGGCTTGGCGGACCGCTCGCGGGCGCCGCACGAGCGGCCGCAGGCGATCGACGAGGAAACCGTCGGAGAAATCCTGGCGCTGCGGGCGCTGCATCCGAGCTGGGGCGAGCGCAAGCTCAAAGCCTGGCTCGAACGCGAGCGGCCGGGGCTGGGCTGGCCCGGCGCATCGACAATCGGGGCCGTGCTCAAGCGGCACGGGCTGACCAGTCCGCCCAAGCGGCGCCGCCGCGCTTCACCCACGCACGAGGTCATCGAGCCGAGCGGCGCCAACCAAGTCTGGGCGATCGACTTCAAGGGCTGGTTCCGCACCGGCGACGGACGGCGCTGCGATCCGCTCACGCTCAGCGACGTGCATACGCGCTACCTGCTGCGTTGCCAAGGAGTCGACGCGACCTCAGCGGCGTTCGTGCAGCCGCTGCTCGACGTAGCGTTTCGCGAGTACGGCCTGCCGGCGCGGATGCGCTCCGACAACGGGCCGCCGTTCGCCTCGACGGGCGTGGGTGGCCTGAGCCGCTTGAGCGTGAGGTGGCTGCGGCTGGGCATCGGGCTCGAGCGCATCGAGCCGGGGCATCCCGAGCAGAACGGGCGTCACGAGCGGATGCACCGCACGCTCAAGCAGGAGACGGCGATGCCGCCGGAGCGCACACTGCGGGCGCAACAGCGGGCCTTTGACCGCTTCCGGCTCGAGTACAACGAAGAGAGGCCGCACGAAGCGCTCGCGATGGCGACGCCGGCCAGTCTTTACGAGCCATCGCCGCGCGCGTTTCCCGGTCGCCTGCCGGAGATGGAATATCCGGCGGGGTTCGCGCTGCGGGTCGTCAAGCGGCAGGGCGATGTCAAATGGCGCAGTGGACGCTTCTTCTTAGGCGAAGCGTTGGGTGGAGAGACGGTGGGGATCGAGGAGGTCGAGGACGGCTGGCGCGTGTGGTTCGGGCCGTTGCTGTTGGCGAA
>JAWKHJ010000029.1:0-70304 GCA_041394905.1 Bryobacterales bacterium | reverse complement strand
TCGATCGCGGGCAGCTTCCAGCGTATGCCTGGTAGCACCTCCACGATCAGATAGAGAACGGAGCCGAGCGGGCCGAGCAGCAGGATAACCCACAGCCAGTAGGACTCCGGGCGCGTCCGCACCCAGTGGATGACCATTGCCGCCTGGAAGGCGGTGCTTAAGTACCAGTGCTGGTAGAAAAAGTCCAAGACCAAAGAGATTGTAAGGGAGTGGTGCAAGGACGCGACAGAGGGGCTTCCCCTGATACTTCGGCCTGGGACGGGCAAGGCGGTCCTAGGACTAAAGCAAGAGTTGAGCCCGTGCCGACTCGGGACCTCGTTCCGACGTCAGGGTTCGGCAGCCGGTCTTCAGGGATGACTAAACGTCGAGCCTAGCGTTCGCCGGCGTCCATTCGATGGGTCCCGAAGCGCCCCGATCTTGCCCGAAATAGCAGGTTTCCCAATGATTTCTTCCAGGGGGAAAGAGTGCTGGAGTTTCAAGAAAAGAAGGGTACTTCGCTGGTTCATTTTGGTACGCAAGTCCCAACAAGATCAGTACTGACTGTCCATTGAGCTCTTGACTGGTCTAGGACTAATCTTTCGCTAGGAAGACGAGTGGCGGAAAAATGCCGCCTAGGGAGACGCGGGAATGGGCACCCAGTATATTTCCAGCATTCGACGCGGGAAGCGAAAGGGCCAGGTACTTGTCATGATTGCCATGCTTTCGGCCATGTCCTTGGGCATGGCCGGATTGGCCGTGGACTTGGTGTTGGCTTACGCCGTCAAGACCTTTCTCTCAACCGCGACGGACGCGGCGGCGATGGGCGGTATGCGTGCGCTCGAGCGCGGCGTGAGCTACAGCGACCAAGAAGAGGAAGTTCAGCGCGTAACGCAGATGCTGTTCGACGCAAACTTTCCCAATGGCCTGCTGCTGACGGGGAATACCGGACGATTCGAACAATCGGTTCACATCGCTTCCAAGCAGGTCGATCCTGGCGCCACGAGCATGTTTCAGACGGACACTTCGCTCGAGCCAGGCATGCGCGAGATCCGTGTGAACGCGATTGCCGAAGCGCCCACGTTTTTCATGCGCTTCTTCGGAATGAACAAGGTTACGGTGCGCTCGTCGGCTTACGCCGCTCGGCGTGACGTCAACGTTGTGGTGGTGCTTGACCGTTCGGCTTCGCTCAAGAACGTCGGGGCGTGGGATGACGTTCAGAACGCGGCGATCGAGTTCATCCAGAAGTTTGACAACAATCGCGACCGCGTCGGTTTGGTCACTTTTGGCACCGGTGCGAACGTGGACTACCCGCTGAGCACTGGATTCAAGACCGGGAATGTGATCAAGAACCTCATTCAGATGCAAACGGTGCCGAATTCGGCGTACACGAATTCGTCGACGGGCCTCTGGTTGGCATACTCGGAGCTCATGCGAGTGAATGACGCGAACGCGCTGAACGCGATCGTCTTCTTCACGGATGGACAACCCTCGGCATTCTCGGCAGGGTTCAAAGTCAAGACCGGCGGCTCCGGGCCCAGGTGCCCCACCTCGGGCGGCAGCCTTGAAGGCACGTTGGGAGCGGGGCAGGACACCTCCACCTGGAATAGCCCGCAGTTTTACGACATTCGCGGCTTTTGGAAGCGCCAGGCCGGCCCGGCTCCGGTGAACAGCGGCAGCACCGTACTCGATCACCCGCAAAATCCTGTTTGCACGGGCTTCACGAATGACTACGGCGGAAACGCAGAGTACGTTCTCGACCCCAACGAGAGCTGGCCGCGAGACTGGTCGGCCAGCGAAGCAGGTTCCACCGCGAAGACATTCTGCATCGACGACAACCCGCCCGGAGGCTGCTTGGGTGACGCGGGCGATTTCCGTACTCGTACAACAACTCTCGTCTCTACAACGACAGCTCCAACAACTCGGACTCGGATTTCCGCGGGACGAACGTACACAACGCGGCCAAGAACCTGATGCTCAACATCGCACAGACCGCCCGGCGAGACAGTTCGCTCGGGGGGCGTACACATCCACACCATCGGCCTGGGCGGCTACGGCTACGATGCGGACGCAGCGTTGATGAAGCGTATCTCGAACGATCCAAGCGACAGCTACGGCGTGCAGATCACCGCCGCGACCGACGAGCCGATGGGCAGCTACACATACGCGCCGAGTATCGGAGAAATCCAGAAGGCGTTCGAGAAGGTACGCAGCGAAGTGATGCGTCTCACGCGCTAACAGAAGCAAGCGCCCGAACGACTGGTCGGCCTGACGAGCAAACCTCCCCGCTCGTCAGGCCGCCTTTTTACTGGTCCCTAGACCTTGCCGGATTTGGACGGGTCGGAGGGAAGAGCGCCGCCGTAACCGTGCCGCTTGGCCGTGAACTTGGCGGTGGGGTACTCGCCGAGGTCGATCTCGCCAGTGATCGTGTCGCCGGAAAGCTTACCTGCAAACGAGTAGCCGAGCTTGGAGCCTTCGAAAGTCAGCACGCTCGACAGCTCGACCATGTCGCCGTCGATCTTGCCTTTCACCGGACCGCGCTTGACCGTGCCAACGTGGGTGCCGGCGACGTTCGATCCAGAGGCTCCAGGAAGAGCATGTGTTTGGCCGAACCCCGCGTGAAGTCCACTTGGACGTCCCAGCGGCCCTCGATGTCGGCAACGGGCGGTTTGAGGCTCTTGGACTTGGGCTTGGGAGCCGAGCGGAAGATCTCCGCCAAGCGGTCGGCGACGATCTTATACTCGTTGGGCTTCATCGCGACCGGACGGATGGCGAAGGACGTCCCTTCACCGGCGGCGTGGGTCTGGATCGATGGGTCGCCGTTGATGAGGATTTCGTGCAGTTCGCCGGCGCTCATGCCGATCTTGGCTGGATCCCAGGCCACGGTGAGCGTGGGGAACGGGCCGCCGCGCGAGGGCTTGTTGACCTTGGTCGTGACGCCCGGAACGGCGGTGACGGCTTTGGTGATGTGGTCATACCAGCCGTTCCACTCCGCATATTCCTTCTCGAGGTCGCGCTGCTTGATCCACGTATCAACGGCAGCCACCATGCCCACGATCTCTTCCTTGCTCACCTTCATCGGGCGGCAGAAGCCATGGTGCGGGGCGCCGTTCCAGTAAGCGGCGCGAACCAAGTCTTCGCGGCCGACGAGCAGGCCGGCGGTCTGCGGACCACGGGTGATCTTACCGCCGGAGTAGGCGACGAGGTCGGCGCCCAGTGCGAGATAGGGATTGGGAACGATCAGGTAGTCCGCCGCGGCGTCCACGAGAACGGGCACACCGGCTGCCTTCGCGATCGGCGCGGCTTCCTTCAGGCTGACATTGACCGTGTCGAAACGGTTGCCGAGGATCATGTCTAAAGCCGTGTTGTGGCCGATGGCGGCTTTGAGCTCATCCACCGAATCCACCTCGATGGCTTTCAAGCCGATCATGCGGACAGCATGGTCGTACTGATTGCGCGAGGATTTGGGGATGATGACCTCGTTCTTGAGGCCGGTCAGGTCCGGTAGCTGGGTAATGCGCTCGGGGTCCGTGCCCGCGACGATTCCGGCGGTGGCGTATGCCAACGCACCGGCGGCGCCGGAGGCGACGAGCGCCCAGGGCACTTGCAGCATCTGCGACAGACGCTTGCCGGCCGCTTCTTGCAGTTGGTCGATGTTGACGTGGTAGTGGCCGGCTTGCTCGATGGCGGAGATCACCTCCTCGAGCTGGCGCGAGCCGCCATTGATCGTCAACGTCGCCGTGCAGTTGATGAACGGCTTCGCGCCGATGCGGGTATAGACGTCCGGGGACGGATCGGCGATCGGAGCGGCGTCGAGCGGAACGGCCGAAGCCTCCGCGAGCATGCTCGCGATGAGCGGACTGGAACCGAGAAGGGCGCGCCGGCTGAGGCGGCGGGAGTTGCTGTTCTGGGGCATGTCGCCTCCGTGAGGCTTGGGTCTGGGGAAACTTTGCAATTACACGGCGTGCGCGGCCGTTGGTGGTTATTGTGATACAACCCGCTCGGAAATGCGAGCAGCTACGACGTTGCAGCTTCGCCCTAGGCAGATTTGTACGAAATTTGTAATTTCCGGCGGGAATGCTCGCTTGTCAGGTTGCTCTACTTGACATTGAGTTGCAAGTAGGGATGTAATGGGCTGAAGAAAACGCCGCCTGGAGGCCCGAGGCGCCGGCGGTGAGAGTTTGGAAAGCAAGGGAACCGGGCGGCCCACTGTGGCGCAGCAGCCGCCCGGTTCGAAGCGATCCCCAACACGAGTCGGCTGGGAACCGTCCTCATTGTAGGCGCTTCCGGCCGTGGATCTCACAGGAGGAAGCGAACGTGCGGAAACCCCAGAAGCCCGGCGGCTGGCCGGTTGTATACCGGTGGGCGGCCACCGGCGCTTTGATCGCCTATTCGGCCTTGGGCTCAAAGACGGTCGTGCCGGCAGCGGCGCAATCGGCGCCTCCGGGGCCGCGTCCCAATGACGCCAACCCCTCACCGGCCACCGATGCCGTGAGGCAGTTCGACATCCCGGCTGGGCCGCTTTCCGAAGTGTTGCCTGCCTTTCGCCGGACGAGCGGCATCGAGGTGAAGGCGACGAGCCTGAACGTGCTCGAGATCCAGTCGCCCGGCGTTGCAGGCCAGTTGCGGGTGGAGGAGGCGTTGCGGCGGCTGCTCGAGGGTACGGACGTGCGCTACCGCTTCACCGCGCCGGCCGTCGCCGGCTCGAGCTCTTCGGTCCAGTGACTTCCGTCGAAGTCCATGCGACGCCGGAGCCGACATCGCCCAAGTACACCGCGCCGTTGCGTGACATCCCCAGACGATCACCGTCGTCGACCAGCAGGTGATCCGCCAACAGGGCGCGATGAGCCTGAGCGACGTGCTCCAACGTGACCGGACTAACCGTGATGGCAGGGGAGGGCGGCACGCCCGCGGGCGACAACCTGACCTTGCGCGGTTTCAGCGCCCGCAACGATGTCTTCGTCGACGGCGTACGCGATCTGGGTCCGCAGTCGCGGGACCCGTTCAACATGGAGCAGGTCGAGGTGGTGAAGGGGCCGCAGTCGGCGTTCACCGGCCGCGGTTCGGCCGGCGGCTCGATCAACCTCGTCTCGAAGAGCGCCAGCTTGCAGCCGCGCGTCGGATTGGACGTGTCTCTCGGCACGGCGAACCTGAAGCGCGGCGCGGCGGACATCAACACGCCACTACGCTTCCTGGGCGAGCGCACCGGATTTCGGCTCAACGTGATGGGCCACGATTCGGGCGTCCCTGGGCGGGACGTCGTGAAGAATTCGCGCTATGGCATCGCGCCGACAATCACCTTCGGGCTCGCTTCCCCACGCGCTACACCTTCAACTACTCGAGACTCGAGCAGGACAACATCTCTGACTACGGCATCCCGTGGGTGCCGGTCAGCAACAACGTGCTCGCCGACTACCGCAACAAGCGGCGCCGGTTCCGCGCGGACGTTTACGGCTACCGCGACCGCGACAAGGAGAAGATGGGCGCGGACACCGCCACGTTCCGCTTCGAGCACGACTTCACCGATGGCGTGCGTGCGCAGCCAGTTCGCTACAGCCGCTCGACGCGTGACTCGGTGGCCACGCCTCCGCGCTTCGCCGATCCGGATTCGACCGCGATCAACCGCGAGGATGCTCCTGGATCACGGAAGACGACATCTACGACAACCAAGCCGACCTTACGGCGCGCTTCCGGACCGGCGGGGTGCTCAGCACGACGTGGTGACGGGCTTCGCTCTGAGCCGGGAAGGGAACTTCCGGCAGCTACGTTCGGCGCCGAACGCCGTGACGACGCTACTCAACCCCAATCCAGACGACGTCTACACGGGGGCGTTCACCTACGGCGAGTTCAACGGCGATCTCAACGCGGACACACAGGCGATCTACGCCTTCGACACTGTGCGGCTGGGCCGGCGCTGGCAGGCGAACGGCGGGCTGCGCGCCGAGCGGTTCGCGGTGAAGGGGCTGACCACGGCGGGCGAAACGCTTGACCGCACGCAGAACATGGTGAGTTTGCGCAGCGGGCTGGTGTTCAAGCCGGCGCAGTCGACCAGCTTGTACGCCTCGTATGGATCGTCGCTCAACCCGTCGCTCGAAGGCCTCTCCTATGTGGGCCGCGGCGACGATCCGAGCTTGAAGCCGGAGAAGACATACACGGTGGAAACCGGAGCGAAGTGGGATCTGCTCAACAGCCGGTTGCTGTTGACGACGGCGCTGTTCCAGGTGGAGAAGACGAACGCGCGCACCCGGGCATTCTGGCCACGGACCCGCCACAAGTGCTCGACGGACGGCAGCGGTGTTCGCGGCGTCGAGGTCGGCGCGACCGGGCATCTGACGCGTTCATGGATGCTCTTCGGCGGCTACACAGGGATGACCAGCCGCATCGTCGAATCGAACAACCCGGACGAGATTGGAAGCCGCTTCCCGCAGTCGCCGCCGCACTCGTTCAACTTGTGGTCGAGCTACACGTTCCCCAAGCGCGTGACGCTTGGCGGCGGCGTGCGCTACATGGGCCGACGCTACAACAACGTGTCGAACACTCGGTTCGTCGACGGCTATTGGACGGCGGACTTGATGGCCTCGATGCCGCTGGCGGACAACATCGACCTGCGCCTGAATCTGACAAATCTGACCGACGAGTATTATTTTGCCCGCGTCGGCGGTGGACACGTTGTGCCGGGTCCGGCGCGGCAGTTGATCGGGACGCTGAACTTCCACTTCTGAGGACGCCATGCTGATCGAAATACCGCAAGTGCTCTCGGCCGAGGACGTGGCCGACTTTCGCCACAAACTCGACGCGACCCAGTGGGTGGATGGGCGCGTGACGGCTGGTCCGCAGTCCATGCGCACCAAGAACAACATGCAGTTGCCGGAGGATTCGCCCGTTGCGCAAGAGTTGGGCGATCGCATCTTGGCAGCGCTCGAAAAGAATGCGCTGTTCCTGACGGGCGCGCTGCCGCAGCGAGTCTTTCCGCCGCTGTTCAATCGTTATGCCGGAGGGCAGTCGTTTGGCTCGCATGTCGATAACGCCATTCGGCAGATCAAGGGCACGACGCAGAGGATTCGGACGGACTTGTCCGCGACGCTGTTCCTGAGCGAGCCGGAGGAATACGACGGCGGCGAGCTTTACGTGGAGGACGTCTACGGGGTCCATAGCGTGAAGCTGCCGGCGGGCTCGATGGTGCTGTATCCCTCGACGAGCTTGCACAACGTGCGGCCAGTGACGCGGGGCGCACGCGTCTGCTCATTCTTCTGGATCCAGAGCATGATTCGGGACGATGCGCAGCGCACGCTGCTGTTCGACCTCGACGTGGGCATCCAGCGCATCGCGCAGGACAACCCGGACCATCCCTCCGCCGTGCAACTCACCGGCGTTTATCACAACCTGCTGCGCCGTTGGGCCGAGGTCTGACGCGCTCCTGAATTTACTGACGCTTAACAGCCGGGCTGTCACCGGCCCTGGGGCGGCGCGTCCCTAGAAGCGAGACCCTCTATGAAGGCCTTTCGAAAGCTGATTTTCTGGTTGCACCTGATCGCGGGAATCGTCACTGGCATCGTGGTGTTCATCATGTCGATCACCGGCGTGGCGCTGACCTATGAGAAGCAGATGCAGCGCTGGGCGGACGGCTTCCACGTGGAGGCGCCGCTGTCCGGCGCGGAGCCGCTTGGGCCGCAGTCGCTGCTCGAGCGCGCCCGCTTGGAGAGCGGCAAAATTCCGTCGGGCGTCACCTACGAAAGCAACCCGGAGGCCCCGGCGCGGATTCTCTACGGGCGCGAATCGGTGGCGGTCAACCCTTATACGGGCGATACGTTGGGCGAAGGCGCGAAGGGCCTGAACGGCTTCTTCGGCAAGATGATCGCGTGGCACCGCTGGCTGGGGCAGGAGGGCGAGGGCAGGGCAGTGGGCAAGGCGATCACGGGGGCCAGCAATTTGGCGTTCCTGTTCATCGTCGTCACAGGCTTGTATCTGTGGTGGCCCAAGCGCTGGACTTGGCAGCATCTGCGGCCGATCGTGTGGTTCCGCAGCGGGTTGCCCGCGAAGGCGCGCGACTTCAACTGGCACAACACGATGGGCTTGTGGTGCGGCATCCCGCTGTTCTTTGTGGTGGCGACGGCGGTGTTCTTCTCCTACCCCTGGGCGAACGAGACGCTCTATGCGCTGACGGGCGAGCAACAGTCGGCAGGACGCGGCGGCCCTCCAGGGCGTGGCGGCCCCGGGCATGGCCCACGTGGCGGCGAGCAGCAGGAGCTGAATCTGGAAGGCTTGGACGCCGCCTGGACGAGCGCGCGCGGCCGTGCCGGGCTGGAAGAGCTTGAACTTTCGGCCGGCGAGCAAGCCGGGTGGCGAGATCAGCGTTTCGGTCGATCGCGGCAATGGCGGACAGCCGCAACTGCGCTCGACCCTGACGATCGATGGGTCGAGCGGCGAGGTACTCAGAGGAGACCTTCGCTGACCAGAGCACGGGCCGGCGTATTCGCTCCCACATACGCTTTCTCCATACAGGAGAAGTATTCGGCTGGATCGGGCAGACGATCGCTGGGGTGGCTTCGCTGGCGGCGTGCTTTTTGGTCTACACGGGTTGGATGTTGAGCTGGCGGCGGTTCCGGGCTTGGCAGGCGCGTCGAGCTTGAACCGCGGGTCCTGCCATACTTTTGGGATGCGCGTCTTTCTGTTGGCGTTGGTCGCCGTTTCCTTGCAGGCCCAGGGCTCGTTGGTCATCGTGGGCGGCGGTCTAAAAGATCAAAACATCTGGAATCGGTTCATCGAGCTGGCCGGCGGGCCGGATGCTGCGATCGTGGTGATTCCGACGGCGGGCGGGGCCGAGGACTACGGCGCGGATTGGGATGGTTTGGACTCGTTGCGGCAGGCAGGCTTGCACAACGTCACGCTGCTCCATACCTACGACCGCGAGGTGGCGGACTCGGAGGCGTTCGTCGAGCCGATTCGCAAGGCGCGCGGGGTGTGGTTTCCAGGCGGACGGCAGTGGCGCTTGGCCGACTCCTACCTCGATACGCGCACCCATGAAGAGCTGAAGAATCTGCTCGCGCGCGGCGGTGCGTGATTGGCGGCTCTTCCGCCGGAGCGACGATCCAGGGCGACTACCTGGTGCGCGGCGACACCAAGGCGAACACGATCATGATGGGAGACCACGAGCGCGGCTTCAACTTTCTGCCCGGCGTGGGGATCGACCAGCACCTGCTGCGCCGCAATCGTCAGTTCGACTTGCTGGAGGTGATCCGTGCCAAGCCTGAGCTGCTGGGCATCGGCATCGACGAAGACACGGCGATCGTCGTGCAGGGCGGGGTATTCGAGGTGATCGGGCAATCGTACGTGGCGATCTACGACTCGCGGCGCAGCTCGAAGAAAGAGCCGTTCTACCTGCTGGCGCCGGGACAAAGCTTCGATTTGGCCACACGCACCGCGCGCTGAGCGTTGCTCGGAGCGGGTCCGCTACACTGCTTAGCGCAATGTCGCTGTCCCGCCGAACGTTTCTCGCCCTCGCCGCTGCCTCTTCCGCCGCCGCGCAGCAACCCGCCGCGCGCCAAGCCAAGCTGAGTTTCCGCTTGGACGGCTCGGGGCCGCAGATCAGCAAACACGTCTACGGCCACTTTGCCGAGCATCTGGGGCACTGCATTTACGGCGGCATCTGGGTGGGGCCGGACTCGCCGATTCCGAACACGCGCGGCATTCGCAACGACATCGTCGCGGCGCTGCGCAAGATGCGGATCCCGAACCTGCGCTGGCCGGGCGGATGCTTTGCCGATCAGTACGACTGGCGCGCCGGTATTGGGCCGCGCGAGGATCGTCCGCGCTCGGTGAACATCCATTGGGGCGGCGTGGTGGAGGACAACGCGTTCGGTACCCACGAGTTCATGGATCTGTGCGAGCAGTGCGGTGCGGACCCATACGTCGCGGCGAACGTGGGCAGCGGCACGCCGCGCGAGATGGCGGACTGGATCGAGTACATCACGCATCCCGGCGACTCTTCGATGGCGGAGCTACGGCGCAAGAATGGCCGCGACAAGCCCTGGAAGATCCCGTTTCTCGGCGTGGGCAACGAGAACTGGGGCTGCGGCGGCAACATGACGGCGGACTACTACGCCGACCTTTACCGCCGCTTCGCCGTTTACGCGCGCAATTACGGCGACAACAAGATGATGCGAGTCGCGGGTGGACCGAGCGGCGGCGACCTCGACTGGATCGAGACCCTGATGCGGCGCATCCCGTCCAACATGGAGGCGGTCTCGCTGCACTTCTACACAATCGGCAGCTCAGTCTGGAATGAGAAAGTTCCCTCCACGGGTTTCGAGGAGGACGACTGGATCAAGATCCTCAACCACGCGCTATTCATGGAAACGCTCGTCTCGGACTCGATCCAGATCATGGACGAGCACGATCCCGACGGTAAGGTGAAGCTCTACGTCGACGAGTGGGGCACGTGGTATTCCCCCGAGCCAGGACGGAACCCGAGCTTTCTCTACCAGGAGAATACGATTCGCGACGCGCTGGTGGCGGCGCTGACTTTGCACATCTTCCACAACCACGCCAAGCGTGTGACACTGGCCAACCTGGCGCAGCTGGTCAATGTGCTGCAAGCGCCCATCTTGACCGAAGGCGACAAGATGGTGCTGACGCCGACCTATCACGTGCTCGAGATGTTCAAGGATCACCAGGACGCGACCGCGCTGCCGCTCAAGCTGGAGACGGACTACTACGTGCATGGCGAGAGCGCGATGCCGGCGCTAAGCGCCTCGGCTTCACGCGGAGCCGACGGCGCCGTGACGTTGACGCTGGCCAACGTAGACGCGGAAGCTCCGCTTACGCTCGCGGCCGAGCTGGGAGGCAAGGCGCCGACAAAAGTGGAGGGCCGCATCCTTGCGGGCGCGACGATGGACGCGCGGAATACGTTTGCCGATCCGGATCAGGTGGTCCCGAAGCCGTTCACGGGTGCGACGTTGACGGGCTCGAGCTTGAGGCTGACGGCGCCGCCGCGGTCGGTGATCGCGTTGAAGTTGCGGAGTTAGGCTTCAGCGGGTCGTCGCCTTGACGCGCGCTTCCGCGGCTGCAAGCTGCTCCGGCGTCATCTGCTTGGCGCAATCATTGCGCAGGCGCTCGCCTTGAGGGTGACCGGCGACGGCCGCCAAGCTCGCCCAATAGTAGGCCGCCGCCGGATTGGCTTGGACGCCGCGACCCAGAAAAAGCGAGAGCGCCAAGTTGAACTGCGCCGGCACGTAGCCTTCTTCCGCGGCGGCGCCGAAGAGCGACACAGCTTTCGCGTCGTCCTGTGCAACGCCTTTGCCTTGCAGATACGCCATGCCGAGGTTGTATTGCGCGCCTGGATAGCCCTTATCGGCTGCGCGTTGGAACTCTCGCGCTGCCTCTTCGAAGTCCTGCGCCACGCCCGAACCTTCGCTGTAGGCGACCCCCACGTTGTAAATCGCCATCAGGTTGCCTTGCGTGGCGGCTTTCTGGAACCACTGGAAGCCGGTCTCGAGGTCCGGCTCCCCGGCGTCCCCGCGACGGAGCATCGCGCCTAAGTTGACCTGTGCTTCCGGGTAACCCTGTTGTGCGGCTTTGCGGTACCAGTCGAGCGCGGCTTTCGGGTCTTGTTCGATTCCGATGCCGTACTGGCGGCAGATGCCGAGCAAAGTCTGGGCCAGCGCGTCCCCTTGTTCGGCTGGGGCCTTGAGTTGCTGCGGAAGTGCGGTGCGGCGGGCTCGCGCATACCAACTCTGCGCAATCCGGTTGTCCCGCGTAACGCCGTGGCCCATTTCGTAGGCTTGCCCGACCAGAAATTCGGCGACTGGGTCGCCGGCTTTCGCCTGTGGTTCAAGCGCTTGGTGGGCTGCTGGGTAGTTTCCTTGGCGATATTGCTCGGCGCCGGCGGGCATCTGAGCCGCAGCCACGATGGGGAGTAACGCCAAGAGAGGAAGAAGCTCGACGGAATGCGGGAGAAGCAACATGGTTGCTAGCGCAGGGCGGGTCTGGGAATCGGATCGACTTCCGACCGCTGGATCATCCAATCCGGCGACGTCCCGAAGCCGCTGAGCACCGCGGCGCCCAAGGCCAGAAACCCGAAGACCGGCGTTGCGATGAACCAGCCGATGACGGGGATGAACTGGATGATCGTGATCAAGATGGCGCCGACCACACCCGTTGCGGCGATGCTGCGCGACTTGACGAATGCGCCGCCCACCCAGAAGCTCACGCCGGTGTAGCCAATGGCGGCCAGCACGAAGAACGCGACTCCAATGATGAAGTCGGCCGGCGGCAACCAGAACAGAACGATCGGCAGCATGATCGAGGCGATCCAGGCGCCGAACCCTAGTAGCAGGCACATGCCCGCGCGCTCGCTCACAGTCTCGCGCAACACCGAGACGCGCCGCGGGCCTAGGATTGTGATCATCACCAAGATGGCGATCGGCCAGAAAGCGACCGCCACAATCACCATCAGCACGATGAAGACGACAATCCCTGACAGGGCTACGGGGCGAAACTTGCCGCTCTGGTGGATCGAGCCGCCGACATCCGCGCCGGGCAAGCCCTCGATCACTCCCAACACGGAAACCAGGTCGTGCCCGACCCGCGCGCCGGGCGAGAGGCTGACGCCGCCGAGCACCGAGACGGCGTCCCGTTCGACTTCGCCCGAGATCCTCAGCCGCCCAGCGACGGCGACCGCTTCATGAGACTTGCCGGCGATCTCGATCGAGCCGCCGACGGCAACCGTATCTTTTGCTTCGCCGTTGAGGATGATGGACCCGCCGATGGCGACGGCGTCACGCACCTTGCCGTCGATGCGGATGGAACAGCCGATGCAGACAGCGTCGCCGATCTCTTCATCGGCTCCGACGTAGATGTTGTCGCCGATCATGACCCGATCCGAGTCCGCCTGCAAAACAGCGGGCAAGGCCAAGGCGGCGAGCAGCCATAGGATTGTTCCGCGCGGGACCGTCATTCCACTCGAAGGTACGATGCTATTCGAGCAAAGTTCCCCCGATTCAGCAAGTTGTTCAACAGGCTAGGCGTCCAGGAAGCGCCGCTCAATGCCGGTGTAGGCGTCGATGCGCCTATCGCGCAAGAACGGCCAATTGCGGCGGATGGTTTCGATCTTGGCGAAGTCGCATTCGGCCAGCAGGATCTCCTCGCCGGAGCCCGCGCGTGCGAGGACTTCTCCCATCGGTCCGGCGACGAAGGAGTCGCCCCAAAATTCGATGCCCTGGTAGGTCAGCGGCCGGTCTTGTGACTCGCTGAGCGGCTTTTCGACGCCGACCCGGTTGACGGCTGCGACGTAGAGATTGTTCGCCACGGCGTGGGAGCGTTGGATGGTGCGCCAAGCTTCGCGCTGGCGCTCGCCCCACTCGTCTTTTTCGCCCGGATGCCAGCCGATGGCGGTGGGATAGACCAACAAGTCCGCGCCGCGCAGGGCGGTCAGGCGCGCTGCTTCGGGATACCACTGGTCCCAGCAGACGAGGGTACCGATGCGGCCAAAACGCGTCTCGAAGACCTTGAAGCCAAGATCGCCGGGGGTGAAGTAGTACTTCTCGTAAAAGAGCGGATCGTCGGGGATGTGCATCTTGCGATACATCCCGAGCATGCGTCCGTCCGCGTCGTGGACGGTAGCGGTGTTGTGGTAAACGCCCGCCGCGCGCCGTTCGAACAGCGATCCGACGATCACGACGCCATGCTGCTTGGCGGCCTTGTCCAGGGCCTGGGACGAGGGGCCCGGAATCGGCTCGGCGAGGTTGAACAGATCCGCGTTCTCTTCCTGGCAGAAATACTGCGAGCGGAACAGCTCCTGCAAACAGACGATCTGCGCGCCCTGCTTGGCGGCTCCGGCAATACGGTCGAGAACTTTCTCGAGGTTGGCCGCCGGGTCGGCCGAACAGGACATTTGGACGAGACCGACAACTGCTGTGCGGGATTGGCTCACCGTTTCATGATACCCGCCGGATTCGCGGCAGCGCGTATACTCAGGCGCAGCGAGATGATACGTATCGCCACACTGGCGCTCGCTTTTGCGGGTTCGGTTTTCGCGCAGCAACCAGGCCCAACGCCACGGCGTCTTGCCGAGATGACGGTCAGCATCGCCGAGGTGCGCATCGGCGCCGACGAGGACGGCCGCTCGGCGCTCTGCCGTAAGCTCGAAAAGCTCCGAGCGGACGGTTTCCCCGTCACCCCGGCGGCGCCTGGCGAGGCTCTGTCGGTTGTTTGTGAAGGCCGCCGCGCCCGAGTCTTCCCTCTGCAGTTGAGCGCCGTGACCCCCGACCCGAAGCGGGCGCTTTGCGAGTACGCTGCCGCTCCCGTCGGCCTGGCATTCGACGGAATCGACTTCCTGACGCTGCGCGGTGGCGGGGCCGCAATGAGTGGCGACGAAATCCGCTCGCGGCTGGAACCGCTCGGTGTGCGCACCTACGCCGCGCTACTGTTCGCCTTCGGCTTCGAGCGGATCGATGCAGCCATTGGGGACAAGGTGCTCAGCGCGCCGCTGCACCAGATCGACGGCTTCTGCGCGGGCAGCTAAATTAGACACCGCCCAATCGTCTCGCCCAGCGCGGATAAGATGGGATTGGATGGACGGAGTCGTCGTCGTTGACAAGCCGCAAGGCATTTCTTCCCACGATGCGGTTCAGCGGCTGCGTAAGCTGCTCAACGTCAAGCGTGTGGGGCATTTGGGCACGCTCGATCCCCTGGCGACAGGGGTACTGCCTCTAGTGGTCGGCAAGGCGACGCGTTTGTCGCAGTTCTTCTTGCACCATGACCGCGCCTACGAGACTGAGATTCGCGTAGGTTTCGCGACTAGTAGCTACGATTCCGACGGGGAGCCGTTGGGCGAGGCGCAGGCGGTGGTCCTGGAACGCGAAGCCGTCGTGCAAGGCGCTCGAGCCATTTCGCGGGCGTTTTGAGCAGACCCCGCCGCCGGTCTCAGCCAAGAAGATCGGCGGTACGCCGGCATACAAGCTTGCCCGCAAGAACGTGGACGTCACGCTCGATCCGGTCGAGATCGAGATTTACGATCTGGAGTTGCTCTCCGTCGAAGGCGACCGCATCCGGCTGCGCATGCGTTGTTCAGCCGGGACATACGTACGCTCGCTGGCGCATGACCTGGGGCGTGCGCTCGGCCCGGGCGCACACGTCACGGAGTTGCGCCGCACGGCCGTGGGCGAGTTTGACTTGAACATGGCGCACACCTTCGAGGAGCTCGAGGCGCGGAAGGCTGAAGGGACTCTCGAGGAAGCCTTTGTCGACGCGGCGGAGCTTCTTCCGGAGATCCCCGCGCAGCGAGTGGACGAGACTGCGGCGGTGCGCATTCAGCACGGCCGCGACTTCCGAACTCTGGCGTTCCCGACGGGGGCCGTCGCCCGTCGCGTCAAAGCGATCGGTCCTGACGGGCGGTTACTCGCCATCGGAGAATTGCGTCTGCCGCAAATTTATCACCCGATCATCGTTTTTTAGTACGCTATCTGGTGTCAGGCGAGCCGCAGCCCGAGCGGACCGTCGATCAAACAAAACGAACGGAAGCGAGGGAAACCAATGGCGTGCACGCAGCGGCTCGGGAGGCTGCTCGGATGTGGCGCGCTTGACCGGGCAGGCAAGTGCGGGTGGGGAAGGTGTGTCCCGCCCTAATAGTTGCCCTCTTCGCCGTTGTTCTCCTTGTCGGTTGCACCGCCCGCACCGAAACCACCTCCGCAGAGAAAGCTTGGGCCGCTCGGGATGGCGTGGAAGTTCGCGCTGAGCTCGATCCCCGCTCTTCCGTGGTCGTCCGCGTGCCGCTGGGCGGTCCGGTCGACATCGTGGGCCGCCGGCGCAATTGGTGCGTGTGCAGGCCGGGCCGGGCCTGGAAGGCTGGGCCCGGGAAGACGAGCTCATCTCCTACGACGTGAAGCGCCGTCTCGAGATCCTGACCCAACGCGCCAAGGTCTTTACTCCCCAGGGCGAGCTGCGCGCCTTCGACGATCTCAACGTCCACTTGGAGCCCTACCGCTGGTCACCGACCATCTACCGCATGGAGAAGGATGAGGGGGCGGACTTGCTGCATCGCAGGCGCGTGGTGCGGCGCGAAGAGGGCGAAGTGACGATGCCGCCGGAGGCGCCCCGCGAAGATTGGTACTTGGTGCGCTTACCCACGGGCGTTGCCGGTTGGGTGCTGGGTTCGCGCACGTACTCCGCGATCCCGATCGAGGTTGCGCAGTACGCCGAGGGACGCCGCATCCTGGCGTACTTCGGGCTTGGCCCCGTGACGGATGAGCTGACCGGCGAAAAAAAACAGACTTGGTTGTGGGTGCAAAGCCCGCGCGAGCGCCGCGAGTTCGACTTCGACCGTATTCGCGTCTTCCGCTGGAGTAACCACCGCGACGCCTATCAGACGATTCGGCTGGAGCGCGGCGTCGAGGGCTACCTGCCGGTGGTCCAACTACCACAGGTCGAGTCGGAGAAAGGCTCGGGGCCGGGATTTCAGCTGACAGTCGAGCGCGAGGGCCAGTTGAAAGAGCGCACGTACGTGCTGATTGGGCAGCGTGTGTATCTCGCTTCGGAAGGTCCTGCCAGGCCCCGCCGCGCATCGAAGAGCGTGGCGCTGCCGGAACCGATGCAGGTGAAACCGCCATCGCTGTCGGAACGCCTGCTCACCTGGCTGCCGTCGCTGTTCTAATTGCCTTTCGAAGCCATTTAGGCCCTCGGGAAACCGCACCTCGACTGGTGCGGCGTTGATGCGCGGCCCTGGCAAAGGCGCTGCATCCCCGATCCGATCTATATTCAAAAGATGCTTCTACCGTTCGTTCGAGCCTGTCGGAAGATGCCGACCGAGCGCACGCCGGTCTGGTTCATGCGACAGGCCGGGCGCTACATGGCGGAATACCGTAAGCTCCGCCAGTCTCACTCCATCCTCGAGATCTGCAAGACGCCGCAGCTTGCCGCCGAAGTCACCATGCAGCCCATCGATGCGCTCGACGTCGATGCGGCCATCATCTTCGCCGACCTGCTCTTGCCCATCGAGCCGATGGGGCTGAAGCTCGAATTCGTGCAGGGCGACGGTCCGGTCATCCACAACCCCATCCGCGGCGCCGCCGATGTCGACAAGCTGAACGTCCTCAACGCGGCCGATCTGGGTTATGTCGGCGAAGCGATCTCGCTGGTGAAGAAAGAGCTCAGCGGCAAGAAGCCCGGTGATCGGATTCATCGGCGCGCCGTTTACCCTGGCTAGCTACATGATCGAGGGCGGCGGCTCGCGGCACTATGCGCACACGAAGCAGCTGATGTACTCCGAGCCGGAGACCTGGAACCGGCTGATGGATCGCATCATCCGGACGGTCACGCCATTCGCTGCCAGCCAAGTGGCAGGCGGCGCCGACGCCATCCAGATTTTCGATAGTTGGGTGGGCGCGCTCGCGCCGGGCGACTACGAGCGCTACGTGTTGCCCCACGTCACTATGCTCGTGCGGCAACTCCAGACCATCGGCGTGCCCGTGATCTACTTCGGCACCGGCGCCGCTGCGATGATGCCTCTGCTCGACCGTGCCGGCGCGGACGTGCTCGGCGTGGATTGGCGCATCGAGATCGACGATGCTTGGGCCTCGGTGGGGCATCGCCCCGCGGTGCAGGGCAATCTCGATCCCCTGGCGTTGCTCGCGCCCATCCCCGAGATTCGCCGCCGCGTGGAGGACATCCTGCGCCGCGTGGGCGGCCGGGACGGTCATATCTTCAATCTCGGCCACGGCATCATTCCGCAGACGCCGGTCGATCACGTAAAGGCCGTCGTCGAGATGGTGCGCGAGTACCAGCTTCCCCAAAATGGCTGAGGCGCCGCGGCAGACCCCACCGCGCACCGTCGCCGTCATCGGCGGCGGCATCTCCGGCTTGGCTGCGGCTTACGAGCTGGTGGAGCGCGGCGTCGACTGTACGCTCATCGAGGCCACAGGACGGCTTGGCGGCGTCATCCGCACGGACCGCGCCGATGGCTGCTTGGTCGAGGCGGGGCCGGATAGCTTCATCGCGCAAAAGCCCTGGGCGCTCGAGCTCATCCGCGAGCTCGGCTTGGGCGATGACGTGATCGGCTCGAACGACCATCTGCGCCGCACCTATGTGCTGCGCGGAGGTCGGCTCATCCCGCTGCCCGACGGCATCCAGTTCCTCGCGCCGACGAAGATCTGGCCCGTGCTGACCACGCCGCTTCTCAGCGTGGGCGCCAAGGTGCGCATGCTGCGTGAGTGGATGCGCAAGCCGGACCCGAACGCCGGAGACCGCTCGATCGCCGAGTTCGTCATCGATCACTACGGCCCCGAGCTCAATGAATATCTAGCGCAGCCGATGCTTGCCGGCGTCTACGGCGGCGCGCCGGAGCAGCTCAGCGTGGAGGCGGTCATGCCGCGCTTCCTCGAGCTCGAGCGGCGCTACGGCAGCGTTTCGCGAGGCACGCTTGCCGGCATGCGCAAGGCAGCTGCTCAGAAGCCGGCCGGGGCTCCGAAGTCCGGCGGGTCGCTCTTTCTCACGCTGAAGGGCGGCATGCAGCAGCTCGTGGATGCGTTGGCGTCTCGCATCGAGCCACGCGCACGAGTGGTCTACGAGAAAGCGACCGGCCTCGAGAAGACGGCTGGCGGATACCGAATTACGCTCGGCGGAGATTCGCTGGATGCGGACGCCGTGATCCTGGGCGTGCCGGCATGGAGCGCCGCGGAGCTGCTGCACGGCTGTGACGCTGAGTTGGCCGAGGACCTGGGCCGCATCCCGTATCACTCCTCCGTCACCGGGGCCTTCCTCTACCCGCGTCCGCCGTTTTCGCGGCCGCTCGACGGCTTTGGTTTTCTCGTGCCGCGCGCGGAGAATCGCCTGCTCGCCGCTTGCACCTGGGTGAACACCAAATTCAACCACCGCGCGCCGGAGAATCGCGCCTTCTTGCGCGCTTTCGTCGCGGGCGAAAAGGCGGAGCGCAACCTGAGCGACGAGGCGCTCACGACGGCGATCCAAACAGAGCTGCAGACGATCATGGGCTTTCGCGAGGAGGCTTCGACGGTGCGGCTGCAGCGCTGGGACCGGGCCATGGCGCAGTATCAGCCGGGACACCTCGAGCTCAAGCAGCGCATCGAAGAACGTTTGATGCATCACATCGGCTTGCACATTTCTGGAAACGCGTTCGATGGCATAGGCGTCCCGGACTGCATCCGCCGCAGCCGCGCCATCGTCCGCAACCTGTTCTGAGAAAACAGGGAAATGTGACCGATCGGGCAGTTTTCCCGGCAGAGCGCACCCGAAATCCGTAAAATCAAAAGAACACGAATATGTTCTTGTGTTCGAGCGCCCGCAACCCAACCCTTTCGGAGAACCCCATGACGCATCGCACCGCCCACTTTTTCTTGACCGCTTTGGCCGCCGCGGCGGCTGTCGCCGCGGTCGGCTGCGGAAGCCGCTCCGTGCCTGTTGCCGCGCCGCACCCATTAGATACGTCGTTGGTCTCGCCCAACGGGTCGGGCCGCTCCACGTTGCCGCCCAAGGTGACGATCGAGGTTGAGCCTGGCAGCATTCTGCGTGGGGAGAAGGCTTTGCTGCGCTGGAACGCCGAAAACGGCACGCGGGCGCGGATTGCGCCGGCGATCGGCGTCGTTGACCTACAGGGCGTGCGTGAAGTTTCGCCGACGCAAGACACCGTGTACACGCTGACGGTGGAAGGTCCTGGCGGTACGGCGACGGAGAGCGCGACTTTGAAGATCCTCTCTTCCGAGCTTTCCGGCGGCCGTTCGAACGTAAGCTCCGAAGACCTCGATGTTCCGTTCGACAGCATGGTCGGCCGCATTCAAGACGTTTACTTCGACTATGACGCTGCGGGACTGCGCCCGGAGATGGAGCAAGTGCTCATCGAGAACGGCCGTTTGTTGATGGACCTGTTCGCGCGCTACCCGACGGGCACGGTGTTGATCGAGGGCCACTGCGACGAGCGCGGCACCAACGAGTACAACTTGGCGTTGGGCGACCGGCGCGCGCTTTCCGTGAAAGAGTATTTGACCGCGCAGGGCGTTCCCGCTGATCGGATGCGCACAGTGAGCTTGGGCGAAGAGCGTCCGCAGTGCTTCGAGTCGTCGGAGAGCTGCTGGAGCCGCAACCGCCGCGCGCACTTTACGCCGATGCCGTAACAGAACCGGCTGCCGGCTGCTCCAAGATATACTGACCCTGGAGGAGAAAAACTATGTCGGATTACGATAGCGGCTCGAGCTTGGCTTGGTTCTTGGCGGGAGCTGCCCTGGGCGCCGCCGGCGCTCTGCTTTTCGCGCCCAAGAGCGGGCAAGAGACCCGTGAGATCATTCGTCAGCGAGCGGCCGAAAGCCGTGAGCGGGCTTACGAGTATGGTCGCGAAGCGCGTGACCGTGGTCGCGAGTATGCGGACCGCGCGGCCGAGAGAGGCCGGGAAGTCGCCGAGCGCGGCCGTGACCTGTATGCCCGCGGGCGCGAAGTGGCCGATCAGGCCGCCAGCCGTTTCCGCCGCAACGTCGAGGAAACGAGCGATGATCTGAGCTCCGCGGCCGAGGAAGCTCTCGAAGCTTAAATCGAGCCAAAACATTTCTACTGCAGAAAACCTCCCGCGCCGCCGATATGAGCGGACGGGAGGTTTTTTCGTTCATGCCCGCAAACCCGCATTCGCCACGCAAGCCTGCTGAGCGCGAACGCTGGCTATCGAGCCTGATCGGCTTGGCCAAACGACTCTGCTCGGAGACGAAAGCCAGCGAGCCCGCGCCAGCCAGGGACGTACGATGAAGGCGCTGCTGATTGCCGGCCGCGAGACGCCGGGGCTGGCGCCGCTGGCCGACGTGACGCCGGCGCCGCTGCTGCCTTTGCTTGGGGCGCCGCTGGTGTTCCCGCTGCTGCAGAGGGTGGCGCACTCGGGGATTCGGGACGTCATGCTGGTTTGCGCCACGCGCGGGGCGGCCTATTTGCGCGTGCTGCACGATGGACGCCCATGGGGGCTAAATTTGGCTGTCGTCGAACTGGGCGATGCGGCGGACTCGGTTTCGCAGGCCGTCAGCGCGGCGCGGTCGCGCGGTTTCTTCGACGAGACGCTGGCGGTGCTGCCCGCCAACTGCTGGACCGCGGCTTCATGGGCTTCGCTCGAGCGCATGCATCACTCTGCCGGCGGCGGCTTGAGTCGGTTGTTCGACGACGGCAATCCGACTGACATTCTGATCGCCGATCCGGACGTGGACCTGTCGTCCGCGCCTTGCAACCGTCTTGCGGTGGAGGAACTGCGTTATCGCCCAGTGCGGAGTTGGCCTGAGTACTGGACGCTTGCAAGCGACGCCCTGCAGCACCCGCACTTGAGAATCACGCCGCGTTATGACCGCGTGCCCGGCGGGGCGTATTGCGGGCCGCTGGCGCGTCTCGACTTCGCCGCCGTCGATTGTGAAGGCCCGATTTGGCTGGGGCCGGATGCTCGCGTCCATGCCGGGGCCGTGTTGCGTGGGCCGGTCTGGATTGGGGCCGGGTGCCATGTCGGTCCTGGCGTGCGGCTAGAGAGTTGCGCGCTCGAAGCGGGCGCACGACTGCACGGCCCCTTGAAACTGACTCAGGCTCTGGTGGTTGCGAATCGCGCCATCGACCTCGTGCAGGGCGGAGTGGCGGTGCTCGAGGAACGCGGCTTTGGTCACGCCGAGGAGCACGACTCGGAGATGAGCCTTGGACTGCTGCAACTCGCCACGCGCACCGCGCGCCGGGAGGCCTGGTCCAGAACGCAGGCGTGACTCCCGGCCGGCGAAGACTAGCCCAACGTCACCAACTCAGCGGCCGGAGTGCAGCAGACGTCCGCGTCCGCTTTCCCGTGGACGGCTGCATCGGCGTCGAGCACCACGAAGATCTCCCAGGCGTTGCCGTCGGGGTCGCGCACCCAGACCTTATCCTGCACAGCCCAACAGCAGGTGACATGTTCTTCGGTCTCAATGGCGCGGCCGGCGTCCTCGAAACGGAGCCTCGCGTCGTTGACCGCGTCCGTCGACTTCACCTGCACTCCGAAGTGCGAGGCGCCCCCAGTGGAGTGCGCTTGCGGCGTCGCGTTCAACGCCAGATTGACCGGCGGATCGGCGACCTCGAACTTGGCGTAGCCGGGCTTCACCTTCACCGGTTCCTGGCCGAACAGCAGGCGGTAGAACGCAATGGCGTCGTCCAAATTGGACGTCTCGAGCGCAATGTGGATGCGGGTGTTGGTTGCGAACTCGACGGCGGATTGCATGGTTTTCTCCTGTGATGTCAGTGGGTTAGGTCTTCCTGGTAGAAGCGGTAGAAACAATCGCGGATTTCTTCCCTCGAACGCCGGAACACATCGAGGATCTCTTCCTCGCTGCCGGTTGCATCGGCTGGATCATCGAAGCCCAGATGGACGCGATGCTCCACCTGGCCGGTGAAGGCGGGGCACTCGTCGCGCGCGTTCCCGCACACCGTGATGACGTAGTCGAACGGTTGATCGAGGAACTCGGCGACGCTTTTGGGACGCTGGCCGGACAAATCCAGCCCCACCTCAGCCATCACGCGGACGGCGTGTGGGTTGACCTGCTCGGCCGGCCGCGAGCCGGCGGATTCAACCTCGAGGCTCGGGTCGAACGAGCGCAGAAACGCTTCCGCCATTTGCGAGCGGCAAGAGTTGCCGGTACAGAGGATGAGGATCTTCATGGCGTAGGACTCAGCAGCAGCCGACCACGTCTTCGGGCCGGACGGCTTGGTTGCGGGTACAGCATTCGGCGTAGAGGAAGCCCAAGAGCTCGCGGAGCGTCTCGGTGCGCACGCGGTGGCGCAGGTAGACGCCCTGCCGTTTGGCCTCGATGAGTTGCTCGTGTTTGAGGCGATCGAGGTGATGCGACAGCGTCGAGGGGGCCATCCCGAGCTCGCGCTGGATCTCACCGACGACCAGGCCGTCCGGATGGGCGGCGAGCAGCAAGCGCACGACGGCTAGGCGTTGCTCGTTGCCGAGGGCGGCAAACATGTCGGCATAGCGTGCTGCCGGGCTCATGATTCTATATTTCAGAATTATCGAATGATGTCAAGCGGGCGGTCCGGGTTTTTGTGATTCCGGCGCTTCCGCGACAATGGCGAGGTGGGGCGTTTTTTGGCCATGATGCTGTGCTGCGCGAGCTTGTTTGCGCAATCGCAGCGCGTGAGCGGCGGACTGGAGGTCGAGGTCGTCGATGCGGAGGGCGCGGCGATTTCCGGCGCTTCGATTTGGCTCGCATCTCCCGAGGGTGGGTTACGGCGCACGGCGACGTCTGGTGAGGACGGCCGGGCGACGCTCTCCGCAGTGCCGAGCGGCGAGTATGAGCTGCGGGTGGAGCACGAGGGCTTCGCGGCAGCGGAGATTGACGACGTCGAGGTCTCGCTGTCGCGCGTGACCCGACTCCGCGTGGCGTTGCAGCTCGAGACGGTGGCCGAATCGGTCGAGGTCACTGCGTCCGCGGGCGCTGTGGACCCGGCGGCGGTCGAGTCCAGCGTGTCGCTAGGGTCGGAGCGCATCGAGGAAGGCCCGTCCGCCAACCGCAACTACTTGAACTTCGTTTTGGTCGCGCCCGGAGTGGCCCCTCCGCAGGTTCGAACGCGCGCAAGACGCTGGCCGGCACGCGTGCTGCGCTCGGCGACAGCGGCTTCGTTCGGGGGCATGCGCGGACGCAACAACGCGCTCAGCATCGACGGCGTAGACAACCGCGACGAGACGACCGGCGGCCAGCGGGTCTCGATCGGGCTCGAGCTCGTGCAGGAGTTCCGCGTGGCTGGGGCCGGCGGCGGCGCCGAGCATGGCGGTGCGTCGGGCGGTTCGGTCGACGTGGTCACGCGCTCCGGGACAAACGTATGGCATGGCGATACAACGTGGTTCTTCCAGGACAATGCACTGAACGCCCGCGATCCGGAGGTCGACATCGGCCTCCGCCGCAGACGCGCAAGTATCAGCCGGGCGTCTCGCTGCTCGGTCCGGCGCGGCGCGATAAAACGTTCTTCGCCTTTGCGCTCGAGCAGGTATGGGAGCGCGGGGAGGAGTGGTCGGACGCGCCGGCCAAGGCTGTCCCGGCGCTCAACCGTGCGCTTGCCACGCCCGCCTTCGCCGGATCCGCAGTGAGCAGCGTGGCGCGCAGTCTGTTCCCAGCGGACTCATCGGAAACCGAGCTCGCCTTCAAGCTTGACCATCACATCGACGACCGCAGCTTTCTCGCCACGCGCTACGCCTTCTCGCGCGGACGCATTTCGAACGAAGTCCACGGGCTCGACAACTTCGCTGACCGATCCTCGCGCGGCTCGAGCTTGACGCGCGATCACGCGCTGACGGCAGCCTATACGAGCGCCGCGGCCCGACCTGTTCTACGACCTGCGGGCGCAGTTTGCGCGCCGCGATTTGGCTCTCACGCCGAACAGCCAGGGGCCGCTCTATGAGATCCCGGGCGTGGTCAGCATCGGCCAGGCTTTCCGACTGGATTCCGAGCGCACCGAAGACCACTGGGAGGCGGTGGGCTCGATCGGTCACGCGACGGTTCACCACACATTGGGCTTCGGCGGAGCGGTGCAACACATCCCGCTGCGGGCGCGCTTCGGAGACCGCTTTGCGGGCGTCTTCGTGTTCCCCACGCTCGACGCGTTTGCCCTTGGCCAGCCAGACTTCTACGTGCAAGCGTTTGGGCGACAACAGACCGCGTTCTCGACGACGCCGGCCGGCCTTTGGGTGGAGGACAAGTGGCGTCCTGGGCGCGGCGTCACGCTGACGGCTGGCCTGCGTTGGGACGCCCAACGTCTGCCCGCACCCTTCGCGAGCCCGAAGGCGAACGTGGCGCCACGTGTTGGCTTGGCCTGGACGCCGAACCCCTCCGCGGCCTCTGGGAGGACGCTCGTGCTGCGGGCGGGCGCTGGCTGGTTCTTTGACCGCTACCCGCTGGCCTATTTGAACGAGGCGATCCAGAAAGACGGCGTCGGCGCTTATGAGTTGATCCTTGCGGGGGCGGCGGCCCGGCGGGCATTCGCAGGCGACCTGACAGGCGCACAGCCGTCTGCGTATCGGGCCTCATCGGACTTTTCGAGCACCTATAGCCGAAAGTTTTCTGTCGGGGCGGAGCAGGGGCTTTCGGATTCCACGAAGGTCACCGTGGAGTACTCGGCCGTGCGCGGTTTCCATTTGCCGCGCATCCGCAACGCGAACGGGAGTCTGCCGGCGCTGAACATCCTCGAACAAACCGCGCGGTCGTCGTTCCATGGCGTCTCCGTTTCGCTCGAGCGCAAGCTGACGCGGGAAATGTCGTTCCTGGTCGCCTACCAGGGCGGTCGCACTCGCGATGACGGTTCGGACTTCGACGAGCGCCCGCTCGATCCGCTAGACATCCGCAAGGACTGGGGCTTGTCGCGGCAGCACCAAGCGCACCGGCTGGCAGCGAGCGGTTTGTTCGAGCTGCCGGAAGATTTGTTTGGCGAGTGGGCCGAGGATGTGGTGGTGTCGCCGATCCTGTCGGTCGGCTCGGGACGTCCGCTCAACGGCCTGCTCACGACGGACGTTTACCGCACCGGGGCGTTTCCGCTGTCGGCGCGCCCAGCGGGCTTGGGGCGCAACACGTTCTTCGCGCCTGGGCCCTTCAACCTGGACTTGCGCTTGATGAAAGGCTTTTGGGTGATGGACGGCCGGGCGATTTTGCAGGTCGGCGTGGAAACGTTCAATTTGCTCAACCATACGAACTTGCTACGGGCGAGCCCGTTTCTCACGCCGACGCACGGGGCGCGATTGGAGACGTTGAATCCCCGGCAGATTCAGCTCATGGCGCAGTTTGAATTTTGACCGCGCCATTTCCCGCGCGCGGAACGGGCGCGGCTTTGTGGCGATGCGACTCCAGTCCGGTTGCGCTGGCTACAATCGACATTTGAAGCAAATCACACTGATCACGGACGGTTCTTGTTTGGGCAACCCTGGCCCTGGTGGCTGGGCGGCTATCTTACGCTTCGGCGGCAAGACCAAGGAACTCGTTGGCGCCGAGCCGCAGACCACCAACAACCGCATGGAGCTCACTGCGGTGATCGAAGGCTTGAACGCGCTCAACGAGCCCTGCGAAATCCTGCTCGAGATCGACTCACAGTATGTGAAGAACGGCATTACTCAGTGGATGGCCAACTGGAAGAAGCGCGGCTGGAAGACGGCTTCCAAGGAGCCGGTGAAGAATCAGGACCTTTGGGTCGCGCTCGACGCCGCCGTCAGCCGCCACAAGATCAACTGGAAGTGGGTGAAAGGCCATGCCGACCACGCTGACAACAATCGTTGCGACGAGTTGGCGCGCGATGCGGCTGCGCGTGCGCGGTAGCCCTTGACTCGATCCGCTACAATCGAAAATTCGCCCCGAACGCGAGAGGAGCTCAGCCAAACACCATGTCTCAAGGGAACTTCGGCGTCGCCGGACTCGGCGTCATGGGCCAGAACGTGGCCCTCAACATCGAACGTAACGGCTTCCCTGTCATCGCCTACAACCGTAGCGACGACAATGCGAACGAAATGCGCGCAAAGGCGCAAGGGAAGAACGTCTACGTCACGCAGTCCATCGAAGACTTCGTGCAGCGTCTGGAGCGCCCCCGCCGCATTTTGCTGATGGTGACCGCTGGCAAGGCTACCGACGCCGTGATCGATGCGCTTACGCCTCATTTGGACGAAGGCGACATCATCATCGACGGCGGCAACTCGCACTTCCCGGACACGAATCGCCGCAACGAGGAGCTGAGCGCCAAGGGATTCCACTTCGTCGGCTGCGGTATCTCCGGCGGTGAAGAGGGCGCCCTATGGGGGCCTTCGATCATGCCCGGCGGCAAGTATGAGGCCTACCAGCGCATCGCGCCGGTGCTCGAGAAGATCGCCGCCAAGACCAAGGACGACGGTTCGTGCGTCACCTACTGCGGCCGTTCGTCGGCGGGCCACTACGTCAAGATGGTCCACAACGGCATTGAGTACGGCATCATGCAGGTGATTTGCGAGGTGTATGACATCCTGCGCAAGTCCGCCGGCTTGTCGACGCCAAAGATCCAGAAGATCTTCCAGGAGTGGACCGACAGCGAAGTCGGCGGTTTCCTGGTCGACATCACCGCGCAGTGCTTGGGCAAAGCGGACGACCAAGGCAAAGGTTGGCTGGTCGAGAAGATTCTCGACACGGCGGGCCAGAAGGGCACCGGCAAGTGGACGGCTCAGTCGGCCCTCGATCTGGGCATGCCGATCCCGACGCTCTCGATGGCGGTTGAGGCGCGCATCCTCTCTGGCTTGAAGCCGCTGCGCCTCGAAGCGTCGAAGCTGATCAAAGGGCCGGACCAGAAGACGGTGAAGGACAAGAAGGCGCTGATCGAAGACCTGTTCGATGCGCTGTATCTGTCGATGATCGCGAGCTATGCGCAGGGCATGGCGTTGATCTATCACGCTTCCAAGGAATACGACTACGGGACGAATCTGTCCGAAGTGGCGCGGATCTGGAAGGAAGGCTGCATCATCCGCTCGCGCCTGCTCGACCCAATCAAGAAGGCCTACGCCGAGCATCCGGATCTGACCAACCTGATGGTCCATCCCAAGTTCACGAAGATCGTGAACAAGACGAGCCCGGCGCTGCGCAAGGTGGTGCGCGTGGCTGCCAAGACGGGAGTTCCAGCGACCTGCTTGGGTGCGACGCTTGCTTACGTAGAGAGCTATCGCTCGGAGTTCCTGCCCGCCAACCTGCTGCAGGCGCTGCGCGACAGCTTCGGCGCACACTATCGCGACTCGACAAGAAGGCGTGTTCCACTCGCACTGGAATCAGTAAGGCAAGGCATGGCGCTCGTACATCGGCTGGAAGACTTTACGAACAAGCACCCGTTTTTCGTCGGCCTCGACTCCGACGGGTGTGTGTTCGACTCCATGGAGATCAAGCACAAAGAGTGCTTCACTCCAATGTTCATCAAGCACTTCAAGCTGCAGGCGGCGGCGAAGTTCGCGCGCCAAGCTTGGGAGTTCTCCAACCTGTACTCGGTGGCGCGCGGCATGAACCGCTTCCCGGTATTGGTGCGTACGCTCGAGCTGCTGCGCGCCTGGCCGGACGCGATGCGGCGCGGCATCGAGATTCCGGACCTGAAGCCGATCAACGACTTCCTGGCCTCGGGGTTGCCGCCGTCGAACGCCGGCCTCACCGAGTACATGAAGGACCACTCCGACCCGTTGCTCGACCGCTTGATGGAGTGGAGTCTGGCCGTCAACGTCCAAGTCAAGGACATCGTCGAAGGCGTGCCTCCGTTCCCGCGCGTGCGCGAGTGCCTAGAGATGATCATTGCCAAGGCGGACTTGGCCGTCGTCTCGGGAACGCCCACCGAAGCGCTCATCCGCGAGTGGGAAGAGAACGAGATGGTGCACTACCCGAAGATCATCGCGGGACAGGAGCTTGGGAAGAAGAACGAGCACTTGAACACGATGGCCGGCGGCTCCAAATACGGTGACGGCAAGCGCCTGATGGTAGGCGATGCGCCGGGCGACCTGAAGGCGGCGCGCGCGTCGAACTGCCTGTTCTACCCGATCAACCCTGGGCACGAAGAAGAGTCGTGGGAGCGCCTGCACGCCGAGGGGCTCGATCGCTTCTTTGCCGGGACTTACGCAGGCGACTACGAAGCGGCGCGCATCGCCGAGTTCGACAAGCTGCTGCCGGAAAATCCACCCTGGGCCTGAGATCCCCTTAGGCTGCGCGGGGAGGTCTGCGTTATATTCGGGCGTATCCGGGCGCGGTTTCGAGCGTTCGGTTCCCCATCATGCGCCTATTCCATCGTTGGGGCGGTCGGACCGTCCCATTCCTCGCTTTTCTATTGATGCTCGGTAGCCAGGCGGCCGTCGGCGACGCCCCGAAGGGCTACTACCGCAGTCCGGCGATCCACGGAGATACGGTGGTGTTCACCGCCGAGGGCGATCTTTGGAAGATCGGCGTCGCGGGCGGCGTTGCACAGCGACTCACCACGCACCCTGGCGAGGAGATCCGCGCGGCGATCTCGCCCGACGGCGCGACGATCGCCTTCAACGCGAGCTACGAAGGTCCGGAAGAGGTTTACACCATGCCCTTGGCCGGCGGGCTGCCGGAGCGGCGCACCTGGGAGGGCGGCGCCGACTTGGTGCGCGGCTGGACCCCGGAAGGCGAAATCCTGATCTCGACGGGTTCGTATGCCGGGCTGCCGAACCGCGAGTTGATCGCCCTGGGTCTGGACGGTAAGATCCGCCGCATCCCGCTCGCCCAGGCTGACCAAGGCGTGTACGACAAGGCTGGCGGGACGCTCTTCTTCACGCGCCTGCCGCTGCAGGGCAGCGCGACCAAACGCTACAAAGGCGGCTCGGTACAGCAGCTCTGGCGATTTGGGTCGAATGGCCAGGAGGCCGAAGCGCTCACGGCGGACTTCGCCGGCGCGAGCCGCGATCCGATGTGGTTTGACGGCCGGCTCTACTTCTCGAGCGACCGGGACGGCACGATGAACCTGTGGTCGATGAGCCCGGACGGCAAGGGACTCAAGCAGTTGACGAAGCACAGCGGCTGGGACGCGCTTTCGCCTTCCATCGGCGGAGGTCGCATCGTCTACCAGCTCGGGGCCGACCTACACCTGTTCGACCTGCGCAGCGGCAAAGACTCGACCCTCGACATCCGCATTGCGTCGGACCTCGATCAACTGCGCGAAAAGTGGGAAGACAAGCCGTTCGACTACTTGAGCGCGACGGAGGTCTCGCCCGATGGCGACCGCGTCGCCTTGACCGCGCGCGGGCGCATATTCGTGGCGCCGACCGGAGTGGGACGCTTCATCGAAGTCGCACGGAAATCGGATGTCCGCTACCGCGACGCGCAGTTTCTGCCGGACGGAAAATCGCTCATGCCGTTGTCGGACGAAAGCGGCGAGGTGGAGTATTGGAAGCTGCCCGCCGACGGCATCGGGCAACCGGAGCAGCTCAGCGACGACGGGAAATCCTGCGCCAAAGAGGGTACGGTCTCGCCCGATGGCAGATGGCTGGCGCACACAAGACCAGAACCACCGGCTTTACCTGCTGAACCTGGAGACGAAGCGGAACAAGCTGCTGCGCCAGACCAGCAACGGGTTCGGCGACGGCTACGAAGACCTAGCCTTCTCGCCCGACAGCCGCTGGCTGGCCTTCGTCGAGCCGGCGGAGAATACGTTCTATCAGATCCGTTTGTATGAAATCGAGACGGGAAACGTCGTCGACCTGACGAGCGACCGCTACAACAGCTTCGACCCAGCCTGGAGCCCCGACGGCGATTGGATCTACTTCTTCTCCGACCGCGAGCTCTCTACCACCGTTCCCAGCCCCTGGGGCCCGCGGCAGCCGGAGCCGTTTTTCGCGAAGACCGACCGGCTCTACGTCGTGGCGCTCGAGAAGGGGCTGCGTTCGCCCTTCCAGCCCGACGACGAACTGAAGCCGCAAGACGACGAGAAGGAGAAGAAGGGCGGGGAAGACAAGGAAGAGAAAAAGGAAGAGAACGAGAAGAAGGTTCGCGTCGAGATCGATCTAGACGGGCTCCAGAGCCGTATCGAACAGACCCCCGTACCGCCGGGCGACTACGGCAATCTCGAGCTGACGGCCAAGAATCTCTATTGGCTCAGCGTGGACCGCGTGAACAAAAACAAGCGCACGCTCATGAGCTTCTCCATCGGCAACGAGCCCGACGCCAAGCCGGAAACGGTGGCCGAGGACATTCGCGACTTCCGGCTCTCGCGGGACGGCAAGAAGCTGATGGTGCGGCGCGAGAAGAAGATCAGCGTTTACGCGGCCGACAAGCCTGTGCCCAAAGACCCGAAGGAACTGGCCAAGGCGGACGTAAAGCTCGCCAATTGGAAGTTCGCCGTGGACCCGCGTGAAGAGCTGCGCCAGATGTTCGTGGACGCTTGGCGGCTTGAGCGCGACTACTTCTACGACCCAGCGATGCACGGCGTGCGCTGGAAGGCGATGCGCGACAAATACGAGCCGCTGGTGGCGCGTGTCACCGACCGCGCCGAGCTTTCCGACCTCATCGAGCAACTTGTAGGCGAGCTCAGCGCGCTGCATATCTTCGTCCGCGGCGGGGATCCATCGCGAAACGCCGGACAAGGTGGAGCCAGCCAAATTGGGCGCTCTGCTCGCGCGCGACGAAGCGGCCGGCGGTTATCGCGTGGACCACATCTACCGCCACGACCCCGACTTGCCCGATCAGGCCGCTCCGCTGGCCAAGCCGAGCGTGGCCGTCGCCGAGGGCGCTGTGCTGCTCGCGATCGACGGGCAAGCGACGCTCGATCAGCCGGACATCGGGATGCTCCTGCGCGACAAAGCCGGCAAGCAGGTACGACTGCGCGTGCGTGCGCCCGGAGGCGAAGAGCGCGAGGTGATCGTGGAGCCGATCTCCGCGAGCCAGGAAGCCGACTTGCGCTACGAGGAGTGGGAGTATACGCGTCGGCTAGAGGTGGACCGGCTCAGCGATGGCCAGATCGGGTACGTCCACCTGCGGCGATGGGCGCGGCCAACATGGCGCAGTGGGCGCGGCAGTTCTATCCGGTGTTCAACCGCAAGGGCTTGATCATCGACGTGCGCCACAACCGCGGCGGCAACATCGACAGTTGGCTGCTCAGCCGGCTCATGCGCCGCGCCTGGTTCTACTGGAAGCCGCGCGGCAGCGATCCAGTGTGGAACATGCAGTACGCCTTCAACGGCCACATGGCGTCGCTGATCGACCACTACACAGCGTCAGACGGCGAGGCGTTCGCGGAAGGTTTCCGCCGGCTTGGCCTGGGCAAAGTGATCGGCACGCGCACCTGGGGCGGGGAAATCTGGCTCTCCTTCGACAACTTCCTGGTCGACAAAGGCATCGCGTCCGCCGCGGAGGTTGGCGTTTTCGGCCCCGAGGGCGACTGGCTGATCGAAGGCCACGGCGTCGTCCCCGACATCGAGGTGGACAACCTGCCCCACGAGACCTTCGAAGGCAAAGACCGGCAGCTCGAGGCCGCCGTCCAACACTTGCTCGAGAAGATCGAGAAGGAGCGCCGCCGCGGCCTGCCGCACCGCCTTACCCGGATAAGTCCTTCGAAAACTAACAGAGCCCCCGGTGCAAACCGGGGACCGGCGGAAGAGTCGCGCCGGACCGCCCGCTCGCGCAGGCGGCTCTGCCGTCGTTGCCCAGCCGCGTACAATAGCGTTTCCCATGTTCATCCGAAACTCTTGCCTTGCCGTCCTGCTCCTCGTCGTCGCCTGCGGCAACCAACCCGCGCGCCACGCCCCACCTCCGGCTACACCGGCTGGGAAATCTACGGCGGCGGCAACGACCAGATCCGCTATTCGCGCCTCGACCAGATCAACCGCGACAACGTCGACAAGCTACAAGTCGCCTGGACGTACGACACGGGCGACGACTTCCAAGGCTCGGAGATGCAGTGCAATCCCATCGTCGTCGACGGGCTGCTCTTCGCCTCCAGCCCGCGCCTGCGTGTGTTCGCCCTCGACGCCGCCACCGGCGAGGAGCGATGGTCGTTCAAGCCGTTGATCGACGGCAAGGACCCCGGCGGCAAGCATCGCAACCGCGGCTTGATGTACTGGAGCGACGGCGACGACGCGCGCGTCTACTTCGCGATGAAGCACGCGCTCTTCGCGCTCGACGCCAAGACCGGCAAGCCCGTGCCCGAGTTCGGCGGCGAGGGCTGGATCGACCTCCGCGAGCACCTGGGCCGTGACCCGGAGACGCTCAGCGTTGGGCTGACCACGCCAGGCGTCGTCTTCGAAGACATGCTCATCGTCGGCAGCATCACGAGCGAAGGCCTGCCCAGCGCTCCTGGCGACATCCGCGCCTTTGACGCGCGCACCGGCGAGCTGCGTTGGAGCTTCCACACGCTGCCGCATCCGGGCGAGCCGGGTTACGAGACCTGGGCCGAGGACAACTGGCAGATCTCCGGCGGCGCCAACAATTGGGCCGGCATGGCGCTCGACGCCGAGCGTGGTTTGGTCTATGCCGGAACCGGTTCGGCGGCCTTTGACTTCTGGGGCGGCAACCGCCCGGGCGACAATCTCTACGCCAATACCCTGTTGTGCCTGAACGCCAAGACGGGCGAGCGTGTGCGGCACTTCCAGGCGGTGAAGCATGACGTCTGGGACCGCGATTTTCCGACCCCGCCGTCCTTGATTACGGTCGAGCGCGACGGCAAGTTGATCGACGCCGTCTCGCAGGCAACTAAGTCCGGCTTCGTCTTCGTGTTCGACCGCGAGACGGGCGAGTCGCTCTTCCCGCTCGAAGAGGTCGATGCGCCCGGCGACGGCGCACCCGGAGAGAAGCTCGCGAAAAAGCAAGTGCTGCCCACCGCGCCGCCGCCGTTCTCGCGGCAACAGGTGACCGAAGAGCTGCTGACCGACCGCACGCCCGAAGCGCACAAAGCAGCTCTAGAGCGCTTCCGCAAAGTGCGCACCGGACCGCAGTTCACGCCGCCGGGGCCGCAAGGCACGTTCGTCTTCCCCGGCTTTGACGGCGGCGCGGAGTGGGGCGGGCAAGCCTTCGACCCCGAGACCGGGCTCTACTACGTGAACGCCAACGAGATGGCCTGGATCCTGCGCGTCTATGAGAAACGCACCGTCGGCGGCAACATGAACGGCAAGCGGCTCTACCAGAGCAACTGCGCCGCCTGCCACCTCGACGACCGCAGCGGCACGCCGCCGGAGTTCCCGGCGCTCACGGATTTGGGCGCGCGCTTCGATGGCCCAGCGCTCGAGCAGATCATCAACAAAGGCGTTGGCCGCATGCCCGGCTTCGCGCATCTGGGCGACTCCGCCGTGGCGGCGATCGCCAAGTTCGTGCTGACCGGCGAAGACGACAGCGCCGTCGCCGCAGACGCCGACTTCGCCCTACGACCTGCCGCTCACCCACGACGGCTACAACAAGTTCCTCGACCCCGACGGCTATCCGGCCATCAAGCCGCCCTGGGGCACGCTCAACGCCATCGACATGGACAAGGGCGAAATCGCCTGGAGCATCCCCTTTGGCGAATACCCCGAGCTGGCCGAACAGGGCGTGCCCACCACCGGCACCGAGAACTACGGCGGCCCCATCGTCACCGCCGGCGGCCTGCTCTTCATCGGCGCGACGAACCATGACCGCAAGTTCCGCGTCTTCGACAAGCGCACGGGCGAGCTGTTGTGGAGACCCTGCTACCGGCGTCCGGCAACGCCACCCCGGCCATGTACGAAGCCGGCGGCCGCCAGTTTGTCGTGATCGGCGCGGGAGGCGGCAAGAGCGGCGCCCCTTCAGGCGGCAAATACGTGGCGTTCGCCCTGCCGCAATAGCGCGCAGTTAGAACTCCGAGCGCGGCGGATCCTGATCCGGCCCGACTTTGCCTGCCGCGATGGGGGCCACGTAGTAGTTCTCTCCGCGGACGGGCGAGCCGGCCATGCGGCGCATCAGGGTGAGTTGTCCCGTGTGGGTGAGTGCATCGGCAACGGGGGCTTGTAGCAGCCGCTCCGGCGTACGCTGAATTGGCTCGTGCGAAGCCAGGCGCGCGTCGAAGGCCGCGAGCGCCGAGAAGTAGCGCTTGCACTCCTTGTCCCAGGACTGCGGGGCGGCGGGCCCCCAGTTGGGTTTTCCGTCTGCGATCGAGAGCGCCCACTCGAGCAGGTCGCCCATGTGCGCCAGGATCTCTACCGGCGTGCGCGCGCCGGATCCTGCCTGGAAGTCTCCAAAGCCTTCCGGCGCGTCCCGCAAGGCCTTCCCCGAGCGATACGCCAGCGTCGCCACGGCGTGCCGCAGCATAGCGACCGAATGTGGATCGATTGCAGACATAGACATCCTCTTTACTCGCCGATCGCGTGCAGCACCACGTTACGCCGATGCGGGTGGCGGCGGTGTTCGAACAGATAGAGCCCCTGCCATGTCCCGAGCGCGGCCTGACCGCCGACTATCGGGATGGAGACCTGCGTGAGCGTGAGCGCCGAGCGCACGTGCGCGGGCATGTCGTCGGGGCCCTCCATGGTGTGGCGATAGAGCGGATCGTTCTCCGGCACGAGGCGGCTGAAGAAAGCTTCGAGGTCGCGCACCACGTCTGGGTCGGCGTTCTCCTGGATCGTCAATGACGCTGAGGTATGGCGCACATACGCCGTAAGCAGCCCCGTCTCGAGCTCACCCGTGCGCAGCCACGATAGCACCGGCCGCGTAATCTCGTAGAGCCCTTTGCCGGAGGTTGAAACCGTGATCTGGTGCGTAATCTGGCGCAAGCGTACATGCTACCAGTCCGTGCTATAACAGGCGCTGCAATGGACCTCTCGACCCGCCGCCAGTTTCTCTCGAGCCTCGGCCTCGCCGCCGGTCTTGCCGCCTGCGGTGAGACGAGCCAACCCGCCGAACAGGCCGCCAAGCGCCCCAACGTGCTGCTGATCATGGCGGACGACATGGGCTTCAGCGACATCGGCTGCTATGGCGGCGAGGTCCAAACGCCCAACCTCGACGCCCTCGCCGCGCGGGGGCTGCGCTTTCGGCAGTTCTACAACGCCGCTCGCTGCTGCCCCACGCGCGCGTCGCTCATGACAGGCCTTTACCAGCATCAGGCCGGTGGGCCATATGGTCAGCGACTTGGGGCTCCCGGCTATCAGGGCTACCTCAACGACAAGTGCGTCACCATCGCCGAGGCCCTCGCGCCGGCCGGCTACGTCACGATGATTTCCGGCAAATGGCACGTTGGCGAGACGCCCGAGCATTGGCCGGACAAGCGCGGCTTCCAGCGCGCCTTCGGGCTCATCTCGGGCGGCTCGAACTACTTCAAGCTCGATACGGCGCGTCAGATGGCGCTCGACGGCGAGCCCTGGACTCCGCCCGACGACGGCTCGTTCTACATGACCGACGCCTTTGCGGACCACGCAGTCCGATTTCTCGACGAGAGCGCCTCCGGCGATGCGCCGTTCTTCCTCTACCTGCCCTTTACCGCGCCACACTGGCCGCTGCACGCACGTGAGGAGGACATTGCCGCCTACCAGGGCAAGTACGCCATGGGCTGGGACGCTCTACGCGAACAGCGCTACAACCGCATGCGCGAGATGGGCGTGATCGACGCTTCGTGGCCCCTGAGCCCGCGCGACGAGGAGTCGATGCCGTGGGAGCAGGCGGAAAACCAGGCTCTCGAGCAGCGCCGCATGGAGGTCTACGCCGCCCAGATCACCGCCATGGACCGCGCCATCGGTCGTGTGCTCGACAAGGTCCGCTCGCTCGGGAAGATGGACGACACGCTGGTCCTTTTTCTGGCCGACAACGGCGGCTGCCACGAGACGGCGGATATCCCGCAGGGCACGCCGCGCAACACCTGGGGCGACCCCAACGCCATGCCCGGCCCATCCACTTCGTTCGACGCCTACGGTCTGCCGTGGGCGAACGCCTCCAACGTGCCGTTTCGGCGCTTCAAAAGCTGGGTGCACGAGGGTGGCATCTCGTCGCCGCTGATCTGCCACTGGCCCAACGGCATCACCCAACCGGCGGGCTCGTGGACGGACTCGCCCGGCCACATCATCGACGTGATGGCAACCTGTCTCGATCTCGCCGGCGCGGACTATCCCGCAGACAAGACGCCCGTGGAAGGCAAGAGCCTGCGGCCGATCTTCGAGGAAGGGAAGCGCGAGCCCCACGACGCCTTGTTCTGGGAGCACCAGGGCAACCGCGCCGTGCGCATGGGCGACTGGAAGCTCGTCGCGCGCAACGGCAGCCAGTGGGAGCTCTACAACCTTGCGGCCGATCGTAGCGAACTGGACGATCAGGCGGGCAAGATGCCCGAGAAGGTGGCGGAGATGGAGAAGGTCTACGCCGACTGGGCCGCCCGCGCGGGCGTGGTGGATTGGGCGGAGCTGAAGAGCTAGGCCCATTCCTTGACAGGCCTGTTATCCTCGAGGCGAAAGGGGTTGGCGGAACACCCAGCCCAAGCCTTCCGCTTTTTCGCAAAAACCTTAGATGCAAGCCGCCCCGATGTCGCCAGATGTCGCGAAATGTCTCCTCCGAGGGCGAACTTTTTGCGGGTTACGCCACTCGTGGCGCGAGCCAACAGGCTTCATCGCATCCCGAACTGCTGCCGGAAGAACCGCGTCAGCGCCTCGAACGCCTCCATGCTGAACGAGTGTTCGCCCGGCTGTTGATGCACGACAAACGCATCCGATTTCCCTAAACGCTCATAGGCAGGGCGGACTTGCTCCACGAATCGGTCGACGCCTTCACGCGGCATTCCGACGTCCTCGGTGGGGGACCAGAGCATCAGAGGCTTCGGCGCCAGCGCCGCCGCGAAGTCGGCTTGGTCGCCTTTGCAAAGCATGTCGGGAACCCACCAATACGTGCCGTGATAGCTCGGGCGCCCCAGCTGCATGAACGTCGCGATCGAGCCCACCCCGCCACAGATTGGCGCCGCCGCGGTCACGCGATCGTCGATGATCCACATGTAGAAGGCCGTGATGCCGCCGAACGACATGCCCGTTGCGCCGATGCGCTGTGGGTCCACATCGGGACGTCTCTGCAAGTACGTTGTCGCCTGGCGAATCTCGTGCAGCACCGCGCCCATCGCGGTGCGTCCTTCCACGAGCATCAGGTTCGCCTGGGTGTTGATCGCTGGTCCGCGGCTGTCGAGGCCACGCTGCGTCATCGCCAAGGCGACGAAGCCGCGCCGGGCAAGCTCGCGCGCCCACCCAAGCATCCGTTTGTGGGGCTTGGTATCGCCGTGCCGGATCCAGTCGCCCGGGCCGAACTGGTCCGTCGCCATCGAATCGCGCGAGCCGCTGCTGCCGTGCAGGCATAGGATCGCGGGCAGGGGACCGTTCGCCCGTTCGGGGCGAATCACGTAGGCCGGAACGCGCTCACCGTCAAGCGATTCCCAATCGAGATCTTCGGTGATGAGGCCGCCGGAACGCTGTTGGGACCGCACCATTGCGTCCACGCCTGGCGGTTGGAGCGGAATCTTCAGAAGGTCGGCGAAGGTTTGGCGGGCGACGCGCGTCACTGCGCAATTCTACCACCGCACCCCTAAAAGAACGATCCGAGTCGTGAACCGGCGCCATGGTGCGGTTCGCGCACTTCCTTCGTGTCCAGAACCGTTCCCGCCAGTTGGATGCCGGCGGCGCGGACTTTCTCGGCAGCGCGCGCCAGCTCGTCGTGGGGGGTGACGGAAGGATCGAACACGAGCAGAATGGCGTCCACAAGTCCGGCTGGGTGCGCCTGATCGAAGGCTGCGTCTAGGGCGGCTGGCAGCTCGATGACCATCGAGGGGAACTGCGGGCGCAGCGACTCGATGAGCGAAGGCAACTCTCCGGCTAGGCGGCGGCGATCGGCGGAGTTCGGTTTGGCGCCTGCCGTAAGCACCTGCAAATTGGGCGTCGCTGTAGCTTGCGCCAGTGAACCAGCCGGCCCGGTGCTCGCGGCGGCTTCGCTCAGCCCAGCCGGCTGCACTTGGAACAGATTGGCCATGCGCGGCTGCCCCAGGTTCGCTTCTACCAACAAGGCCGCTGCATGACTGTGGCGAGCCACCCATTGGGCCAGCGCGACGGTGGCTTGAGGGCTCGCGTTGCGAGCGACGCCGCAAACGCCCAGGGTCCGCACTTTGGCCAGCGCACGGTCGCCGGTCGTCTCCGCCAGAATGTTGGCCCAGTCGCGGGGGCCGCCGTGCGCAGGCGCAGCGAGGCGGGCTACGGCGCGCGTTTCCGTTTCGACCTCTTCCACTTCAGAGGCTTCGATCTCAGGTACGATCGAGCTCGGCAGAGAGGTCGAGGAGCTGGACTCGCCGCCCATGTCCAACTCGCGAGCCCATTCGCGCTCGGCCTCCTCGTGGGCCCACGCCGCATTGTCCGGGTCGGCGACGAAGAGGTCGTCCGTCATTCGGGCTTTGCGCAGAATCTTGTAGTTGTTCGCCATCCTCTAGGTCTCGGGTTCGCCGTTGCGAACGCTCAGTGGACTCCGGCTTGCGACCGCCCTCGCGAGGAGCGGGTGTAGCTGCTTGACGTTTCCTTGGCGACGGGCGTCGCGGATCGCGGCGACCACCCTGTCGTCTGCGGCTCGGGCGGGATGATGTGAACGCCCTGCGTGGCCGCAGCTTCGCCCTCGATCGCTTTGTCTTCGGACGGCGCTGGAACCCAGTCGAGGTCCTGGGCCGCCTCCGTCACCAAGCGACCGCTGATCGTCGTCTCGCCGTCCGCCCAAGCCAGCGCCATTGCCTTGTAGCAAAGGTGGTTGATGTTTCTCGGGATTCCGTGGGTCATTTCGGCCACGGTTTCGACCGCGCTCGGGTCGAAGAGCAGATCGCTACGGCCGGCGACCAGCAATCTGCGTTCAATATAACGCTGCACGTCCTCAGCGCCAAAGCGACGAATGCGAGCCAGGCAGCTGATGCGCTGTCGCAGCGCTTCGTGCTCGGGCCGCTGTAACATCTCTTCGAATTCGAGCTGACCAGCCATCACCACTTCAATCAAGTTCATGTTGCTCGAGCGCAGGTTGCTCAACAACCGCACCTGCTCCAGAGCTTCGAACGACAAGGCCTGGCACTCGTCGAACAGCAGGACGACTTTGGTCTTGCGCTGCATCAAATTACGCAGGTAGGCCTGCAGCCGCGCCATTTGATGGAACTCCGTATCTTCGGATTCCAGTCCCAGCCGCTTGAGCACGTCGCGCATCAAGTCACGCCGGCTACGGAATGGGTGCGAAAGGAATGCCGTCGCCGCCTTACCGTGCAAACGCGAAGCCAGATAGCGCATCAACGTCGTCTTGCCCATTCCGGCGTGGGCCACCATGGCGCTCATGCCGCGGCCGTCCAGAATGCTCAAGTACATCGCCGAGAGCGCGTCGCGGTGCTCCTGCCCGAAATACAAAAACCGGGCGTCGGAGGTGACTCCGAAGGGATTCGACTTCAAACCAAAATGCTCAAGAAACATGCGAATGCGTCTCCTCGGCCAAACAAAGAACCGGAGCGGCCGTCGTCGCGGCGATGTCGGCGACGTAGGCCACGGGCTTCTTCCGCCCGTCTTGCAGGATCGCCGCAATCAGGGCGGCGCAGAGCGCGAACACTGTGGCGAATCCAAACAGCAGCGGCTGTTGGCGGTCGACGGGCAGGGCCCGGGCGGGCTCGATCACGCTGATGTTGAGCTTGGGCGCCGCAGCGATGCCGACGCCGCCCTGGAGCGAGTCAAGGCGCTGCTCGGTCGAGCTGATGGTCTGCTCGAGCTCTGTGCGGCGGTCGGCCAGCCGCCGCAAGCGAGACTGTTTCGAGGCCAGCGTGTCTTGCGCTTTGCCAAGCTCGCGTTCGCGAGCACGCCAGCGCGACAGATCCTCCTGCGCCAACTGCTGCTGTTCGTCGATCTCACTTTGCAGCGCGGCCACCGCTCCGGCGAGCCCTGAACCCGAAACCTCGGCGCGGTCCAGAGCCTCTTTCGTTGCGCTCAGCCGCAGGTCCAGCTCTCGCACCAGCGGATCGCTCGTTTCATACCGGGTCAGCAAGCCATTGCGTTGGCGTTGCAGCTCATAAGAGAGCGCGCGCAGACGCTCCGCCAACGCGCGTTCGGCTGTACGCGGCCCCACGGCGCTGGGCAGCTCCGCGGCTTGGCGTTCGAGCAGGTTCAGCCGTGTCTCTGCGTCACGGATCTGGCGTTCGATCGATGCGGCTTCGGAATCGAGCTGCGAAGCCCTCGAGTCGCTGGAGTTGCGCTGGGCGGCAAGGCCGTCTAAGTCGTTCTCGCTCGTGATCCTCGCAAGCTCCTCGCGGGCCGCGTCGAGCATCTTCTGGTAAGCCTCGACCTCAGCGCGTTCGTCTTCGCTGAGCTTCTTGGCTTGCGGCGCGGCGGGCCTCAGGTAGAGATCGCCGATGGTCTTGACGGCGCCGGCCGCGAAGCTGGCGTCCTCGTCTTCAAGCTCGATCGAGATCAAGCTGCTCTCAGGGACGGCGGAAATGCGCACGTCCTGCGCCAAGCGGCTGACGCCTTCCACGCCCAGCCCTAGCGCTTCGGCGGCGCGGTGCAGCAGCTCAGGGCTTCTCAAGCCGTCGATCGTTTGCTGCATCTCGGAGGTCGCCGCCGTGCCGCCGGAACCGGGAGGACTGGGGTCCTTCACCAGCAACCGCATCGGACCTCGGTAGCGCGGCGTCAACGTCCAAACCCAAGCGGCAGCCGGGGCAAGCAATGCGACAAACACGGTCAAGGCGAGCCAGCGCCTGCGGTCGAGCGCGCCCATCAAGCGCCCAAGGCTGAAACCCTCGTCACGAACGTTGCGCGCCCACAGCTCAGGGTTGGCGTCGTCCTGCGAGCCCGCCAAACGTAGCGCCCAATGCTCATCGCCGGGCGTGCGTGCTGATTGATTTTCTGCTCCGTCCATGCCAGCTATGCTCCGTAGGCGTTCTGCGCTGCGCTGCCTCCGCGCGATTGGCGGCAAAGATGTTGCACACGTTCGACGACGAGCGCGACGTTGGATTGCTGCGAGAAGTAGTCCTTCACGCCTTCACGAAACGCGGCTGCAATCTCGGTGGGCGACAGGGCCCCATTGACCAAGACGATCGCCACGTCGGGATAGAGCCTGCGTAGTCCGCGGACAGCGCCCAGACCGCGCTCTGGCTCTTCGCTACAGTCGAGCACCAACACGTTGGCGGTGGCCAAAATCGAATTGGCGAACAACATCCGCAATCGCTCGACTACGGTGACTTGGTTGGTGCGCTTCAATGGCTCGATCAGCGACCAATTGTTCGTCACGCCCGCACCGGCAAGGCAGATGTGTCCTCCTTTGTCGAAATCCCGCCCTTCACGCGTGCGTGCGGTGGCATTAGTAACGATGTCCGGCATTGTATCGTGCCGCGAGCGCGAAATCTCGCGGCGACTCTCTCTGGGCAATTCCTAGGCCAAACTTAGGGCGGGGACAGGGCGGGGAACGCCGGCTCTTGTCTAACCAATTCTTTTTCAGAGGCTTGAGCGCCGTAGGGGGCTAAGAGACACACCTTAGACGCTCGTGGGTTCAGCGGCTCATCGGCTCAGCCCTTCGCCCGAGGCTGACGTTTCCATCAGGATTCGACCGATGCGAACAGCAGGGCGCGGCTGGCCTGAAGTCATGCCCTAAATGTGATCGACGGGCACTAAGATTTTTTATTGTTGCTTTTCCCTACTTCTGTGATACACTCCAATTGAGGTCGCCGAGAATCACGGCTTGACCCGAATTTTCACCCTCGCCGCGCCCACTGCGCGGCGTTTTCTAGGAACCAAACTCAACCGGAGGTACTTACTCAGAATGGCGCTTCGACCCCTGCATAACCGCATCGTCGTAGAGCGCTCCGAGACGTCGGAGCAGAAATCGGCAGGCGGCATCATCATCCCTGATTCCGCCAAAGAGAAGCCGCAAGAGGCCACGGTCATCGCCGTCGGCCCTGGCAAACTCGACAAAGACGGCAAACGTCAGCCGCTCGACGTCAAAGTCGGCGACCGCGTCCTGATCGGCAAATACGCTGGATCCGACATCAAGCTCGACAACAAGGAATACGTCATCCTCACTGAGGACGAAGTGCTTGCTGTCGTCGAAGGCTCGGCCGACAAGAAGAAGGCTGCTTAACTCAACGAATTCCATGCGCCTTGGAGGAACCGCCGGCTGGGGCCGGCGGTCCGGCGCAACGACGCAATCGCGAAGTTCAAGAAGATAGAGGAAAAAAGACCTATGGCAGGAAAGAAGATCATCTACGGCGAAGACTCTCGCCAAGCCATCCTGGCCGGCGTGAACAAGCTGGCCAATACCGTTAAGGTGACGCTGGGTCCGAAGGGCCGCAACGTCGTGCTCGAGAAGAAGTTCGGCGGCCCGACCGTGACCAAGGACGGCGTCACGGTGGCCAAGGAGATCGAGCTCGAGGACAAGCTCGAGAACCTCGGCGCGCAGATGGTTCGTGAAGTCGCTTCGAAGACTTCCGACGTGGCCGGCGACGGCACCACGACGGCGACCGTGCTCGCGCAGGCGATTTATCGCGACGGCGTCAAGTCCGTCGCCGCCGGCTCGAACCCGATGGCGATCAAGCGCGGCATCGACAAGGCCGTTGCGAAGGTTGTCGATGGGATCCACGAGATGGCTCGCCCAGTCGAGGGCAAGGCCGTCGCGCAGGTCGCCGCAATCTCGGCGAACTCCGACGAGTCGATCGGCGGCATCATCGCCGAGGCGATGGAGAAGGTCGGCAAGGATGGCGTGATCACCGTCGAAGAAGGCAAGTCAATGACGACCGAGCTCGATGTCGTCGAGGGCATGCAGTTCGACCGCGGCTACCTATCCCCGTACTTCGTCACCGATCCGGATGCCATGCAGTGCGTGCTCGAGAACGCGCTGATCCTCATCCACGAGAAGAAGATCTCGTCGATGAAGGACCTGCTGCCCGTGCTCGAACAGACCTCGCGCCAAGGCCGTCCGCTGCTGATCATCGCTGAGGACGTCGAGGGCGAAGCGCTCGCGACGCTCGTGGTGAACAAGCTCCGCGGCACCCTGCAAGTCGCGGCTGTGAAGGCTCCCGGATTCGGCGATCGCCGCAAGGCCATGCTCGAGGACATTGCGATCCTCACCGGCGGCAAGGCCATCATGGAAGAGACCGGCATCAAGCTCGAGGGCGTCCAGATGGAAGACCTCGGCACTGCCAGCCGCGTCGTCATCGACAAGGACAACACCACCATCGTCGAAGGCGGCGGCACGAAGCAGGGCATCGAAGGCCGCGTGAAGCAGCTGCGTTCGCAGATCGAGGAGACCACCTCGGACTACGACCGTGAAAAGCTGCAAGAGCGTCTCGCGAAGTTGGTCGGCGGCGTCGCGGTCATCCGCGTCGGCGCGGCCACTGAGACCGAGATGAAGGAGAAGAAGGCGCGCGTCGAGGATGCCATGCACGCCACGCGCGCAGCCGTCGAAGAGGGCATCGTCCCTGGCGGCGGCATCGCGCTGCTGCGCTCGGCGCAGGTCCTGGCCGACTACAAAGTCGAGGATCACGACGAGCAGGTCGGCGTGAACATCGTGAAGCGCGCTCTCGAAGCCCCGCTGCGCAACATCGCGCAGAACGCGGGACAAGAAGGCGCGATCGTCGTCGGCAAGGTGCTCGAGAACAAGGACTCCAACTTCGGCTTCAACGCCCAAACGGAGACCTACGAGGACATGGTGAAGGCTGGCGTCATCGACCCGGCGAAGGTCACCCGCACCGCGCTGCAGAACGCCAGCTCGATCGCGGGCCTGATGCTCACCACGGAAGCGACGGTCAGCGAGATCCCCGAAGCCAAGGAAGCCGCTCCGGCTGCTCCTGGCCACGGCGACTTTTAAGAATCGTCCCACCGCAACCCGAAGGGCCGGCGCTAGCCGGCCCTTTTCGCATTTCTGTTCGCAGTACACTATGATTCTTCGCGCAGAGCCAGAAATGCCCTCCGCCACCTGGAAATTCCGCGAAAAGCAGCCGGCAGAGATGCACCAGGAGTCGGCGCATACCGAGTTTTTTGCGAATCAGTATGTCGCCGACCGGTTAGTTCGAGAGGTCGGGCAAAATACTCTGGACGCCTCGGAGCGTGGCTCGCCGGCGCGCCTGCGCTTTCGTTTTTTCGAGGCGTCACCGGACGTATTCCCCGAGTATTTCCAACCGCTATGGCCGCATTTGCAAGCGGAGAAGGATTTGCGCGGCTGTTTGCCTTCGCCGGCGATGTCCGTTCCCGTGTTGGTCGTCGAGGATTTCGGCACGACCGGGCTGACCGGACCGCTCGAAGTTCACTCCTCGGTCGCCGAGAAGGACGAGCCCGGCCATCGTCTGTTCTGGTTCTTCAAGAACGTCGGCCGGACATCGAAGTCCGGCGATCGGCTAGGCAGCTTCGGCATCGGTAAGACGGTCTTCCCCTTCAGCTCGCGCATCAACACGTTCTTTGGCTTCACCACGCGTAGGCAGCCCGATGGCACGATCACATCCGCGCTTCTGGGGCAGGCGCATCTGCGCGAGCATCAGATCGAGCCCGGAGGCGCCGACTTGGACCCGATCGGCTTCTATGCGCGCCACGAGGGCGCGGGCGCCCACTACCAGCAGCTTCCGATCACTGAACCGGACGCTCTTGAGCGTTTCCGCTCGGCGTTCGGGTTGACTAGGCGGCAAGGCGAGACGGGACTGTCGGTGGTGATCGCCTACCCCGACATCGAGCTTGGCTTCGATGCGCTCGGTCAGGCGCTAGTCGACCACTATTTCCTGCCTATTCTTTCCGGGAAGCTCGTCGCCGAGGTCCATGCGCTCGGCGGCGACTCTATCCTTCTTTCGGACGCGACGTTAGTCGATCGAGCGGGCGAATTCGCATGGAAGCCCGGTGAAGCCGAGCGTGTGCGCAAGAGGATCGAGCTGGCCTCGTGGGCCTTTTCGAACGAGGCGGCCAAGGGCCGCATTCAGTTGGCTCCACCTGTGGATGAGAAACGGCCGGTCCTCGACGAGGCAATGCTGCCCGATAAGCTTAAGACAGCCTTGAGCCAGCGCTACCTGCGCGGCGAGCGTCTGGCGTTGCGCATCCCCACGCCGGTCGAGCGCATCGGCGCCCAGACGATCCTCTCGTACGTCGACCTTTTCCTCGAGCATGACTCCGAGTCCGGCTCGAGCGACGACATCTACGCACGCGAAGGGCTGACATTGGTCGACCACCACGGCCGCGCCCGTCAGGCCGGATTGCGCTCAATTCTACTCGCGCAGGCGCCTGAGATCTGCGCCCTGCTGCGTGCCAGCGAGAACGTCTCGCACACAGAGTGGCGGCGCCGCGACGTCAAGCGCTTGACCAGCCAGTACACGCGTGGGACGGTGAAAGTCGCCTTCGTGCTCGAGCTTGCCGCAGGTGTGGTGCAAGCGCTGCTTGCGCCCGCCGACAAGGCGGACTGGTGGACTTTGCGGGATTTGTTCCCCGAGCCGCAGCCGAGCGAGCTCGCGCAGCCGGCGCCGGGCGCCGGCGCGGAGAACGAGAACACCGGGGCGGCGGCCGACGGCGCGCCGACCACGGAAGAAATTGAGGTGCCTCCGATCGGGCCGGCCAAGGTGCGCCAGTGGCGCTCCAAGCCCATCAGCGACGGCATCGTCCTCGAGAGCAATCCGGCGTTTAGCGGCCCTGTCCGCGCAATGCGCCTCACCGTCGCCTACGGTTTGCCCAACCGGACCGGCTTCACCGCGCACCGGCGCGAGGATTTCTCGTTTTGGGACGAGGCCGAAATGGTCCGCGATCATGAGAACGTGTCGATCCAGGCGGTCGGCGACAACGTCCTCTACATCCGGCCGACCGGGACGCCGTTCCGCGTCGAGGTCGCTGGGTTCGACCCGCACCGCGCCCTCGACTTTCGCGTCAAGACGGTGGAACTCGAGACGGAATAGCCATGCCGCGACTCTACTTCACCGGCCGCAAGAAGATCAGTCAGGAACAGATCGCGATCGAGTTCCGTCCCGGGCGACCGCCTCGGTTCACCGCCGAGCTCGATTTGAGCCGCAATCGCCTGCCGCCGGACGCCAAAGTCGTCGTGGAGGCCTATCATAATACCCTGCTGCAACGCTTCGACTTCGGCACTGTCGCCGACTGCCGCCCGCGGGATGCCAATCAGCTGTCGGCGTTTGGCGAGTGGGACCAACCGCGCTTCCGGGTGCGCGTCGTAGACGTCGGACGTGACCCGGGCAGGATTCTGGCCTCGTGCGAGCGCGTGGCGCACGTCGAACCCAACCAGGGCGGGGAGGGAGGCCGCAGCCTGCTCAAGCTATTCCCGCGGCCGGACGCCGAGATGGGCGGCGAGTTGTGGCGCGTCGAGTCGATCTCCGGCAGCTACCAGCTCGCGTACAACAAAGATGCAGCGGGGCTGGAGAAACAGATCAAGGGCATGGATGCGACGACGCTGGGCCTTATCCTACCGGCGGCGATGCGCGAGATCTTGGCCCGCGAGCTGTTGTGGGAATCCATCGGCGCCGACGAGGGCGGCGAATGGGTCGCATTGGCGCAGACCTTCTCCGGCGAACCTGTGCCGCGAGCTTTGCAGGCCGAGCCGCCGACACGCGATGACGTTGCCGCCTGGATCGAGAGCGCCGTGCAGGCCTTCTGTCGGGATCGCGGTCGTTTCGTCGAGCGCATGGTGGAACTGGAGAAGTGCGGATGATCCTGCACCGGCTCAACACCGATGGGCTGAATCAGCTGCGCGCCTACCTCGGGCAGTTGCGCGAGAACCCTCGACGCCTCCTCCGCTGGAACTCCTCGACGACCCGCGCTTTGCGGAGAGATGGCCGCGTCCGCTGTTGGTCGAGCCGCGCAGCTTTGTCACGAAATACGACGCCGGCCTCCATCTGCATCAGCTTCTCGGCTCTGTCGAGCGACCAGTTGCGCAGCGATGGCGGCCTCTGGTCGTGGCTCTCCGTCCGGTTCTTCGATCAAGTTTGTCCGCCCGATGCCAAGGGCCGGCGCAAACCCCTCCACGACAACGCGCGCTATCTCGCGCGCGTCGGCGAACATCGTTTCGGGCTCGACAAGCACCTACTGTTTTTCCCGTGGAAGATGGTCTCGCTGCACCGCGAGGACGCCTATCCGATCTTGTCGGGACCCCTGCGCTCCGATACTTCGGAGCAGAAGGAGTGGATCGGGTCGCACTACAACCTGGCAACTCCGCTGGTGACCCTGTGCCGGAGGCTCTACTGGGACGAAGAGCGCGGACGCTTCAAGCCCGGCGCGCGGTCGAAGGATAGGCCGGGTTCGCTGCAACGGTTCTCGCGAGTCGCGCGTCAGCTTGAGGTGACCTATGACATCTTCGGGATGTCCTCCGAGCAGATTGCTGCACTATTGCCCCGGCGCGAATTTCAGCCTTGGCTTCCCCCCGAATGGCGCGGCACGCGGGCGGCCGCCGCGGGCGAGTAGTCGCTTCAGAGACCGGGAACGTGATCGCGGCTCTCGCGGAGATCGCCTCCGATATCGGTCATTCCTGTCGACCGCGTCTCGCTTTTCGTTTGGCCTAAACCGTTCTCTTACGCCCGGCAGCCCCGGTTCGCCCTCCAGCCCATGCGGTCGCCGCATGCGGCCCTGCTGGTCGTCATTCCCCGCGCAGCCCTCTAGACTTCGCCGGCTGACTGCCTCATTTGAGACCTGTTTCACCTCCTTTCATTCCGCTGGCTCCGGGCGTGGTGGCGACGCCTTGGCGTAAAGGTTCGCCGACGAGAGCCCTCCGGACCTCGTTTCGAGAGCCTATGTGAGGCTAAAGGCCTTCCCTAGAACGGAATACAGCGATTCCTGGCGGATGGAGGCGGATATAGTCTCCGACCCCCGAAGACATTCGCGTCAAGCTTTGTGAGTGGTCCTAGGACTGCTGTTCCACTCGAACCGCTAACGCTCGTTTGCACCTTCACCGGCCGTTCGTAGGCCTACAGTTTCAGATATTCGGGTCAATCGGATAATGGAATCCGATTACTTCGGTTTACCGAATTCAGGACGGTCGTACAGTTTCAATTTTGAACCTATTCATTTCCAATTTCCGCCCGTAAACTGCCAATCGAGGCCCGGAAGCGCCCCGATCGATTCCGGCGGAGTTGGATGCTCATGAAAAAAGTCCTTTTGATTGCTCTTGTCACGATTGCCTTCGGCAGCGCCGCCCAGGCGGGCGTCATCTCGCTCATCACCCTGACGCCCTCGGACCTAATCTTCCAGCAGACGGCGGCGTCCCCGTGCGTGATTGGGGGCAATAACTGCCAAAACGGGGGCTTCCCGTACACTCTTGCCGGCAGTGGAGGCTCTGGATCGATCTTCGACGAAATGTCGCCGCTCTACACCCTGGCGCAGGTCACTGCAGTCGTGCTCTCCAGCAACTTCCGAGTCGCACTTGACTACAACGACACCCGGGTTGCGCAACGGCTTGACCTGTTCACCGCGACGTATTACTCCGACTTGGGCGGCACGACGGTGCTCGGAACCGACACCTACACCGGCCCGACCTCGCTCAAGACTAACAACAATGGCGTCGGTTACTCCGACTTCATCCTCGACGGATTCATGACGCCGGCCGGCACGAAGTCGATCAAGTTCCGCGCGGTTTGGTTCAACAACGACGGCCCGGACCGCTACTTCCTCATCGGCGGCAACCAGACGCCGGGTCCGAACCCAGTGCCCGAGCCGGCGACGAACGTGCTGCTCGGCGTCGGTCTGCTCTCGCTCGCGATGCTGTACCGGCGCAGGTCGCGCCAAGAGGCATAACGCCTTCGTCCGCAGGACATGCGGGGCCGCGGCCCGGCTGGAGACAGCTCGGGCCGTCGCCTTTTGCGCGCACCCCTGGGGGCCGTCGTATACTGGGGTTTCAACCCTCGCGGAGAGATGGCCGAGTGGTTGAAGGCGCACGCTTGGAAAGCGTGTATAGGGGAAACTCTATCGAGGGTTCGAATCCCTCTCTCTCCGCCACTCCCACCCTCGCCTATGGACAGGCGTTCCGCATTGGCGCTGACGGTCGGTCTCGGGACCGGCTACAAGTTTCGCGACCCGATTCGCGACGCTGTGGATCCTATCTTGTTCGGAACCCCGGAGGCGAAAGAGAGCTCCGGGCCGACCCCCAAGCAGGTTTTCGAAGTCGAGGCCATTCGCGTCACTGAACTGCATCGTCGGCAGACCAAGCAGACCATCCTCGCGCTCAAGGCGAAGTACGAGTCCCCTGTACTCGGGCGTTTCCGGGTTTGGGATCTGTTGGAAAAGCTCGCGCTTTGCACTGACCCCACCGATACCTCGCTCGGTTGCGTGAACCAATACATGCACGTCTGCCAACTGACCGCTGCGCTCGAGCAGGATGGAGAGGCGGACGAGACCATGCTGCTCGCGGCGCTGGTGCACGACTTGGGTAAGGTGGCGATGCTGGCCGGCGAAGCGCCGGAGCATGTGGTCTGCATGAATGAACCGCTGGAAGGCGTCGAGCCGGGCGGCGGTCTCGCAAACACGCTATTCCAGTTCGGTCATGACGAGATCGCCTACTCACGCTTGAAGGATCACATCCCCGAGCATGTCGCCTGGATGGTCCGCTACCACGGGATGCATCTGGGCAAGGCCGAACCTTTCATGAGCGCCCGCGACCGGGAAATGGAGCAGACGTATTTGGCGAAATTCCGCAAATACGACGCCGGCGCGAAGTCCTTGTGGACGCGCCCGCACGGCGGCTCCTTGGCGCGTTATCGCGACTTTGTCGAAGAACGTTTTCCGCAGCCGATCCTGTTCTGAGTGAAGGCTCATCCCGCTCTCTTGCTCGAGGTCGCCGCGTTTGCGGTCTGCGTAGGGATTGGTTTGTTTCGGCGCAACCGCCGCAGGGCTTGGGCGGAACGGCCATTCGCGGCGATGGTGTGTGCTGTCCCGGGGCCTTTGGCCGCCTTTGCCGTCACGTTTGTCCTCTCCGCCGTTCTGTCCGCGGTTCGGCCTCCCGCGCCATCCGTCCATGACGAGCTCAGCTATCAATTGGCCGCGGAGACCTATGCCGCGGGCCGGCTGACGAATCCGCCTCATCCTCATTGGAAGCACTTCGAGACCTTCCACGTTCTGCAGCAGCCGACCTACCAATCGCGTTACCAGCCGGGGCAGGGAATGGCGCTGGCTTTCGGGCTGGCTTTGACGGGAAGCTGCATCGTTGGCGTCTGGTTGAGCTTCGGCGCCGCTGCGGCCGCGCTCTGCTGGGCGTTGGAAGCCTGGGCGCCCCGACGGTGGGCGCTATTTGGGGCGCTCCTGCCTGTGCTGCGGTTTGGCGGATTGGGCATGTGGGACCAGGAACGCTACGCCTACTGGTCGACCACATACTGGGGCGGCGCCCTGCCGTTGCTGGGCGGAGCGCTTCTCTTCGGTGCGGCTCCGCGACTCTTGCGGGCGCCCCGAACGCGTGACGCATTGTTATTCGGTTTGGGACTGGCCGTGTTGGCCTTCAGCCGTCCTTACGAGGGCATTTTCGTGGCCGGTTTTCTTGCGCCTGTCGCCCTTTGGGGCGTCGTGCGCGCCGGGGCGTGGCGAACGCTCTGGGCGCCGGCCGCGGTCCTAGCCGCAACGTTCGCCTTTCTCGCTCACTACAACACGGTTGTTACGGGCGCAGCTTCGCACTTCCCCTACTCGGAGTACGCGCGGCAATACGAGACGGCCCCCTCTTTCCGGTTCCAACCGATGCGCGAGGCGCCGCCCTACCGTCACGACGTCTTTCGGGAGTACAACGAGGGCTATCGTTCGGATGTTCTGCGCCAGCAACGCGAGGGGCTCGGTTTCGACCGGGCCGATGCGCTACTTCTCCAGCGATTCTTTCTCGGCCCGGCCCTTGTGCCGGCGCTCCTGCTTGGGCTGGGTTGGCGCAGCCGCTGGGCCGTGTACGCCGCCCTCACGCTGATTGCCGGCGCTGTCTGCCACGCGATCACGTCCACTGGAGTCGTGCGTCCGCACTACTTCGCGCCCTTTGTGCCGGCGCTGATGCTCCTGGTCGTCCAAGGCTTGCGGGTAGCGAAGACCGCACGGCCGAGGCGGCTCGCCCTGGCGGGATCGCAGGCCCTGATCGCCACGGTTGTCCTGATTTGGGCGTTTGGCGCGGGCATGCGCGCCTTCGCCTTCGAAGGAGGCCGCAACCTGTACGACGCCAAGCAGGCGGTTGCTGCCCAGCTAGGCAACTTCGCCGACGGACACCTCGTCCTCGTTCGCTATGGACCGGGCCACGTGGTGCACCAGGAATGGGTGTACAACTCGGCGGATATCGACGCCTCGCCGATCGTCTGGGCGCGTAGCATGTCCGAGGCGGAGAACTGCGCCCTGAGCGCATACTATTCCCGCCGAAAAGCGTGGTTGCTGGAGCCCGATCAGGACCCGCCGCGCCTCATCCCCTACCGTTGCCTAGGGTTGTCCACTCAATAGACCCTCAAGCGAACGCAGTGCTATCGTCTACGGGTCCCCTCGTTGGGGGACGTGTGTCCCCAAAATGAGACTCAATCGCGTCCGATTTCCCCTTCTTGTCTCGTCCTGCCTCCTGCTTACATCTGCGTATGCCGCGTTCGCACAGCGCACTGGGCTGCCGGCCGCGGAGGTCATCTCATGGCTCAACGAGCCGCGGGATATGAGCATCGCGGGTAATTCCGTCGATACCGGGACGGGCGGGTTCACCATGGAGGCCGCCGCGATTGAAGTGCAAGGCGGTAGGAGCCTGGGTTTTGTCGTCGCGCACGACTCCATCACGACGCCGGCGACGATCATCGGGCAACCGCTGCTGGTCGGCGTGGGCTGGACGCACAACTATGCCGCGCGCATCCAGGGGCGCTCCGGCGGCCCGATCACCGTCCACTGGGACGACCATCGCAGCAACCGCTTCGGCTATAGCAAACGGTTCCTACATCCCTGCTCGACTAAACCAGCCGCTACGAGCGGCTCGAAGAGGTGAATGGAGACGCACGGATGCAACGAGTGCGTATGGCGTGACGAAGGAGGATGGCAGCATTCTGCTCTTCGATGCGCAGGGCGTGCTCAAGAAGATCGGCAACAAGATCCGCCAGTTCATCGACGTGACGAAGGTGAACGGCCGCATCACGCAGCTCGATGAACTGATCTCTGGCCGGCGCCCTCATCTTCAGCTACGGCGCTGGCAACTGGATTCGCTTCATCCAGGACGGGGCTGAACGCAGGGCCTACATGGAGGATGACGACCAGAACCACCTGTGCTGCACAACCCGCTTCTGTGAGCCCGGCGCCCAACATTGTGGCGGTGGTCACGCCTTATCCCGGACGCGCCTCGAGCGCACGCTCACCATCAGCAATCGCCTGAGCTCGTCGGCGTCGTCGATTTGTGCCTGGACCTCACGCACAACCGGCCCGCGGACCTGTAAGTCACGCTGACCTCGCCGCAAGGGACGGTGCTCGACGTCACGAGGATGGACACCGGCGGCTCGGCTGATTGGCCGCGCGCGGTCATCAACCAGTTCCACGGGGAGCAGGCCAACGGAACCTGGACGATCCGGATCCGGGATGCGGCGGGGGCGGAACCGGCGCGCTGAACAGCTACAGCATGCAGGTCACCGAGCCAACCTACTTCACCCGCTTCGTCTATAGCAGCGGCGGCTCTCTGCTGACCCAAGCATTCGACTCCAACGGCGACCAGATTTCGCCAACACCTACGACGGGTTTAGGGCGTATCGCAACCCAGGACGATGGCCGGCCCGAAACGCCTCCTACGCGCTTCACCTATCAGGAAACCTCGCAGGGAACCGTCACCACTTACACCGACCGTCTCGGCTTTGACTACGTCTACGGAGCACGACGCGAACTATCACCTGCTGCGCTATGCCGACCCGCTCGGCGGCGAGACGCTTTACGAGTACAACTCGAACGGCGATCGCACGGCCATCGTGGACGCCCTTGGCAGACGCACCTGTTCCAGTACGACTCGGCGGGCAACGTCACAAGATTACCGACGCCGCCGGCAACGCAACGAACATGACGTATCTGTTCGGACGCGAGCTCATCTCGTTCTCCGATGCCACCGGTGCAAGTCCACTTCGTTCAACTACAACAACGGCAACATCATCTCGGTTCGGGCACGCTGAGGGGAACCGCGACACCCACCAGTACAACGGCATGGCCAGCTCAATAACGTCCTGCTGCAGGACGGCGCTTCGGCATGAACGTGGACTACTCCAACGGCCAGGCGTTAGCGCGCAGATGATTCGTGGACAGATGCTTGGCAGCGCCAAGTACGACGAAATCGGACTGCCTTCAGAAGTGGACGATGGCCTGGGCAACAAAATCCAGCTCGAGTACGACGGTCAGCGGCAACGTCATCCGCAAGACCGATCAATTACGCCGTGGAGACGATGCAGTACGACGCGCGCAACCGCCTGGTGCGCAAGGTGGACAAGAACGGCAACGTCACGCGCACGGTCTACGACGGCAATAACAACGTCGTCATGACGATCAACGCCTTGGGCGAGACCGTGCAGATGAAATACGACGACGGCGCACCGCCCAGCGAGTTGACCGACGCCAAAGGCAATACGTCCACGCGGACCTACGACGCCGTCGGGCGGCTGCTCTCGGGAAACCGACGCCCCGGGCAACACCACGCGTCACGAGTACGACGAAGTCGGCAATGTCGTCGCCAATTACGACGCGGAAGGCCGGCGCATCTCCTCGACCGCCTACAACCAGCTCGACCTCAGCGTCACCGCCAGCACGGACGCTCTGGGGAATGTGACGGAGACGCGCTACGACGCGCGGTAGCGCCCGATCGAGATCATCGATGCTCTCGGCCGGTCGACCAAGCTCGCCTACGACAAGCTCGGCCGCCTCGTCCGCTTCGACGACGCGTTGGGGCGCACGTTGACGCAGGAGTTCTTCCAGGACGACGTCGTGCAGTCGATGACCGACGGCAGCGGCGACCAGTCGTATTTCAACTACGACGATCAGAACCGCATTCGGCAGTACACGCCCGGCGGGCTCGGTTCTGCAACCTCGGCGCTACGACGAGCGCGGGCTGCCGACTCGCGAAGATCGCCGACGGCGGCCGCAAGAACTTCGAGTACGACGACGCAGGCCGCCTGACCGGACTGACCTACACCGGCGACGGCGCCCGGCCAGACCGCGCCTACGCCTACGACGACAACGGCAATCTCACGACCGTCCGCTCCGGCGGCAGCGTGCAACTTCGCCGCACGTTCGATGCGCTCAACCGCGCCACCTCGTTCACGGACGCTCACGGCGACACGTTGCGCTACGCCTACGACGCGAACGGCAACTTCACCAAGCTCACGTACCCGGACGGCAAGGCGGTCACCTACAACTACGACGAGGCAAACCGCCTCATCGAGGTCGTCGACTGGGCCTGCGCAGCACGACCTTCGGCTATGACGCGAACTCGCGGTTGACCACGATCGTCTTCCCCAACCGGACCTCGCGCGTGATGACCTACGACGCGCTCCGGCCGGCTCATTTGCAGGCGGCAGTGTGACCTTGGGCGTGGGCGGCGCTCCCATCATCGATTACCGCTATAGCTACGACGCCGTCTCTCTGATCGGCGAAGAGTACGCCGCCGCTGGCTTCCACCGCCGTGTACCAGCCGGCCGCGATGTCGTTTACCCATCGCAACAGCGGGCGCTTCCAGACCATCAACGGCGCGAACGCATCCTACTACGACGCGCGGCAATCTCACCTCGCTGCCGACCGCGAACGGCATGGCGACTCTACGCTACGACGCCGACGGCAACCTCGTCAGCGGCCCCGGGGTGACCTACGAGTACGACGCGGAAGACCGGCTGATCGCCTGGACCAGCAGCGGCGGGCGGACGCGCTTCACCGTCAACCTGTACTCGGGCCTCGACCAGGCTCGTCGAGCGCGCCCTGGTGACGCGCCGCTTGCCACGCAAGCGCCCTGCCCCCTACGAAGAGACCAGCTCCGGCGGCATCCGCGTTTTCCACTACGACCGGCGCGCAGCTCGATCGCCTTTTCCGGTACGAACGGCTGTCGTCGGCACGGTCGCATACGGGCCGTACGAGGTCATCGGCCAAAGCGGTTCCTGACCTGATTTTCCTTTTCTGTGGGCTATGGCGTCATCACCGACCTGTCCGGTCTCAACTACATGAGCTTCCGCTGTACTCGGCGACTCTGAAGCGATTCCTGACACCGGATCTGCACTACGGCACGATCACCGACCCATCGTCGCTCAACCGCTACGCGTACGCGGGGAACAACCCCATCAACTACATCGATCCACGAGGAGAGTTTCTCCAACGCCGGCGCCATCGTCGGCGCGGTCGTGAACACCGTAGCCACGGTGGTCGTTGCGGCGGTCACGGGTCAGCCTCTCACCGCCGGCGATCTGATTGGGGCCGCCGTAGGTGGAGCGACCGGCGGCCTGCTCGGGGCGTGCGGACCACCCTGCGCCTCAGGAGGCGCATTCCTTAGCGGCCAGCATCGGCGCCAGCTTCGTCGGTCTGGCCGCCGGCAATGCGCTTGGCCAAGGGATCGACATCGCGTCGGGCGCACAGGATGGCTTCGACCTCGGCGATTTCGCCATCGACGTCGGCCTCTCCACCGTCTTCGGCGCAATCCCGATCGGCAAGGGCGGCAAGGGCGTCGCTGATGCGGCCAGCCATGGCTTGGCGAAGGGCAGAAGCGTCCGTTAAACGCGGCTCACGCGCCTCGGTCAGCAAGGTTGCGGGCGCGCCTGCAAGAGCTTCCAACCTCAAGAAGCTGAAGCTCGGCAAGCCCGCTACGGCGCTCGCGTATCCCGAGCAAGCTCAAACACCTCGAGCCGAACATACGGCGAGCTCACAAGGATGCGCTCATCAGCGAGGAAGCCCCTCCTCGACACCCTAGCCTCAGTCTTCCAAGGGCATGATCATCGAGGGTAGCGGCATGATCGCCGACGCCGCAAAGGACAGGCAGGGTATTCGCGACCAGACCAACATCCAGACCAACGGCCTCCGCGAGGTCAACGCGGGCGGCAAAGGCTTCTACGGCGAGTACAGCGCCTGGGGCTCGTACGAGAACGCCCACATCCTCGCCGGCCGGCCCTTTACCGGCGAACCCCAACCTGCCGCTGCCGCAATTCTAAGAGACGAGCAAGGACGACGATCATGATTCAACGCATCGCAATCATCCTGTCGCCGCCTCCGCCCTCTCGGCGCAGGTCTATCAGTACGACGCCGGCGGACGCCTCATCCGTGCGGTCTACCCGGCCGGGGCGGCGCCGCCTACAGCTACGACGCGTCCGACAATCTGCTCTCCGTCACGCCTCAACGTGCCTGGGCGGGCGCCCATGGAGATCGACGTCTGGCGCACCTCCGCAACCGAGGCGCGCCTCAGTTGGAAGGCCTCCCCCGAGCGCAAAGTTACCGCATCGAGCGGCGTATCGAGGGGACCAACAACTGGACGACGGTTGTGACCGTGGGCTCCGGCGCGACCAGCTACGTCGACTCAGGCCTCGTCGCAGGCGTCGAATACGAATACCGCATCGCGGGCGTGGGCACGGACGGCCCCGGCGCCTACTCCGATATCGCTTCGACCGCGCGCCAGGTTTCGAGCGGCGACGCTTTGACGCTCATCCTTGGCGCGTACGCGGGCGCTTCCCTTCTTCGTCACAAGCTTCCAGGTCATCAACGTCCTGAGCGATCAGCCGGTCGACTACCGAGTGGCGCTCATGATGCCGCTGGCCAGCCGCTGTCGCTGCCGTTCTCCGATGGGCAGGGCGGTACCTGCCGGCTCGCGCCCGCCTGGACCGGCACGGGTCGCCGCAGCCGGCGGTTCCATCGCGCAAACCTTCCCCGTGGGCGCGGTCGAGGCCGGGTACGCCGTCGTCGAAGAGGGGCTGGTGTGGTCCTGCTCACTCACCTCCATCACGCAGCTCGTGCCCGATCGCGATCCCTTCCAGGCGGTGGTGGCGCTGGCCGGAGAGCCGGCCCCCGTCGCGCTTCCTGCCCTCAACACGCGGCCCTTCACCACCGTCATGGCGCTCACCAACCACAAGGATGCGGCGCAGACGGTCCGGCTGCGCGCGAATGATCGCGAGGGCGTGATGCGCTGCTCGACAAGCCTCCCCTTGCAGGCCGGCGCGCACGCGGCGTTCGCCATCCAGGACCAGCTCGCCTGCACGGCCGGTTCAACCGGCGTCATCGTGGAGGTTTCTCCGACGGCGACGGCGTGGGGCCGATCAGCTTCGTTTTCCACGATTTCGGACCGTTTACTACGAATCTGCCCGTCGCTCCCGGCGACCTCGACGCGGCGCGCGCCGTCGTGCCGCGCATCGCCACCGGCGACTCGTTCGAGACGCTGCTGCAAGTCACCAACGTGGGCCAGAGCGCCACCAGCTACCGCATCGCGTTCTACGGACCCAACGGCGCGCCGCTCTCGCTGCCTTTGGCGGACGAGGCAGGGCAGTCGATCGGCTCGACGTCGTCGGTCACGGGCACGGTCCCGGCCGGCGGCCTGCGCACCGTGCGGACGCTCGCCTCGGGCAACACCTTGGCCGGATACGCTTTGGTTGAAACCGGCGCGGGCGACGTGGTGGTCAACGTGACCGTCTCGCAGCTCGTTCCCGACCGCGACCCGTTCCAAGCCTCGAGCGGCCGCTGCTCGCCCTGCAGGCCGCGCGCCTGCCGTTCGACAACCGGCGGCCCTACACCACCGTCATGGCGCTGACCAACCCCGTAGGCGGCTTCGCGTCACCCTGATCGCCCAAGGCGGTCTCGACGGCCAAGAGCGCCGCGACATCCGCGACCTGGCCGGCATGGGCCACGACGCCTTCGTGATTCAGGACCGCTTGGCGGTACGGCCGGAGCGGTCGGCGTTCTGAAATCCAAGCCGACGGCGGCGGCGTCGCCCTGCTCAGCTTCATCTTCCACGACTTCGGACCTCTTTACTACGAATTTGCCGAGCGCGTTGCCGTAGCAGACGCTGGCGCGAACATGAGGCTGCCGTTGTACCGCCAAAGAACGCGATCAAGAGTCAGGGCTTACCGGGGCGCGGTACCACGGATCGGGTCTCGGTAGGTTCACGTCGGTCGATTCCCCATTCGCAGATCAGTACGCCGAAAATCCTCAGAGTTGGAACCTCTACGGTTACGTCAGGAACAACCCGCTACAATTGACCGATCCGACTGGGAGTTGTAGCGAAGATGCGAGCGGTGGATACATCGATAGCGGCAAAGGTCTGTTCCCCGGCCCCTGCACAGGCGACAGGATCGGAACTGGAGCCGCAGCAAGTAACGGTAGGCGTCGGACGTGATGAGGCCAACCTGATCATGCTATCGATGGTTGGCGATGCGTTTTCGTCACACGGCATAGCGTAATTCAGAGTGACGCTGCACAAGCTACGGGCAGATTAACGGGTGCGACTGATGTCGCCCAGTGTCTAACTTGGAGATCACCGAAATGCTTGTAACACAACTGGCGCTACATTGGCGGCAATCCCTACTTTGGGGGCGGGTCCAGCCATTGATCTCCCGGCTGTGCCAGGGTAACTGTTGACTGGGCGCACATCGCTCCGCCGCATATGCCTGGGAGTGGGCACTCACTAAAGGCAGAGATGTCTTTGTGGATCTGACCAAGGACGGAGTGATGCGGCGCCGATTAAGCAAGCCTACGGTACGGCTACCACGATAAACGCAGGGGCGAAAGGGTGTTGCGTGAAGGCACCACAAAGACCGGAAATGACCGTTCGTACAAACAAGGCCACAAATATGATTGAAACCGTACCCAGTCGGCAAGCAATGGTGAAGCAATGGTGACCGAAACTCATCTTGTAACGGAACCTTCGGAGAACTCAATGTTCGTGCTAATGGCCCAGTCACAGCGGGAATCTGGTTTGCCAGACAGTTCTGGGTTCTGATGGTTAGATGGACTGACTTCATCGTCGTGATCCTGGGTTGGTGGGTGGCTGTGATTTTGCGGTTGCTGCGAAGACAGCGGGACCGAGCGTGTGTATTTTATGGACGGTCCGTACGCCGTAGAAGTTTCTAAGTCAGCATGGGGAAGACTCCACCTGCGAATGTTTGTTATGGGTCCAGGCGAAGTGCCAGGAAGTCGCCACGGGCGAGGCAGATGTCACGCGTTTTATTGTTGAGCTATCCAGGCAGTCACAAAAACTGCTCGATGAATGCAGTCGCGGATGGTGGTCTCCTGACGCCGACACCCTTAGCCTTACATCTACAGAATTTGGATCGAGAACTCGCTCTTGAAGGAGGGGAAAACTAGGTTTACCCTCCAGCGCAAATCCAGTGAGGAAACCGGTGACAGGCAAGGCAAAGCAAAAGTTAAGGTGCCGAGAGGATCAAGGGGCCGCCGCACCAGGAGCGGCGCTAAGGTAACTGTTTTCGATGGTCTGGACGAAACCGGTGACAAACCGGTGACAGTCAGCGAAACATGGTAATCTAGCCGCACCCGGCGATGGCACGCGAAGCCTGGGTGGTGGAGGCCGTTCCGTATCACATCACCCAAAGAAGCAACAACCGCCAGGACGTCTTCCCGCTTGACGAAGATCGGCGGGTCTACATCGAAGCTCTGCGGGCGAAAGCCGCCAACACGGCCTGACCATACTGGGTTGGTGTCTGATGACGAACCACGTCCATCTGGTCGCGATCCCGCGGCGTCCCGATTCGCTTGCGAAGGCCGTCGGGCAGGCGCATTGGCGTCATACGATACGCTTCAACCGCCGCTACGGGCGTAGCGGGCATCTCTGGCAGGGGCGCTTCTACTTCCTGTCCTTTGGGGCCGACGCACCTTGGTGACGGCGCTGGCGTATGTCGACCTGAATCCAGTTCGCGCCGGGTTGGTCGGCCGGCCTGCGCAGTACCCGTGGTCGAGCGCGGTGGCGCATGTCGCCGACGCTGCGGCGGACCCAGATTAGTCGACGACCGGGCCGGACTAGGGCGGCGACTGGGCCCAGCGGCTCGAGGTGGAGGCGGCGGTGTGCGCAGCGCGACGCTGAGGCAGGCGACGTTCTCGGGGTTGCCCTTGGGGACGCGGGATTCATCGAGGAGATGGAGAGGCGCTTTGGAACGTCGTCTGCACCCGAATCCGCCGGGTCGGCCTCGCAAGGCGCGCGCTGCAGGGGGCGGAGGGTGTTGAAGAGAAACGATTTGGCTGACTGTCACCAGTTTGCCACCAGTTTGCCGGGATCGGCGAGGCGAAAACAGGTTACCTCCGCCAGCTACCCTAGTTCGTTGGAAAGTCTAGGCGGTGTTGATTCCACCAATCTCGCCAGAATGCTACAAACTCATCGGATCGCTCCTCGTCGAAGCCTAGGTACTTCGCCGTTTCCGAAGAGCTGAATTCACTTGGCTTTGCCTCATTCAAGTACCTCATCGAGGGGCCGTCTTCTCCGGATGCTGGACGCCAACGCCGTTCGCGAAGAAGCTCAGTCCTATTACCGCTGATTGTTTGAGCTCGGGGCTCTCATCATCCAGAGGGCGCAGATGCGTGAAACTCCTCCGGTAGCATCCTAGGCAGCAGCCGCCGCATGCCCGTAACACACGGAGTGAGCTATTTTAAGTAATTTCCGCTTGCCATGTAATCCGTAAGCCCAGATTGAGAGTGCAGCACTATCGAACGCTTCGGTACAACCGGGCCCAAACCGCCCGCTCCACTTCGTAAGATGACATCGTACTGCGGCAACTGTCCGAGCGTTACATCTCCGCGTTTGAGAAGTTCTGATAACCCGACCCCGATCCGAGCGATCAGTGTCCCGCGACATCCCGCGCAACAACTCACGAACACCAGGAGAATCGTAGAGCCAATAGCCTCCCGAATAAACCACGATGCGAATCGACAACAACCCGCGGGCGGCCGAGACGACGATGTCTTCCTCCGAGGAAGCCCGACCCAGCGTTTCCGATCCGCTACCTTCTGGCTTGTAGTAGAGCTCATCGAATTCGATTTGACGCCCGCCTCGAGCTGGTAGCACTCTCCAAGATTCGCCGTCTCTGCGAAGAAACCAGATCCCGAGGGGTGAAGCGGATCGGACTCGCTTCGAAGCGGTAGGCCCCCTTAGGTCAGCAACCGCCGAGACGGTTGTGCCCGCGTCAAGATCCCCCTTGAAGAGGCCTTTGTCGACCTGCAAAACGATTCGTGCTTCACCCCGCTTTCTACGGACCATTCGATGGCCCGCGCAAGAACCACACCATCGGCCGCTGCTCCCAAATCGCTGACAGAACCAGCCTTCCTGACGAAGCCGAGAGAAGTGTGAGCGCGAGAATATCCAGCCTCGAACTCAACGGCAGGCGGCTCTTGGCGTGCCTTGTGTGTACGTCGTCATTGCACCCTCCCGTGGTCCTTATACCAACTCATGGTCTTCGTGGTGACCAACAGGGTGAAACCGGTGACGGGTGAAACCGGTGACGGTGAAACCGGTGACCGAAACCGGTGACAGTCAGCGAAACATGGTAATCTAGCCGCACCCGGCGATGGCACGCGAAGCCCGGGTGGTGTTGGAGGCCGTTCCGTATCACATCACCCAGAGAGGCAATAACCGCCAGGACGTCTTCCTGCTTGACGAAGATCGGCGGTTCTACATCGAAGCTCTGCGGGCGAAAGCTCAACACGGCCTGGACCATACTGGGTTGGTGTCTGATGACGAACCACGTCCATCTGGTCGCGATCCCGCTGGCGCCTGATTCGCTTGCGAAGGCCGTCGGGCAGGCGCATTGGCGTCATACGATGGCGTGCTTTCAACCGCCGCTACGGGCGTAGCGGGCATCTCTGGCAGGGGCGCTTCTACTCCTGTCCTTTTGGGGCCGATGCACCTGGTGACGGCGCTGAAGTATGTCGACCTGAATCCAGTTCGCGCCGGGTTGGTCGGCCGGCCTGCGCAGTACCCGTGGTCGAGCGCGGTGGCGCATGTCGCCGACGCTGCGGCGGACCCATTAGTCGACGACCGGGCCTGAGCGAGCTTGGACTAGGCGGCGACTGGGCCTAACGTGGTCGAGGTGGAGGCGGCGCGAGTTCGGGGACAGCCTCCTAACTGATAAGCTAACCGACTCGGATGCAGTGCTTTGGCATCACGCCTCCCGCCCACGCAACATAGCGAAACCAGGAGGCGCCCATAAACGAGCCTGTGCAACTAAATTTATAACGATGCGAGCGTGGAATCTTCGAGAGGAGATGCGGTCTGCCAAGCTCTCCAGTGGTTTTTGATCGTCCTAGGAGGCTGCGCGTCGGGAGATAGCGTTTGGCGTGATAACTTAGACGATCTTTATACGCAGGCCAGCGAGATCCCTGGGGAACGCTTGAGGCGCAGGAAGCAGGGGTATTGCGCGATGCGGTAATCCGACGTCAACGACCTGCTCATCAAGCTCGCGCTTAGGCAGGTTGCGAATCCAAACGGACGAGTTCAGAGTGTAGCTGTGGAGGCGCTTTCGCAACGAACCAGACGGCATTGACGAAATTATTAGTTTAGCTCTTGTCGCCCACTGAGTCCATCATAACTCGTGGAGCGGTCGCCCAAGCGCTGGTAAAGACCGGATGTGATCGCATTTGTATCTCTAACATTCTCTCGTTCTTTGAACGTCTCAAGAAAGGGGAGGCCACTGAGGACGAGGCTCTGAATTTGGCCCGGACCGAAGGATTGCCGGACGAGGAGATGAGCATCATCGCTGAGTTAATTCGAAGAGGAACAGGCGCTTCTGGGTGGCGTTCACTGTTCGAAATCCTTCGTGAGAATCCAAGTGGCACTGTGCAGGTCTTCAGAAACAAGTATGGCCTGGGAAGAGTGAGGCTGATCCATTCGTATTCGAACTGGCAAAGGAGTTTGATCACGAGGGCTGCATGCGCTGCGCTGGGGGAAAGCCGCGTGGCGCTGTTGGCCGCCGGGTTGCCCTTGCCGGGCGACCTGACGCAGCCATCCAGTCCTCCTGCAAGTGACTGGGCATTCTGGGGCATTTCCGGGACGGGCATTCGGGCCAGCCCCCGCAATAGTGAGAGAGGGAGCTCCGGGAGCGGAAGGGAGATCCGGGAAGGGAGATCCGGGACAGCTTCCCGCAATGAGGAGATCCCGGGCAAAACTAGGGGACAGCCTTGAATTATCTCCGCCCTGCCAAATCATGCGCGCATGGCGCGCTAGCCTGGCGCAATCGGGGACGGAGCCCGGAAAGGCGCTCCTGCTGGTATGCGATTGTGGCTGGCGGCGGCATCCATCCCACAATCAAGCGTCGCCATCACAGCGTTTCGCAACCTCGTGATGTGTCGCGAGATCCCTCTGAATCAAGGGCTTACGTGCAGCAGAGCCCCGCACCGCCCCGAAACCTTTGGCAGCCCGCGTTACCCTGAAAGCGGACAAAGAAGCCGGCCACGGAGATGCGGCCGGGCTCCTCACTGCGCAGTCCAACCCCAAAATTCTCCTAAGCGCCCTGGCGGCTGGGGCCTTGTAAGCCGTCCGCATTCGACAAGATTCCGCGGTAGTAGGGAACCGGTTCCACGGAGTACGCGCCTGCGGCGAACGGCAGGGAAGAGGCCCGGCTGAGACATTCAGCCGGCCTCGCACTGCACCCACCGACGGGCAAAACGCCGAAATCCCGGCCAAAAACCTGACAAAATCCGCCATTTCCACCCTTAACGTGCGCCATCCCCTCGCTCATGTGTTCCCAAACTTGGGGCATACTGGTGAAACCTTTGGCGGGCTGGCGGACATGACGGGCTCGGCTCGGCGCAATCGCCTCTACATCGGTCTGGCGATTTTCGCGCTTGCCTTCGGCGTGCGAGCGGGCATCGTGCTTGCGCGAGGGGATTATCGCGTCATCGAGCGCACCGAAGTTGTGTTGGTCGCCGCGTCATTGGCGGACCATGGTGCGTTCGCCAACGCCTATGCGGGCGAGTCCGGGGCGACCGCGCACGCCTCGCCGCTCTACCCGCTGCTGCTGAGCGTGGTTTTCGCGCCCTTCGAGAGCCCGCAGGTGCCGCGCGCTTGCCCAGCAGATGTTCGCGCGCGCTGTCGTCGCCGGCACGCCTGGCTTCCAGCGCTTGTCTCCGTCTGCGGCGTGCGGCCAAGCGTCGGGATTGCCGCGCGGGCTCGCCGGCGCACTTCGGCCCATCAATTTTTGGGCTGAGACCAAAGGTTCGTTCGAGACGCCGCTTGCGGGCGTGATGCTGCTGCTCGTCGCGATCGTCTCAGGCTGGCGCTGGCGGAACCCGGTGCACACTGTGTGGTGGGGTTTGCTTTTGGGATTGACGATTCTGACGACGAGCGCTGCGGCCTTAGTCGTGGCCGCCCTGCTGGCCGTCGAGGCCGTGCAGCGCCCGCGTGCGGCCCTACTTTGCGGCGGTAGGTGCTCGTGCAGGCGCTCGGTAGCGATTCGCAACGAGCTCACCCTCGGATCGATGGTCTGGACCGCTCCAACCTCGGACTCGAGCTCTATCTGTCAGAACAACGATGCCGCAAGGGCGGACTACCAAGAGAACTTGGAGGTGATCTACGCCAACCACCCGCACGCATCCGCACAGGAGCGCGCGAAGCTGATCGCGATGGGCGAGGTTGCTTATCACGCGGCACGCCTGCAGAGCGCGAAGCGATGGATCATGGCGAATCCGGGCCGGTTCATCCGGCTTACGGCGGAGCGTATCTGGTTGTTCTGGTTCCCAGGGCGGTGCCGGCCCTACCAGACGTTCCTATTCCGCACCCCGACGGCTCTGGCGCTCGTGGGTTTGGCGGTCTGGATCGCTACTGGTCAAGCGGCTACTTTGGGCGTTCGGGGGCTGTTTTTGACGTTCCTGCCCGTTTACTACCTGGTCCACAGCCTGCTGATGTACCGATCGCCCATGGACTGGTCGCTTTGGTTTCTGGCCGATATCTTGCGATTGCCGCCGCATCCCGCCTTCGGGTTCCGTGCTGTCGCAATCATTGTCACGATTGGACAGGCTATTGCTTGCGAGCGCATCAAGAAGCGGCAACGAAGGTGACCAGGGGCTTGCGCCCGTGGCACAGTAGAACTCTTGGACGTCGAATTCGAAGCGCCGGAGCATCAAGTTGACGGCTCGCTGCTTCCGGTGCGCTACCGCTTCCAAGGTTCCACCGAAGCTGGCTGGACGGTGCTGCGCGATGGCACGCCTTTGCTCGAGTTGGGGCCGGGCTAATGCTTGCTGCGCAGCGAGCGCTGCGGCGTCTGCTCCACCGACCTGGCGCGCCGCTTTCTCCCGTTCCCGCTACCGCAGATCACCGGCCACGAGGTCGTCGCGCTCGACGAGCACGGCACGCGCTACGCCGTCGAGATCAACGCCCCGCCCATCGCGCGCGGCGTCGAAACCGACTGCCCGTTTTGGTGCCGCCTGATGCCGAACCATTGCCCGGACCGCCTCGTGCTCGGCATCCAATGACCTGCCGGGCGGCTTCGGGCCCTATGTGCTGGCGCTCGATCCACGCGTTGCACGCCAATCCCCGACGCGATCGACGACGATGCAGCGGTCATGATCGAGCCGCTCGCGGCGGCGCTGCACGGCGTCGCGACCATCGGGCCGCGCGCAGGCAGAGCATCGCCGTGCTCGGGCCGCGCAAGCTCGGCATGTTGGCCGTCGCGGCGCTTGCGGCTTGGCGCAGGCAGCGCAACGTCGACATACGCACGTGGCGACGGCGCGCCGCCCCGATCTGCTTTCTGCCATCGCGCGTGAGATGGGCGCCGACGAGGCCATCGACACCACATCCGGCGCGGTTCCCAAGGTTGACGTTGTGATCGACTGCACCGGCTCGCCCGAGGGTCTCGAGACGGCGATCGAGGCGGCCAAGAGCGAAGTCCATCTCAAGTCCACCCACGGACGTCCGGCGGCGGGCCTGCGTCACTTGACTGAGCTTCTCGTGGTCGACGAGCTGTCGATCGCGCGCTTTGACTTGGAACACCTGCCGCCGGCGTTGTCGGGCGACCGTCCATTGATTGCCTGGCTTGCGGGCGGGCAGCCGCCGGCGGATCTCGCCGCACGCGCGGACGTCCGTTTCGCCTATTCCGCCGGCGCTGTTCTCGACCGCCTTGAAGCCCATCCGCCACCTGGGTCGCTGCCGCGCGTGGACGCCGCCGTGGTCAAGTCGATGCGCGGCGTGGATCTGGCGATCCGGCCGTCAGAGAACCGCGAGGTCTCGGTGGTGCGTCCCCGGGGTGCGATCTTGCTCGACAAGGGCTCTGACGAGGAATTTGCCGCTTCGCCGCTGTTGCGCGCCGTCTGGGAGCGCGGCTTGCGGCTGACGAGCTTCGCGCTGCGGCGACTTTTCCGCCGCCATCGATTTGCTCTCCGCCGACGAGAGCGCCTGCGACGCGCGCCAGCGGCCGATTACGCACCGTTTCCCCGCCGCAGAGACCGCCAAAGCCTTCGAAGCGGCGGCCGGCCGTGCGAGCATCAAGGCTGTGGTGGAGCACGAGGTAGAGCGATGAAGTTTTCCGAATTGTTGCGCGAGGCAATCCGGAACGGCGGATCCGGAGACCAAGTCCGTGGATGCGATCGCGACCGAGGTCACCACCTTGATTCGCGCCTGGGTCGATCTGCAGTGCAAAGAGCCGGATGATGTGGCGTCGATCCGCAGGACCCGCAGCGAGTATTGATCCTGCAGCTACTCGAGGAGCCTGAGGACCGCAGCGAGATTCCCATCGTGGAGTAGTGGCAATGGAGTGGCGAGTGGGTTTGAGCCGGGGACGCGCCTGGCTGGTGGCGGTGTCTCTGTCGATGCATGCCTTTGTGTTCGGCCAAGCGCCGCAGACGAGCTGCCTGCGCCGGCGGTGGAGACTGAGCCCGGCAAAGACATCGACGACCAACCCGAGTCCGCCGCCGCACCGCGCCAAGCCGATGCGCAGCGCACGCAGATCAACCTGCTCGGCCAGACGGATTCGCAGCGCGGCGAGAGCCGGCGCAACGAGAACGTCCAGTTCAATCTAGTCGATAACAACGCCCTGAAGGAGCTGAACGTTCGACCTGGAACGACGGCCACGCTGGTCGACGAGTTCAAGGTCGACCAGGGCTACTTCGGCTGAGCTTGGCGCGCCGCCCACTCGGCCCATCCATGCGACGGGCTGGCCGGGCGGACGCGCCTTCCACGGCAGCCTGTTCGAAACGCACCAGAACAGCGTGACCAGCGCACGGGCGTTCTTCCAGGTGGGCGACGTGAAGCCTGGTGCGGGAGAACAACTATGGGGCGCGTGTCCTGTTTCGCTTTTGGGAAGGCGCGCGCCTCGCTCAATGGCTCGCAGACTGCTGCGCGGCCAAGTGAACGGCAACGTGCCTGTTCCGCTCGAGAGCGAACGCACGGCGCTGACGACCGATCCCGTGGTGCGCCCGATTGTCGAGGACATCTTGTCGGCTTATCCGGCCGAGGCGCCCCAACCGCACCGACATCGCCGCTCGTGCGCTCAACACCAACAGCCCGCAAAGCATCAATACGGACGTCGGCGGCGCGCAGCTCGACCAGGACGTGAGCGATGCTGACCGGCTGACCTTTCGCTACAGCTTTACCGGACAAGAACGTCGACGCATTCCAGTTCGTGCAGGGGCAGAACCCGACACGGACACGAAGAACCATAGCGCCTGCATCACCTGGAACCGCGTTTGGAGCGGCCACGACGACGGATACGACCGTCGGGTACGACCGGTTGGGTTCCTGCTGCTGCCGGTTTCAGGCAACTGGCCCTCCATCAGCGTCGGTTCCGGAGATCACCGGCCCCGCGCCGCCGCCGCCCATCCCCATCGACCGCGCGCAGAATCGCTTCCGCTACGGCTCGACGCTGCGCCACGTGCGCAACCGGCACACCCTCACCGCCGGCTTTGCCTTGACCAAGCTGTTCTACAACGGCGAAGAGACGGACGGACACCGCGTATCCAGCTTCAACCGCTCGGTGGAGAACGGCGTCGAGTACTCCGCCATCGACAACCTGCGCCGCGTAAGCCGTTCCAGCTCATCCAGGCTTTGGGCAAATTCACTTACCGCGGCTTCCGCAATTGGACCAACGTGTTCTTCGTCGGCGACCAGTGGCGGCCGACCCCTGACCTGACGCTGACTTTCGGCCTGCGTTACGGCCGGTTCCGCGCCCGCGCGACGCCACAGGCCGTAGCAACTTGCAGTACCACTGGACCGCAACAACTTTGCGCCGACGTTTGGGCTGGCTTACCGGCTGGGCGATAGGCTCGGCGTGCTACGGGCTTCCTACGGCTTGCACTATGGCGAGATCTTTCCCGTCACCTACGGGCAGGACCGCCTGAATGCTCCCTATAGCCTGCGCATCGTCATTCAACAGCCGAACTTGGCCGATCCGCTTGGCGGGCTGAGCTTCTCGGACCTCGATCCGACTTCGCGTACCAGCAAGATCGAGCTTGGTCCGGACATGGTGGTTCCCTATTCCCACCAATACAACCTGAGTTGGCAGTTTGCGCTAGCGCGCGACTGGCGCGTGGAGGCGGGCTATGTCGGTAGCCGCTCCCACAAGCTCATCCAGACGTACTTCCTCAACCGTGGACTACCCGTGAGCGGCTTGCCGCTAACGCAGGCCAACGTGAACGACCGCCGCGCCGATCAAGCTCTGTTCGAGCACCTGTTCATCCACAACGGCTCGCACGGCTACTTCGACGCGGGGCGCGTTTCGCTCGTGGCGCCGAACTGGCGCGGGCTCACGCTCAACACGTCCTACTGGTTCAGCAAGGCGATCGATACGGGCAGCAACTACACGAACACGGCTTCCGGCCCGGACGCGCGCGACGCGGTCAGCCAGACCGAGTTCGACTCGATGCGCGACATCAAGGCGTTGAGTAATTTCGACCAGCCGCACGCGTTTCTCACCCAGGCCTCTTATGAGCTCCTCGAGCCATCCCGCGGCGGTGCGCTCGGCAAACTGTTCGGCGGCTGGACGCTGTCGACCGTGTTCCTGCTCAAGACGGGGACGCCTTTCAGCGTGGATTCGGGCGCGGACGGCCCCGGGTTTGGCAACGTGGATGGCTCGCGCTACGACCGCCCGAACGTGCTCGATACCTCGGTTCTCGGCCGCACCATAGGTGACCCCGATAACTCCGAGCGGCTCTTGCCCCGGACGGCCTTCGCCTACATCGACGCGCCGGCGCAACTTGCCGGTACGCTAGGGCGTAACACCTTTCGTAAGGGGAAGATCGCTAATGTGAACGCATCCATCGCTCGGACCTTCGCGCTGGGCGGGGAGACCCGGTTGAGCTTCCGAGCCGAGTCGATCAATTTCTTCAACACGCCGCAGTTCGCCGAGCCGACCAAGTCGCTCACATCTCCGAGTTTTGGCCAGATCAACAATACGCTCAATGATGGCAGGGCATTTCGATTTACGCTGCGGTTTGATTGGTAGCCCCCAGCGGCTCGTGGCGCCCGCGCTTGCGATCTGCCTGGGGCTGCTCGGCTGTGCGCACGATTCCGCGCCCGAGCCCATCCGCGAATGGGGCCAGGTCGAGGACTTCGAGCAGCCGCTCGCTGTGTTCGAGCACGTCTTCTGGGAGCCGCGCGACACCACGACAACACGGGAATTCCTCCGCGCCGAGGACCTGACGGGCAAGCGCGTGATGGAGATCGGGACCGGCAGCGGGCTGCTTGCCCTGTGCGCGCTCAAGGCCGGCGCCGAGCAGGTTGTGGCGACCGACGTCAATCCGCACGCAGTAGCCAACGCGCACTACAACGCCGAGCGCCTGGGGCTTGCGGATCGGCTGGACGTCCGCCGAGTCGCCGAGGAAGCACGCGGCGCTTTCGTGGCGCTGCGGCCTGGCGAGACGTTCGACTTGATCGTCTCTAACCCTCCGTGGGAGGACGCGCGCGTGGGTAAGATCGAAGACTATGCGCTCTACGATCCGGGTTGGCTGCTGCTCGAGAGCCTGCTCGACGGACTGCCGGATCGTCTCTCGCCGGATGGCCGGTTGTGGCTGGCCTACGGCACGCGGTCAGGTGTGCTGGCGGTGATTCGTGCGGCCAATGCGCGCGGGTATCCCGTCACGATGCTCGAGC
>JAWKHJ010000028.1:0-70398 GCA_041394905.1 Bryobacterales bacterium | reverse complement strand
CGCCACTTTGGATCTCTCCCACTTCGTAAATTTGTCCATTGCTTTTTGGGGCCTTTCGGTTTCGTTGTTTCGCAGGCGTGGCGCCAAACCTCGGCGCCTGGGCGAACACATTGATTCCACGTGGGTTGGAGTGTTACGTGCGAAAACGAACAGGCTTCAAAACCGTCTCAGATGAGACAGAGTGGTTGAGAATTGGACAGTGTTGTGGACAGAGAGGCGGACCTAGGACGGCGCGTTTAGGCGGGAGCTGCGGCGGCGGGCGTCCTGCTCGAACCAGTTGTCGAGGTAGTAGTGGCCGCCGCGCAGCCAAGCCCAGGCGCTGGCGCCGAAGTAGGCGGGGATGAACAGCGGGCCCCAGGTTTCGGCTTGGCGGACGTGGACGAGCTCGTGGTCGCGGCACACTTCCATAGCGGCCTCGTCCACCGCGACAATGACGTGCCCAATCGCCATGGCGTCCGCTCTCACCGGCGTCAACCGGGTGATCCAGCGGAGCGCGCCGCCGTAGAGCTCGAGCGCGTTGGCGTTGCGTCGGAGTCGCCCGCCTGTGAAGAGCGCAAAGGAACCGATGGCCAGCCCGACAAGCGAGGTCGGAGCGGCCCAGACGATCCGCGAGAGCTTTATGCGTTGGGCGGTTTCCACTGTTCGTCCGCGCTTGGGCCGTAGATCGACGGGACCTTTCCGCCGGCCGCACGCACGTACGCGGTGAGCTCGCCGCGATGGTGCACTTGGTGGCGGATGAGGAACGACAGGTAGATGACGGCGGGAAACTCGAAAGCGCCCATCATGTCGAGCGGTTTGGCCAGAGCTTCGCCATCCAGCGCGCGTACCTTGACGAGCGCTGCCGGCCAAGCCTTGTCGAAAAAGTCGGCGGCTTCGGCGAAGGAGGCGAAGGACTCCTCGACGGATGCATCGTAGGCGCCGAATTGTCCGTCGGCGATCGCGTGGAGGAAGAAGAGATCGCCCGCGGCGAGGTGGCGCGCCAGCTCCAGGGCCGAGCGGGACTTATCATCCGGCCGGTAGTCGCGGCCTGATTCCGGGATGGCGCGGATGACTTTCTGAGTAGTGGGGATTTCCTGATCGATGACCGAGAAGAAGAACGCGGCCATGTCTTTCGCTTGCTCGGGTGTCATTTCATTCTCCTGACGCGGCCGTTTGCGCCATTAGCGCCAGCGGTCGACCCTGGGGGTCTTCGAAGAAGGCCATCCATTCCTCAACCCCGTTCTCGTGGCGGTGAATCATGCGCGGTTCTTGGACGAATTTGACGCCCTTGGCTTCGAGGGCGGCGTGCGCCGCCTGGATGTCGGGTACTTGGAAGTAGAGGATGGAGGCGCCAGATTCTTCGCTCTCCTCGAGGAACAATCGGACGCCATCGCAATCGAAGAAGGCGAGCTTGCCGAAGGTGAACAGGTGCGGCAGACCGAGCTTTTCGCCGAAGAATTCAGCGGCCTCGGCGACGTTGCGTACGGGGCGCGCGATTTGGCCGATCTGTCCTAGCTTCATGGTTTGCGTGATCAGTATATATGGACGTCGCGGTTGCGCCACAAGGTGCAGCCGGAGAACTAGTAGGGGCGAATGCGCGGCGGCAGGGGATCCTGCGCTTCGATCGTCTTGCGCAGCAGCGCTAGACGCATTTTGTCGAGCAGCGGCTTACCCTCCGGCCGCAGCGACAGGTTCTTCAACTGGTGCGGGTCAGTGGTGAGGTCGAACAGGATTTCCTCGCCGTTCGAGTAGATGGAGTATGTGGCTTCCTTCGAACGCAGAGTCTTGTTGTTGAGGCCCATCATGTAGATCGCCTCGCGGCCCTTGCCACCTTCCATCACGGGAACGAGCGACATGCCTTGGTTGCCCTCCGGCGCGGCGAGGTCGAGCATGTCGAGCACGGTCGGCATGACGTCGAGGATCTCGACGAGCTCTTCGGTCTGTTTGCCTTGCGGGACGCCGGGGCCGCGGAAGATGAGCGGAATGCGCATGGCGCCGTCATAGGGGCGGTCGGATTTCGACCGGATGTTGTGGTCGCCGAGGTAGTCGCCGTGGTCAGCCGTGATGACCCAGACCGTGTTGTCCCACAGGCCGAGGTCTTTGACCGACTGCATGATGCGGCCCACGTTCTCGTCGAGGTGCGTGACCATCGCGTAGAAGTGGCGGCGGTAGCGGTCCCACTCCTCCTCGGGCATGTTGAGCAGGCCTTTCATACCGCGTGCAAAAAGGGGTGGCAGGTAGTCGATCTCGTCCGCCGACCAGTAGCGCGGCGGTAGGGGGCGACCGGTGTATTTGTCGAGCGCGGACGCCGGCGGGTTGAGCAGCGGGTGCGGCGCGTAGAAGCCGGCGTGGACGAAGAAAGGGCCGGTCCGGCTGCCGCTCGTGGGTGTCCTCGAGGAAGGTAATCGTCTCAGTGGCGACCCATGAGGCGTGGGTCGTGTCGTCTGTCCCTTCGAAGGTGTAATAGGCGTCGCGGCCGGGCTCGCCGGGCATGGCCACGCGAGCTTTCTCGCGGACGTCGGCGCCCTTGGCCCATAGCCAACGGCCGTAGGCGTCGTCGTAGCAGCCGGGTTCGTCGGAGAGCCGCATCTGGTGAAAGCCGTAAGGTTTGTAGGGTTCGCGATGGTCGCGGTCCTTGTGGGGCATGAAATGCAGCTTGCCCATCTGGCCGGTGTAGTAGCCGGCGTCGCGCAGGACGTGGGTGAGCGTGACCTCGTCCTCGGGCATCATGACGCCGTTGGAGATGAGGCCGTGCGAGGTGGGGTAACGGCCCGTCATGAGCGAGGCGCGGTTCGGCGTGCAAGCTACGCCGACGGTAAACGCGGAACGAAAGGTGGTCCCGCCGCGGATGAGATCGTCGAGGTTGGGGGTGATGATCGTCTCGTTGCCATTCGCGGCCACATGATCCCAGCGCAAATGGTCGCCGGTGATGAGGATGACGTTGGGCGTGGAGGGGAAGGTCTTCGGGGGAAAGTAGTCGGCTTGCGGAAAGGCGGAAGGGACGGCGGACAGGGCCAACAAGACAGCGTAGAGGAGCGCGCGCGACATGGCGTGCAGGTTAGCAGATCGTTTTTTCGTGCGAAACAGTGCCAAGGTTTCCCTACTCTAAAAGGCATGCTGGAGCGCACTTGGACCGGATCGCTGTTGCGATCGATCAAATACAAGAGAAAGCAATGGACGCTGGCCTTCGCCTTGGCCGCGGCGGTGGCCTGCGCCACGCGCCAACCTGGCGATCCGCTGACGCCGGGCTACAACTTGGCCTCGCCGCAAGAGGACATCGCGCTCGGCAAACAAGCCGCGGCGGAGGTGCGCCAGCAGGTGCAGGTGGTGCAGAACCAGCAACTGCAAAACTACATCAAAAACCTAGGGCAAAAACTCGCCGCCCAACCCGAGGCCGGGGATTGGCCATATGAGTTCACCGTAATCAACGAGCCGTCGATCAACGCTTTCGCACTGCCGGGCGGACCGATCTTCGTCCATTCCGGTCTGATCACTGCGGCGGACAACGAGGCGCAGCTTGCCGGCGTGTTGGCGCACGAGATTTCGCACGTTGCGCTGCGGCACGGCACGAGCCAGGCATCGAAGGCGCAGATGATCCAGTTGCCGGCCGTGCTGGCGGGCGTGCTGATCGGGGACAACAGCGCGCTTTCGCAAATCGGACAGGTTGGGCTTGGACTCGGGCTCAACGCGCTGGTGATGAAGTACAGCCGCAATGCGGAGAAGGAAGCTGACGCTCTCGGCGCAAGGATCATGTCCGAGGCCGGCTACAACCCGGTCGAGATGGCGACGTTCTTCCAGAAGCTGGGCGAAGAGGGCGGGTCGCGGCCCCCGGCTCTCCTGTCGTCGCACCCCAGTCCCGGCAACCGCGTGAAGTTGGTGCAGGCGGAGATGGCGACGTTCCCGACGGGTCAATACACCGCGAACACCGGACAGTTCCCGAAGGCGAAGCAGATGGTGGCGAATCTGCCGCCTCCGCCGAAGCCGCAACAGGACCAGTTGGCACAGGAGGGTTCCGCACGCGCGCCCCAGCCGCCGTCGCCCTCGGGATTCCAACAAGCGAGCGGGCGCGACTTTGCATTGGCGTACCCGCAGGGCTGGGAGACCTTTGGCGACCAGCGTTCGAACACGGTGACGATCGCGCCGCGGCAAGGCTTGGTTCGGACGAATCAGGGCGGCGTTTCGTTGGGCTACGGCGCGGTCGTGAGCACGTTCCAGCCACGCTTCAACCGCGACGCCCTGAACGCGACGCACGAGCTGATTGACGAGCTACAGGAGATGGACCCGAGCATCCGCGTGACCGGCGCCCCGCGGCAGGTGAACGTGCAAGGTAGCCCGGGGCTGATCACGACGCTGCATGGCCGTTCGCCCTACGGCGGCGCGGAGCGTGATGTGCTGCTTACGGTTCCGCGGCCTAACGGACTGTTTTATATGGTGTTTGTGGGCCCGGAGCAGAACTTCAATCAGCTCGAGCCGGCATTCAACCAGATCGTACAGTCGATCCGGTTCCGGTAGCGAAGAGGCGCGAGCGCTACTCCGCGCCGAACCACTTGTCGTAGAGCTGTTTGTAACGGCCGTCTTCGCGCATTGCGAGCAGAGCGCGGTTGACAGGTTCGCGCAGCTCCGATCCTTCGGGAAAAGCGATGCCGTACGCTTCCTGGTCGAGCGATGTGGGGACGAGGCCGACAGACTCGTCCGCGTGGGTGCTGAGCCAATGCAGCAAAGGCGGTCCGTCGAAGACCACGGCTTGCACACGCTCAGCCAGCAGAGCTTCGGCGGCGGCGTCCACATCTTCGACCTGGACCACGTGCGCATGCAGCGCCTCAGCCACCCCGACGCTCGTGGAGCCGGCGACAGTCGCGACCGTCTTGCCGGAGAGATCGCTTGGGCCTCGGATGGATGAGCGCATCTCCTCGAGGGTGAGGCCGGCGGACATCTCCGCCACGAGAACGCCGAAAAGGCCGATGCCGACGATCATCACGAAGAACGCCGTCAGGCGCCCCACCCAGCGCCTGGGAGAGATGTCACCGTAGCCGACCGTGGTCATGGTGGCGACCGTGCACCAAGCCGCCTCCAGCACGCCCGGAAAGTAGTTTGGTGACACTGCGCCGCCACGCCGCTCGGCGAGCCAGAGCACGTTCGCGCCTAGGAAGATGAAGCCGAACAGGTAGAGCAAAGCCAGCGCCGCGCCGCTCTCGAGCGCCGACTTGAGCACCCGAAAGATACTGGGCTCGCGATCCAGCCTCGTCAGGATCCGTAGGCCGGAGTCCATGTAGGAGTAGCTGAAGTCGAGGGTCAGCTCGCGTTGCTCGTTGATGGTGATGCCTGCGAGTGCTGCGTCGACTTTGCCGTCGCGTACTGCCTCGAGCAGTTGGCCGAACGGCATGAGCTGGTAGGTGTAAGCCAAATCGGCTTCGCGGGCGATCTCGCCCCACAGCTCGACGTCGAAGCCGTCAAGGTCTTCGCCCTCGACCATCACGTTGGGCGGGAACGATGCAACTCCGATCTTGAGATTCTCTTGAGCGTCAGCCTGCGACACGAAAAGGGCCGCGGCAAGGGCCATCCAGATCCGCATTGGAAAACAATTGTACCGGTACCCGTCCGGAGGGTCGTCAGATGGGGAACCCGTTGGTATGATGCAAGGGAGGACGATGTCCGCCCGAACTGTTTCCGTCGTCATTCCGGTGCACAACGAAGAGAGCACGCTGCTCCCGTTGTATGACCGCCTGATCGCCACGCTCGAAAAGAGCGGCGACCCCTTCGAAATCCTCTTCGTGGACGACGGCTCGACTGACTCGAGCCGTGAGCTGCTAGCCCACCTGGTGGCGCACGACGACCGCCTGAAAGTGTTGATGTTGCGGCGCAACTTCGGCCAAACGGCGGCGCTTGCAGCAGGGTTCGAAGAAGCCGACGGAGACGTGGTGATCGCCATGGACGGCGATCTACAGCACGCGCCGGAAGACATCCCGGTTTTGCTGGCCAAGCTCGACGAAGGCTACGACGTGGCCAGCGGCTGGCGGCATCAGCGCGTGGACAATTTCTGGACGCGGCGGCTGCCTTCGCGCATCGCAAACTGGGCGATGGCGAAGCTCTCGGGCATCGAGCTGCACGACTTTGGCACTACGTTCAAGGCCTACAGGGCCGACGTGCTGCATTCGATTCGGCTTTATGGCGAGCTGCACCGCTTCATCCCGGTGCTGGCGAGCATGGACGGCGCACGCATTGGCGAGGCGCCGATCCAGAACGTGCCGCGGCCGGGCGGCAAGTCCCACTATGGGCTTGGCCGGACGTTCCGCGTGCTGTTCGATTTGATTACGCTGCGCTTCTTGCTGCGCTACCTTACCCGGCCGATGCACTTTTTCGGCTCGATCGGGCTTTTCCTGGGATTCCTCGGCGCCGTCGATTTTGCTTATCTCGCCTGGCGCAAGATCGAGGGCGTACACCTGATGGTCGAGCACGGCCCGCTTTTGATCGGCGGGGCGGTGCTGCTGATCGCCGGTTTGCAGATGCTCTGCACCGGTCTGGTCGGCGAGGTCCTGATGCGGACCTATTTCGAGAGCCAGGGACGGCCGATTTATTCGATTCGAGAGGTTTTGACCTCGAACGATCGCGAAGCCGCGATTTGAAGCTGGGCGCGTAACCGACTCCCCCCGTTTGGTTCAGACCATGGACGTTTCGATTCCTCCGAGCATCGACGTCGCGACCTTTGCGTTGCAGGCGGGCGTGGTGTGCGCGCACGCTTGGCTGGCCTGGGAGCTCCACGGGCTGCTGAGGCGGCGGGGTGTGCGCCATTCGTGGCTATGGGCGGCGTTGCTGGTTGCGCCGGCGGTTGCGTTGCTGATGAGCGGCGGGCTGTTCCGGCGTGTGATGCGCGTGATGGGACTGGACGGCGATGCACCGCATTTGTGGCGGCTCTGCTCGGCAATGTGGAACATCGGGCTTGGCGGCGCTTTTGCCGTGGAGATGGCGCGCCGGGGCTGGCGGCTGTGGCGCGTCCGCCGCGCTCGCAACCGGCGGGACGACGGAACGCCCGCTAGCGAGCCGGAACTGACAAGGGTGGGACTGATGACGCGGCGCGCCGCCTTGGCTGCACCGTTCGCCGTTTCCGGCTACGGCGTGTTCATCGAGCGCGAACGCTTTCGGCTGACCGAGGTCGACATGGCAGTGCCGGACTTGCCTCGCGACTTGGATGGGTTGCGGATCGGACAGATCACCGACATCCACGCCGGCCCGTTTCTCGCGCCGCGCGAGATTGAGCGCGTGGTGGCGATGGTGAATGAAGCCAAACCCCACCTGAGCGTCGTGACTGGCGATCTGATTACCGGCCCCGGCGACCCGCTCCACGAAACCGTCGACGTGCTCTCAGCCTTGCGCGCGGACTCCGGTGTTTGGGGTTGCATGGGCAACCACGAAAAGTACGCCCGCTGCCTGGGCGAGGCGCAAATCTATGGGCGCGCCAAGGGTATCGAGTTTCTACGCCAGTCCAGCCGCGTGCTCGAGTTTGGCGATGCGCGACTGAATCTGGTCGGGGTCGATTATCAGCGCACGAGTCAACCTTATCTGGTCGGCGCGGAGAACTGGATCGAGCCGGGCGCGTTGAACCTGCTGCTGTCGCACAACCCCGATGTGTTCCCAGTTGCGGCGAAACAAGGGTACGATCTGGTACTCTCCGGGCATACCCACGGGGGGCAAATTACGCTGGAAATCGTCGACCAAACCGTGAATCCCGGGCGCTTCTTAACGCCATATGTTTCTGGGAGCTATCAAATCGACAAGTCGTCGATCTATGTGAGCCGGGGGCTTGGCACGGTGACTCTCCCGATGCGTTTGGGCGCGCAGCCTGAAGCGGCCATCATTCGGTTGCGGCGGGCCTGAGCGCATGCGTCGATTGATCATCAGCGACATCCACGCCAACCTGGAAGCGCTACAGGCGGTCGTCCGTGACGCCGAAGGGCAATACGACAGCGTCGTGTGCCTAGGCGACGTTGTCGGCTATGGCGCGGACCCGAACGCGGTTTGCGAATGGGTGCGCGAAAACGCCGCGGCGATCATTCGTGGCAACCATGACAAGGCGTGTTGTGGGCTGGAAGAACCGGTGTTGTTCAACCCGGTCGCGCGCTTCGCCGTCGAGTGGACTTACGAAGAGCTCAGCGACGACAACCGCAAGTGGCTGCGTGAGTTGCCCGTGGGACCGTCCGATCTCGGCGATTTCGTGATCGCCCATGGATCGGTGCTCGACGAAGACGAATACCTGATCGACGCGCAGGATGCGGCCAGCCAGTTCCCGCATGTGCTGGGGCGGTTGGTGTTCTTCGGGCACACGCATGTGCAAGGCGGATTCTTCCTGCGCTCGTCCGAGGACGGCAAGGGCGGGGAAGCGCCGGATGAAACGGAGAAGCACGGCGTACGGTTGCGGCCCGGCGATACGGCTCTGGTCAATCCCGGGTCGGTGGGGCAGCCTCGAGACTTGGAGTGGGAATCCGGATACGCGCTATACGATTCCGAGACCCGCGAAGTCGTGTACCGGCGCTGCCCGTATGACGTGGCCGCCTGCCAGAAGAAGATCTTCGAAGCAGGACTGCCGCCGGCGCTGGCCGAGCGGTTGTCGATCGGTCGTTGACTTTAGGTCAGGGCACAAGTACCCATTCGACCCAGCCGAACTTGTCTGGTTCGTGGAAGCTCTTCTTCGTCGGCGCCCAGGCGAGGAATTGCGATTTCTCCATCTTGGAGCCCTTCTTGTACGCCGCCAGGCCATCGGGCCGCTCGATGCGGTACATACCCACACGCCAGCGGTCGCCGGGCTTGGGCGGTCCCTTCACGCCGGCCTCTTTGAGCGACGCCCACGGGATGGCCATCTCAACCGTCCAGCCGGCCGCGCTTTTCGCCACGGCGGTTTGCAAACCCTTGATGTCCCACTTGGCCGCCTCGTCGGCCGAAATGGCGCCAGGGGCGGGGATGAGCAGGTCGACAACGATGTTGTGCGGGCTCACTTCGAGCTCGGGGTAGTTCTTGCCGTCGGCGTCCGGGTCGAGAAAGACCTCCACGACTTCTTGGTCCCAAAGGTGCGCGTCGCGCTGCATCATGTCGCCCCAGGGATCGCGGTCGGCGCAAACGAACACCGCGTAGAGGTTGCGCTCGTCCCAGGCGATGGCGGACTGGGTGAGCGGCACGTCTCCGCCGCGAATGTTGTGGAATTGGCCTAGGCGCGGCAGCGCGGCCCAGGTGAATTCGTCGAGGCGGCCGTCGACCTTGATCGGGTCGAGCGTGCGCCCAGCGCGGTACTCGGGCAGGGTTTGCGCGCCGAGGGCGGCGGCGAAGAGGAGGGTTAGCGCAATACGCATCGGTGGGACTATTGTCGGGCAGACGCTAGGGGCGGGTCAAAGCTTAGAATGGACAGTTCGATGCCAAAGCTAAAGGCGAAAGTTCGCAAGAGACTTCAGGAAGGGTGCGTGATCCCGGCGCATCCGTTGGCGTTGGACCGCAACCGCAAGCTGGACGAGCGTCGTCAGCGGGCGCTGACGCGCTACTACCTGTCCGCCGGTTCGGGCGGCGTCGCGGTGGGCGTCCACACAACGCAGTTTGAAATAAGAGACAAAGAAGTCGGATTATTGCGTCCCGTGCTCGAGCTCGCCGCGGAAACCTCACGGGAGTTCGAAGGTAGGGGCAAGCCGCCTGTCATTCGCACGGCCGGCATCTGTGGCCAGACCGCGCAGGCGACGGCGGAGGCGAAGCTGGCTGTGGACTTGGGCTATGACGCCGGTCTGCTGAGCTTGGGCGCAATGGCCAAGGCGCCGGTGGCTAAGCTGCTCGAACACGCCCGCGCCGTGGCCGAGGTCATCCCGGTCTTCGGCTTCTACCTGCAGCCGTCGGTGGGTGGACGCATTCTGCCGTACGAGTTCTGGCGTGAGTTCGCCGAGATCGAAAATGTCGTTGCGATCAAGATGGCGCCGTTCAACCGCTACCAGACGCTCGACGTGGTGCGCGCCGTCGCCGAGGCCGGCCGCCTGAATGACATCGCGCTCTACACCGGCAACGACGACAACATCCTGCTCGATCTGGTGAACGTCTACCGCTTCGACGAGAAGCACAAGAAGCAGGAAGCGCGCATCACCGGCGGCCTGCTGGGACATTGGGCGGTGTGGACGCGCCGGGCGATCGAGCACTTGCACGAAGCGCACAGGGTGGTCTCGCAGAAGTTGCCGATTCCGATTCCATACCTGCGTCTTTCGAACCAGGTAACGGACGCGAACGCCGCGTTCTTCGACACAGCGAACAGCTTCGCGGGTTGTATTGCAGGCATCCACGAGGTGTTGCGCCGCCAGCGTCTGCTCGAAGGCATCTGGTGCCTGAATCCCAAAGAGGGCCTGTCGCGCGGACAATCCGAGGAGATTGACCGGGTTTACGCCGCGTATCCACATTTGAATGACGATCCGTTTGTGGAGCAGCATTTGGATAGCTGGCTCCGCTAACCTAGTGCGCGATGCATCGACGCGACTTCCTCGCTCTTGCCGCCGCCGCGCCGCTGGCTGCGCAAAGCGACAACCGTGACCCGGCGCTGGTGCGCCTGCTCGAGACGAAGTGGGTGAACGAACCGAAGCCGGGGCAGTTGCCAACCGGCGTCTCGCATCGCACGTACCGCTCGAAGGCGCTGGGCAAGGAGGTCGGCTACTGCGTCTATCTGCCGCCGAGCTATGACCGCTCGCCCGGCCGCCGCTACCCGGTGATCTACAACCTGCACGGCGCCGGCGGCAACGAGTTGCACGGCTTCGAAGAGGCGGCGCTGCTCGAGAAGGGCATCCAGCAGGGAAGTTGCCGGAGATGATTCTGGCCATGCCGAACGGCGGCAAGACGACCTTCTACAAGGACAGCTACGACGGCAAGTGGCCGGCGGAGACGATGACGATCCGGGAATTCATCCCGCTCATCGACGCCCAGTTTCGGACGATCCCCGAACGCGCCGGGCGCTGCATCGAAGGCTTTTCGATGGGTGGGCGCGGCTCGACGCGACTGGCCATGAAGTACCCGGAGATGTTCTGCTCGCTGTTCAATCAGGCGGGCAATGTGCCGCATACGTCGCAGAACTACGATCCCTCGAAGCCTGAGGTCTATCCGAACTTCTACCTCGGGCCGAACAAGCAGAACTACATCGACAATGACGTCTTCCTGCTGATCGAGAAGAACCTCGACAAGATCAAGCAGATGCGCATCCAGGTTTGGTGCGGCACGAAGGACGACGGGCACCTGCCGACCGTGCGCGAGTATCACCAGGCGTTGGTGGACGCGGGCGTCGATCATACCTACATGGAGATCGAAGGGCTGGCGCACAAACGCACCGAGATGATCGCGCGCTACGCCGATATTTGGTTCGACTATCACGTGGAGTCCCTGCATCGCAGCGGGGCGTTGGCCTAGAGGGGGCCCAGCGGCGCTACAATACTCCGCGGAGGGCCTGCGCGATGTCATTCGATCGAAGAGGGTTTCTGGCAGCCACGGTAGCCGCGGCGGCCGCGGCTTGTTCGAAGAAGGCGGAGGAGGCGAGCGCTTCGGCGGCGGCTTCGGCGTCTTCTTCCGCGAAGAAACTAGGGATTCCAGGTCCCTATCCGGGCCGGGTGGTCGAGGTCTACCACTCGGGCAGCATCATCGACGACACGTTCCAGGCCGAGCCGCTCGAGCAGATGCTCGACAAGGGCATGATGGAACTGACGCACGCGCCATCGGTGGAAGAGGCGTGGCGTGAGTTCGTGGAGCCGGGCGACGTGGTGGGCATCAAGCTCAACCCGGTGGGCCGGCCGGCGGTGATCTCGTCTCCGGAGTTGACGCGGGCGATCATCGCGCGGCTCGAGCGAGTGGGCATTCCGAAGAAGGACATCGTGGCGTATGACCGCTACGGCCAGGAGTTTCAGGCGGCAGGCTTCCCGGCCTGGCTGCCCGAGGGCGTGCGCTGGACTTCCGGTTCGCCGGTTAGCCCCAAGATTCAGCTCGACATGGACGGCTACGATCCGGACGTCTACATGGAGATGCCGCTGATCCACCCGGCTTACCTGAGCGAGTACAAGATTGACGATCCGCACCTGCGGCGCTCCTACGTGGCGAAGTTCGTGACGAAGGAAGTGAACAAGATCATCAACATCCCGCTGCTGAAGCATCACCAGTCGGCGGGCGTGACGATGGCCCTCAAGAACATGTCACACGGCTTCACGAACAACGTGAGCCGCAGCCACGCTTCGACGACCGCGAACGCTTGCGGGTTGTATATTCCCGCAGTTGTGGACCTGCCGATCATTCGCGAGAAGGTTGTGCTGAACATCCTGGACGGCGTGAAGGCGGCCTACCACGGCGGCCCTGGGACCACGGTGCAGAAGTACACTTGGCCGCACCGCACGATGTATTTCGCGACCGACCCGGTGGCGATGGACAAGGTGGGCTGGAAGGCGATCGACGCCAAGCGCGTGGAGGTGGGCCGTCTGCCCATTGCGCTGATGAAGCCGGACGAGGATTCGCGCTGGCTCAACGGCCAGGTGGAGCACATCGAGCTGGCCGGGAATTTTGGGCTGGGCGTGTTCGACGACGAGAAAATTCGCGTGAAGCGGATTGACTTGGCGTAGGGCTTGGCTGCGCGCTGGTTTTCCCCGCATTTCATGCGGGCTGTTTCCTGCGCCGCCCCTCTCGGGGCGGATCGCTGCTGCGATGTTTCGGCTCATCGGGGTCTTGTTTCTGCTGTTCGGGTTCCTGATCTGGGGGATCGTTGGTTGGCGTGAGCGGACCTCGTTGCGTTTGCTGTTCGGTAGCGAGCAGATGCAGAAGGGCGCATCACGTCAGTGAATGGAGCGGGGAAGGTTGCGGTTGCCGCGCGACCGCAATCAGGCCCAGCTCGGTCACCGCGCAACGTTTCGGCCTTCCTGCTCGAGTACACCTTTCAGAGCTCCGCGCAAGGCGAGGTACAGAGGGCGCGACGCGGTTGACTTTTACGAAGTCGCTGAAGCTATTCCCGGACTTCGACTTGATCCGCCCGACGCAGCCCGTGGGGCAGACGGCTCCGATACGGTACCTGCCGTCGGATCCGAGCGTCAGCCAGATCGTGCATCCGCTTTCGTGGGCGGAGTTTTGGAATTGGGTCCTCGGAGGATTGGCGTTTGTGTCGCTGGGCGGGGCGGTGTGGTTGTTCTGGAAGCCGGCTCAGCCGCCGGTGAGCTCGCCCCAACCCAGGTAGGCAAACAGCGCGAGGGCCCCGGCGAGGACGGCGTTGATCCATACCGGGCTGGTGAAGTCAGAGCCGACCCAGCGCTTGCGGTTGTTCATCAGCAGCAGGGTGAAGGCCATCGGGGAAGGAAGAGCGCGCCAAAGACGCCGTAGACGAGCTGGATGGAGCGCACGCTCGAGCCCAGGAAGAACAGCGGCACGATGGCGATGAGCACGACGTAGCCGCGGTAGGCCTTGCTCTTGCGCAGGTCGACGTTGCGACGAATGCCAGGTTTGGCGCCGGATTGCAGGTCGAAGAAGTCCGCGACCAGGTAGGGAATGCTCTGCCAGACGCCGAGCAAGCTGGAGAACACCGCGCCCCAAAAGCCCAGTAGGAAGATCCAGCGCCCGGCCGGTCCGATGGCGGCGGCCAGCTGATCGGCCATGACCAGCGCCAGCATGGAGCCCTCTTGGCCGAGCTGTAAGCGTGAGCCGATGATGATGACCGCGACGCCGAACAGCGCCGTCATGCCGTTCCCTACGGCTAGGTCCAGGCGGCAGACCGGGAGCATCCCGCGCTCGCGCCGGCCCTGCTCGCGAATCCAGTAGCCGTAGGAGAGCAGCGTGACGGTTCCTCCACGCCGCCAAGCACCGCCAATACCCAGTGCGAGCCCTGCTCGGGGATGGACGGCACGAACCCGGCGGCCATCGCAGCCCAGTCCGGCTGGATGACCACGGCGGTGAGCACCACGGTGACGAACATCAGCCCGATCAGGACCGACATCAGGACTTCGAACAGCGCGAAGCTGCCGAAGAGCACCAGCGCCATCCCCACGAGCGAATGGATGACGCCCCAGACGAAGACGGACTGTGAAGGTTCGCCGATCGGGAAGAAACCCGTCCCGGCGACGCCGCACGCGCTGGCGAGCGCACGGCCTACGATGACGGTGAACATCAGGATGTAGGCCAGGAAGACCCAGCGAATCCAGCCGCCGAGCTTCCAGGTCCAGCCTTCCAGCAGCGTCGTGCCGGTGGAGAGTTGCCAGCGCGCGAGACCCTCGGTGAGCGCCCATTTGAGCAAGGCGCCGACGGCGACGCACCACAGCACGCCCAGGCCCGCTTCGGACCCGGCCAATGTCGACGTGAGCAGGTCTCCGGCGCCGACCCCGGTGGCTGCCAGGAGTATGCCGGGGGCGATGGTGCGATACCAAGATGGGCGTTCAGGGTCCACGGCGGATACCCGATTGTAGGGCAGCGGCGGAATTTTGGTGAAGCGAATGGCCGGCTGGCCGAATCTACCCAAGTGAATGGTCTACGAAGTCAAAACTCAACGTTCGATGGATGAGGTCGCGAAGGCGCTCGAAGAGTCGGCGGCCGAGAATAAGTTCGGCGTGCTGACGGTGCACAACCTGCAGCAGACGATGCAGAAAAAGGGCGTGGAGATGGATCGCCAAGTGCGCATCTTCGAAGTCTGCAACCCGCACCAGGCCAAGCGCGCCCTCGAAGCCGATCCGCGCGTCTCGACGGCGCTGCCGTGCCGCATCTCCGTCTACGAGGCGGATGGCGGGCTGAAGCTGGCGACGATTCTCCCGACGGAGCTGATGAAGGGCTTCGAGTCGAAAAGAGATGGCGCAAACGGCGCGAGAGGTCGAGGACGTGATCGTGAAGATGATGGCGGACGCGGCGGGCTAGCAAGCCGCGGTTCGTCAGGGCTGCGGTATGCTCACGCCATGGTTCGTGCTGCCGCTTCTTCTGCTCATTCTGCTTGCTGGGTGTGGGCGTCCGCGCCGCCGGAAGCCCCGTTTGCGTCGCTCGAGGATCTGATCGAGTATCAGATCGAGGACAAGGGCATCCCGGCGCTCTCGATTGCGCTGGTGGATGGGCAGGATATCGTTTACGCCGAGGACTTTGGCGAAGCGCCCGAGGATGCTGTCTACCGGGTTGGGTCGGTCTCGAAGCTCTACACGGACATCGCTGTGATGCAGTTTGCCGAGATCGGGATGCTCGATCTCGACGCGCCCGTGACGACCTATTTGCCGGACTTCGGCAAGCAGATCACGCTGCGCCAGTTGATGGCCCACCGCTCGGGGCTGGTGCGCGAGCTGCCGGTCGGCAACTACTTCGACCCTACGGAGCCCACGATCGAGCAAGTCGTTACGAGTCTTAAAGATACGCCGCAAGTGCTCGAGCCGGGCTCGAAGACCAAATATTCGAACGCTGGATTGATGACGGTTGGCCGCGTGGTGGAGGTTCTGGCGCGCAAACCCTTCCATGAACACATGCAAACCGAGGTTCTCGAGCGGCTGGGGATGTTGGATTCCTCGTTCCAGCGGGAGGAACGTCTGGGCCCGCGCATCCCCCTGGCGCTGATGTGGAGTTACGACGGACGCGAGTTCCCAGCGCCGACGTTCGATGTGCTGGAGCCGGCCGGCAACCTCTACTCCCCGATGCGCGACCAGGCGAAGCTGCTGCAGGCGATCTTTCGCGACGGCGCGCCGGTTTTGCAGCCGGCGACGTTTGCTCAGATGCTGGAGCCGCAGTTCGCGGACGATGCCCGATTCGGGCTCGGCTTTGCCCTTTCGCAGTTCGAGGGACGCCGGATGATTGGCCATACGGGGGCGCGGTCTACGGTTTCTCGACGCAGTTCTCCGCCTTGCCGGACGACAAGCTGGGCGTGGCGGTCTCCGCTGCGCGGGACGTGACGAACGACGTGGTCTCGCGGATCGCCGACCAGGCTCTGCGCGCTCTGCTGGCCCGGCGGGCGGCCGAGGCGCCGCCGAAGTGGGAACGTCCCGAGCCGGTGGACGAGACTACGCGGAAACGCATGGTCGGCAAGTATGAGGGCGAGAAGGGCGTGATCCGGCTGCTGGAGCGCGATGGCGAGCTTGTCTATGAGGGGACGCCCTATGCGCGCGTCGAGATCCGGCGCTTTGGGGATGAGTACCGCACGGACGGCCGGTTGACTTCGGGAACGAAGGTCGAGTTGGGGCAGGACGCGGTCAAGATCGGAGCCGCGGAGTATCGCCGGGTGGAGGATGCGATTCCGCCGGACCCGCCCAAAGCGTGGCGCGAGCTGATCGGCGAATATGGCTGGGCGCACAACACGCTGTTCATCCTGGAGCGCGAGGGGAGGCTGAGCGCCCTGATCGAGTGGGTGTTTCTCTACGACTTGAGCGAGGTAGAAAAAGACGTATGGGCGTTCCCGGACTTCGGGCTCTACCACGACGAACGAATCGTCTTCCAGCGAGACGGGCAGGGCAAAGTGACGGCGGCAGTCGCGGCGGGGATCGCGTTTCCGCGGCGCGACCCTGGCGTGAAGGACGGTGAGACGTTCCACATTACGCCTGTCAAGCCCATCGACGAACTGCGCGCGGACGCGAAGAAGGCGACTCCGCCGCCGCAACCACCGGGGCTGCTCGAGTCGGATTTGGTGGAGCTGGTGTCGCTCGAGCCAGGGCTGAAGCTCGACATCCGTTACGCCACGACGAATAACTTCATGCGCGAACGCTTCTACACCCAGGCGCGCGCCTTCATGGAGCGGCCTCCGGCGGAAGCGCTAGTCAGGGCGCACCAGTCGCTCGCGGCGGACGGCTATGGGCTGCTGATCCACGACGCCTATCGCCCATGGAGCGTCACGAAGATGTTCTGGGACGCGACGCCGGACGACATGAAGACGTTCGTGGCCAACCCGGAGCGCGGCTCCGTACACAATCGGGGCGCGGCGGTCGATCTGACCATGTACGACCTGAAGACCGGGCGGCCGATGGAGATGCCCTCGGGCTACGACGAGTTTTCGGCGCGTGCCTATCCGGATTACGTGGGCGGAACGTCGCGCCAAAGGTGGCTGCGGGAGCGTCTGCGGAGGGCGATGGAAGCCCAAGGATTCACGGTTTATCCGTTCGAGTGGTGGCACTTCAATTTCCGTGATGCAGACCGGCGCCCGGTACTGGATATTGCATTCGAAGAGTTGCGTTAGTGCCTGAATCCAAAGGGGTTAATGTTCCATGTGGAACGTCCTATTCGGGTGTTTGGTCAGGGGCGGTACGAGATGTAGGGGCCGTGGGTTGCATGAGCCACACCATGGAGTGTGTTGGACGCCATTGGACGTCTCGCTAAGCTGAAATCGCATGGCGCTGATCGAGATCTCCCAAGTCGTGAAGGAGTACCAGGACCGCGACACCGCCGTGCGCGCACTGGACGGGGTTTCCTTGGAGGTTGAGGCGGGCGAATTCGTCTCGCTGGTCGGCCGCAGCGGCTGCGGCAAAACGACGCTCCTGAATCTGGCTGGGGCGATGGATTTTCCGACCTTCGGCGTGGTCCGGCTCGATGGTCAATCGACCACCGGATTGGGCGACGGTGAGCTGACGCGCATTCGACGAGAGAAGGTCGGGTTTGTCTTCCAATTCTTCCAACTGCTGCCTACGCTGACGGCTGCCGAAAATGTCGAGCTACCGCTGCAACTGGCCGGCGAACGCGACGTGCGGAAGCGAGCCCTCGAACGGCTGGCGTTGGTGGAACTGGACGGCTTGGCGGACCGCTACCCGCACCAACTCTCCGGCGGGCAGATGCAGCGCGTCGCGATTGCGCGCGCCATCGTCCACAAACCGAAGCTACTGCTCGCCGACGAGCCGATCGGTAATTTGGATTCGGCGAGCGCGGACGTGGTGATGCGCCTGCTACGCCGCGTGGCGGACGAGTTGGGCGCGGCCATCCTGATGGCGACGCACAGCTTGGAAGCAGCCAAGATTACTGACACTCTGATTCGTCTACGCGACGGCCGCATTGAAGAAAGGCGGCCCGTGGCTGCATGAGCTGGGCTGCGATCCTCTACAGATTGTTGGGCCGCCCGATGCTCCGTGAGCCTGGGCGGACCTTGCTGACGGTCTTTGCCGTCTCGCTGGGCGTGGCCGTGGTGGCGGCGATCGACTTGGCGGGCGACGCGGCGGCGGGCAGCTTTCGTTCGTCGATGGAGTCGCTGACGGGCGAGGCGAGCTACGAAGTGTCGGCCGTGGGCGGGCTGGACGAGCAGGTCGATGGCAAGTTGGTCTCGCTGCCCTATGACGTGGCGTTTTCGCCGCGCGTCGAGGGCTATGCCGTCACGCAGCCGGAGGGCCGTACGGTCCCGGTCTTCGGATTGGATTTGCTGGGCGATGCGACGTTGCAGCGCGCGGCGGAGTCCGAGCCAGTCGAATTCCACATGGACGAGCTCGCTTCGGACACGTCGATTTGGGCGGGCTCGGGGCTTGGCGTCAAAACCGGCGAGACGCTGCGACTGCAGATCAACGACCAGACGCGCGATTACACCGTGCGCGGCGTGCTGGAGGCAGGCGGCTTCCACGGCGTACAGGTCGAGAACGTGGTGCTGTTCGACATCGCCGCAGGCCAGCGCGCGCTCGACAAACTGGGGCGGTTGGACCGTGTGCAGGTGACGACGCCGGAGGACGACGATCGCGATTGGGAGGCGATCTTGCGCGAGGCGTTGCCGCCGGGCGTGGACGTGCGCCGGGTCGGGACGGCGTCGGAGGAGAACCGCAAAATGCTGGGCGCGTTCCGCTGGAATCTGCGCGTACTCAGCTATCTGTCGCTGCTGGTAGGGGCGTTCCTGATCTACAACACAGTGGCGGTTTCCGTGGTGCGGCGGCGGTCGGAGATAGGCGTCCTGCGGGCGTTGGGCGCGACGCGGAACCAGGTGCGTTGGGCGTTCCTGGCGGAGGCGGCGGTTTTCGGATGCGCGGGTACGATTTTGGGACTTGTGCTGGGCCGCGTGATGGCCGAAGGCGCGGTGGATCTGATGGCGCTGACGGTTCGGACGCTCTATGTGACGAGCGCGCCGGGAGCGATCGAGCTTACGCCGGCGCGGCTGGCGACGGCCGCGTGCGGCGGGATTAGGCGTGGCGCTGCTTGCGGCTTGGCAGCCGGCGAGCGAAGCTGCGCGCGTATCGCCGAGCGAGGCGATGGCTCGCGGACGGCGCGAGTATGACGAGCAGATGCGCGTGGGGCGCAACCTGACAATCGGCGTGGCGCTGGCCGTCGTGGCAGGGCTGGCTTCGCTTGGGCCGCCTTTCGGCTCGACCCCGTGTTCGGCTACCTCGCGGCGGTGTTGTTGTTGGGGGCGTCGGCGTTCGCCGTGCCTTGGGCCGTGCTGACTGCGGCCAAGGCTGGGTCGCGTGCGGCGGGGGCGCTGCTGGGCGTCGAAGGCTTTTTGGGTTCGCGCAGCGTGGCGGCGTCGTTGGCGCGCACGTCGATCCTGGTGGGGGCATTGTCGACAGCGACGGCCATGCTGGTGAGCATCGGCGTGATGGTCGGCAGCTTTCGCGAAACGGTTTCGCTGTGGATGGAGCGCCAACTGCGTGCGGATGTGTTCGTGCGTCCGGCGGGCGACCCTGCTTCGGACCGGTTTCCGACAATCGAAGCTGCCGTGGCCGATCGTATCGCGGCGCTGCCGGAGGTCGAGGAGATCGACCGCTTTCGTGGCTATCCGATCCGCTATGACGGCGCCCCGGCGACCCTTGGCGCCGGCCAGGCGAGTATTCACGGAAGGCGCGCCGGAATCCGTTTTCTCGCGGGAGGCGACCGCGCGGAGATCATTCGGCGAATGACTGAGGGCGACTACGCCATCGTGAGTGAACCTTTCGCGCGCAAGCACGACGTGTGGCCCGGCGCCAAGCTCCGGCTGCCGCTGGGCGGGCGTGAGGTGGATCTCGAAGTCCTGGGTGTGTTCTATGACTATTCGAGCGAGCGCGGCGTGGTGGTGATCGACCGCTCGACGTTGCTGCGCTATTTGCCCGACCGGAACGTATCGAGCTTGGCGATCTACTTGAAGCCGGGCGTTTCCGCTGACGACGGGGCGCGGGCGGTGGAGCAGGCGGCTGCTGGGCGTGAGCTCTACGTGGCGACGAACGCACGGCTGCGGCGCGAGGCGATGGCGATTTTCGACCGCACGTTCGCGATCACGTGGGCGTTGGAGGCGGTGGCGATCGTAGTGGCGGTGCTGGGCATGGCGGGCGCCTTGGCGGCGATGGTGATCGACCGGAGGCGCGAGGTGGCGGTGCTGCGGTTCTTGGGCGCCTCAGCAGGGCAGATCCGCAAGCTGATTCTGACCGAGTCGGGGCTGCTGGGCCTGCTGTCCATTGGCGTCGGGACGGCGCTGGGCACGGTGCTGTCGTTGGTGCTGATTTATGTGATCAACAAGCAGAGCTTCGGTTGGACGATCCAGTTCCATTGGCCGGCGGGGCTGCTGCTGGCGGCTCTGGCTGGCGTCTATGTCGCGAGCGTGCTTGCAGGTCTGTATCCGGCGCGGATGGCGACGCGGTTGAACCCGATTGAGGCGGTCCACGAGGAATGAGGACGATTGCTGCCTCGCTGTGTTGTCTCGCGCTGCTTTCGTCCGCGCCCGCGAGAGCGTTCGAACGCGCCTTGCCGGGCTACGTGTTTGAGTTCCCCCGCGATCATTTCGCGCATCCGGAGTTTCAGATCGAATGGTGGTATTACACAGGCAATCTGGAGACCGCGGACGGGCGGCGTTTCGGGTATGAGCTGACATTTTTCCGGAACGCGCTCGAGGATGCGCCGCTGCCGCGCTCGCCGTGGGACGTGGATCAGGTCTACCTCGCGCATTTCACCGTGAGCGACATTCAGGCCGGCGCATTCCATCAGTCCGAGCGACTCAACCGCGCGGGACCAGGCATCGCGGGCGCCTCGCTCGAGAAGCGCGCCATTTGGAACGGGAATTGGCGCGCGGATTGGCTGGATGGCGGGGAACAGCGCCTGCGCGCCGTGTCGGACGGATTCGCAATCGAGTTTGAGCTGCGTACGGCAAAGCCGCCGGTGGTCCAAGGGGTGAACGGTGTGAGCCAAAAGGCTGACGGCTTAGGCAAGGCCTCGCACTATGTCTCGTTCACGCGCCTGGAAACGCGCGGCACGGTGACGGTCGGTGGTGAGAGCTTTGCCGTGACGGGCGAATCGTGGATGGACCACGAGTTCTCGACCGATTCGATGGGTGAAGGCCAGCAGGGCTGGGATTGGATGTCGATCGCGTGGCAGGACGGCACCGAGCTGATGCTCTACCGCATGCGGCGCGAAGACGGCACGGCAGACTCGCACTCCGCGGGGACGTTCATCGACAAGGCGGGGAAGGCGCGGCATCTGACGTCCGAGGACTTCGAGATGACGCCCTCGGAGTGGTGGACATCCGAGCGGACGGGCGGGCGGTATCCGCTCGCTTGGACGGTGAGGGTGAAGTCGCTGGGGCTGGAGTTTCGGATGTCCACTCCGCTCGAAAAGCAGGAAGTCGTGAGCCGCGCGGGGCCGAGCTACTGGGAGGGGGCGTCCGACTTCGAGGGGACCGGGCCGGCGGGGCCTGTGCGCGGCCGCGGTTATGTGGAGATGACCGGGTATGACCGGCCGCTGCAGTTAGGCGTCGCGCCGAAGCCTTGAGCTGCGCCTTGCGTGGTACGATGCGGCTCGAATGATCGGCCGTCTGGCATGCCTCGTCGCCGCCTGCGCCGCCGCGTTGTGCGCGCAGAATCCGGCGGGCGTCGAATACTTCGAAAAATACATCCGGCCCGTGTTGGCGGAGCGTTGCTACGCCTGCCATAGCGGCACGTCGCCGCAGCCCATGGGCGCGCTGCGGCTGGATACGCGCGAGGGCATTCGACAGGGTGGCAACTCGGGTCCGGCGGTAGTCGAGGGCGAGCCGGGCCGCAGCGTGCTTTTGCGGGCGCTGCGTTATGACGACGCGGTGAAGATGCCGCCCGGCGGCAAGCTTCCCGATGAGGAGATTGCCCGCTTCGAGGAGTGGATCCGCATGGGCGCCGCGGACCCGCGCGAAGGTGCGGCGAAGGTTGGGCGGCAGCTGGATCCCAACCATTGGGCGTTCCGGCCCGTGGCGAAGCAGGACGGGACGATTGACGGTTTCGTGAACACGCGGCTGGCCTCGGAGGGCTTGCAGCGCTCGACGCGTGCGGACAAACGGACCGCGCTGCGGCGCCTCTACGTCGACCTCAACGGCATTGCGCCGACGGCGGACGAGATCGAGGAGTTTGAGGCCTCGGAGTCCGAGAATGCCTGGGAAGAAGCGGTCGATAGGTTGCTCGCGTCGCAGCGGTTCGGAGAGCGCTGGGGCCGGCATTGGCTCGATGTGGCGCGCTATTCCGACGAAGGTTTCCAAGCCAAACCGTTCGCGGCGGCGTGGACGTATCGCAAGTGGGTGATCGACGCCTTCAACGAGGACATGCCGTATGACCGCTTCGTGCTGCGTCAGCTTGCGGCCGACCTTCTGCCCGATGAAGACAGGCGCCACTTGGCGGCTCTGGGCTTTCTGCGTGTGGGCATCAACCTGCCGCGCCCGACCGACGTTCCGGAAAACCTGGACGATCGCATCGATGTGGTGACGCGCGGCCTGTTGGGTCTGAGCGTGGCGTGCGCGCGATGCCACGACCACAAGTTCGACCCGATTCCGCAGAAGGACTATTACTCGCTCTATGGCGTCTTCTTGAACTCGGAGGATGTGCTGGAGCCGGCGCCGATCGAGACCCTGCCCGCGCCGGGCTACTACGCCGCGAAGCTCGCAAAACGCCGCGAGTCGATCGACGCCTTCAAACGTGAGCGATTGGCGGACCACGAGGCGGAGTTCCGCAAGCCGGATGCGCTCGAGCAGTACATTCAGGCCGCGCGTGACAGCCTCGATGCGAGCAATACGAAGGTCGAGAAGCTGGCGATTGAGCGCAACGTGAACTTGTATCTGCTCAACCGCTGGCGAAGCTATTTGCGGGAGCATCCGGAGCTGGACCAGGCGGCGGTGGAGCTTGCTGGGGCGCTCTCCGCAGCGGACCGCGCTGAGGCTTGGGACGATCCTGCGAAAGAGAAGTTGAGGCTCGCCCTGCGCGGGCCGGATGCGCCCACGAACGTGCCGTTCGAGGACTTTTGGTGGATCCAGAACGAGGGCGACTCGAACACGGTGAAGAATCTGACTTGGCAGTACTTCGCGGTGATGTCGGACTGGGGCTGGCGCGGCGGGCCGGCGCATGCGATGACTGTGCGGGACGCGGCGCGGTTGGAACCAGCGCGCGTGTTCGTGCGTGGCAATCAACATGACAAGGGCGCGGAAGTTCCGCGGAAGTTTCTGACGGCGCTGGGCGGCGAGCTGTTTGACCATGGAAGCGGGCGGTTGGAGTTGGCGCGGGTGATTGCGGATGCGGACAATCCGCTGACGGCGCGCGTGATGGCGAACCGTGTCTGGCAGCACCTTTTTGGCTATGGCCTGGTACGCACGCCGAGCGACTTTGGTACGCGCGGCGACCCGCCGACCCATCCGGAACTGCTCGACTGGTTGGCGGCGACGTTCGTCGAAGACGGGTGGTCGGTGAAACGGTTGGTGAAAAGGATCGTTTTGTCGGAAACCTATCGGCAGGCCTCATTGGACCAGCCCGAGGCGAGGGCGAAGGACCCGGAGAATAAGCTGCTTTGGCGGCAGAATCGTCGGCGCATGGACTTCGAGAGCTGCGCGACACCATGTTGCTGGCTGCCGGACGTTTGCGTGAGGGGGCGGGCGCGACGCCGTTTCAGCTCGGCGCGCGCCCGAGCGTGCCGCGGCGGTCGGTCTACGCGTATATCTCACGCGAGCAGCCATCGGCGCTCTTGCGCAGCTTCGATTTTTCGAACCCCGAGCAGCACACGCCGGACCGCCAAACGACGACCGTGCCGCAGCAGGCTCTGTTCTTGATGAACAGCCAGTTCGTCGCCGAGCAGGCGCGTCACGCGGTGGAGCGAACGGGGCCGGATGTGACCGCGCTATATCGCCGCATCTTGGGGCGCGAGCCGTCGTCGCGCGAGCGGGAGCTGGCGGAAACGTTTGTTCGGGGCGAAATCGAGAGAACACGATCGACAACTCCAGAGGATCCTTGGCGCTACGGCTTCGGTCGTGTGGATGTGGCACGGGGCGTTGTCGAGAGCTTCACACCATTCGCGGTATGGATGGACGAGACTTGGCAGAACGCCTCTCTCCTGCCGGACGCCGAAGCGGGCGCGGCGCGGCTCACCGCGGGCGGAGGCGCGCCGGGAGACGACGCCTCGAACGCGGTGATCCGGCGCTGGGTGTCTCCGTTTTCGGGTGTAGTGAACGTGACCGGTGAGCTGCGCCACGCGCTAGGCGCACAGGGCGAAAGGTTCGACTATTCGAACGGCGTGCGCGGCTGGGTGATCTCGAGCCGGCAGGGAAAGCTCGGTTCGTGGACGGTGCGTGGCGGTAAGGCTGAAACCGAGTTCGAGGCATCGAGGTGATCCAGGGCGAGACCCTGGACTTCGTGGTCGACTCGCTCGAAGACTACGAGGCGGACGACTTCACTTGGGCGCCGGAGATCGTAGAGGGGCTGCCTGCCCGGGCCGCGAGCGGCATGGCGCCGCGTCGCTGGAGCGCGCGGGACGACTTCGCCGGGCCCCGGACGGAACCGCTCTCTCGCTGGGAGCGCTTGGCGCAAACGTTGCTGGAAACCAACGAGCTGGCCTTCGTGGATTAGCGCCCTTATTGCTGAGGCTGTGTCTGCGGCGCTTGCGTTTGGCGCGCGCCGGAGCGTGAGCGCGGAAGCTGGTACGAGCGTCCGGGCGACTGGGTGGTCGGCGTTTGCGTGGTGGGCGGAGGCGGCTCGGCCTCGATTGGCGGCTGCGGATATGGCGAATTGGGGTCTTGCGGCGCGTTGGGATCGTAGGGGTCGCGTTGCTGCTGATCCTGATCCTGTTGCCGCTGCCGTTGGGCGTCAGGGTTCGTGGCGCCGGTCGACGGGAGCCTTGGGGTAGCCGAAGTTCCGCCGAACTGCGACATGCGCGGGTCTTGTCCTGTGGTGGGTGCGACAACGGGAAGTTGGCCGGGCAGGGCTCCGCCGGGGACTCCACTGAGACCGCCGCCGGCCGTCAAGCCTGGCTGGTTGGGGTTGATGTTGCCCGCGCCTGCGGCCGGAGCTGCTCCCATGCCGCCTTGCTGTCCGTCCTGGCGGTAGTCGTAGACGAACTCCCACTCGTTGTAATTGCTCTTGCCCTTGTAGACCTTCACGCCGTACTGCTCGGCCTTCGAGGCGACGCCCGCGATGCCTTCTTCGAACTGCGCGCCGCCCATGGCGTTCTGTTGCTGTCCGGCCATGCCTTGGATGCCGGCAAGACCCCCGGGACGAGGCGTGGTCAGCAGGCGCCCGATCATGCTGGCGGCATCGCCGCTGACACCTACGCCGCCCGCGGCTGCCCCGCCGGCGCCTCCGGCTGCCATGGCTGCTTGCGCAAACCCGGGTTGTGGTCGCTGGCCGGAGGCTCCACGCGAAGAGATCGACCCGCGTGAGGCCCGCAGACCGGATGAAGGCATCTGCGGCTGCTGTTGCTGGCCCGGGATCACCTGGCCGGCGTCGATCGGCACTTGTCCGGGCGGGACGTTCGAGTAGTCCGTCGGCTGCTGCTGATCGGCGGGCAGCGGCCGTCCATCCTCATCGAGACCGGCGTTTTCGGCATTGGCGACCTCGCCGCCTTGCTGCTGGGCGGCGTCCATGGTGAACTGCATGTGCTGCTGTTGCAGCGGGTTGTCCGGTGCGGCGGAATCACGTGTTTGGCGCGCGATGTCGGCCCCCGCGAAGACACCTGGTTGAGCCGGCGGCGGCGTGCCGTAGAGCTGCTGGTAGGTGTTCGCGTCCATCCGGCTGTTTCGGTTGGCGGAGTTGGAGGCCATTTGGGACGAACGCCCGAAGCCGGACCCTCCGGCGCATATGCGGCCGTCGGCGTTTTGCTCGTTCGGGTCTTCGGTGTCGTAGATGAGCGAATCCTTGAACCGCCCGTCTGTCCCAACGTGGATCAGCCGCCACTGGTCTTCGCCGGTGATGGGGTCCTTGTAGCGCTTACGCAAGTAGCGCACGCCGTTGGTGTCTTCGAGGTCGTCGAGATCCTTGGGGTACTTCTTGTTCTCGCGGAAGTAGAGCTTGATGGCGCGAGAGTATTCCTGGCCGCGGTCGATCAGGCGCTCCTCACGCACGCGCTGGGCGCTCATCGCCTCGCGCGGCAAAGCCTCCACCAGCAGGATCGAGACCAGCACCGCGCCGAGCAGGATGGCCAGCAGCCGTAGCCGCCCTCCGCGTTGCGGGCGCTGCGTTGGGGATGTGCGTCCGTCTTCATGGCTAGCTCGCGGGCGCCGTGATGGGCAGCGTCTGCTCCTCACTATATTCCATGTCCTCGACGACGATTGAGGTCAGCCCGACGCGCTTGACCTTGTAGCGGCCGCGGGAAGCGTCGCCCTCGCTGCCAATCAGCACATGCTCGCCGTCGAGCAAGAATGCGCGGCGTTTGCCATCGCCCGATGGGCTGGCGAACCCGTAGTATTTCCAGGTGAGGCGCGGCGCGGTTGCGGCGCGCCGGTGCGGCGGGCTGGCTGGCGACGGGAGGGGGCGTGTGGACGCCGGAGGCGGGTTTGGGATTGGCCTTTGCGATGGCCTTGATCGATCGGCCTGCGAAAGCGGCTGGACGACGCGTTGGCGTTCGCCGTATTGGAAGATGTTGCGCTGGAAACCCGCGGCCGGGACGCTTCGCACGGCGGCGAGCAAGGTCCGTGCGCAGGGTCGGGTCTGAGGCCAGCGGATCGAACACGCCTTCGTGCGACTGCTGCCAGATGGGCTCGAAGTTGTTGGTGCGGTTGCGGCGGGCACGGTTCTGCGTGACGGTCGCGATCGTACGCGAAGAGCGGCCCTGCGGTTCGAGCAGCCTCGGCGCGCGGCTGCGCCTGCTGGGCGACAGGTCGCGGACGCGGCGTGGACGGCTTGCTGGGCCCGCCGGAGAAGAAATTGACATAGACCGTGGCCAGCGCCACGAGCGTGAGCCCAATGGCGAGCGCGGTTTTCTTCTTGTCCTCGGTCCCTACTTTCATAAGTCACGCACGAATGCGTCGATGCGCATGCTGATGGCGAGTTGGCCGTCGTCGCGCGGAGCGGCGCCGAGTCGCTCGACAATCAAGAACTTGGGCGAGCGGTCCAACCGGTGGAGCAACTTGACGAGGCTCTCGTAGGAACCGCGGAAGTTGGCGCTGATGGTGACCATGCCGTATTTGTCGTTGCCCTCGATGGTGTCGCTCTCGTAGTTGGTCTCGCGCACTTCGACGCCGGCTTCCTTGGCGGCCGCGCCGATCTCGGTCAGCAATTCGGAAAAGGTTGTCTGATGTTCGAAGGTCAGCTCCGCCAGCAATTCGTCTCCGGCGGCGGCTGCCGCGTCGACTTTGGCTTTGGCATCGCGCAGGCGCTCCACGCTGTCGCGTTTGGCCGTGACTTGCTCGACGAGGTTGGCCGTCAGCGCCTGTTGCTCGGCTTCGCGGTTGCTCAGCGGACGCACCAGGAAGAACCAAAACGCGAGCTCGAGCGCCGCGAGGACGACCAAGGCGCCGATCACGGTCTGCTTGGAGAGCTGCCGGCTCGACGATCTGTTGGCGGCGCTAGAGTTGTTGGTCATAGCTCACCGAAAGCAAATAGCGGTGGTAGGGCTCGTTCTCGTTGGGCGGGTTGTAGCCGCGCACGCGAGCGGGCCGAACACGTCGGATTTTTCGAGCGCGGTCACGAATTCGATGAAGTCGCCGAGCGACTCGGCGCCGACCTGCATTTCCAGGTCGATCTTGTTCTCGAACGTCACCTCAGGGCGGATCTGCATCATCAGCACTCGCGGCGGCAAGACCTTCTCCACGTCCTCGAACGTCTTCTGCCACGACACGCCTTTGCGCGTGAGCAGTTGGTTGAGGAAGAAGGAGCGATCGTAGAGATCGACCGTCGAGGCTTGGCGCAGATCGTTGGTCAGCGTGGCCTCTTCGCCGCCGAGCTGGCTGAGCTGGCGCTGGATCTCCATGCGAGCCTGCTCGGTTTCAGGCGAAACGGTCTGATTTGCGCGTAGGTCCATCCAAGGCCAGCGGCGACGAGCGCCAGCACGGCTGCGGCGAGTCCGCTGAGAGTCCAGAAGAGACGGGCGCGCCCGAAGGCTTGGTGGCCAGATTGAGATCGATGCGCACTTGGTTAAAACGGCCCCCTGGATCCGCCGCTCGGATTGTCGGCCATAGACTACGACGTTACGTTTGAAGAAGACGGTTTCCCAACCGGGCCGCATGCCGATCTTCTCGGCCACGCGAATGGAGCGGCGGTTGGCGGGCTCGATGATCGCGGTCAGCAGGCCCCAGTTCTTGTTGGCCCAGGCCCACTCGACGCATGCGCCGGCGGCCTCGCTCGCAAGGCCCTGTCCCCAGACATCGCGCGCGAAGCGATAGCCAACCTCGGGAAAGCGTCCCTCGGGCAGTTCCTGATAGGCGATGCCGCAGACGCCGACCAAACGCCCGTCGAGCTTCTGCTCCACGGCCCAGCGCGAAAAGCCGTCGTGCAAGTAATCGCGGCGTTTCTGCTCGAGCCACTTGCGCACTTCACCTACAGACATGGCGCCGAGCGAGAAGACCATCACTTCAGGCGCGCCCAGGATGTCGCGGTGCAGTGCTGCGACATCGTCATCGCGCCAAGTGCGCAATGCCAGTCGACGCGTTTCTAGGATGAGCTCGGTGCGCGTCATTGCAGCCGCAGGTACCCCCAAATGCCGCACTCACGCGCGGGCGGCGGCCCGAAGGGCGACTGCACGGTCTCCACCGTACACCCGTGCTCGCGCGGAAAGCGTTGCAGGGCAGGGTGGAGCAAGTCGCCGAAGCCGCACAAGGTGAGCCGGTCGACCTGGGCGCCCCAGGTTGTCCGCTACGAACACGAGCGTGGGGTGAGAGGTCGGCGAGCATGTCGTCAGTGCGCGCTCCGGCGTTGTCAGGGATTCGGGTGCGCGCTCAACGGCGCGGACCATACGCACCCGTCCGCGTCCACTACGCTCAGCGTGAGCATGCGGCTCGAGAGCTTTGCGAACAGCGTCATGCCGCCTTCCGGGGCCAGATTGAGCGCCGACGCCGCCGAGACGCTGACGTAACCGGGCCACATGCACTGTTTCCAGCACGCTCTCGTACTGGCGCACCACTTCTGCCGCCGTCACCGCAACCAGCGCCGCCACGCCCTTGGCGTTGCGCTGCACAACCGACGCCATGCGCGCCTCTTGTACGTCAGACAGCACGGACTTGGTCAGCCGGAAGCGCAGCGATCGATCGATTTCCTCGTGCTTGGAGGAGCGTCTCGAAGTCCAACACCGTCAGGCGGGAGGACTCGTCGGCAGAATCAGGCAACCTCGTTGCGCTTGACCGGGCCGATCTCGTCGAGCAGGCTGCGGACCGCTTCGACGGCCTGCATGTCGCGGATGTTGAGTCGTCCCGGAACCGGATCCAGCACGCCGGGTTCGAAGAATCGCTCGCCATGGACTTCCGGCTCGAGGGCGCGTCAAGCGGCACCGCCCACGACGCCGGCTTCATCCATCTCGAAGACGAACAGCGGCGGGTCGGAGGTGAACGAACCGGCATGGAGCCCATATACCGCACATCAGTGCGGGAAGAGGTCTTGTTGCGGTAGCCATCGCTCCATGTCGCAGATCAGCGCACTGGTCTTGTCGGCGATGGCCAACAGCCGGTCGCAATCCTCGCGCTTCAAGAAACCCAAATCGGCGACCAAAGCAGGAAGTTCTTGGTCTCCTCCAAGCACCCGCACGCGTTCTGGGTGAGCCTCCGTAGCTCCCCACGAGTTGCGCCCGAAGGCGTCGGCAATGCTTGCTCCAACCCCGGCTGCACTGCGACGCAGCTCGTGGATTAGGCCAAAAGTTTCCAGTCGGGGGAACTGGAGCGTGACTTGGTAGACGGCAAGCGTCAGCTCGTGCGAGGACTTCCAGGCGGGCGAGTCTCGAAAAGATTTCGGGAGCGTTTTGTCCAGGGTGAGCATGTGTAAGCCAGACTCCCGGCATATGCCAGGAGTTACGACATTGGTAAGAGTATCGCTCAACCGGGATGCTCGTTTCACGCGTCATTGTCAAGGTCTATTCGATGAACGTAACTTTGTTGATCTCACGCAGAGTCGTGATACCGTCGCGTACGCGCTCGATTGCGGATTCCCGCAAGGTTGTCATGCCCTCTTCCCGCGCGGCGCGCATGATTTCCGAGGACGGGCGGCGTTCCAGGATTAGCTCGCGGATGCGATCGGACATGTCGAGAAGTTCGTGAATGGCCGTTCGACCGCGGAAACCAGTACCCGAACATTCGATGCAGCCTTCGCCTTCCGTGAAGTCGAAATGCCCACTGCGCCGGGTTTAGACCCGATTCTTCGAGTAATTCCGTGGGGTAGCGAACTTTGACACGACGGTTCGGACAAATCAAACGCACCAGTCGTTGCGCAAGAATACAATTGAGCGCCGAGACGAAGTTATAGGCCTCGACGCCCATATTGAGAAATCGTCCTAGTACGTCTACTACGTTATTCGCGTGGACGGTGGTAAAGACCAAGTGACCGGTGAGCGCGGACTGGATCGCAATTTGCGCGGTTTCGGGGTCGCGGATCTCGCCAACCATGATCTTGTCCGGGTCGTGGCGTAGGATCGAGCGCAGGCCGGGCGAAAGGTCAAGCCTTTCTTTTCGTTCACCGATCTGGGTGATCCCGTACAGCTGGTACTGACCGGGTCCTCGATGGTGATGATCTTGTCTTCGTCGGTCTTGATCTCGCTCAGCGCGGAGTAGAGCGTGGTGGTCTTGCCCGATCCGGTGGGGCCGGTGACCAGCACCATGCCGTAGGGCTCGTGGATGTAGCGAGAAAAACGACGCTTGTCGTTTTCGGGCCGACGACCTCGAGGTGGCGAGCTTCTTGAACTTCTCGCTCATCGACTCCTTGTCGAGCACGCGCAGCGCGGCGTCTTCGCCGTGGACGGTGGGCATGATCGAGACGCGGAAGTCGATCTGGCGCCCTGTAGCGGACGCAAACGCTGGTAGTCCTGGGCACGGCGCTCGGCGATGTCGAGCTCGGACATGACCTTGATGCGCGACAGGATGGTCTCGTGCCAGTCCTTCGAGATCGGCGGCATGGCGTAGTGCAGCACGCCGTCGATGCGGTACTTGATGGCGACCTCGGAGTTGCGCGTCTCGATGTGGATGTCCGACGCGCGGCGTTCGAGGGCGTTGAAGATGGTGGTGTCGACGAGCTTGATGACGGGCGAGATGTCGTCGTCGCCGGTCAGCTTTTCGATGGAGAGGGTCTCGTCGGAGTCGTCGTCCTGGATGACGTCGAGGACGAAGCCCTCGGTGACCTCTTCGAGGACGCGCTGGGACTGCTCGGTCTTCTTGGGCAGGTCGTTGATCTGGGAGAGCGTCGCGACCTTGATGCGGATCTTCTTGCCGAGCAGGACGGAGATCTCGTCGAGCGCGGGAAGCTGGCTGGGGTCGGCGATGGCGATGTCGAGCGCTCCGTTGCGCTCAGCGAGGGAACGAATTGCGCCGGAACATGAGGCTCGACGGGGATCGAGCGGAAAAGTTCGAGTCGATGTGGGCCGTGGCGAGGTTGACGAACTCGTAGCGGTAGCGCGCCGCGAGGCTCGCGGGCGCGCTCCTCCTCGGAGGCGTCGAGGGCCTGGGGCTTCGGTACGACTGGATCAGCGGCTGCCATGGGCGCAGGGTCCCTACAAGGTGTGACGGCGGCGGGGGCCGGGCGTGGAGGAAAAAGGAGAGCAGCCCAGCGCCTGGGTCTGCGGATCAAGGTCGTGGTTTGTTCGGAGCGTCTTGGGAGACGCGCTTGTCGGGCCTAAGCGCGGGGAGGCCACTCAGCTCTCCGGACGATACAGCTGCCGGCAACGTGCGAGAGCGTCTGCGATCGAGTTCCTGCCGCACGACATTGCCGCGACCTCCGCCCGTTGGTATTCCGAACGGCGGCTTACGGGATTGGCGAGCACCTAAAGGCGAAGAGCGACTTTCAGGGGTTCACTGGGCGCTCATGCGGCGCGTAGCTGGAGTATGCGGGGAAGGCGCGGCTGCGCGCACCCTCGACGATCCTACTGGCCCAGCTGCGCTGACCGGGTTGCATTGGGGACGTTTGCCGGATCACGCACCAGGTGCGAAGGCGAACTTGGGCTTGCCGCTGGGGCTGCGACGTACGGAATGAGGCGGGAAGCCGGCGACAAATCTTACCTTGGTTGAGCCCTACCTCCCCGGCAATGCCGTGAGGGATCGCGGCAAGAGTTGGGGTCTTCCCGACCGTCTGCTGATGCGGCAGTGCGTTACGCTTCGCTTACGTGGTCGTCCGCGCCCACTTGCTCTTTGTGTCGATGCGGCTCTTCCTTGGTTCCACCGCCGAGGAGATCAATGGCCGTCTCGACAGGAAGTAGATTCGGTACCCCGGGAATCAAGACGCGCTCGGCGGTTGCACATCGAGTACCGGGTCCGATTGAAGGATATGGCTCCGGTGCGACCGCGCGCCGCAGGGTCTGTGCCTCAAACCACAGCGCAAACGGCTGCGGCTCTCGGTAGTTGGACCGACCGTCAGCAGGACGGTACCGTTTACCGTGTTCGGAACGTCTTGCTTTCGACTAACGCCAGCACCAGATCCCGCGTGCGGTTGCCGTTTCGCGGTTGGCGCGGACGATAGCTTCGAGCTCTTTCTGCTCGGCGAAGTTGGGGACACGCCCGGTAGCGTACGTCATCAGCTTCTCGGAGAAGCAGGTCGAAAAATAGTCGATGTGGCCGACGAGCCAGCGCTTGAGGTCGGTCACGTCCTGGGCGGGCGTGCCGTCGGGCAGAGTGACGGCGGATTCGATCGGGGCGTTGGACTTGGGCCACTCTTCACGCCAGCGGCCGACGGGATCAAAGTTTTCCATCACGAAGCCGAAGGGGTCGATCTGCTTGTGGCAGCCGGCGCAGGAGGCGTCCTTGGTGTGGGCGGCGAGCAGCTCGCGCGGCGTTTTTGCGCCGTTCACGTCCGGCGTGAGCGCGGGGACGTTCTTGGGCGGCGGCGGGGGCGGCATGCCCAGGATGCGGTCGAGAATCCAGACGCCGCGCAGCACCGGTTGCGTATCGACGCCGTTCGCCGTCGCGATCATCACCCCCGACTGACCGAGCAGTCCGCCGTATCGTCCGCCGCGCGCCATGGGCAGCCGTTGGACTTTGCGGCCTTCCGCGGTGTCTTCGGAGTGGCCCTCGAACTCGTAGATCTTCACGGCGAAGTTCTTCGAAGTAAAAGTGAAGTCGGGATCGATGAAGTCCGTCATCGGGCGATTCTCGTTGAGCATCGCGGTGAAGAACTGTTCGACTTCCTGCCGGGCGGTGGAGACGTCGGCCTCGGAGAACTTGAGCTTTGGATCGGGCATGATCGACGCGAGCTTGCGCATGTCGAGCCACTGACCGGTGAAGCTGCGGATCATCGCGTCATTTGGCTTGTTGGGCATCAGGCGCTCGGCCTGTGCGCGCAGCTCCTTCGGATCGGTGAGCTTGCCGGCGCGGGCGGCGGCGAGTAACTCATCATCGGGTGGCGCCAGCCGCAGGAAGTAGGATAGGCGCGTGGCCAAACCGTAGTCGTCGAGCGGCCCTTCGTGCAGGCCGCGATAGAGGAAGCGCGGCGAGATGAGCACGTTGCGCAGCAGCAGGTGCATGCCCTCGTCGAAGGTGTGGCCTTGGGCCCAGTGCTCGGTGGCGATGGCGAGGTAGCGCTCGATCGTGGCGTCGTCCACGGGGCCGTGGAAGGCCTTGGGCAACAGGCGCGCGAGCGTGCGGCGGGCGTATTCTTCGCGCGGCAGGCTTTCGGGCTCAGCGCCGGCGAGCTCGCGGCGGATCTTCTTGCGCTGCTTGTCATCGGGGCCGTCGACGATGGCGATCGGACCTTCGACTTTCAAGTCGTGAATCTGCAACGCCGGGCCATTGTCGTGATACTCGTGGGCGAGCGTGTCGCCAAGGTTCTGCATGCCGCCGATGGAGTCGATGACCTTCATCAGACGCTTGGTCAACTCGGAATCCATCGTCGCGTTGCTCATGTCGAGCGACGGGTCCTCCAAGTATTGGTGGATGATCTCGTGCCCATTGCGGCCGCGCAGACGCGCCACCGATTGCTGCTTGCCGTTCTCGTCGAACATGGCTTTGAGATAGGCGGCGAGGTAGCGCGGATTTTCCGTAAAGCGCTTGGTATAGAGCTCGACGAGCTTCTCGGGCGTGTGATCGAGCTCGGCGTTCTCCCAGCGCAGCAGAGGGGTTTGGCCGGGGTAGAGGTCGGCGTCGAAGGTGAACGTTTCCGGTGTTTCGGAGGTCACTTCGATCGTCTTGAGCAGACGGAACGCTTGGATCTTGGAGCGGTCGCTGGCGGTGATCTCGCGGGCGTAGACTTCGAGCTGCATCGGCTCTTCCGTCTTGGGCCGGAACTCGGAGGCGGTGAGCGTGATGCGGTATGTGCCCGCGTCCATGATCTCGACGCGGCTGGGCCAGGTGCAGCTACGCATGATGTCGATGCTGCGCGAGACCAGCCGGAGAACGCCATCGTGCAGCGTGGAGGCGGAGAAGCTGATCACCATGTCTTCCGGCGGCGAGTCCCAGCTGCGCTGCTTGGCTTCCGGGCGCGGCGGGGGGAAGAGGAAGTCGGCCACCTCCCAGGCGGTGTTGGCGTAGGCTTCCATCAACGGCGGCGAGAGCGTGAGTCCCTCGGAGACGTTGTCGAAGCCGTGCGAAACCATATCCGGAGGAAAGCCCATCGGGAGCTCGAACTGCGGATAGTCGAACAGGGATCGGATGGTCGCCGCGTACTCAGCCGAGTTCAGACGTCTTGGCAGATGTCCGCCGAAGGGCGTGTTCTGGGCAAGTCCGTCGAGAGAAAGGAGACCAATCGCTTCACGTTCGGCGGGCTGAGGCGGCAGGATCGGCGACGGCGGCATGCGCCCCTGCTCGACCGCCTTCATCACACGCTCCCACAGCGCGCGATTCTCGGCGGAGGTCCAGTCGATGGAGCTGTGCTCGAGGTTGATGCCGGCCTGGTGGACGGCGGCGCTGTGGCAAACCAGACAGCGAGTCTGGAGGGTGTTGGCCGGACCGGAGGGGATGGGCGTCAGCTCGTTGGCGCCAAGCGTCCCGCGGCGAGCAGGAAAGTCGCCAAACCGAGCGCTGTGTAACGGGTCATGGCTAGCTGAAGAGCTGGTTCATGTTGCGCGATGCGTTCGAGAAGCTGTCGGTCTCCATGCCGAGCCGCTGCATCAAGGTGATGTAGAGGTCGCCGAGCAGCGGCGCATCGCTCGCCTCACGGTCGATCGCGATGTGGCGGCCATGCTGGAAGCCGCCGCCGGCGATCATCGTCGGCAGGTTCTGGTTGCTGTGGCGGCTCGCGTCGCCCATGCCGGTGCCTACGAGCACGATGGTGCTGTCGAGCAGGGCAGGCCCTGCGCATCCTTCTTTTCGCGCAGTTGGCGGATGAAGCCCGAAAGGCGCTGCATGTGCGCTCGCTCGAGTTTCACCAAGTCGCGCACCATGCCCGGGTCGTTGCCGTGATGGGAAAGCGCATGGTAGCCGGCAGAAAGCGGCGTTCCGTCGATGGTGAAGACCTGACCCAGCCCGTAGAGCCCGAACGTGATCACGCGTGTGGACTCGGTCTGAATGGCAAGGCCATCAGGTCGTAAAGCACCTGCTCCGCTTCCATCAGCAGGTTCGGCGTGATCGGGTCCGATTCAGGGAGCTTGTAGTCGGGTTGCGGAATCGGCTCGTTGATCGACGAGATCTGCTGGTTCATGCGCTTCTCCACGGAGCGCACGGAGTCGAAGTATTCGCCGAGGTGGCGCGGTCCGACTGCGGTAGATCAGCCTGGAGCCGCTTCGCGTCTTCGAGCACGTCGTCAAGCGCGCTGCGGCCGCTAGTGAGCACGTACTCGGCGCGCGCGGTCCGCTTGCGACATGAATAACTTGCGGTAGAGCACGCTGGGCCGCTCGATCTCCGGCATCGGCACGCCCTGCTTGGTGTAGCTCATCTGGCGGCCGTTGGTGTGCTCGCTGGGCCGGCGATCAAGTGCAGGGAAGGGAAGCGCGACTTCTCGCCGAGCGCGTCGGCGATCATCTGATCGACCGAATACGAGCCGGGGACGTTGCCGGAAAGATAGTTGCTCCAGGCGTCATGCCCATTGGGCGCTCGATGATCTAGCCCCGAGAAGATCGTGAAGTGTTCACGATGCTCTTCGAGAGGCTCGAGCAGCGCCGGCATCTCGTAGTCCGTGCCGCTTTGCTTGGGGAAAAACGCCGGAGCGTACCAGCCAAGATAGGTCCCGATGGAGACGAACGTGCGAGGCCCGGTCGTCGTCGCCGCCGAAGCCGAGAAAGCTTCGAGCGTTGGTAGAGCGATGGCGGTCGCGCCGGCTCGTAGAAAGTGTCGGCGGTTGAGGCCGGAGGGGGCGGAACGCTTCGTGCTCTTCATGGCGCAACTGTTATAACAGATGCGTGTCATGTTAGCGGAACGCGAGGCGAGCGTCAAGCGTTCGCAGCGAACGCGTCTTACGGGAACGGTTGTTCGATCGGGACGTTCGGAATGCCGCTCTTTTCCTTCTTCTTTCCTTCAAACTTCAAAGTCACCACCACCGTCTTCGTGGTCTCGTCGATCTCGCGCGTCCACTTGGTGTTTTCCAAGTTATCGAACATCTGCTCAGCGCGGATGCGGTCGAGAAAGTATGCCGGGTAGGTGGCGTTGAACGGGTCGCCGATCTGCATGCCCCAGCGCTTGCGCACCACAGGCTCGGAAAGGATGTCTAAACCCTCGATGTTCAGCTTGCGCAGCTTATATTGAGGCCCGGGCGTCACCTTCCAGGCCAGATCGAGCGTATGAGCGTCTTCGTGGAGGGTGGTCTCGAGCTTGGTGTCTGCGTGTAGATAGCCGTTCGCTCGATACTTCTCGTCGAGTTGCGCCTGTGCGTCGCGGACAAGCTTCATGTCGACCGGGTCGCCGGGGGCGAACTTGAACAGCCTGTCCGCGGTCTCCTCAGGTAGGCCGAAGACGTCCGGCTTAGTGACCGTGCCGTAGGTGAAGGCCGGCCCGTCCGTAACGCCGACTTTGATCAGCAGCCCCGAAGACCCGGGATCGGGTTCGGACGAGAGCTCTTCGAACTTCACGTCCATGCGGCCCTTCTCCTCGAAAAGCGGCCGGATGTTGAAGTGCAGCAGCTCCATCAAGCGCGACTTCGAGTACGCCTCGCCCATCGCAATCGGGTTGAATACGCGCTGCAGCTCGAGGGGATGGATAGCCTGCGAGCCCTCGAAGGTCACAAAGGCGATGGTCTGCAGGTCCGTCTCCGGCTGGAATAATAGCGCCAGCTGACCGTCTTCGATGGGGGCGAGCCGGCCGATGATCTTGGACTTTTCGCCGGCGTCGGACCAATGCTGCTGCAGCGTGTTCCCGATGCGCAGCGCCATCGTTCCAGTCGACGGTACGCGCTTGGCGAACAGGGGAACTTTCTCCCGTAGCAGCGCCAGCAACTCGTCGTTCGGCGTCTTGAAGCCTTCCAGGCGCACCGGGTAGAGTTGCTCCACCTCCTGCACGGTGATGGTCAGCGCGTAGCCGCCGTTTTGGGGCGCGTATTTGTACTGGATCGTTTCGAATACGCCGGCATCGTCGAACTCCTGCAACGCGCGGTCGAAGTCGTTCTTGTCGACCGGCTTACCGATCTCCAGCCCCGTGAGGGCGGCGATTCGATCCTTGTCAAAATTGTGTGCGCCGACGATTTCGATCGAGCGCAAGGGGTATTTCTGTTGCGTCTGCGCGGCAACCAAAGAGCCGAGCAGGCAAACGAGCGCGGTCAGGCGCACACAGATGCGCATAGCTATCCAGTATGGACGAAGGCGCGAGCGCGAGGTTTCATCACGGGAAGACCGCGAAGAAACGCAAGCGGGGCCACGCTAGGTATACAACGCGTCGATCTGTCGCGCGAATTTCGCTTCCACTGCGCGTCGCCGCACCTTCATGGTCGGCGTTATCTCGCCGTTCTCGATCGTCAGGTCACGGTCGAGCAGCACGATCTTCTTTGGTTTTTCGTAGCGCGCCAAGTCGTCGACCACGCGCTGGACTTCGGCTTCCATGAACAGCTTGATCCGCGTATCGGCGACGAGCTCGGTGTGGTTGCGGAACTCGATGCCGTTTTCCTTGGCCCACTGCTTGAGCTTGTCGAAGTCCGGAATGATGATGGCAGAGGGGAAGTTGCGGCCTTCGGCCACCACGACCGCCATCGAAATGTATGGGCTGGTCTTGAGGTGGTTCTCGATCGGCGCCGGCGCGATGTACTTGCCCCCCGAGGTCTTGAACAGGTCCTTCTTGCGGTCCGTGATCGAGAGGAACCCGTCCTTGTCGAGCTTGCCGATGTCTCCCGTGGAAAACCAGCCGTCTTGGAGGACTTCCGCCGTCACCTCAGGCAGCTTGTAGTAGCCCTGCATGATGGCGTCGCCGCGCACCAGGATCTCGCCGTCTTCCGCGATGCGCACTTCGTTGTTGGGCGTCACCTGCCCGACGGTGCCAAAGCGCCACGACTCCGGAGTGTTCATCGAGACGATTGCGGTTGTCTCGGTCAGTCCGTAGGCCTCGTAGATCGGAACGCCGATCACCGTGAAAAACTCGGCCAAATGCCGCGCCAACGGTGCGGAGCCGGAGACGAACAGCCGGAACCGCCCGCCCATGCGCCCGCGCAGTTTGCGAAAGACGAGCATGTCCGCAATGCGGACCTTCACGTTCAGGCCAAACGGAATCGCTTGGCCGTCCGAGAGAAACGGCAGCGTCTGCTCGCCCGTTGCGAGCGCCCACTCGAACAGCCGCCGTCGGGTGGGCGATCCCGCCGCCACCGCCGCCATGACCTTGGCGTGAACCTTCTCGAAGAACCGCGGCACCGAAAGCGCGACCGTCGGGCGCACTTCTTGCATGTTCTGTGGCACTGCGTCGATCGATTCCGCATACGCAACTGTCGCGCCGCAGTTATAGAAGATGTAGTCCGCCACGCGCTCCGCCACGTGGCTCAACGGCAAGAATGAGAGGCAAACGTCTTGGGAGAAAAGCTGCAGAGGATTGTGGTCCACCGACGAGCAAAAGTTGCGATGCGTCAGCATCACGCCTTTGGGCGCTCCCGTGGTGCCGGATGTGTAAATCAAGCTCGCCAGGTCGTCCGGCTCGATGCGGCTCATGGCCGTCTCGAACTGTTGAATCTCGTCCTCGGTGAGCGGGGTATCCCCCACCAGCTTGGAAAGCCGGATGATGCGCTCATCCTCGCCACTGGAGGCGCGGTCGAATAGAACGGCGCCTTCCAAGTTGGGCAGCTTCTTCCAGATCTTGCGGACTTTTTCCAGTTGATCCGGTGAAGAAACGAAGATCAGCCGGCACTCGGAGTGCTCGAGCATGTACTGAATCTGCTCGGGCGTGAGCGTCGCATAGATCGGCACGCTGACCGCGCCCGCCGTCATCAAGGCGAAGTCCGCGACCGCCCACTCCCAGCGGTTCTCAGAGAGAATGGCGCAGCGGTCGCCCTTGCCCACACCAACGTTGCGCAGCGCCAAATGCAGCTTGCCGACTCGGCGATAGAGCTCCCGCGACGAGATCGGCTGGTACTGACCGCTGTGCTTCGCAAGGATCGCGTCTGGCTTGTCGTACGAAATCGCTCGACGAAACAACCGCGAAAGCGTGTCGGGCATTTCCGCTATTCTCCCATGACCTTCAAAATGACGCGCTTGCGACGCTGACCGTCGAACTCCGCATAGTAGACCTGTTGCCAGGGACCCAGGTCAAGCTGCCCGTCGGTGATGGGTAGGATCACTTGGTGGTGCACCAGCAAGCTCTTCAGATGGGCATCCCCGTTGTCCTCGCCAGTGCGGTGGTGGCGGTAGTCGGAGCGGAATGGCGCGAGGTGCTCCAGCCACTCGTCGATGTCTTCGATCAGGCCGTCCTCGGCATCGTTGACCCAGACGCCTGCGGTGATGTGCATGGCCGAAACGAGCACCATGCCTTCGCGAACGCCGCTGGTCTGGACGGCGGCCTCGACGCGGTCCGTAATGTTGATGTATTCCCGTCGTTTGGCCGTCTCGAAAACCAGGCGCTCGGTGTGAAACCGCATCCTGACCACTGTAGACTGTAGGGTCCATGGCGGGAAACATCGAACGTTGGAAAGCGGCCGCCGAGGCCCTGAATCTCGGCATTCCGGACGACCGGCTGGAGACGGCCGCGCCCGTGCTCGAAGCGCTGATGGCATCGGCGCGCAAGTCGCTAGACCGCGACCTGAGCTTGGTGGAGCCGGTGACGGTCTTCCGTCCCCAGGCCGCGCCCAAAGGGAAGGCATAAGGCATGGATCTGCCCCTCAAAACCATCCGCGAGCTCTCGGAGATGCTGCGCTCCGGCGAGACTTCTCCGGTCGAGCTCACCGAGCAAACCTTCGCGCGCATCGAGGCTTTGGACCCGAAGCTCAACTCGTACATCACCGTCACGGCGGACCTCGCGCGCGCGCAGGCCCGCACCGCGGAGCAGGAGATCCGGGCAGGGGAGTGGCGCGGCCCGTTGCACGGCATTCCCTATGCGGCCAAGGACCTCTGCTTTACGAAAGGCATCCTGACCACCGCGGGCGCCAAGATCCATGCGGACTTCGTTCCCGACTACGACGCGACCTGCGTGATCAAGCTGCGGGAGGCGGGGGCCGTGCTCGTGGGCAAGGCCAATTTGCACGAGAACGCCTACGGCATTACCAGCACGAATCCGCATTATGGAGCGGTCTGCAATCCCTGGGACTTGGAGCGCATTCCGGGAGGCTCGAGCGGGGGCTCCACTGCGGCGCTCGCCGCTGGTCTGTGCAACTTCTCGCTTGGCACCGACACGGGAGGTTCGATCCGGATTCCGGCGTCGTTCTGTTCGTTGACCGGCCTCAAACCGACATTCGGGCGCGTCAGCCGACACGGCGTTTTTCCGCTCGGCGCCACGCTCGACCACGTAGGGCCGTTCGCGTTGACGGTGGAAGAGGCGGGATGGATCTATGAGGTGATGGCGGGCCGCGACCCCAACGAGGACGCAACGGTCGATCGCCCGATTGAGTTGCCTGCGTTCGCGGAGGGCGCCTGCCTGGATGGCCGTAGAGTCGGCGTGCCGCGCGCGTTCTACTTCGAAGGGCTCGACCCGGAGGTCGAAGCGGCGTGCCAAGCCGCCCTGCGCCAAATGGAAGCGCTCGGCGCGGAGATCGTCGAGGTCAGCCTGCCCGACATCGAAGAGACGAATGCGATCGCACGGTTGGTCCTGCTTGCGGAAGCCGCCTCGGTGCATGCGCGCAGCTACCGCGACCGCTCGGCCGACTACGGCGACGACCAGCGTGCGCTGCTCGACCAGGGCCTGTTTGTCACAGCTGCCGATTACCTGAACGCCCAGCGCCGCCGCCGCGCGCTCTGCGACGGGTTCTACCAGGCCTTTGACGAGGTCGATGTGATCGCCGCGCCGGCTGTGCCCGTGCTACCGGCCAAGATCGGCCAGCGGACGTTAACGGTGCGTGGCGTCGAGCACGACGTCCGTCTGGCGACCACCCGCAACGCCCGCGCCCTCAATCTGACCGGTCTGCCGTTGCTCTCGGTTCCCTGTGGCTTCAGCGAGTCCGGCCTGCCGATCGGTTTGCAGTTGGTTGGCGGCTTGTTCGATGAGAAGACCCTGCTCGAAGTTGGGCATGCCTACCAGTCCGCGACGGACTGGCACCTCAAGCGGCCCGCCCTCGCCGGCCAAATGACACACTGACCCGAGGAGGCTCTCTTCCTTATGAGCATTGGACAATCGCTGCTACCCGAGTTCGACCAGGAGATGGCGACCACGCGCCGCGTTCTCGAGCGCGTTCCGTTCGACAAACTCGACTTCAAGCCACACGAGAAGTCGATGTCGATGGACCACTTGGCGAACCACATCGTGACCATGACCGGGTGGCTTCCCTACACCATGCAGACCGACTCGCTTGATCTCGCGCCGCCGGACGGCCCCGCCTGGGAGCCGCCGCCGCCGGCCAAGACGCAGGCCGAGTTGCTGGCGACTTACGACAAGAACGTCGCCGACAGCCGCGCTGCGCTCGCCGCCGCAACTGACGAGGCGATGATGCAACCGTGGTCGCTGTTGCGAGGCGGCCAAGCGATGTTCACCATGCCCCGCATCGGTTGCGTCCGCGGCATGATCCTGAACCACATCATTCACCACCGCGGACAGCTCTCGGTTTACCTTCGCCTAGTCGACATCCCCGTGCCGTCGATCTACGGCCCCTCGGCAGACGAACAATCGTAGTTAGTCGGCTCCTTGGCATCGCCAAACCAGTCCCGGCGGCGGCGCCGGGACTGGGACCGCGCGAATCGCCCCGCTATCCGGCCGGCCCGATAGGGGTTATTCCTGAAAAGGCGTAAGGTCGAACGCGGATCGATGTTCCGAAGCGTCCCTTTTAGCCTGAAAGGGACGCCCAGCCGCCCCTCTTCCCGGCGGCCGAGCGCCGGGAAATTCATGAATCGCAAAGTCTTGATCGTAGGTGGAATCGCTCTTGCGGCCGCGACCGCCGCCACGCTGTTCTTCTACACGGTGTTGGCCGACCGCATCGGAGGCGGCGAGCAAGCCGTCGCCACCGCCCGCGTGGTCGTTGCCGCGCACAGCTTGCCCCGCGGCGTAAAGATCGAAAAGGATGATCTGCAGGTCGAAACGCGGCCGGCGTCCGACGTGCCGCCCGGCGCCTTCGCATCCCCCGAACAGATCGAAGGGCTTTACTTAGCGCAAGAGGTGATGGCCGGCCGGCCAATCACAAGCGCGAGTCTGCCGGCCAACGGCAACGGAGGCGTCTCGGCCGTCGTGCCGCCGGGCATGCGGGCCGTGACGCTGCACCTTGAGGGTTACATCGGCGTCAACCGCCTGATCCAGGTCGGCGACCGCATCGACGTCATGGCCTCGAACTGGGCTCGCTCGCCGGGCCGCGTGGAGATGGCGCTTGCGACGTTGCTCCAGAACGTGGAAGTCTTGGCGATCGATCGCGAGGTGAATGCACGCACCGCGACGACGCCCAACATCACGGTGCTCGTGAACGCCGACCAGGCCGCCGACCTGACCTTGGCCGACCAAGCCGGCGAGATCCGGCTCGCGCTGCGCAACCCCATCGACGGGGCGATTCTGGAAGAAGCGGACCTGCGTGCTCGCGACGTTCTAGCGGATACCCGCTCGAACAAGCGCGTCGTTCGGGCCGAAGACGGCAGCAACCGCAACGAAGCGCCGCGCCAGGCCCCGTCTGCCGAAGACGCCCCGATTAGCCAAGCCGCGCCGCCGCCCGCTTCGCGCGCCGGTCTGGAGAAGTAGGGAGCCATGGCGACTACTCCCACTGCCGCTCATGCTGCGGTCGACGCTCCGGAACAGCTCGCCGGCCTGTCTGCTCGTCAGACGATGGAGCTCAAGCATGTGCTCCATCGCAAATTGCTCGGGCGCATCAACCTCGACCGGTTGGTCGAAGTCGACGCCCCGCGCGTGCGCCGCGAAGTTCGCGCAGCCGTCGCCGCTCTGGTGCAGGAGCAGGACCCGCAGATGCCTCCCGAAGCGCGGGAGGAGCTGATCGACCAGGTGCTCGACGAAGTCTTCGGACTTGGGCCGCTCGACCCTCTCCTGCAAGACCCGACTGTGTCGGACATCCTCGTCACGACGCCGAAGCTAGTCCACATCGAGCGCGCCGGCAAGCTCGTCAAAACGGCGATCCAATTCAAAGACAACCAGCACCTGACGCGGATCATCCAGAAGATCGTCGGGCAGGCTGGTAGACGGATAGATGAGTCGTCTCCCATGGTGGACTGTCGCCTGCCGGACGGTTCGCGTGTCAACGCGGTCATTCCGCCTGTCGCCGTGGAAGGGCCGCTGCTGTCCATTCGAAAGTTCTCGAAGGATCCGCTGCAAGCGCAGGATCTCGTTGACAAAGGGGCGCTTAGCCTCGAAATGCTCGATCTTCTGTCGAGCGCAGTCAAGGAACGCCGCAACATCCTGATCGTCGGAGGGACCGGCTCCGGCAAGACCACGCTTTTGAACGTTCTATCGGCCTACATTGGCCCGGACGAGCGCATCGTCACCATCGAGGACACCGCAGAGCTGCAACTGCGCCAGGAGCATGTGGCGAAGATGGAATGCCGCCCGCCGAACCTCGAGGGAGAGGGCTCGATCAAAGAGCGGCAACTCGTAATCAACAGCCTACGCATGCGCCCCGACCGCATCATTCTCGGCGAAGTGCGCGGTGAAGAGGCGCTCGACATGTTGCAGGCGATGAATACGGGCCACGACGGCTCGCTCGCCACCATCCATGCGAACTCTTGTGCGGACGGCGTCCATCGGCTCGAAATGATGGTCGCGCTAGCGAACTCGAACATCTCGGCTTCGTCGATTCGGCAACAGATCGCCTCTGCCATCGATTACTTCGTGCAGGTGGCGCGGCTGAGCGACGGTACGCGCAAGGTGGTCGAGATTGCGGTCTCGCGCGGCATCGACGAAAACGGAGATGTGGCGCTCGAACCCGTGTTCATCTTCGCTCGCACGGGCATCTCCGCGGATGGGCGCGTGCAAGGCGAGTTCCGGCGCGCGAACGGCGAGGCGCCGTTGCGTCGGCGTGAACCGTTAGTCGCGCAGGGAGAGGAGGCTTAGCGGCCGTGGTCGGTTACGCCGTCATCTTCTTCGTCACGTTTGGCGTGGTGGCGATCGCCGTCGCGCTGGGCTGGATGTTCGTCGACCGTAAACCGGATGACGGAGAGCCGGATATTCCCAGCAGCAAGCGCCGCCTAAGCATCACGCAGTTGCTCTCGCATACCCTCGAGCGCGGACAGATCGGCGAACGTTTGAATCGTTTGATCGCCGAAGCGGACGTGGACTGGACCGCCGGACGCGTCGCATTGGGGTCGGCGATTCTGTTCATGCTCAGCATCGCGATCCTGTCGCGGCTCGACTTCGTCCCCTGGATCGCGGCGTTGGTTGTGGCTGCGGCATTGGCGTTCGCGCCTGTGGCCTATTTGCGCCGGGTGCGCGCGAAACGGCTCAAGCAGGTCGAAGAGCAGTTGCCCGAATCGCTCGAGTTCATCTCCCGCGCCTTGGTGGCGGGCCATTCGTTGCCGATGGCGCTCGAGTTGCTGGCCGACGAGATTGGCCCGCCGCTCAGCCAAGAGCTGCGCAAGACGGTTGACGAGTACAACCTGGGCCTCTCGATGGACCGAGCGCTCGAGAACCTAGCCGACCGCGTGCCCAGCGTCGACATCCGCTTCTTCGCCTCCGCGATCATGACGCAGTCACGCACGGGCGGCAACCTGCACGACCTGTTGGAAAACCTCTCCGAGACGATCCGCGAGCGCGCCACACTACGCGGTCAGGTGCGCGCGATGACGGCGAACGGACGCATCACTGCCATCATCCTAGCGGCGCTGCCGTTCATCATCGGCGGAATCATGATGACGGTCAACAGCGAGTACTTCGAGATTCTGCTGAACCATCCGATTGGAAAAACGCTGCTCTTCCTCGCGCTGTGCGGGCAAGTCCTTGCGTTCCTGGTCATCCAGAAGATCGTGGACATCAAGGTATAGGCACATGCTGCTTGGGCTTTCGATCGGCGTATTTGCGATGGTGCTGGCGGCAGTGGCGGCCGGCGGCTACTGGTTCTACATCCGCGAGCCCCAGGCTGCGGCTGCTTCCGCAGGCGTCGTCGTAGCGCCAGAGCCGACGCTCGATGACGAGGCGCCGGAGTGGGCCTCGACGCTGCAACACCTGGCCGGGGCGTCGCCGTTCCATGCACAGGCCAAGCCTGGTCTGCGGGACGAACTTGCGGCGGCGGGCATTCGCGCGCAGTGGGCTCCGGCGGTCTTCCAGTCAGCGAAGGTTGTGGCGGCGCTGGCGATCCCGGCCTTGGTCTTCGTTCTGCTATTCATGCTGGGCGGGGACTGGGTGGCGGCTCTACCGGGCACGGCGCTGAGCTCGTATTTGGGCTACACCGTACCCGAGCGTTGGCTGCGGCGGCGCGTGCGCGCCCGGCGGCAAGCCGTCAACCGGGCGTTGCCGGACTTCCTGGACCTTCTGGTGATTGCCATTGAAAGCGGCCTCTCGCTCGACCAGGCGCTGGCGGACACTGCGCGCGACCTGCGCAAGGTCCACCCGGTGTTGAGCGACGAGCTAGGGGTGTTTCGGAGTGAGCTCTTGGCCGGCGCCTCGCGCCCGGAGGCGCTCAAGAAACTCGGCGCGCGTGTGGGAGAGCCCGAGCTGCGCAAGCTGACCGCGCTGCTGATCCAGGCCGACCGTTTCGGCTCGAGCGTCTCAAAGATGCTGCGTACGCAGGCGCGCTACATGCGGATTCGCCGCCGGCAGCTCGCGGAGGAGAAGGCGCACAAGGTTGGCGTGAAATTGCTCTTCCCGATCTTCCTTCTGATCATGCCGTCGGTTTTTTTGGTGACGGCCGGCCCTGCAGTGCTGATGTTGGTCACGAACTTCCACAAGATCGCCGGGGATTTGTAGGCACGGTCCGGGCCTGGTGCACTGGGGTCCGCGCTTGAGCAACACTGGGATTGTCTCTCGGTTGGCCGTGATGCGTTTCGTACCGTTCTGCGCACTGTTGTTGGTCCTCGGCTGCTCGTCTGTCCCGCCTCCGGAAGCCTCCGAGCAGGCCAAAGCTTCTCCCGCTTCGGACGGCCCGCGCATCACCCACGGACCGATCTTAGGGCGCCTGAGCTCGGACTCGATCGGCGTTTGGGCGCGCACCTCCCGCCCCGCCGAGGTCACGGTGTTCTACGGCAAGGGTGCGAACCGGCTCGACTTTTCCCGCACATTCAAGACTCAACTCGCCAAGGATAATACCGGATGGGTTTTACTGGAGTCGCTTGATTCCGACTCGAAATATTATTACGAGATCACGACCGGCAAGAATCCGGAGGGCGTGGAGAAGCTCAGCGGGAATTTCCATACTTTGCCGTCCGTGCAAAATGTCGTCAATCCGGATACGAACCCAAAGGGGCTCTTCAATCTGCGCTTTGAGTTTGCCTGCGGGAACAATCAAAACCCAGGCCCCGGCAGCGCCTTCCACGAGGCCCTGCCGACGTACGCGACCATGCGGCGCAATTTGGTAAGAGACGATGCGAAGAGTTTCGTGGACTTTGCCATTCTCAACGGTGACTGGCTCTACGAAAACGATGAAGCACGCAAAACGACCGTTGCTCAATGGGAAGAGCAGGTCGGCATTGCGGCCGACCGGGCGCCGAAGATCCTGACCGTTGCGCCGGCCTTGGCGGGCGTTTGGGAGAACTACAAGCTGTATTTGGACAAGGGCGCGCCGATGGCGGACTGGCACCGCTACGTACCGTCCTATTTCACCTTTGACGACCATGAGATCGTAAACGACGTTTACGGCTCAGGCGAAGTCGGCCGGGTGGACCGGCGCGCAGTGTTTCGCGACATCGGCCTCGAGGGGTGGTACGACTATCTCGGCTGGTCGAACGAATTGCCCGCCGGCGAAGAGATTCGGTTTGGACGCGCGCGCCTGGAGCAGGGAAGCGACGTGCTGGTCGCGCCGGGAGCGAACTTCAGCAACCTGAAGCCAGGCGATGCCACGACTCTCCACATCCATTGGGGAACGCCAGACGCGGGCGTGATGCGCGGCGCCGACGACTCCAGCGGCGGCGACGCGAACGCGGGCGTTTACGAGATCGCCGAGGTGTTGGGCATCGACCGTCTGCGCATTCGGCCGGCGGCGCGGGCCAGCGGCGAGGCATCCTATTCGATCGGCAAGCGCTCCTACTGGCGCAAGCGCGTAGGCAACGTGGACTTCTACTTCCTCGACACGCGTACCTACCGCGAGATGCATGACGTCAACGACCGCAACAAAGCCGTCTCTATGTTGGGCGAGCGCCAACTCGACTGGCTCAAGGTGGAAACCAAGACGAGCACGGCGGACATGATCTTCGTCGTCTCCTCGGTCAACCTGACGATTCCGCACGTGGGCGGAACGGGCTCTGCTCCCGGCCAGCCTGAAAACAAAGACGACGCGTGGACGGTGTTCTTGAAAGAGCGTGAAGAGCTGATTCGTCTGTGGGATTCCTTGAATAAGCCGGTGATGGTGTTGACCGGCGACTTGCACAATAGCTTCGCCATTCAAATTACGGACAATGTCTGGGAGTTCGCTTCCGGCCCGCACAACTCGGTGAATCATCCCGCGTCGAGCGAAGGCGGACGTCCGCCGAACGGGAAGTACAACTCCTTCGGCAGGGATGTGGATATTCGCTGGTCAACCTATCTGCTCGATGAAACGCCGAACGAGTTGCGCAACCGGGTGATCTATACGGTGGTGCGGGTCAACAACGTATTCGCGAACGAGATCCAGCCAGGCGTCCGGCGTTGGGTGGCCTATCCGAGGCCGCAGGCGGTTTTCCAGTTCTATGACGGCGTCACCGGGGAGTTGCTGTACGCGGAGTCCGTCGCAGCGAAGTAGGGAGTATAATCGGGACCGTCATGCCCCGACGCATCACCCGGCGAACCCTCTTGCGCGGCTTCACCGCCTCGGGAGCGGTGCGCGTGGGGCTTCCGGCGCTGGGCTGTATGTTCAACGCGAACGGCTCGGCGTATGCCGCCGCGACGCGCGCCAAGCAAAAGCCGCTCGAATCGCGCTTCGTCTTTTGGTTCAACGGCAACGGCATCCCGGAGAAGTACTGGAAGCCGGCCGAGACAGGCGAGGGATTCCACATCACGCCCTGTCTTGAGCCGCTGGCGCGCTTTCGTGACGACATCCACGTCATCACCGGTCTGGATTCGGCCGCCGCCCGGCTGCCTGGGCCGGGCAACAGTCACTACCCCTCGATGAGTGCGTTGCTCTCAGGGCGCATCTACAGCGGACGCGGCGCCGGCGGTCCTTCCTTCGATCAAGTCGTGGCAGGCAAGATCGGCGGCGAGTCGCGCTTCCGGTCGCTACAGCTGGGCGTTTGCCAAGAGTCATTCGGCGAGTCGATCCAGCGCAACATGAGCTGGGCGGATCGTGACCGGCCGCTACCGCCGGAGATGATTCCGCACAAGCTGTTCGACCGCCTCTTCGGTAGACGGGAAGAAGGCTGGGTAGAAAGGAAGAAAAGCGTGCTCGACGCCGTGCGCGAAGACGCGGCTGCGGTAGCCGGCCATCTGGACTCGTCGGACAAGGTACGGCTGGATGAGTACCTGACCTCGGTGCGCGATCTGGAACGCTCGATCGCGAGCTTGCCGCCTGAGTATCAACAAGAGGTCGAGCGGCCCTCCGAGGGCGGAGACATGCGCGACTACCCGCGCATCGCCAAGCTGCAGAGCGATCTGCTGGTCCACGCCTTTGCCTCCGGGCAGACGCGGGTAGCCAGCTATATGCTTACGAAGTGCCAAGGCCTGACGCGCTTTCCGTGGTTGGGGCTGACGGCGCAGCGGCATCACGAGTACACCCACGGCGAGGTCGAGACGCCGAAGGGTATGCGGATCCTCCGCGACATCTGCCGCTGGCACGTGGAGGAGTTCGCCTACTTGCTCGGGCGGTTGGAAGCGACGCCGGAGGGAGACGGAAACTTGCTCGACCGCACGTTGCTTCTCTTCGTGCATGAGCATGCCGAGGCCAATCCGCACAAGAACAACGACTTGGCCGTCATTGCTGCTGGACGCGCGGGAGGCCTTCAAACAGGGCGTCACACGTGGACGACCGGAACGCTTGGGGATCTCTATGTGACGCTGGCGGAGGAAGCTCTCGGGGCGCGGATCGAGACGTTCCCCACGTTCGAGCGGAAGCTCAGTGGGATCGTGTGACGTCGGCGGGCGGGTGAAGGGCGCTCGAGGCTGCCGATCGGTGGCGATTGGAGACCGCGCGCACGGCCCGTCCGAGCAGCAGCAGCGCGAGGCCCCCGCCGAGCATCGCCCAGGCGTCAAGCTCCGGGGATTCGATGATCTTAGTTTGGGCCGCGACGGCTGGGTAGACCGCGGCGGCGCTCAGGACGAAAAGACACTTGCTGCAGCGCATAGACACTTCCGTTTCTTCCTGACAGGAGTACGGTTGACCGGGGGATCGTCAGCGTCGAGGCTCTCCTCAACTTCTACAGGCTTTACACGTGCAACACAAGGAATATTTTCCGATCCTGAAATGTAATGGTTCTTCCCCGTTTCTATCCCATCCTCGACACCCGGACGCTAGCGGCGCGTGGAATCGCCCCCATGCAGGCGTTTGCGCGCTTGGCGGAGGTCGGAGCGCGCATCGTGCAACTCCGTCACAAGGACGAGTGGACGCGCGAGATTTTTTCGCTGGCGGCTGAAATGGCCGAGGCGGCTCGCAATGAAAATGTGACGTTCATCGTGAACGACCGGGCCGACGCGGCGCTGGCGGCAGGGGCTGCGGGCGTACATCTGGGGCAGACCGACCTGACGCCTTCCCAAGTGCGCTCGTTCGCCGGCGACCGGCTATTGGTCGGGCTCTCCACGCACAACGAGACTCAACTGCGCCAGGCGGCGAGCGAGCCGGCGGATTACCTGGCATTGGGTCCCATCTTCGGAACGCAGTCGAAGGAGCGTCCGGATCCAACGGTGGGTGTGGATGGGCTGCGGCGCCTGCGGAGCTTGACGACGAGGCCGCTGACGGTGATCGGTGGAATTACACGGGGGACGGCGCCGCAGGCGTGGGAAGCCGGGGCGGATTCGTGCGCGGTCATCGCGGACATGCTCGAGGGCGATTGGCGCGAGTCGATGCGCCAGTGGGCGGAGCTGGCGGAAGGCCGCGGCTGAGGCTCTGTTGGGTGTGCGGCTCTGATATCATGGCGGACCGATACCCGTCATGTCCGCCACAACAAGCACCACGACCGCCTCCGCGACGTCTTCCGAGAGCGCGCTCGATCGCATGCGTTGGCCGGTGGTCATCCTGCTCTCTCTGGGCATGGTGATCGCCTACTTCGACCGCGTGAACCTCTCGGTCGCGCTGCCGTCGATGGCGGGAGGGTTCAACTGGTCGGAGACGCAGCAGGGCATGGCTCTGTCGGCGATCTTTTGGACGTATACGGCGCTGCAGATTCCGTCGGGTTATCTGGTGGACCGCTTCGGCGTGCGTACGCCCTACTTGATCGGCTTTCTGCTGTGGAGCTTGGCGTCGGCGGCTACGGCGTTGACGACTGGGCTGGCGGCGCTGATCGCGATTCGCATGCTCGTGGGCGTGGGCGAGTCCGTGGTGACGCCGGCGAGCATGCGCTACATCCGCCTGCACTTCGACGAGAAGCAGCGCGGGTTGGCTGTGGGCCTCTACATGACGGGCACGAAGGTTGGACCGGCGCTGGGTCTTCCGATTTCGGCCTATCTGGTCTCGGAGTACGGCTGGCAGCCGATGTTCCTGGTGATTGGCGCGGTGAGCCTGGTTTGGCTCGTGCCGTGGCTGCTGTGGGTAAAGAAGGACGACGTCGCGGCGCAGCCGGGACATCCGCGGCAGTCAAGAAAGCGACTGGCGGCGCAAAGGTTTCCGCCGGAGCGATCCTGAAGACGCCGCTGATTTGGGGCATCCTTCTGGGCACCTACTGCTACATGTACTTCGTCTACTACTGCATGACTTGGATGCCGACGTACTTCAAGCAGGAGTACGGCATGTCGGTCAAAGAGATGGGCTGGTACGGCGGCGTCTCTTTTGGCGGCATGGCCGCGGTGGCGGCGCTCGCCGGCTATGCGGCGGACGTGCTGATCCGGCGCGGCTGGGACCCGGTGAACGTGCGCAAGGGTTTCACGATCGCGGGCTTCTGCATGGCGGCGACGCAGACGATCGGTGCGTTCACCACAAACGTCGACGTGATGCTGTTCTTCGCGGTGTTCTCGCTGTGCGGGCTGGGGCTGGCGACGGCGAACTACTGGGCGTTGACGCAGACGCTGATTCCAGGTGGCTCGATCGCGCTGGTCGTGGGCATTCAGAACACGGCGGCGAATCTGGCCGGCATCGTGGCGCCCTGGCTGACGGGTTTCCTGATCGAGAGGACGGGCGCCTTCGACGCGCCGGTGAAGGCCGTCGGCGTTTGGTTAGTGCTGGGAATCGCGAGCTACGTGTTCCTGGTGCGCGAGAAATACGCGCCCGTGGCCAGCGAGGCGTAACCGCAAATCAAGCTGCGAAGAACGGTCAATTGGCGCGATCTTCCAGTCGTAGAAACCGGGCGGCGTTGCCGTAGAATATGTCCCGCCTCTGCTCGTCCGTGAGGAAGGGCGCTTCGTCGATCGCTTCCACGGCCCAGCCGATTGCCTCCGGCCAGCGCATCTGGTCGGACCCGAACATCAGCCGCTTCCCAAGCCCGGCGTCAATCAGTTCCTGAAGATAGTTGTAGAAAGCGGATCGCGGTATGACCCAGGAGATCGTCGAGAGGTCGGCGTGGAGCTGCGGATACTGATACATCATCGAGATCATTTCGCCCAAGTACGGGAATCCCGCGTTCTCGACATAGATCCGCAGATCTGGGTAGCGCACCAACACGTCCTCGAGCAGAACGGGATTGCCGGCCGCCGAGCGGAAGTTCGGCAGATAGGGACCGATCCCCTCGACGTGGATCAATACGGGAAGATCGCGCTTTGCCGCGAGCGCGAAATAGGGCGCTAGGCGAGGATCGTTCGGGGCGATGCCGTTGAGTTGGGTGGCGATTTCCCCCATCGCTAGAAGGCGTCCCGCATCGTATTCGCTAGCCAATGCGGCGGCGGTAGGTTGCCCGGGCTGAAAAATGAAGACCGATGGGATGAACCGCTTGGGAGCCGCCTCAGCCCACTGCTGGACCTCGCTTGGATTTGGGCCGCTCAACACGCCCTTGACGATGTTGTGCCTCCGCATCTGCTCCACGGTGGCTTGCATCGTTTCCTGGCTTGATGCCAGCGCAGCGCCTTTGCCCTCGCAGGGCTCGGGGCGACAGATAGCCGGGGCGCCGGCTGGAACGTCGGCCGGGTGGTGCGTGTGCATGTGCATGTCGATGATGGGCTGGTGATTTTGAGCGCCCAGCGGCGCCGTCGCGACCGTGCACGACACGACGAGGGCCACGCAGATCGATATACGTTTCATGGGGCCTCCTTTGGTTGAGATTTGCCATCACCGTATCACGCCCGTCATTTGACGCCTAATTGGCGCACGCCTTCCAACGACTGGGCTTGGCCCGCTAGGATCTTGATTTGTGAGGGCGAGGTGCGAGAGTACAGCCGGAAACGGCTACTCGTAACGCAGGACTTCCACCGGCGCGACGCGGGCGGCGGAGCTCGAGGGATAGATGGTGATCAAGTAGCTGATCGCCAGCGCGGCTAGGGCCACAACCACGCCGTCCCACAAGTGCGGCGCGAACGGCACGTACTCCAGGCCGTAGACCTCAGGCTCGAGCGGCAACAGGCGGTACTTGTCGCAGACCCAGGCTAAGAAGTGTCCTAACACCAGGCCGGCCAGCGTGCCGGTGACGCCGATCACCAAGCCCTGCCACATGAAGATGCGGCGGATTTGGGCTCGTCCCGCGCCCATTGATGTGAGAATCGCAATATCCTTGTTCTTCTCCATCACCATCATCACCAGCGAGGTGAGGATGTTGAGCGCCGCGACCAGCATGATCAGGCCGATAGCGACCGCGGTGACCAGCTTTTCCATTTGCAGCGCGTTGAAGACGGTGCGGTTGCGCTCGAACCAAGTGAGCGCGTCGTATTGCGGACCGGCCTCCTCGCGCAACTCCTCCGCGACAGCCGGCGCTTGATCGATGTCGTCGAGGCGCACTTCGATGGCGTTGATCACGTCTTCGATGGCAAGCGTCTGCTGTGCGGATTCGAGCGTGGTGTAGACCCAGGAGTTGTCGTACTCGAAGAAGCCTGAGTTGAAGATGCCCACCACGCGAAAGCGCTTGCGGACGGGCATGTTGCCGAAGGGCGTGGACTCGCCTTGCGGGTTGATGAGGGAGACTTCGGTTTGTAATCGCGCGCCGACGTAGTCCGCCAGGCGACGTCCAATGATGATGCCCGGCATCGCGCCCTGCGGCTGCACGAGGTCGTTGAGCGAACCTTCTTCGAGGTGGCGCAACAGCTCGGCGACCTGGATTTCACTCGCCGGGTCGATGCCCTTGACGATGCAACCGCGGCTGCGAATGGGCGTGGTGATCATGACCTCGCCATAGAGGGCGGGGGCTACCGCCTCCACGTGCGGCACTTGCTTGAACTCGTTGACGAGCGAGCGCCAGTTCTCGATGCCGAAGCCGGGCTCTTTCTCCATCAGGTTGACGTGGGCCGTTGCGGCGAGCAGGTGGCGTTGCAAGTCCTGCTGCACGCCATTGTTGATCGCCATGGCGATGACGAGCGCCGCGACGCCGGTGGCCACGCCGATCACCGAAATGACGGTGACGATGGAGATGAATCGCGTTTTGCGCTTGGCGCGCAAATAGCGTGAGGCGACGAAGAGCTCGAACGACATCCCGGGTTCCTCCACTATCGCAGCACGGCGCCCGAAGCCGCTAATGCTTCTTGCGTTGTCCCGCAGGGGGTGGATTGGCGGTGTCGAATTTACGCTACTCCAAACCGATTCGCTGGCAGAGTATTGCTTCGGCGATTCATACGCTGAGAACATTCCCGAAGCTCTTTATCGAATCGGGAGGCGCAATGTTGCGTAGTTGGATTTCGGGGGCGGCCTTGATTGCCGCATCTTTTGTTTTCCCGGCTGCTGTTTGGGGGCAGGCGACGGGTCGCGTCGTGGGTACCGTTCAGGACCCATCGGGCGCGGTCATACCCGGTGTCTCGGTGCTGACCAAGAACACTCGGACAGGCCTGGAATGGGACACATCGACAGACGAAGCGGGGCGCTTTTCGTTTCCCCGGCTGCCGGTGGGCGAGTATCAGGTGCAAGTGACGGCGGACGGGTTCCGCCAATTCCTGTCCGAGCCGTTTCGGCTGGACGCGGACCAGAACCGCGAAGTGACGGCGACGCTCGAGGTCGGCGCGACGACCGAGTCGATCACGGTCAGCGGAGCGGTGGCGCAGGTGGATACGGTGGGCGCGACCATCCGCGAGGTGGTCGACGAGAAGCGCATCACGGAGTTGCCTCTGAACGGCCGCAACCCTTTGCAACTGGTGATGCTGGCCCCGGGCGCGGTGCGCGCGCCGGGCGGCGGTTCGCTCAACCGCAACGAAGCGATCGCCGTCAATGGCGGACGCGGTACTGCGACCAATTACATGCTCGACGGCGGTGACAACAACGACCCGCAGCAGAATGTGGGCGCGGTGACGCCCAACCCGGATGCGCTGGAAGAGTTCAGCGTGCTGACGAACAACTTCTCAGCCGAATACGGCCGCAACTCCGGGGCGGTGGTCAATGCGGTCACCAAGTCCGGCACCAACCAGTTCCATGGCTCGCTGTGGGAGTTCCTGCGCAATGACGCGCTCGACGCGCGCAGCTATTTCGGCATCAGCAAGAGCAAGCTCCGGCGCAACCAGTTCGGCGCAACGACGGGCGGACCGATCGTGCGCAACAAGGCGTTCTTCTTCGGCTCATACGAGGGCGTGCGGCAGCGCACCGGCGGAACGGTGTCGAACCTCGTTGTCCCGACAGCGGCCGAGCGTGCGGGAGACTTCTCGGGATCATCGCTGCAACCCAAGGACCCGCTGACGAACCAGGCGTTTGCGAACGCCATGATCCCTTCCACGCGCTTCGACCCGGCATCGCTCAAGTTCATGGATTTGCTCGGCGTGCCGCTGCCGAACGCTTCGCGGAACCGCTACATCTACAATGCGCCGGAATCGACGGACTCGGACCAGTTCCTGGGCCGTGTCGATTACTCCTTGAACAGCAAGCAACGGCTCAGCGGACGGTTCTTTAAGACGAGCGCATCCGATTTCGTGGTGGCGGGTCTGCCTTCGCTGACATCCGAGGTCGCCTTCGACACCTGGAACGTGACGGGCCAACACACGTGGACGGCCTCGCCTTCGCTGCTGTTCGTCACGCAGTACACCTGGAACAAGTCGCTGATCGATCGCGGTCCACTGCCGGTCGGCGGTGGTGAAGGCGTCTCCTATCAAGAGATGGGAGTGAACGTCGAGCGGGGCGGACTGGACGCATTGGGCAAGACGCTCGTGCCGCACTACCGTGGGGCGGTCAACGGCTACTGGAACCTCAATCAGGACAACCTTGTCCTAATCGACCGCCCGACCTACCAGTTGCAGGAGAACGCGACCTGGACGTCCGGCTCGCACTTGATGAAGTTCGGCGGCGAGTACCGTTGGTCGAAGAGTGACCGCGTAACGGCGAACGGCATCGATCCGCAGTTCACTTTCAATGGACAGTTCACGAACAACGCCTTCGGAGACTTTTTGATCGGGCGCGCGTTGCGCTTCACCCAAGGCTCGGTGCGCATCAATCAGATTCGTGCGCAAACCTTTTCGATGTATTTCCAGGACGACTGGAAGGTGCATCCGCGGCTGAGCTTGAACATGGGAGTGCGCTACGAGCCGTTGTTCCCGTTCTACTCGGCGAACAACGAGTTGACGGTGTTCCGGCCGGGATTGCAGTCTGTCGTGTTTCCGTCGGCGCCGACGGGCATGCTCTACGCCGGGGACGCGACGGTGCCGAAGGGAGGTACCGGGAGCGACCTGAACAACTTCGCGCCGCGGTTCGGCTTCTCCTGGAACCCGTTCGGCCAAGGGCGCACGGTCGTCCGCGGCGCCTACGGATTCTTCTATGACATCCCGCGCTTCCACGAGTTGAGCCACTTCGTGAACTCGCCGCCTTATTCGCTGCAGATCACGGTCAACCAGCCGAAGAGCTTTAGCGACCCGTACGCGGGACAGGTTAACCCGTTTCCGTACGCCGCGCCCGTGACGGCAGAGGAGAAAGCGGCGTACACGTTCCTGAAACCCGTGACCGTGGGCCTGAGCGTCGACCCGTTCTTCGCCGCGCCCTACGTGCAGCAGTGGAACCTGAACATCCAGCACGAGCTTGCGAAGGACTGGGTAGTGACGGCGGCCTACGTGGGTAGCAAGGGTACGCGCCTGCCGATCCGCCGCGAGCTCAACCCGGCGATCTTCGGGCCCGGCGCGACGACGGGCAACATCAACGCGCGCCGCATCTACGCGCCGAACTTCCAGAGCATCATCAGCTACGAGAACGTCATCAACTCGACCTACGAGTCGCTGCAACTCACGTTGAACAAACGCTTCTCGCACGGCTTCACCATCCAGTCCAATTACACCTACGGCAAGTCGATCGACGGCATGTCGATCGACGTCGACGGCTTCAACGGCCAGAACACGTTGGACGTCCGCGCCGACAAGGCGCTGTCGGACTACGATACGCGGCAACGCTTCGTGAACTCGTTCCTGTGGGAGACTCCGGGGCCGACCACGGGCGTGGCGAAGTGGTTCCTGGGCGGCTGGCAGCTCAACGGCATCTTCATCGCTCAGGCAGGCACGCCGTTTACCGTCACCAGCGGCCGCGATCAGGCGCTCTCGGGAACCGGGACGCAGCGGCCGAACCTGACCGGCGATCCGAAGCTCGATACGGGACGTTCGCGTGACGAATTGATGGGCGGCTACTTCGACGCGTCGATGTTCGTCCTGCCCGCACAAGGTTCCTATGGCAATGCCGGGCGCAACCTGCTGATCGGGCCGGGAAGCTACAACCTGGACTTCGCGTTGTTCAAGCGCTTCAAATTCGGGGAGCGCTTGCAGCTGCAGTATCGCTGGGAGATGTTCAACGCTTTCAACCACGCGAATCTGGGAACGCCTCGCAGCAACATCAACGCGGCCCGGCCGGGGCAGATCGACACGACCAGCTCGCCGCGCATCATGCAAATGGGCCTGCGGATGACGTTCTAGCTGCTTAGAGGAGCGGCGTTGACGACTCCGCCGGAGTGCGTGCGGAGACGGCGCTCTCCGGCGCGGGAATGGCGGCGGCGCGCCTCTGGTCGACGGCCCGCATCAACGAGGTGCGCTGCTCGGGACGAAAGTGCAAAGCGTTCCGGGCGATCAACGTCATCTCGTCGTCCGCCCAGACAGCTTTCATCACGCCGACGGGGAAATGGCTGCCTTTTCCGAGCAAAATGTGGCCGGTTTCGTGGACGAGGATGGCTCCGAGCAACATCGCGGGTTTCATGTTCTTTTGTTTGGCCGTTGGAAACGCGGTTCCAGAACACGCTCGCCATGTTGGCGAATCCGTGCTTGGGCGTGAAAGTGACGCCATACGTTGTGTGGGCGTCCATGCCGGGCAAATCGAGGGAAGAGGAGAGAATGCGCAGACTGACGGTGGCGGGATTGGGCGTGGGAGGGCAGGAAGCCGCAGTAGATTCGGTGTGTTTCGTGCGGCAGAACTGCCAAGAGGTAACAATGCCGGCACGCTCAAAGATGATCGCTGCCTGCGTGGCTGCACCTTCCAGCAGCTCACGCTCTAGGCCCGCGTAATCGAACAAGCGAAGCGTCAGCCTTGCGTCCTTGACGTCCGGATCGGGCTGCGCTGCCTCACCGTGCCCGGTTGAGAACATGCAGAGCAGCATGGCTCCACTAATTGCGATGCGGCGCACGAGCGCGGTTTGCGTAGCGCCGGAGGGTGATGGAAACCAATGTTCGACCGTCATCATCGTTCTTCTCCTCGACTGCAATTACGGGACCAGGCGAATTTCGTTCGCACAAAACGAAAAGTCGCGCGGTATTTACGCCGCTTCCGGTGCAGCGCGATTCCGTTCTTGGGACGGACGCGCGGCATGCGATCCTGTTAGCAACCATGTCGCGACTTCGGATGATTGGCGTCGAAAAATCGTTCGGCGCCACGCGCGCGCTCGATGGAGTGGACTTCTCGGTGGCGCCGGGCGAAGTGCATGCGCTCGTGGGAGAGAACGGGGCGGGGAAGTCCACCTTGATGAAGGTGCTCGCCGGAGTTCACAAGCCGGATGCGGGACGCATGGAGCTCGATGGCGCACCCTACCAGCCGGCCGATCCGCTCGATGCGCGGCGGCAGGGTGTGGCGATGATCTTCCAGGAGCTGGCGCTTGCCCCACACCTGAGCGTCGCCGCAAACGTGATGCTGGGCGTCGAGCCGCATCGCAATGGCCGCCTCGACCACGAGGCCTGCCGCGCGAAGACCCGCGAAGCCTTGGCCGTGCTCGGGCGCGAGTCGCTCGACCCGGACGCGCGCGTAGACTCCTTGCCGATTGGCGCGCAACAGCTCGTCGAGATCGCACGTGCGTTGGTCCTCGAGGCGAAGATCATCGTGCTCGACGAGCCGACGTCGAGCTTGACCGGCGCGGACGTCGAGAAGCTGTTCGAGGCGATCGAGCGCCTGAAAGCGCAGGGCGTCTCGATCATCTACATCAGCCACTTTCTCGAAGAGGTCGAGCGCATCTCGGACTCATTCACCGTGCTGCGCGACGGCAAGTCGGTAGGGTCGGGCAAGATCGGCGAGGTGTCGATCGAGACGATGGTCGAATGGATGGTGGGGCGTTCGGTGGACGAGATGTTCCCGCGCCATCCGCACACGATCGGCGCGCCGGCGCTCGAGGTGAGGAGCTCGCGTCGGACAACGGTCTGCTCAGCGCTGGATTCACCCTGCGGCGCGGCGAGATTTTGGGAATCGCGGGACTGATCGGCGCGGGACGCACGGAGTTGCTGCGCGCGCTGTTCGGGCTGGACGCAATCCAGTCCGGCGAAGTGAAGCTGGCGACCTACATCGGCCCGGCGAGCCCGCCTGAGCGCTTGGCGCAAGGGATGGGCTTCGCGAGCGAAGACCGCAAGACCGAGGGGCTGGCCCTGAACCTGGGCGTGGATGAGAACCTGACGATGTCGCGGTTAGAGCCATTCGTCAAGCACGGCTGGCTGGACCGCAAGGCTCAACGGGCGGCGGCCGCCGAATGGATCGAGCGCATCGGTGTGAAGACCGCCGGGTCGGATGCCCCGGTGCAATCGCTCTCGGGCGGCAACCAGCAGAAGGTGCAATTGGCGCGCCTACTGCACCACGATTGCGACGTGTTGCTACTCGACGAGCCCACGCGCGGCATAGACGTGGCGAGCAAAGTAACGATCTACGAGTGGATCGGTCGGCTGGCCGAGCAAGGCAAGGCGGTGCTTTTCGTCAGCTCCTATATTCCGGAGTTGCTCGGCGTCTGCGACACGTTGGCGGTGATGAGCCGCGGCCGGCTGGGACCGGCCAAACCGGTGTCGGAATGGACCGAGCACGCCATCATGCGGGCCGCGGTGGCGGCGCCCGGTGAATTGGCTTCGGGAGAATTTGGGTCAACGGAATCCGGCGCGGACGCGTCTATCCCTTTGTGAGGTATGTTCTCTTTCTGCTTTTGGCGGCCGTGGCCCCTGCCCAGGACATGGGCAAGGTGATCGACGGCATTGAGCTGCACTACAACCGTTTGGCGACGCTGCAAACCGAGTTTGAGCAGCGCACGGAGTACGCCGGACGCGTGCGTGACTTGCAGCGCGGCACGCTGTTCTTATACCGCCCGCAAAAAATGCGTTGGGAGTACTCGAAGCCCACGGGCAAGCTGCTGGTCGGCGACGGCGAACAGTACAAGATGTACAACAAGCAGACCAATCAGGTGCGTACCGTCACGCTGAGCGATACCGCGGACGTACGTGTCCCGCTGGCGTTCTTGCTTGGGCGGCTAAGTCTCAAACGGCAGTTCAAGAACCTACGCATCGAGACCGTCGACGGCCGCCAGGCGCTGGTTGGCGAGGGGCGCACGGGCAACGAGGGCTATACGCGCGTCGCGTTTTTCTACGACCCGCAGCAGGACTTTCGGCTCGACCAGGTGAAGGTGGACGAACGCAACGGCTCGACCACGGTGTTTGAGTTCTCGAACCAGATCGTCAACGTAAAGCTCGATCCTGGGATGTTTGAGTTCGAGGCGCCGCCCGGCGCGGAATACCTCAGCGAGCAGACCTTCTAAAAGCTGCCATGGCCGAGTTTCTGCTCAAATACGCCGACGCTCAAGGCGCCGTCCACGAGCGTGTGGAGGACGCCGACAGTGAGCGCGCCCTGCGCGACAAGTACGCCGACCAGGGCGTGCTGATCTACTCCATCCGGCCACGCCACTCGCTGGGCGAGATGCAGGCCATTGCGCAGCGTCGCAAGGGGCGGCTGAACCTCGAGCAGTTCCTGATTTTCAACCAGCAGTTCGTCACGCTCATTCGCGCCGGGCTGCCGATCCTCAAGTCTCTCGAGCTGTTGCAAGGCAACATCAAGAACAGAAGCTGGGCCGGCACATCCGCTCGATCCACGATGCTGTCAAGACCGGCGCGCCGCTCTCGGAGGCTTTTCGGCAGGAGGGCGCGTTCCCGCCCATCTATACAACGTCGCTGATGGCCGGCGAGAAGTCGGGTAGCCTTCCGGAGGTGCTCGACCGCTTTGTTCAGTACCAGAAAGTCACGCTAGCGGTCCGCAAGAAAGTGCTGGTCTCACTGATCTACCCGACAGTATTGATCGTGTTGGTGCTGGCGCTGATCCTGTTCCTGGTCACCTACGTGGTGCCTGAGTTTGCCGCGCTGTATGACTCGATGGACGCTGATCTGCCGCGCCCGACGCAGATCCTGGTGGCGTTCGGCGTCACCTTCAGCGAGAACCTGCTCACGGTTACAGTAGCCGGGGCGGCGATCGTGGCGCTGCTCATGTGGTGGGCGCGCACGGAGTCGGCGCGTGGCGTGATTGACGCGGTGCGCATGCGGGCGCCGATTTTCGGGCCGATTTGGGTGAAGTACCAGGTCTCGCAGATGTGCCGCCTGCTGAGCACTCTGCTGCAAGGCGGCATCCCGCTGATGGGCGCACTCGAGACGACGGGTGCGTCGCTGGGCTCGCGCGTGATGCGCGACGCGGTGGGAGAGGCGCGCAGCAAGGTGAAGGAAGGGCGTGCGCTGTCGAAGAGCCTGGCCGAGACGAACGTTTTCCCGCCGCTGGCGATCGAGATGATCTACGTCGGCGAGTCCACCGGCGCGCTGCCGGCGATGCTCAATTCTGTGGCGGAGTTTTTCGACGAAGACGTCTCCAACGCGATGACGGCGGCGCTGTCGCTGATCGAGCCGGCGATCATGATCTTCATGGGCATTTTCGTAGCGTTCGTGTTGATTTCGCTGTACTTGCCCATCTTCTCGCTTGCTGGAAATATCTAAGTGGCGGCGAACGACTAAGATCAAGTCCATGAACCCGTCCCGCCTTCTCCTCGTCGGTCTCTTAATGTTGGGCGTCAGCGGAGCGTCCGCCGCGGACCGCATCTGGCACATCAAGGCCTTCCATCCGGAGGGTCGGCTGATTGACATCAAAGCCCTCGACAAGGCGGGCAACCGCTACGACGTGAAGGCGATCGAGACGGACGGCAACTTGCACGTGATGGACGTGAAGTGCCTGATGGGTGACAAGCGCTTGCCCGTGAAAGTGCTTGTCAGCGACGACAAGTACGCACCGGTGAAAGCCATCGGCGAGGATGGCACGATCTACGACATCAAGGGATTGCCGCCGGAGGGCGGGCGTCTCGATGTGAAGGGCGTGCGGCGCGCGGGCAACATCGTGGACATCAAAGTGGTCGCGCCGGACGGTGCGTTTTGGGGCGTGAAGGCGATTTCGCCGGAAGGCTGGGTGCACGACGTGAAGGGGATCAAGATGACGCCCGACCGCGTGGAGACGACCGTCCACGGCGTCAAGGTCCACGCCCACATCAAGGCGCTGCCGCCGGTCACCGGCGGGCCGTACTGACGCCGCTACGCGGCTTCGCGGCGCATCTCGAGCTGATCGCCCGGAGTGGTCCCGGTCTTTTCCGCAACGCCTGCGGGGAGCTCCAAGACGCTGTGCGCCTTCAGACAGGCTGACAAGCGCCAAGGCTTGAGTGCGGGGACGATTTTGACCACGCGCTTACTCTTGTCGAGGTACACCACGTCGATGGCGAAGCGCATGAAGAACATGTGGATGGCTTCACACGGCACGATCCACAGCCCTTGACCTTCGTCGAGCCCGTCGCGGCCCAGCAGACCCTTGTTGCGGGTCTTGGAGTCGCCGGCCACCTCGATCAGGCTGCCTAGGCTGACCCCTTTGGTTTCGTTGAAAAACTCGGCCGTTGCGGCGCTCATAACAAACAGTTTGGGACTGCGACGACGTGGCCGCAATCAGGCGGTTGCCTGAGAAGCCGAGGGCCGTTTCTGGGACCCCCGGCTTCACATGCCAGTCTGCGTTACGCGGGGATTTTCTCAGCCTGGTCCTGCTCCTCATTGGCCACTCGGACGGCGAAGTAGTCGCGCGGGGGATAGAGCGCGTAAGGCCGCAAGAGCACGAAAGCCTCGCCGAGCAGGGCCTCGATGCGGTAGACAGCGTGGAAGAAGCCTCCCCGGTCCACGCGCAGACGGCGGCAGCACATGGCAGCGTCTGCCCCGAGCACGAAGTGATAGCGGAACAGCTTGAGGTGCCACGGGTCTAGAATCCGCCGCGCGGTCAGCTCAAAGTCCGCCATGTACTCTTGGTCCTTGCGGCCCCATGACCCTTGTGCGAGCGTCCGCTCGGGTTGCGCTCGTAGCTGACCCGGCTGCGCATGCGGCTGCTCTCGACGCATAGTTTGAAGCGCGCGTGGCAGGCGCGGAAGGCGGCGCGCAGAGCGCAGCGGCACGGGACGATCTGGTCCCTCTTACGGCGGCGAATCCCCGTCCCCTTGCAGATCGTACAGTTCTGATTGGCCAGGAAGCCCAGCTCATTGGCATTCCATTGCATAGAGTTTGCTCCTCGGTTCGCGATAGTGTAGGGCGGCGCTACATATTGGTGTAACGCCAAACCGTGAATGATCTTAGTACGGTTAGTACGGCTAATACAATGGCAGGAAGAGTAAAAAACAAGTGTCGATTCGGGACTGCCGTAAACATGCCATAAACCCTTTGTCTTCTGAGTGATTTGCGCGTTTCGGAAGCCGCCAGGGAAGCATTTCGAGCCGTCTTCAGGCGGCCTATTTTCGAGTAAAATTCTGCACCCTATTTCAACCTGCTATATGTCAATTGAGGGTTTTGACGATGCTTCGCGCCGGCTGTTGCTTCTTGCGCAGGGGCGTGTCCGCTCGGGCGAGCTCAGCGAGCGGCGGCTCGCGAAGCTGGCCGGGGTCTCCCAGCCGCATCTGCACAACATCCTCGCCGGGAAGCGCGGGTTGGCCAACGCAGTCGCGGATAAACTGCTGTACGCGCTGGATCTGACCATGGCGGACCTCCTCGTCGGGCGGAGGCCTGGGCATGCGCCCCTGGGAAGAATGGAAGGGCCGGTCGGGGGAGGAAGGGCCTTCCCGCGGACGATTCACGCCCCGCCGGTCCAGTTCTACGATGCCAAGCGGTTGGAGAGTCTGGAGGATCCGTGCCTTGCCCGCGTCGCATTGGAGGAACGCGCGATGGCTCCGACTCTGCTGCCGGGAGACGACTTGTTGCTCGAGTGCGCTTGGCGTGCGCGCCGTTGGCCGCGCCGAGAGAGTGTTTACGCCGTCGAGTGGCAGGGGCGCGGGTACTTGTGTCGATGCCAAGCGACCGCAGCGGCCTTGCTGACGGCGGTCGAAGCTTCAGAGTCGGAGGGCTTACCCGCGGCGATTCCGCTGGACGGGCGCAAGGTCGAGGACTTGGTGCGCGGCGAGGTCGTTTGGTTCGGCCGGGCGTTGCGGTAAGACCCGGTATTGAGGTCAAGCCTGCGGGCGTTCGAGAGCGAGACGGAGAGACTCCCCGGCGTGCGAGATGTCCAGGCCTGAGGGCTCCTGGTAGGCGCGCAGGTCAAACAGCGGCAGCACGGCGAACAGGTGGTCGAAGATGTCCGCCTGGATGCCTTCGTACTGCACCCAGCGCTGCTCCCGCGAGAATACGTAGATCTCGATGGGCAGACCGGCGCTCGAGGGTGCGAGCTGGCGCACGAGGAAGGTCATGTCCGGATCGATCTTGGGGTGTTCGCGCAGGTAGGCTTGGCAATAGGCGCGGAACGCCCCGATGTTGGTCATGCGGCGTCCATTGGCGGGAGAGGCGTCGGCGTCGCCATACTCTTCGTTATATTTCTTGATCTCTTCGCGGCGCTCTTCCAGGTAGGGCCGAAGCTTCTTGATGCCGGCCAGGCGCTCGAATGTCTCATCTTCGAGGAAACCGATGGTGTTGATGTCGATGGCGAGCGCGCGCTTGATGCGCCGGCCGCCCGACTCCTGCATCCCGCGCCAGTTGCGAAATGCATCGGAGATGAGCGCATAGGTTGGGATGGTGGTGACGGTCTTGTCGAAGTTGCGAATCTTGACGACGTTCAGCGTAATCTCTTCGACATCTCCATCCGCCCCGTACTTCGACATCTCGATCCAGTCGCCGGGTCGGATCATGTCCTGCGCGACCAATTGGATACCCGCGACTAAGCCGAGGATCGTGTCCTTGAAGACCAACAGGAGGATGGCCGTAGCGGCGCCGAGGCCGCTGAGCAGCAGCAGCGGTGATTTGTCGATGATCAGCGAAATGGTGACGATGAGCGCCGCGATCGTGATGACCAGCTTGACGACCTGCACGTAGGCGTAGATCGGGATGCGCTTGGAGACGCCAAACGTACGGTAGATGTCGTGTCCGGCGTTGAGGGCGGCGTCTAAACTGAGCGCACCAACGACGAGCATATAGATTTGGGCGATCTTCCGTACCCACTCGATCGTCTCGGGCGAGTCGAGTGCGGCAGGGGCGAAGGCATAGATCACCAAGCCTGGGGCGAGGTGCGCAAGCCAGTGGAAAACCCTTCGATTGACCAGGGCGTCATCCCAATGCGTCTTGGTACGGTCGGCAATCCGGTCGACGATACGGACGAAGACCGTGCGCGTGACGACGGCGGCAATCCAGGCCAGCACGGCTACGGAGAGCAGGTGGACGAATTGGCCAACGTATTGAGCGGTTTGTTCGCTGGCGCTGAGCTGCTGGGCCCAAGCCACGAAGCGTTCATTAAGCTGCATCAGCCTACCTATTGCGCCAGATCGACCGCAGCGCTGTCCAGACCAAGGGCGTGTTTGCACCCGAACCGGCGACCGCGCCTGCTCCACGCGACCCCTACCAATCGGTGTTCTGAGCTCGGAGTGTACAGGCGCCGGTCAGACCTGGCGAAAGCGGTACACTAGACGGCTCGTATGTCACTGCAGATCCCTGTTCTCGATCTGATCATCGTCATTGCCTACATGGCCGGAATCGTCTTCGTCGGCTTGTGGGTGACCCGCAATACCAAGATGACCGGCGAGGCATACTTCCTCGGCGGCCGTTCTCTTGGGTGGCCCATGATCGGGGCCGCCCTGTTCGCTTCCAACATCTCGACAATCCACTTGGTCGGCCTGTGCGGCTCCGGTTACGCGACCGGGCTGGTGTGGGGCAACTACGAATGGATGGCGCCGTTCACCTTGCTGATCCTGGCGATGGTGTTCGCTCCGTTCTACTTCCGCAACCGGGCCGAGACGCTCCCGGAGTACCTCGAAAAGCGCTTCGGCTCCGGCGCGCTCTTTCATGGCCTTCATGGGCATCCTGGGCGCACTGTTTATCCACATCGGCATGAGCCTGTACGCCGGCGCGAAGGTGTTCGAACAGTTCTTCGGGATCGACGTGATGACGTCGATCCTAGTCATCTCGGCGATCACCGCCATCTACACCGTGGTTGGCGGACTGAAGGCTGTTGTCGTCACCGAGACAATCCAGACGGTGCTGTTGATTGCCGGTTCGGTCGTGGTAACCGTGCTCGCGGCCCAGGCGCTCCCGGGCGCCGGCATCCATTCCTGGGCGGACTTGCAGGCGAACGTAAAGCCGGACCAGCTCTCGGTGATCTGGACGGACCCGTCGACGGAAGCGGACATCGTGAGCTTCCTGATGGGCTACTGGGTGCTCGGTGTTTGGTACTGGTCGACGGACCAGACCATCGTGCAGCGTGTGTTGGCGGCGCGCTCGGAGTGGGATGCGCAGATCGGACCGATCTTCGCCGGCTTCCTGAAAGTTCTGCCGATGTTCATCCTGGTGTTCCCCGGCGTGCTGGCCTACGCGCTCTATCGCGACCAGATTGGCGCGGATGCGGACCAAGCGCTGCCGTTCCTCATCCAGCACCTGGTGCCGACCGGGCTCCGGGGTTTGATCACTGCCGGCTTGTTGGCCGCCTTGATGAGCACGATCGCAGCCGCGCTCAACAGTTGCGCGACGCTCGTCGCAGTGGATATTGTGGCGCGGATAAGGCCTGGGACGACAGACCGCGAGCAGGTGCAGATTGGCCGTTGGGCGGCAATCGTCATCATGCTGCTGGCCATCGCCTGGTCGACACAAGGCGAGAAGTTCACCGGCATCTTCGCCGCAGTGCAGCAGATCGGCGCGGCGCTTGCGCCTCCGATCACGGCGGTATTCGTCATGGGCGTCTTCTCCAAGCGCGGCGGTTCCAAAGCAGCGTTGTGGACGCTGATGATCGGCCTCGTGTTAGGCGTTTGGGGCTTCTTGGTGGATACGCCTCTGGTCGGCACGCCGCCGACTCGCCCGCTGCTAGCCGATACCCGTCTGCTCACCGACGGTCTGGGCATCCCCTTCCTGCGGCAAGCGTTTTTCCAGACGATGATCTGTATGGCCATCTTCCTGGTGATCGCTAAGATGACGCCGCCTCCGCCGAAGGAGAAGATCGAGGGCCTGACTTGGGACAACCCGCTGCAGATCTTCACGCGCAAGTACGAAGGCGCGGGCATCGATCCGCGCTACGCCGCGGCCGCGCTGGTGGTGACGATGTTGAGCCTGTATACGGTGTTCCGCTAGCCGGCGTTGGAGAGCGTCATTTCGAGCGATTCTTTGTACACCGAGTAGATGCTTTCGGGGTACGACCGGCGGGCGAGGCTGACGAGCTCGCGTAGGTACTTCATTTCGGTGTAAGCGGAAAGAGATCCATCCCCGGTTCCGGCGCTTTGGTGCGCCCAACGCACGAGGACGAAGGTGTGGCAGGCCACGATGCTCTCGATCTGCACGAGGCGTTTGGCGACCTCACCAACCGTCGTGCAGTCTTCGGCGACCCGCTGGAAGTTCCGCGCGGCGTATTGCATGCGCGTGCCCCGGTTCACCGAGCTGACCGAGTGTTTCTCTGAGCAGGAGCGTTCGCGGCCCATCGCATCGAAGTAGGAGAACTGGTAATAGGAGTCGTCGACAACCTTGCAGTCGAGTGCGCGGATGAGGAACTCTTTGAAGCGGTAGAGGTGCAACGTCTGCTCGAGGGAGCGCCCGAGGCTCCAAGTGTCGACCTCGCGCAGCAGTTCAAGCAGGCTCGGCCCGGAGGGCTTTGAAGACGTAGGTTCCGCGCTCGGAGGCTTCGAGGATGTTGACTTTGAAGATGTCGACTTCGAGGCCGGCATCCAACTGCGGATCGTCTCCTTGTAGCCTTTCCACTCTTTGATGAGCAGCGACTCGCCGGAGGCGATGTCGCGGCCCTTGCGCTCGGGGTGATGCACGTGGAACGCGACATCCGTCAGTTTGTTGAGGTCGTGGATTCCGACGCGGTAGGACTCCTTGACGACCGAGGGCCACAGCGGCGGCGCTTTCTGCGCCTGCTGGAAGAGAGCGTAGGCGGAGGGCGGGAGGTTAGCTGCTACAAACGACATGGTGAAGTTGGATACCTGTGTACCCCCTGTTGCGCTGAGGAGGCAGGGATCCCGACACCTCGCCGCAAAAAACGGTGGCTCCGCTGTTTGAACACGCCGGGCGCCCCTCCTGCTACGCTGTCCATTCGGAGTAGGAGGCGTCTCTGTCTGACACTCGACTTGAAGTTATCCCCCTTGGCGGTCTAGGCGAATTCGGGATGAATATGATGGCGCTGCGTTGCCGCGGCGACATCATCGTCATTGATGCGGGGGTGCTTTTTCCAGGACACGAGTTGCTCGGCGTGGACGTCATCGTCCCCGAGCTCGAGTGGCTGGTCGACCATCGTGACGAGCTGCGCGGCCTTGTTTGTACGCATGGCCACGAAGACCACATCGGCGCCGTGCCGTACGTCCTCTCTGAGCTGAACCCGCCTGTCTACGCGACAGCTTTCACAGAGGCGTTGATCCGGCGCAAGCTCGATGAGCACCGGCTGTCGGAGAAGCCCGACCTGCGCCGCATGCGCCCGGGGCAGCCGTTCGAGTTGGGTTGCTTCAAGGTGCACCCCATCCACGTGACGCACTCGACGGTCGACTGCGTGGCGCTGGCTGTCGAAACCCCGCTCGGCACGGTCATTCACACGGCGGACTTCAAGATCGACCAGTCGCCGGTGGATGGAAAACTGTTTGACCTACATGCCTTCGCCGAGTTCGGCAAGAAGGGCGTTCTGCTGTTGCTCTCCGACTCGACGAATGTCGACCGCCCAGGGTTCACGCCGTCCGAGCGCGCGGTTTGGCCGGCCTTCGAAGATCTTTTCGCCTCCAGCGAGTCGTCGATCTTCGTCTCGTGCTTCTCGTCGGCCACGCACCGCGTCCAGCAGATCATCGACCTCTCGGTGAACTTCGGCCGCAAAGTGGCGCTGGTTGGGCGCAGCCTGACGACGGCGAGCGAATTGGCGCACGACCTCGGTTTGTTGCGCATTCCGGACGGAACCCTCGTCCGCCCGCAGGATCTTTACAAGGTTCCGCGCGAGCGCCGCACCGTGATCGTTTCGGGGACGCAGGGCGAGCCGCTCAGCTCCATGGCGCGCGCCGCGGTTGGGCAGCACAAATACGCCGTGATCGAAGAGGGCGACCAAGTGGTGATGAGCGCCCGTATGATCCCGGGCAACGAGACGGCGATCTTCCGTATGATCGACCATCTCTGCCGCCGTGGCGCGGAAGTGCATTACGGTGCGCACAGTCCGCCATGGCACGTCTCCGGACACGCTTACCAAGAAGAGCTCAAGTTGATCTTGAACCTCACGCGGCCGAAATACTTCGTCCCCGTGCATGGCGAGTATCGTCAGCTTTCCGGCCACGCCCGGCTAGCGGCGCCGTTGCGCGATTCGGGGCTCGAAGAGACGTTCGTGCTGCAGAGCGGTGAGACGCTCGTGATCGATGAGTACGGCGCGCGCCGTGGCGACGACGTGCCCGTCGGACGGGTGTTCATTGACCTGGGAACAGGCGACGAGATTGTCGAGGAGATGGTGATTCGCGATCGGCGTCGCATCTCGGAGTTCGGCGTGATTGTGCCGATCGTCTCGATTGACTCGCGCACGGGTAAGGTCGTGGGCGGCCCGGAGATCATCGCTCGTGGCTATGCGGGCGCGGATGAAGAAGAGCTTCTCGAAGAAGCGCGCGAGCTGGTCGAGCAGACGGTCGAGACTTCGACGCGAGAAGAGACTGCAGACCTGGGAGTGATGGAAGAGAAGATCCGCGCGGAGATCCGGCGCTACCTGACGCGCAAAACGTCCCGCTCGAACCGCCCGCTGATCATCCCGGTCGTGCTCGAGACTTGAGCGGCTTCTA
>JAWKHJ010000027.1:0-72431 GCA_041394905.1 Bryobacterales bacterium | reverse complement strand
CGACACCAAGGGCCGGATGGCGCACAACTTCGGGATGCCGAAGCCGGAAGGCTACCGCAAAGCGATGCGTGCGATGCGGCTTGCTGCCAAGTTCAAGCGGCCGATTCTGACCCTGCTCGACACGCCCGGCGCGTATCCCGGCATCGACGCCGAGGAACGAGGCCAAGCCGAAGCGATCGCGCGGAATCTGTACGAGATGGCCGAGCTCCAGGTGCCGATCGTCGCGGTTTGCATTGGCGAGGGCGGCTCCGGCGGCGCGCTTGCGCTGGGCGTGGGTAACCGCGTGCTGATGCTCGAGAACGCGGTCTATAGCGTGATTTCCCCCGAGAGTTGCGCGGCGATCGTGTGGCGCGATTCCGCAAAGGCGGAACTTGCGGCGGAAGCGCTCAAGCTAACCGCTCCGGATCTGCTGCGGCTTGGCTTGGTCGATGAGATCGTCCCCGAACCAGAGGCGGGTGCGCATAGCGATTGGGATAAGGCGGCGGAGCTGCTCGGCGACGCCATTGAGCGGAATTTCCTAGAGCTGGTCAAGCTTGGAGGCCCCCAATTGGTGGAAGACCGCTACGGCAAATTTCGCCGTATGGGCGCCTTTTTCGAAGAGTGATGCAACGGCGGCGACTGTTTGTTGCGGCTTTTGCCGTTTCGGTCGCCGTCCTTTCTCTATGGCCGGGCGGCCGCGAGCGCGCCGCTCTTGTCGGCGGAAAGCTCACCGGCGCAGTCAGCCGTCCCTGGAGTCAGGTCTTCGTCGAGTTGGCGCCCTGGTCGTGGCGACCGCGCGTCCGGGCTTGGCTGGGGCCTCCCGCAGAACCTTGGGTCGTCTCGCTGGGCGAGATCCAGCCTCCGGATGGGCGGGTGGTCCTGTTCGAAGCGCCGACCGCGGCGACGTTGTTGCTCAACTGCCATCTCTCGGTGCTGCCCGGTGGAGAGACGCCGCATCCTCCCCATGTCCACGACGAAGAAGAGCTTCTGATCCCACTCGAAGGCGAGGCGGACATCTTGCGCGGCGCGACCTTCGACTCACCGGATCTCGATACCGAGCGCGTTGGCCCGGAGGATGTGGTCTACCATGCCGCCCGGTTGCCGCACACCATTCGCGCCGCCGATGACGGCGCCGCGCGCTATTTGGTGCTGCGCTGGCTAGGGCGGGGTCGCGCAGGCGCGCAAGCGGGACCAGGGCGCACGCTCGATCTGCGGCCGGAGTGGGCGGCGCTTGGTTCCGACACCGCCGCGCAGAGCAAGCGGGTGCTGATGGACGAACCGACCGCCTCGCTACCGAGGTTGCACGTTCACATCACGCGTCTCGGCCCGGGCGAGGGCTCGCCTGAGCACGTCGATGCGCATGACACCGTCCTGCTCCTCCTCGAGGGGCGGATCGAGACCCTGGACCGCGTGGTCGACGCGCCGAGCGTTGTCTTCAACCCGGCCCACCGGGCGCACTCGATCCGGAACGCTGCTGCGGGGACGGCGCGCTATCTCGTCGTCGAGCTCGATACCGGCGCATGAGCAGCGCGAACCCGAATCGCCTCTCGGCGCCTTGGGGCGTCGCGCTGGTCCTGGCGGTCGGCGCCGGCCTTTGGGCGCGGCTGGCGGGTTTTGGCAGCCGCGGCGCGGCGGTGGATGAGATTTTTTTTGCGTACGCAGCCGCCGCCATTCACGAGCACGGCGTCCCTCGCCTGTTCGACGGCGGCTACTACGTCGTCGGGTTGATCCCGCAGTATTTGACCGCTCTTTCGCTCGCATCGTTTGGCGACAGCGAAGCCGCACTCCGGCTGCCGGCGCTTCTGGGCGGGGTCGCGCTTCCAGCGCTGGCCTACCGCTACGCCCGGGGACACCTTGCGCCTGCGTTGGCGGCGGCGGTTGCGATCGCGCTTTGCGTCTCCTCTTGGCAAATCGAGTTCTCGCGCTTCGGCCGCATGTATGCGCTGTTCGGATGCGCCGTGCTGCTGATGCTCACGCGCTTCGATCGATCGCTCGTGGGGCCGGAGTGGAGCAAGCGCTACTGGACGCATTTCTGGGCGGCGATAACCGTGCTCTGCCATCGCGAGGGCGCGCTGCTTGCTCCCCTACTGTTCGCGCCGCTGCTCGACCGCAACCGCTTTGCGAACCCTGCAAAGCGTCGGCGCTACATTGCGGGGACGAGCCTTGCGGTGGGCTTGATCGGGTTCTTCGCCGGCTTCGACTTTCGCCGCTTCGGGGCAAAGAACCTATACCCAGTCGGATATCAACCGCCCCACGTGTCGGCTTTGCGCTTTCCTGGCGCCGCACTGTGGGGTGCGAGTCCGGAAACCACTCTGGCGGTGATCGTGCTGGCGGTCGGCGTCGTGTTCGCACTGAGCCGCTACCGTCGCATGAACGAACCTTCGACGCTCGCCGCGCTGGCGCTTACGGCGGCTCTGCTGCACCAGCTCGCCTTGGCAGGGGCATTCGTGTTCGTGCTCGTTGCGCGGTCGGATGGGACCGAGCGCTCGCTCGGCGGCTGGGGCCCGTGGCGGCTTGTTCGGCGATTTGGCTTCTGATCGTGGTGGTTGGCGACGCCGGGTTCCAATTGCACGCCGCGCATGCGCGCTATTCAGTTGGCCGGAGTTCCTGGATGCGATTCTGCGACCTTGGGCGGCGGTGCTGCCTTGGCTGGGCGCAGCGATCGTGGCCGGGCTCGCTTTCCTGCTCGTTCGCGAGCGCCGCCCCTGGATCGCGGCGGTTGCGAGTCCGGCCGGCGTGGCGGCCTACGGCATCACGTATGCCTCGGGGTGGTGCGCTACTTCTACGAGGGCACGCGCTATCACTCCTTCCTCTACCCCGTGCTGCTGACCGCGCTTGCCCTCGCCGCCGGTCAACTCCTGGGAGCGAACCGCGGCGCCGCGGCCTTTCTCGCGCTCTTTGCGCTCGGAGGCGACTTCCACCCCCGTCACATCGCGGATCCGGCAGGCGAGGCCGCCTCATTTCGTATGGGCCCGTTCGCGGGCTTGGGGGACCTGTGGTACCCGCGGGCGGACTATCGCGCCGCGACGGCTGCTCTCCGCGAGCTCGCTTCTGATGCCGAAACCGGCGTCGTGATCGGCGCCGCCGAGCCGGTCGCCCACGCGTTCGAGGGCGATTTCGCACGCTATTTGGACCGCGCTGAGTATCCCTTCTTCGAGCAAAGCCGCCGGGCGGGCACGGTCGAGCTATGGACGGGGCGGCAGCTGCTCAGCACTGCCGACGATCTACGCGCCTGGAGCGCGCCCTACCGCACCGTGCTGCTTGTCAGGCGTGACCCCGGCGACGCGCGCGAACTCGATCCGAAGGCCGTGTGGGGCGATACAGTCGAGGCCGAGCGCGTGTGGGTCAGCCGAGATGGCGGCGTCGATATTGTGCGTCTCCGGTTTCGAGACAAAGCGCCTTGACGGTTCAGCTCTGCAGGCCGTCCCAGGACCAGCGCGGAATGCGCAGGCCGGCGGGGACGTCGTCTCTGGAGTCGGTGTAGCGCGCCATCGCCGTCGTGGTCACCCACGCGAAGTAGTCGCGCAAGGCCGTGCGAAGAGGCTCGGACGTCAGTCCGATGTCTTCCAGCGCGCGGTCGAAGCATGCGATCGCACGGCGGTCCATCTCTTCGTGCTCGCCATTGCCGCTGTGCATGCGCACGACAGCCGTTTCATCGCCGAAACTCTGGGTATAAAGTTGCGGGCCTCCGAGGGCCTCGGACCAGTAGGCAGCCAGCCGCTCGAGATGCTGGGGGTGGTAACCGTGACTGAAGGCATGGCGGACGATTTCGTCCGCCAACGCCCGCTTGTGCCAAGCGTCCGCAAGACGGAGAAGACCTTCGCGCTCACCGGCGGCTTCGTAGAGGCTCGGCACTTTCTGAGAATACTTCAGGCCGTCGTCGCGATCCGTGGTGGAACGCGTTTCGGCCGCTGGACCTAGAGCGCCGCTTTCGCCGGATGTCTTGCGACGTCCTACCAAGTCCCGTTGCCGGCCCGCCCTGGACGGCAGAGCCCGCGCCATGCTGACTGTGGCAGTGGCGGGACTGCGAAGCTGCGGCCAATCCTGCGCACCGGTCAAGGCTGGAATCGCCAGCAGCACGGCCAACCTGGCGGCGCGATGCAGATAGGCGTCGCCGGCCCGTGGAGCGGAGTCGAGGGCTTCGACGCGGGGATCTCGCAAACGATTTTCGCGCGGCATTTTGGGTAGGACGCGCCAGCGGGACGAATCGTTCGCGGAAAAACGCGTGCGGCCTCATTCGTTACGGATGAAAGCACACCTACCCGAGGCGGCGAGAGCGCTTTTCGCCCGTGCTACCATCGCGGAAAAGGCTCTCGAGCGGCGAGGAGACCCCGCGCCGAGGGCTTTCTTTGCAAATGATTACCCTCTTCACGGCGCCGCCGCCGAAGCCGACTCTCTACGACCGCTTCAAGACGGCGGTCTCGAAGACGCGCGACGACTTGGTCGAGCGGATCGACGACATTTTCCAGGGCAAGAAAGTCATCGACGAAGAGCTTCTGGAAGAGCTCGAGATGACGTTGATCTCCGCGGACCTGGGTGTGCGGACCACAGAAGAGATTCTCGACGAGATCCGCAAGAAGCTCGATCGCAAGCAATTGTCGGACCCGCAGGAGCTCAAGCAACACATCGCCAAGCACATGATCGAGATCCTCGAGCGGGCCGGGGGCGAGAAGCCCGTCGCGACCGTCACGCCGCGGGTCATTCTGGTGGTCGGCGTGAACGGCACCGGCAAGACAACTACGATCGGCAAGCTGGCCAAGAAGCTGAAAACAAACGGCGAAGAAGTACTGTTGGCCGCCGCGGACACCTTCCGCGCAGCCGCCATCGAGCAGCTCGAGGTGTGGAGCGAGCGCACGGGCGTGCCGATCATCAAGCAAAAGGCGGGCGCGGACCCGAGCGCGGTTGTCTACGACGCGTTGGAGGCGGCGAAGTCGCGCAAAGCCGACGTAGTCGTGGTCGACACCGCGGGCCGCCTGCACAACAAAGCCGGCCTGATGGCCGAGCTCGACAAGATCAAGCGCACCGCCGGACGGCTCGTCGAGGGGGCGCCGCACGAGACGCTGCTCGTTCTCGATGCGGTCACCGGGCAGAATGGGCTCGAACAGGCGCGGCAGTTCACCGCGGTCGCCGGCGTGACGGGGCTGGTGCTGACCAAGCTCGACGGCACGGCCAAAGGCGGCATCGCGGTGGCGATCGCACGTGAGCTCAACCTGCCGATCCGCTACGTGGGCGTGGGCGAGAAGGTGGACGATCTCGAGGAATTCGATCCCGAGAGCTTCGTTCGCGCGCTGTTCGAAATCGCATGATCACCGAAGACGATCGCGGCTGGATGCGTGAAGCGCTCGAGCTCGCCGGGCGAGGCTCCGCGCTCGCCAGCCCTAACCCTGTAGTCGGCGCAGTGGTGCTCGACGCCGCGGGCGACAAGGCAGGCGAAGGCTTCCATCGCTACGCCGCGGTCGCGCACGCCGAAGCGCTAGCGCTCGAGCAAGCCGGGGAGCGCGCCAAGGGCGGGACCCTTTATGTGACGCTCGAGCCGTGCAGCCACCAAGGCCGCACGGCGCCGTGTGTCGACGCGGTGATTGCCGCCGGCATCAAGCGGGTGGTCTGCCCCTTGGAGGACGAGAGCCCGAAGGTCTCGGGCGCGGGCTTCCGCCGGCTGCACGAGGCAGGCATCGAGGTTGACATCATGGACGAGCTCTCAGGGCTCGCGCGCCGCCTCAACGAAGACTTCTTTCACTACGCCAAGACCGGGCTGCCACTGGTGACGCTCAAGACCGCCGCCACGCTCGATGGAAAGATCTCGCCCCGGACGATAACTCGGGCTGGATCACGTCCGAGGTCGCGCGCCGCCACGTGCAAACCGTGCGGCACCGTCACGACGCCATCCTGACCGGTATCGGGACCGTGCTCGAAGACGATCCGCTGATGACCGACTGGCTTGGCTTGCTGCGGCGGCGGCCGCTGCTGCGTATCGTGGTTGACTCTCTATGCCGCATCTCGCTCGAATCGCGATTGGTGACGACGGCCGAAGATGACGTTGTGATTGCGACTACATCCGCAGCGCCGGCGGTCCGTCGCGAGGCGCTCGAGCAGCATGGCGTAGAGGTCTGGGTCTGCGATTCGCCCAAGGGCCGGGTGGACTTGAAGGCGGTGATCGAGGTGCCGTTGGGGCGCGAAATGACCTCGCTGATGATCGAAGCCGGCTCGAAGCTCAACTGGGCCGCGCTCGACGAAGGCTTAGTCGACAAAGCGCTGATCTACTACGCCCCGAAAATCCTAGGGGGCTTGGAGTCGCTGCCGCTCGCCGGAGGAATCGGGCGCCGCAGCCGCTCCGGAGCGATCCGATTGCACAACCTATCGCTCGAGATGGTTGGCCCGGACGAGTTTTTGCGTGGAAGCGTATCTATAAGAGACGCAAGATGTTTACGGGAATCGTGGAAGAAACCGGCGCTGTCCGGGCGTTCGCAAAGGAGAAGCCGGCGCGCGGCTCGAGATCGACGCGCAGGCCGTGCTGTCCGACCTCGAGCTCGGCGGTTCGATCGCGGTCAACGGCTGCTGCCTGACTGCGGTCGAGATCACACCGCGGGGATTCGCGGCGGACTTGTCCCCGGAGACCCTCGACAAGACGAATCTGGGCGAGCTGACCTCCGGCGCACGAGTCAATCTCGAGCGGCCGCTGCTGCCGAGCTCGCGACTTTCGGGTCACTTCGTCCAAGGCCACGTCGACGGGACAGGCGAGTTCCTGGGCTTGGACGACGCCGGGGACGGCAACTGGATCCTGCGCGTGCGTGCGCCGCGCGAGTTGCTGCGCTACCTGGTCTACAAGGGCTCAGTGGCGCTTGATGGCATCTCGCTGACCGTGGCGCGGCTGGACGAGGACGTCATCGAAGTCGCCGTCATTCCGCACACCTTCCAGGAGACGAACCTGGGGGCGCGCAAGCCCGGCGAGCGCGTGAACATCGAGGTCGACATTCTGGCGAAGTACGTCGACCGCCAGCGGGAATTCTCTCAGCAGTAGCAATTGCGCGCTAGGTCGCGCTAAGCCCCGATGCGTTCGTCCACCGGCGGGCGATACCCGAAGAAGCGGCGCGCCTGGATGACTTCGGCGACGGCCTGCGGCACCATCCCCTCCCACGTCGAATCGCCTTCCTTGATGCGCTTGAGCACGTCGCGCGAGAAGATATGCAGCACGTTCTCATCGAAGCGCTGCAACTGACGCACGCGCCCGCGCTCGACCAGATGCGCGTAGAGGTTGTGGATCTCGCTCGGCAGGTCGACGTTCTCCACGCGCTTGAGCTCGCCCGTATCGGCGTCGCGCGCCGGGTAGACATAGATCCGCAGGTCCTTGGTGAACAGCTTGCCGAACGCCTCGAGGATGCCGCCTTCCAGGCCCGTGTAGTACTGCTCGTTGAACAGGTCGCGCAGGCTCGCAACGCCGAGCGTGATGCCAATCGGGTATGTGGTGTAGCGCGTCAGGTAGGCGGCCAGGCGGTAGTACTCGAAGTAGTCGGAGATGAGCACGGTCTTGCCGACGGCGGCTAATACGTCGGCGCGGGCCAGAAAATCGCGCAAGTCGATCGAGCCGCTGGCCAGCAGGTTGCGCATCGTGATTTCCATGAGCTCGACGGGCGGCGGAGCGCCGGCCCCCAGCTCCTCAGTGAACTGCGTGCGGGCGCTCTCGACCATGTCGATGTTCACCTTGGTCACCGGGCGGAAGCTGCCGCGTTCGACCAGGATGGGACGTTTGCGCAACACCTCCGACGGCTGTAGGACTTCGCCGGTGGGGCCGAACATGGCCGCGCCCGAGAGGCCGAGTTGCACCAGCCTTAGGCTCATCACGCGGTTGTCGACGTGGCGAAACTCGATGCCGGAAAACTCGATCATGTCGATTTCGAGCCGCTCGAGGCTCAGGTTGTCGAGCAGCGATTCGACCAAGTAGTCCGGTTTGTGGTGAAGAAAGAAGGCGCCGTAGAGCAGATTGACGCCGACGATGCCCAGAGCCTCCTGTTGCAGTGCATTCTCGTGGTCGAGCATGCGCACATGGATCGTAATCTGGCTGTCTTCGTCGCGCGGGTGGGCTTGGTATTTGACCCCCATCCAGCCATGGCACTCGTTGGTGCCCTTGAAGTTGCGCGCCGAGACCGTGTCCCCGAAGGCGAAGAACGCGGTCGCGTCGCCGCGGCTGTCGCGCAGGCGCTCGATGTTGAGGCGATGCTCGTAGTCCATCATCGACTGCAGCCGCGAGCGCGACACGTAGCGATCGCAACGACCGTAGATCGCGTCCGAGACAGCCATGTCGTATGCCGACATGGTTTTTGAGATCGTGCCCGCCGCGGCGCCGACCTTGAAGAACCAGCGCGCCACCTCTTGCCCGGCCCCGATCTCGGCGAACGTGCCGTAGCGCGACGCGTCGAGGTTGATCTTCAGGGCTTTTTGGTGCGTACTCAGCAGCGGGCGTTGGTCTTGATCGAGCATTTGAAGTGCAAACTCCGCGGGTTCGAGTCTCTTCTGAAAGAGACTCGACGGAATCGAGGAAAACCCTGACAGCAGGGCGTCAGCTTGGACGGCGGCGCGGAAGCCCCTCGCGGGCGCAACCGCATCCTTAGCCTACAACCGTTCAGCGGAATCCGTCCATGTGCGGAAGGTCCAAGAGCCTGTCAATTGCTGCTTAGGCGGGCGCGTGTTACCTTCGAGGAGTTGTCGCGAACGCCCCTGTTGCTGCTGTTGACGGCCGCTTGGACGGCATCCGCGGCTTTCTCGCAAAAACCGGCAAATCGCCCTGTGGGGTTCACCTTCGGCGATGGCTCTTACCTGATCGAGACGGATGCCATTCGCGGCGACGGCGTACTGCTCGAGGGCGAAGCGGTGTCGACGAACGTGGCGCCGACGCGGGTGTACCTGGAAAATTCCGGCTTTGCGATCCTCGGCATCGGCTCGCAGGTGCGCGTCTACGAGGACCGGCTGCAAGTGAGCGGCGTTTCGGTGGAAATGCTGCGCTTCGGTTCGCCGGCGTTGCCGCTCGAAGCGGGAGGCCTCGAAATTGCCGCCGCGACCCCGGACGCACGCGTCTCAGTGTTTACGGACCGACCTTCGGTGGTCTCGGTAATGGTCTCGCGCGGCGAGGTGCAGGTCAGCCTGGAGAGCGGCCGGGTGCTGCGGCGGATGCCGGCGGGCTCGGCCGCCACATTCACTCGAACGTCCGGCGAGATCCGCATCCAGGAAGCGCGCGCCGCACTCGAGATCGCCCGTATCTGCATGAGGCAATTGGAGTTGATGGCAATTCTCGAGGATTATGTGCCTGGGGTCGCGCCGCGGCGGGCGGCGCTGGTCGAGATGCTTTCTGACGCCTCGAGCGGCCTGCTGATGCCACGGCAACAGCAGCGCGACGAAATGGATTCGCCCGAGATCCCCACCGGACTGCCAGCGATCGACCCCGAGAAGCTGATCACGGCCGCGCGCGAGGTGCATTTCCGGCTGAACCAAGAAGGACTCGACGAATCCGGTTGCGGACAACCCGATTGCGCCGCCGCGGAGCCGCCGCGTTGGCGCAATCGCTTTTTCGGCTGGGCAGGCGGCTTCGCGCTGCCGCCGCCAGGCTGTGTGCTCTGCCAGCCAGGCGAGCAAACGGGGCCGCCCGAGTCGATACAACCGCCGCCGGAAATTCGGGTCGAGCCCTGAGGCTGCGGTGGAGCGCCAAAAACGATCGAGCCAATTGGCGCGGGTGGCGACGGCAGCCGCAGCGCTGGCGCTGAGCGCTGTCCTGGCCGAGGTCGCGTTGCGCCTGCTACCGGCAGGCGTCGTGGTGGAACCAAACCTCTACCGCATGGCTGACGGCCTGCTCCTGCTGCGCCGCGACTGGTCCGGCCGGCACGTAACGCCGCTGTGGGACGTCGCGCTCTCGACCAATAGCCGCGGATTTCGGGATTTCGAACGTGAGCCACGGGAGGACGAAGCGGTGGTGCTCGGCCTTGGCGACTCGCAGGCCTTCGGTTGGGGCGTCGAGCTCGAAGAGACCTTCTTTAGCCGAATCGAGGCTGATCTTCCGCCAGTTCGGCTCCTCAAGGCCGCCGTTCCGGGCACGGGGACTTCCGATCAAGTCGAAATGCTCGCCCGCTTCGGCCCCGCCGAGCGACCCCGCGTGGTGCTGATCGCACTATTCGTGGGCAACGACTTCGTCGACGTGGAGCGCGGCGGCTCGGCGCAGTACGAGGTGGTGGACGGCTTTCTGGCGCACCGCGGAGAGGGCGGCGGTCAGCTAAGGCGGCTTGCCATCGAGTCGCGGCTGCTGCAGGCGCTGCGTGCGGCGCAGTTCCGGCTCGGGCTAGCGCCGCAGCGCAAGCGGATGTGGGACTCCTGGATGCGCGAGTACGCCCAAGTACACCTGCTCCATCCACCTGAGCGGACACGGCTTGCGATCGCCGAGACCATCGAGGCGCTCGACCAAATTGTGGAGCTGAGCCGCGGGATGGGCGCGACGCCTCTGCTCGTGGCAATTCCGCGCAGTTTCCAGATCGACCCCGCCGAGGCCGCAGAGATGGCGCGCGGGCTGGGATGGGCGCCCGAAGAGCTCGATCTTGAGCAGCCACAGAGCCGCTTAGCGGCTTGGGCGGACGAACAGGACGTTGCGTTCGTCGACCTGCTGGAACCCTTCCGCGCGGCGAGTCGTGCCGGAGGGCAGCCTCTGTTCTACACCCCAGACGCGCACCTGACCGCCGCCGGGCATGCGGTCGCCGCCCAGGCCGTACGCCCGGCGCTGGCTCAGGCTTTAGCCTCGGTTGACGCAGGCCCGCAGGCCCGATAGCCTTGAGGGCGCGATGATTCTCGTCACAGGCGGTGCGGGCTACATCGGCGGCATTTGCGCCGAACGGCTCCTCGAGCAGGGACGCGAAGTCTGCGTTCTAGACAACCTGGACCGCGGCTACCGTGACGTCATTCCTGAAAAGGCCGCCTTCGTCGAGGCTGATCTGGCCGACCGTGATGCCCTCGCGCAAGTCTTTCGCGAGTATCCCATCCGCGCAGTGATGCATTTTGCCGCCTATGCGCTGGTCGGCGAATCGATGCGCGACCCGAACCTCTACTTCCGCAACAACTTCGTCAATGCTCTGAACTTGCTCGAAGCGGCCCAGAAGGCTGGGGTCGAGCGCTTCATCTTTTCCTCGACCTGCGCCATCTTCGGCGACAAGGTCGCTCCGCCGATTGGCGAAGACGCCCCAAGAATCCGATCAACCCATACGGAGAATCGAAGCTCTGCTTCGAGCGCGCGCTCGGAGGAACCTGCGCCTGCACGGGTTGAGCTATTTCGCGCTGCGCTACTTCAATGCCTGCGGGGCGACGGCGACGCGCGGCGAACGCCACGAGCCGGAGACGCACCTGATTCCGTTGGTGCTCGACGTAGCCGCAGGGCGCCGCGAGCACGTCAAGATTCTCGGCGACGACTACCCGACCCCGGATGGGACCTGCATCCGCGACTACGTGCACGTCCTCGACTTGGCGGACGCACACATCGCGGCGCTCCAGGCGCCGGGCGAGCTCAGCGGAGGCTACAACGTGGGCTCAGGCCGCGGAGACTCGGTGCGCGAAGTGGTGGAGACCGCCCGCCGGGTGACGGGACGCGAGATACCCGTCGTGATTGCACCGCGGCGGCCCGGCGACCCGCCCGAGCTGGTGGCCGACCCACGCAAGATCCAGGCAAATCTGGGCTGGAAACCCTCTCACGCTGGAGGACGCCATCCGAAGCGCATGGGCCCACCACCAGCGCAACGCATGACCCCGGATTCGGTCGAGACGGCGCGTGCATTTTACGACGATTACGTCGCGGAGCACGTGCTCCTACCACCGCAGCCCGCGCGGGCTCAAGGGTTGGCTGCTGCGTGCGCTGCCCTATTGGTCCTACCAGGAATGGCGCTTTCTGGCGGCGCTGGGTCCCGGATCGTTGCCGGCTACTGACCTGGGGGCGGCGCGCGGACGCGAGATCTTTCGCGAGCGGGCCGCCTAGCCGTGGGCGTGGACTTGGCATGAACGCGCTGCGCGATTTGTGGCACGCAATTACGACGGCGCCGTGCTCGGCGACTTGGGACGGTTGCCGTTTCGCGACGCCTCATTCGACTGCATCGTCTCGTCGCACGTGATGGGGCATGTGCCGGCCGAAGCCAACCGCGGGTGCTTGGCGAGATCGCACGCCTGCTGCGTCCAGGCGGGGTGACCGTGCATGTCATCGAGACCGATAGCAAACATCCGCTCGTCGAGCGCGCCAAGGCTGATCCGGCGCTCTACCGCCGCCGGCTGATCGAGCCGGACGGCCACATCGGCCTCGAGCTCGCCGGCGCAGCCATCGCGCGGTTCCAGGCCGAGGGGTTCGAGACGCTCGAGGCCACACCGCTCGAGACGGGTCCGTTTCATCCGCGTCTCATCGTCAGGCGGTTCGCCAACGAGTACGCCGCGCAAGACGAGGAATTCGCCGCTCTGGCTGCCCGCCGAGCGCGATCTGGCCTCGCCACTGCGGATGGCGTGGACCGAGATTCAGCTGGGAACACGGCAAACCTTGCGCGGCCGGACCGAGCCGCTCGAGCGGGCGCAGTTCTGGCGCCGCGTGCCGCAAGCCCGCGCGATAACGAGGCCCATGGGTTTGGTATCCTCGGGGAAATGACGCTGTCGGAGTTGTTCGTCGGATTGGGCCGGGAGCGTTTCGATTCGTTGTTGGGCGAAGTCTGATGGGCGCGCTGCGCACCTACAAGCTCGTCGACTCCTTCCAAAAAGGGCGCGGTTGCTGAAACTCAACCGCGATAAAGGTAAAGCCGCTCCCAAGCTGTGGGACCGGCTCAACGAAGGGGACGAGGACTTGGCGCGGGAGCTCTCCCAAGGGATGCTCGTCTCGAATCTGGAATTCGTCGTCGAGGCGCTCGACCATCTGGGGATCGAGCACGACGGCAACGGCTTTTTCGACAAAGACGCCCAAGCCGACGACAAGCTCGTCGAGGGTTGGCGCGAGAAGTTGCTCGCCGCGTTCCGCGAGCGCTACCCGGAGCATTTGATCCTGCTGTACATCAACCACCTGGACTGGGAGCTCGGCAAGCCCGAGACCGTCTTCGTGGGTTGAGATCGGATTCGCTCACACGAAAGCTAGGAGATTGCAATGGCTGTCAAGAGAATCGGCATCCTGACCGGCGGCGGGGATGTCCCCGGCCTGAACGCGGTCATCAAGTCCGTCGTTTACGGCGCACGAAATCATGGGATCGAAGTTGTGGGCATCCGCCGGGGCTGGAAAGGCCTCGTGGCGCCGATCTGGGAAAATGGCCGCGACACGGACTACTTCGTCGACCTGAACCGTCAGAACACGCGCACGATCGATCGCACGGGCGGCACGTTCCTGCACACCTCGCGGACCAAGCCGTCGAAGACCAAGGTCGAACAAGTGCCTGAGCACTTGCAGTCGCGTTTGGGCGACTTCAAGGAAGTCTCAGACGGCGTGGTCGATTTGACTCCCGTCGTGCTCGAGAACCTGCAAAAGCTCGGCGTGGACTACCTGGTGCCGATCGGCGGCGACGACACGCTCAGCTACGCCGACCGACTCAACCAGGAAGGCTTCCCCATGGTTTGCGTGCCGAAGACCATGGATAACGACGTGCGCAACACCGAGTACTGCATCGGCTTCTCGACCGCGTTGACGCGCGCGATCGACGCCATCGGCCGCCAGCGCACCACGATCGGCTCGCACGAGCGCGTCGGCGTGTTCCGCATTTTTGGCCGCGACGCAGGCTTCACGGCGCTCTATACGGCGTACGTGACCAACTTGCGCTGCGCGATCCCTGAGTATGAGTTCGACCTCGAAAAAATGGTCGACCTGCTCATGACGGACAAGGCGAACAACCCGAGCAACTACTCGATCGTGATCCTGAGCGAGGGCGCGACGTGGAAAGGCCGCGAAGTGTCCGAGTACGGCGAGGCGGACGCCTTCGGACACCGCAAAAAGGTCAACGTCGCCGAGCACTTCGGCCAAGAGATCAAGCGCATCGCGGGGGCCGACACGGTCATCAGCGACCTCACCTACGACCTGCGCGGCGGCGAGCCGGACTTCTTCGACAAGATGGTGGCGACGACGTTCGCCACGATGGCGGTGGAAGCGATCGCGGACGGCGACCGTGGCAAGATGACCGGCATCCAGAACGGCTGCTACACGCTTGCCGGCCTGCCCGACGCCTCCAAAGGCCCGCGCAGCGTGGACACGACCACGATGTACAACACCGACCGCTACCGGCCTGATTACAGCAACAAGGGCGGCCTGCCGGTGTTCTTGACGCGGGCGGACTAAGGCGCGCTCCGAGAGAAGACCAAAAGAAAGGCCGGCTCCCTGCTCAGGGGCCGGCCTTTCGTCTTTTCAGTGCAAATCCGCTAGTCTCCGGCGGCCGGCTGTACCGCTTCGGATTGCGTTCTACGTTCGGTCGAGCGCTCGCTCATCTCTTCGAAGAATGAGTAGACGACCGGAATGAACACGAGCGTGATGAGCGTCGAGGTGACAAGGCCGCCGATGACGACGCGGGCCATCGGCACCTGCAGCTCCGAGCCTCGCCGATGCCGAGCGACATGGGCACCAAGCCCAGCACTGTAGTCGCCGTCGTCATCAAAATCGGCCTCAAGCGGCGGCTGCCGGCCGTGACCACCGCGTCCCGGACGTTGTAGCCATGCTCGCGGCGCAACTGGTTGGCATAATCGACCAGCACGATGGCGTTGTTGACTACGATGCCGACCAGGATGATGACGCCGAGGAAGCCCTGCATGTTGAACGTCGTGTTGGTCAGCAGCAGCATCAACACCACGCCGATGGCGGCAAGCGGGATCGAGAAGATGATGATGAAGGGGTCGCGCAGCGATTCGAACTGCGCCGCCATCACCATGTAGACCAGGATGAAGGCGAGGATGCAGGCGAACAGCAAGTCGTTGAACGCCTTGACCTGCTCCTCGTATTCACCGCCCATCTTGAACTCGTAGCCGGGCGGCCGAGGAATCTCATCGAGGGCGGCCTGGAGGTCGGTGACGACGGATCCGAGGTCGCGGTCGGCGATGGCGCCCGAGACGAAGATGATGCGCTCCTGGTCAATGCGGTCGATCTGCGTCGGGCCCTCCTGGCGCTGCATCCGCACCACTTGGTCGGCGGTGATGAGCTGTCCGTTGGGGGCGCGCAGCGGGATGTCGCCCACTTGGCTCGCCGATAGACGATCCTCTTCGCGCAGCCGCACGACGATGTCGTACTCGTCGCCTTCTTCGCGGTAGAACGAGGCGCGGCGACCGCCGACGGCGGTCTCGAGCGTATCGGCCACGCTTTCGACCGTCATGCCCATGCTGGCGGACTTGAGGCGGTCGATCTTGACCACCATCTCGGGCAGGCCGGGCTGGCGCGAGACCTGCGCCTCGACCACGCCCGGGGTGCGCATCATTGCCTGCTGCACCTGCTCGGCGAGTCCGGCAGTGATCTCGGGGTTGTGGCCGCGGATCTCGACCGAAAGACGGTCGCTCGAATCTCCGCCGCCGCGGCGGCCGAAGTTGCCGCTATCGACGCGCGTGCGGACTTGGCTGCCTGGGACGACGCTCATCAGCATGGGGCGGATGACGTTGGCCACTTCGGCGGCCGAGCGGTCACGCTCCTCGCTGGAATTGAGGATGATGCGCAGCTCGCCCAAGTGCTGCGAGACGCCGCGGAAGGGGCTGTTTTGGCCCGCCTCGGTCATCACGTAGACGGCTTCGGGCACCTCCTCCTTGACGATGTTGTACATGCGGTCGATGACTTGTTTCGTCGTCGCCGCGTTGGTTCCGGACTCGAGCTCGACGTTGACGCGCAGGGTGCCTTCGTCAACCTGAGGTTGGAGCTCAACGCCCAGGAAGGGGACCAGCCACATGGCGAAGGCGAAGAGACCCACCGCGACCGCAGTTACGATGATGCGGTGATCGAGAGACCATTCGATGGCGTGGCCGTAGGAGTCGCCCAGCCCGGCCAGAAAGCCGCTCTCGCTGTCCATCGCCTTGGCCTTCGTCCCTCGCAGCAGCTTCGAGCAGAGCGCCGGCACAACCGTCAGACCGGCCAGCAGCGAGCACAACAGCGAGAACGAGACCACATAGGCGAGCTGTTGGAACGTCTGCGCGGAATAGCCGCCCATGAACACCACCGGCACGAACACGGCGATGGTGGTGAAGGTGGACGCGGTGATGGCCGTCGCAACCTCGTTGCTGCCGATGATCGCCGCTTCCTTGAGTGGCGTCCCGTCCTCGCGGTGGCGGTAGATATTCTCGAGCACCACGATGGCGTTGTCGACGAGCATGCCGACGCCAAGCGCCAGGCCGCCGAAGCTGACCGTGTTGAGCGTAAAGCCGTTGAAGTACATCAGCGCGAAAGTCGAGATCACCGAGATCGGGATCGCCACGCCGATGATGAGCGTCGCTGAGAAACTGCGCAAGAAGACCAGCAGAACGATGACCGCCAGCGCCGATCCGGCCAGGGCCGCGGTCTTGACGTTGTCGATGGCGACCATGATGAAGTCGGCTGTATCCATCGTCTTGTCGATCTGGATGTTCGGGTAGTCGTGCTCGATCGCAGCGATCTCGTTCCAGATGCCTTCCGACACCTTGACGGTGTTGGCCCCGGACTGCTTCGAAATGATGATACGCAGGCCTTCGACGCCGTTGACGGCGACGTAGAAGCGGATGTCTTCGTGCGAATCCTCGACGGTGGCAACGTCGCGAACATAGACCGGGACGCCGTCGCGCGAGGTGAGGGCGACGTTGAGGATCTGCTCGATGCTCTCGTATTCGCCGGAAGTGCGCAGCAGCAGCTCGAAGCGGCCTTCCTTGACCGGGCCAACTGGGCGGTTGAGGTTTTCGCTGCGGATGCGCTGGACCACCTGATCAACCGAGAGATCGAGCGAGCGCAGCTTTTCCAGATCGAGGTCGACGTGGATCTCACGGCGCAGGCCGCCGTTCACGCTGACCTGTCCTACGCCAGGAACACGTTCTAAGCGGTAGACGACGTTCTTTTCGATGAAAGTGCGCAGCTCCTTCGGTCCATAGTCGGCCGAGGCGGCGGTGATGAACATGATCGGGAACTGCGAGACGTCGAATTTGAAAATAAACGGGGGCTCGATGTCGTCAGGCAAAGAGCGGCGGCCACGGTCGAGCCGCGAGCGCACCTCGTCGGTGGCGACATCGATGTCCGTGCCGTAGACAAATTCGACGCGCACCGAGGCGCGACCCTCCGTCGAGGTCGAGGTGACTTCTTCGACGCCCGGGGCCGAGCTCACGATCTGCTCGAGCGGCCGCGCGATGAGCGTTTCGATCTCTTCCGGCGCCACGCCTGGGTAGTCGATGTTGATGCTCAGCGTGGGCTGCTCGATCTCGGGCATCAGGTCGACCGGAATCTCCACGAAGGAGATCGCGCCCAGCAAGATGCAGACCAGACAGGCCATCAGCACCGTGACGGGCCGTTTGATCGAAAACTCGGGAAGACTCATGGAAGCCTCGACTCTCGTGTTGCGTGGACGTTTTTCGCGCTAGGCGGGCGGAGTCCAACCGGGGTTCTTCTGGATGTTGACCCAGACGTGTACGTGAGGGGCGCCTCGAAAATGCCAAACCATCGTGGGACTCTCGAGCTGCCAGACGTCCCACACGCCGTCGTCGCCGAGGTCGTGATTCTTGTAGAACGCCATCGAGAGCGATTCTACGCCACCCGAGCGCCGAATGAGATCCATCGATTCGGCGCGGTCCTTTTCGCGGAAGGGCAGCAGCAGGTCGGCGAGGGTCTGCTCGACTAGGGCGCGCTGGTCGGCGCTCATCGCCGCAACGGGCAAACCTTCCGGGTCGCTGCGCAGAGCCACGGTCGCAGAACCGCGCTCCGGACGGGCCGAGCCAAGCAGGGCCAAGTTGCGTTGCTTGCCGTCGAGCGCGCGGAAAACCTCGTTGGCGCGCTTGGCCTGGAACCAGTAGACGTTGTGCGGGTGGTTTGGCGCTTCGCGGAACGTCAGCCCTTGGTGGCCATAGAAAATCGGACCGCCGAACGCCGCTCCGTCGACGGAATCGCCGTCGCAGCGTACCGTGCAGTGCCGTCCGGTCAAGACGAACTCGAACTTGCCCGAACCGGGCTCGCCGAAGAGTGCGGCCGAGTAGTTTCCGACGCCACCCGCATCATCCTGGATCTGCTTGAGCGCGCGGTCGGCGAACTCAGGGCTGTGCAGGGAACGGTAGATGTCCTCGACCAATGCGACTTGGTCAGCGTTGAAGATGCGCCCGACGCGGTCGTCGGTGATGTGCCAGTTATTGTCGACCTTCGACCGTAGCGGATGGTCAAAAGGAAAAACCAGCCGTCGCTTTTGTACTTGGCTGAGCGAGGAGTAGAGCTGGCCAACGAGCGACTCGGAGCCGGAGCGGCCAGCGAGCAGGGGAGCCGCCGCAGCGAGGGCGGAAGCCCCCAAGAACGCGCGACGATTGAGCAGCGACATGTGCCTGTCTCCCAGAGCTTTAAGTCTGGATCTAGGGGGGCAAGGTTACAAACAGGCGCGACCGCGCGCGGAGACGCAGGCACAGATAGGTTCCGTCGAAGGAACGGCTAGTCGCCCGACGGCGCCGGTTGCAGGTCCGCCGTGGAGGAATCCGCCCGCCGGCGCGTGCGCTCGGCGCGGCCCTCAAACGTGTAGTAGATGATCGGGATGATGACCAGCGTGATGAGCGTCGAGGTCGTCAGTCCGCCGATGACCACGCGCGCCAGCGGGGCTTGCAGCTCGCCGCCCTCGCCGATACCGAGCGACATTGGCAGCAAGCCGAGCACTGTGGTCGCGGTCGTCATCAAAATGGGCCGCAAACGGCGGCGGCCAGCTGTGACGACGGCCTCGCGGACGCCCATTCCGTGGTCGCGGATGAGCAGGTTGGTGTAATCGATGAGCACGATGGCGTTGTTGACCACGATGCCCACCAGTACGATTACGCCTAGAAAGCCCTGCATGTTGAACGTCGTACCGGTCAACAGCAGCATCAGCACCACGCCGATCGCGGCCAGCGGAATCGAGAAGAGGATGATGAACGGATCGCGCAGCGACTCAAACTGCGCAGCCATCACCATGTAGACCAGGAGCAAGGCCAAAATCGCCGCGAACGTCATGTCGCGGAAGGCCTCTTCCTGCTCCTCCCATTCGCCGGCGAAGACGAACTCGTAGCCGCGCGGGCGATTGATCTCGCGCAGCTTTTCGCGAAGATCGCCGACGATCGAGCCCATGTCCCGGTCGCCTACGGTGCCGCCCACCACGACGATGCGCTGCTGGTCCTTGCGGCGAATCTCGACCGGGCCCTCCTGGCGGGCAAGACGAACCAGGGTTTGCGCCGGGACGGTCGTGCCATCCGGCAGATAGACGGGAACGTCGCCCACTTGGCCGACGCTGAGCCTGTCCTGCTCGCGCAGGCGCACGAGGATGTCATACTCATCGCCCTCTTCGCGGAACATCGAGGCGCGCGAGCCGCCGATGGCAGTCTCGAGCGTGTCGGCGACGGCATTCACGGACAAGCCCATCGAGGTCGCCTTGGCGCGGTCGACGCGCACCAGCATTTCGGGCGTCCCGGGGCGGCGGCTGATCATTGCCGACGGGATGCCGGGCACGGTCAGCATGGCGGCGTGCACCTGCTCGGCGAGATCGCCCATGACCTCGGGATCGTGGCCGCGAACCTCTACTTGTAACCGCTCCTCGTCGCCGCCGCGGCGGCGGAACGTGCCGCTCGAGACCCTCGTCTGGACCATCATGCCCGGCTCGAGCTGCATCTGCGCGCGCAGAGCGTTCGCCACCTCAGAGGCTGAGCGTGTGCGCTCACTCGCCGGCACGAGGTCGACCCGGACTCGGCCCGTGTTCGTTCCGCGGTAGTAGAACGAAGAGTTCGAGCCGGCCTCCGTCATGATGTACAACGCCTCGGGCGCCTCTTCGCGGATGACGTTTGACATCCGTTGCATGACGTCGTCGGTGACTTCGACCCGGGTGCCGGGTTCGAGCTCGAGCGAGATCTCGATCTGGCCCTCGTCGACCTGCGGCTCGAGCTCGACGCCGATCAACGGGATGATGTAGACCGCGCCGGCGCAGAGCGCGAACGCCGCGCTCAGGATCACGAAGCGGTGGTTGAGAGCCGAGTCGAGAATCGAGGCGTAAATGTCGCTCATCCAGTCCTGGAAGCGCAGCAGAGCGCCCGCCACGCCGGTTCGTTTGCCCTCGCCGGCGTTCGAGGCGCGCAGCAGCTTGGCGCACAGCACCGGCACGACGGTAATGCTCACCAACAGCGAACAGATCAGCGCGAAGCTGACCACGTAGGCGAGCTGCTTGAACGTCTCCGCCGACATGCCGCCGATGAACAGCACCGGCACGAAGACCGCAATCGTGGTCATCGTCGAGGCAGTGATCGCCATCGCAACCTCGTCGCTGCCGAGCAGCGCCGCTTCTGTCATCGAGAGCCCGTCCTCGCGGTGTCGGAAAATGTTCTCGAGCACCACGATCGAGTTGTCAACCAGCATGCCTACGCCCAAGGCAAGGCCGCCAAAGCTCACTGTGTTGAGCGTGAAGCCGTTGAAGAACATCAATGCGAAGGTCGCAATCACCGAAATCGGGATCGCCACGCCGATTACCAGCGTGGAGGAAAAGCTGCCCAGGAAGAACAACAACACGACGATGGCCAGGCCCGCGCCCACCAATGCCGAGGTCTGCACGTTGTGGATCGACGCCCGGATGAACGTCGCCGAGTCCCACGTCGCTTCGAGCTTCACACCGGGGTAGTCGACTTGGATATCTTCGGCCTCTTTCCAGATGCCGTCTGAGACTTCGACGGTGTTGGCCCCTGACTGCTTGTAGATGAACATGCGCACCGCCGGATCGCCGTTGACGCGCACGATGTAGCGAATCTCCTCGTAGGAGTCCTCGACTGTGGCGATGTCACGCAAATAGACCGGTATGCCACGGCGCGTCGCAACCCCGACGGCGAGAATATCCTCGAGGTTTTCGAACTCGCCCTGGGTGCGCAGAAGGACCTCGTAGCGGCCTTCCTGGACGGGCCCGACCGGGCGGTTCTGGTTCTCGTTGCGCAGGCGTGCCACGACATCCGCGACCGACAGGTTCAACGCCCGGAGCTTCTTGAGGTCGAGGTCGACGTGGATCTGACGCCGCAACCCGCCCGAGACGCGCGCCTGCGCCACGCCGGGAGCGCGCTCGAGACGGTACTGGATGTTCTTCTCCGCGAAATGCCGCAGCTCTTTCGGATCCATGCCATCGCCGCGCACGGTGATGAACATGATCGGGAACTGCGCGCTGTCGAACTTGAGTAGCATCGGCGGCTCGAGGTCGTCCGGGAGCCGGCCGCGGTTGCGATCCAGACGCACGCGCAGCTCGTTCGCCGCCTCGTCCAGGTCCGCGCCGTAGGCGAACTTGACACGCACGCTCGCCTGCCCCTCGTTGGAGGTCGAGGTAATCTCCTCGACGCCAGGAGCGGAAGCCACGGCCTCCTCGATCGGACGCGCCACCAGCGTCTCCATCTCCTCCGGCGCCACGCCGGGGTACTGGGCGGTCACAGTCAAGGTCGGGTATTCCGTTTCCGGCATGAGGTCGACCGGGATCTCGACGAAGGCGATGCCGCCGAGCAACATGGCGACCATGCAGGCCATGAGGACAGTGACCGGGCGTTTGATGGAGAATTCGGGCAGACTCATGGGACGAAAAATGAAGGCGGAAAGCGAGCGGGAGCCCGCCTCAAACTAGGACGATGCGGCTTCTGGGGGGGTTACTCTCCGCAACCGGCGTCCGATAGCCGGACCGGTCTACACTTCAGCGCACACGCGAAGGCGAAGCGCTAGAATCCGAGGCACGTGTCGACGAGAATTCTGCTCCTCTCGCTAGTTCTCGCCCTTGTCGGGCTGCAAGCCGAGAAGCCGCCTGCGCCTCTCGAGCGCTACAAGGGCCGCACCATTGCGCAGACGATGAGCTACCATGGCGCGCCCTGGCTGATCCGCGACGAGCGCGACCAGGAGGAGAATCCGCAGGCGCTGCTCGCGGCATTGCAGCTCCAGCCTGGGCAGACGGTAGCCGACATCGGATGCGGCAACGGGTTCTACACGCTCCAGATGGCGGAGCGCGTGGGGCCCACGGGCAAAGTCTACGCCGTGGACATCCAGCCCGAGATGCTCGCGCTCCTGGGCGAGCGCGCCAAGGCTGCCGGCGTAACCAACATCATTCCGATCCCGAGCACGCCGGACGACCCCAAGCTGCCTCCCGATACCGTCGACCTGATCTTGATGGTCGATGTCTACCACGAGCTCGGCTACCCAGAGCAGATGCTGGCCGGCATGCGCGCGGCGCTCAAGGACAGAGGCGTCGTCGCCCTGGCCGAGTACCGCCTGGAGGATCCGCGCATCCCCATCAAGCTGCTGCACAAGATGAGCAAGTCACAGATTCTAAAAGAGTACGAGGCGAACGGGTTCGAGCTCGAGCGGCAGTATGACGAGCTGCCGTGGCAGCACCTGATGTTCTTCGGCCGCCGGTAGTTCCCGGTCCTAGACGAAGTCAATCTGGAAGATCCACCCCGCGGTCTTGCTGGCGCCGTTCTCCCAGCTCGGGTGGATGCCTGCGTCGCAACTGACGAACTTGCCGTCATGCACGGCCAGTCCGTGGGGATCGCTCGAGCCGGGCAGGAATTCGACAATCTCGACCGCTCGGCCGGTTTCGAGGTCGTGACGCACCAGCCCGGGCTTGAAATCCTTGGGAGAGGTGCTGTTGTTGCCGATTACCTGCCACAACGACCCGTCGTGGATGGCGATCCCGTGGTAGCGAACCCAGTTTGGGTAGGACTGGTAGAAGGGGATCATGAATTCGGGCTGCCAGGTCTTGGGGTCGACGCGCAGGTTGCCGCGCAGACGCAGCGAAGAGATCCACAGCTTCCCGTCGTGCCAGAGCCCGCCATGGGAGCCGCCGCCGTCCTGGCCGGGCAAGCCGAGCGGAATCTGGCGGTGGCTGACCAACTTCGAATCCATGTCGACCTGGAACACGCCCTCGGGCGGGGCATTGGCGATCATCCAGACGTAGCCGCCGCCCACGGCCATGCCGCTGGTGTTGCGCGAAGGCGTTTTGACCGTCCTGAGGAGCTTGCCGTTCCAGTCGACCAGCCACGCCGCTTCTTCGAGCGAGTCGGGCTCGGGCAGCCCGTACGCCTTCGCTTGCGCGCCGGAGAGCTTTTGCTCGCCGATCCAGAGCCCTTCCGGCGTGGCCGAGACCGCATTCGGATGGCCCTCAGGACTCTTGAACAGCTTGCTGGTCTTCGCTTTCCGGACGGGAAGCTTGCCACCCTGGGCTGAGGCGCGGCGATCTCCTTGCAGCATCCAGGCCGCTCCGAGGCTCGCCGCCAGAAACTCGCGCTTGGTCATACACTCGCCTCCTGGCGCGCGCTAGATTAGCACGGCGCATGCTCGCCGCGGCCTCGTCATCCAACCAGGCGCTCGAGAAAGAAGTCAAGAAAGCGCTCTCGCTCGAGCCCGACCGCGACTTCTACGCCTTCGCCTTGCGCCGGCCGAGGCGCGCCGTCGCGGCGGTCGGCGACCACCATTCCCGTCGTGAGAGATCCTCTGGTTTCGACATCGAGGAAGTAGGGCTCGCAGCGCACCAAGCTGGGGTCGAGCGCCACGGCCACCGCGAGCGGATCATGCAGAAAGCACCCGCGCGGCCTACTAGCCGGTGGCGGACCTCAAAATAGTGGCGCGTGATCTGTTCGGCGAACGGGGCGGCGGGCTTGTCCGAGGCGCGCACTCGCTCGACGAGCCCTGCTGGTTCAACACCGCTAGGCGGGTCACGTCGAGCCCGACCAGCGTGACAGGCAACCCCGAGCGCAGCACGATCCGCGCTGCCTCCGGATCGACGAAGAAGTTGAATTCGGCGTGAGGCCCCGCGTTGCCGGGGACGTCAAGCGCTCCGCCCATCACGACGATCCGCTCCGCCAACGCCATCGCCTTCGGGTCGGCCAATAAGGCCTGCGCCAGATTGGTGAGCGGACCCAGTGCGATGACCGTCACCTCGCCCGGTTGGCGGGCGATCGTCTCCAGAATGCAATCGACCGCCGCGCCCGGGGCCGCCCCACGCGAGGGCTCTCCGTAGGCGCTCGCCATCCCCCCAAGGCCGTCTTCGCCATGGACGTGCGCCGCATCCACAGCCTCCCGTTCGAGGGGCTTGTAGGCGCCTCGGACGACCGTCGGCGGGTTTTGCACGCGGGCGACATCGAGCGTCAGCAGCGCGTTGCGCGTCGCCGGCTCGAGGCCCACGTTACCGGCGACGGTGGTGATCGCCTCGACGTGCAGCTCCGGCGAGGCGAAAGCCAGCAGCAGGGCCAAGGCGTCATCGACGCCGGGGTCGGTGTCGATCAGCACACGACGCGGCGTCATCGAGCCGGCGCTCACTGCCTCCCAAGGGACGCACGTGCGCTTCAAGGTCGCGCACGAAGCTCTCGGTCGCCGCGAGCAGGCGCTCGCGCCAGGTCAGGGTAGAGTTTCAGGCGGTCGAACTTTTCCGCGGCGTCTTCGTGGAGGTCGTAGAGCGCCGTGGCTTCCAAGTCGCCGCCGTCGCGCGGCCTCTGGACGAGCAGCTTCCACTTGCCCTCGCGCACGGCGCGGATGTTCGCGCTCGCGGCCGCCGCCGAAGTAGTAGAACTGCTCGTGCGGCGAATGCTTCTGCTGGCCGCTGAGAAGCGGCCACAGGTCGCGTCCATCGATCGTGCGGTCTGTCGGGAGCTCGACGCCGGCCAGCCGCGCGAAGGTCGGCAACACGTCCATGTTCGCCACGGGCTCGGAGCTCACTTGCCCGGCCGGAATCCGACCTGGAAAGCGAAAGATCCCCGGCACCCGCATGCCGCCCTCGTAGGTCGTGCCCTTGCCATCCCGGAACATCCCCGCCGAGCCGCCATCGACGCCGTATTGCAGCCAGGGGCCGTTGTCCGACGTGTAGACGACCATCGTGTTCTCGTCGAGACCCAGCTCCTTCAGCTTGTCGAGAATGCGGCCCACCGACCAATCGAGCTCCTCGACCACGTCGCCATAGAGGCCGCGGATAGACTGGCCGGCGTGCTGCTTGGAGACGAACAGCGGCACGTGCGGCATGGCATAGGGCAGGTAGAGGAAGAACGGCTTGTCGCGGTTGGATTCGATGAAATCGAGCGCGACGTCGGTGTAGCGCTTAGTCAACTGCGTCTGGTCGGGGTTGAATTCGAGCACTTCATCGTCGGACATCAGCGGCAGGTTTTCGGGGAAGCCTTGGCCCTTGTCGAGGTCATAGTAATGGCCCTGGCCGGCGTAGCCCGTGTACTCCGCTCGCTTGCGGGCGGCCTGCATGCGCTCGTCTTCGTTGGGCTTGGGCGGCATCACGGGGTGGTAGGGCCACATGTCGTTCGAATACGGCAGCCCGAACCAGTGGTCAAAGCCGTTGTAGTGCGGCAGATAGGGTTTCTTCGAGCCGAGGTGCCACTTGCCGATCATCTGCGTCGCGTAGCCTGCGCCTTTGAGCAGCTCGGCCACGGTCACTTCATCGGGATGGATGCCCGTGGTCGACTTCGGTCCGTGGTTGAAGGCCAAGCTGACCCGCGGCGGGTAGCATCCCGTCATCAAGGCCGCGCGCGAGGGCCCGCAGAATGGCGCGGCGTAGAAGCTGGTGAAGCGCATGCCCTGGCGCGCCATGCGGTCGATGTTGGGCGTGCGGATGTCGGGATGCCCTTGGATGCCGAGGTCGTACCAACCCTGGTCGTCGGCGAAGAGCAGGATGAAGTTGGGCTTGTCCGCCGCAAGAAGCGAAAGCGCGCCCAGCAGGGCCGCAAGCAGAATCCGTAGGACCATGACGGCGCCAAGTCTAGCACGGCGACCAAGCGGCGAATGCCACCCCTAACCAACTCTGGATTTAGACCATAGGGGCTATATGCGACCCGCGCAGCGCGTCCCCACAATGGGGTTTCCGAACCGCTAGGCGCGTTCGCCCAAGTTTTGCGCGATGCCAAATCCCGCGCAACGCGACGACCCCTAACCCCTAACCGGAGAACTTCGGTTTTCCTGGTTTCTCTTAACTTGATTGCGCCCCATCGCGGGGCGCTTTTTTTGGCGGGTTCACTTCAAGCGGTAGATGTCGATCGAATGCTTGCCGCCGGGCTTGAGGAAGCGGATGACCGGCTGTGCGGTCGGCTGGCGCACGTGCACGGCCTCGGGTGTGTAGTAGTTCGTGTCGGTGAGGTAGAACACGCGCTTCGCGGTCCGGAAATCGAGCTTGCCGGCGGGAATCCGCTCGTAATGCGAGCGCATCAGGTCGACCTCGGCCTCGGGCATGATCGCGTGGGTGGGAGAAATCTGCGTCCACCAGGCTTCATAAACGCGAATCCCGTACTTGAAGTTCAGGTAGGGGAAGATCGCGTCCGCCGGGACGCTCCAGATCGGATCGACCAGCAAGATCATCGGCCCGTTACGCAGGGCCTCGCTGCGTAGGTAGCTGATCGCCTCCGCGACGCCGAAGCCGGCGTGGGAATAGGAGCCGAAGTACAGGCCCGTGTCGTGGGGCGAGATGTTGTTCTTGGGGTCTTGCAGTACGAAGGCGGTACGCACCAGCATCGGCCCAGCGAGCAGCACGGCAAAGACGGCCCAGGCCGCGCGCCATGCCTGAGGCTCAGCCATCTTCTCGCTCAGCTGCCGTCCGAGCTCCGCCGTTGCCAGCCCGGCCAGCAGCAGCGCCGGCCACAGGTGCGGGTAGGGGTAGCGCGTGGGCAGGAACGTCAGCACGAAGAACTGCACCATCAGAGGCACGCCGCCGATCAACGCCACAATCAGGCCCGGAACCGAGCGCCGCCAGAGCAGGTAGCCCAGCGACAAGGCAATCCCAATTGCCGCCGGAGAGCTGACCAGGTACGGAATGTACTCGCCGAACCGCGGCGCGTTTTGAATGAATCGCGTGAACGGATTCGCTAGAAACTCCGCCGGGTCGACGAAGAACGTCGTATGGTGCAGCACCGTCGAGGCCGTCTCGAACATCGGCGCGACGGGCTTGAACACCCAAGACAGCAATGGAAATGGCGCGGCGGCCGCGGCCATCGTCGCCCAGCTCTTGGCCAGCTCGACAGGCTGCCCTCGCCGCTTCCAACTCCCGATCACCAACGGAACCACCGCGAACAGCAGCGCCGTCGACTTCATCCAAAAGCCCAGTCCGAAAACCAGGCCAGCCAACGCGTCTCGGCCCGGCGATCTCGGTTCCTTATCAAAGGCATAGAGGCACGCCCAGACCAGGGCCGCGCCCGTCACGTTGACCAGCGCCTCGGTATAGACCAGCCGGTCGTACATCATGGCCCAGGGAAACACCGCGTAGAGCAGCCCGCCCGCAAAACCTGCGACGAACCCGTCGAGCCGGCGGCCGATCCAAAAGATCAGCGCTGTGGTCGCCACACCGGCGGCGACGGAGGTCATGCGTCCCATCCAAAGCGGGTCGGCCGACGGCGCGACCATACGTTCGAGGGCGTAAAACCAGTAGCTGAGCGGTTGCTTGCCGTCGAGCAGCGAGATGAACCACTGGCCTTGGTGCTCGATGATCTCGCCCCAGCGCAAGTAGATGCTCTCGTCGCTGACGACGGGATAGTCCGCCATCAGGCGATAGATGCGCAAGGCGGCCGCAAGCGCAAGCAGGGCGGCAAAGGCAATCCGCTCGCGCGTCCACCAAGGAGCGCGCGTTGCGGCGGCGGGCTCTTCGCGGTTGCGCCGCTTACGCTTTTTCGAGGACTTGTCTGTTGCTGCGACGGCGGAATGCATGAAGCGGGAGGATCGGGCCGCTTTCGCTATTCTAGAAACTCGAGACGGTGGAACGCTCAACCGGGATCGCACACCGCCTGGAGCTGCTGCTGCGGCCGGCGAGGCGGTTCTACAAATCCCATCCCGGCGTGGCGCGGTTGCTCAACCGCGCAATCTGGAGATTTTCGGGTCCTCGGAAGGGAGCCGAACGCCGCCGCATGATCCGACTCTTCGAGCAGGTCGGGCCCTATACTTTGATCGGCGCCTGGGGGCTGCTCGCTCTCTACCGGCTTTGCGTCAGAGCCGAAGAGCAGGGCATTGTGGGCGCCTTCGTCGAGTGCGGCGTCTACCGCGGCGGCTGCGGGGGCGTGATGGCGGCCCTGGCCGCTGAGGCGGATCCCCCGCGGCGAACATGGCTGTTCGATTCTTTCGAAGGCCTGCCCGAACCCTCTGAGCACGACCGCGCTAACCGGCAAGCCGCCGCGGGCGAATACGCCGCCCCGATCGACGATGTGCGCAGGCTACTCTTCGACGAGCTGCGTCTCGACCCGGCCTCGATCGCCATCGAAAAAGGCTGGTTCGACCAAACACTGCCCGACACCGCCCCGCAAATCGGCCCAATCTCCGTCCTACGGCTGGACGCCGATCTCTATGAATCCACGCGCTGCTGCCTGGAGAATCTCTACGACCAAGTCGAGCCGGGCGGATTCGTCATCGTCGATGACTATCTCGGCTGGCCCGGCTGCCGGAAGGCGGTCGATGAATTCCTTGCCGGGCGGGGCCACCGCGTCGAGATGCAGCGCGTGGACCCGACCGACCGCTCCTGGAAGGTCTCAGCCGTTTGGTTCGAGAAGCCGCGCACGCAGAGCTAGAGCAAGCTGAAATCGATCGCCAACAAGATCCGGCAGGCCGACTTCTTGCCATTGATGCGCGCGGGTCGAAAGCGCCATTGCCGCACGGCAGCGAGCGCTTGCTCATCCAGACCGAGGCCGAGGATCTGCACGACCCGCGGATTGTGCGGCTTGCCGTCCGCGTCCACAGTGACCTCGAGCCGCACCGTCCCCTCTTGCCGGGCGATGCGGGCCTCTTCGGTGTATTCGGGCTCGGCTCCGTTTCCTCGACCAACTCCGAGCACGGCTCGTTGCTGGCTTCGCAGGGCGGCTGGGTCGGGGATCGGCGGGGCTTGCGCCGCAAGAATCGTGCGCCGCTCCGCCCGCGCCTCGGAAGCCAACTCCTCTGCCTCCGTGCGCTGCATGCTGTAGAGCAGCCGAGCGAAGTGTTCGCGCGTTTCGATCGTCTTGAGGTTGTCCTCGCCCAGCAGCTTGCGCCGCAAGGCCAAGGCGTAACGGTAGTAGTTCTCCGCCTTGTCGAAGCGCGCCTGGTTCTCGTAGAGAATCGCGAGATTGCACAAGCCCTCGGCGACCTCGGCGTTCTCCTGGCCAAGCTGCTCGACGCGGATGCGGAACGCTTCGCGGTAGTAGCGCTCCGCCATGTCGTACTTGCGGCGCGTGTGATAGTAGCGGCCCACTTCGTTCAGGAAACGGGCGTACTCGACGCTTTGGGCCCCTTCGGCGGTCCGCATCACGGAGTCGGCTTCGCGGTAGAGGCCCTCGGGCTCGGCGAGGTCTCCGAGCGCTCGGTGCGCGCGGGCGAGCAGAACCAGCGTTTCGGCATGTCGCTTGTCGGCGGCGCCCAGGGCTCGCGCCTGCGGCAGCGCCGCGGCCAGGATCAGTTGCGCTTCGCCGGGCCGGCCCTGCTGCAAGGCGCTCGCGGCGTCGCCGATCGCCGCGTCCACGCCGGAGCTCTGCGCCGCCGCAACGCCGACACACGTCAGCGCCGCGCACATCGCCCAAGAGGCGACACGTCGCCGCGTTCCCGCAGCAATTTCAGGAAGAGACCACACCGCGAAACCGTCGAACCCTGTTGCCGTCAGTTTACCGCAGACGGTCCGCAACCACTTGTCCAGATGCGCCGTATTGCGGCTACGTCAGTGCGCCAGCGCGCGTGCTTGCTCGTAGGCGCGGCTCACGTCGCCCACTTGCGGGTGATTCGGACCCAAACGCATGCGGAGCGTCGCGAGTGATTTTCCGAACAATTGCTCGGCATCGCCGTAGCGGCCTTGGTCAGCCAGCGTCATCGCCAAGTTGTATTGGCTGACTGCCGTCTCGAGGTGGTTCGGCCCCGCTTCGGTGGTCCAAATCGCAAGCGCATCGCGAAACAGCGACTCGGCGCGCTTGGCTTGCGCCTGCGCGCGCAGCATGTCGCCCAGGTTGTTCAGTGTCGTCGCAATCTCCGGGTGCTTGGCCGGCAACAATTGGCGCCGTCGCTCCAGCGACCCTTCGGCCAACCGCTCGGCTTCGGCGAATTGCAGCCTCTGGGCGTAGGCTTCCGCGAGGTGTCCCTCGTCGCGCGCGACAGCGATCGAATCCCGATCCCCCATGCGGCGGCGCAGCGCGAGGGCGCGTTCGAAGGCGGTCGCCGCTTGTGCATACCGTCCGGCGGCGGCCTGGATCACACCCAGGTTGCTCACACCTTCCGCGATCGCCGCGGCGTTGGCTTCGCAATCGGCTTCGAGGAGCGCCAAGGCCCGTCCCTGATAACGCTCGGCCGACTCGAAGCGGCCTTCGAGAAACTCCGAGAGCGAAAGCTGGTTGAGGGCGTCGATGATGTCTTCCGGCGCGGCATTGCCGGCCTTTTCGAGAATCGCCAAGCGTCGTTCGGCCACCGGCCGCGCCTCTGCTCCGCGCTCTTGCGTCAAGTAAAGCGCGGACAAGCTACCCAGCACTTTGGCCAAAGCGGCATGGTCGGGCCCCAGCGCATCTTCGAGCGACCGGATCGCGCGGCGGTAGAGCGGCTCGGCGGCCGAGTAGGAGCCGCGCGCGTGGTAAAGCAGCGCGAGCGTATTCAAACTCGCGCCGAGGCGAATGTCCGAAGAGCCGAAGCGCTCAGCAATCTTGAGTGCGGCCACCATCGCGTTCTCGGCTTCGTCGAACTTGCCCTCCGCCTGGAGTCTCTGGCCGCGCTGGATTTCGGTCTTCCAGGCCTGCGCGTCCGCCTCGGAGATCATGAAGCTCTGCGCCGGCGCCGGCTGGGCCAAGGCCGCGTTTAGCGTTAGCAACGCGACCGCAAGTTTTGCGGGCAAGCCGGCCATCAATGGGCGAATCCAATGCAAACCAAGTCTTCCTCGAAACGGACGGAGCGGGACCGTCTACTTAATTTTGCCCCTCGGACTCGCGCGGCGATCTAAAGCGATTCCCTGAGCAGGGGTCCTGTTTCGCGGTAGGGTTGGCCGAGCGTTCTCGCAAAAAACCACGCCGCGGGCGCGCGTTGCGCGAGCGGATACACTAGGAGGTGTTGCAACGAGCGATCGCACTGACCGCCGCGCTCCTAGCCGCCGCGACCATGCGCGTCGCGCTCGGCCAATCCGCTCGCGAGACATCGCCTCAATTGGCCGACGTGCCCGCAGGCGAGTTCTCGATGGGGTCCGACATCGGCGGCTCCTGGGAGAAACCCGTTCACAAGGTGCGCACGCCGGCCTTCGAGATCGGCGAGCGGCCCGTCTCGAACGGCGAGTTCCGCCGCTTTCGCAGCGACCATTCGAGCCCGGGAGACAACGCCGACTCGGCGCCGGTGACAGGCGTGAGTTGGGAAGATGCGCATGCCTACTGCGAATGGCTCTCGCAAGCAAGCGAGCGCCACGTACTCGATCCCGAGCGAAGCGCGTTGGGAACGCGCTGTCCGCGGCGGTCTCGAGCAGAAAAAAGCCCACCCTGGGGCGACAGGGCGAGCCCGACGGCAGCGAGCGCCGCAACGCATACGGCGTCTACGCTGTCGGCCACGGCCTCTGGGAGTGGACAGCCGATTGGTACTCCGCTGATTACTACGCGCACTCGCCCGCCAACGATCCGACTGGACCGGCCGACGGCGTCTATCGCGTGCTGCGCGGGGGCGGATACCGCAACGACCCTGCGAGCGCGACCGTCTACACGCGCGGCGGCGCCGCCCGGAAACCAAGTCGGAGCGCATCACCTTCCGTGTCATGCGCGCGTCTGGCGGGGCGGCTGCGCCGACCACGGTGACCCGCGCCGCTCCACCGCCAACGCCGCGGCAAACGCAACCGGTCCAAACGGCCGCCGCGGCTCAGCCAAACGGTCACCACCGCCCACGCCAGCGGCGCGGCCTAAGCCGGCGACTAAGCCTGCTCCCGCGCCCAAACCGACCGCCGGCCGCCGGCTGCGTCCCGGCGGACCAGTCGCCGTAACCGGCGTAAGCTTCGCAGAAAAAGAGGCGGCGAGGGTGTGGTCAAAATCGCGACCGACGGCGTCGCGCGCTTCCGTTCGCCCTCAAGGCGCCGGATCGTCTGGTCGTCGACGTCACCACTGACGGCACCGGCAGCCTGCGACCCGTCACTGGAACCGTACAGGTTGGCCGAGTGGGGATCAAGACGGTGCGCCACTCGCAGTTCCAGGCAACGCCGCCTATCTTTCGTCCGTCATCGACTGCAGTCGGCAAAGAGAACTACCGTGTGGAAGCTTGGCCGAATGAGCTGCGGATCAAGCTGAAGCCATAACCAGGGTCGCGTCCCTGGACATCGCGCGCTGGATTTGCTGGAATCCACCTGTTGCGGATCAGCCGCACAGGATGCCAAGTCGCGATGAATCTACCGCTCACGCCCGTTCGCTGCCTGCTCCGCGCCGCTCAGGAGTACGGCTCCAAGCAGGGAGTCGTCGATGGCGAAAAACGCCTGACGTACTCCGAGCTGCTCGACCGCAGTCTGCGCTTGGCCAGCCGTACCTGCCCAAGCTCGGCATCGAGCGCGGCGATCAGGTGGCGAGCCTCAGCTTCAACTGCCACCAACTGCTCGAGCTCTATTACGGCGTCCCCATAGCCGGCGCCGTGCTTCTGTCACTCAACGTGCGGCTCTCGGCCGAGGAGCAGGCGTATATCCTCGAGCATTCCGGTTCGAAGCTGGTCGTGTTCGACCCCGAATTTTTGCCCTTGGCCGAAGCGCTACGAAAGCAGCTCCCGCAACTGCGCTGGCTCTCGCTCGAGCCCATCCCCGATGCGCCCGACTGGCTCGAGCAGCCCAGCTACGAGGGCGCTTTGGCCGCCGCGCAGCCCCGCCCGGTCGACTTCACTTCGATCGACGAGAACTCGATCGCGCCAGGCTGTTCACCAGCGGCTCGACCGGCCGCCCCAAGGGCGTGATGTTGAGTCACCGCACGCGCTCTACCTCCACGCCGTCAACGTGATCATGCTGCAAGGCGGCCTCGACGGCGGCCTCGCCTTCGACAAACGCGTGGAGGCGCATACCATTCCGCTCTTCCACGCCAACGGTTGGGGACGTCCGCACACGCTCACCTATGGGCGGCCGTCACGTGATGGTCAAACGCTTCGACCCGGCGGCGCTGTGCGCGCTGATCGAGCGCGGCGAAGGCGTGACGGCGTTCTCCGCGATGGTGCCGACCATGGGCTCGGCGCTGCTGCAATGCCAGGCCGACGAAGCGTGACCTCTCGTCGCTGGAAGAGGTGATGCTGGGCAGCCTCGCCCTAAATCATATGCTCCTCGTGGCTGCGCGCTCGAACGCAATGCTTCGGCTGCTCGGTTTGCGTCCCGGGTACGGCCTTACCGAGTCCGGCCCCGTGGTCGCGGCGGCCTACGTCAAATCGACCCTGGGCAAGCTCGACGACGAGAGCCGAATCCGCCGTCAGGCCATGACGGGTTTCGCCATCGCCGGCGCGGAGATGCGGGTGGTCGACGTGGACGGCGTCGACCTGCCGCGCGACGGCCAGTCCATCGGCGAGATCCTGATTCGCTCGGACAGCGTGATGGACGGCTACTGGAACGAGCCCGAAGCCACCGCCGCCGCCATGGACGGCGACTGGCTCCACACTGGCGACATGGCCGTTTGGGACGAGGACGGCTATGTGCTCATCGTCGACCGCAAAAAGGACATCATCATCTCTGGCGGCGAAAACATCTCGTCCATCGAGATCGAGAAGACCATCGCGGCGCACCCAGCCGTCTACGAGTGCGCCGTCATCGGCGTGCCGCATGAAAAATGGGGCGAGACGCCGCGCGCCATCGTCGCGCTCAAGCCAGGCGAGACGCTCGACGCGGACGCCATCCGCCAGCACGTCCGAGAGCATCTCGCCGGCTTCAAGGTACCCTCTCAGGTCGACTTCGTGCCCGAGCTGCCCAAGGGCGCGACCGGAAAGATCCTCAAGCGCGTGTTGCGCGAGCCGCATTGGGACGGGCGCGAGAAGAAAGTGCAGGGCGCAGGCGAGAGCGCATGAGCTTCGCCCTGCTTTTCCAGCCGTTGACGCTGCCGCGCTCCGGCCTGGAGCTGAAGAACCGGCTGGTGATGGCGCCCATGCCGACCTTCGCCGCCGACCCCGACGGCGCCATCTCCGACGCCGAGCTTGCCTACTACCGCCGCCGAGCAGCTGGCGGCCTGGCCGCAATCATCACGGCCGGATGCGCGGTCTCCGCCGACGGAATTTCGTTCGATGGCCAGTGCCGCTGCGATAGCAATACGCTCCTACCGGCGCTTTCCCGCGCGGCTCAGACGATACGCGACGCCGGCGCGCGCGCCGTGCTGCAACTCTGCCATGGCGGCGTCCCCGTGCTCAGCGAGGCGGACCCGGAGCGGCTGGTCGCAGCCTTCACCGCTGGGGCGCACCGCGCGCGCCAAGCCGGGTTCGATGCAGTCGAGATCCACGGCGGTCACCGTTACCTAGTGCAACAGTTCTTCTCTCCGGCGACCAACCCGGGCAAGAGCTTCGACGAGCGCGTCCAGTTCCCGCTCGCCGTGGCGCGCGCGGCGGCGGAAGCCTGGGGCGGTCCGTTGTGGATGCGCCTCGACCCGGAAGAGAAGCGGCCGGATGGCTACGGCTTCGACGAGCTGCGCCGTTTGGCAGAGAGGCTGGCTGAAGCGGGCGTCGAGCTGTTCGACGTCTCAGCCTCGAATTACTTCGCCGGCTCCATCCGCAACCCAGGCGACCCGCTGCCACGCGCGCAACAGCTCGAGCGGAAGCTCGGCTTGCCGACGATGGCTGTGGGCGGCATCGCCACGCCCGCCGAGGCGCTCGCCGCCCGCAGCGATGGCTGTTCGCTCGTGGGGCTGGGCCGCGTGCTGCTCGGCGAGCCCGAGTGGGCCCAGCGCGTGCTCTCAGGCGACGCCGACGCCATTGCAACCGACCTCGACAGCGATGCTAGGCTGGAAAACGCCGACGTGCCCGCGCCCGTTCTCGACTACCTGGCGCGCAAGCCGCGCGAGCGCCGCATCCGCCCATGACCGCGCAAGCCCCGCCACAGCGCGACGCGCTCCTGGACGCGTTCTGGGAGGAAGGCCTCATCCTGTTCGGCGACCGCGTGCGCGAGGAATACGCGCTGCATACGCCCATCTTCATCGACCTGCGCCACAAGCTTTACGAACACCTCGAGACCTTGAGCGCGCTCGGTCTGGCGCTCAGCCGCCGGATCGGCGAGCTGGCCGAAGCCGGACGCCCGCAACAGGTCATCGGCATCCCCGACACCGCCACGCCCATCGCGCTCGCCACCGCGCTCGCTTCGCACCAGACCGAACGTCCGATCGCCTACGGCCAACTGCGCAAGAAGCCGGCCAACTACCCCGGCGGCCGCTCTGGCTCGAGCTCCTATATGGGCCAGATCGACCCGGCGCGCGAAATCACCTTGATCGACGACGTGATGGCCTCGGGACGCACCAAGCAGTGGTCGATCGCGACTCTTGCAGCGGAAGGTTTGCAGGTAGCGCGCGTGCTGGTGGTAGTCGACCGCGAGCAGGGCGGGGACGAGATCGTCGAGGCGGAGGGTTGCCCAGTCTACAGCCTCTACCGCGTCGGCGAAGTGATCGACTACTACGAAGCGAGCGGCCGCATCGACCAGGCCACCGCCGCCGCGGCGCGCGAGCACGTCCGCAAGCGGCGGTTCGACTAGATCCCCACTAGCGGCAACAATAACTCTTCGCTCAACCAGCGCACCGCCGGCACAGCCACGCCGTCTCCCATCGCGCGGTAGGCGTCGTTGTAACGCTCCGGCAGCTCAAACGAATCCGGCGCGCCCATCAGCCGCGCCGCCTCGCGCGCCGAAAGCAGCCGCATGCGCACCTCGCCGTCCTCCACAACGACCACCGTCTGCCGGCTTGAGCCCCCCTCGGGCGTGCGCAAGCATCCGGCAAGGCCGTCGAACCGCACCTCCGCGCGCTGCTTGCCCTCGCGCGTGCGGCGATAAGAAACCCCACCGACCGCTCCGGACTCGCGAGCGCCCGCTCGAGCTTCTCTCGATTGGCCGGTGTCATCATGCCGCAAAGGCGCTCCACCTCGACCGGGTCAAACCACTCCGGCGCGGCCCCGTTTGTCTCGATCAGCGACCGGATCGCCGGAACCTTCGCTGCCGGAGGCTCCATCCGCCACCACACCCAGCGCTCTCGAAGCGGCGCAGGCAAGGCTGTCGAAGGCTTGCCGCACGGCCGTTCCCACCTCTTCCGGCCCACTCCACGGCGTAACGTCGACCGAGACGTCCGTCGCCACCACGAACACCCGCGGACGCGACTGCGGCACGAACCATTTCGCGTCGATCACCATCGCTCCGAAGCGCAGATCGAGATCCGCGAGCGCCTCGCATAGTCCGCCGAAGTTGTCGCCGTGGAGCAGCCCGACCACGTTCTCGAGCACGATCAGCGGCGGACGCCGCGCGCCCATTTCCCGCATCAGCCGCCAGAATTGCCAAAACGTGCCGCTGCGCGCGCGGAGATGCCCGCCGCCAGCCCGCGAGCGAGAGGTCTGGCAAGGAAACGACGCCCAGGCAAGCTGCGCGTGCGGCAGCTCGTCGGCTTCGACCCGCGCCACATCGCCCAAACGGAGGCTCCGTTGTCCGAAGTTCGCGCGGTAGACCGCCGCCTTCTTCTCCGAGACGTCGTTCGCCCACGCGCAGCGCCTGCAGCTCGAGCGAGCGAACCAGACCAGCCGGCGAAAATCAGCACGGTTCGGGTCATGGCTCGACTGAGAGCGGACTACTGCAGGCCGCCGCGACGGAGCCTCAACTACTCCGTTTAAGTCGTCGATCGACAGACGCTTTGAACTGCGTGAAGTCAGCGTCCAAACGGACCAGACCGGGTTAAAAGCATAGATCCTTCGTGGGCTACGTCGCCCACGTCGTAAGAAACGACCAGCGCTCAAAGACATTAAATGTTCGCCATACCGAAAGCGCGATGACCTGGCTGTTGGGCGACAAAAGAGAAAAACGCCTCACGGCCTTTCAGAGTTGTTTGCGGTTCAATAGCTTCAGCGCAAATCAAGAACAGCAGCTGGTGGTGCGCGACGGCCGGGTTTCTCAGCTAGCGTGACCAGCCGCTGGCATTGGTACATGATAAGTTTGCGGCAGGAATTGCGGCGGAGCTGGCCTCACACGCTCTGACAAACGCCGTCCAGCCGGCGAATTCGCCAGGCAGAGCCGCTCCTCAGACCCCGACCTCCGGATCGCCTCCAGCTTGTCGTCGTGCAGGTAGGCGTAGCGGTTGACCCAGTAGCCGTACTTGCCGGCGCGCTTGGCGACCTCGAGACAGCGCCGGAAGTCCGCCAACGGTCCGTAGCCGTGGGCGAGCACGTAGACCGGCGTCTCGCCCGCGTCGGCTTGGGCTTCGCGGATCTTGCGCGCCATCGCCTCGTCGCCCACCGGGTGCGGCGTGTCGGGTCGGGGTAGGAGTAGTCTTCCAGCCGATCGAAGCCCGTGTCGTCGGCGATGTCGAGCGCGCGCACCAGGAACTTCGTCAGCAGGCGGTTGTCGAGCCCTGGATTCGCCGCCGCGATCTGGTCGCCGTAGAAACGCAGCATCATCGGCCAGTGCATGGTGTAGAGCTTGCAGCTGATCGCCGACGAGAAGCGCGCCACGCGCCGAAAATCCATCCCCGAGGGGATCGTCCAGGGGGGAGGGAAGGCATTGGGAAGCATCTCCATCGCGGAGGCGCCCTCCTCATTCATCACGCGCCGGAAGCCGGCCAGCATCTCCTCGACCAGCTCGGCCTTGAAGCGCAGCCAGTCGCCGACGCCGGGGTTGTCGGACATCAACCGCAGCAGGTGATAGCGGCCTTGATCTCCGTCCTCGACCCACGGCCGCAGGTCGGCGTCCGTCAGGCCGCCGTGCAGCTTGTCGTAGAGTCCGCCCACATCGCGCTGCATCGCCTCGAAGTCATAACCCATGCGATGGGCGGCCCGTCGCGCATGGTCAGAAAAGTCCAAAAACACCGAATCCAAGAAATACGGCGGATACTCCGGCCAATCGAAGCGTAGCCCGTCGAGGTCCGGGTAGTGCCGCACCATGTCGCGGATCAGGGCGTGTTCGTAATCGAGGATCTCCGGCGCGGCCAGCTGCCGTTCTTGTCCAGGCGTTTCTCGGGGATTTGGCCGTTCGGCAGCCGCGCGCGGTCGGCCTCCACGGGGCCGCCGAACTGCACACGGTAGCCCGGCGGGATCGCCGCCTGCACCTGAAAGTACACCTTCACGCCGCGCTTGTGCGCCTCCGCGATGAAGTCGTGCAGGATGTGGCCTTCCTTACGCGTCAGCTCGGTGGGCTCGGAAGGCTGATAGCGCAGGCCCTTATACAGGGCCTTGTCGGGCGTGAAGCTGGGCGCGGTGCGAACCCAGACCTCGCGCTTGCCAAACAGCGGCCGGTCGAGCAGCCGGACCGCTCCAGCGCATCGCGTCGGCCGGAGGCTCGCGCCTGGCCAGTCTGCTTGTCGGCCTCTTCCATCAAGTAAGGAGGTTGCGACCGCGTTCGCGCCCATGCGCTGCAGGTTGTCGAGAACGCCCCCTACGCCTTCGCTTTGAATGTATTCCGGGAGAACGGTGATGCCGAGAAGCTTTGCCATTTGCGCGCTAACCGTGAACAAGTGAAGCGTGAATGGCCGGTGTTGTGCAACCCGCTAGGCCGAGAAGTCGGGGAAATCGCCCAGGTATTGGACTTCTTCCTCGAGCTCGAATCCGAACTCGCTGCGCACGCGCCGCTTGAGCTCCTGGATCAGCCAATACACGTCCGCAGCCGAGCCCCAGTCCTCGTTGTAAATCAAATTCGCGTGATAGTCGGCGATCCTGATTCCGCCCGCTGCATGCCCTTTGCGCCGACCTTTTCGAGGAAGAAGGCCGAGGCGACCTTGCCCTCGCGCACAGCCGTCGGCGGCACGAGCTTGGCGGCCTCACTGGGCAAGTCCGCCAAGTAGAGATTCTTGAAGATGCTGCCCGCGCAGCGCGCGGTCGGAGGAACTTCTCGTCGCGATGCGCCGGATCTCGACCGCTTCTTTCTGCAGCATCGCGCCCACGCCCTCGGGCAGGCGCACCGTGCAGGAGAGAATGCAGCGGTTCTTGTGCCGCTTGAACACGCTCTCGCGATAGCGAAACTCACAATCCGCCTTGCTGGCCTGACGCACGATGCCGTCTTCCAGGTAGCGCACGCCCACGATGGCCTGATCCATCGAATTCCCGTAGGCCCCGGCATTGCCGTAAATCGCACCGCCGACCGAGCCCGGGACGCGTTCGAGCGTATGCAACCCCTTCATGCCCTGCACGATGGTGAAGTCGACCAGCGCCTGCAGTGGAGCGCCCGCCTCGGCTTCCACCAAGTCGTCATTGAGCCGGATTCGCCGGCCCTTGCAGCGCAGGACGACCCCGCGGTAGCCATCGTCCGAGACGAGCAGGTTCGAACCTTCTCCCAAGAAGCAGTACGGCATGCCGTTCTCTTCGCAAAGCCGCACCGCTAACCCGAGCGCCCGCGGGGCGGCGGTGACGAAGAACTCCGCCGGTCCGCCAATGCCGAAGCGCGTCCGCGCGCCAAGGATTCCTTCTCGAGCACAGTCAGACCGTCGACGGTCTTCAGCGCACCCGAGAGAATAGTCTGCTGAATCAAGTCCCCATTGTAAGGGGCGGCCGCGCGCTACGATACGGCCCATGGCGCGTTTCTCCGGCTTCCCAAAACAAGGGCTGCAGTTCCTCCGCAACCTCGCCAAAAACAATGATCGTGAGTGGTTTCAAGAGCACAAAGGCGACTTCGAGCAGTACGTGAAAGCGCCAATGACCGAGCTCGTGCTCGAGCTCGGCGAGGACTTCGAGAGCTTCGCGCCGCACTACCTCACCGACCCGAAAAAGGCCATCTACCGCATCTACCGCGACACGCGCTTCAGCAACGACAAGACGCCCTACAAGACCCACGTGGCGGCTTCGTTCAACCACAAATCGCTGGTCAAGCACGCCGCCGCGGGATTCTACTTCCACCTCTCGCCCAAGGAATTGCTGGTGGGCGGGGGAGTCTACATGCCCGGCTCGTCGGAGCTGCTCGCCATTCGACGCCAGATCTCGGCGGACCCAAAGCGGTACGAGAAGATCGTCACCGCCAAGCCGTTCCAACGCTACTTCGGCGCCGTGACCGGCGAGAGGCTTTCCCGCCCGCCCAAGGGCTTCCTCGCGGGCGATCCCGCCATCGAGATGCTCAAGCAAAAGCAGTTCCTGGCGAGCGAGATGCTCGACCCCGAGCTCGCGCTTTCGCCAAAACTCTTGCCCGAGTTGAGCAGACGCTTCCAGGCGCTCGCGCCCTTCATCGACTACCTCAACCAACCGTTGCTGGGTTAGCCCAAGACGCGCCGAAAGATCGCGCCGAAGTACAATAGGGGGTTTGCCAAGTACAGGCCGGTCGAGCCGCCGGCCGCGCCGGAGTCTTCTCCTTGCCAATCTGCCCCGGAAATCGCCGCGCCAAGATCACCTCTGTCGGCTGCTTCGTGCCGCCCACCACTCTGACCAACGCCGACCTCGAGCGTATGGTCGAGACCAACGACGAGTGGATCACTTCTCGTACGGGCATCAAAGAGCGCCACATCGCCGATCCTTCGATGGCGACCTCCGACTTGGCGGTGGAAGCGGCCAAGGTGGCGCTCGCGCAACGCGGCCTCGATCCCAAGGAGATCGAAACGATCATCGTCTGCACGGTGACGCCGGACATGTTCTTCCCGTCGACAGCCTGCTTGGTGCAGGATCGTCTGGGGGCCAAAGGTGCGTGGGGCTTCGATTTAGTGGCCGCCTGCTCCGGTCTGCTCTATGGCCTGACGACGGCTTCCCAGCTCATTGCCAGCGGATCGCAGAACCGTGTATTGGTCATCGGCGCCGACACCATGTCGCGCATCGTCAACTACGAAGACCGCGCCACCTGCGTGCTCTTCGGCGACGGCGCCGGCGCGCTCTTGCTCGAGCCCTGCGAAGAGGGCGAGGATCTCGGCCTGATCGACTTCCAGCATGAAATCGACGGCTCGGGGGGCGAGTTTCTCTACATGCCCGCCGGCGGCAGCCGCCGCCCGGCCACCCACGAGACCGTCGACCAGAAGCAGCACTTCGTGCACCAGGACGGCCGCCAGGTCTACCGCTATGCCGTCAGCAAGATGACGGAGATTTGCCAGACGCTGATGCAGCGCAACGGTCTGACCGTGGACGACCTCGACCTACTGATCCCGCATCAGGCCAACGCGCGCATCATCACCGGCGTCGCAGAACGCCTCGGCCTGCCGCTCGAGAAGACGGTCATCAACATCCAGGACTACGGCAACACCACCGGCGGCACGATTCCGCTGGCCACGCGCGATGCGCTGGCCTCAGGCCGGCTCAAGAAGGGCGACACCGTTCTGATGGCGGCCGTTGGGGCGGGCCTGACCGCTGGCGGCGCGTTGTGGCGTTGGAGCTGCTAAGCGCCGTTCGAGCCCCCAATTTCGCCATTCGCTGCACCGGTTCCCGCTTCGATCTCTGCATCTTTTCAGTCCCTGGCGCATCCTATATACTGATCGTCAGATCACGCTAGGAGGGAACCGTCCGGATGATTCAGCTCACCGAAACCGCTATCAGCAAAGTCAACGAGATCATGTCGCAGCAAGAGCCCAAACCGCAGGGCCTGCGCATCTCCGTGGTCGGAGGCGGCTGCTCGGGCTTCCAGTACTCGATGGCTTTTGAGAACGCGAAAATGCCGCTCGACAAGGAATACAAGTTCGAGGGCGACCTGCGCGTGTTCGTCGACCAAGCCAGCTTGCTGTACCTCGACAACTGCCGCGTAGACTACGTAGAGACGATGGAAGGCGCAGGGTTCAAGTTCGACAACCCGAACGTGACCTCCACCTGCGGTTGCGGCAGCTCGTTCAGCGCGTAAAGCGTCGCACCAACAGGGTTTCACAGAAACGGGAGTGGCCTCCAGGCCATTCCCGTTTGCTGATTTTGGCCTCAGCGTACTCCTTGAGCCAAGGAGAGCTCCGCCAGCAAAGCTATGCCGGTTGGATCGCGCTCAACCCGCAGCGACGCGCCTGAAATTCCAACGGAATCGCACAGAATCAAAACTTCGAATCGTCATTGCCGAGACCCCGCGGACAGCTCTGCGTCTCGACGCGTCGCTCTTCTCCGCCGCAGAACGACGAGGCCGGCCAACCCCAGAAGGCTGAGGGCGAGGGAACTGGGCTCGGGCACGGAGGAGACGTTTTGAACCGCGTAGGCGGTTCCCGATTGCGAAACGATCGATACGCCTTCCGGCAGGCTGAAGAAATCGATGCTCCCCGTATTGTTGAAATCCATCGTGAATCCCTCGGTCACGACGGCCAGTGAAAAGTTCATTGTCAGAACATCCCCGAGCTGGAACTCAAATAGAGTAGACTCCTCCCGCAAAAAGTCTCCAACGGGCGAGCCGACGGCATCGAAACTGTTCAAACCCTGCCCGGTGAAGCTCAGCCCCGCCTGAACCCTGTTGAAATCCGGTCTTCCGCGCGACGGCCCCTGCTGAATCGTCCCATCGATGGTCCAAAAGACCACGCCCTGCAGCGTCATGCCCTCGAGCGAGGCTGGTCCGACGAACTGCAGCATGTCGGACGTACTCGCGTTGGCTTGGCCACTCAAATCGATGAAAACGCCGATCGAATCGAAGTCGGCGTAGCCAGCCGTATTCGCATCTTGGATGCCCAACTCGACAACACAAGCAAAAGACACGGGGCCGGTCGTCGAGCTTACGGAATCGCAGCTCGACCCTGCAGCGTTCAGCGGCCCCGCTTGTGCGGGTCTGCTGAGCATAATGCTCAACCCGACAAGCAAGAGATACACCCCGACGCGACACCGCAAGAAACAAGTTTTCGGGCCCAAAATCATAGCCCTCCTCCTCGGCTTAGCTCACCCAGTCACTCCGCGGCCCACACGGGGCTTTCGAGACCGCGACGAACCGCCTTTTGGGCTTCTACCGTAGTGTTCCGCGAAGTCGGCGTCTTCACCCAAATGGGTGAGCCGAGAGGAAGAAGTAGTAGTCAGTTCTTGCGTGGACGGGCGACTTCCGCTAACCCGCGCATCAACTTGCGAACCAGCTCCGCTTGGCCACGCACGTCGGCCTTGCTGTAGACGTGCTTGAGGTGGGTCCGAATGGTGTTGCCGGTCAAGCGCAACGACTCGCCGATCTCGCGCGGCGTCTGGCCTTCGAGCAGCGCCGTGGCGACGCGCGATTCTTGGGCGGTGAAGTCGTACAGCTCGGTCAGCGCTTCCTGGCTTGTGCGAACTTCGCGGTCGGGGTCCGCGATCAGCACGGCGGCGGCGGCGCGGTAGTCATTCGAGAGAACGCCGGCGGCGCTGACCGGCGTTGTGCTGAGCTGATATGCATCCTTGCCAGACGGACGCGAAACGAGCGCTACGCCTCCCGCCGTGTGGTCTTTGCCCAACGTCGTCCCGACGGCGGCGCCGATCATGGCCGTGACTTCGGCCTTCTGGTCCGGCTCGTGCGCGACGATTCGGCGATTCCGGACGGAGAGGCCGTCGTCGCGGGAGAGGATGCGCTCCGCCTCTCCGTTCATCCACACGATGCGCGCATCCTCGTCAACCAGCACGAAGCCAGTCGGGAGGCGGTTGACGGCCTCTCGGAGCGCCGCCTCGGTTCGTGCTCCCCCTCGAAGGCGGCGATGGAGTTCCAAGGCTCGCTGCAGGTGAGGCGTCAGCAAGTGCAGAAGGTCGAACTCTTCCGGTCTGCGGTGACCGGCGCGCTTGGGATAGTGAATCGAGAGGACGGAAGCGAGCCTCCCTGTTTGCGCGGATCGTGCCGGTTAGGTTCTGGAATGACTCTTGTTGACGCAAGAAGTCGTTGTAGAAGGGACTCGCTTCCACGGTGGCGTCGGGGACGAGGGATTGGCTGGCCCGTATGCTCCCTTCGGTTCCATAGGCTCGCGGCCCTCGCTTGACCCAGATGTCATGCTCTTTCCAATACCGGCCGTAGAGGTCGACTCCAGCTGGATCACAGCGCCCGTGGCTGGCAACGGAGCCTTCGGCGTCCTGCATGTCGACCGCGATGATCATGGCGTAGGAGCCATTCACAAGATCTGCCAGCAAATCGAGAAACTGCGGCCACAACGTGGGCTCTTCGGCCGCGGCATAGAGCGCCGCGAGCAGATCTGAAAATTGTGGCGTACTGACTTTGCCGGGTTGCATTCTACTTCTGCCAGTCGAAGTAATCCACTCGCTAAAGGCGCTCGGTGGATCCTTTGACAAGTCAAGCGGTGCTAACCGCGTTCGCGGGCCATTCACGCCCTTGGGTGCGCCGCCTGTAGAATTGTCGGAAACCTTAGCACGACGTTTTCGATGAGGCAAATCCTTTTCGCGCAGAAAAGGAGTGTCGTCTAGTGCGCGAACAAGCACTTTCGATCGCGAGGCCCATCAATGTCCGCTCCTGCAGAATTGGATGATCATTTCCGCCGGGGAAGCAGTAAAGGCAGCGCATATCACGATCCATTCCTGGTCCGGGCCGCAGACACCTTCGAACTGCTCGAGGGCCGGAACGCGGCGGACGTCGCCTGTGGAGCCGGGCGCAACAGCGCTTTCCTGGCCGAGCAGGGATTTGAAGTCGTCGCCATCGACCGATCGGCCGAGGCCCTGAGCCTGTCTGCCGGCTCAGCTTCGGAGGAACTTGTTCACGCCATCCGCAATCTGATCGATCGCCTGTTTCGACGCCGCGCTCATCTGTTGGACCACGACACCCACGTCCGACTGCGAGACCACGCCTTCGCCCGTCCCCTCGCCCGTCCAGACCACCCGCGCCGTCTGGCCATCGACTAACTCGGCGGAAATTTTCGTGTAGACCTTCACACCCTGTTCGAAGTCCACCTCTTCGAGGCGATCGATGCGCGTGCGCAATTGGTAGTCCGCCTTCGTACGGCCGTCATACAGGCCAACCGTGACGAACGCGCCGGTCTCGCGCAAGCGATTGAGCAGGGCGTTCTGGATGGACGTGCGCGGGTCTTCTGCCCAGCGGTGGTACTCGTAGTAGCCGACTTCCTCACGCGTGGGCCGGTAGACGATGCGGTCCTGCGCGAGCATCTCCGTCGCCCGAACCGGCATCACCGCGAGCGTGTTGCGCAACGCATCCGCCGCAGGCTTCACCGGAGCGGCGGGCAGGTCGAGCGCATAATAGCGCGTTGCCGGCGTCTTGCCGCCACCGCAGGAAACCAACAGCAGTAGCCCGAGCGCGGCGGGAGGAAGGACCTTGATCAGCGGCATTGCGTCGGGTAAGCTCAGCACCATTATGGCCAATGTGGTTTTTCGCTGCCATAGCTGCGGCGCTGAGATCCCCCTCGGTCAAGGGGAAAAGATCGTCCGGCGCGACGAGTGCCCCAACTGCAGCGCCGACCTCAAGTGCTGCCTCAACTGCATGAGCTACGACCCGAGCCGCAGCAATCAATGCGCCGACTCGGCCGCCGAGTGGGTCTCCGACAAGGAAACCCGCAACTTCTGCGACATGTTTTCGCCGCGCATCACCGCCGGCGTCGCCGGCTCCTCGCCCAAGAAAGCCGCTGACCCGCGCAAAGCCTTCGACGACCTCTTCAAGTAACGCCCCATCATCTGAGGACCGCTCTAAGCCATCTCCCTGAGAGACTTCTGGGGCTTTCGGATGCAACATTGCGAAACGGGCCTAAGCCGCACGCGCTGGCGGCCGATGGCCGTCCGCATGGACGATCTGTACCAGTGCTATCGCGTCCTCGAGCTCGAGCCAGGCGCATCGATGGACGAGATCCGGGAATCCTGGCGCGACCTCGTCCAGGTCTGGCATCCGGACCGCTTCCGCGACAACAAACGCCTGCGCAACAAGGCTGAAGAGCGCATCAAGCAGATCAATCTCGCCTACGACGCGCTCAAGAACGGCCGCGACCCCGGACCCATCCAGCCGCGCGAGGATACCGTCTACGGCCCCAGCCGCTTCCGTAAGAGTCAAGAGCCCGATATCTACGAGACGCTCGCCGAGGGCGTCCAGTCCTGGAACATGTTTCGCAAGAAATGGTCGAACATCCGGCCCACGCTGGCCGGACGCGACCTGCAAGGACGCGCTTTCGAGGGCATCGACTTCCGCGAGTGCAACCTCGCAGCCTCGGATCTGAGCCGCACCGACCTCTACAAAGCCAACCTCAGCTACGCGCGCTTGAACGGAGCCAAGCTCGTGCGCGCCGACCTCAACCGGGCCATGGCGCTCGAGGCTGAGCTCGAAGAAGCGGACCTGAGCGAAGCCAATCTTGCCTCGGCTGATCTTCGCGGCGCGCGACTCGTGCGCGCCACCTTGAGGAACGCCAATCTCCTAGGGGCGCGGCTGGAAGGCGCCAACCTCTCCGGCGCCACCGACCTGCGCTACGAACAGATCGAACACGCCGAGATTGACGGCGCAACCAAGCTGCCTTCCCACCTGATGTAGCCTGCACGGGCTTGCAGCGGCGCCGCCGCTCTCCGTACAATTTTGTATGGTCACCTTGCCGATTCGGGAGGCCCTCACGTTTGACGACGTGCTTCTCCTCCCGGCCTTTAGTTCGGTTGTCCCCGCTGACACCGACGCCCGCACCTCGCTCACGCGCACCATCACGCTGAACATACCCATCGTCAGCGCGGCGATGGACACCGTCACCGAAGCGAACCTCTCCATCGCCCTGGCCCGCCAGGGCGGTCTTGGTTTCATCCACCGGAACATGTCCATCGAGCGGCAGGCCGAAGAGGTCGACCGCGTGAAGCGCTCGGAAAGCGGCATGATCGTCGATCCGATCACGATCGCTCCGTGGAACAAGATCCAGGAAGCGCTCAACCTCATGGAGCGCTACCGTATCTCGGGCGTCCCGGTCACCGAAGACGGCAAATTGGTCGGCATCCTCACCAACCGCGACCTGCGCTTCGAGGGCGACTACGACCAACCAATCTCGAATGTCATGACCAAAGACCGTCTGGTGACGGTCAGCGTTGGCACCACACTCGAGGACGCCGAACGCATCCTCCACAAGCACCGCATCGAGAAGCTCCCCGTCGTCGACGAGGAAGGCTACCTCAAGGGCTTGATCACGGTCAAAGACATTCAGAAGAAGCGTGATTACCCCTTCGCCGCCAAGGACGACCAGGGGCGCCTGATGACAGGCGCCGCCGTCGGCGCCACCGGCGACTTCCTCGAGCGCGCCCAGGAGCTTTGGGCCAAGAAGGTCGACGTGCTCGCCATCGACACTGCGCACGGCCATTCCCAACGCGTGCTCGACGCCATCAAGACCTTGCGCAAAGCTCTGCCCGAGGCGCAGATCGTCGCCGGCAACGTGGCCACCGCCGATGCGACGCGCGACCTCATCAAGCTCGGCGTCGACGCCATCAAAGTCGGCATCGGCCCCGGCTCCATCTGCACCACCCGGATCGTCTCCGGCGCCGGCGTGCCCCAGATCACCGCTGTCGCCGATTGCTCCAAGGCGGCGGAGGGCACGGGCGTCCCCATCATTTCCGATGGCGGCATCAAGTTTTCCGGCGACATCACCAAAGCGATCGCCGCCGGGGCGCACGTCGTCATGATCGGCAGCCTGCTCGCCGGCGCGGACGAAGCTCCCGGCGAACGCGTGCTCTACCAAGGCCGCACCTACAAGACCTACCGCGGCATGGGCTCGATGGGCGCTATGACCGAAGGCTCCGCCGCCGGTGCGGAGCGCTACGGCCAAAAGGCCTCCGACGGCGGCAAGCTCGTCCCCGAAGGCATCGAGGGCCGCGTCCCCTATAAAGGCTTCCTCGCCGACGTCATCCATCAACTCGTCGGCGGATTACGCGCCGGCATGGGTTATTGCGGCTGCAATACGATCGAAGAGCTGCGCCAAAACACGCGCTTCGTCAAGATTTCCCCCGCAGGCCTGCGCGAAGCCCACGTCCACGACGTCGTCATCTCCAAAGAAGCGCCGAACTACCAGATCGAGCGCTAAGCCGCAGAAGGACGTACCCATCCCCGCTTCCGAACCGTGGCCGGTAGGTCAGATCTGTGCTCATCCCACAGCGCCGATTCTCTTCACGTAAACGCGAGCGCCTGCATGAGCTGAAAGCTCGCGTTGACCCTAGCAAGCGCCGCAAGCGGGATCCCCATCAGGCGAAATGCAAGTGATTTTCAGGCCACTTTTGCGAAACACAGGCCTTCCGCTACGAAATAGCTCGTGCTAACCTCAGCCTTCGCCCTAGGAATTCGAGGAAACCCCTCCCCCAAAAACGCCCTCGCTTCCACCGGCCGTTCCTTCCTCAGGAGGAAGCGCATCATGCGTTTTGCCCGAATCTTGCCCGCCCTAGCCGCGGTTCTCGCCCTCACTCCGGTTGCACGTGCCGTCGACTGGGCGCCCATCACCCCGGAAGAGCTCGCGCTACAAAAACCGAAAATCGACCCCAATGCTGACGCCGAAGCGCTCTTTGGGAGGTTTGGATCTCTGACCAAAGTCAGGGAGACATGATCCAAAACGTCAAGACGCACTACGTCCGCGTGAAAATCTTCACCGAGCGCGGCGTCGAATCCCAATCCACCGTCGACCTCACCGGCATCCGCGGGCTCTCCGCAGCGGTCCGCATCCACGATTTACGCGCACGCACCATCAAGCCCGACGGCGCCATCGTCGACCTCGAGAAAGACGCGGTCTTCGAGCGCGACGTCGCCAAGGCCGGTGGCGTCAAGGTCCTCACGCGGTCCTTCTCGATGCCCAACGTCGAGCCCGGCGACATCATCGAGTACCAGTGGCGCGAGTTCACCGACAACACAATCAGTTGGAACGAGCGGCTCTACTTCCAACGCGACATCCCCGCTTGGCGCGTCACCTACCACGTGCGCCCGCATCCCAGAGCTGGCCAAGTCGGCCTGATGATGCGGAGCCAGGCCTTCAACGTCGAAACCTCCGGCTTCAAGCAAGAGCCGCAAGACTTCTGGGGCGTCAGCGCGCTCGACATGCCCGCCTTCGTCGAAGAGTCCTACATGCCGCCCGAGGACGAGGTCCGCTCCTGGATGCTCATCTTCTACACGCGCGAAAACAAGGCCGATGTCGAGAAGTTCTGGAACCAGTTCGGAAAAGATGTCCACAAAGAGTTTGAGCAGTACACCAAAGCCGACGGCGGCGTGAAAAAGAAAGCGGCGGAATTGACCGCCGGCGCAGCGGACGATGAGCAAAAACTCGCCAAGATCCTCGACTTCTGCCGCAACGAGATCCGCAATCCGTTCCACGACCGCTTCGGCGTCAGCGCCGAAGAGCGCGCCTCCATCAAGGACAACCGCAACGCCAGCGACACGCTCAAGAACATGCAGGGTACGGGCTTCGACATCAACATGCTCTTCGCCGCCCTGCTCCAGAGCGCCGGCCTCGACGCCCGCCCCGTGATGACCTCACGCCGTGACGGACGCTTCTTCAACATCAACTTCCTCGACCGCTACTTCTTGAAAGACATCGCAGTCGGAGTCCGCATTGGCGAGGGATGGCGATTCTTCGACCTCGCCTACCCCTACGCCGAGCCCGGCATGCTGAACTGGGCCCAAGAGGGCGTAGCGGCGCTCATCCCCGACTCCAAAGCGCCAACGTGGGAGCAGACGCCGATGTCCGCGCCCGAAAGAACGACGGCCCGTCGCACCGGCGACTTTACGTTGCTGCCGGACGGCACGCTCGAGGGCACGGTGCGTTTCGAATACACCGGCCACTACGGCGCCACGCGCAAAATCGCCAACGACGGACGGACCGAGCAGGAACGCATCGACGCCTTCACCGAAGGCGTCACGAACCGCCTCTCCACAGCCGAAGTCAGCGAGATGAAGTTCGAGAACGTCGATTCACTCGACGCGCCCTTCATCTACAGCTACAAGGTACGGATTCCCGGCTACGCCACCATGACCGGCAAGCGCATGTTCTTTCAGCCAAACTTCTTCGAGCGCAACGTCGGAGCCGCGTTCACTACCAGCGAGCGTATCCACGACATCTACTTCCGCCATGGCTGGCGAGAGCTCGATACGATCACCATCCAGCTTCCGAAAGGCATGGAATTCGAGGAAGCCTCCGCGCCGGAAGGAACGAATATCCAGAACGTCGGCCACTACAACATCAAAATCAGCATCACCCCCGAGGGCAAGCTGATCTACGCGCGCGACTTCCTCTTTGGCCAGAACGGAACGATCCTGTTCCCCAAAACCTCCTACTCGCAACTCAAGGGTCTGTTCGACTTCCTCAAGAAGCAGGACGACCACGTGCTGACCCTACGCGAAGCCTCCACGGCCGCCCAGGCGAACTAACCCGTCATGCGCGCACTTTGCTTCACTCTTGCCCTGCTCGCAGTCCTGCCCCTGGCCGCGGCGGATAAGCCGCCTAGCTGGCTCACGGAGATGGCGCACGCGGGAAGTCCCCGCCTACGAGTCGAGCGTCGATTTCGTCGTGCTCTTCGACGAAGAGTCGGTGACGGTCGATCCCGCCGGCGTCGTCGTCACACGCGCGCGCAAGGCCGTCAAGGTCATCAATCGCTCGGGCCGCCGCGCCGCCGTCGCCAACGTGCTCTACCGCCGCGATACCGGCAAGGTGCGCAGCCTCGACGCCTGGCTCATCTACCCCTCGGGCAAGCACAAGACCTACGGCAAGAAGGAGACGGTCGACGTCGCGCTCGCCGCCAATGACGTCTACAACGAGTCGCGCCTCAAGTCGATCAGCGGGACGGCCGACGCCGACCCCGGGGCCGTCTTCGGCTTCGAGTCCGTCGAAGAAGACCGCTCCGTCTTCACGCAGTTTCTGTTCCAGTTCCAAGGCGCCGAGCCCAGCCTGACGGCGCGATTCTCGGTCGAGCTGCCCGCCGGCTGGGGAGGCCGAGGGCCGCATGTTCAACCACGAGCCGGTCGAGCCGCTCGTCCAGGGCAACCGCCGCACGTGGGAGCTGCGCAACCTCGAGCCCATCAAGGACGAGCCGCCCGTCCCGACATCGACGCCATCGCCGCGCGCCTGGCCGTCAGCTACTATCCGCCCGATAGCGCGCCCGGCCTCGGACCCGCTTTCCGTGATTGGCCCGCCGTTTCGCTCTGGCTCGACGGCTTGAACGAGCCGCAGTACAAGCCCGACGAGACCGTCTCGGCAAAGGCCGGCGCGCTCACCGGCTCCGCCTCCTCCGCTCTCGACAAGATCGCCGCCCTTGCAGCCTTCGCCCAAGACGTCAAATACGTCTCCATCCAGACCGGCGTCGGCCGCGGCGGCGGCTACCGTCCTCACGCCGCGCCTGAGGTGCTGCGCAACAACTACGGCGACTGCAAGGACAAGGCGAACCTGCTGCGCTCCATGCTCGACTCGATCGGCGTCAAAGCCTATCCCGTCGCCATCTATTCGAGCGACCGCTCGTTCGTGCGCGAAGAGTGGGCCTCGCCGCAGCAGTTCAACCACGCCATCCTGGCCATCTCCGTCCCTGACGGCACGGACCTGCCCGCGGCCAAGGATTACGAGGGCTTCGGACGGCTGCTCTTCTTCGACCCGACCGACCCCTACACGCCGTTCGGCTGGATGCCCGAGGATGAGCAGGACGCCTGGGCGCTGCTCGTGGCGCCGCAAGGCGGAGGATTGGTCCGCACCCCTTCACGGCGCCCGCGCAGAACCTGCTTGAGCGCACCGTAGAAGCTTCTCTGACTGAAGACGGCGCCCTGCACGCTTCCCTGCGTGAGGAGTGCTCCGGCGACTCGGCGACGCGCAACCGCGCCTATCACAAGGAGCTCTCGACGCCGGATTACCGCAAGCTGATCGAGCGCTGGGTCTCGCGCGGCGCGCCCGCCGCCGCTGTCTCCAAGCTCGACGTCAGCGACGACGGCTCAGGCTTCGAGCTCGACGTCGACTTCGAAGCGCCCTCGTACGCGCAGAGCATGGGCGGCCGCCTGCTCGTATTCAAGCCCGCGCTGGTCGAGCGCCGCGACTCGCACCGCCTCGTCGACGAAGAGCGCAAGTACCCAGTCGTCCTCGGCGCCAACTCCTACCGCGAAACCGTCAAAGTCGCCCTGCCCGCAGGCTTCCGCGTCGACGAAAAACCGCAAGACCTCGACGTCGACGCCGAGTTCGGCCGCTACCAAGCCTCCTGGCAAGTCGACGGCTCCACACTCGTCTTCTCCCGCTCGATGGAAACCCGCTCCACCGTCATCCCCGTCGAGCAATACGGCGCCGTCCGCGACTTCTACAAAGCCGTCACCAACGCCGAACAATCGCCGGTCGTCCTGGTCAAAGAGTGATGTGGCCCCCGGGAAGGTGGTGACAGGTCAGCGCATTCTCCCGTGACAGGTCCCCGGCTCTCGCGCGTTTGTCCGGCTCGCATAGAACAGAGACCGCACGGAGCGCTTTCTGCGGGTCTTCGACTGGTACCTGGGGCAGATCCGAGCCACCCTCGCTTGAAGGTTATTGAGGAACTCAATGATGCGGCGTAGGTCCGTGGGAATCCGGTCGGCAACGAAGAGTAGGCGTATTTTGCCAGCCTGTAAATTCGTCTTCACGGTTTCCCAGTATTGATCCACTGGGGTTTCGCCCTCTAGGAATTCCTCGAGCGCCTCGGCGGATTCGCGTCCGGCGGTTTCGCACGTTCCCTCGAAAAAGTCTTGTAGTCGCTCCACGTCCCAATCGAAAGCGACGTTCGCAGCGTAGTCGAGCAGTTGCCCGACAACTTCCCGGCGAATGCGAGCGTCGGTACTACGCTTGACCTCCACAAGGGTCGGTACGCCGAGGTCATCGAGAAAGAGATGATCGAGCCAGCCCGTAGCTCCACTTTCGCCATGGCGTACAGGCGCCTCCTGCCGGATCAACAAGAATCGGCGCGGGGAGCCGGAGAGTATTTGCGGATAGCGCGAGATGAGTGTTTGCAGGACTAACTCTTGCTCGTAGGGCTCTTCGCGGAGACCGGTTAGCTCGCCGTCCTTTCCGATGAGAAATATCCCTGTATGCGGTGCGCTCATGCTCCCCGGGTGGTAGCACATCAGCCGGTCTCGAAGCGACTCCCTTCCCGAAGAGCTCTTGTGCAACTGAGCTGCCTTCCTCCATCACGCTGCTTTTGTGATTTGCGCTTGTTGACTCTAAACGACTTACGTCTACCTAACGCCCATCCCCCTTGCACGCATCCCTCACAATGAAAGCAGGGATCCCCGGCCGGTCCCACTCGCCCGGCCAGACGCCCGCAAATGCCCGCTTTTGTCCGTCTTTGTCGCCTTTTGGGCTACCATCGCGGGCATGATCTCCCGCCGCAACTTTGCCGGCGCCGCCGCTGGCGCCTTCGCTGCTTCGAGCTACGCCCAAATCTCCGGCGCCAATGACCGCGTCCGGCTCGGCTTCATCGGTGTGGGCAACCGCGGCGGCAACCTGCTCAACATGACCAAGGAGTTCGCCGACCAGCAGGTGGTTGCGGTCTGCGATCTGCTCGATCCGCTGCTCGACAAAGCCGTCGCCTCGGCCGGAACCAACCCCGAACGCTTCAAAGACTTCCGCCGCCTGCTCGACCGCAAGGACATCGACGCCGTCGTCATCGCCACGCCCGACCACTGGCACGCGCTGATGATGATCGCCGCCGCTCAAGCCGGCAAGGACGTCTACGTCGAGAAGCCGCTCTCGCTCACCGTCGTCGAAGGCCGCCGCATGGTCCAAGTGGCCGAAGAGACCAAGCGCGTCGTCCAGGTCGGCATACACCGCCGCTCGTCGCCCTTCTGCCAGGAAGCGACCGAGATCGTGCGCTCAGGCGGCATCGGCCAAGTCACCATGGCGCGCTGCGGCGTCGCGCTCAACACCTGGCCCTCCGGCATCGGCCATCCTCCGGATGGACCTGCTCCCGCGGGCCTGGATTGGGACTTGTACCTCGGCCCCGCGCCCGAAGCCCCCTACAACGAGAACCGCCATCTGTTCCTCTACCGCTGGTTCTTCGACTACGCTGGCGGCCAGCTCACCGACAACGGCGTCCACTTCCTCGACCTCATCCACATGGGCCTGGGCCAGAACCGCCCCAGCTCCGTCGCGGCGCTCGGCGGCAAGTACGCCCTCCACGACAACTCGACCGTCCCCGACACTTTCCAGGCCTTGTGGGAGTATCCCAGCGGCCTGATGGTCAACTTCTTCCAGTCGAGCTGCAACTCCGCGCCGTTCTCCAACACCAAGCCCCTGCTCGCCGAGTTCCGCGGGACGAAAGGCACGATGAACATCTACTTCGACTCGTGGGAGATCGTCCCCGAGCAGGTGTCTTCGGAGCCCTTCCCCGCGCGGGGCCCGCTCGAGACCGACGCCGCCCGCGCTTACCGCTCCAGTATGAAGCCGGCCATGGAAGCCCGCTCCGGCGCCGGCTCGGCTGACCCACGCCTGCACATCCGCAACTTCCTCGACTGCATCAAGAGCCGCAACAAGCCCAACTGCGACATCGAGACCGCCCACCGCTCGACGACCACCGCCAACATCGCCACCATCGCGTACAAGACTCGCAATCGCCTGGACTGGGACGCCGACCGCGAAATGTTCTCGAACGACCTCTCGGCCAACGAGCTGCTGCACTACCCCTACCGCGCGCCCTGGAAGCTCGGGTAGCTTGCTATCCTTTCCCTCTCACCATGCCAACCGGTTCCGAGCTCTTTTCCGCCAGCCTCAAGCGCCTCGGCGCAGGCCCCATCTTCACCCTGGTGGGCGACCACCTCAACGACCCGCTGCAGGTTCTCGAGCGTGACGGGTTCCCGATCTACGACACACGCCACGAGGCAGCGGCCGTCCACATGGCCGACGGCTGGGCGCGCATGACGCGCCAGCCCGGCGTCTCGCTCGTCACCGGAGCCCCCGGCCACACCAACTCGATCACCGGCATCGCCACGGCGCACTACACCGGCGCGCCGTTGGTCTCGATCAGCGGCATGTCGACGTCCAAGGTGCGCGACCGCGGCGGCTTCCAGGACATGGACCAAGCCGCGCTGGTGCAGGGCATCGTCAAGTACTGCGCCGTGCCCAACAGCGCCGCTCAGATCCCGTTCCACGTGCGCAAGGCCTTCATGGAAGCGGTCTGCGACCGTCCCGGCGCGACGCACCTGAGCATTCCCGTCGACCACTTCACCGCCGAGGCCGGCGGCCCAGCTCCGCTGCCCGAGGGCGTCTACTCGCCGGCCCGCCCACGCGCCGAGTCAGCCCAGATCGACCGCGTGATCGACCTGCTCGACCAAGCCGAGCGTCCGGTGGTCATCGCCGGCGGCGGCGCCTGGTGGTCCGACTGCGGCCGTGAGCTGGAGACCTTCATCGAGAAGACCCAGACGCCGCTGTTCACTATCACGCTCTCGCGCGGGCTGGTCTCGGACGAACATCCGCTCTGCTTCGGCTACGCCGACCCCACGCTCAACGCCGCTGCGGACGCCGTCTTCAAGCAAGCCGACTTGGTCGTCGTGCTCGGCAAACGACTCGACTACCGCTTGCGTCTGGGCGGACCGGCCGCGTTCTCGCCCGATGCCAAGTTCGTTCAGGTCGACGTCCACCAACCCGAGCTCGGTCTGAACCGCCGACTCGACGCCGCGCTGGCCGCCGACGTCAAGCTCACCCTCGAAGACCTCAACGAGGCGCTCAAGGACCGTCCAATGCCCGACCGCTCGGCGTGGCTTGCCACTGTCGCCAAGGAGCGCGACGATTACGCCGCGCGCGTCTGGGCCATCGCCGACAAGCCGCTCGAGCCGATGCACTCGCTGCATTTCTACCGCGAGATGCGCAAATGGGTCCCCGAGGACTCGACCCTGTGCTGGGACGGCGGCGACTTCGTCCACTGGGGCCGCTACGCCATCCCCGCGCGCCGCCCCGGCCACTGGATGCGCCTAGGCGGCCTGGCCGGTCTCGGCGTCGCCTTTCCGATCGGGCTCGCCGCCCAGATCTTGCGTCCCAACAGCCGCTCTATTGTCGTAACCGGCGACGGCTCGCTCGGCTTCTACCTCGCCGAGATGGATACGGCCGTGCGATTCAACCTGCCGGTCATCATCATCGTGGGCAACGACGGCGGATGGGGCATCGAACGCGAACTCCAAGAAGGCCGCTACGACAACAAGACCGTCGCCTGCGAGCTCCGCCGGACGCGCTACGACCTTGTGATGAAAGGGTTTGGCGGCGATGGCGAGCATGTCGAGACCCCGGATCAGATCCGGCCGGCCCTCGACCGCGCGCTGCGCAGCGACAAGCCATACCTGATCAACGTGGAGATTACAGGCACGGGGTCGCCGTTCACCTACTACCAGCTCAACAAGAAAATCTGAGCGCCCTGCGCTAAAGAAAGGAACGAACCGGGCCGACCGTCCGTATAGTGAGTTTGGAGGAGCATTCGCGTGTTCTACTTTGACCCGGTTTACTTTTTGTTTCTGTTGCCTGGAATGGCGCTCTCGATGTGGGCCAGCTTCCGGGTGAAGTCGGCGTTCAACAAATACTCCAAAGTTCCGGTTTCGACGGGCTTGTCGGGCGCACAGGCCGCGCGCGCGATGCTCGACCGCGCGGGTTTGCACGACGTCCAAATTGGCCGGGCGGGAGGATTTTTGTCCGACCATTACAACCCAGCCACGCGGAGTTTGGCGTTGTCGAGCCCGGTTTATGACTCGAACTCGATCGCCGCTGTCGGCGTCGCCACCCACGAAGCCGGCCATGCCATCCAGCACGCCAAGCATTACGCTCCGCTCAAGTTGCGCTCGATGCTGGTACCCACGGCGAGCATTGGCTCGAACCTCGGCTACATCGTCATGGCCGTCGGCCTGATGATGGCCTCACAGGGCGTCTTCATGGCGGGCGTGGTCCTGTTCTCGATGGTGATCCTGTTCCAGGTCGTGACGCTGCCGGTGGAGTTCGACGCTTCGAACCGGGCCAAGGAACTGGTCTTGTCGTACGGCATCGTCAGCCAGAACGAGCGTCAGGGCATGGATCGGGTGCTCAACGCCGCCGCACTGACCTATGTCGCCGCGGCGATCAGCTCGCTTCTCACGCTGCTGTACTTTTTGTTCCGTGCGGGCCTACTCGGCGGCCGCAGCGACGACTAGAGGCGAAAGCCCGCTCGGGCGCTGTGCCCCGGTGTTTATGTGCAAGGACGCAGATCCCGATCCCTTCCTGGTCCAGGCCGCAGACGCCTTCGAACTGCTCGAGGGTCGGCGCGCGGCGGACGTCGCTTGCGGGGCCGGACGCAACAGCGATTTCTTGGCTAAAGAGGATTTGAAGTCGTCGCCATCGACCGATCGCCCGAGGCCCTGCGCCTGGCCGCCGGTCCTGGGGTCGAAACTCGCGAGCTGGACCTCGAAGCCCCTGGCGTCGACCTCGGGCTGGGCGCCTTTGATCTGGTCGTCGTGATGCGCTACCTGCACCGTCCGCTCTTTCCAGTCCTCGAGAGGGCTGTGCGGCCCGGCGGGTTGCTCGTCTACAAGACCTTCACGACCGACCACTTGCGCTTCGACGCGCCTCCGCGCAACCCGCTGTTCCTGCTCGAGCCTGGGGAACTGCTGCGCGAATTCGCCCCATGGCGCGTGTTACGCTACGAAGAAGAATGGAGAGGCCGGGGCACGGCCGCTCTGCTTGCGCGGAAACCTTGACCGCCCAGCCCGATGCGGCTCGCCCTCGGACAGATCAACCCCACAGTCGGGGATCTTGACGGCAACGCCCGTTTGATGCTCGACGCCGCGCGCCGGGCTGACGATGCCGGGGCGGATCTCGTCATTTTCCCTGAGCTTTCGCTCAACGGCTACCCACCCCGTGATCTCGTAGAAGTTCCGTCTTTTCTGCGCCGTACGCGTGAGCGTCTGGAGCAGTTGGCCGCAGAGTCAGCTTCGCTCGGCGTCGATCTGCTGGTCGGATTCGTCGGTCAGTCCCGCAACGCGGGAGAGCTGCGCGCCTCCAACTCTGCTGCGATGCTCTCGGGCGGCAAGATCGTTTTCGAGCAGCAGAAGATGCTGCTGCCCACCTACGACGTCTTCGATGAATGGCGTTATTTTGCGCCGGCGCAAGAGCAGCACGTCTGCGAGATCCGCGGCGTACGCGTTGGGGTGACGATCTGTGAGGACGTCTGGAACGACCCGGAGTTCTGGGAGCGTCCACGTTACCCGCGCGACCCCATCACCGAGCTCGCCGGCCTCGGCATCGATCTGCTCGTCAACATCGCCAGCTCGCCCTACCACCGCGGCAAGCGTGGTTTCCGTGAGAAGATGCTCGGCTCCGCCGTTGAGCGCATCGGCGTGCCGGGAGTGATGGTCAACCAAGTAGGCGGCAATGACCAGCTGTTGTTCGACGGCTCGAGCTTCGCGCTCGACCGCCAGGGGCGTGTCTGCGCCCGGGCATGCTCGTTCGAGTCTGACCTCGTCTTTTTCGACACCGAAACGGGCAAGGGCGACCTGCATGAGCCGCTCGGCGAAGAGAACGACGCGACGTATGACGCGCTCGTCATGGGTCTGCGCGACTACGTCCACAAGTGTGGTTTCCAGAAGGTCGTGCTCGGCCTGAGCGGCGGCATCGACTCTTCGCTCGTCGCCGCATTGGCGGTCGATGCGCTCGGTGCAGAAAATGTGACGGGGCTGGGCATGCCCGGGCCCTATTCTTCGGAAGGCAGCGTCGGCGACGCACGCGCGATGGCCGAGGCGCTCGGCATCCGCTTCGAGATCGTCTCGATCAACCAAACCTACGGCTCCTTCGTCGAGACGCTCGCGCCTCTGTTTGGAGGGCGTGCCCCTGACGTCGCCGAAGAAAACCTCCAGGCCCGCCTGCGCGGCGCCACGCTGATGGCGTTCTCAAACAAGTTCGGAGCCCTGACGCTGACGACGGGCAACAAGAGCGAGCTCGCTGTCGGCTATTGCACGCTCTATGGCGACATGGTCGGCGGCCTCGCGGTCATTTCGGACGTGCCCAAGACGCTCGTCTACGAGCTCTCACGAGTGGCCAACCGGCGCCGTCCCGGAGCCATCCCCGTGGCTGTCTTCACCAAGCCGCCCTCCGCCGAGCTGCGCCCCGATCAAAAGGACACCGACTCGCTGCCGCCCTACGAGGTGCTCGACCCGATGTTGCGGCTCTACGTCGAGGAGCGCGAGGAACCGACGGCAATTGCGCAAGCGCTCGGCGTGGACTTGGAGCTGGTGCGTCGCATTTGCCGCATGGTCGACCGCAACGAGTACAAGCGCCAGCAAGCCGCTCCCGGACTGCGCGTCACCACCAAGGCGTTCGGCGTCGGCCGCCGCTTTCCCATTGCCCAGCGGTTTGAACCGTAATCGACCGACGCTGCAGGCCGAACGGCGAACCGGGCACGGAATGGCTGCGATGCGCGCGGTTTGTCCTTGACAAACCGCAGCCCTCGCGCCTATCGTCGGGCGAACCATGCGCCGAATCGCTTTGCCGCTCGCCCTCTGCCTCGCCGCAGCCGCCCTCCCAGCGCAGAACCTGACCGAAGTCACGCGCGCCGGAACCGAAGAGTGGCAGGATGACCTGCCCGCCATCGCCGCCTCGCCCGACGGCTCGCTCTGGATGGCCTTTCTGACCTTCTCGGGTACGCGCGACGACGTCGCCATCCGCCAGTACCAAGACGGCACGTGGGGCAACATGCTGGTCGTCCCCAACTCGAGCGGCGACTCCTGGCTGCCGCAGATCGGCGTCGACAAGGGCGGCGCGCCTTGGGTCGTCTGGTCGCAAGGTCAGGATGAAAACTGGGACCTCTACGCCCGCCGATACGACCCCAAACGCCAAGGCTGGGACAAGCTCATGCGGCTGACCGATCATCCCCTGCCTGACGTCAACCCGCGGCTGACCTCCGACGAAACCGGCCGTATGGCGCTGGTGTGGCAAGGCTGGCGCGGTCCGGATTCGAACATCTTCCTGCGCATGTTCGAGAACGGCGAGTGGGCGCCGCCTGTTCAGGTGAGCACGCAGCCGGCCAACGAGTGGGAGCCTGCCGTCGCGCTCGACTCCGCCGGTACGGCCTGGATCGCCTATGACAGCTACGCCAACGGCAACTACGACGTCTATCTCGCCGGCGTCAAAGGCGGACAGCTCATCACGCCCGCAATGGCGATCGCCGATACGCCGCTCTTCGAGGTCAAACCGACCGTCGCCGTCGACGGGCAGGACCGCGTCTGGGTGGCTTACGAGGAAGGGCGCGCCAATTGGGGCAAGGACACCGGCTACACCATTCGCAAGACGGAGCCCGGCGCCGTCATCGGCTCCGACCGCGAGGTGCAGTTGCGCGTCTACGCCAACGACCGTGTGCAAGCTCCGGCGCAACCGCTCCAGACCGCCTTCGCGAACGTAGGCAAGCCAGGCTGGACCTACCAACCACACCTCTTCCTCGATGGCGAAGGCTCGCTGTGGGCCGTCGCGAAGCTCAGGCTCAATGTCCAAGGCAACGGGCGAGGCTATTGGGAGTACTACCTGACGCGCTACGACGGCTCGGCCTGGACCCCGGCGGTGGCCCTCCCAAACAGTTGGGGCCGCTCCTCCACGCGCCTCAACGCCGCGCTGCTCGGCGACGATCTCGTCTTCGCTTGGCCGACCGACAACCGCACCGCCGCCTACGCACACCGCCCGCACAAGGGCGACGTTTACGTGGGTCGGCTCGCCGCCGCCACCTCCGCGAAACCGACTCTCGGCGAGCCGCCGATGCGCAAGATCCAGGTCAAGCCAGGCGGCCACGCGAACGAAGGCGCCGACCTCGACGCCATGCGCGGCTACCGCACGACCGTCCACGGCCGGCCCGTGCAGATCGTGCGCGGCGACTTCCATCGCCACACGGAGTTGAGCTGGGACGGAGGCGGCGGCAACGACGGGTCGCTGCAGGACTTCTACCGCTACATGATCGACGCCGCCGCGATGGACTTCGGCGCTCGACCGACCACCAGGGCGGCGCTTGGGAGTATTGGTGGTGGTACTCAAACAAGATGACCGACATGTACCACGTGCCCGGCGCCTACACGCCCATCTACGGCTACGAGCGCTCCGCCACGCAGCCCAACGGTCACCGCAACGTCTTTGTAGCCGAGCGCTCCAAAGCCAAGGTCACGCCGTTCTTCCTTCACGGCGATACGCCACGCTGGGCGCTCGGTGAGAACCCGCAAGGCGACATCCCGCCGGTCGGTTCGGGCGACTTGGTGGCCGACGACACCAAGCATCTTTACGACGAGATCCGCCGCAACAACGGCATCGCGATCTCGCACACCTCCGGCACGCGCATGGGCACGGATTGGCGCGACAACGACCCTGAGCTCGAGCCCGTGGTCGAGATCTTCCAGGGTGCGCGAACGAACTACGAGTACGAGGGCGCGCCGCTATCGGTCGTCAGCGGCGTTGACGACGACCACGTCAAGCGCGCGGGCTACTTCCCGGAAGGCTTCGTACGCTTGGCCTGGGACAAGGGCTACCGCCTGGGCATCACCGCGAGCTCCGACCACGGCTCGACGCACTATTCCTACTCGATGGTCTACACGGACCGCACGACCCGCCAGGGCATCCTCGACGCCATCCGCCGCCGCCACACCTACGGGGCGACCGACAACATCGTGCTCGACGTGCGCATGGGCGAGGACTACTTCATGGGCGACGAGCTTCGCGCCGCTGCACCGTTGCCCATCCGGGTGAAGGTGCGCGGGACCAACGACCTCGACAAGGTCCATATCCTGCGCGGCGACAAGGTGCTCTACAGCCACTCGCCCAACGGCGCGGAGGCCGCATTCGAGTTCACCGACGAGGGCGCCCGTGGCGACCGCGGTACGTTCTATTACTACGTGCGTGTCGAGCAGAAAGACGGCCAGGTCGCCTGGGCCAGCCCGATCTGGGTGACCTACTAACGAGCACGGCGCGGCGCGATCGGATCCCGCCTAGGCGTTTTCACCCAGACGGAAACCGAAAAAAAGCCCGGTTCGGCCCTTTCTTTCCGGGCCTGCGGCCAAAATCGGGAAACCAAACTGCCTTGTCTGCCATCCTATAGACAGGGCGGTCTTTATGGTGCTTTACCGAGAAGCTGGAATCGATTTGATCCAAGCCCGCGGCTCGGAGGGTCGCTTTACCTACCAGGGCGATAGTATGCGCCTTGGGGCCTTCAGCGCGGCAGAGTCCTGGTACATCGGCGTTCACCGCTCTTCCGGCGGTCTGGTCGCACGGTTGAGTCTGGAAGACGCGCGGACCCTGAAGGAAGCCAAGGACATGCTCAAGTACGGCTTCTTCCTGCGCACGGACGAGAACCTCGAGCTGATTGCGCACCTGGAGCGGATCGGCCTGCTGTCGGCTCCCGCCCTTGCCGGTAGCAACAACAACTAAAGCCTCGAACGGAAGCGCGGCTAATACGGCGCGCCGCACAAGTTTCGGACAAGGAAATCAAAAAACCGAGGCCACGGGTTATCCCCGTGGCCTCGTTGTTTTCAGACTGTTCCAAAAACGCCGGCTAGCGGGCGCTCAAATCTCGGATGAAGATGTCCTTGAAGCGCATGCGGCCCTCGCCGCCGGAGTGCAACTGCAGGGCGATCACGCCTTCGGCGGCGTCGGGCGACGGGTAGGTGAAGTTTAGGACCTCTTCGCCGTTCAGGTGCACCACGTAATGGTTGCCCTCGACGCGGATCAGCATGTCGTTCCAGTCGTATGGCCGGATGATCGTCTCCATCTCCGGCTTCGGCCAAGCGACCCAGCCCTTGCCGTCGCCGTAGACGCCGCCGGTGTGGTGGTTGAGCGTGCGGTCGATCTCCACTTGGCGGCCGGCGATCACCTTGGGCGTGTCCCCTTCAAAGGCAGTGTGGATGTAGACGCCCGAATTGCCGTCGGCTTCGCACTTGAAGCTGAGCTTGAGTTGGAAGTCGCGGTAGGTCTTCTCGGTCGCCAGGTAGCCGTATTCCTTGGTGATGCCCTCGCCGTAGATGGCGCCGTCGATGACGGTCCACTTCTCTTTGCCGATCTTCTTCCACCCGCTGAGGTCTTTGCCGTTGAACAGCGAAACCCATTCCGGGGAGACGGTTTTGGGCCGGTTACTCGGCTGGGCCCACATGGGGACGGCGATGACGCCGAGGAGCATAGCTAGGATCGCGGTGCGCATGGGCGTATTGTCGCACTCTCAGCGCGCGGTACGATGAGATTCTGACCATGTCGGCGGCCCTAGTTTGCTTCAATCCGGATTGCCGCGCCCGCTATGGGCTCGACGAACCGCTCTACCAGTGCCCAAAATGCAACGGGTTGATCGAGGTGGAGATCGACTACTCGACGCTCGACCCAGGCGAGCTCAAGGCGCTGTGGGACCGTCGACGGCTTAGCCGCAAGCCGCTCGACGTATCCGGCGTGTGGCGTTTCCGCGAGATGCTGCCTTTTGCAGAGGCGGAAGAGCACATCGTCTCGATTCGCGAAGGCAACACGCCCCTCTTTGATGCGCCGCGCGCGGCCTCCTACGCCGGGCTCGACGCCTTGCAACTCAAGCATCAGGGCTATAACCCGACGGGCTCGTTCAAGGACAACGGCATGACCGCAGGCGCCTCGCAGGCCGCCAAGCTCGGCATGGATCGTGTGGCCTGCGTCTCCACCGGCAACACCTCTGCATCGATGGCCGCCTACGCCGCCGCCGCCGGACAACAAGCGATCATCTTCCTCCCACACGGCAAGATCGCTTATGGAAAGCTCGCGCAAGCGCTCGAGTACGGCGCGCGCACGATCCAGGTCGAGGCCAACTTCGATCAGATCCTGGCCCTAGTGCGGCGTCTGGCCGACGAGCTTGGTATCTACCTGCTCAACTCGATCAACCCGTTCCGCATTGAGGGACAAAAGTCGATCGGCATTGAGCTGATGGACCAGCGCGGCTGGAAGGTCCCCGACTGGATCATTCTGCCGGGCGGCAACCTGGGCAACGTCTCGGCCTTGGGCAAAGGCTTGCGGGAAATGCTTCGAATCGGCCTGATCGATCGCTTGCCGCGCATCGCCGTCGTGCAAGCGGCAGGGTCGGCGCCGTTCTATGAGCTCTACCGCAAGGGTTTTGAAGGCGAGCTCGCGCCGGTGGCCAAACCCGAGACCCTGGCGACCGCGATCCGCATCGGCGACCCCGTCTCCTGGCCCAAGGCGCGCTATGAAATCGAGACTTCGCAAGGCGTCGTCGAGATGGCGACCGAACAGGAGATCGCCGACGCCAAGGCCGTCATCGGCCAGTGCGGCATTGGCTGCGAGCCGGCCTCAGCGGCGAGCCTGGCGGGGTTGAAAAAGCTTGTCGCCGCCGGCGTGATCGCCCCCGACGCCGACGTGGCGGCCATCCTGACTGGCCACCTGCTCAAGGACCCCGACTACGTCTACCACTATCACACCGGCCAGCTCACCACGCCCGCCGGCGACAAGCTGGTCTCGACCTTCGGCAACGCCCCGATCGTCATGCCCAATGATGCCGCGAAGATCGCGGAATTCCTCGAGCGCGACGCGGAACAATCCCGGACGCCCTCGCCCGTGACCACGTAGGCCTCGCACGGGCCGTACTGGTTGCGCAGCGCGTCGAGATCGCGCTCGGCCTCAGCCGGATAGAGCCGCAAACGCCCGTCGCCGAAGCGCACCACCAAGCGCGGCTCCGGCGTGTGGCCGGCGGCAAGCATGTCTTCGAGCGCGTTCTGAAGCTCGGGGGCCATGAGCCCCTCATCGGCCGCTTTCTCCTGCTTCCTGCTCAGGGAATCGCGCGCTCCACAGCCGTCGTCCACCCCGCGAACAGCTCATCGCGCCGCGAAACCGCCATCTGTGGTTCGAAGCGTTTGTCCACCGCCCAAAAACTCTCGATCTCTTCGAGACTCTTCCACACCCCGGTCGCCAGGCCGGCTAGAAATCCCGCGCCGAGAGCCGTCGTCTCGACGTTCGCCGGACGCACCACCGGCTTACCCAGAATGTCCGCCTGGAACTGCATCAGGAAGTCGTTCGCCGCCGCGCCGCCGTCCACGCGCAGCTCGGCCAGCTCTTCGTGCGAGTCGGCTTCCATCGCCTCAACCAGCTCGCGCGTCTGATACGCGATCGATTCGAGCGTGGCGCGCACGATCTGCGCCTTTCCCGCCGCACGTGTCAGCCCCGTGATTAGCCCCCGCGCGCTCGAGCTCCAATGCGGCGCGCCGAGCCCCACGAAGGCCGGCACCACATAGACGCCCGCCGTATCGGGGACCGACGCAGCCACCGCCTCGGACTCGGCCGCCGTCTCGATCAGCCCCAACGAATCGCGCAGCCACTGCACCGCCGCGCCGGCGATGAAGATGCTGCCTTCGAGCGCGAACTCGCCCGCACTCGCCGCCGCCGTCGCGAGCAGCCTGTTCTGTGACACCGGCCGGTGGTCGCCCGTGTTCAGCAGCAGGAAGCAGCCTGTGCCGTAGGTGTTCTTCGACAACCCGGGGCGGAAACAGGCTTGCCCAAACAACGCCGCCTGCTGATCACCCGCGATGCCGGCAATGGGAATCTCCGCGCCGAACAGCGACGCGTCGGTCATCGCGATCACTCCGCTCGAAGGCACGATGCGCGGCAGCATCGCACTGGGCACACCCAATAGAGCCAGCATGCCCTCGTCCCACTCGCCCGACGAGAGATTCATCAGCAGCGTGCGGGAGGCGTTGGTGCGGTCGATGACGTGCTCGCGGCCGCTGGTCAGCTTCCAGATCAGCCACGAGTCGACCGTGCCGAAGGCCAGCTCGCCGGCCTCGGCGCGGGCGCGCGCATCGGGGACGTTGTCCAGGATCCAGCCGATCTTCGTGCCGGCGAAGTACGCATCGACAACCAAGCCCGTCGAAGCGGTAATGCTTCCACCGTGCCCTTCGTCCACGAGTTTCTTGCAGCGGTCGGACGTGCGGCGGCACTGCCATACGATCGCCGGCGAGACGGGTTTTCCCGTCTTGCGGTCCCAGACGATGGTCGTCTCGCGCTGGTTGGTGATCCCGAGCGCCGCGATGGCGTTCGGCGCCACGCCGGCCTTCTCGATCGCACGCTGCACCGACCGCATCTGCGCTTGCCAGATCTGTTCGGGGTCCTGCTCGACCCAGCCGTCGCGCGGGAACGAGGAGTGGACCGGGATTTGGTCGACCGCAACCGAGCGGGCTCGTTCGTCGAACAGAATGGTGCGGGCGCTAGTGGTTCCTTCGTCGAGGGCAAGTACGTGCGGCATGGCAGTGGGGCCATGATAGCGAACGCACGCGGCCTATACTGGGAACCGCAATGCTGCGTTGGCTGATCGTGGCAGGCTTCGCGGCTTCGGCCGCCTGGGCGCAGCAAGCCATTTCCACGCGAGCAGGGCTGGTGCAGCGCGTCGAGGGTCACGCGCAGGTCTCCGACGTCGGCCCCGAAGGCCTGCCCTCAAACATGTTCGTCCAGCTCGAAGCGGGGCAGCTCATGCGTACGCTCCGCGGCCGGGCGGAAATCTTCCTGGCGCCTGGCGCCTACGCCCGTTTCGGCGGTAATAGCGAGATCGAGCTTGTCGCTGCCGAATTCTCGGATATTCAAGTCCGTCTCATCGAGGGCGCTCTCGTCGCCGATCTGGCGGAGGGCAAGCCAGGCAAGGACTATGCCGTCACACTGCTGTGGGGCATCCTTCGCGTCGAGCTCGACAAGCGCGGAGAGTACGAGATCCATGCCCGGCCGGGAGCAGCCGCCGAGCTGCGCGTCTACGAAGGGAAGGCGACTGTGCGCCAAGGCGACCGAGCAATCGAAGTTCACGGCGGCAAGGAGCTCGCAATCGAGCCGGACAGCTGGTCCGAGCAGCGCAAGCTCAGCGTCGACGAGCCCCGCTTTCGCCTCATCGAGTGGAGCCGGCGACGCCGCGCCGAGCTCGCGCAGGGCCTGGAACAACCGCCCCAATGGACGGACCAAGATCCCGAGCTCGATCTGGAGACCGCGCCTGTCGGCCCGCCCGATCCCTAGCAGCGTCGCGCTAAATCTTTGCACTGATTTGACTTGCGCAGACACGCCTGCGTTTGTACACTACAGCCGCACCCGGAGGTGGAAACACTTGGCGGCTGGACCTCATCCAGCCAGACATGAAGACAAACGAGGAGGGACGCACAATGGAAAAGATCCCAGTCGCCAGCGGAATCATGGCGACAAACCTGCACACTCTGAGCCCGTCGACGAACGTGATCGACGGCGTCTCACGGTTGCTCGAGAACCGCGTGACGGGCGCTCCCGTAGTCGACGCAGACTACAACTACAAGGGCATCTTTTCGGAGAAGTGTTCGATGGACGTGCTGATCGGGGCGGCGCGTCTGTACGAGCAACGCAACCGCGTTCTGCCCACCGTCGCCGCAAGCGACATCATGCAGACCGACCTGGTCACCCTACATCCGGAAGACGACGCCTTCGAAGCAATCGCAAAGCTTCTCGACAACCGCATTTCCGGCGCTCCTGTCGTTGATGCGAACAAGCGGTTCATCGGCAGCTTCAGCGAAAAAACCAGCATGTCGGTCCTGCTCGGGGCCGCCTACGATCAGTTGCCCACCACCACGGTGGCGAACTTCATGAACGTAGACCCGGGCCGTATGATCGAGGAGAACCTCGATTGGATGTCGGTCGCGAAGATCTTCCTCGAGACGCCCTACCGCCGACTGCCCGTCGTGCGGAACGGGCGGCTGCTCGGCCAGATCAGCCGCCGCGACGTTCTGCGCTCGGCCCTGCACATCGCCAAGAGGGCGCCGGAGTACCTCGAGCCGGTGCGCAACCCCATCAACAGCGCACTGCCTCACACCGTGGGCGAAGCGATGGACTCCACTCCGCGGACGATTCGGCCCGATCTTGATTTGCTTACGATCGCGACCATCTTCCGCGACTCGCCCTATCGCCGCCTGGCGGTGGTGCAGGACGGGAAGCTGCTCGGCCTAGTAAGCCGGCGCGATCTGCTTTGTGCAGTGCGCGAGTTGCTCAAAACCGCGCCCAAGCATGGCCGCGTGCCGCTCTACTTGAGCGCGATCCTCGATGAGGAGCCGGCGACGGTGACGCGGTGACGCCTAAGCGTCCAGCCGCGCGAAGTATTCCCGCGCCGCGCGCATAGCGTGCGGCGCTAGCCACAAGGCCGACGTCATCGTGGGGATCGCCATCAGCGCGTACATCGCGTCGGAGAGGTTGATCACCGCTGATGCGCTCGTCGTTGCGCCTACGAGGATCATCGCCACGTAGAAGTACTTGTAATAGCCCTGCCGCTCAGCGCCGATCAGAAAGCCCAACGCCTTCGTTCCGTAGTAGGTGAAGGTGAACATCGTGCTGATCGCGAAGAAAAACACGCAGATCACCAGCAGATAGGGACCAATACCGGGCAGACTCTCGTTGAACGCCTCGGCCGTAAGCGTCACGCCATTCGAGTCCGACTCGCGCCACACGCCCGAGCTCAGGATGATCATCGCCGTCGCCGAGCAAACGATCAATGTGTCGAGCATCGGCCCAAGCATGGCGACCAGGCCCTCGCGAACAGGCTCAGAGGTGCGCGCCGCGCCATGCGCCATCGCTTCGGTGCCGACGCCGGCTTCATTCGAAAAAGCCGAACGACGGATACCAGTGAGGATCACTGACCCAACCGCGCCACCGCCCACCGCTTCCCCCGTGAAGGCGTCGCGCACAATCAGGGCGAAAATTTCCGGAACTTCCGTGGCGTGCATCGCCAGGATCACCAGCGCACAGCCGCAATAGAGCGCCACCATGCCCGGCACGATCGTCGCCGTTACGTGACCGATGCGCTCGATGCCGCCGATCGCCACCAGCCCGACCAGGAACGAGACCAGAATGCCGCAGGTGAGGTTGAACGCGAACGCCTCGCCCGGCCCCTCGAGCCAGCCGTGGGGAATCAGCACGACGTCGCGCAATGACTGCACGAGCTGGTTGACCTGGAACATCGGCAACACGCCGACCATGGCGCACAAGGAGAACATCGCGCCGAGCGGGCGAAAACGCGGCCCAAGGCCATTGACGACCGTGTACATCGGGCCGCCCTGGATGTGGCCCGCGCTATCGGGACCGCGAAACATCACCGCAAGCGTGCAGGTGAAGAACTTGGTCGCAATACCTAGAAAGGCTCCGACCCACATCCAAAAGATCGCGCCCGGGCCGCCCATGTGGATCGCGACGGCCACGCCGCCGATGTTGCCCAGCCCGATCGTGCCGGCGAGCGCACTCGAGAGCGCACGGAAATGCGACAAGTCGCCAGGTTGGTTCGGATCGTCGTACTTTCCGCGCAAGATGTCGATTGCGTGGAAGAAGTGGCGGAAGGGAATGAAGCGCGAGTAAACGAAGAAGAACGCGCCGCCGCCCAACAACAGGGCCAGCAGCCAGGGCCCCCAGGCGGCCGCCGCGAACGCTGCCAGAAACGAATCGACTTGCTGCATCCAAGACAGAGGCGCGCACGGGAATGCGCGCGTTCTTACAACACCGGCCCGATGCGCCAGGGAACGAACTCGCGATGCCCCAACTGTTCGCTGAAAGTCTTGCGCCCCGAGGCAACCTCGAGCACGAAGCGGTACATCCGCTCGCCCAGCTCGGGGATCGTCTCTTCGCCGTCGGCGACGGCGCCGGCGTTGATGTCCATGTCCTCGGACATGAACTTACCTGTCTGCGAATTCGACGCGATCTTGACCACCGGAACCGTGGGGAAGCCGAAGCAGCTTCCGCGCCCGGTGGTGAACAAGCAGACGTTCGCACCGCCGCGGCCATTCCGGCGACCGATGGCGGATCGTAGCCGGGCGTGTTCATGAAGACGAAGCCCCGCTCGGTCATGCGCTCCGCGTACTCGTACACGGCCGTCAGGTTCGACGTGCCGCCCTTGGCGACCGCGCCCAGCGATTTCTCGGCGATGTTCGTCAGCCCGCCGGCCTTGTTGCCCGGCGAGGGGTTGTTATCGAACGAGGGTGCGCCTTCGAAACCGGCCACGTAGCGCTTGTACCAGTCGAGGATGGCGAGCATCTTCTCGCCGACGGCGCGGTTGACCGCCCGCGCGGTGAGCAAATGCTCGGCGCCCCAAGCCTCGGTCGTCTCCGACAGGCACGCCGTGCCGCCCTGCTTGACCAGAAGATCGGAGAAGTAGCCCACGCCGGGGTTCGCCGTGATTCCGGAAAACGCATCCGAGCCGCCGCATTCGAGCGCCGCCACCAGATGCGCTGCGGATACCCGCTGCCGTTCGAGCTTGCCTGCTTGGGCAATCATTTCGCGGACGGCTTTCACCGTATCCGCGATGGCGTGCCGAGTACCGCCGGACTCCTGCAAGGTGAATCCCCGCAGCGCCGGGCCGCCATTCGACTTCGCCTCGGGCCGCGTGTAGTAGCTGACTTGGTTGACCTCGCAACCCAGACCTACCATCACCGCCGCCGCCACGTTCGGATGGTCGGCCACGCCTTCAAGCAGCCGACGCAACTGCCGCGCGTCCGGCCCCTCGGCCTTGCCGCAGCCGTCGTCATGCGGGAAGCTCACCACGCCGTCGATGCCTGTCCCCTCGAACGACTCGTTCTTGAACGCTTCCTCAACCTTTTGCACCGCAAAAGCCGAGCAGTTGCTCGCACCGATCACGGCAATGTAGTTGCGCGTACCCACGCGGCCGTCGGCGCGCGGGAAGCCCATGAACGTGTTCTCCGCCAGCAGCGGGATGTCGGGCAGATCGGTCAGCGCAGTCGAAAACTCGTAAACCCGCTCGCCGATGTCAAAGGCCAAGTTGTGCACATGGACCAGCTCTCCCGCGCGGATCGTCTCCTTCGCCACGCCGATGTTCTCGCCGTACTTGTAGACGATTGCGCCCTGAGGGATCTCGACGATCGCCACCTTGTGGCCGGCGCCGACAGCCTGACGCGTGGTGATCTTGCGGCCTTCGAACTCGATCTCGGCGCCGGAAGGCAACGAGACGCGTGCGACCACGACGTTATCGCGGCCGTTGAGCCGAATGAAGGGGTTGTCCGGGATCGCCCCGGCGCCAAGCGTAACGAGAGTGGACATGCGGATTTCGCGTTCTTCAGTTCGCGGCCAGCGAGCGGCCTAGAGCCATCAGCTCTGCAATTTCAGCTTCGGTAAAGATGCGCTCCTGGACGGTTGCGATGCCCAGGGCCCCGACCGCTTCGTCGCCGCGCATCATGGGCACACAGATCGAGCCCTGCACTCCAGTCGACTTCGCGCCCGGCCGCGCCTGGCCGCTCGTGTCGGTCTGTAAGTTGCAGATGTCGACCGGCGCCTTGCGCTCAACGGCGAGCCCGGCAATGCCTTTGCCGACGGGAATGGTCTGGATGACGGGCAACAGGTGGTCTGGAATGTGGCCGGCCCAAGCTTCCAAGTGCAGCAGCCCATCCTCGCCGAGCCGGTGCAGCGTGCCCGTATCGGCCCCAAACCGCTCCAAAGCCGCCTCGAGCGCCTGCTTCGCCTCCGTGCTCATCTGGAGAATCATTCTCCCATACGGGGTGAACGGGTAACAGAATTCCGGCGGCAATGCCGGGCTCGCAAGCTTGAAAGCTTAGCGGCGGTCACGCGACGCCGGCGCAAGCTGGCGGTGGTAGATCGCTCCGATCAACAGCACCAGCGTACCCAGGAAGAGCCACACGCCATTGCGGAAGTGCTCTTCTCCGTTGAAGTGGTAGGACGAACGAGTCAGCGCACAAATCGGAATCCCAGCAACAAGCAGACTCCACAACACCAGCGGCGTGCGCGAGAGCTTGCCGGGCCGCAATGCCAGCACCACACAGACCAGCGCAATCAGGCCGGCGATCAGCAGCGTGTTGGCCATGTTCGCGGGCTCGACGGGAATCAGGTCGATCTTCATATCCCCGCCATCCATCGATCCGATCAAGCCGAATCCAAGCAGGCCAAGTGCGAGAACGAGATTTGCGAGAACGCTCAGGTAGCCGAGCAAGCGGCCAATGAAACTCATACGGAACCCTTCGGGCCGGAGCCGACCCCCGATTGTATCCGAAGCCACGCTCGCGGCGCCGAATCTTACCGCGTCTATACTAACGACGATGCGGCGCAGAGCTCAGCGAATCGCCAAAATTGCTGCTTTGGCTGCGTTTAGCGCGCTGTTGCTTGCGGCCATTGAAGGCCCCGCGGCCGATGAGCTGCGGCAGCGCCGCCTACACATCGCGGCCGAGCGTTCCGAGGGAGCCTTGGTGCTGTTCGGCGTCGGGGAGGCTGCGGGGCGCGTCGACCCCGGCCCCCTGGTCCAGGAGAGCAACTTCTTTTATCTCACCGGTTGCCGTGAGCCGGACGCGGCGCTGCTCATCGAGCCCGCCACGGACAAGCGGCCGTACCGCGAAACCCTGTTCCTAGAGCGCGTCTCCCAAGCCGACCAGGAATGGAACGGCCCTCGAATCGACCCTGCCGACGACACCGCTGCCGCCCAGACCGGCTTCGACGAAGTCGCCTCGTCAGACGGACTCGGCGAACGCCTACGGGCCGCCGCCAAGCGCTATGGCCGACTCTATACCGTGCTCGGGGAAGAG